>NZ_BMMV01000014.1:0-40456 GCF_014646115.1 Streptomyces camponoticapitis | reverse complement strand
CCCCCACGGCTCTCTGTCTGTGCTGTTGTGGCGGTCCCGACAGGGTCAGGCCGACTTTCGGCTGTCCCTCGGATGCACCGCGATGTTCATGGCGCCGGAGCGCAGGACTGCCAGCCGTTCGGCCAGCACCTCCTCCAACTCCTCGCGTGTGCGCCGCTCCATGAGCATGTCCCAGTGCGTACGCGCAGGCTTGCCCTTCTTCTCCTCGGGACCATCCCCGTCCACCAGGAGTGCTTGGGCGCCACACGCCTTGCACTCCCACTCCGGCGGAATTTCCGCCTCTACCGAGAACGGCATCTCAAATCGATGGCCGTTCTGGCATGCGTACTCCACCGCCTGGCGCGGGGCCAGATCGATGCCGCGGTCCGTCTCGTAGCTGGTAACCACAAGTCGCGTGCCGCGGAGAGCTCGCTCACTCATGAATCGTGCCTCCCGGGCTTGTCGCCCACAGGACAGGTGTCGCTGTCGTCGTCTTCCGGTCAACGTCCGGTCGGCGGTAAAGATTCCCGTGCCGGGTCATGCGTCGCCGTCGTGCCGCCCCTTGTTGTACCCACCAGTGCCCGGTTTGTCACATTTGGCGCTGGATGTCATCCCACGTTTTCGCTTCTGTGACACGCGGTGACGGTCCGGCTGGCAGGCCAACGGCGTACACTACCGCGCTTTCACTTCAACGTCTAAATCCGCTCCGGCACGGGGTTTCCGGCCTCGGCAACGGCCCTGCGCACCGGCACCCTCGCGAGCAGCGCGAAGCCGATCACGAAGAAGACCACCAGGGAGAGAATCGCGTCCCGGTAGCTGCCGGTCACCTGATAGGCGAGCCCGAAAACCAGGGGCCCCAGCCAGCTCAGCCCGCGGTCGCTCATCTCGTACGCGGCGAAGTACTCGGCCTCCTTGCCGCGCGGCACCAGATGCGAGAAGAGCGAGCGCGACAGCGCCTGACTCCCGCCGAGCACCATGCCGATCGCGGCGGCGAGGGCGAAGAACCAGACCGGAGCCCCCGCCGGCAGGAGGTAACCGGCCGCGAGAATCACCGTCCAGACGGCGAGGGACGCGAGAATCGTCCGTTTGGCCCCGTGGATCCGCGCCAGCCGGCCCATGCCGAGGGCGCCCACGACCGCCAGGACCTGCACCAGCAGCACGGCGGTGATCAGCGTCGTCTGGTCGAGCCCCAGTTCCTCGGAGCCGTAGACCGACGCCTGGGAGATCACCGTCTGCACGCCGTCGTTGTAGATCAGATAGGCGAGCAGGAAGGAGAGGGTGAGGGGATGGCGGCGCATGTCGCGCAAGGTGGCCATCAGCTGGCGCCAGCCCGTGCCGAGCGCCCCTTCGCCCGCGCTGCCGCCGTGCTTCTCCACCCGTCTGTCGCGCAGTCTGCTCAGAGGTATGAGGGTGAAGGCGCCCCACCAGACACCGGCGGAGGCCAGACAGATCCGTACGGCGGTCGACTCCGATACACCGAAGGACTCGTGGCCCGTGTAGAGGATCAGGTTCAGTACGAGGACGAGGGCGCCCGAGGTGTAGCCGAAGGCCCAGCCGCGTGAGGACACGGCGTCGCGCTCCTCGGGCGTGGCTATCTGCGGCAGATAGGCGTTGTAGAGCGCCATGGACACCGACAGCGAGGCGTTCGCCACGATCAGCAGGACGACACCCAGCAGATAGCGGTCGCCGTCCAGGAAGAACATGCCCGCGGTGGCCCCGGCCCCCACATAGGCGGCGACGGCCAGCAGCGGCTTCTTCCGCCCGGTCCGGTCCGCCGCCGCTCCGGCCAGCGGCATCAGCAGCACGGCCAGCACGATCGAGACGGAGACCGAGTACGCGAAGACCGAACCGGCCCGTACCGGGACGCCCAGCGGATGGACGAAACCGTCGGCGTCGGCGGCGGCCTTCGCCACGCTCGTCAGATACGGCCCGAGGAAGACGGTGACGACGCTGGTGGAGTAGACGGAGCACGCGAAGTCGTAGAAGTACCAGCCGCGCTGCTCGCGTATTCGGCCCGTCTCGTCGGCGGTCAGGTCCGCGGTGTCGGCGGTCACCCGCGTGCCCCCTCATTCGTCCCCCGTGGGGAACATCCGGAAACCGTCAGTGCCAGACCCCGCGCTCGGTGAACACCGTGCGCAGCGTCTCCAGTTGATCGGTCATGATGCCATCCACGCCGAGGTCCAGGAGCGCGTGCATCCGATCCGCCTCGTTGACCGTCCAGACATGCACCTGGAGACCCCGGGAGTGCGCCGTCCGTACGAAGCGTCTGTCGACCACCGGCAGACCGCTCTGGCGCTGCGGGACCTGCGCGCTGACGGCGCCGTCGCGGACCGGCGCGGGCACCCCGTACGAGCGCATCCGCAGACCGAGCACCCCGCGCACGCCGTACGACGTGGCCAGCCGGGGACCCGCCAGCCGGTGCGCCCGCGCGACCCGTGCTTCGGAGAAGGAGCCCACGCACACCCGGTCCCAGCTGTCCGTCCGCCCGATCAGATTGAGCAGCGGGTGGAGTGCGGGCTCCGCCTTCATGTCGACATTCCAGCGGGCGTCGGGGAACTCCTCCAGAAGATCCTCGAAGAGCGGGAGCGGTTCTCCGCCGCCGGCCCTGGCCCGCCTCACCTCGCTCCACGGCAGCTCGGAGATCCGGCCGCTCAGGTCGGTGACCCGGTCGAGCGTCGAGTCGTGGAAGGCGACGAGCTTGCCGTCGGACGTGGTGTGCACGTCGGTCTCGAAGTAGCGGTAACCGAGCGCGGCCGCGCGCCGGAACGCGGCCGCCGTGTTCTCGGTCCCGTCGGCCGCGCCGCCCCGGTGGGCGAACGCGATCGGCGACGGATGGTCCAGATAGGGATGGCGTACGGGAGTCACGGCCGAAGTATGGCCTGCTCGGGGGAACCCCCGGCGACGGCCGTGCCGCCGTCCGCCGTCGGCGGGACGACGAAGACGCGCAGGAAGAACTGGGCGAGCGGCCCGATCGCCAGCGCGTAGGCGATCGTGCCGATCCCGACGGAACCGCCGAGGACGAAGCCGGTGGCGACGACGGCCACCTCTATCCCGGTACGGACCAGCCGCACCGAACAGCCGGTGAGCCGGTGCAGCCCTGTCATCAGGCCGTCCCGGGGGCCGGGGCCGAAACGGGCCGCGATGTAGAGGCCCGTGGCCACGCCGTTGAGGACGATGCCCGCGGTCAGCAGCGGGATCTGTACGGCGAGGCCGCGGCCGTCCGGGACCAGGGCCAGGGCGCCGTCCATCGCGATGCCGACCACGAAGACGTTGGAGACCGTGCCGAGCCCGGGGCGCTGCCGGATCGGGATCCACAGCAGCAGTACGACCGCGCCGACGACGATCGAGACGACGCCCATGGTCAGCCCGGTGCGTGTCGACAGACCCTGGTGCAGTACACCCCACGGCTCCAGCCCGAGGCCGCCCCTGACCAGCAGGGCCGAGCTCACGCCGTACAGGGCCAGACCTGTGTAGAGCTGGACGAGCCGGCGCGGAAGCCGCTTTCCCCGGAGAACGGGTGTGGTGGGCAAGGTGCTGTCCTCCGGAGGTGGAAGGAGTGGACTGGGCTGTGTCACTCTGTGGCTGGGTGGTGAGGGTCAACCATGGCCAATTCGGGGAAGGTGGACTGGTTTCAATGACGCAGTGGACTTCAGCGGTCGGAGCGGCTCAGCTCGCGCGACAGCTCAACGCCCAGCAGTCCCGGCCCGCGGGCCCCGGCACCCGTAAACCGCCCGCCTACCGCGCCCTCGCCGACGGGGTGCGGCTGCTCGTCCTCGAAGGCCGCGTCCCGGTCGCCGCCCGGCTTCCCGCCGAACGCGAACTGGCACTCGCGCTCTCCGTCAGCCGTACGACGGTGGCCGCCGCGTACGAGGCCCTGCGCGCCGAGGGATTCCTGGAATCACGCAGAGGCGCCGGGAGCTGGACCGCCGTACCGGCCGGGAACCCGCTGCCCGCCCGCGGCCTCGAACCGCTGCCGCCGGACTCCCTCGGCTCCATGATCGACCTCGGCTGCGCCGCCCTGACGGCGCCCGAGCCCTGGCTCACCCGCGCCGTGCAGGGCGCGCTGGAGGAGCTCCCGCCGTACGCCCACACCCACGGTGACTACCCGGCGGGGCTGCCCGCGCTTCGCCAGACGCTCGCCGACCGGTACACCGCGCGCGGGATCCCGACCATGCCCGAGCAGATCATGGTCACCACCGGCGCCATGGGCGCGATCGACGCGATCTGTCATCTCTTCGCCGGGCGCGGCGAGCGCGTCGCCGTCGAGTCGCCCAGCTACGCGAACATCCTCCAGCTGATGCGCGAGGCGGGCGCGCGGCTCGTCCCCGTCGCCATGGCCGAGGGGCTGGCGGGCTGGGACCTGCCGCGCTGGCGCCAGGTGCTGCGGGAGGCCGCGCCCCGGCTCGCCTACGTCGTCGCCGACTTCCACAACCCGACGGGGGCCCTGGCCACGGAGGACCAGCGCCGGGCGCTGGTCGAGGCGGCGCGTTCGGCGGGGACCGTGCTCGTCGTGGACGAGACGATGTCCGAGCTGTATCTGGACGGGGACCGGCCGGGTGAGCGACTGCCGCCGCCCGTCTGTGCCTTCGATCCCGCTGGCAGCACCGTCCTCACGGTCGGCTCCGCCAGCAAGGCCTTCTGGGCGGGCATGCGCATCGGCTGGGTCCGGGCCGCGCCCGAGGTCATCCGCTCGCTGGTCTCCGCCCGTGCCTACGCCGACCTCGGCACCCCCGTGCTCGAACAGCTCGCGATCAACTGGCTGATGGGCACCGGCGGCTGGGAGCGGGCGGTCGACATCCGGCGTGCCCAGGCCGCAGAGAACCGCGACGCGCTGGTGGCCGCCGTCCGCAGGGAGCTGCCGAGCTGGGAGTTCGACGTGCCGCGCGGCGGACTGACGCTCTGGGTGCGCACCGGCGGCCTGTCGGGCTCGCGCATCGCCGAGCTGGGCGAACGGGTGGGCGTACGGGTGCCGGGCGGACCGCGCTTCGGCGTCGACGGGGCCTTCGAGGGCTACGTACGGCTGCCGTTCACCGTCGGCGGCCCCGTCGCCGACGAGGCGGCCGTACGGCTGGCGGCTGCCGCGCGTCTCGTGGAGAGCGGCGCGCGCGCCGGTACGGACGCGCCGCGCACGTTCGTCGCCTGAGCGGTGTGCGAACGGCCGGGGACGGTCAGCCCTCGGCCGGTACGGCGGCGGGCACCGGCGCCGGGCTCTGGCGCTGGTGCCTCGACCGCGGCTGAGCCGGGGGACCGGGCTCCGGGTCCGGTGCGGGCGGCGCGGACGCGGCCGGTTCCGGACCCGGTTCGGGCGCCCGCGTGGTGGCCGCCGTCGATCCGTGGAGCGGCGTGTGCCGGTCCGGCAGCAGCTCCAGGACCGCCCTTCGGTGCGCGTCGCTCGTGGCGTCGTCGTACGGATCGGGCGTGGCCGGGACCTGGAGTCTGAGCACCGGGCCGGTGCCGAGCCGCGCGTAACCCCGGCCGGTGGGGATGTCCGGCGTGGGGATGGTGTGCGGCGGTGCGCCGAGGACCGACTCCAGCTCCTCGCGCGTGGCGGCGCCCAGCACGACCCGGGCGCGGGTGTGCGTCCGTACGGTCTCACTGAGCGCGTCCAGGGTCTCGAACTGTTCCGCCACGACCACGGTCACGTTCGCGGCCCTGCCGTGCCGCAACGGCACGTGGAGCAGCTCCTGCGGATCGGGCCGCCCGTCGGCGGCCGCCACATGGGCGAAGGCGCTCGGCCGGTCCAGCAGGAGCCACAGGGGGCGCTTGGTGTCCTCGGGCACGGCGTGACCGGACTGCCGGGCACGGTTGGCGGCGATCAGCCGCCGTTCCGTCTCGTTGGCGGCCCATTCGAGACCGGCCAGCGCGCCCGAGAGCCCGCGCTCCACGGCGAGAACGCCCGTACGCCCGTCGAGACTGGCGTACTCACCGGTTCCGCCGCCCTCCACGATCACGACGTCGCCGTGGGGGAGCGCCTGGAGAGCGATCGAGCGGAGCAGACTTGTGGTGCCGCTGCCCGGGCGTCCGACGGCGAGCAGATGAGGCTCGGTCGACCGGGCGCCCGTACGCCAGAGAACCGGAGGGGCGTCACGGGTCTCGTCGCCCTCCCTGACCGGGACGGTCCGCCGGACCGCGCCGGCGTCGGTGAAGCCGAGCACCGTCTCGCCGGGGGCGGTGACGAAGCGCTGGGCGGCGATGCCGGTGGGAAGCGGGGGCAGCACGCTCATGACGAGCTCGTTGCCCTCCTCGTCCCAGTCGAAGAGGTACTCCCTGCCGCGCCCGGACTTCGCGTACATCAGGTGCTCGATCCGTACGCGGGAGGAGTGCTCACCGTCCATGAAGTACGGCGGGTACGACACCCGCAGCCGGGTGAGACGCCCGTCGGCGTCGAACTCGTACTCGTCGAAGGCCTTCTCCCACTCCCCGCCGTGGGCGAAGAGCGGGTTCGGGTCCTCGGGGAGGGAGAAGTACGGCACCAGCGCCTCGTAAAGAGAACGCAGGCGCTGAAGCTCCGCCTCGTCGGGCCCGGTCCGGGACGGCGTACGGTCGCGGCCCTGCCAGCCGGCCACCGCCATCACCGAGATGAGGGCGAGCAGCGGTCCGTACGGGACGAGCGCGACCACCAGGACGAGGGCCGCCACCAGGAACAGCGCGGGACCACGCCGGTCCTTGGGCGTGGCGGCCCATTTCCGCCGTCCCGCGCCGGCCAGCAGGCGCAGACCACGGGTGATCGTGATCAGCGGATGGAGGACGTCGGTGGCGCTGTCGGCGGCCGAGCGGGCCATCTCTCGGCTGCGAGTGATGTGAGCGCTGCCGCTGCTCAGAATGCGGGGGAGTGGTCGCCGGGCCACGTCGGTCTCCTGAAGGTGCGGAAGGTGCTGGTGGGATGGAAGGCGGTCAGAACTTGATCCCGCCCAGTAGGCCCGCGAGGCTGGCGCCCCCGGCCGTGATGCTCGGGGCGATGGCTGTGCCCGCGAGATAGAAGCCGAAGAGCGCGCAGACGAGCGCGTGGGATGCCTTGAGCCCGTCCTTCCTGAAGAAGAGGAAGACGATGATTCCGAGCAGCACGACGCCTGACATGGACAGGATCATGAGGGGTTCTCCTGGTCGAGGGGGACAGTCACCATGAGTTGTTCCATGCTCACAGTAAGTATCCATGTGATAAAAGGTGCAAGTGGGTGAAATTCCTGGAATTTCACTTGACCGGCGGACAGTACGGTCCCGCGCGCCGCTTGCTACGGCCTCTGTCGCCCCGGAGTGGTCTACGGGGCAGTAATCTGTCGATTCACTCGTACGGCGCCGCAGTCGTGCGTCCCAGGTCAGCGGCATGAGAGGCGGTTCACCGATGAGCGAGGCCCCGGATCCTTCCCACGGCGCCGCTCCCGACAGCGACGTCGTCGAACTGGCGACCAAGGTCTTCGACCTCGCGCGCCGGGGCGAGACGGAGACGCTCGCCGCCTATGTCGACGCCGGTGTCCCCGCGAACCTCACCAACGACCGGGGCGACACCCTGGTCATGCTCGCCGCCTACCACGGTCACGCGCCCGCCGTCGCGGCCCTGCTCTCGCGCGGCGCCGAGGCCGACCGCGCCAACGACCGCGGGCAGACGCCACTGGCCGGCGCCGTCTTCAAAGGAGAGGACGCCGTGATCCGCGAGTTGCTCGACGGCGGGGCCGATCCGACAGCCGGAACACCCTCCGCCGTGGATACGGCACGGATGTTCGGGAAGACGGACCTGCTGGAGCTGTTCGGAGCGCGGTGAAGGGAGGCGTCGTAAATGTGGTCGCGGTGGCGAAATGGGTGGGTCATCATGACGTCGGGCCCGGAAGGGGCCACCGACGAGAGGCAGAGGAAGATGGTCTACACCAAGCAGGAGACGACGGTCGAGCGATGTTGTCGCGCGGCCTAGGCAGCCTAGGCATCCCCACCCCCCGGTTGCGTCGACAGCTTGATGTGAGGCTCTCCCCATGTTCGATCCAGTCATAGCGCCGAGCGGCACACTGCTCGGCCTGCTGCAAAGGGGGCGCGGCGACGGCACTCTGCACGCGCTGGCCGCACCCCGTGCCGAGGCGCTCAACGCCCTCAACCACTGCGTCATGAACGACCCGCGCCACGACTGGCAGGTCGAGAACCGCTCCCTCTACTACGCACGTCTCTATCTCGACCTCCACGGAGATCTCGAAGCGCTCGAACACCACCTCTTCCGTGCCGAGGACCACTTCGACACCGAGGAGTCGCGTACCGGGCTCTCCCTCGCCGTACTGGGGCACCTCGCCTCCTACGGACGGGACGACGCCCTGGCGCTCCTGCGCCGGTACGCCGCGTCGGGCTCCAACTGGACCTGGGCGCTGGACGAGCTGGCCCTGCGCGACGACGACGCGGGACTGCGATCACTCGCTCCGCGGATCCTCGCCAGATTCCCCACCACACCCGAGGGTGACGCCGAGCTGGCCACCGCCCTGCGGGGCGCGTTCGAGCCCAGGCCCTGGCGGCTCTGGGCCGACGACCCGCGCGAGGCGGTCGCCGTCCGCGTCAGGGCCGCTCAGGAACAGGGCTCCTTCGACCGATGGCAGCAGCAGTTGCGGCCGAGCGGACCGCGCCCCGGCTGGAGCGTCCAAGCCGTCTTCGAATGGGCGCAGGACGGCCTCGAACGAGGCACGACCCTGCACGTCCCCGCTGCCCGGTGTCTGACCGCCGTCGCCGGACCCGACGACCGCGCCGAGATCGTCGAAGCGGGCCGCAGCGGCCCCGACGGCGCGCGCTCCGCGGCGCTGCACTACCTCGCCGAGGCCCGCGATCCCGCCGTCCTCGACCTGATCGAGGCCGCGGCGGCCGATCCGTCGGAGAGCCTGTCAGGAGCCGCCGTCGCCGCCTTCGAGCGGATGTGCGGCGACGCCGCCGTCGACCGGGCGCGCGGCTGGGTGCACCGGCCCGACGCCCTCGGCGCCTCCGCGGCGGGCGTCCTCGCCACCCGGGGCGGTCCGCAGGACACCCAGCTCGTGCTCGGCGCCCTCCGGGAGGCCGTACGGTCCGAAGGGCCCGACGCGCCCCGCCTGTGGACCCTCGTGGACGGCACCGGACGGCTCGGCATCGGCTGTGCGGCGCCCGTCCTGCGCCATGTCTACCGAGAGACGGCCTCCTCGCATCTCCGCGGCCGTGCGGCCAGGGCGCTCGCGGCCACCGACCCCTCGTTCCCCGCGGGATTCGCCGTCGAATGCCTCTGGGACTGCGAGGAGACCACCAGAGAGGTCGCCGCGCGGCACGCCGAGACCGGCGACGTACGGGTGGCCGACAGGCTGCGCCGACTCGCTGCGGATCCGGCCGAGGAGGCCGAGGTGCAGACCGCCGTACGGAGACGGATCGGCCCTGACGCGCCCGCCGTATGAACGGCCGCTCCGCCCGGGGGCGCGCCGGGCGGGGCAAGACCCTCGGACGCGCGTCTCCCGGGCGGTCGGCGGGTTCTACCGGGCAGGCATGGCCGTACGGATTCCAGCAAGTGAACCGCCCGGCGCACGCCGATTGCGATCAGGGGCGCGAACGGCCGTGAGGCCCCCGAAGTTCCGCTCGGGCCCTTGAAACACCAATGCTCACGGGACGTTTTCCACGCGGAAAGATCCACGTTGGCGGGACCACCCTCGGTACGGCGAGAACACGGGTATGCGTGTCGTCATCGTCACCGAATCCTTCCCGCCCGATGTGAACGGCGTGGCGCACTGCGCCCTCCAGACCGCCCGGCACCTCGTCGCACGCGGCCATGACCCGCTCGTCATCGCACCGGCCTCATCGGCAGCCGCGTCAGCGGCCGCCGAGGCCACCTCCCCGTCCCCCGCCGCCTCCTTCTCCCCGTCCCCGCGCACCACCTCTCCCCTCACGGCCTCTCCCCGTTCCACCTCTCCCCGCACGATCGATTCCGACGCACCGTGCCCCGTGGTGCGCATTCCCTCGCTGCCGCTGCCCGGCTATCCCCAGGTACGCGTCGCCCTCCCCAGCCGCCGGGTCGCCGCGACCCTCGCGGCGCACCGGGCGGACGTCGTGCACCTCGCCGGGCCGTTCGTCCTCGGCGTACGCGGCATGGCCGCCGCCGCACGGCTGGGCATCCCCGCCGTCGCCGTCTACCAGACCGACCTCGCCGGCTACGCGCGTACCTACATGGGCGCGGGCGAGGCGGCCGCCTGGCGGCGGCTGCGCGCCGTGCACAGCGCGGCCGACCGCACCCTCGCCCCGTCCAGCGCCGCCATGAGGGACCTGGAGGAGCACCGCGTACCGCGCGTCCGGCTCTGGCCGCGCGGCGTGGACACCGTCAGGTTCCGGCCCGACCTGCGGGACGACGAACTGCGTCGCCGGCTCGCGCCCAACGGCGAGATGATCGTCGGTTACGTCGGCAGGCTCGCGCCCGAGAAGCACGTCGAACTTCTGTCCGGCGCCTGTGGACTGCCCGGCGTCCGTGTCGTGATCGTCGGGGACGGGCCGAGCGAGCCGTCCCTGCGCGCGACACTCCCCGGCGCGGTGTTCCTCGGCCGCCGGACCGGAGACGAACTGGCGCGGATCTTCGCCTCGTTCGACGTCTTCGCGCACACCGGGCCGTACGAGACGTTCTGCCAGACCGTCCAGGAGGCCATGGCCAGTGGCACACCGGTGGTCGCGCCGGCGGCGGGCGGACCGCTCGACCTGGTCGACCACGGCCGCACGGGGCTGCTGGTGCCGCCGCACGACGCGCGCGCCGTCACCGGCGCCATCAGGGACCTCCAGAACGCCCCGGAACTGCGCGCCTCCTACGGACGCACGGCGCGCGCCACGGTCGAGGGCCGTACGTGGGCAGCGGTGGGCGACCAACTGCTCGACCACTACGCGGAGGTGCTCGGCGAGCGCACGGCGGTGGTCGCATGAGCGGCACAGCGGACTCCGGCGGCATACGGATCGTACGGCTGGCCAACTTCGTCACCCCGGCCTCCGGCGGCCTCAGGACCGCCCTCCAGGAGCTCGGCACGGGCTACCGGGCCGCCGGGCACGAACCCGTCCTGATCGTCCCCGGTGAGCGGCCGAGCGACGTGGAAACGGCACAGGGGCGCGTGATCACCCTGTCCGGAGCGGTGCTGCCCGGCACCGGCGGCTACCGCGTGCTCACCAGCCGCCGGCGCCTGAGCGCTCTGCTCGAATCCCTCGCCCCGGACCGCCTGGAGGTCTCCGACCGCACCACCCTGCGGTGGACCGGGGAGTGGGCTCGCCGCCGCCGGATCCCCTCGGTGATGGTGTCCCACGAGACGGCCGACGGGGTGCTGCGCACGTGGGGCGTACCGGACTCGGCGGCCGAACGGGCCGCCGACCGGCTCAACAAGCGCAGCGCCTGGGCGTATTCACGGATCGTGTGCACCACCGAGTGGGCCGAGCGTGAGTTCGTCCGGATAGGCGCGCGCAACGTGGTGCGCGCGCCGCTCGGTGTCGACCTGGTGCGGTGCCGGCCGGACCGGCGCCGCGAGGCCCTGCGCGCCAAGTACGCGCGCGGTGCCGACGTCCTGCTGCTGCTCTGCTCGCGGCTCTCCGTGGAGAAGCGCCCGGCCGCCGCCGTCGACGCCCTCGCGGTGCTCATCGGCCGGGGTGTGCGGGCGTCGCTGGTGGTCGCCGGGGACGGCCCGCTGGCGGGCGGCCTGGCCCGCCGGGCGCGCGAGCGGCGGCTGCCCGTGGAGTTCCTCGGGCACGTGGGCGACCGGGAGGAGCTGGCGGACCTTCAGGCCTCCGCGGACATCTGCCTGGCGCCGGGACCGGCCGAGACGTTCGGCCTGTCCGCGCTCGAAGCACTCGCCAGTGGCACGCCCGTGGTCTCCAGCGCGACGTCGGCACTCCCGGAGATCCTGGGCGCGGCGGGCTGTACGGCGGCGGACACGCCGCGGGCGTTCGCCGACGCCGTACAGGAACTCCTCGCCCGTCCGGAGGGCGCGCGTCGCGCGGCGGCGCGGGCGCGCGCCGAGCTCTTCGGATGGGACCGGGCGGTGGCCGCCTTCCTGGCGGCGCACGAGGCGCCGGTGCTCACGGGACGGGACGTGCTTCCGGCGGAGAGGTCCGCCGTCGGGCCGCCCGCGGCGACGGGAACCTCCGTCGTAGGAACGACCGTGCCGTTCGTGCCCGCCGTGATGCCTGATGCCGTGTCCGATGTCATGCCTGATGTCAGGCCCCTGACAGCGGAATCGCCCATCGCCGCGTCGTCGGTGCCCGCTGTTCCCTCCGTGCCGTCCGTGCCGTCCGTGCCGTTCGTGCCCCGCCTCCCCGCCGCCACACCGGTCACGTCAGCCGCGTCCCTTTCGGCCGCGCCGGTGCGGCCTCCGAACGGGGGTCCGTCATGACCGTGTACGCGAACCCCGGGGCGCCGCCCGAGGTCGCTGTCTCCACGAAGCCCTCCGTACCGAGGCCGGTGCGTTTCGCCGCCCTCGGTGACTCGCTCACCGCGGGCGTGGGGGACCGCGTGGACGGCGGGTGGCGCGGCTGGGCGGTCCTGCTCGCCGAGGCGCTCGGGACGGCCGACGGAGACGTCGGCCGGCCGGTCGGCCGGACGAGCCGCCGCCCCGGTGGCCGTCCCGGCCGCAAGGCGCCGAGCCCGGCCGGGGCCGAACCCGCCCCCGTCTTCCGTAACTTCGCCACCAGCGGCGCCCTGACCCGCGACGTACGCGAGCGGCAGGCCCCCGCCGCGCTCGCCTTCGCGCCCGACATCGCCTCCGTCGTCGTAGGCGTCAACGACACCCTCCGCCGGGCCTTCGACATCGCCGCCATCGCCCGCGCCCTCGACGAGGTCTGCGCGGCCCTCACCACGCGCGGCACCGTCCTGCTCACCGCCTGTCTCCCCGACCCCGGCATCATGCTCGGCCTGCCCGCGCCGCTCGCGAGACCGCTCGCGCGCAGACAGCGCGCGGTCAACGCCCTCTCGCACGAGCTCTCCGCGCGGTACGGCGCGGTCCATCTGCACGCCGCCGACCCGGAGTGGGTCGCCGACCGCTCCCTGTGGAGCGCCGACCGGCTGCACCCCGGCGAACGCGGTCACCGGATGATCGCCGCCCAGTTCCACGCGATGCTCACCGCGCGCGGCCTGACACTGGGTCCGCCGCCGCCCCAGGAGCCCGAGCGGCCCCAGCCCACCCGGACAGAGGCGCTGCTGTGGATGGCGACGGCGGGCGCCGGCTGGATGGTGCGAAGAAGCACCGACCTGCTGCCCGAACTGCTGTGGCTCGCGGGCTCCGAGATGCGCCACCTGGCGCGCGGCACCGCCACCCGTCTCGACGCGCGCGCCGAACACGCGCTCTCCCGCGCCCTGACAGCACTGCCCCCGGTCACTCCCCTTGCCAGAATGGGGGAATGAATGGGCCCTGGGAATTCTGGATCGACCGTGGCGGCACCTTTACCGACGTGGTGGGGCGGAGGCCCGACGGACGCCTCGTCACCAGGAAGCTGCTCTCGCACAATCCGGAGCAGTACGACGACGCGGCGGTGGCCGGGATCCGGCTGCTCCTCGGCGTAGCACCGGACGATCCGGTCCCCGCCGACCGGATCGCCCAGGTGAAGATGGGCACCACCGTCGCGACGAACGCGCTTCTCGAGCGCCGTGGCGAGCCGACCGTCCTCCTCATTACCGAGGGCTTCGGCGACGCGCTGCGGATCGCCTACCAGAACCGCCCCCGCCTCTTCGACCGCCACATCGTGCTGCCCGAGGCCGTACACGAACGCGTCATCGAGGTCCCCGAACGCGTCGACGCGCACGGCGCCACCGTGCGGCCACTGGACACGGAAGCCGTCGCCGCACGGCTGCGGGAGGCGTACGACGACGGCTTCCGCAGCGCCGCGGTCGTCCTCATGCACGGCTACCGCCACCCCGCCCACGAGAGCGCCGTCGCCGAGGCGGCCCGCGCCGCCGGCTTCACCCAGGTCAGCTGCTCCCACGAGGTCAGCCCGCTGATCAAACTCGTGCCGCGCGGCGACACCACCGTGGTGGACGCCTACCTGTCCCCGATCCTGCGGCGCTACGTCGACGAGATCGCCTCCCAACTGCGCGACATCCGGCTGATGTTCATGCAGTCCAACGGAGGGCTCCGCGAGGCCGCCCACTTCCGTGGGAAGGACGCCGTGCTGTCAGGACCGGCGGGCGGTGTCGTCGGCATGGCCCGTACCTCCGGGCAGGCCGGTTTCGACCGCGTCGTCGGCTTCGACATGGGCGGCACGTCGACCGATGTCTCCCACTACGCGGGGGAGTTCGAGCGAGAACTGGGCACCCAGGTCGCCGGGGTGCGGATGCGCGCGCCCATGATGAACATCCACACCGTCGCGGCCGGCGGCGGCTCCGTGCTGCACTTCGACGGCCAGCGCTACCGCGTCGGACCCGACTCGGCGGGCGCCGTGCCGGGCCCCGCCTGCTACCGCCGGGGCGGGCCGCTCACCGTCACCGATGCCAACGTGATGCTCGGCCGGGTCCAACCGGCGCACTTCCCCTCGGTGTTCGGCCCGGACGGCGACCAGCCGCTGGACGCCGGCGTCGTGCGCGAGCGCTTCGCCGCCCTCGCCGCGGAGGTCGAGCGGGCCACCGGTGTACGGCGCGAACCGGCCGAAGTCGCCGCCGGTTTCCTGGAGATCGCCGTGCTGAACATGGCGAACGCCGTCAAGAAGATCTCCGTGCAGCGCGGGCACGACATCACCCGCTACGCACTGACCAGCTTCGGCGGCGCCGGCGGCCAGCACGCCTGCGCCGTCGCGGACGCGCTCGGCGTCGACACGGTGATCGTGCCGCCGCTCGCCGGTGTCCTCTCCGCCTACGGCATCGGGCTCGCCGACGCCACCGCCATGCGCGAGCAGTCGGTGGAAGCGCAACTCGGCGGCGAGGACGCCGCCGGTGACACGCTCGGCCGGGTACGGGAACTGTGCGACGCCCTCGCCGAGCGCACCCGCGCAGAACTGCGCGCCGACTCCGTCCCGGACGACGCGATCACCACCCACGCGCGCGTGCTGCTCCGGTACGCCGGAACGGACGCGAGCCTGGCGGTACCCCTCGGCGACGCCGCCGGGATGACGGCGGCATTCGAGAACGAACACCGCTCGCGGTACGCCTTCACCATGGACAAACCCCTGGTGGTCGAGGCCGTGTCGGTCGAGGCCGTCGGCAAGGCCGCGTCGCACGGCGAGTACGCGGCGCGGGCCACCTCGGTGGAAGGCGGCGGCGGGAGCGGGGCCGTACCGCCCGCGACGGTACGGATGTTCGTCGACGGCACCGAGCGCGACTGCCCGCTCCACCAGCGCCCCGACCTGCGGCCCGACGACACCGTCGAGGGCCCCGCGATGATCGCCGAGGCCGACGCGACGACCGTCGTGGACGCCGGCTGGCAGGCGGCCGTCGGCGACCTCGGACATCTGCTCCTCACCCGCGTGAGCCCCCGCCCCCCCCGCGTCGCCGCGGGCACGGACGTGGACCCGGTGCTGCTGGAGGTCTTCAACAACCTCTTCATGGCGATCGCCGAGCAGATGGGCGTACGGCTGGAGAACACCGCCCACTCCGTCAACATCAAGGAACGGCTCGACTTCTCCTGCGCGCTCTTCGACGCCCAGGGCAATCTCATCGCCAACGCGCCGCACATCCCCGTCCACCTGGGCTCCATGGGCGAATCCATCAAGGAGGTGCTCAAGCGGGACAAGGACTCACTGCGCCCCGGCGACGTGTACGCGGTCAACGACCCCTACCACGGAGGCACCCATCTCCCGGACGTGACCGTGGTGACGCCCGTCTTCGACGAACAGGGCGAACACCTGCGCTTCCTGGTCGCCTCGCGCGGCCACCACGCCGAGATCGGCGGCATCACGCCCGGCTCGATGCCCGCCTTCAGCCGGACCATCCACGAGGAGGGCGTGCTCTTCGACAACTGGCTGCTCGTACGCGACGGCCGGCTGCGCGAGACCGAGACACGTGAACTGCTCGCCGGCGCGCGGTACCCCTCCCGCGACCCGGACACCAACCTGGCCGACCTGCGCGCCCAGATCGCCGCCAATGAGAAGGGCATCGCCGAACTGCGCCGCATGACCGAGCAGTTCGGCTACGACGTCGTCGACGCCTACATGGGTCATGTCCGGCGCAACGCGGAGGAGTCCGTACGCCGAATCGTCGCCGGGCTGAGCGACGGCTCCTACCGCTACGAGACCGACAACGGCGCCGTCATCCAGGTCGCCGTGCGCGTCGACCGCGAGGCCCGCGGCGCGGTCGTCGACTTCACCGGGACCTCACCTCAGCAGGAAGGCAACTTCAACGCGCCCCGCTCCGTGGTGATGGCCGCCGTCCTGTACGTCTTCAGGACGCTGGTCGCCGACGACATCCCGCTCAACAGCGGTTGTCTGGCGCCGCTGGACGTACGGGTGCCCGACGGCTCGATGCTGTCGCCGACCTACCCGGCGGCGACGGTGGCGGGCAACGTGGAGACCTCGCAGGCCGTGACGGGAGCGCTGTACGCGGCGCTCGGCGTCCAGGCCGAGGGCTCGGGCACGATGAACAACCTCACCTTCGGCAACGAACGGGTCCAGTACTACGAGACGGTGGCGAGCGGATCGGGCGCGGGAGAGGGCTTCGACGGAGCCGACGCCGTCCAGACCCATATGACCAACTCCCGCCTCACCGACCCCGAAGTGCTCGAATGGCGCTACCCGGTGCGCGTCGACGGATTCGCCGTCCGGAACGGCAGCGGCGGGGCGGGCCGTTGGGACGGCGGGAACGGAGTCGTCCGGCGCATCCGCTTCCTGGAGCCCATGACGGTGACGCTGCTGACCGGGCACCGCACGGTGCCTCCCTACGGCATGGCGGGCGGCGAGCCGGGCGAACTCGGCGCCAACGAGGTGGAGCGCGCGGACGGGACGCGCACCCCGCTGAAGGGGGTCGACTCCGCGGACGTGGCCGTGGACGACGTACTGGTCCTGCGTACACCGGGCGGCGGGGGATACGGCACGCGGGAGTGAACTCGCCGGGCGCGGCGGGCCGGTGACCGGCCCGCCGCGCCCGGCACCGGCCCGCCCGGTACCGCTGGGGCTTCTGCGTCGTTTCGACCGTTGTCAGTCCGAGGACCTAATCTGTTCAGCGTGACTTCGCCTGCCTCGACGGACCCTGTTCCGCCCCAGCTCAGCGCGGGGCCGCGGCTCGCCCAGGGCCCGGCCGCCGACGAAGGGCTGGCGCGAAGGCTGCGCGCGCTCGCGTGCACCGCGCCGCTGCACGACCTCGACACCCGCAAGGCCAATCTCGCGGGGGAGTACTCCGTCTACGCGATGGCGGAGGTCGCGCTCGCGGCGATCGATCTCGTCACGCTGAACATGGACTTCGACACCGGCGCCGACCACGAGCAGATAGTGGCCAGACTCCTGCCGCGCGTCGCGGCCCAGGCGCCGCACCGCCCGGCCACCGAGCACGAGCGGGTGGCCCGCTGGGTGCTGGAGAATCTGATCAACGTCGGCAGTGTCGACCGCGGTTTCCGCGCCGTCTACGGCACCTTCGGCGCGGACGGTGTCTACATCCGGCGGGACTACGACTTCAAACTGATCGAGGAAGTCCCCGGCCAGGGCGGCAGCGTCTATCTGCGCACCACCGACGAAGCGGTCAACGTGCTGGTGGGCGCGTTGGACACGGACGTCACCAGCGCGCAGATCGCCGCCGAGGTCAAGCTGGAGGTGCTGATCAGCAGAGGACGGCTCGCCGACGCCCAACTCGCCGCCGAACAGGCCCGTTACCGCACCGTGCAGTACGCGGAGACGCTGCGCAGGACCCTGGAGGCGACCCGGCGCAACGTCCGCGCGGTCGACTGGCTCAACGCCGTGCCGGACATGATCGCCGAAGCGCTCGACCACGTGGCCGACCGCTACCGCCACGAGAACGCGATCCTCAACAACATCCGCAAGTCGCGCGACGAGGCGGAGACCGGCGCCGACCCGAAGACGGCCGAGCACAAGCGCCGCGCCGCCGAACTGGTCGACATCGTCAAGGACTGCATCCGCCGGCACACCCAGCTCCAGTCCCGGCTCCTGGAGGCCGGCCCGCTGTTCCGCGCCGAGCAGGACCGCCAGGCCTTCGCCGAGCCCACGACACGGACGGGGCTCGATCTGTACGGCCAACTCGTGGCCCCGCTCCTGCCGCTGCCGTTCGACCGGGCGAGCCGGGTCACCGACGCGTTCTTCGCCCGGGGCACCGGCCTGCGTACGCCCGCGTCCGTGCGGGTCGGCGACCTCGTGGACCTGCTGCTCACGCCCCCTGTGGAGCGGGAGCACCTCGGCGCGGAGATGCCCGAGCCCGATCTGATCGCCACCCCCGACGACAGCCGCTTCAGCGAGGAGCAGCTGGCGAGCGCGATGGAGCTGCTCGACCTGGAGCACGACGCGCCGCGCAGGCTCTCGGGCCTGCTCGCCGAGGCCCGCCGCCGCGATCCGGACCTGCCCTATCTGGTCGCGCTGCTCGCGATCCACGCGGCCAGTCCGCCGGTCGGTACGGCCTACCGGCAGGGCGAGGAGCGGCTGTTGTTCGCCGTGGACGACGGGACTCCCCTCGACGACCCGGAGTTCGGCGGCGCCGATCTCATACTGGGCACGGCTCTGCTGGATGCCGCCGGCATGACCGCCGACCGTACGGAGGCGGCATGAAGCCCACCGGCCCAGCGGATCGGGCCACCCGCACGCACGGCACACCTGTCGCCGCCGGCACGACAGCCCGTGACCCGATCACGCGCGACAGGACCACCCTCGGCAGGACCGTTCTCAGCAAGGAGCAGCGCCCGTGAGCGACCACCAGGCAGAGCACGGCGCCGCGTGGGGCGAGCCGGGCAGCGGCGAGACACCCCGCGCGCCTGTCCCCGAGCCGCCGGGCGGCGCGGTCACCCCCGCCGACGCGGCCGACGCCGCCCGCCTCGTCTCCTTCGGGCTCCAGCCCAAACTGCTGCCCGCGCGGGACGCCGAATACGCGGACCTGCTCCGCCGCTACCGCGAGGAATCCTCCTTCGCGCGGATCGCCGACGCGGTGGCCACCGGCCTCGGCCTCGTCGTCCTCGAAGTTTCCGCCCGCGCCGGGATGGCGGTGACGGCGGCCGAGGACTCCGTGTTCGCCGTCCGTATGGGCGACTACGCCCGCCGCGCTTCGACCGACTCCGCCGACCGCTTCCTGCACGGTCTGGCCCATCTCGCCGTCGCCGCCATGGCCTTCCCCCGCCCCGAGGACCTCGCCGACGACGGGTACATCGGCCGGATCACCGTCAACGGTGTCGACGCCTTCGTCCGGCAGGCCTGCCGCAGGCTGGAGGAGAAGGCCGAGGAAGAGGGAGAGAACACCGACCCGGCGACCGACGCCCCCGGCCTCGAATCCGCCTGGCGCGTCTACGCCCGCCGCAGCGCGACCGGCGCCACCAAGGACGCACGCAGACTCGCGGGCTCCACCACCGGCATCATCGGCAAGGCCATGGCCTTCCTCACCGACTCCGGCTTCCTGCACCGCACCGGTGACGACGCCGGAGGCGCGTACCGCACCACGGCCCGCTACCAGCTCCAGGTCCGCGACATGGCCGGCGGCGCCGCCATGGCCGAACTGCTCGCCCTCGGCGTCGTACCGGTCACCGACGGATCCGCCACGCTGCTGCCCCCACCCGACCCGGACGACCTCGACCTGGTCGCCGACGCCGGACTGCCGTTCCACTCCTGAGCCCGGCGGCCCCGCCCCCCGAATCCAGCAGCCCCCACCACGCCGGTTTCCATCCGGTCCTGACCACGACGAGAGTCCGCCGCCATGTACGAGCTGTCCCGGGTCCGCCTCTACTCCATCGGGCCTGCCGGTGCGCGCTACGCCGATACCGTGCTCGACCTGCGCGGAGTCGGCGAGCCGGTGCCCCACCCCGCCCCCACCCAGGCGGAGTTCTTCGAGGACGAGCCGGTCGGCCCGCCGCGCCGTCCGGCCCCGGCCGGTGTGCTCTTCCTGGAGAACGGCGGCGGCAAGTCCGTCCTGCTCAAGCTCATCTTCTCGGTGATGCTGCCGGGCCACCGCAACACCCTCGGCGGGGCCAGCTCCGGTGTGCTGCGCAAGTTCCTGCTCGCCGACGACTGCGGGCACGTCGCCCTCGAATGGCAGCACACACTCACCGGTGAGCTGGTCGTGGTCGGCAAGGCCAGCGAGTGGCGCGGCCGTCAGGTGTCGAACGACCCGCGGAAGTTCGCCGAGGCCTGGTACTCCTTCCGGCCTGGCCCCGGGCTGAGCCTCGACTCGCTGCCGGTTGCCGAGTCGACCGCCGTCCGGCGACCGGTGGAAGGCGCCTCCGGTGCGAGGGGCCGGCGCCGCACCATGAAGGGATTCCGGGACGCCATCACCGAGGCGGGCAAGGCGTATCCGCATCTGGACGTGTACTGGGAAGAGATCCACGACCGCTGGATCGAGCACCTCGGAGATCTCGGCCTCGACCCCGAACTGTTCCGCTACCAGCGGGAGATGAACGCGGACGAGGGCGAGGCCGCCGGACTCTTCGCGGTGAAGAAGGACTCCGACTTCACCGACCTTCTCCTCCGCGCAGTCACCGACACCCGCGACACGGACGGGCTCGCCGACCTCGTCGGCGGCTTCGGCAACAAACTGGGCCGCCGCGCCGAGTTGACCGCCGAGCGGGACTTCACGGCCGGCTCCGTCGACCTCCTCGGCCGGATCGTCGACGCCGCCGACTCCCGGTCCAGGGCCCGCGACATCCACACCGCCGCCGAGCGCCGCACCCGTACCCTCGCGCGCAGGCTCTCCGCCCGCGCCGCGGTGGAACGGGACCGCGTGGGCGACCTCGCCCAGCGGGTCACGGCGGCGGCCCACACCGTCACCGAGGCCGACCGGGCCCGTGGCCGCAGCGCGCTCATCGCCGCCGAACTGGCCTACCGGCACGCCTCCCTGGCCCTCACCGTCGCCGAGAAGGCCGCGGCCGCCGGGCGGCGCGAGCTGAGCGACGCCCGTACGCTCCACTCCGCCTGGCAGGCCGCGGAGAACGTCCTGCGGCACCGTGCCGCCGCCGACCGTTCGGCGCGTGTCGCCGTCGCGATCCGCGAGGCCGAGCGCGACGCGGCGCCCGCCCTCGCCGCCCGCGCCACCGCCGCGGCCGACCTCGTCCGGGCGCTGCACGCCGCCGCCGCCGACGGCGAGACTCTGGCCAACGAGGAGGAGGAGCGCTCCGCCGCGCTCCAGGAGGTCGGCGAGGCCGCGCACCGCGACGCGACAGCGGCGGCGACCGAGGCGCAGCGCGCCCGCAGCGAGAGCGGCCATCTGCGCCAGCGGCTGTCGGAGGTCGAGCAGGAGACCGACGAGGCGGTACGGGCCGGCTGGCTCGACGACACCGCACCGGACGCCGACCCGGCACGGGCCGCGCTCGCCGCGAGCGACGCGGAGAAGTCCGCGGTCGCCGCCTGGGACACGGCCAGGGAGGCGGCACGCGAGGCGGCGGACCGGGCCAGGGAGGCCGCGTCGGCGGAATCCCGCGCCGAGCTCTCCGAAGCCCGCGCCGTCGACGCCGCCCGCGCCGCCGAGCACGAGTACGAGGCGGAGCGCCGCACAGCCGAGTCGATCGCCGCGCAGGAGCGCCTCACCGAACTGCTCGGCCTGCCCGGCGCGTCCCCACGCGCGGGCGTCCCCGGACCTCGTAGCGGCACGACTGCTCCCACGGACGGCCCGGCGGCGCGCGGTGAAACGCCCGCATCGCCGCAGGAGAGCACCGGCGGCGCCGGAGGAGCGAAGCGCCGGGACGGGACCGGCACCGCCACCGGGCAACTGTCCCGCGCGGACTCCGCAAGCACCCACGAGGGCCAAGGGCCCCTCACCCCCGAGGAACTGGACCGGTACGCGGACGAACTGCGCGACCTCCTCGACCAGGGCGTCACCGCCGCAGAGCGCCAGCTGTTCGACCTCCGTACCGCCGCCGCCGACGACTCCCGCATCCTCGGCGCACTCGGCGACGGCGGACTGCTGCCGCCCGGCCCCGACGTGCTGGCCACCGTCGAGTATCTGGGCGAGCACGGCATCCCGGCCCTCCCCGGCTGGCGCTACCTCGCCCAGGCCGTCGACCCCGCCGACCACGCCGCCGTCCTCGCGGCCCGGCCCGAACTGGTCGACGGCGTCGTCATCACCGAACCCGCCTCGCACACCAGGGCACGCGAAGTCCTCTCCGGCGCGGCCCTGTTGCCGCGCTCGGCAGTCGCCGTCGGTACGGCTGCGGCGCTGCTCGCGCCGGTCCCGGGCCCCGGGCCGTACGGCGACCCGGCCGGCGGCGACAGCGGTGTCTTCCTCGTCCCGCCCAACCCGGCCATGCACGACGAGCACGCCGCCGACGCCGAACGGCAGTCCCTGCGCGCCAAGTCGACCGCCCGCGACGAGGAGATCCGCACCCTGTCGGCCCGGCTCTCCGCCGACCGCGCCATCGCCGCGCGCCTCGGCTCCTGGCGGGCCACCTGCGCGCCCGGCAGGCTCACCGAACTCGCGGAGACCGCGCACGCCGCCGACGAACTGGCACGGGCGGCCGGCGCCGAACTCGCCGAGGCCCGCACCGTCCGGACAGAGGCCGACGAAGCCGCAGCGGACACCGCCCGGGTACGAGACGAACGGCAGGAGGCCGCCCAGCGCGCCCGCCGGGTCGCCGACGCCCTCGCGGGCCTCGCCTTCCGACTCCGGGAACGGGCCGGCTGGCAGGTCAAACTCCGGGCCCTGGCCGACGACGCCGCGGAGTCCGAAGCCCGCGCCACCGCCTGCCTGGAACGGGCCCGCGCGGCCGACGAGGACCGCCGCGCCGCCCAGCGCGCCGCCGACGACGCCCGCCGCACGGCCCGTGTGCTCCGGGCCGAACGCGCCGAGATCGCGGGCGCACCCGAGAATCTGCCCGAGCCGGAGCCTGACGCACCGCGCACCGCGCTGCCCGCGCTGCGCGAGGCCTACCGCGCCGCCTCACAGCTCTACGAGAAGGTCGGCGTCGGCGCCGACCTCCGCGCCGAACAGGCCCACGCGGAGAGCGACGAAGGCGCGGCCCTCGCCGAACTGGACCGGCTCAGCAACAAGGTCCGCACCCGCGCGGCCCAGCTCCTGGAGAGCACGGACGGCGCCGACGGGCCGTCCCGCCAGGCCGCGGCCGCCCGCGCCGAATCGCTCGTACAGATGCTGGAGTCCCGCGCGTCGGCGGCCAGCGAGCAGTTGGGGCGCCTTCGCGGCGAGGCCGAACGGCTCGCACCCGCCGAGGGCGAGTCGCACACCGACCTGCCCGAGAGCCAGGTCCCGACCGACGTGGAGCAGGCCCAGGCCCTGCTCCGCACGGCCACCAACGAACTCGCCACGCGCACCGACGCGTTGGACACCGCCCGCTCCGCGCACGGCGAACTGCTGCACGCCCACCGCACAGCCGAAGACGCCACCGGCGGTTTCGAGGAGACGGCGGCCCTCCTCGGCGACCTCCTCCGGGGCTCCGCCCACGAGGACACCGACGACGCCCCGGAAGCGCCGGAGCCCTACCCCGGAAACATCGAGGAGGCCCGGACCGCCGCCGCCGAGACCCGCCGTTCACTGCGCGGCTGCGCCACGGACCTGTCCGCGGCGGAGACGGCCGTCCGGGAAGCCGGCGACGTTCTCGTACGGCACGCCAACTCCACCCGCTACGAACAGGTACGGACGCCCGCCCGGCAGCAGATCCGCGAACTGCCGGCGGTCGCCCTCCCCGACCACGCCGCGAAGTGGGCGAACGCCTTCGCACCCCGGCTGCGCGTGCTCACCGACGAGTTGGAGCAGCTGGAACGCAACCGCGACTCCATCGTCGACCGGCTGCGCGGACTGGTGGACTCCGCACTCACGACCCTGCGCTCGGCGCAGCGGCTGTCCCGGCTGCCCGAAGGGCTGGGGGAGTGGTCCGGTCAGGAATTCCTCCGGATCCGCTTCGAGGAACCCGACCAGGCGACCCTCACCGAACGGCTCGGCGAAGTCATCGACGAGGCGACCCGCGCCGCCCTCAAGAAGAACTCCGACCTCCGCAGGGACGGCATGTCCCTGCTGCTGCGCGGCGTCCAGGCGGCCCTCCAGCCCAAGGGCATCGCCGTCGAGATCCTCAAGCCGGACGCGGTGCTGCGCGCCGAGCGGGTCCCCGTCGGTCAGATGGGCGACGTCTTCTCCGGCGGACAACTGCTCACCGCGGCGATCGCCCTGTACTGCACGATGGCCGCGCTGCGCAGCAACGACCGGGGGCGTGACAAGCACCGGCACGCCGGCACGCTCTTCCTCGACAACCCGATCGGCCGTGCCAACGCCACGTACCTGCTGGAGCTCCAGCGCGCCGTCTCCGACGCGCTCGGTGTCCAACTCCTCTATACGACGGGCCTCTTCGACACGACGGCGCTGGCCGAATTCCCCCTGGTGATCCGGCTGCGCAACGACGCGGACCTGAGGGCGGGTCTCAAATACATCAGCGTCGAGGAGCATCTGCGGCCTGGGCTTCCCCAACAGGACCCGGACGGCGAGACGGTGCACGGCGAGATCACGGCCACGCGCATGTTCAAACGCTCCCAGAGCGGCGCCACGACCACCGCCACGACGACGGAACCGGGCACGGCGGTGACAGCGGCGGCCGACGAAACCCCCGAGAGGCCGACCGCCCCGTCACCACGAGACATCACCTAGGTCGTGTCTTCGAAGTCCCGCCCCGCGGGCGGACGGCGCTACTTCGAAGACAGGACCCAGGACACCCGACGACCGCCGGGGCGCGGGCGTTCAGGCTTCGGAGAGCCTGCCGGCGCCCCGGCGTCGTATCCGCCCGCCGTCACGCTCCGCGGCCCGCGCCGCCCGCCTGGCCCTGCGGCGCTCCCTGCGCAGCTGCCGCGCCGTACTGCTCGGCACCGACACCACACCGTTGCGCTGGTTCCACACCTGGCGCGTCACCCATACGTCCAGCACGCCCCACGTCGCCACCACCGTGCTGCCCACACTGCTCAGCACCATGGGGAAGGCCAGCCACGAGCCCGCGAGCGTACAGAAGAACGCCGTCATCGCCTGGATCAGCGTCACGGACGCGATGATCACGGCCCGCACCGCAGCCGTCCTCACCGGGTCCGGCATCCGGCGCCGTATCGCGGGCTCCTCCACCCAGAGCCGCCCCGAGAGGCCCGTGCCGCGCGGGGCCGGCAGCTCGACCTCGACCTCGGTCTCCGCGGGCGCCTCTCTGGCCGCCTTCGTCGCCGTTCGTGTGTCCGACTTCGTATTCATGGACCGTAACTCCCCACCACTGTCCGACATCAGGGTGACTGCCCGGCCCCGGCCGCTTCACGCGAACCATGGCACCGAATGTGCGCGGACAGCGCTGAAGCGCCCTCCGCCCGCCCCGTCCCTCGCCCCGAATTCCCCGCCCTGAGCCGGTACTTCCGTACGTCAGTACCCAAACACATAGACGAGCGACAGATCCGGAAGATTCCCGCACCCCGGTACTTCAGGCCATCTGATCGATTGCGAAAACTGACGTGCCGCCAGGTACTCTGCGCCACAGCGGTGAAAGTCATCTCCGTGAATACCGGGACAACTCGTACTCAACTCGCCTGGCTGAGGCCGAAAAACGACCGGACATGGCTTCGAGTTGTCGGTGTGGCAGTAGTAGGCTCACGCCGTTTGTTGACGAGGTTTGTCGGTTCTGACGAAGACGCCTTCCGCATCGGGTGGAAGGTCGAGCTGGGGGAGGCCATGCGCTTTCGCGGGAAGTCCATCCGCCGGAAGATCGTGGCGTTGCTCCTTGTGCCGCTCGTCTCCCTCACGGCCCTGTGGGCATTCGCCACCACACTCACCGGCCGGGAGGCCAACCAGCTCCTCGACGTCGCCTACATCATCGACAAGGTCGGCGACCCCGTGGAGAACACGGTCCGAGTGGTCCAGCGGGAACGCCGCCAGACCCTCATCTACCTCGCCGACCCCCGTAACTCCGACTCCCTCGCCGAGCTGCGCCGGCAGCGCGCGGCCACCGACAGGGCCGTCACGAAGATCAAGGCGAACGCCGAGAACCCCTCGGTACGCGACCAGATGAGCGGTGCCACCTCCGCACGGCTGACCTCGCTCACCGACGCGCTCGACGGCCTCGGCGCGCTCCGCCGCTCCGTCGAGAAGAGCACCGTCACCCGCGGCCAGGCGCTCGACTTCTACAACAGGCTCGTCGACCCCTGCCACAGCTTCCTGTCCACGCTGCACGCCCTGGAGGACGTGGAGCTCGACAAGCAGGCGCGTGCTCTCGTCGGTGTCGACCGCGCCCAGGAGATGCTCTCCCGTGAGGACGCGCTGGTCGTCTCCGCGCTGATCAGCCGTCGTGTCTCGTCGGAAGAGGTCCGGCTGATATCCGACCTGGTCGCCAACCGCACCCTGCTCTACGAGACCAACCTCGACGTCCTGCCCGCCTCCGAGCGCGAGATCTTCGAGCAGTACTGGGGCGGCCCCGGCACCCAGCCGCTCCGCGAGGCCGAGGAGCAGATCATCGCCGCGGGCGCGGGCAAGAATCCCGCCTCGGTGGACGCCGCCCGCTGGCAGGAGATGTCCAACCCCGTTCTCCAGAGCCTTGAGCGTGAGGGCGAGGCGGCCGACGAGCGCTACCAGGACCGGGTCGAGCCCGCCGGATTCAACGTCCTGATCCTGGCCGGAATCGCCGGTGTCCTCGGCTTCCTCGCGCTGCTGGTCTCCCTGATCGTCTCCGTCCGCGTCGGGCGCAGCCTCATCCGCGACCTCTCCGGCCTCCGTAAGGAGGCTCACGAGGTGTCCGGCGTCCGCCTGCCGAGCGTCATGCGCCGCCTCGCGGCGGGCGAGCAGGTCGACGTCGAGACGGAAGCGCCACGACTGGAGTACGAGCGCGACGAGCTGGGCCAGGTCGGTCAGGCGCTCAACACCCTCCAGCGCGCGGCCGTCGAAGCGGCCGTGAAGCAGGCGGAGCTGAGGCACGGCGTCTCGGAGGTGTTCGTCAACCTCGCCCGCCGCAACCAGGTGCTGCTCCACCGCCAGCTCACCCTCCTCGACGCCATGGAGCGCCGCACCGAGGACACCGACGAACTCGCCGACCTGTTCCGCCTCGACCACCTCACCACCCGTATGCGGCGTCACGCCGAGGGCCTGGTGATCCTCTCCGGAGCCGCGCCGTCCCGCCAGTGGCGCAAGCCGGTCCAGCTCATGGACGTCGTACGGGCCGCGGTCGCCGAGGTCGAGGACTACGAGCGCGTCGAGGTCCGGCGGCTGCCGAGGATCGGTGTCGGCGGCCCGGCTGTCGCGGACCTCACCCACCTCGTCGCCGAACTCCTCGAAAACGCGACGGTGTTCTCACCCCCGCACACGGCGGTGCAGGTCCACGGCGAACGCGTCGCGAACGGCTTCACCCTGGAGATCCACGACCGCGGCCTCGGCATGAGTTCCGACGCGCTCCTCGACGCGAATCTGCGGCTCGCGGAGACGCCCGAGTTCGAGCTCTCCGACACCGACCGCCTCGGTCTCTTCGTCGTCAGCCGGCTCGCCCAGCGGCAGAACGTACGGGTCTCGCTCCAGCCGTCTCCGTACGGAGGCACCACCGCGATCGTGTTCCTGCCGGCCGCCCTGCTCACCGACGCGCCCGAGACCCAGGGCACCGGATTCCGGCTCGACCGGCAGAACCTCGGACCGGACAAGGGCCGTGGCCGCTCCGACGGCAGGCTCGCCTCGCTCTCGCAGGTCCCCACCGGACTCAGCGGAAGCCGCTCCGTGCTCGACGGGCCCATCGAACTCGAACCACCGCTCACCGGGCCTGAGTTCGACGAGCAGGCCACCCGCGTCGACGTTCCCAACGGTCTCGGTGACCTCGGCGACCTGGACGACACCGAGAGCGAACGCGGCGGCATCTTCCGTGCCCGTGAACACCTGCGGGACGCCCGCGGGCACGAGGCGGGCCGCCCGCGCCCACCGCGCGGCGCCGGCGTCGGTGAGCTCCACGAGCAGCACCGTCAGGCCGCCGACCAGGACGGTCCCCCTGGCCGTGACGACCGCGAGGACGCCGTCCCGCGTGACTTCCCGGCGCAGCTGCCCCGCCGCAGCCGCAAGACCCCGAAGCTGGTGGCCGACCACGGCAGGCGCCTGGACGAGAGGGGCGGCGCCCACCCGGCGTCCGAGCCCACATCGAGCGGCTTCGCGGGCGCGCCTCCTACTGACGCGGGGTCCGCCGGTGTTCCTTCCACGAACGCCGCCCCGTCCGCCGAGCCGTCGCCGAGCGAGCCCTCGGGCACGCCACCGTCGCCCGTCCGCGCGCCCGCTCCCGCCTCGCGCCTCGTGACGCCCACACCCGACGGAGCCGCCGTGACGCCAGACGAGAACGGGTCTCCCGCCCCGCTCGGCGGCCTGCCCCGGCGCGTCCGGCAGGCCAGCCTCGCGCCCCAGCTCAGGGACGCCGTACGGGAGGACGCCGAGGCACCGGCCGCCGACGCCCCCGAACGGGACTACGAGCGGGACGCGGCGGAAGTGCGCAACCGAATGGCTTCCCTTCAACGGGGCTGGCAGCGTGGCCGCCAGCAGAACAACGCCGAAGACACCGCTGGCACCACCGAAGGCATCAACGGCCCCGGCGACACAGCAGGAACGACACCGGAAGGGGACGGTCGATGACCGCACCGAAAGCCGCAGCATCTGATTCCACACGCCGCGGATCCGTTCCGGGCGACCTCAACTGGCTCCTGGACGAGCTGGTGGAACGGGTCGGCAGCATACGCAAGGCGATCGTCCTCTCCGGGGACGGCCTCGCCACGGGAACGTCCAAGGAACTCACCCGCGAGGACGGCGAGCATCTCGCCGCCGTCGCCTCCGGCTTCCACAGCCTCGCCAAGGGCGTTGGCCGGCACTTCGAGGCGGGCAAGGTACGCCAGACCGTCGTCGAACTCGACGAAGCCTTCCTCTTCGTGACGGCGGCGGGCGACGGCAGTTGCCTGGCCGTGCTCGCCGACTCCGACTCCGACGTCGGCCAGGTGGCATACGAGATGACGCTCATGGTCAAGCGCGTCGGGGTCCACCTCGGTGCCGCGCCTCGCGCCGGACAGCCCCCCACAGGGTGAGTTGAATGCCATGAGCCAAGCAGGCGATGATCCGAAGCACTGGTTCGACGGCGACGCCGGACCAGTGGTGCGCCCGTACGCCATGACACGCGGCCGGACCAGCACCGCGACCCGGCACCGGCTCGATCTGATCGCCATCGTCATTCCGGCGTCCGCCGCCGGCGACCCCGCCGGCGACCGGACCCTGTCTCCGGAGCATGTGGAGATAGTCGAACTCTGCAGAGCCAGTCCCCAGTCGATCGCGGAACTCGCCGCGGGCCTCGACCTCCCCGTCGGGGTGGTGCGGGTCTTCGTAGGGGACCTGGTCGAGAGCGAACTGGTGCACGTAACCCGTCCCGTTCCGCCGGCCGAGCTGCCGGACGTGAACATTCTCCGCGAGGTGATCAATGGTCTTCGGGCGCTCTAGCCGTGGACAGCGGCCGATCGAGCCGGTGACTCTGAAGATCCTGGTGGCAGGCGGCTTCGGAGTGGGCAAGACCACCCTCGTGGGCGCGGTGAGCGAGATCAAACCGCTGCGTACCGAGGAAGTACTGACGGAGGCGGGACGGCCCGTCGACGACGTCGCGGGCGTGGAGGGCAAGACCACCACCACGGTCGCCATGGACTTCGGTCGCATCACGCTCCGCGACGACCTGGTGCTGTATCTCTTCGGTACGCCGGGCCAGGACCGCTTCTGGTTCCTCTGGGACGAGTTGGCCCAGGGGGCGCTCGGCGCGGTCGTCCTGGCCGACACCCGGCGGCTGGAGGACTCCTTCGCGGCGGTCGACTACTTCGAGCGGCGTGACATCCCGTTCGCCGTGGCCGTCAACTGCTTCGAGGACGCGATCCGTTTCCCCGCCGAGACGGTCCGGACGGCGCTCGACCTCGACCCGGAGGTTCCGCTGCTGATGTGCGACGCGCGCACCCGCGAGTCCGTCAAGGACGTCCTGGTGGCGGTCGTGGAGCACGCGATGATCCGCGCCCGGCAGCAGCGCGAACCCGCGGTCACCACCTGACCGGCACCACGACCGACGACCGACCACCACCACCGACGCCGCCGCTGCCGGCGACACCGGTCCGACACGGCCCGTACCCCCACCGACAGGGGTACGGGCCGTGAGTTCCCATGCTCAGCGGCTCAACGCCTCAGCGGTTCTCGGCGAGCCACTTCGCCGCGATCTCGGCCAGCTCCGCGTCCCGCCCCGCCAGCATCATGCGGATCATCTGCACGTCGCCTCGCAGCGACCACGCGGGGTGCCCGAAGCTCGCGGGATTGTTCTTCTCGATGAAGAAATGTGCGGGCCAGGCCGTTCCGTAGCCGATCAACGGCAGCGCCGCCGCGTACCGCTTCCGGCCGCGAGCCAGGCCGTAGACGCTCACGGCGAGGCCGGTCAGCGTCCCCGTGAGATGGACCCAACGGGTGGCCGCGCGGGAGTGCATCGCCACGTAGTAGGGCCAGAATTCCTCGTACGACTCGTATGTCGCCGTTGTCTCCGTTGCCATACGGGCACCGTAACGGGTCCGCGGGGAAGGGGAAACGGGCAGGAGAGAACCGAAAACGGGCGCGCCGCGTCCGATAGGGGTGAAGGGTCGGCCGGAGCCCACGGGGGTGGTCCCGGCCGGCCGTTCATCCGCTGATCGTCTCCCGCGTCAGTGCCCGATGACCGAGCGCCAGGACACCGGGAAGTCGAAGTAGGTGTCCGGGAAGAGCTCGGGCTTGTGGGTGAAGTGCCACCACTCCTCGGGGAGGTTGGTGAATCCGACGTCGGCGAGTGTGGTCTTGAGCAGCTGCCGGTTCGCGCGCTGCTCACCCTGGACGCGGGGGTCGTCGGTGTGCGAGAGCGTGTCGAAGCAGTCGTAACCGGTGCCCATGTCCACGGAGTTGTCGCGGAAGCGCTCACCCTGCGGCGCGTAGCAGGGGACCAGCTTCTCGCCCGGCACATACGGCCCGGTCGGCTCGGCCGGCAGCTTTACGATCGTCAGATCGACCGTACTGCCGCGGCTGTGCCCGGACTTCTCGGCGATGTAACCGTCGGTGAACAACCTCGACTTGTCGACTCGTGGATAGAACTCCGCCTTCATCCTCTCGTCCGCCAGGTCCTTCGCCCAGCGGACGAAGTGGTCGACCGCGCGCTGCGGGCGGTAGCAGTCGTAGACCTTCAGGGAGTAGCCCTGGCGCAGCAGTGTCCACTGCGCCCGCCGGAGCGCCTCCGCGGCCGGGCGTGTGAGGACGCAGAGCGGCTGCTCGTAGCCGTCGACCGGCTCGCCCATGAAGTTGTGCGGCGTGATGTAACGGATGTCATGGAGGATCGTCGGCGCCACGGTCCGCAGTACGACGAACTCCTGGGGCGCCGTGGGTGAGAACGGCCCGGTGGACGTGGACGGCCCGGAGGACCCGGCGGTTTCGGACGTCCCGGTCGCCCCGGAGGCCCCCGGAGCCCCGGCGGTCACAGCGAGCAGGGCGGCCGCGGCGGCAGCCAACGCGCGGAGTGTGGAAGCGAGTCGTGTCATGGGCACACCGTCTATCAGTTCCCCGGCCCGCGGGAAAGTCTCATCGGCTACAGTCCGCGCGTGCCCGACCTCAGAAACGACTTCGTGAAGAACTCCCACTGCGGCACCTGCGGCTCGCCGTACCCGGCCGGCGCCGGCTGGCCCCGCACCTGCCGCGTCTGCGGCGACACCGCCTACCGCAACCCCCTGCCGGTCGCGGTCACCCTGCTGCCCGTGACCGACGACAGGGGCACCTCGCTCGTCGTCATCACCCGCACCATCGAGCCCCGGCGCGGACACATCGCCCTCCCCGGCGGCTTCGTCGACCACGGCGAGGACTGGCAGCACGCCGCCGTACGCGAGTTGCGCGAGGAGACCGGCATCCACGCCGCCGAGGCGGACGTACGGCTGGCGGACGCGATGAGCTCGCCGGGCGGCCATCTGCTGCTCTTCGCACTCCTGCCGGAACGCCCCGTCGCCGACCTGCCCGAGACCGTCGCCACCGACGAGACGGAGGGATGGCACCTGCTGCGCGCCCCGGCCGAGCTGGCGTTCCCGCTCCACACACGGGCCGTACGGTCCTGGTTCGCCGGCCGGTACGACGGCACGGCCCCGGAACCCCCGGTCCGCCCCGCCTGACCCCGTCCGTCCCCGTCAACCCCGCCGGGCGCTACCCCCGCACCCGGACGGGGAGTTCGGGCGGGACCACCCCGTCGTCCGTCACGCGCTCGACCACGACCTCGTCGCCCACCAGCCGCGACGTGTAACGCTCCACCTCCGGATGCGCCCACCCGTCCCCGGCGTCCCGCACCACCAGCCCGCCCCCCGTACGCCGCGGCGCCGGAGGCCACACCTCCAGCTCGATACCCCCGGGCGTCCCGTCGGCCTCGGCCGGGCCCCGGACCGGGATCACCGCGCCCGCCCGCGCCAGCACCGGAATCCGGGACCTCGGGGCGTTCAGCAGGACCTGACCCGGCCCCTCGTGCGCGGTCCCGGTCGCCGTGTCGTACCAGCGTCCGCGCGGCAGCCGCACGGCGCGCCGGTCCGCACCGGCCTCCAGCACCGGCGCCACCAGCAGCGAGTCCCCGAGCAGAAACGCGTCCTCGCAGTCCCGCAACGCCCGGTCCTCCGGGGAGCCCCACCACACCGGACGGGCGTACGGCGCGCCCGTCAGCCGCGCCAGCTGGGCCAGCGTCATGAAGTACGGCTCCAGCCGCTCCCGCTCCAGCAGCGCCGCGCGCGCGTGCCCGAGAACCTCGTCGCCGAACTCCCACGGCTCCCTGCGGCCCGCGTCGATCGACGCGCGCGTACGGAACAGCGGGAGATACGCGCCCAGTTGATACCAGCGCAGAAACAGCTCCGGCGACGGACTCCCGGTGAAACCGCCCACGTCCGGCCCCGAGTACGGCACCCCGCACAGCCCCAGACCCAGCACCAGCGAGAGCGAGGCGCGCAGCCCCGGCCACCCGGTCTCCACGTCGCCCGACCAGGTGCCGCCGTACCGCTGCATGCCCGCCCAGCCCGAACGGGAGAAGAGGAAGGGCCGCCTGTCGGGCCGCAGCCGCCGCAACCCCTCGTACCCGGCCATCGCCATCGTCAGCCCGTACACGTTGTGGGCCTCCCGGTGGTCGCCCCCGCGCCCGTCGAGCGCGTGCCTGGACGACCGGGGCAGCGTCATGTCCCCGAACGCCGCGAAAGACACCGGCTCGTTCATGTCGTGCCAGACCCCCGAGAAGCCCTGCGCCAGCCTCTCCTCGTACAGACCGCCCCACCACTCGCGCACCGCCGGATCGGTGAAGTCCGGATAGACGCACTCGCCCGGCCAGACCTCGCCCCGTACGTCGTGGCCGCGCGCGTCCCGTACGAACGCCCCGGCAGCCGAGCCGCTGTCGTACGTCTCGTTCCCCGGCTTCGCCTTCACCGCCGGATCGACGATCGACACCAGCCGCACCCCCTCGGCGCCCAACTCCTTCGCGAGCGCGGGCAGATCGGGATAGCTCCGCCGGTCGACGGTGAACACCTGATGGCTGTCGTAGTGATCGATGTCGAGATGGAGCGCGGACAGCGGCAGCACGCGCTCCCGGTAGCCCGCCACGATCCGCCGGACCTCCTCCGCGCCGCCGAAACCCCACCGCGCGTGCTGCGGCCCCAGCGCCCACGCGGGCGGCAGCGCCGGCACACCCGTCAGGGCCGTCCAGCCGTGCAGCACCCGCGCGGGCGTGCCCAGCAGCACCCAGCAGCGCAGCGGACCGCCCTCCATCCGCAGCTCGGAGGTGCCCGGGCGGTCATGACCGGAGCCCGCGCCCTCCTCGCCCTCTTTGAGAGTGACGCGCCCGTCCCACGAGTTGTCGTAGAAGGCGAGGTGCGTGCCGCCGTCCGCCACCACGAGCTGCACCGGCATGGTGATGTACAGCGGATCGTCGCCGGGACCGAAGTGACCACGCGGATCGGTGTTCCAGAGGCGGTACACACCGTCCCGCAGCCGCGGCCCCGAAGCCCGCCCGCCGAGCCCGAAGAAACGCGCGTCGGCGGCCACCTCGGCCCGCTGCGCCCAGTGCGCCGGTCCTTCCCCGTCCACCAGCTCCCACCAGCGCGGCGGCAGCTCACGGCGCACCACGACACCCCCCGGGGTCGCCACCTCCACGCCGCCGTGCCGGGAGACCGTCACCATCACGCGCTCCGAGACCACCCGCCAGCCGCCGTCCGTGTCCGGCTCCAGCACGGCCCGCGGATCCGGCTCGGGCGGCTCGCCCGCCAGCGCGTACGACGGCAGCGGCTCGGCCCCGTCCCAGCCCCAGAAGACCGCACCGCCGACAGCCACACACACCCGCAGCTCGGCGCGTGCGAACCGGACGATCCCCCCGCCCGCCAACGGCTCCGCACCACTCATCGGTCCGGGCACCCTCGCCCGCTCCGCGCCACGCGCCGGCAGATCCCGCTCGTCCGCACGCCGGTGCCGCCAGGCCGACCGAACCGTCCGCATCCCCCGTACCGAACCGACATCTTTCATCGAACGCAGCAGTTCACGACCGTCCATGCTGCTCAGCCTGCCATCCGGCCGAGACGGAACAGACCGCGTTCAACTCCCGTTCACCCATGGTCCGGCCATATGTCTCCCACGGCCCATCCAGGCACACAGCGGGCCCCGTCTGGTGCGAGAGACGATCACATGGCATCGTCCAGTGGAAGCCGGGGCGCACCTCCGCACGAGTGCGCGCGCCCCACGCACACCACGCGTCGAGCCAGCCCGGGGAGCAACCGCATGACCTCAGCAGCCAGCCCAGCGCCACTGTGGCAGCCGGACCCCGACCGGATCGCGGCGGCGCACGTGACCAGGTTCCAGGCATGGGCGGCCGAACGGTACGGGGCCCCCGCCGAAGGCGGCTACGCGGCGCTGCACCACTGGTCGGTCATGGACCTCGAAACGTTCTGGAAGGCCGTCGCCGACTGGTTCGACGTACGGTTCTCCACCCCGTACGAACGCGTCCTCGGCGAACGCGCCATGCCCGGCGCCGACTGGTTCCCCGGCGCCACCCTCAACTACGCCGAGCACGCCCTGCGGACCGCCGACGACCCGGCGCGCGCCGACGAACCCGCGCTCCTGCACGTCGACGAGACCCAGGGACCCACACCCGTCAGCTGGGCCGAACTGCGCCGCCAGGTCGGCTCACTCGCCGCCGAGCTGCGCGCCGTCGGCGTACGCCCCGGAGACCGCGTCAGCGGCTACCTCCCCAACGTCCCCCAGGCGGTCGTCGCCTTCCTCGCGAGCGCCGCCGTCGGAGCCGTCTGGACCTCCTGCGCACCGGACTTCGGAGCCCGCAGTGTCCTCGACCGCTTCCAGCAGATCGAGCCCGTCGTCCTGTTCGCCGTCGACGGCTACCGCTACGGGGGCAAGGAACACGACCGCGCCAAGACCGTCGCCGAACTCCGCGCCGAACTGCCCACCCTGCGCGCCGTGGTACACATTCCGCTCCTCGGCACGCCGGCCCCCGAGGGCGCCCTCGACTGGTCCGCCCTCACCTCCGCGGACATCGAGCCGGTCTTCGAGCAGGTCCCGTTCGCCCACCCCCTCTGGGTGCTGTACTCCTCCGGCACCACCGGCCTCCCCAAGGCAATCGTCCAGTCCCAGGGCGGCATCCTCCTCGAACACTTCAAGCAGATCGGCCTCCACTGCGACCTGGGCCCGGGCGACCGCTTCTTCTGGTACACCTCCACCGGCTGGATGATGTGGAACTTCCTCGTCTCCGGCCTGCTCACGGGAACGACGATCGTCCTGTACGACGGCAGCCCCGGTTACCCCGACACCGGAGCCCAGTGGGGAATCGCCGAACGGACCGGGGCGAAGCTCTTCGGCACCTCGGCCGCGTACGTGATGGCCTGCCGCAAGGCGGACGTGCACCCCGCACGCGACCACGACCTGTCCAAGATCGCCTGCGTCGCCACCACCGGATCGCCCCTGCCGCCCGACGGATTCCGCTGGCTCCACGACGAGGTCGCCGACGACCTGTGGATCGCCTCCGTCAGCGGCGGCACCGACGTGTGCACCTGCTTCGCCGGAGCCGTCCCCACGCTCCCCGTCCACATCGGCGAACTCCAGGCCGCCTGCCTCGGCACCGACCTCCAGGCCTGGGACCCGCAGGGCCAGCCCGTGACCGACGAGGTCGGTGAACTCGTGATCACCAACCCCATGCCGTCGATGCCCGTCCGGTTCTGGAACGACCCGGACGGCAGCCGCTACCACGACAGCTACTTCGACATGTACCCCGGCGTCTGGCGCCACGGAGACTGGATCACCCTCACCGACCGCGGCTCGGTCGTCATCCACGGCCGGTCCGACTCGACCCTCAACCGCCAAGGCGTACGCATGGGTTCGGCCGACATCTACGAAGCCGTCGAACGCCTCCCCGAGATCCGCGAGTCCCTCGTCATCGGCCTCGAAGAGCCGGACGGCGGCTACTGGATGCCGCTCTTCGTCCACCTCGCCGAAGGCGCCGTACTCGACGACACCCTGCGAGCCCGGATCAAGTCGACCATCCGCCAGGAACTCTCACCGCGCCATGTCCCGGACACGATCATCGAGGTCCCGGCCGTCCCCCACACCCTTACCGGCAAGCGGATCGAGGTCCCGGTGAAACGCCTGCTCCAGGGCACGGAGCTGGCCAAGGCGGTCAACCCCGGATCCGTCGACAACCTCGAACTCCTGCACTTCTACGAGTCCCTGGCCCGCGAGAGGCGCGCGCATCGCGATTAGTGTCTGTCGTCGCGCCGTTGTCAGACCCCCCAACTACTCTGAGTGAGCATTGATCGACAGCGCTCAGGGGGAGTCATGGCGCACACCGACCGCACGAACAGCAACCGCGAACACCGGAGGAAGACCGCCGGACGGACCGGCCCGACGCGCACCTCGCGGCGCGCACGGAGCGAGCTGCGCGCACTGCGCCGCGAAGTGCCCTGCGTCGTCGGGCTGCTCGCCGACGAACGGGACTTCACCGCCATGCGGCGCTACCGCACCTTCGCCTTCGACGACCACCCGAAATACCTTCGGCGGATCGACGGACTGCTCCGCTCCCTCGCCACCGAGGGGGAGCACACCGCCGTCGCCCTCTTCGACCCGGAGGAATTCGCCGAGTACTGCGCGGAGAGCGGGCACGATCCGGACACCGCCATCGCCAGGGGCCGTTTCACCGCCCGCATCGCGGCGAGCGGAGGCGCCGTCGTGCCCTACACCGGAGAGCCCGTCGGACAACTCGTCCCACAACTCGTCAACACCGCTGTGCGCAGGGCCACCTGGGAGTACGCCACCATGGTCCTCGCCGACCTGGGGGAGTGCGCCGACTGCGGCGTGGACATCGGACGCGCCTCGTTCGACCGCGCCTCACGGCTCCTGACCCATCTCGTCGAGCGAGCCGGACCGGGCACACACCACCTCGTGTGCAGCGTCCCGGCACCGGACGAACAACTCCTCGCCGCCCTCCAGGTGGTGAGGCCCGACACCGGGCCCGCGCGGCTCGACGCGTCCGAGAGCGCCGAGTTCGTGACCGTCCTCGCGGCGGGCATCGCACTCGACAGCCCCGGCGGAGTCGTCCTGCGTACGACCGGGCCGGACGCACCGGACCGGCTCCACGGCTGGCGGCTCCGGAACAGCCGCCTCAACCCGCTCAGTGAAGGCCAGGTCTTCAGCGCCTACTGCACCGACGCCGACACGGGCGAGCCCATCTCCCCGGAGCCGGGGGTGGAGTACCGCGCGGGCTTCGACCTCGGCATCGAGGACGGGGACATCCACCGCTGAACGCGAGGAGCTTCCCGCCGCGACGCGGCGGGAAGCTCCTCGGAGACGAACCGGCGGGTCACTCGCCTGACAGCACCCCCTGGGCGGCCGCCCGCGCCTGCTCGGCGGTGTCCGCCGCACGCGCGGCGGCAGCGGCCCGCTCGCACTGAGCAAGGGAGTACTTCGCCAGCGTCGCCCGTACGTAAGGGATCGAGGCGGCGCCCATCGACAGCGACGTCACACCGAGCCCGGTGAGCACACACGCCAGCAGCGGATCGGCAGCCGCCTCACCACACACACCACAGCTCTTGCCCTCGGCGGCGGCGGACTCCGCGGCCATCGCCACCAGATCGAGGAGCGCGGGCTGCCACGGGTCCTGCCACCGCGACACGGCGCCCACCTGACGGTCGGCGGCGAAGGTGTACTGAGCGAGATCATTGGTCCCCAGCGAAAGGAACTCGACCTCCTGAAGAATCGAGCGCGCCCGCAGAGCGGCGGACGGAATCTCCACCATGGCCCCGAACTTGGCGTTCAGCCCCGCCTCCCGGCACGCGTCGGCGAACGCCTTGGCGTCGATGCGGTCCGCCACCATCGGCGCCATGACCTCCAGATACACCGGAAGCCCCTCGGCGGCCTTCGACAGCGCGGTGAGCTGCGTCCGCAGTACATCGGGGTGGTCGAGCAGACTCCGCAGCCCGCGCACACCGAGCGCCGGATTCGGCTCGTCGGCAGGGGTCAGGAAGTCCAGAGGCTTGTCGGCGCCCGCGTCCAGCACCCGTACGACCACCCGGCCTTCGGGAAACGCCTCCAGCACCTGCCGGTACACCGCGACCTGCTTCTCCTCCGACGGCGCCCGCTCGCTGTCGTCGAGGAACAGGAACTCGGTACGGAACAGACCCACACCCTCGGCGCCCGCCTCCACGGCCGCCGGCACATCGGCGGGACCACCGACGTTCGCCAGCAGCGGCACCTTGTGCCCGTCGGACGTCGCACCCGGCCCGGACGAAGAAGCCAGCGCGGCCCGCTGCTCCTCGGCCTCCTTGGCCAGCTCCGCCCGCTTCTCGGCGCTCGGCTCGATGAAGACCTCACCCGTGCTGCCGTCGACAGCGATCGTCGTGCCCTCGGCCAGATCACCGGCACCGGGCAGTGCCACCACGGCGGCCACGCCGAGCTGGCGGGCGAGAATGGCGCTGTGGCTGGTCGGCCCGCCCTCCTCGGTCACGAAGCCGAGCACGAGCGTCGGATCGAGCAGCGCCGTATCGGCGGGCGCCAGGTCACGCGCGACCAGTACGTACGGCTCGTCGCTGTCCGGCACCCCGGGCATCGGCACCCCGAGCAGCCGCGCCACGATCCGGTTCCGTACGTCGTCCAGGTCGGCGACCCGCCCCGCCAGATACTCACCGGCGCCCGCGAGCAGGGTCCGGTAGGAGGCGAACGCGTCGTACACGGCACGCTCCGCCGTACTCCCGGCGGCGATCCGCTGCTCCACGTCGGACATGAGCTCCGGGTCCTGGGCCATCATGGCCTGCGCCTCAAGGACTCCCTGTGCCTCACCACCGGCCAGATTGCCCCGAGCGATCAGATCGGCGGCCACAGCCTCGACGGCCTGCCGCGCACGCCCCTGTTCGCGCCCGGCGTCCTCGGTCGGGATCTGCTTGGCCGGCGGTTCGAGAACCGCTGTACCCATGTGCCGAACCTCGCCGATGGCCACCCCGTGGCTGACGCCGACGCCTCGCAGCGTTGTCTGCATTGCACCCGTCTCCGGTTGTGCGACGACCGACCGGATCGCCGCGGTTGATGAACTGACCGCCGGTCAAGAGGGCCGACGGCCCTGACGACCGTCCGGCGGGGTCACTGCCAGCCGAAGAGCGTGTCGCCGGACTTCACTTCGCCGTCCTGGACGACGTCCGTCAGCGCCTCGACGCTCGCGTCCAGCGCCACCACCGGACACACCGGGGACTTGCCGGCGGCCTCGACGTCGACGGGATTCCACCGCACGACGCCCTGCCCGCGCCTCACGGTGTCGCCCTTGGCGACGAGGAGCTCGAACCCCGCCCCGTTGAGCTGGACCGTGTCGATGCCGAGGTGCGTCAGCACGCCGTGTCCCTCGGAGTCGAGAACCACGAAGGCGTGGGGGTGAAGGGAGACGACGACCCCGTCGATCGGCGAGACGGCCTCGGACGGCTCCCGCATGGGGTCGATCGCGGTGCCCGGGCCCACCATGGCCTCGGAGAACACCGGATCCGGCACAGCCTTGAGTCCGATGGCGCGTCCGGCGAGTGGGGACGTCACGCTGGTCATGGGGGGCCTCCCAGGGGGCGGAGATCTGTCTGCCGTCGTCACTGCCTGTCATGGGACGACGTACCGTTCAGAAGCGTAAGTCATATGAAGTGCCGGTTCCGCCCGAGAGCTGCCAGTTGGCGGGGTCCCACGGCGGACGGAAAACGATTTGCCTGCCAACAGGGGCGGCATGTACTGTCGTATCCCTGCCTGACGCTAACGCGACTTCGAGTCGGCGGTCGGCAGCACCTATCAAGTCAGAAACCCTCTCGGATTACGGCTTCCGCATGTCTGCGGAAGGTGTGGTCAGGGAAAGGAAAAAGGCCTGCTAGGGTTTGAAACGCAAGACAGCAGGACCGAAGGGAAGCCCGGAGGAAAGCCCGAGAGGGTGAGTACGAAGGAAGC
>NZ_BMMV01000013.1 GCF_014646115.1 Streptomyces camponoticapitis | reverse complement strand
CCGGCACGCACGAGCAACACGGACAGCGATTTCGCCACGATTGGCGATGAGCACCTTGCGCACGATGGACTTCTCCTGACTCGCTCGCACGGAAAACGCCGATTCACCGGGCCGGAAGAATCGGTATCCCGGCGACGGCGCACCGGATATTCGCCCAGCCTCTTCGGTCGCCGACCGCCGTTCAAGACATTCGAATTCAGGACTCGGTCAGATTCCTCAGAGGTGCGGCAACTGTGCCGGTAAACGGCCACGGGAGTGTCAGACGACCGTCAAAGAGCCTTTTCCAGCGCCGTCGTTGTTGCCGCGCGCGGCGGTCGTGGTGCCGCCGGACCGTCGGGGTCCGGCCGCCGGGCCACGGGCAACCGGGAACGCGACAGTCCCGGCGCCGTGGTGATACGGCTCCGGGACTGTTCGCTCGGCTCGGTCGGCGGTCGGCGGTCGGCGGTTGTCGGTCGGCGGTTTCGGCCTCTCGCTCTCCCGTCCGCGCACATGCGCGGTGGGTCGTGCTCAGCCCGCGCCGAGCCGGAAACCGACTCCGCGCACGGTGATGATCCAGTCGCTCGCACCGAGCTTGTTCCGCAGGCTGCTCACATGCGTGTCGATGGTGCGGCGGGACCAGGAGTCGCCCCAGACCTCCCGCATCAGACGTTTGCGCGAGATGACCGTGTCGGGGTGTGAGGCGAGCAGGTACAGGAGGTCGAACTCCTTGCGCGTCACCTCCACGCTCCGCCCGGCCAGACTCACCTCCCGCAGGCTCGCGTCTATGCGGAGTATCCCCTGCGAGATGACCTTGGCGACGGTGGGCCGGGGCTGCGAACGGCGCATCACGGCGTCCATCCGGGCCATCAACTCCCGGAAGCCGTACGGCTTGACCAGATAGTCGTCCGCGCCGGCCTGGAGGCCGAGTACACGGTCGAGTTCGCTGCCCCTGGCCGTCACCGCGATCACCGGGATGTCGCAGACCGTACGGATCCCCCGGCAGACGTCCAGGCCGTCCAGGTCGGGGAGTTCGAGGTCGAGAAGGACCAGATCCACGTCTTCGTAGGTCTGGAGGGCCGCGCCGCCCGTCGTGACGCACTCGACCTGGTGGCCCTGTCGCTGGAGGCCCTTGGCCAGCGACTCGGCGTCGCCGGCGTCGCTCTCCACGACGAGGATCCGCCAGGCGGCGGACAGTTGTATGTCCGCCCGTGCCGCGCGGCCGTGGCCCACCTCGGTGGGCAGGGACCGCCCCGGGGCACGTGGAGCCGGTTTGCGATGACTCAACAGATTTGTCGCACGCTGACTCATTTGATCTCCCCCTAGCGAGTCGAACACAAGATCCGATTCAGGCCAGCTGGACCGTGATGAACATACAAACCGCTCGCCTGGTTTGTCAAAGCCCCTCCGGTCAGGCGCATCACGACATGGAGTCAACTCGACCGATCAGGGGAAATCCACCAATTACCTATATTTCACCGTCGCCTTAAGGTGACGAATAGGCGTGAAGTACGCGAACTGCCAACACTTCGAAGCCCCCGCCACGCCACACGGCCATCACCAAGGAGCCCTTCCAGGAGCAGGAAACGGACTTGACAAACAGTCTTCCCGGTTTGTTAACGTCTCTATGACGTCAGCACGCTCCCGATCAGGAGGCACTGTGGACACGTCCGTCGAACAGATGGGCAAGCCGGACTTCGGCTTGCTGGAGGCATTCATGGGCGAGGGGTTCACGGCCGCCCTACGGGACGGCCTGAGCCGTTCGGCGGCCGTCCGGTCCGAACGGCCGACCGCCGCCACCCCGCCGGCGGAGGCCGACAGGACCGTGCCGAAGCGATCGCGGGGAGGGCTGTTCCCTGCGGGGGAATTGACCGCGATCCTGGAGCGCTTCGAGGACCGGCTTCCAGCCATACTCGACGAACGGTCCCCCGACGGCCCGGCGTTGAGGTCCGCCCTGTGTCACCACGCCCGGCGGATCCTGCTCGCCGCGGACGGCGTGTCCGCGGACGACGCTCCCGGGAGCGGGCCGGATCCAGGACCCGGGTTCGCGGCGTCCGGGGGCGTCCTGCTCCTGGAGTGCGCGATGGTCCAGGTGGCACAGGGGGACGGCCGGCACACACCGTCGCCCCGGCGCGCGGCGGCGGTCGCCGAGGCGGTCGGTCGCGCGATACGCGAGCGCGGCGCCGACGACACCGCGGAAGCGGGCGGCGACACCGCCGAGGCGGTGTGGCGCGAGCGGCGCCGGCTGGCCCGGGAGATGCACGACGGGCTGGGCACCGCCCTCACCCTGACGCTGCGTCATCTGGAGCTGCACGCGAGCCGTCGGGGTGCGGGCGGCGGGGCCGCCGACCCGCATCTGGCCGCCGCCGAACAATCCGTACGCGACGCGGTCGGCCACACCCGCGCGCTCATCGGCGGGCTGCGCGAGGAGTCAGCCGTGCCGCCGATGAAGGACGCGCTGCGGGCCTTCGTCCAGGAGATGGCTCCGGCCTCGCTCACGGTGGACATCGCCACGACCGGCAACGAGCAACTGCTGTCCGACGCGCGGCGCCGCGAGCTGTTCCTCGTCGTGCGCGAGTGCCTGAAGAACGCCTTCGCCCACTCCGGCGCGCGCCGGATCACGGTCACGGCGCGGGTGACCCGCTGGTGGGCGCATGCGAGGGTCGAGGACGACGGGGTCGGATTCGACCCGGAGTCCGCCGCCCGACAGCGCGGCGGCAGGCACGGGCTGCCCGTCATGGGGGAACGGATCCGTGCGCTCGGGGGCCGCCTCACACTCACCAGCGCCCCTGGTCAGGGGACCCGTATCGACATCCACACACCTCTGCGCGCGGAGCCGCGGGCGGCCTCCCGGCGCGTCGGCCAACTGACACATCAAGCCAGTTGACCCGTGCGCCCCCAGTCACGCTCCGTCGAAGGGGGCTGCACTCCTTGATAAGATACCAGGAAGTCGGTTTAATACTGGACGACGGGCGGGACGCCCCCTCCCGGGGCGGTTCACGCCCGCGGTGCCGACGGTCCTACAGCCAAGGAGGACGAGCCGTGACGAAGCAAGAACGGGCGGCGCGCACACGGGGCGACCTGATCCGCTCCGCCGCCATCATTTTCAAACAGCACGGCTTCGCGAGCACGACGCTGAGCGACATCTGCCGCCATGCCGGAGTGAGCAGCGGGGCGCTGCACTTCCACTTCGACAACAAGTCGGCCGTGGCGCAGGCGATCGAGCTGTCGGCGGTGCACGCACTGCGGCGTACGACGCTCGCGGCGCAGCGCGACACCAAGAACGCGCTTCAGGCGATCGCCGACGTCTCGCACGCCCTGGCGCGGCTGCTGCTCCAGGACGACGTGGTGCGTGCCGGCTACCAGTTGAACTGCGAGATCGGCCGGCACACCGAGGTGAATCTCAGCGACGAGTGGTACCGCTGCGTCCAGCGGCTGCTCGACAGGGCGGGCCGTGAGGGCCTGCTCGCGCCGAATATCGCGCAGCGCGCGGTGGTCACGACCATCGTGGCCGCGACCACCGGGCTGGAACGGCTCGGCCGCCTCAACGAGGACTGGCTGTCGCGCTACACGCTCACCAGCTTCTGGCAGTTGATGCTGCCGCGGCTGGTGACGCCGGAGACGCTGGGGAGCCTCGCGGCCGCCGGCACCCCGTCGCTCGACACGCTCGTCCCGGTGGCCCCGCTCGCACCCTCGGGGGTCGCCCCCTCTTCGCCGGGGCCGCCCGAACCGGGGGTCAGAGACCCGTCCCCCCGCTGACGTCGATGCACTGGCCGGTGATCCAGCGCGAGTCGTCGGAGGCCAGGAACGCGACGACGTCGGCGATGTCGGCGGGTCTGCCGACCCGGTTGAAGACCGAGTGGGCGGCCAGCGCCGAGCGTGCTTCGGCCGTCTGTCTGCGGCGCATGTTCATGTCCGTCGCGACGAAGCCGGGTGCGACGGCGTTGACCGTGATGCCCCGCGCGCCGAGGCCCTTGGCGAGGGTCAGGGTCATCGTTTCCAGCGCGCCCTTGGTCATCGCGTACGTCACGGACTCCGGGAACGCGTGCTTCACCACGACCGACGAGACGTTGATGATGCGGCCTCCGTCGCGCAGCCGCTTGAGCCCCTGCTGCACCAGGAAGAGCGGGGCCTTGACGTTGACGGCCATCAGGCGGTCGAAGTTGTCCGGCGCTATGTCGTCGACGCGGCCGGAGCCGCTGACCGCGGCGTTGTTGACGAGTATGTCGAGGCCCGGCTCGGCGTCCTCGTCGCGCATGCCGGCGTCGAACGCGCCGTACAGCGTCCCGGCGTCGCCCGGCACTCCCAGCTCACAGCCGACCGGGAAGGCCCGGCCGCCGTTCGCCCTGATCGCGGCGACCGTCTCCAGCGCGGCGGCCTCGCCGGAGCCGTAGTGCACACCGACCAGCGCCCCGTCCCGGGCCAGCCGTTCCGCGATACCCCTCCCGATTCCCCGGCTCCCGCCGGTCACGAGCGCGGTCTTCCCCGTTAGTATTCGCATGCGGAAATCCCCCCTGTTACCCCATCAGGCAATGAAATTGGATCAGAGCGGAACGCTCAGAGGAACACCTCCCCGAAGGTCTCGGCCGGAGTTTATCCGACCATCGGGCGGATGTTCGAGGGACTTTAAGCGGAATGCGGCTTCGCACTTTCGCCGTCCCCTTGCCAATGGCGTCCGATCAGTTTAATCGCGCCGTAACGCGGCGCACCGACAAGAAATCCCGACAAAGACCGGTACGCGAGTCCTGACAGGCGTCCAGGCAAGCCCTGCGAGCCATGTCGGGACGCGGGCCGTGACAGCACACCACGGCAATCCCGCATTATTGTGGCGCTCAACTCTCGCCTTGTTGGGAGGAAATACGGCATCATGTTTCCGGTGAGCGCGATATTCGTGCCCGGCAGCTTTTCCAGAGACCGTTCCACCGGCCGGAGTGCCGGTCAAGCGATGGGACTCATGTTGGACGCTCAGGCATGCCCTTTTCTCGCACTGGATCCCACAGGAAGCGATATACAAGGAGAGATATCCGCACTGCGTGAACACGGTCCGGTGGCCCGTATCGAACTTCCCGGCGGAGTCATGGCCTGGTCGGTCACGAGTTACGACGTGATGAAGGAACTGCTCGTCGATCCCCGGGTCTCCAAGGACGCCTACCGCCACTGGCCGGACTGGATCGACGGGAAGATCTCCCCCGGCTGGCCGCTCGCGATCTGGGTCTCCGTACAGAACATGGTCACGGCGTACGGCACCGACCACGCCCGGCTCCGCAAGCCCGTGGCCGCGGCCTTCACCAGGCGCCGCGTAGCCGCTCTGCGCCCTCGGATCGAGGCCCTGATCGGCGGGCTGCTGGACCGGCTCGCGAGCCTTCCGCCCGGTCAGCCGGTCGATCTGCGGGCCGAGTTCGCCGATCTGCTGCCCAGCGAGGTGGTGTGCGAGCTGTTCGGGATCCCGGAGGGCACCCGCGCCGATCTGCACGCCATCATCAAGGGCTTCTTCCACACCTCGTGCACGCCGGAGGAGGCCGAGGCCAACGGACGCCGGCTGTACGTGACGATGGCCGAGCTCCTCGCGGCCAAGCGGCAGTCGCCGGGCGAGGACCTGACCAGCGCACTCGTCGCCGCACGGGACGAGGATGACGGCACGGTCCTCAGCGAGAAGGAGCTCATCGACACCCTGATCCTGCTGTTCACCGCCGGGTACGAGACGACCGTCAACCTCATCGGCAACGCGGTGTACGCGCTCCTCACCCATCCCCGGCAGCTCTTCCTGGTCAAGTCCGGCGGCGCGACGTGGGACGACGCCGTCGAGGAGTCGCTGCGCCACGAGGCGCCGGGCGCGAACGCCGTACTGCGCTACGCGGTCGAGGACATCGCGATCGGTCCGGTGACCATCCCGAAGGGTGACCCCATCGTCATCTCGTTCGCGGCGGCCGGCCGTGATCCGCACCGGCACGGCCCGGACGCCGACCGCTACGACCTGACCCGCGAGAACCGGGGCGACCACATGGCGTTCGGCTTCGGGACCCACCACTGTCTCGGTCGGCAACTGGCCCTGCTGGAGGGCTCGTTGGCGCTGGAGGCGCTGTTCGGACGATTCCCGGACCTGGTGCTGGCCGACCCCGGGCGGGTCCCGGCGCCGCTGGAGTCGTTCATCTCCAACGGCCAGCGGGAACTCCCCGTCCTGCTGCACGGTCCCGTCACGGCGGCGTCCGAACCGGCCTCCGTGCACTGACCGGAGGCGGTGCCCACGGGGCGTGGGCGGAAGGTGACGGGGGCGGCGCGGACGGCCAGGAGGCCGTACGCGACTGCCCCCGGTACCAGCCGTCGTGGAGCGGGAAACAGGCGGCGAAGCCCGCCCCGGGGCCGCACCCGAGCCGTTCCCAGAGCCCGTCCTCGGCGAACCAGTGGTCCACCGCGAGCAGTTGAAGGTGGTGCAGGGCGCGTGGGTCGCCGGCGACCCGTCCCCGGGCGGTGGCCAGGTCCACCGCCCGCGAGGCGACCGCCTCGCCCGCGTAGCGGCCGAGTGCGGCCAGGATGTCCGAACCGGTCACCGGCTCCGGGTGGTTGAGATGGTGCACGCCGGCCAGGCCCCGCGCCCGGTGCGCGGCGGCCAGAGCGGCGCGGCCCAGGGTGTCCGCGTCGATCATCGAGTGCAGCGAGTCGCATCCGGTGACGGTGGCGGACAGTTGGCGCAGCAGCGCCAGGAGCCCGCCCACCAGCCATCTGTCGCCCGTGCCGTAGACGAGGTGCGGGCGCAGGACCACTCCCCCGGCCTCCAGTACGTGACGCTCTCCCGCGGCGCGCGTACGGCTGGTGGAGGAGATGGGCGCGAGCGGCAGCGTTCCGGGCGGCGCTTCTCGGAACGGGCCGCGGCCGTAGACAGCGGCCGTGCTCGCCTGCACGACGGGGACGGAGCACCGTGCGGCCTCCGCCACCAGGGCCCGGGTGCCGTGGTCGTTCACCGACTCGGCGGTCCGGTCGTCGCCGCCGATGTACGTGGCGCAGTGGATGACGGCGTCCACGCCGTCGCAGACGCCGTGCAGTGAGCCGGCGGTGGTGAGGTCCCGCCGGATCGTTTCCTCCGCCGTCGCGCCGCCCGGGGCGCCTGCGGGCGGGCGGCGGTGCGTCAGCAGTCGTAACCGGACCCCCGGGTCGGCCCGTGCCGCTTTGGTGACATGGCTTCCTACGAAGCCGCTCGCTCCGGTGATGAGAAACGTCGATGTCATGGTCGCTGTCCCCCCATAGGACGCACGAACCGCGTGCGGATCGTGAGATCCGCCGCGAGGAAAGCAGGAAGCGCGAAGTACGCGAGAAGCCCGAAGGGGCCGAAGAATGCGAGGAACGCGGATGGCGCGGATGGCGCATGGCGCGGATGGCGCGGAAGACTCAGACGACGCGGAGAGCGTGGAGAGTACGGAGCGCGCGGGAAATGCGTGGCGCGTGAAGAATGTGAGAACTCAGCGCGGGCCGGAACTCGACCGGGGCCGGGGAATGAAGACCTTGGCGCGGGCGCGGGGGGCGCTGATGGTGCCCTCGAAGACCGGGTGACCGTCCTGGCTGCCGGTGACACGGACGTCGACCGTGTCACGGTCGTCGGAGGGGATCACCTCCGCCTGGATGACACAGGGGGTGTCCAGCTCCGCGTAGCGGGTGTAGCGCATGTCGAGGCCGGTGAGGAGCAGCGGTCCGGTCCGGGTGGCCGCCGCGGCGGCCTGTCGTACCGCCTCGACCAGCAGCATCCCGGGGATGTGGTCGTTGGGACGTCCGAAGAGGGCCGGGTGTGTGGTGTCGACCCGCAGCAGCCAGCTTCCGGGCCGGTCGCCGGCGGAGAGGACCACGTCGTCCGGACTGGCCCGCGCCACTTCCTGCGGGGGGACGCCGGGCAGGAGCGGTACGGGCCTGCCGACGGCCGCCATGTGCTCGCCGCGGAGCCGGCGGTAGGCGCTGGCGGAGGTGCAGTGGATGTGTCCCCCGCCCGTCGCGAAGACGCGTCTCCCTCTGCTGAGGGTGTAGGCGACCCGCATGGAGCGCAGGCCCTGTCCCCGGCGGCGTATCTCCGAGCAGATGACGTCCATGTCTATGTCGGCGGGGCAGGGCCCCAGGGCGAGGCCCGCCAGTTCGGCGGCGTACCGCATCTCCGCCATCACGAAGTGGTCACCGACCGGCACGCCGAACTCGGCGTGGGCCAGCAGCATGGTTGCCTGCCGCATGGTCTCGGCGACCAGCACGGGGTCGTGGTGCGCTCCGCCCACCGGGGTGAACGACCGGTGGGCGAGAGGCCACCGTGCGGTGATGGAGAATCGGTTGTCGGCGAGCCGTGTCCAACCGGTGGGGAGGACATCGGCCGCCTCGGAGCGGTGCACCCACTCCTTGGCGACCTTGACGGGCTGTTCTTCCGCCGTCATGGAGAGGTGAGTGCCGGTCTCGGTGAGGACCGTCGCCTGATCGGCCTGGACTGCTTCGGTGCTGGCCAACTGTGCCTGAATCATTGATTCCGCCTGAAAGTCGTCCGGCAAAGGAGTAGGTGGTGCTGCCCACCTCCGCATAAGATACGTACGAAGCGGTTTTTTTTTCAATACCTGTCGTCACAGACCGACTACAAATCTACGTAAGACAGGAGGGAGCCTGATGGCGCAGCAAGACCGTGCAATCCGGACCCGCCGGTCGATCCTCGAAGCGGCGGCGGCCGTCTTCGACGAGCGCGGCTACAACTCGGCCACCGTCGGCGAGATCCTCACGCGGGCGGGGGTGACCAAGGGCGCCCTGTACTTCCACTTCACCTCGAAGGAAGACCTCGCGCTCGGGGTCCTCGACGCCCAACTGGCGGTCGGACCGTTCCCCGACCAGAGCAGCAAACTCCAGGTGCTGGTGGACCAGGGCATGGTCCTCGCGCACCGGCTGCGCCACGACCCGCTGGTGCGGGCCAGTACCGGCCTGGCGCTCGACCAGGGCGCTCTCGGCATCAACCGCGGCACACCGTTCGAGTCATGGGTCGCGCAGAACGAGGACATGCTGCGCCAGGCGAAGGAGCAGGGGGAGCTCCTGCCCCATGTGAACCTCAGGGAGACCGCCGAGCTGTTCACCGGCGCCTTCGCCGGAGTGCAGACGATGTCCCACGTACTGTGCGACCGCGCGGACCTCGACCACCGGATCTCGGTGCTTCTCAGCCATGTCCTGCCGAGCATCGCCGTGCCGGCCGTGCTGGCGAGACTGGACATGGCACCGGACCGGGGCGAGCGCATCTACGCGGAGATCGAGGCCCTCCAGGAGAAATAAAACCGACCAATCTGTTTTATGAGTCGCCCGTTTAGTCCCAAAAAGACTCGACGCCTTCCGGGTGCCCCTCACTCGGGAGCGGTACGGAAGGCGTCGAACGGGCCGGTTGAGCGGACTCGTCGATCGGTCTTTTCGGGCGGGAAAGCGGTCAGTGCATCTCAATTGCCCGTTTCAGTCGCTTGTCCCACGCTTGTGTCGGTCGTTTGTCCCGGCCGTTTGTCTCAGTTCGCGGTCCGCCGCGTGCCGGGGCCGCCGTTGATGACAAATCCCGACCCGGGCTCTATGAGGACATCGCCCTCGGCCGAGTTCGTGATGGTCACGTCCGTCAGCGTCGCGCTGCCGCGGGCACCGCCCATCGCGAGGATGCCGGAACCGTTGTTGGACTTGTCGATCGTCACACCGCTGATCTCGACGTCCGGTACGTTGCCGCCACCGTTCTTGAACTGAATGCCGTCATACGTCGAGTCGGAGATCTCGGTGTCCCTGATCTTCACTCCGGTGATGTCCCGGCTCGCCGGGAAAATGGTGATCGCCCCGAACTCCTGGCCCTCGTTCCAGAAGGCGCCGCCCGTGCGGTGGAGGGCGTTTCCGGTGAGCAGGGTCTCGCCCGAGAACGGCAGCGGATCGTGGTCGGTCGCCAGCATGATGCCGGGATAGTTGGCGGTGTCGGCGATCAGGTTGTTCTGCACCTTGTTGCCGTAACCGCCGTATATCGCGACGCCGTTGGCGCGCCACGGCAGCTGGATCGTGTTGTCGGTGAACGAGTTGTCGTGCGCGATGTCGACCGCCGGGTCCTTCACGTACCGGTTGGCCCAGATGGCGAGCGAATCGTCGCCCGTGGTGCGGAAGGACGAATTGTCCACCACCGAATTCCGGGTGCCGTTCGTGAAGTTGATGCCGTCGGCGTAGGTGTTGCGGATGCGCATCCCACTGAACTCAAGGCCGTCGGCGGGACCCCAGAGGGACGGGATGTTGTCGTAGTCGCGGCCGACCCAGACACCCACGTTGGCGTGCTCGATCCACACGTTCGAGATCTTGGTGTTCTGCCCGAAGCGCCCGTTCAGGCCCACGCCGCCCTCGGCTCCCCCGCCGCCGCGGATGCGGCCGGAGCCGAAGATCGCGATGTCGGAGATCTGGGTGTTGTCGTCGATGTCGAAGCCGAAGTTGCCCTCGTGCGGGTGGTTGATCCCGCCCGCGTTCTGCGGCTCGGTGAGGGTGTAGAGCTGTGAGTGCCACATACCGGCGCCACGGATCGTGACGTCGCTGATCCCGATCTGGTTGTACTGGCCCTGGTTCTGCGGGTCGTCGGTCAGGATCTTCTGTTCCTGGCGCCACTGGCCCGGCGGGATCCAGACACAGCCGATCTCGCCGTTCTGGTCGGCGGTCACCGCGTCCTGGATTGCCTTGGTGTCGTCGGCGCCGTCGTCCGGGACCGCCCCGAAGTCGGTGATCGACGTGCACTCGGCCGGCTTGCTCACGGGCGGCGCCACCTGCTCCAGGTCGATCAGGTCGACGATGTAGAACGACGCGGAGTCGTCCGCGTCGCGCTGGAGCCTGAACTTCGTGCCCGCCGGATAGCTCTTCTCCAGCAGTGCGTGCGACTCGTCGAACAGCCTGCGGGCGTCCGCCTGGGGCGTGTTGGTCAGCGACTCGGGATCGTCGGTGTTGCCGTACAGCCAGCTGTGCTTGGACGACAGGTCCAGCTTCTGCACGAAGGCGCCGTCGGCGTAGAGGCTGAGGGTGGCGTCGATACCGCCGCCGCCCGGTGCGTCGGGAATCGAGTTGCGTACGACGATCGAGTTGGCGGCGTTGGTGGAGGTGAACTCCACGAACTGCCCCGAGTTGTCGAGGCGTACCGATTCACGGCCGGACGACTCGCTGCCGAAGTTGGTGTGCCCGAAGGTGCGCTTCGGATCCGCCTCCAGCAACGTGCCCTCGTAGTCGGCGGCTTCGGCCTCGTACTCGACGTACGGGAGGGTGGCCCCGCGCTCGGCCGCGGCCGGTCGAGCCGATGTGCCGTCGGCCTTCGTGGGCCCTCCGGCGGCCGACGCGGACGCGGCGGGCAGGAGTCCGACGACGAGCAGGCCGGTCATGGACATGCCGGTGATCAGTCGTCGTCGCAGATGCTTCGACTTCATGGTGTCCTCTGTTTCCGTGGGGTCGACAGAGTGAGAAATGCCGGTCCGTGGTGGGGGTGGACGGCAGGACGCGATCAAACAGGACAGAACACCTGCCCCGATCTTGCAAGAGAACCGCAAATAATTGAGCTTGGCAGTTCAGGTCCTGCGGCTGGGCAGTGAGAGTTTTCAAGCATGTCACGGGTTTGTCAACAGCCCGCGTCAGAGGCCGACTTGGCGCGGGGCTACGCCTGGCGCACGCGCGGAGCGCGAACCCTATGAACTGCCTGTTACCTCCATAGGGCCAACATCACTTGGTTTTCTGGACCTTTCCTCTCGAACACGGCCAGCATTGATTACTGCGAGTAGTGAAACCGGCACCCCGTACCGCGGTGGGCGGCGGCCCCCCAACCGCCGTCCACCGCACCCCACACCCCGCGCCGTCAGGGGCGATGATGGAGGTATGGCGAATCCGACAATCCTGACCGTCGATGACGATCCGGCCGTCTCACGTGCCGTCGCCCGAGACATCCGGCGGCACTACGGCGAGAGCTACCGAGTGGTACGCGCCGTGTCGGGCGAGGAGGCGCTCGGGGCACTGCGGGAGATCAAGCTGCGTGGGGACCAGCTCGCGATCATGCTGGCGGACTACCGGATGCCCCATATGAACGGCCTGGAGTTCCTTGAGGCCGCCATGGACCTCTTCCCCCTGGCCCGCCGGGTGCTGCTGACCGCGTACGCCGACACCGAGGCCGCGATCGACGCCATCAACGTCGTGGACCTCGACCACTATCTGCTCAAGCCGTGGAGCCCGCCGGAGCAGAACCTCTACCCGGTGATCGACTCGCTCCTGGAACTGTGGCTCGCCACGCCGGACCCGGTCGCCACCGAGACCCGCGTGGTCGGCCACCGGTGGTCGGCGCCGTCCTTCGCCGTACGCGACTTCCTCGCCCGCAACCTGGTGCCCTTCCGGTGGCTGCTCTCCGACGAGCCGGAGGGCACCCGGCTGCTGAGCGCCGCGGGACTCACCGGGACGGACGTGCCGATGGTGGTCACCTCCGACGGCAAGACGCTGGTGAACCCCTCCGAGCGGGAACTCGCGGCGCACGTCGGGCTGAGCACCGTACCGGCCTCCGACTTCTACGACCTGGTCGTCGTCGGGGGCGGCCCCGCGGGGCTCGGCGCGGCCGTCTACGGCGCGTCCGAAGGGCTCCGTACGCTGCTGGTGGAGCAGCAGGCCACCGGCGGGCAGGCCGGCCAGAGCAGCAGGATCGAGAACTATCTGGGCTTCCCGGACGGTGTCTCGGGGCAGCAGCTGACGGAGCGGGCCCGCCGTCAGGCGCTCAAGTTCGGGGCGGAGATCCTCAGCACCCAGCGGGCCGTCGCGCTGGACGCGGCGGGCTCCGGCCGGGTGCTGCGTCTGGGCGAGTCGAACTCCGTCACCGCGCACACCGTGGTCCTCGCCACCGGCGTCTCCTACCGTCGGCTGGGCGCGGCCGGTGTGGCGGAGCTGACCGGCACGGGTGTCTTCTACGGGTCCACCGTCACCGAGGCGATCAACTGCTCCGACCAGGACGTCTACATCGTCGGTGGCGCCAACTCGGCGGGGCAGGCGGCCGTCTACTTCTCCCGCTACGCGCGCCGCGTCCACATGCTGATCCGCCAGGGCGATCTGACGCGTTCCATGTCGAGCTATCTGATCGACCAGCTCAACGGCATCCCCAGCATCGAGGTCCATCCGTGGACCGAGGTGACCTGCGCGGAGGGCGAGGGGCATCTGCAGAGCCTGACCCTGCGCGACAGCCGTTCCGGGGAGAGCTGGTCCGTCCCCACGTCGTGGCTGTTCGTCTTCATCGGCGCCGAGCCCCGTACGGACTGGCTGGACGGATGTGTCACCCGCGACGACCGCGGATTCGTCCTGACGGGGACGGACCTCATGACGAGCGGGCAGCGCCCGGCGGGCTGGCAGCTGCCACGCGACCCCTATCACCTGGAGACGAGCGTCCCGGGCGTCTTCGCCGCCGGTGACGTACGCGCGGCCTCGGTCAAGCGCGTCGCCTCGGCCGTCGGCGAGGGCGCCATGGCCGTCTCCCTGGTGCACCGATATCTGGAGGCACAGTGACCACATCCTCGGAGGACCGGCTGACACCGGACCAGCTGCGGACGCTCTTCCTGTTCGAGGCGCTCAGCCTCGAACAGCTCGACTGGCTGGCCGACCGAGGCCGGGTCGAGCGGCGCGACGCCGGTGAGGTGGTCTACCGGGAGGGCGAGCCGGCCACCTGCTTCTACGTCCTGCTCAGCGGGGCCCTCTCGCTCCACCGCGTCCTCCACGGCGACGACGTCGAGGTCAACAGGACCGACCAGCGGGGCGTGTACAGCGGCGCCACACGCGCGTATCTGGGCGACCGGGTCGAGCAGACCTATCCGCACACCATGCGGGCCGTCAGCGACGCCGAGTTCTTCATCCTGCCGGCCGACGAGTTCGCGTGGGCGGTCCGCACCTGGTTCCCGATGGCGCTGCATCTGCTGGAGGGCCTGTTCTTCGGTACACGGGCGGCCAACGCGATCGTCAACGAGCGGGAGCGGCTGCTGGCCCTGGCGTCGCTCTCCGCCGGTCTCACCCATGAGCTGAACAATCCCGCCGCGGCGGCGCTGCGCGCGACGGCCGGGCTGCGCGAGCGGGTCACCGGTATGCGGCACAAGCTGGCCATGATCGCGGACGGCCGCGTCGACGGGGCCGGTCTGCACCGTCTGGTGGGGCTCCAGGACGACGCCGTGACGAAGGCCGCGGCGGGTGTCAGCATGACCGCGATGGAGGCCGCCGACGCCGAGGACACCGTCAGCGACTGGCTGGAGGAGCACGATGTCGCGCGGGCGTGGGACCTGGCGCCGTCGCTGGTGGCCGCGGGCATCGGGGTCGAGTGGCTGGAGGGGGCGGCCAGGACGGTCGGTTCGGAGCATCTCGACGCGGCGGTGCGCTGGATCACGTACACCATCGACACCGAGCTGATGATGGGCGAGATCGACGATTCGGTGGAGCGGATCTCGGATCTGATCGGGGCGGCGCGGCAGTACTCGCAGCTCGACCGCTCGCCGCTGCAGATCGTCGATGTGCACGCCCTGCTCGACGCCACGCTGACGATGCTCCAGGCGAAGATCCCCAAGTCGGTGCGGGTGGTCCGGGAGTTCGACCGGGGCCTGCCGTCGATCCCGGCGTACGGGGCGGAGCTGAACCAGGTGTGGACGAATCTGATCGTCAACGCGCTGGACGCGATGCCCGACGGCGGCACGCTGACGCTGACCACGTGGCGGGAGGACGAGCGGCTGCTGGTCGAGATCGCGGACAACGGGGTGGGGATCTCGGACGAGGTGCGGCCACGGATCTTCGAGCCGTTCTTCACGACGAAGCAGGTGGGTGAGGGGACGGGGCTGGGCCTGGACATCTCGTACCGCATCGTGGTCAACAAGCACCACGGTGATCTCAGGGTCAGCTCACGCCCGGGGGACACCCGCTTCCAGGTCTGCCTGCCGATCGAGCAGGAGTCGAGCGGCCAGGTGGCGGAGCAGGGGTCGTCCGGGCGGGGGGCCCCGGAGCAGGGGTCGACGGGCCAGGCGCCCGAGGCGCCCGGCCAGAGGTCCGGGAACGGTCAGCCCAGCAGCTGATGGGTGAAGCACCAGCGCCAGTCCTCGCCCGGCTCCAGGGAGCGCATGACGGGGTGACCGGTCTGCGTGAAGTGCTCGGAAGCGTGCCGGAGCGGCGAGCTGTCGCAGCAACCGACATGACCGCAGGTGAGACAGAGGCGCAGATGCACCCAGTCCCGGCGGTCGAGTGCGACGCAGTCGACGCACTCGTCGGCGGGCGAGAGGGGCGCCACGTCAGCATTCGCGTTGGCGAGATCTGTACATGTACCCATACCGCGAGGGTACTGCGACGGGCGGCCCGCAGCGCGGTGGAGAACGGATGTACGAGCGGTTCGCGGTCCCGGCGGGGCAGGCTCGCGAGGAGCCGGCGAACTCCGTGAAGACCGCAGACTTACGCTGCGTCGACAGGCACACTGGCTGCCGTGACGACACTGAGCAAAGGTGCCAATCTTCCGATAACGGTCCCCGCTGTCCGGGCCGTCCTCAGCTGGTCGGCAGGGCCCGGCGTCCCGGACGTGGACGCCTCCGCGCTGCTGCTCGACCCGGCCGGGCAGGTCCGCTCCGACGGCGACTTCGTCTTCTACAACCAGCCCCGGCACGCCTCCAACGCCGTACGCCATCTCGGCAAGCAGCCCGGCGCCGACTCGGTGGAGGTGAATCTGGCCGGGCTGGAGCCGGGCATCGACCGCGTGGCGCTGTGCGCGTCCGCCGACGGGGGCACGTTCGGGCAGGTGCCCGGTCTGCGGCTGCTGGTGCTGGATGCCGCGTCCGGCCGGGAGCTGGCCCGCTTCGACATGGCGGCCGGTTCGGAGACGGCGTACGTCAGCGGGGAGCTGTACCGGCGGGGTGGCGGGTGGAAGTTCCGGGCGGTCGGGCAGGGGTACGCGAGCGGGCTGGCGGGGCTGGCGACGGACTTCGGCATCACGGTCGACGCCGAGCCGGAGCCCACGCCCGTACGACCTCCCACGCCCGTACGGCCGCCGGCTCCGGCGCCGCGCCGGGCTCAGGCCGCTCCCGCGGCTCCGCCGCCCGCCCGGCCCGCAGCCGCGGGTGGCCGGCCCGCCGCCCGGCTCACCAAGGGTGAGGAGCGGCTTCCCGTCGACATGCGCAAGCGCCTCTCGCTCCGCAAGGAACAGGTCGCCGTCAGCCTGGACAAGCACGGTGTCTCCGGGGTCGTCGCGCGCGTCATCCTCGTCCTCGACGCGTCGGGATCGATGACCACCCTCTACTCGCGTGGCGTGGTGAAGAACGTCGCCGAGCGGATGGCGGCCGTCGCGGCGCAGCTCGACGACGACGGCGAGATGCAGGCGTGGACGTTCGCCACCAATCCCGCCCGGCTGCCCGACCTGGTGATCGGCGAGCTGCCCGAGTGGCTGAATCTGCATGTGCGGGTGGGGCAGATGAGCCTCTTCGGCCGCAAGAAGCCGCCCAAGGGGCTGGTGGCCGGGCAGGTCGACATGCGGGCGGTCGGTTTCCAGAACGAGGAACAGAAGGTCATCGCGGAGGTGCGCGCTTACGTACGCGGGAATCCCGTGCCCGCGCCGACGCTGGTCCTCTTCTTCTCCGACGGCGGTGTGTACCGCGACAGCGAGATCGAGCAGCAATTGCGCACGGCCGTCGAGGAGCCGATCTTCTGGCAGTTCGTGGGGCTCGGCCGGGCCAACTACGGCGTGCTGCAACGCTTCGACACCATGGCGGGCCGCCGCGTCGACAACGTCGGCTTCTTCGCCGTCGACGACATCGAGAGCGTCTCCGATCCGGAGCTGTACGACCGGCTCCTGTCGGAGTTCCCGTCATGGCTGAGGGACGCGAAGCAGGCGGGGATCCTGCGCTGAGCGGGCCCCGCGACGGATAAACAAACTAGTTTGTTTGACGACCGAGCGCGCGTGCGGGTACGTTTCCCTCCAAGTCAACAAACTAGTTAGTTTTCCGTGAGCCCGCTCGGGAGCCGCCCTGCTCGCGGCGGCACGAAAGGAACCACCCCCATGAGGAACGTCACCGGATGGGCCGCGCACCGACAGGGCGGACCGCTGGAACCCTGGGACTTCACCCGCCGTGACCTGCGCGGCGACGACGTGGCCGTTCGGGTGGAGTACTGCGGCGTCTGCGCCAGCGACAACGCCGCGATCGACCACGGCAGCGCCTTCCCCGTCGTGCCCGGCCACGAGATGGTCGGCGAGATCACCGCTGTCGGCGAGGCCGTGACCCGGTTCGCCGTGGGCGACAAGGTGGCGGTGGGCAACATCATCGACTCGTGCGGTCAGGCCCGCCGCGCCTCGGCGGCCGGGAGAACTGGTGCCTGCGGTTCCCCACGCTGACCTACGGCAACACCGACCCGAAGGACGGCATGCCGACGCGCGGCGGCTACCCCTCGGAGTACGTCCTGCCCGAGAAGTTCACCTACCACCTGCCCGAGGGGCTCGACCCGGCCGGTGTCGCGCCGCTGATGTGCGCGGGCATCACCACGTACGTACCGCTGAAGCGGTGGGGCGCGGGACCCGGCCGCAGGGTCGGCATCGTCGGAATGGGCGGGCTCGGGCATCTCGCGCTGAAGATCGCCCATCATCTCGGCGCGGAGGTCGTCCAGTTCACGCGGACGGCCGGCAAGGCGGACGAGGCACGCGCGCTCGGCGCGGACGAGGTGGTCCTGTCCACGGACGAGAAGCAGATGGCCGGGCAGCGAGGCCGCTTCGATCTCATACTCGACACGGTCGGCGCCGCGCACTCGCTGGAGCCATATCTGTCCGCGCTGGCGATGGACGGCACGCTGTGCGTCGTGGGCGTGCCCCCGGAGGACTTCACGGTCAGCCCGTTCAGCCTGATCCAGGGCGCGAAGACCCTGGCGGGCGCGGGGAGCGGCGGGACCGTCGAGACGCGGGAGATGCTCGACTTCTGCGCCGAGCACGGGATCGTCGCCGATGTGGAGATCATGCGCCCCGACGAGGTCAACGTGGCCCTGGACCGGCTCGCGCGCAACGACGTCCGCTACCGCTTCGTCCTGGACATGACGACGGGCGACGGCGGCGGTGCCGACGAAACGGCCAAGTGAGCGGACTGGGCGGAGTGAGCGGCCTGAGCACGGTGAGGCACGTGAAGCGACAAACCAGTTGGTTTAGCCTGAGGGCATGAAGACGGGACAGATCACCAGCGCGGGGCAGGCGTCCCGGCGGCGGCTGCTCGACGCCGCGACGGCGGAGTTCGCCACGTACGGCATCGCGGGCGCCCGCGTGGACCGGATCTCCGCCGCCGCGCAGGTCAACAAGGCCCAGCTGTACGCGTACTTCGGCAACAAGGACAAGCTGTTCGACGCCGTCTTCGCGGAGCATCTGGAGATGATCGTCGGTACGGTCCCGGTCACCGGCGACGATCTGCCCGGTTACGCGGTCCGGCTCTACGACGCGCATCTCGCCCATCCCGAACTCGTCCGGCTGGCGACCTGGGCCCGTCTGGAGCGCACCCCGACCGGGGACCTGTACCACTTCATGCCGGGGCACGACACCGAGAAGCTGCGCTCGATCACCGACGCGCAGGAGGCGGGCCTCGTCGATCCGACGATCCCGGCGCCGGAGGTACTCGCCGTCGTCACGGCCATGTCGATGACCTGGTCCCCGGCCAGCGTGATGTTCACCGCGAGCAGGGACGACCCGGAGTCCGACCACGACCGCCGCCGCACGGCGCTCGCGCTCGCCGTGCGGCGCGCCTTCGGGCCGTGGGCCGAGCCCGGGACGGCGGAGGGAGCGGCGGCCGGGACGGCGGCCGGGGCAGCGGCCGGGGCAGCGGCCGAAGGCGCGGCCGGAGCGGCGGGCTGACCGTTCGACCGGCACGCTCGGACAGGAAGCCCCCTGCCCCCGGACGCTCGGCGAGCCTCCGGACCCTCCCGCGCGGAAGGATCACGGCCATGCCCGCTCTCCCCCTGGTGGTCGACACCGACACCGGATCCGACGACGCGGTGGCGCTGCTCCTCGCCGCGGCGAGCGGGCTCGGCGACGTCCGCGCCGTGACCACCGTCGCGGGCAACGTGCCGCTCGCGACCGGCACCCGCAACGCGCTCATCTCCCTGGAGACCGCGGGCCGCGCCGACATCCCCGTCCACCCGGGCTGCGAGCGCCCGATGACGCGGGCGCTGTCCACCGCGCAGCGTGTGCACGGCGAGGACGGCATGGGCGACACCGGCCTCGCCGATCCGGCACGGGCCCCCGAGAGGACCCACGCGATCGACGCTCTCCTGTCGTATCCGAGGGATCACCCCGGCGAGCTGACGCTCGTCACCCTCGCACCGCTCACCAACATCGCCGGCGCCCTGCTCCGCGACCCGCGGCTGTTCAGCCGCTACCGGCACGTGTACTGCATGGCAGGCGCCACCGACGTACGGGGCAACGTCTCGCCCACGGCCGAGTACAACGTCTGGGCGGACCCGGAGGCCGCACGGATGGTCACCCAGTACGCCACACCGGACAAGGTCACCTGGATCGGCTGGGACGTCTCCCGCCAGGACGCCGTCATCACCCCCGCCGACCAGGAGCGCCTGGGGCGGGCCGGCACCCCCATGGCCCTCTTCGCGCATCGCGTCAACCGGACCGCCGCCGAGTGGGCCCGCGACGTCACCGGGCTCGCCGGTTACGACCTTCCGGACCCCGTCGCGATGGCGGTCGCGCTCAATCCGGAACTGGTCACCGAGTTGGAGGAGGCGTACGTCGAGATCGCCGTCGGCGACGAGACACGCGGGCAGATGATCATCGACCGCCGGCTCTCGGCGCCCGCGCCCAACATGACCCTCGTACGGCGCGTAAACGAGTCCGGCTTCAAGAAACTCCTCTTCGACACCCTCGCCGCGCCTGTCCCGAACACCGGCGGATGACCGCGCCGTCGAGCTCGAACCCACACGTTTCAGCGGGTGTTCACTTGCGCCGGACGGTCTCCAGAGGCCGGCCGGGGCGCCAGAGCCGGATGACGAGTTCGTCGCCCTCGACCCCGGTGAGCACGACCTCCGCGAGATCCAGACGGAACGCGTGAAAGTCCCCCGGCGGCTCCGACCCGGTGGTGTAACGGCGCTTCTCCTCCGGGTCGGTCACCTCGGTCGCGACCCCGGTGACCTTGGCGTCGCCGTCGGCGCTCGGGTGCGCGTGAATCGCGCACCGGCCGTCGCGTCGCAGATCACGTGCCTTGACCGCGTCCGGCATCGACCCGAACGACAGATCCGGCCCAAGGAAGGCGACCTCGCTGCCGCTCACCCGGGGTGAGCCGTCCTTCCGCAGCGTCGCCAGTACGTGGGTCTCGGCAGCCTCGAACCGGGCCCTGACCTTCGAGGCGAACTCCGGTTCCTCGCTCTCGAACCTCTTCCACGTCGCCATCTCAGCCTTCCTGTCGCGCCTGGAGTCGTCTGCGCTCGGGGGTGTAGTGCCACCACGGGCGGGCGGGGCGGCCCTCAGCCTGGTCCACCGCGGACATCACCGTATCGAGCAGACACGGGTCGTGCCTGCGGCCCGCGGCGGCCGACATCCGCTCGTACAGCTCGACCGGGTCCTGGTCCACCAGTTGCGCGATCCTGGTGATGCCGATGGTTTCGAAGTGGCCGGCCACGGAGCGGCCGACGTTGGCCAGCCGGGTGAGGTCGGATCCGTCCTGCGAGGTCATCAGGCCCCCTCCTTCGGCGGGATGTTGAAGTTGATCCGGAACATGTTGCCGGGGTCGTGGCGGGACTTGAGGGTCCTCAGCCGGTCGAAGTCGGCCGGGGTGTAGGCGGCGCGCACGCGGTCCGGGGCGGTGTCCTCGACGCCCGCGAAGTTGAGGGTGATTCCGCCGGTGCTCCAGGGGCGCAGCCCCGTCAGCAGGCCGTCGCGCCGTCGCAGGGTCTCGGGGTCCGGGACGGCACCGGTGAAGAGCGAGAAGGCCGCGTCGCGTCCGCCGACACAGTTGGGGACCTTCGGCGGGCGGGCGTAGGCGCCGCCGAAGTGCCGCAGCTCGGTGACGAACGTCCCGCCCGCGTCCGGTCCTGCCAGGGCCACCAGAGCGTCGACCGTGCCGCCGGTCAGCTCCCCCAGCAGCAGACCGCGGTCGTGGGCGACGTACGGCGCGGACGTGGGCTCGTGGTGGATCGTGCCGACGTCGGCGTACGGCATCTTCCGCACGGTGTCGAGCAGGACCGGCCCGAGCCCCCGCAGCGGTCGCACCAGTCGCTCGCCCTCCGCCGGGTCGCCGCTGTGGGCGATACGGAGGTGGGTGACGAACCGCCCGCGCAGGGGCTCGGGGACGTCGGGCAGGTCGGGGTTCCGGACCAGCAGCACCGAGGAGGCCATGGTCTCCGGCACGGAGCGGACCCAGTCGGCGTAGGCGTGCAGCACCTCGGCGGACGCCTCACCCGGGAAGTAGAGCCCGCCGCCGTACAGCCGCGCGACCGGGAACAGGTCGACCTCCATACCGACGACCAGGCCGAAGTTGTCCTTGCCGCCGCGCACGGCCCAGAAGAGGTCGGGTTCCGCATCGGCGGTCACCTCCCGGAGCCGGCCGTCGGCGGTGACGAGGCGCAGCCGCCGTACGTGATCGGCGGCGAATCCGTAGCGCCGCCCCAGCAGCCCGGCCCCGCCGCCGACCAGATAGCCGACGGCGCCCACGTCGGGGCTGGAGCCGTTCAGCGGGGCGAGTCCGTGCGGGGTGGTACGCGCCAGTACATGCCGCCAGCGCGCGCCGGCCTCGATCCACGCCGTCCCACGGGCGGGGTCGACGCGTACGCCGTCCATCCGCCGGGTGTTGACGAGTACGGCGCCGTCGGCGCTCAGGCTCGGCCCATGACCGGTGGCCATGACCCCGACGGCCCGCTTCCGCCGGGCGGCCAGCCCGACCGCGGCGACCACTTCCCGCTCACCGGCGGCTTCGACCACCTGGGCGGGCCGGGACTCGACGGCCCTGTTCAGTCCCAGCCGCGGGTCCGTGTCTGTGCTCATGGGGCCACGGTAGGCAGGCCGCCCGGTGCGGGTCTTGAACGAATCGGACGGCCCGTGAGGGCCCGGACCGTCGTCGTCACAGCCGCTGAAGATAGCTGAAGCCCGTGTCCGGGCCCACGCAGGACTGGAGGGTCAGGTCGCCCCAGTAGAGGCCGTGGGCCGGGGCGCCGCGGCCCGGGGTGAGGTGGCGGGCGTACACGCGGTAGCGCAGCACCTCGCGTGGCGTCTCCACGGTGACTACCGTGGAGACCGCCGGCGTCGCGAGCTGTCCGAAGCCGCAGAAGTCGTGCCCGACGACGACCGCCGTACGCATCGCGTAGCCGTCCTCGGTGCCGAGGTCGGGGCCCGCCCACCGGACGGCGTCGCGGCAGGCGTCGACGGCTCCTGGCCACCGCGGACGATCCGGGCGGACCACGATCCGATCCGCAGCGTGGTCCCGGTGGGCCGTGCGGTCGTGCTCGGGCTGCCGGAGGGCTTCGTGGAGGGGGACTCCGGGGTGCTCGGGCCGACGGTCGGCGGGGCCGGGGCGCCGGGCGCCACCGTCCCGGGCGTGCGGGAGGGGAGCTTCGGCGAGATCGGGTCCGCTGCCGTCGTACGCGGAGAGGGAGGCGCGGAGGCGGGCGCCGGCCGGTGCGTGGGCGGCGCGGGCCGGGGCCGGGGCCGGGGACCGTACCGCACGCGGTGAGCGCGAGGAGCAGTGTGCACCAGGCCGCCGCGCCCCCGCGTCGGCGCCCGCCTCCCGTCATCCGAAGCGGTCGTTCACATAGTCCGAAGTCCTGCTGTCCTGGGGGAAGTTGAACATGGCGTCGGTCGTTCCGTGCTCGACGACCAGGAAACCGACGACACCGCTGAAGGGCAGCAGCCGGGTGAACATCAGCCCGGTGAGGGACAGGGCAGCGGCAGCGGCGCCCAGCAGCGCGTACACGTCGGTGGCCCGCAGCCGGCTCGGTGAGCGCCGCCGCTCCCCCACCGACTGCGTGCGCCCGACCGGACCGGGGCCGCCGGGACCGGGGCTGCCCGGCGCGGCCTCTCTCTCCGGCGCGATGGTCATCTGCGGTGTCCCCTCATCGACTTGTTGACTTCTCTCGCTCGACCAGGTCCCGCTCGGCCCGGTCTCGTTCGCGTCGGTCCCGTTCGCCGGCGTGACAGACGACGACACAAACCCGACAACGCCGTCTACTTTCATGGCGAAGTTGCCCTCAGGCCGCCCGCAGTACACCGGAAGCAAGCCCTTTCTCCCGTGCGGGGCAGGCGAGTTGGGCCTCCGGGCCGGTCGGTCGTCGGCCGCGTGGATGCCTGACGCACCTGTCCCATCGACTTCTACAGTGTTGTAGATTTTGAGCGGTCCACACTGTGAGCACACCATCGAGCACCAGGAGAAGATCGTGGGAGTTTCCCTCTCCAAAGGCGGCAACGTTTCGCTCAGCAAGGAGGCCCCGGGCCTGACGGCGGTGCTCATCGGCCTGGGCTGGGACGCGCGCAGCACGACCGGCGCCGACTTCGACCTCGACGCGAGCGCGCTGCTCGTCAAGGCGGACGGCAAGGTCCCCTCCGACCAGCACTTCATCTTCTACAACAACCTGAAGAGCCCCGACGGTTCGGTCGAGCACACCGGCGACAACCTCACCGGTGAGGGCGAGGGCGACGACGAGTCGGTGAAGGTCAACCTCGCGGGCGTCCCGGCCGAGGTCGACAAGATCGTCTTCCCGGTCTCGATCCACGAGGCGGAGTCGCGCGGCCAGAGCTTCGGCCAGGTCCGCAACGCGTTCATCCGCGTGGTGAACCAGGACGGCGGCGCCGAACTCGCGCGCTACGACCTCACGGAGGACGCGTCCACCGAGACCGCGATGGTCTTCGGCGAGCTGTACCGCAACGGCGCGGAGTGGAAGTTCCGCGCGGTGGGCCAGGGTTACGCCTCCGGCCTCTCGGGCATCGCCACCGACTTCGGCGTGGGTGTCTGACCCGCACACCGATCGACGACGGCGCTGCCGGGCCCCGGATCAGCCAATCGGCTGACGGGACCGGCGGCGCCGTCGCGTGCGGCTCGTCGTCGTGGGAGACGTACGGGATCTGTGCCCGCGTTGCCGGGGCGTCAGGCGGACGGCAGGAGCTCGCGCAGCGTGGCGGTGTCGATGACATGGGCCCGGGACCGGAACACCTTGTCGACCAGCACCCGGTGGACCTCGGGGTCACGGTCGGCGACGCCGTCGGACAGGACGTAGACGCGGTAGTCGCGGTCGGCGGCGTCGATGAGCGTGGACAGGACCACACCGCTGGTGCTGATCCCGGTGAGGATCAGCGTGTCGACACCGCGCGAACGCAACCGCTCGTGGAGATCGGTGGTCGAGCCCGCGCCGATGCGGATCTTGCGTACGACGATGTCGCCGTCCTCGGGGGCGATCCGCTCGTCGATCCGGGTACCGGCGTCCTCGTGGTGCAGGCTCTTCGAGGCGGCGGCCGGCGCGAAGGACTTGTTCGTCTCGGGAACCGCCGCCCAGTCGTCCTCGGTGAAGGCGACGCGGACGTAGCCGATGGTGCCGCCGGCCGCGCGGACGTCGGCGATGGCGCCCTTGACCCGGTCGATCAGGGCGTCGGGGTCGGGGGCGAGCGGGAGGATCCCGTTCTGGAAGTCCATCGCCAGCAGGGCGGTCCGCTCGGGGACGATGGCGGGCGGGGTGGGGGCGCTCATGGGGTGTTCTCCTTGCCGTGGTTCCCGGTACCGGGTGGGGGGTTGGTGGTTCTCGGGGTGTGGGCGGGGGCGCCGTCCTCGGGGGTGCCGGGGGTGCCGGTGGTGCCCGTGCTCATATGCCGCCGTCGCCCAGGTCCGCCGCGGCCAGTCGCTCCAGCAGTTCGACGGCCTTCTCCAGTTCGCCGAGTTCGTCGGGGGCGACGACATGGTCGATGGCCCGCGACAGGAACGAGGCGCGTCCCGCGAGCAGTGTGCCGATCAGTTCGGTCGCGGACGGATCGGGGCTCATGAGCTTCCTGCGGCCGTCCCGCGCGTCAGGTTCGCCGTGGATCAGTCCGGCGGCCTTGAGCACGGCCAGGCTCTGCGCGATGGACTGCGGGCTGACGTGCTCCAGCGAGGCGAGCCGGGCGGCGGTGACCGGGCCTTCCCGTACGACGCTCCCCAGCACGGCGAGCTGCGTGGTGGTCAGGCCGATCGCGTGATGCCCGGACTCGCTGCGCAGGCGTGCGCGCAGCCGCTTGATCGCGTCGTTGAGGCGCTGGGCGGTCGCGACGGACCGCGGCGGTCCGGGATTCGTGGTCATGGCCCCACCGTAGAACCACGCAAGAAACTTTGCCAAGTTACTTGTCTATTATCTGCCCACCGCCCGCGGCCTCAGCGCACCAGGCAGGGCCGCTTCGCGTCGAACTCCCAGTCGGGGACGAGATACCGCATCCCGGTGGCGTCGTCGCGCGCGCCCAGCGCCTTCTCCCGGTAGAGCTCGTGGGCCGCGAGGAGCCGCTCCATGTCGATCCGCACCCCGAGGCCGGGAGCGTCGGGGACGGCGATCTCGCCCCCGACGATGCGCGGTGGAGCCGTGGTGAGCCGCTCCAGACCTTCCTGCCAGATCCAGTGGGTGTCCAGGGCGTTGTAGTCGCCGGGAGCGGCGGCGCCGCAGTGGGTCACCATGGCCAGGGAGATGTCGAAGTGGTTGTTGGAGTGACATCCCCAGGTCAGACCGCTCGCCTGACAGAGCTGGGCGACGCGGACCGAGCCCTGCATGGTCCAGAAGTGCGGGTCGGCGAGCGGGATGGACACCGACTGAAGGGCCAGCGCCTGGGTCAGCTGGCGCCAGTCGGTCGCGACCATGTTCGTGGCCGTCGGGAGACCGGTGGCGCGGCGGAACTCGGCCAGGATCTCGCGCCCGGAGTAGCCGTCCTCGGCGCCGCACGGGTCCTCCGCGTAGGCGAGCGTACCGACCAGCGGCGAGCACAGCTCGACCGCCTCGCGCAGCGACCACGCGCCGTTCGGGTCGAGGGTGATCCGGGCCTCGGGGAAGCGTTCTTTGAGGGCGCGTACGGCCTTGACCTCCTCCGCGCCCTGAAGGACACCGCCCTTGAGCTTGAAGTCCCGGAAGCCGTACAGAGCGTGGGTGGCCTCGGCCTGGCGCACGATCGCCTCGGGCGTCAGGGCCTCCTCGTGCCGGATGCGGTACCACTCCTCGGCCGCGCCGGGTTCCCGGACGTACTCCAGGTCGGTCCGGTCGGGGTCACCGACGTAGAAGAGGTAGCCGAGCACCCGCACGGAGTCGCGCTGCTGCCCGTCGCCGAGCAGCGCCGCGACGGGTACGTCCAGGTGCTGCCCCAGGAGATCCAGGAGCGCCGACTCGACCGCGGTGACGGCGTGGACCGTCGTACGCAGGTCGAAGGTCTGACCGCCCCTGCCTCCTGAGTCCCGGCCCGCGAACCGTTCCCCGATCTCCCGCAGGACCCGCTTGAAGTCGCCGACCTTCGCGCCGACCACGAGGGATTCGGCGTCCCGCAGCGTCCGCGTGATCTTCTCCCCGCCCGGCACCTCGCCGAGCCCGGTGCGTCCCTCGGAGTCCTCGATGATCACGACGTTACGGGTGAAGTAGGGCCCGTGCGCGCCGGAGAGGTTCAGCTCCATGCTGTCCCGGCCGGCGACCGGGTAGACGGAGAACGCGGTGACGGTCGGCCGGCTTCTCGGGCTGGCGCTCGTGCTCAGGCTGGTGTTCATGGTCTGGGAATCCTTCACGACGAGGGTGCCCGGGCACCAGGGTCTGGGGGCCTGTCGGTGACTTCGGACGGCCGTTCAGGGGCGTCGTCCGGCGGCGCCGACCAGGCTCAGGCCCTCGTCGAGGATCTTCGCCAGGTCGGCGAGGTCGGCCGGGCCCGGGTCGGTGAGCGGAGCGCGTACGGGACCGACGGGCAGGCCGCGCAGCCGGGCGGCTGCCTTGACCAGGGCGACGGCGTAGCCGGGCACGCGGTCGCGCAGTTCGACGAACGGTACGTAGAAGTCGCGCAGGAGATTGTTCACGGTCGCCTCGTCGCCGTCCCGCAGCGCCGCGAAGAAGGCGTCGGCGATCTCGGGCGCGAAGGCGTGGACGGCGGAGGAGTAGGCGGGGACGCCGACGGTGGCGTACGCGCGTGCCTGGATCTCGGCGGTGGCGGCGCCGTTGAAGAAGAGGAAGCCGTCGGGCGCCGCGAGGGTGAGGCGCTGGAGCCGGTCGAGATCGCTGTGGCCGTCCTTGAGGCCGATGACCGTGGGGATGTCCGCGATCCGGCGCAGGCCCTCGGGGGTGAGGGTGACCGGGCCGCGCTGGTAGGCGACGAGCGGCAGCCGGGTGCCGTCGGCGATGCGGCGCAACTGCTCCACCAGACCGTCCTGCGTCGCCTCGACCAGATAGTGCGGCATCACCAACAGGGCGTCGGCGCCCGCCTCCTCGGCGATCCGGGCGAACCGCAGCGCCTGCGCCCAGCCGTAGCCGGTGCCGGCGACCACGGGCAGCCGCCCGTCGGCCACCTCCACCGTGGCTGTGACGACCGCGCGGTACTCGTCCTCATTCAGCCCGCTGAATTCGCCGGTCCCGCAGGCGGGGAAGACCGCGCCTGGTTCGGTGGCCAACTGGGCCGTCAGGTAGGCCCGGTGGGCCGCCACGTCGAGAGCGCCGTCCTCCTGGAAACTCGTCAGGGGGAAGGAGAGAACGCCGCCCGCCATCGCCTCACGCAACCGCCGCGTCACAACCTCGGTCTCCGCACCCAGCCCTGCCATCGCTCCGGCCCTGCTTCCCCTATGAATGTTGTCTATGTATGAGAATACAGGTTATAACCATGAACATGATGGGTCAAGTGGTCCGTCGCCCCCGGGACTTCACGGCAGCAGTGGCTCGTCGGCGAGCGTGAGGACGGCCTGCCCCGCGATACCGAGCGCCAGTGAGAGAGCCGCCGCCGCGTAGGCGGTGACGGCCGCGGACCGCCCCAGTACCGCGTGCGCGGCGGCGGGCGCGGCGGCGGGCGCGGCGCCGGTGGTGGCGAACAGCGGGCCGAGCCAGCGCAGGTAGTAGAAGAGGGACGCGACGGTGTTGGCGACGGCGAGGGCGGCGAGCCAGGTGAAGCCGCCGTCGACCGTCGCGCTGAAGATCTCCAGTTTGCCGAGGAAGACACCGGTGGGCGGGGTGCCGACCAGACCGAGGAGACAGACGACGAGCACGGCCGCGAGGCCGGGGTGCGAGCGTGCGAGGCCGCGGTAGTCGGTGAGGGCACGGGCCCGGGGAAGTTCGGTGACGACGGCGAAGGCGCCGAGGTTGGTGACGGTGTAGGCGGCGAGGTAGAACAGCAGGCTCTTCTGGGCGAGTTCGCTGCGGGTGGCGACGGCGGGAGCCATCAGGAGGTAGCCGACCTGGCTGACGGTGGAGTAGGCGAGCAGGCGTTTGACGGAGGTCTGGAAGAACGCCGCCAGGTTTCCCAGGGTCATGGTGACCGCGGCGACGATCGCCAGCAGCAGCGGCCAGTTGACGTCACCGCCGGCGAGTGCCTGGTGGAGAAGGCGGTACGCGGCGATCAGGCCACCGATCTTGGGGAGGGTGGTGACGTAGGCGGCGACCGGCGCGAGGGCTCCGTCACTGACGTCGGGCACCCAGAAGTGGGCCGGTACCGCACCGATCTTGAAGAAGAGACCGGCCAGGACGCCGACGAGTCCGACGGCGACGGGACCGTAGGGGGCGTCGGGCAGGGCCTTGCTCAGCCCGGCGTAGTCGGTCGCGTGCCCGGCGCCGTACAGAAGCGCCGTGCCGGCGAGCATGGTGGTGCCGAGCAGGGCCCCCAACAGGTAGTACTTCAGGGCGGCTTCGGTGCCGCGGGCGTCCTTCGCGAAGGCGGCGAGCGCGTACGCGGGCAGACCGGCCAGCAGATAGCCGGCGAACAGCATCAGCAGATCGTTGGCGCCGACCATGGCGAGCGTGCCACCGCCCGACATCAGCAGCAGGACCCAGTACTCGGTCTCACGCCGGTGGTTCCGCACGGTCTCCACGGACATGCCGATGACCAGCAGCAGCGCGGCGAGGACGATCAGCCGGCCGATCCCGGTGGCGGTGTCGACGGCGAACGAGGCGGAGAACACGGTCTGTTCGCCGCCGGTCGCCATGGTGACGGCGGTGGCGGTCAGACCGGCCGTACAGGCGGTGGCCGCGAGCGCCGCGACGATCCACTGGCGCCGGCGGGGCAGCCAGGAGCCGGTGACGAGGCCGATGACGGCGGCGCCGAGCAGGGCGAGTTCGGGGATGAGGGCGGTGAGGTTCTGGTTCACCGCGCGACCAGTCCGGTCAGGGCGCGGCCCGCCGGTTCGATGACGTCGAGCAGCCAGCGCGGCGCGACGCCGATCACCAGGGCGACGGCGAGCAGGATCACCGTCGGCCACGCCTCGGTGCCTCGGAGGTCCGCGACGCCGCCGGCCGGCATGGTGTCCGGCAGTCGCGGGGTACCGAGGAACACGCGCCGCAGCGCGGTCAGGAAGAGCGCCGCGGTGATCACGATGCCGGTCAGCGCGACGGCGGTGGCGATCGTCTGGGAGGCCAGGCTGCCGGTGAGGATCTGGAACTCGGCGATGAATCCGGAGAAGCCGGGGATGCCGAGCGCGGCGAACGCGGCGACGGCCGTGACCGCCGCGAAGCGGGGCGTGTGCGCGGCCAGACCCGAGTAGGCGTCCATCGCGTACGTACGGCCGCGGTCGTACAGGACACCGGTGAGCAGGAACAGGGCGCCGGTGATCAGGCCGTGGCTGACCATCTGGGTGACCGCCCCGGTCACCGCGAGTGAGCGGGCCTGGGCGTCCGTGCCGGCCAGCGTCCCGGCGGCGCCGACGGCGAGGACGACGTACCCCATGTGGTTGACGGACGTGTACGCGATCATGCGCTTGAAGTCGGTCTGCGCCAGTGCCACCAGCGCCCCGTACACGACCGACACCGCTCCGACGACGACGATGACCAGCGCGTAATGGCGCCAGCTCCCCGGCAGCAACGGCATCGCGATGCGTACGAATCCGTACGTGCCCATCTTCAGCAGCACCCCGGCCAGGATCGCCGAGCCCGTGGCGGGGGCGTCGGTGTGGGCGGGGGGCAGCCAGGTGTGGAACGGCACGGTGGGGGTCTTGACCGCGAGCCCGACACCGATGGCCAGCAGCACCAGACCCGCGTAAGTCCCGCGGCCGGCGAGCGGGTTGGCCCGGGTGAGGTCGACGATGTCGAAGGTGTGCGGGTCCGCCGCCAGATACAGCCCGATGAAGCCGAGCAGGAGGGCGAGGGAGCCGGTGAAGGTGTAGAGGAAGAACTTCAGCGCGGCGGCGCGGGCGCGTTCACCGTGGCCCCAGCCGGCGATCACGAAGAACATGGCGACGATCGACAGGTCGAAGTAGACGAAGAACAGGATCAGATCGAGGGCGACGAACAGGCCGACGCAGACGGTCTGGAGGAAGAGGAAGAGGCAGACGTAGGCGCGCACCCGCCGCCGCTCGCGCAGCGAGAACACGGCGACCGCAAGGAACAGCAGACAGGTCAGCGCCACCAGCGGCAGGGACAGGCCGTCCACACCCACGTGGTAGCCGACGCCGGCGCTGGGGATCCAGCGCACCCGCTCCTCGTACCGCGGCCCCTCGCCGGTGTCGAACCCCGCCCACAGCGCGACGACCAGGGCCAGATCGGCGGCGGCGGTGCCGGTCCAGATCCAGAGGTACGCCCTGTCGGGGAGGGTGCGCGGCAGGAGCAGCAGCACCGCGCAGACCAGCAGCGGCAGGAACGTGACGACGCTCAGCACAGGGGTTACCTCACCGACAGGATGATCAGGACGAGCACGGCGAAGCCGGCGGCGGCCTGCGCGTAGTACTGGTGCAGCAGTCCGGTCTGGGGGCGGCGTGCCGCGCGGCCCAGGCTCCGGGCTCCGGACGCGACAGCGCGGACGGCCGCGTCGACACCGCCGTCGTCCAGGCGGCGGGCGAGGCGGGCCGCCGCGAGGCCGCCCCGGGCGGTCTGTCGTACGGCGCCGTCGATGACGCGGTCGTCGAAGACGGCGAGCGCCCTGGCCAGGGCGAGCACGGGCCGGACCACGGTGAGTCGCGCGGTCCGTTCCAGGAACAGCCAGTTCCGGGCCCATCGCACGACGGTGCGCGGGACGGGCGCCGGGCGGGACGCCCACCACGGGACCAGCCCCGCGACAGCGAGCGCGACACCGGCCGAGAGGGCGAACTCCCACGCCTCGGGGGACGGCTCGCCCCCGGCGCCGAGCAGGCTCCTGAGCCAGGAGGCCGGCCCGGGCAGGGCCAGGACGCCGAGAACGGCGGCGGCGAAGGTGAGCGCGAGGAGGGGGAGCGGAGTCGTACGGGCGGTGCGCCGGATGCCGCGCCGCTCGGTGTCGTATCCGGAGGCCGGGCCCGGGGGAAGCGGGCGGGTCACGTACCAGAGGGCCTTGAGGCTGTAGACGGCGGCGACGGCCGCCGCCGCGAGCCCCACCACGTACAGGCCCGTCCCCTCCGCCCGGGCGGCGGCGAGCACTTCGTCCTTGGCCGCCCACAGGGACAGGGGCGGCAGCCCGGCCAGCGTGAGTGCGCCGACGGTGAAGGCCCCTCCGACCAGCGGGTAGGTACGGGCCGCGCCGCGCAGGGCCCCCAGTCGCTTGGTGCCCAGCGCCGTCAGCCACGCTCCGGCGGCCAGAAAGAGGCCCGACTTCGTGGCGGCGTGGGCGACGAGCTGGGTGGTGCCCCCGGCCACGCCGTGGCTGCCCGCCGCCAGCACGATGAAGCCGATCTGGGCGGAGGTGGAGGCCGCGAGCAGCTGCTTGAGGTCGGTCTGGGCGACGGCGACCACCCCGAGGGCCAAGGCGGTCACCGCGCCGAACCAGGCGACCAGGGGCCCGGCCCAGGCGGTCGCGGCGAGCAGTGGTTCGAGGCGCAGCAGCAGATAGGCACCGGCGGCGACCATGGTCGCCGAGTGCAGCAGTGCCGACACCGGGCTGGGGCCCTCCATGGCCCGGGACAACCAGAAGGAGAAGGGCAGTTGGGCGGATTTGCCGAGCGCGGCCAGGACGATGCCGACGGTGATCACATGCAGCCAAGGAGACGTGGCCTGCGCCAGACGGTCGAGACGGAGAGTGGCGACGCCCCCGGCCAGGGCGGCGCCCGCCGCCACATACATACCGAGGTCCGCCGTACGGGTGGTCAGGAACGCGACATCGGCGGCAGCCGCCTTCCCGGGCCGCCGCCACCCGTACCCGATGAGCGCCCAGCTGGAGGCGCCCATCACCTCCCAGGCCATCAGCAGCAGCGGCAGCGTGGTCGCCGTGACGGTGACGAGCATGGCTCCGGAGAAGACGAGCATCAGCCCGAAGAACCGGCCGCGGTCCTCGTCGGGGCCGAACTCCCCCACCGCGAAGGCCAGTACGGCGGTGGTGACCGCGGCGACGGTGACCACCATGACGGCGGACAGACCGTCCACCGCCAGCCCCGCGTCCATCCCGGCGAACAGCGGCACGCTCACGGCCGGGCGGGTCACCGCGGCGGCGATCGCCAGACCGAGCGTCGCCAGGGCCGCCGTCGCGGCGACGGCCGGGATCCGCCGGTCGTACCGCGGCTCCGTCACGGCGAGCACCGCCCCCACACCGAGGGGCAGCGCGACCAGCGGCCAGAGGACCGCGCTCATCCCTTGAGGTCCTCGGCCATGTCGGCCATGTCGACACGCCGGGCCCGGTAGATCGCGGTGGTGACGGCGAAGCCCATCGCCATCTCCACGGCCATCGCCAGCACGGCCGCCACGACGAGCACCTGTCCGCCGGAGGCGCCCGGGGAGAGGAAGGACCAGAACACCGCGGCGGCGACGACGACCCCGCCGGTCATCAGCTCGATCCCCATCATGATCATGACGATGGACTGCTGGGAGAGGGCGCCGTACAGCCCGGTCGAGAAGAGTCCGGCGGCGAGGACCAGCAGAAGCTCGAACGTCATCGGCCCACTCCCCCGCCGGCCGGGTCCTCGGCGGGCCGCCGGTCGAGTTCGTCGCCGAACCGGTCGTAACGGCCGCGCCGGGTGGCGAGCACGGTGGCACCGACCATGGTGGCCAGCAGGACGAACCCGAGGGTGACCATGGTGAGCATCTGGTCCGCCATGAGGGACATGCCCAACTGGAAGGTGCTGTCCTTGGGCCGCGCCCCCGTACGGCCGGGCCAGGGGACCAGGAAGATCCCGGCCACCAGCGCGGCGAGGACGGCGCCGCTGATGACCAGCGCGCCACGGGTGTTGTGCACCATCGACATCGGCATCAGACCGGCCGGATTCATCATGTACGCGATCATGAACACGGCCATGATCACCATCTCCATGACCATCATCAGCACGATCACCACACCGAGGTACGGCAGCCCCAGCACCGTCACCACACCGCCGACGCACACCAGACAGCCCAGCAGGGAGAAGGCGACCCGGGCCATGGAGTTGAGCGTGAACACCAGAACGCCACCGGTCAGGGCGAGGACGCCGAGAACCCACAGCAGCACGGTGTTCGTCACACCCATCACGCGCTCCTTCTCCACAGGCCGGGTTGGTCGGGGGGTCTTCCGTACGAGCGGCTACGGGCCGAGGTCGACAAGGGCCGGTACGAGCACCTGCACGATCGCCGCAGGCAGGAGCACCACCCAGGCCAGCTCCACGTACCGGTCGGCACGCAGCGCCGGCAGCCGCCGCAGCACCCACACCAACAGCCCCAGCACCAGCACCGTCTTGACCAGCGACCACGCCCAGGCGGGCAGCCCCGGACCGGCGCCGCCACCGAGGAACAGCGGCACCGCCATCGCGGCCCCGGCCGCCAGCCACAGCCACCGCCCGGCCCGGAGCAGCAGCCGGTCCACCCCGGAGGTCTCGCCCAGCACACCGTCGGCGATGTCGCGGCCGGCCGGATACGCGAACGGGCCGAGGAAGCTGAAGGCCAGCACGCCCGTCAGATGGACGGCGAAGGCGAACGGCATCCACACCGCGTACCACAGGCCGTGCTGCGCACCGGCGATGTCGGTGACGCGCAGGGACTGTGCGCCGGTGGCGGCCGAGATCAGCGCGAACATCAGCGGCAGTTCGTACGCCAGCCCCTGCGCGAGGAAGCGGTACCCGCCGACCAGCGAGAACGCCGCGTTCGGGCCCCAGCCGGCCAGCCACAGCCCGGCCCAGGTCAGCACCTCCATGGCGTTGAACCACACCACCCCCACCGAGAGATCGGCGACCACGTGGTTACCGAACGGGATCACCAGCGTCGACAGCACCGCGGCCACCGGCACGGTGACCACACCCAGGCGCCACAGCAGCCGGTCCGACGCGGGGAGCCGCCGGGGCTGCGCGACCAGAGCACGCGGCACGGCGAGCAGCGGCCGCAGCACACCGACGGGGGTGACGCTCCGTCCGGCGCCCCGGTCGTCCAGTGCCGTCTTGCCGGCCACGGCCAGTACGGCGAAGCCGAGCAGGAGGGCCGGTGCCACCGGCAGCGTCCACCACTTCCCCGCGTCAACCACGCGCCACCTCTTGGCGCCTGACGGCCGGTTCGTCCGGGTCCGGGTCGAGGCTCGCGACGACCAGACGCGCGGCGGCCAGCTCGGTGCCCTCCAGCAGCCGGGGCAGCAGGCCGGCCAGGGCTGCCGACGGCGGCCGTTGCGTGTCCCAACGGCCGCGCGGGCTCTCCTCCGCCACGGGGTCGAGAAGGGTGGTGGTGTCGTCCAGCCGCCGCATGTCGTCCAGGGTGTCCGAGAGCCACTGCCGGTAGCGGGCCGGTACGTCGCCGCCCGCCCGCGCGGCGGGTCCGCTCACGCCCGCCGCGTGTGCGTCGGCGGCGGTCAGCGGGCCGATGCCCCAGGTCAGCCGGTACAGGCTCCGTGACCGTCCGACGCGCCGTGCGAGGCGCATCGTCCGGGGCAGAACGGCATCCGCGGGCGCCCCCTCCAGAAGGTCGTCGCGCAGCCGCCGGGCCGCCACGGCCTCGGCGGGCCAGCCCGCCACCGCCGACAACCGGCCCAGACTGTCCAGATGGGCCGCCGCGCGCCGCCGGGCGGCCTCCGCCACGGGCACCGGCTCGCCCGCCGAGGCCCGGATCCACGGCCGGCTCCAGAACGGGTCGGCAGGTCCGGTCTCGTACGGCTCGCCGAGCCGGGCCCGCCGGATGACGTCGCCCTGCAGCACCACGCGGACGACCAGTCCGGCCGGCCAGTCGGCGAGGAACGGCCCGAGCGACAGGTGCAGCCGGTCCAGGGTCAGCCCGTCGCGGTCCTCACCCGGTCCGGCCATGGGCGGGCCGCCGTGCCCCCGCGGGTCGACCGCCCCGTACGGCCCGCGCTCCGTCTCCCCCAGCCGCGCACGCCCCTCGTCGAGGACCGGTGCCACCGCCTCGGCCGTCTCCGCCCGCAGGCGTACGCGCGGACGGGACATGTCGTCCCACAGCCGGTCCGGTCCGGATCGCAGCGCCGGGCAGTCGGGGCCCGCCACGAGCAACAGGTCGGCTCCGGCCGGCGTCGACGCCTCCGCCCAGCCCCGGCACCGCAGTTCCCTCTCGGCGGCCAGTCGCACCGGTGTACCACCGGGCATCGTCACCAGCAGCACGCTCGGCCGGCGGGCCGCAGCGCGTACGAGGAAGTCCGTCAGGCCCATCGCAACGCCCCCTCACGCCAGGCGTAGAGGACCCCGCTGAGCAGGACGCCGAGGAAGACGAACATCTCGATCACCGCCGTGGGCCCCATCACGGAGATGACAAGCGTCCACGGATACATGAAGACCATCTCCATGTCGAAGGCGAGGAAGAGCATCGTGACCGTGTACCAGCGCATGTGAAAGCGGCTGACCGCGTGCTCGACGGGCTCGTGCCCGGACCCGAACGGCTGGGCGGCCAAGGGCTCGTGCGAGACGCGCAGGGCCCGCGCGGCGCCGTGGACACCGGCCACCACGAGCAGGGCCAGGGCCAGCAGGGACAGCGCGGCCGTAAAGCCGTTCATCCACTCACGCCTTCCCCGTCCGCCCGTGTCCGTCCGTCGGGCACTACGGGCTACGGTGCCCGAGCCACCCGCACCAGGCGCGACAGCGTGCGGCGGCAGACGGGTGAAACGAGGCGGGAAGGGCGCCGCCCCTCAGCGACCCGGACCCCACCGCAACTCATCGCGCCGCCCGTCGGCCGACGGTCCGGTCCAGCCGGCCGCGGATCACCAGCGCCCACGCGAGACAGCCGAACGCGACCGTCGACGTCACCGCCCTCGCGGTGTTCCAGGCCGTCCACTTCGCCTCGTCGAGCCGCGCACGCGCGGCGGCGAGGTCCGCGCCGCTGCCGGGTTCGGCTGCCGTCCTGAAATCCCCGTTGAGGGGCTCGTGCACGCCGAACGTGATCACGACCGCCACCAGATAGAACACCAGCGCCGCCCCGACCCACATCAGCACCGCCCGCTGCTCCGCTCGTCGATGGAGGGCGGCGGACAGCGCGATGAGCGGCAGCGCGAGGGTGAACCCCCCGAGAAACAACGGGTTGTTGATCGCCTCGTCGAGCGCCTGGAACGCCGGGACGAAGGTTCGGTCGCCGACCTCGCCGAGCCCCGGCATGATCGCGTTCGACCAACTCGCGAAAACACCCGCGATCAGCCCGGTCGTCATGATCGCCAGAATCAGCGTCACGGTTCTCAGGACATCGCTCTCGGTGCGCGGCCGGTGCTGGGTGTCGTATGTCATGTGCTCGAGTACAACAGCGGTCCCGGGAGCGGAACATGCGTGCGCGTCTCACGCCCATGCGCCGACGTCCACAGCTAGGTCTATTTGACAGACTCAGGGTTGGAAGCCCACGCTACGTGCGGAGAAACGGCCCCCCGGTGAGCAGACCTGCCCGCCTCCGCCGGCTTTCCCCGGGCCGACATGTCCGTCGCCCGTCCCCCCCGCACGACGTGGAGAGTCCCTTGCGCCCAATCAGTCAGACCGTCGTCGTCACCGGTGTCGGAGCGACCACACCGCTGGGCGGCGACAGCGCTTCGACGTGGGAAGCACTGCTCGCCGGGCGGTCCGGAGTCCGTACCCTCACCGAGGAGTGGGCGGCGGACCTGCCGGTACGGATCGGTGCGCGGGTGGCCGTCGAGCCGGCCGAGGTGCTGCCGCGGCCGTTGGCCCGCAAACTCGACCGGAGCGCCCAGTTCGCGCTGATCGCGGCGCGTGAGGCGTGGGCGGACGCGGGCTTCACCGCGAAGGCCGGCGAGGACGGCTCGGTCGCACCCGAGCGGCTGGGCACCGTGATCGCCTCGGGCATCGGGGGCGTCACCACGCTCCTCGACCAGTACTCGGTCCTGATGAGCCAGGGCTTTCGCAAGGTCTCGCCGCACACGGTGCCGATGCTGATGCCCAACGGCCCCTCGGCGAACGTCAGTATCGACATCAACGCCCAGGCCGGTGCGCACACCCTGGTCAGCGCGTGCGCGTCCGGTGCCGAGGCGGTCGGCCACGCGATCGAGATGATCCACGGCGGCCGTGCCGACGTGGTCGTGGCCGGCGGCACGGAGGCGGCGATCCACCCACTCCCGATGGCCGCGTTCGCCAACATGATGGCGATGTCCAAGAACAACGACGACCCGCGGGGTGCCTCACGCCCGTTCGACACGGGCCGCGACGGTTTCGTCCTCGGCGAGGGCGCGGGGGTCGTGGTCCTGGAGTCGGCGGAGCACGCGGCGGCGCGGGGTGCCCGGGTCTACGCGGAGGCGGTCGGCCAGGGGCTCTCCTCCGACGCGCACCACATCGTGCGGCCGGAGCCTTCCGGTCGCGGTATCGCGGCGGCCCTCCGGCAACTGCTGGACACCTCGGACCTCAAGCCCGCGGAGATCGCGCACATCAACGCGCACGCCACTTCGACCCCGCCGGGTGACATCGCCGAGATCAAGGCGCTGCGAGAGGTCTTCGGCGACGACGTCGGCCATATGGCGGTCAGCGCCACCAAGTCGATGACCGGCCATCTGCTGGGGGGCGCCGGCGGTATCGAGACCGTCGCCACCGTGCTCGCCCTGCACCACCGGCTGGCCCCACCGACGATCAACCTTCTGAACCGGGACCCGGACGTCGACGCGGACATCGTCTCCGGCACGCCACGCCCGCTGCCGGAGGGCACGATCGCGGCGCTGAACAACTCCTTCGGCTTCGGCGGCCACAACGCGGTACTGGCCCTGCGCTCACCCGCCCGCTGAAGCGACCGCAGCCGTCACCTCGAAGCCGTACTCCCGACGGGAGTCGGGTCAGGCGGCTGTCTCCCCCTCGATGAGGTTCCCCCGCATGAGCCAGGTGGGGCCTTCGGCGTAGTCGCTGACCTCGGCGAAGAACTCACCGAAATACGGGCCACCGGCGTGGGTCTCGAAGGCCAAGGCGTCCGTGTAGACCTCGTTCAGGTAGAGAGTATGCGCATCCTTCTCGTCCTGGAGAAGTTCGAACCGGGCGGACCCGGGTTCGTTCGCCATGGAGTCACGGGCCACCTTCCGCGCGGCCCGAATGAAGTCGTCGCGATGCGCGGGCTGGACGGTGAAGGAAACGAGAAACTGGTACATGGACGAGTCCTCTTCATCTTCTCGAAGGCTGAGCGTTTCACCGATTGGGTCAGCGATTTGATCGCACCGCGGCATCACTTTCCCAAGCACCGGAGGTGACCGCAACCGCTTCCGCGGCGGACCGCAGCAGCGCCTAACCCTCGGTCCTCGTCCTGGCGCCCGGCCCGAGCCGGTGGACGATGTCCTTGCTCGACGTCACCTCGTGCCCTTCCGAGCAGCGCAGATGCACCGAGACCGTCGCGGCGCAGTCGCGATGCAGGGCCTCCGTCGGAGGCCCGTCGGCGTCCGCCTCGTAACGGTCACCCCACTGCCGGATGGCCGCGATGATGGGAAAGGTGTCCAGCCCTTTCTCCGTGAGGACGTATTCCGCCCTGGCGCGCTCACCGGGCTCGCGGTACATCCTTTTCGAGAGGATCCCCTGTTCCGTCAGGGCCGCCAGCCTGTTGGACAGCACCTGTCGCGGAATCGCGGTCTGGGACAGGAACTCCTCAAATCGCCGAGCGCCTCGAAACGCGTCCCGGAGGATAAGGAATGTCCACTTCTCCCCGAGCGCGACAAGGGTGCGAGCGACCGTGCAGTTCGTTATGGCGACCGGCGCCTCGCCCCGCGATTCGTTCACTTCATTCCCGGACAGAGCCATTCGGAGAGCCTAGGTCTGGATCGAAGACTCTGCAAGGGACCGATGTCAGCGCAGGAGCTTGATGACCTCCGCGAAAACGGCCATGTGCGGCTCCAGCACGCTGATGTATGTGATGCCGAACCGCTCGCGATACCGTTCGAGCCGGTCCGCGAGCTCCCGCGGCGGTCCGACCAGCACACCGGGCAGCTTGGTGAGCTCGTCGTCCGGGAAGCCGCTGGCCTGGCGGACGATCGTGAGGTCGGCGGTGGCCGGGCTGCCGGCCACCGCGGCGACGAAGAGGTTCAGCTCGATGTCGGAGAACCGCTCGCCGGCTCCCTCGCGCAGGATCCCGACGCGGCGGGCCAGCGCGTCCTCCGGGGCCATGTTCGCCGTCACCCCGGCCATGATCGAGAAGCTGAAGATGTCCGCCTCCCGGCCGGCGAAGCGCAGCATCCGGTCACCGGCGCCGCCCAGCAGGATCGGCGGCCGGGGCGCGTCGGCCTCGGCCGCGAGCAGGGCGCGTGTCGCCGCGAGGGTCTCCGCCAGTTTGCCCAGCCGCTCGCCGCCCGTGCCGAAGGGCAGCCCGACGGCCTCGAACTCGGCCGGGACGTAGCCGGCGCCGAGCCCCAGTTCGAGACGGCCGTCGGTCAGACGCTGCACGTCGGCGACGTCCCGGGCGAGATAGGCGGGGGTGAGGACGCCGGCGTTGAGCACGAACGTACCCAGCCGCATTCTCGTGACCTCGGCCGCCGACACCAGCGCCGGGAAGGGCGCGGCCGTGCCCAGATGGTCCGCGACCTGGAGCACGTCGTATCCCAGGTCCGCCGCCTCGCGGACCCGGGCGTGCCAGGAGGTCCGTGAGCCGACGGTGAGGAAACTGACGCCGAAGCGGAACGGGCGGGGGGACTGGGACATCGCTGTCCTCCGTACGTGAGTCGCGGTCGTACCGAGGACCCAGTCGTACGTCACTCACGTCCGTATGTGAGTGACATTCGTACGTGAGTCACCTTCGTACGTGTACGGCCGCGCCGCCGGTCAGGTGATGGGCTGCTCGGTCCAGATCGTTTTCCCGCGCAGGCCGTAACGGCTGCCCCAGCGCGTCGTGCACTGGGCGACGATGAAGAGGCCCCGGCCTCCCTCGTCCGTGGCGTTCGCCCGGATCAGCCGCGGCTGGGTGTTGCTGGAATCGGTGACCTCGCAGATGAGGACGTTGTCACGGATCAGCCGCACACCGACGGGGCCACCCGTGTACCTGACCGCGTTGGTGACGAGTTCGCTGATCACGAGTTCGGTGTCCAGCGCCTCGTCCTCCAGTCCCCACACCCTCAGTTGTTCCATGATGTCCCTCCGGGCGAGCGCCACCGAGTCCGGTTCGGCCGGATACTCCCAGTTCGCCACGGAGTCCGAGGCGACGGCGCGGGTCCGGGCGAGCAGGAAGGCGATGTCGTCGCCCGTGGGCTTGGAGCCCAGATCGCTGAGGAGTGAATTGCCCATCGCCTCCAGCGAGCGGCCCGGGTCGTTGAGTGAGTCGAGCCGCGCGCGGAGACGGTCCAGGCCGGTCTCGGAATCCTCGTGGTCGGGCGCCAGCAGGCCGTTCGTGTAGAGCACGAGCACGCTGCCCGGTTCGAGCTCCACGGTCTTGGATTCGAAGGGCACACCTCCCACACCGAGCGGCGGGCCGGGCAGCACATCGATGAACTCCGTCGAGCCGCCGGGATGCATCGCGACCGCGGGCAGCTGGCCCGCGCTCGCGAGAGTGCACTGGCGGGTGAGCGGGTCGTAGATGGCGTAGAGGCAGGTGGCGCCGACCGGGTTCTCTTCGGTGGGTGCTTCCGCGCCCAGGCGCTGGACGAGTTCGTCGACGTGGGCCAGGAGTTCGGCGGGGTCCAGTTCCAGATCCGCGAGAGTCTGTATGGCCGTGCGCAGGCGTCCCATGGTGGCGGTGGCGGAGAGGCCGTGGCCGACGACATCGCCGATCACCAGGGCGACTCGCAGAGAGGGCAGCGTGATCACGTCGAACCAGTCGCCGCGGATACCGGCCCCCTTGCCTGCCGGCCGGTAGATACCCACGGTCGACACCGCGTCGGAGGACGTCGTCGCGCTGGGCAGCAGCCGCTCCTGAAGCGTGACCGCCGCTCGCAGTTCACGGTTGTGGCGGCGGGCGTTGTCGATGCCCAGAGCCGCCCTGGAGGCGATCTCCGCCAGGAGTTTCCTCTCGTCCTCCTGGAAGGCCTCCGGCTGTTCGTCGCGCCATACGGTGAGGTGGCCCAGGACGAGATCCCGCGCGATCAGCGGCGCCACCGTCACCGAGTACGCGAAGGGCGGGACGAGCTGCTCCACGAGGTCACCGTCGCCGAGAGCCGACACGACGGAGGCGCGGTCCAGGGTGATGACCTCACCCATCTGAATCTCACGCAGTGGCGTGCTGTCGGGCAGTACCGGATACGGTGCCCCCGGCATCAGGACCTTGCCCAGCCAGGCTCCCGACGCCGAGGAGATGGCCGACCGCAGCAGATGCGGCCTGCCGCCGCCCACCATGCGCGTCGGTTCGTCGCCGACGACCACGGCTTCGGCGAGGTCGACGGTCACGAGGTCGCCCAGATCGGGCACCAGGAGATCCGCCAACTCCTGTGCGGTGTCGTTCACTTCCAGGGACGATCCGATGCGAACAGAGGCATCGTGAACCCTGCTGAGACGCCGACGCCTGTCCTGCCGTCTCCGGGATTCGGGTCCACTCGTCGTATGTGCGGCGAGGTCGGCGACGGCGGCGTCGATCTCCCTCTGCGCCTGCGGCCCTTCCAGCATGGTCTCGATCTCTTCCCGGCTCCTCGTCGACGCGGTCCGGGTCACCACCACCACGTACTTCGCGACGCCTTCCACCGGAACGACCCGGAAGGCGACCTCCACCGGGCGGCTGTCGCGTTGCCGCAGATATGCCGTGTGCACCCCAGGGGTGCGCGCCTTTTCCCTTGTGTTCAGGTCATACCCGGATTCCCCTGTCAGAAATTCATCGATCGAGTGGCCACGAATATCCTGCCCGGCCCGGCCGATGAGTTCCGTGGCTGCCGACGAGCACCAGAAGATCAGACCGTCGCGACGGATCGCGACGACCGCCGGAGTTCCCATTTCCGTCCTCTCACGCGGCGTCATTCTTGACACCTCTTCGTGTGCGCTGGGCCGCCCAGACGACCTTTCCGTTCGTCGTACGGCGAAATCCCCAGCTGTCGGCGGAGCGAGCGACGAGCAGCAGCCCGAATCCGTTCTCGTACGGGGTCCCGGCCTGGCGTGGACCGGGTGAACCGGCCCCCGAGTCGGCGACCTCGCAGAGCAGGACGTCGTGGAGGACCAGGCGCAGAACGATGGGCGGCGCGGCGTGTGTGAGCGCGTTGGTGAGCAGTTCGTCGACGATCAGCCCGGTCGTCGCCACCAGGTCGCTCAGCCCCCAGGTCCGCAGCTGGGACGCGACTGTCGAGCGGGCCCTGGGGACGGCCGCGGGGTCGTTCGGAATGTCCCAGGAGATCACGTGGTCGGGGCTCACGTCGCTGCACCGGGCCACCAGGAGGGTGGCGTCGTCGGTGAGCGTGCTGGTGTCAGCGCTTCCCAGCGCGGCATCGCAGAGCTCCCGCAGCGGGGCCAGGGGCGGTGTGAGGGAGCCCGCGAGGCGGTTCATCCCGACGTCGATGTCGTCGTCGCGCGTCTCCACCAGGCCGTCGGTGTAGAAGACGATGGTGCTCCCCTCGGGGAATTCGAGCTCCGCCGACTCGAAGGAGTTCACTCCCAGTCCCAGGGGCGTGCCCGTGGGGATGTCGGGGAATGCGGCACCCGCCGTCGGATGGAGGACCACCGGAGGCGGGTGCCCGGCGCTGGCGATGTCCAGCCGGCGGCTGATCGGGTCGTGGACGGCGTACAGGCAGGTGGCTCCGATGGCGCTCGGGCCGAGACCCTCCGCGCCCTCCTGGTTGAGGCGTACGACGGTACGGTCCAGCCGTGACAGCAGCTCGCTCGGCGGCAGGTCCATCTCCGCGAGGGTCTGCACCGCCGTACGGAGGCGGCCCATGGTGGCGGCGGCGTTGATCCCGTGCCCGACCACGTCGCCGATGACCAGGGCGGTCCGGGCGCCGCTCAGGTGGATCACGTCGAACCAGTCGCCCCCGACCTTGCTGGCCATGTCCGCCGGCAGGTACCGCGCGTCGACCTCCATGGTGCTGCTTCCCACGAGGCGCTGCGGGAGCAGATGCCGTTGCAGGGCAAGGGCCGCGTCCGCCTCACGGGCGTATCTGCGGGCGTTGTCCAGGCTCAGCGACGCGCGTGAGACCAGTTCGTTCGCCAGCCAGAGGTCGTCCGCGTCGAACGGCGCGGGATTGTCGTTGCGGACGAACACGGCGACGCCGAGCACGGCGCCGCGCGCTTCGATCGGCACGATGATCAGGGAGTGCATGCCCGTCTCACGGATGACCTTGGCCCGCTCCGGGTCCTGTTCGAGCCAGTTGCCGGGCGTCATGTCCAGGACGCGTTCCATGATGGGGCGGCCGGACGACAGGGCTTTCGTGAAGGGGGACGACGGGGGAACGAATACGGGTTTGCTCCGGTCGAAGAGCGATTCCGGGGTTCCCTGGTGGATCGAGGCCACACCGGCGCGGCGGAAGACGGGTATGCGGCCGTCGTCCATTCCGAGCCGTTCCAGCGGCTCGCCGCCCAGAGGCACGGTGTCGACGAGGTCGACGGTGACGTAGTCGGCAAGCCGGGAGACCGCGAAATCGGCGAACTCCTGCGCGGTGCGCATCACGTCCAGCGTGGTGCCGATCGTCTTGCCGGCCTCGCTGAGGGTGTCCAGGTGCTCGCGGTTACGCCGGGCGCCGGTGACATCGGAGCGCAGACCGCAGATGCCGAGCGGGGTGCCGTCACCCCTCTCCAGGCGGTACAGCGAGATGGAGTACGTGTGACTCCGGTCCAGATCGCTCGGTATGCGCCTGGTGTACTCGTAGTCGAGGACCGGACGGCCGGTCCGCAGGACCTCTCTCATCACCGACTCGAAGGCCGACACGTCGAGGGCCTCACCCAGGACCTCCTCGATGCTCCGTCCCACCCACTGGTCCTGGGGGATCCCGCTCTCGGTCTGGAGCGCGTCGTTGACCCAGAGGTAGCGCAGTCCCGTGTCCCAGATGACGGTGGCCACCGGTGAGTACGTGACGACCGCGGCGGACACCGCCGCGTTCCAGGCCGCCTGGGCGGTCGTCTCCGCGTTCGCGGCGACGACCAGCCATCCGCTCGGGCGGCCCTCGCCGAGCCCGGTCAGCGGTGAGACCCGGACCTCCAGGGAGAGGGTGCCGCCCTCCCGGTGGCGGAACTTCAACCGCCCCGACCAGTCCCCGCCCGTCGTACGGCTCCGCTCCACCACGTCCGCCATCACGGCCACGCCGTCCTCGGACGCGTCCAGCAGAAGGGCCCCCGGGCGGCCGACGACCTCGCTCGCCGAGTAGCCCAGCAGACGCCGTGCGTGCCCGGACCACCCCGTAATGGCACCCGCTTTGTCGAGAACGGCCACGGCGGCCTCGGCCATCGCCGCGGTCGCACCGTCGCTCGGACCCTGTGCAAACGTCATCCAGTGCCTTCCGGAGCGGGTGCCCTCCCCGGCTCAGGTTCGCGTCGAATGTACCCATACTCAACATACGATCCTAAGACAGGTCATACCAGCCAGCGAATGGTCGGCGGCCAGGAAGACCGGGATCCAGCGGGACGACCCTCCGCCGGATGATCAGCCGCACAGGGCGGTGGAAAACGGAGACCTCCGGTGCGGTGCGGTCGTGGAGAACCGCACCGCACCGGAGGCCTTCGCTCCGAGAAGAACCCGGCGATCGCCGGCAACTCGTGAGCAGTACGCCTGGCGTGGGTGACCGCTGGTCGTGGGTCCTTTACCCGTATGTGCGGTTGCCGATGTTGACGGTGTTGTTGATGTCTCCGACGGAGAAGGTGAGCAGTCCGCCGCAGGCGAGGAGACAGAAGCCGGGGGTCGGGGGATTCGGCGGCGTCGGGGCGGACGTGACCTGGACAGCCGTGGTGCTGTTGGAGGCGTCGCACTCCGCGCTGCCGTTGTAGGCGGCGGTGATGGTGTGCGAGCCGACGGTGGAGAACGTGGTGGTGAGGCCTGCCAGACCGTTGGCGTCCACGGGCACGGTGTCGAGCAGGGTGCTTCCGTCGAAGAACGTGACGCCGAGCCCGCCGGTGGGGTCGGCGGGACAGTCGACCGTGGCCGCCAGTTGCACCTGATCGCCCACCGCAGCGGTCTGCGGAGTGGCCGTCACCGTCGTGGTCGACGGTACGGCCCAAGCGGGCGTCGCCAGCCCCAGCACGGCGGCCAAGGCTGCGGCGACGACCAGTCGCCCTCTGCGTGGTGTGATTCTCACCGGTTCGGCTCCCTGTTCTGTCGCCGGGTCCGCGGGTTGCGGGCCCGTGGGACGCACGCTATGGCGATCTCTTTTGCCTTCCAGGGAGGCGGCGCCCACAAGTAGCCTGGTTGGATCATCATCCTGAACCGCTCGTCACGTCGAGGTGTCAGATGCCGGGCACACCCGCCCGGGTGTAGGACAACGGATTGCTGGTGCCGCCCGCCGTGGTGACGGTCACGTTCACCGGACCCGCGGGTCCCGCCGGCACGACCGCCGTGATCTGGGTGTCCGACACGACGGTGAACGAGGCTGCCGTGCCCCCGATGGTGACGGCCGAGGCGTTGGCCAGGTTCGTGCCGGTGAGGGTGATCACGGTGCCCGCTGACGTCGGACCGCTGCTGGGCACCAGTGCGGTCAGGGTGGGTGTGGCGGCATAGGTGAAGGCGACGGGGTTGCTCGTGCCGCCCGGGGTGACCACCGTGATCGGTGAACTGCCGGTGCCCGGCGGGGCGGTGGCCGTGATCTGCGTCGCCGACACCACGGTGAAAGAGGAAGCGTTGGTGACGCCGAACCGCACGGCGCTGGCGTTGAGCAGGTTGCTGCCGGTCAGTGTGACCACCACGCCTCCGGCAGCCGGGCTCTGGGCGGGGGCGGCACTGTTGAGGACGGGGGGTCCGGCGTAGAAGAAGTAGGCGCCCGGGGCGCTGGTGCCCCCCGGTGTCGTGACGGTGATCACGGCGGCCCCGGGATTTCCGGATGGTGTCACGGCGGTGATCTGGGTGGCCGAGTTCACCGTGAACGATGCCGCCGGGACCCCGCCGAAGGTGACGGACGTGGCCGAGGTGAACCCGGTTCCGGTGAGGACGACACTGGTGCCACCCGCCGTCGGGCCGTTGCTGGGCGCCACGCTGGTGACCACCGGCACCTGCGCCACGACATAGGTGAACGTCACCGAGTTGCTGTTGCCGGTCGGATGAAGAACGATCACCGCCACCGGACCCGCGGCACGGGGCGGGCTCACAGCGGTGATCTGGGTGTCCGAGTTGAGGGTGAAGGAGGTGGCGTTGGTGCTGCCGAACCGTACTCCGGTGGACCCCGTCATCCCGATGCCGGTGAGAGTGACGGTGGTCCCCCCGGTGGTGGGCCCTTGCGAAGGATTGATGGTGTTGATCGTGGGCGGCATGAGGATGCTCCTATGGCAGCCTGGGCTGAGCCCGGGGTGACGCGGGTGCCTGTCCGGGCACGGGGGAACCGCCGAGTCTGGAGCGTCGGCGGATGGGGCCGTCCGACCACCGGGGATCACGTGGTCGGACGGCGGGGAAAGGCTGGAACTACCGCTCGGGGAGCGGTAGTTCAGGTACGCTGCCGCCCGGTGGGAGCCGGGCGGCAGCGTGATCGGGGGTCAGATACCGGGACCCGCGACGTAGGTGAACGCGCCGACGGCCGTGTCGGAGCCGGCCGGGTTGGTCACCTCGACGTCGGCCGGACCGGCGGCGCCGGGCGGGGTCACCGCCGAGACCGTGGTGGAGTTCACCACGGAGAACGGTGCCGGGGTGCCGCCGAAGGTGACCGACTCGGTGGTGCCGAGGTTGGTGCCGGTGATGGTGACACCGGTACCGCCGGACGTCGGGCCGGAGGTCGGCGCGACGGTGGTCACGGTCGGTGCGTCCACGTAGGTGTAGGAGAAACCGTTGTTCGTCCCGCCCGCGGTGGTCACGCTCACTCCGACAGGGCCTGCCGCGGCGCCGGCCGGCACGACGACGGTGATCTGGGTGTCGGAGATGACCGTCGGCGTCGCGGTGTTGGCGCCGAAGGACACACCGGTGGCCGTCGACAGCCCGACACCGTTGATCGTGACCGTGTTGCCGCCGGTCAGGGTGCCGGACGTCGGTGCGAGGGAGGACTTGAACGGTGCTCCGACGTAGAAGAACGGGATCGGGTTGCTTGTGCCGCCCGGTGTCGTCACGGTGACCCCGACACTGCCGGCGCCCGAGGGCGACACGGCCGTGACCTGGGTCGGTGAAACGTTGGTGACGGCGGTGGCCGGCTTGGTGCCGAAGGTTACGGCGGTGGTGCCGGACAGGTTCGTACCGGTGATGGTCACCGGAGTGCCACCACCGGTGGACCCCTGGTTCGGAGAGATGGGCATGGGGAGACTCCTCGCTGACGGGACAGGACAGACTCAGAGGACACAGCGGGACCGGGAAACCGCCGGGCCGACCTTCAAGGAGGGCCCACGGGAGGACGAACGGCTGAACCGTGCCGCCGGAGTTACGGAGTTCCCTCGTAGGCACACAAAGGAAGAACCGGCAGACACCGCCCTTTGTCGTGATCCCCGGTAATGGGATGGGCGGCCCACCGGTTCGCTGTTCCAAGTACCCCATACGGACCAACCCCTGACAAGACGCCAGGGACGGCGGGCGGTTGGTCGAGTGGGCCACCGCGAGCGCCTGCGTACCACCGGCGTACGCCATCGGTCTCCACCAAGCCGGCACATAAAAAAAGACCAGTCGGCACCGCGTAAGCGGCACCGACTGGCGATCCAACCCACCCGGGATGCCCATCGCGATCCCGGCGGACCTGCACCCTCCCCACGTGTGGAGGAACAGCCCACCCCGGCACCACGCAACCCGAGCGGTACGGGCTGCCCATCGGTTGGAATAGGTTCAGTAACGCAGGAATCCGGCATATGCCACAAGCCCCAGGTAACGGCATCACCCGATCGGAGTAGCGCCGGAGCACCGGCCATGCGGAGATCTCCGGCCCCACCGGGAACCGACGAGCCGACACGAGCCGCGACGGAGCAACTCCCCCGCATGGGTGTGGAAAACGGTCGTGCGTGTCTTTAATAATCCCGCATAAGAGTTAATTCCACCTGCCCGGAAAGGGCCGAACCGTTCGGCGTACGGCGTTGTAATGCCCGCCAGATTCTTCTCACTATATTGAAACTGAATACATCGGGACTCCTCTGCGTGTATTGCTGTGGAGGAAAATTTCATGCGTAATCTGCCCGCGACAGAATGAAGGCTTTCCGGGCGATCGGCAGTGGCCCGGCCGGCCCCCGTCTCCCCAGAGAAATGGTCTCGATGAAGCTCAACATCCGTGGCAAGGCCAGACAACGATCCATTTCCGGCTGGCTCACCACCGCGCTCACGGCGACCGTCGCCGCCGCGATGGTGGCCGTGACGCCGACCCAGGCCCTCGCCGTCGCCACGCCCGTCCCCCTCGGCACGACCGAATCGTTCGCCGTCCTGGCCGGTCAGTCGATCACCAACACCGGCCCCTCGGTCATCACCGGCGACATCGGCGTGAGCCCCGGAACGTCCATCACCGGCTTCCCGCCCGGCCTTGTCCTCGGTGTCCAGCACTCCGCGGACGCGGTGGCCCTGCAGGCCAAGACCGACCTCGTCACCGCGTACAACAACGCCGCGGGACAGGCCACGGACGCGGTGCTCCCGCCGGACGCCGGCGGCCTGACGCTGGTCGGCGGCGTCTACACCGCCCCCTCCACCCTGGGCCTGACCGGCACCCTCACCCTCGACGCGCAGAACAACCCCAACACCGTCTGGGTCTTCCAGGTCGGCTCCGCCCTGACGACCGCATCCGCCAGCCAGGTCTCGCTGATCAACGGCGCGTCGGCGTGCAACGTGTTCTGGCAGATCGGCAGTTCGGCCACCCTGGGCACCAACTCGACGTTCGTGGGCAACATCCTGGCCCTGACCTCGATCAGCGCCACGACCGGGGCGAGCATCGACGGACGTGCGCTCGCCCGTGAAGGCTCGGTGACCCTGGACACCAACCGGATCACCCGCCCCAGCTGCGCCAGCACCACCACGGGGACCACGACCGGCACCACCACCGGTACCACTACGGGAACCACCACCGGTACCACCACCGGCACCACCACCGGAACGACGACCGGAACGACGACCGGCACCACCACCGGAACCACCGGCAGTGTGCTCGGCGGCGTACTCGGCGGTGTGCTGGGCGGCGGGACCACCGGCGCCACGACCGGCGGCGTGCTGGGTGGCGTACTCGGCGGCGTCGTGACCGGCGGCACCACGGGCGGCACCTCGGGCGGTACGACCGGTGCTACGACCGGCGGGTCCTCGGGCGGAGTCATCTCGGGCAACACGACCGGCAACACGGTGGGCAACACGGCGGGCAACATCGGCGGCGGCCACGGCGGCAAGCCGGGGAAGCCGCACCACGGCCACGGCAAGCCCGACCACGGACGGCCCGACCACGATCATGGGAAGCCGGACCACGGAAAGCCGGACCACGGTGATGAGCAGCCGGGCTACGGCGACGACGAGGGCGACGAGGGCGACAGGCCCTCGGAGCACGGCGGCTACGGCGACAAGCCCGAGCACCTGGCCTGACGAGACCGAACCACGGATCTCGCCGCGCGGTGGAATCTCATCGATTCCGCCGCGCGGCGTCCCAGGAAATCCCGCGAGAACTCCGGGCGTGAGTAGCTGATATGAAAAAGACAGGGTGGGTGTCGGTGCCGGGCGGAATTGATTCGTTGGAATCAGTTGAGTCGGTTGAATCCGCTGGAACAACCGATACGGAACAGAGACCGGATTCGGCGGAGGTACGGGAATCCGGCCCCCCGGGAGTACGGGCCACCTCCCGCGTACTGCGGGTGGGATTGCGTACCGTCGTATTCCTCTGCCTGGCGACCGTGCTGACCCACGCGGTATTGGTGTTCCTGCACATCGCGCCTTCCAACGCCGTCTCACAGCGCTACAGCCGGCAGATCAATGCCTGGGTCTATCCGCTCTTCGAGCAGAACTGGCGGCTCTTCGCCCCCGACCCGGACTCCGTCAACCGGCAGATCTCCGCGCGCACGGCACGCACCGCGGCCGACGGAACGGTCCAGGTGAGCGAGTGGTTCGACCTGACGGCCGTGGACAAGGCGGCCGTCGAGCACAGCCCCTTCCCCAGCCACACCGCGCAGAACGAGTTGCGCCGGGCATGGACGTCGTACCTCGAACTGCACGGCGGGAGCGACGAGTCGCCTTCGGCGCGCGCCGTGATGATGCAGAAGTACCTGCGCAACATCGCGGTGGCGCGGACGAGTGACCACTTCGGCAAAGCCGCCCCGTTCATCCAGCTCCGGGTCGTCACCGTGCCCGTCACGGCCCTGAGGCCGGACGGTACGCGTACGGCCCAGAGCCCGCCGAAAAACCTCGAGACCCGGCTCCTGCCCTGGTGGAAGGTGACCTCCGATGGCAACTGAACGGCTCTCCGTCCGCGACCGGAGCAGGCGTCTGTACGCCCTGCTCACCGAACGGCCGCTCTCGCTGTACGCCACGGCGGTGCTGCGCATCGGCTACGGCCTGCTCTATCTGGGCTTCCTGCTGAGGGAGTTCCCGCATCGCGACGAGATCTGGGGGCCCGGTTCGCCGTGGACCCCGGAGCTCGCGGCCGAGCTCTACGACCAGACCGGCTGGGCCAGCATCCTCGCCCTGTCGGACAGCCGGACCTACTTCGAGCTCTGCTACGCGCTGGCGGTCGTCGTCTCCGCGCTGTTCGCGCTCGGCTGGCGAACTCGCGCCATGTCCGTCCTCTTCGCCCTCCTCGTGGCCTCGTTCCACTCCCGGTCGATCTTCATGACGGACGGCGGCGACAACCTCATCCTGCTGATGGCCTTCTACCTCGTGCTCACCGCCTGCGGGCGGCGCTGGTCCCTGGACGCGCGCAGGGCGGCCCGGCACGGAGCGGCGGGCGACGGCCGTACGACGGCGCCGACCGGTCAACTCCGCTGGGCACGCACCACGTTGGTCACGGTGCTGCACAACTGCGGACTGATCGTCATCGCCGTCCAGGTCTGTTTCCTCTACGGATCGGCCGGCCTCTACAAGGTGCAGGGCGGTACGTGGGGCGGCGGCACCGCCCTGCACTACGTACTGAATCTCGACCTCTTCCGGCCCTGGCCCGCGCTCTCACAGATCGCGGACGAGCAGACCGTACTGCTCGCGATCACCGGATACGCGACGGTGCTCCTCCAGGTCGCGTTCCCGTTCGTCCTGTTCGGCAGGCTCAAGTACCCCGTTCTCACGATGCTGTTGGGCATGCACATCGGAATCGCGGTACTCATGGGCCTGCCGCTCTTCTCCGGCGCGATGATCGTCGCGGACCTGATCTTCCTCCCCGACCGCTTCTACCTCGCACTGGGGCACTTGTGCCGGCGCCTGGCACGCCGCGAACTCCGCCCCACGAGCCCGTCGAAGCCCGCGAGCCCCTCACCCGAGGGCCCCCCGACGACCGCCCTGCTGCCACAGCAAGGCGGGCCCGACGGGCCGGTGAAGAGCGGCCTCCATGCGTCGTCGTCACCGTCGAGGCCGCCTTCTTGACGACAGGACGTCTCCGACCTCCCGTGACAGAGCCTCGCGGCCTCCCGGTCCACAGCGCCCGAATACGGTAGGTTCCGCCACAAATCCGCCTATGCACTCTCAGCTCGCGCGCCCCGCCAGAGGGGCGAACGCCGGGAAGGACCAGGAACAGTGACCGCACTGACGCTGCAGGAAGCGATGGACCGGACTGTGGCCGGCATCGCCAAAGCCACCGAGATGGGCGTGCCCATGAACGTCGCCGTGGTGGACGACGCGGGTCACCTTCTGCACTTCTCCCGGATGGAGGACGCCTGGCTGGGCTCGATCGACATCGCGATCACCAAGGCCAGGACCGCGGTCTACTTCAAGATGCCGACCGCCGACATCGGCGGGCTCTCCCAGCCCGGCGGCGAGCTGTACAACATCGAGGTCACCAACGGCGGCCTGGTGACCTTCGGCGGCGGCCTGCCCATCGTCCGCGACGGCCGCGTCATCGGCGCGGTCGGCGTCTCCGGCGGCCGGGTCCCCCAGGACACCGAGGTCGCCGAGGCCTGCCTCGCCTGAACCCGCGGGTCAGCCGTCCTTCTTCACCGGCTCCAGGATCGCCACGCACTCCACGTGGTGCGTCATCGGGAACAGGTCGAACGCGCGCAGCGTGCGCGGTTTGTAGCCCGCCTCGTGGAAATACGCCAGGTCGCGGGCGAGTGCCGCCGGGTCGCAGGCCACGTAGGCGATGCGGCGGGCGCCCAGGCCCGCGAGGTGGTTGACGACCTGTTTGCCGGCGCCCGCGCGTGGGGGGTCCAGGACGATCAGGTCCGTCTCGGTGATCTGGGTGCGGGGCAGGACCGTGTCGACCTTGCCGTGCTCGATGCGGACGCGGGGGAGGTCCTGGAGGTTGTACTGGGCGTCCTCCGCCGCGCGCCTGCCGGATTCGATGCCCAGCACCGCGCCCGTCTCGCCGACCCGTTGGGCGATCGCCCCCGCGAACAGCCCCACCCCGCAGTAGAGGTCCAGGGCCGTCTCGCCCTTGCGCGGCATCAGGCCCTGCATCACGGCCTCCACCAGGACCTCGGGGGCCTTCGGGTGGACCTGCCAGAAGCCGCCCATGCCGATGCGCCAGGTGCGGTCGTCGGCGCGTTCGCGGACGAAGGCGCGGCCGTGGACCCGGTGCACTCCCCCGTCGTGCTCCTCCACGCGCAGGACGGACACCGGCTTGTCCAGCTCGACCAGCGGGAGCCGGCCGCCCTTGACGGGCGCGAGGATCACCTGACGGTCGCCCGAGCCGGAGGCGGCGATCGCCTCGACCGAGGCCATCTGCGGCCATTCGCGCTTCTCGACGCCCAGTTCGCTGACGCCGGCGGAGGCGATCATGCAGTGGTCGACGGGCTGCACCTCGTGCGAGCGGTGCTTGCGCAGTCCGGCCCGGCCGTCGGCGTCGACGGCGTACTGCACGCGCGTACGCCACTGGGGCACCTCGCCGGCGGGCACCTTGTCGCCCGGCGCGGGCATGACCGTGCCGTCCCAGCCCGCCTCCTCGGGAGTGAGCCCGGCCAGCCGCTGGAGCTGCTCGGTGATGACCTCGCCCTTGAGGCGCCGCTGCGCGCCCGGCTTGGCGTGCTGCCAGTCGCACCCGCCGCACATGCCCGGGCCCGCGTACGGGCAGGGGGCCTCGACGCGGTCCTTGGAGGCGTCCAGGATCTCGACGGCGTCGGCGCGCAGATAGCGCGAGCCCTCGTCGCCGTCCGTCACGCGGGCGATGATCTTCTCGCCGGGCAACGTGTGCCGTACGAAGAGCACCCGGCCCTCGTCGGTGCGGGCGATGCAGTGGCCGCCGTGCGCGACGGGGCCGACCTCGACCTCGTACTCCTCCCCGACCAGCGAGGCCCGCTCCGGAGCTGGAGCTGTGGCCCGCTCGGGAGCTGGAGCCTGCTCCGAAGGCTGCGGTTCTGTCTGCATGAGGGGCTGGGCTCCAAAAGGTCAAAGGGGGCTGGAAGCGACGGACGGACGGCAGCCAGCCAGTCTACGTGCGGGCGGCACCGGCCATCGCCACACCGAGGCCTCAGGGCTTCTCCGTCGGCTCCTTCTTCGTCCGTGTGTCCACCGGCCCCCGCCGCACCGCGCCCGGCGCGTTCCACTCCGCGCGCCGCCTCGCCCTCTTCTTCGCGACCTCCGAGGACTCCAGCTGGTACGGCACCGAGGTCACCATCACGCCCGGTGTGAAGAGCAGCCGCCCCTTGAGCCGTAGCGCGCTCTGGTTGTGCAGCACCTGCTCGAACCAGCGGCCGACCACGTACTCGGGGATGAAGATGCTGATCACGTCGCGCGGATTCTCGGTGCGCAGGCCCCGTACGTACTCGATGACCGGCCGGGTGATCTCCCGGTACGGGGAGTCGAGGATCTTCAGCGGCACGTTGATACCGCGCCGTTCCCACTCGTCCCTGAGCTGCTTCGTCTCGGCGGGGTCGACATTGATGCTGAGTGCCTCCAGCCGGTCCGACCGGGTCAGCTTGGCGAACGCGAGGGCGCGCAGCGTCGGCTTGTGGAGTTTGGAGACCAGCACGATGGTGTGTACGCGGGACGGGCGTACGCCGTCCTCGCCGGGGCTCTCCGCCGCCGCGATCTCCCGGGCCACATGGTCGTAGTGCCGGCGGATCGCGGTCATCGTCCCGTAGAAGATCACCATGCCGAGCAGCGCGACCCACGCGCCGTGCGTGAACTTGGTGGCCAGGACGACGATCAGGACGAGCCCGGTGAAGAAGGCGCCGAAGGTGTTGATCGCGCGGGAGCGGATCATGTGGCGGCGCTTGGCCTTGTCGCGCTCGGTGCGCAGATGGCGGTTCCAGTGCCGGACCATGCCCGTCTGGCTGAGGGTGAAGGAGACGAAGACGCCGACGATGTAGAGCTGGATCAGCTTGGTCGAGTCGGCCCCGTACAGCCAGACCAGCAGGATGGCGGCGCCGGCCAGCAGCACGATGCCGTTGGAGAAGGCGAGGCGGTCGCCGCGGGTGTGGAGCTGACGCGGCAGGTAGCGGTCCTGCGCGAGGATCGAGCCGAGGAGCGGGAAGCCGTTGTACGCGGTGTTGGCGGCCAGGAACAGCACGAGCGCGGTGGCCCCGGCGAGCAGGACGAAGAAGAAGGTGTCCGAGCCGAAGACGGCGGCGGCGACCTGGGTGATGACCGGGTTCTGGACGTAGCCGTCGCCGACCGGCACCCCGTCGCGGAGCAGGTCCCGGCCCGGGAACTCGGCCATCTTCACATCGGTGGCCATGGCCAGGCCGATGATGCCGCAGAACATGGTGACGGCCAGGGTGCCCATCAGCGCGAGGGTCGTCGCGGCGTTCCTGCTCTTGGGCTTGCGGAAGGCGGGGACGCCGTTGCTGATGGCCTCGACGCCGGTGAGGGCCGCACAGCCGGAGGAGAACGCGCGCAGCAGCAGGAAGACCAGCGCGAAACCGGCGAGATCGCCCTCCTCGGGCTTGATCTCGAAGTTGGCCGTGGGCGCCCGCATGCTGTCGTTGAGCACGAGCCCGCGGTAGGCGCCCCACACGATCATGATGAAGACGCCGGTGACGAAGATGTACGTGGGGATGGCGAAGAGCTTGCCCGATTCCCTGACGCCGCGCAGATTCATCAGCGTCAGGATGACGATTATCCCGATCGCGCACATGATCTTGTTCTCGATCACGAAGGGGATCGCCGAGCCGAGATTCTCCACGCCGGAGGAGATGGAGACGGCCACGGTCAGGACGTAGTCGACGAGCAGCGCGCTCGCGACGGTCAGACCGGCCTTGGGGCCGAGGTTGGTGTTGGCGACCTCGTAGTCGCCGCCGCCGCTCGGGTAGGCGTGCACGTTCTGCCGGTAGGAGGCGACGACGGTGAACATCAGGACCACGACGGCCGCCGCGATCCACGGGCTGAAGTGGTAGGCCGACGCGCCCGCGATGGAGAGCACCAGGAGGACTTCCCCCGGCGCGTACGCCACCGAGGAAAGCGGGTCGGAGGCGAAGACAGGCAGCGCGATGCGTTTGGGGAGGAGTGTTTCCCCCAGCCTGTCGCTACGCAGCGCCCTGCCGATCAGGATCCGTTTGGGCACGTCGGTCAGTTTCGGCACGTTGAGGATCGTAAGCCGTCCGACGTGCGGCGTAGCAAGCACCACCCCGCCTGGGCAGGGCAGGGGCCCCGGCGCCCCTCCTGTGTCACCGTCGGCGACGCCGGGACTCCGTTCAGACGTCAGACACGCTCCGGAGCGCGCCCTTCCGCGGGACCTTCCGCAGGCACTTCCGGGGTCCGCCCCGCCGGCCCGTCGCCGCCCGCGGAGAGCCGCCCCGGCCACCAGAACCGGCGCCCCAGATCCAGCGCGAGCGCGGGCACCAGCACCGTACGGACCAGGAAGGTGTCCAGCAGGACGCCGATGCCGACGATCACGCCCATCTGCGCCATCGTCACCAGCGGCAGCACCGCGAAGACGGCGAAGGTCGCCGCCAGCACGACGCCCGCCGACGTGATGACACCGCCGGTGCTGGTCAGGCCCTCCAGGACACCGCGTGTGCGGCCGATCCGCAGCGCCTCCTCGCGGACCCGGTGCATCAGGAAGATGTTGTAGTCGATCCCGAGGGCGACCAGGAAGACGAACCCCATCAGGGGGATCGACCAGTCGACGCCGGCGAACCCGAAGACGCTCTCGAACAGCAGGTTCGAGGCGCCGAGCGCGGCGAAGTACGACAGGACGACCGTCGCGAGCAGCAGCAGCGGGGCCACCAGGGCGCGCAGCAGCAGGATCAGGACGACCAGCACCACCACCAGCACCACCGGGATGACGGTCCGCAGATCGCGGTCGGCGGCCCGCTGGGTGTCCAGGGTCTGCGCGGTGGCGCCGCCGACCAGTGCGTCGGCCCCGTCGACGGTCCGTACCGCGTCCCGGAGCCGGTCGACGGTGTCCTTGGCCGCGGCGCTGTCGGGGACGTCGGTGAGGACCACCGAGAGCGTGGCGAGCCGCCCGTCGGGCGTACGGTCGCCGTCCTCCACGCGCGCGACGCCCTTCACGTCCCGTACGGCCGACTCGACGTCGGCGGCCCGGTCGGCGCGGGTGACGATCTTCGCCGGGTCCGACGCGCCCGACGGATAGTGCGCGGAGATCAGCTCCTGCGCCACGACCGACTCGGGCTTCTCCTGGAACATCTCCGACTGCCGCAGCCCCATGTCGATGCCGAAGGCGCTGAGGGCGAGTACGCCGGTGACGCCGGCCGACATCAGCCAGGACCAGCGCGGGCGCCGGGCCACCAGGGCGCCGGCCCGGGACCAGACGGTGGACTCCTTGCGGGCGGGGGTGCCGAAGCGCGGGACGAACGGCCAGAAGACCCAGCGCCCGGCGATCACCAGCAGCGCGGGCAGGATTGTGATCATCGCGAGAAAGGCACAGACCACGCCGACGGCGCCGACAAGGCCCATGGAGCGCGAGGAGTTGATGTCGGCGAACGCCAGACAGGCCAGTCCGACGGCGACGGTGCCGGCCGAGGCGAGGATCGCCGGGCCGGAGCGCCGCAGCGCGGTCCTCATGGCCTCGTGCCGGTCCTCCTGACGGTGCAGCTCTTCGCGGTAGCGGGCGATGAGCAGCAGCGCGTAGTCCGTACCGACGCCGAAGACGAGCACCATCAGGATGCCCGCGCTCTGCGGATCGACGGGCAGATGGCCGTACTTGGCGAGCAGATAGGTACCGACCTGCGTGATGACGGCGGCGAAGCCGACGGACAGCAGCGGGAAAAGCCACAGCAGCGGGCTGCGGTAGATGATCAGCAGCAGGACGGCCACGACGAGACCGGTCGCGATCATCAGGGTCGAGTCGAGGGTGCCGAACACGGCGACGGAGTCGGTCAGCGAGGCGGCGGGGCCGCCGACCTCGGCCTCGACGCCCGGTGGCGCGTTGGCGTCGGCGATGTCGCGGAGCTTGTCGACCGTGTCGGTGATCTCGTCCTCGCGCGACAGGGGTACGACGGCCATCAGGGCCTCGCCGTCGTCGGACCGTGCGGCGGGCGGCAGTTGCTCGCCCTCGGCGACGTACGGCGCGAAGCGCGCCCGGTCCGCCTCGGCCTTCGCCGGGGCTCCCTCGCCGGTGTAGACGACGACGGCCGGCATCAGCGCGTCGGTGCGGAACTTCTCCAGCTCGGTGTTGACCTCGGCGGATTCCGCGCCACGGGGCAGGAAGGCGTTCGCCCCGGTCTCCTCGACCTCGCCGAGCTTCCCGGCGAGCGGGCCGAGCGCGACGGTGAGGATCAGCCAGGCGACCAGGACGAACCACTTCCCGCGGCTGCCGCCGGGTGCGCCGGCGAGCCGCTTCGGCAAGGTGGTCATGAGTAATCTCCTCGGTATGGAGTGGAGGGCACACTCCTCCCGCACCGCGGCGTGATGGTTTGCCGACCTGCCGCGGCGCACGGGGGTGGTGCCCTGAGCGATGGATCTCCATGAGTACGGCCGGGAGCTGGAACTCCCGGCCGTACGGCTTCAGTCGGCGCCCCGCGGGGCGGCTACTCGATCTCGCGCATCATCTTCTCCATCGACGCGATGGAGCCGCGGGCCTGCGTGAGTTCGTCGAGCGTGCGGCGGTGCAGCTCGACGTTGTCCTCCAGCAACTGCGCGTATTTCACCGCGAGTTGCTTGTACTGCTCCTCGCGCGCCGCGAGCATCCGGGCGCGCCAGGTCGCCGCGACCTGCCAGACGACCACGATGAGGAACAGGAACACACCGCCGGCGCCGATGGCCCCGGCCAGATCCGTCCAGCCCGAATCGTTCATTTCGCGGACTCCTTCACGGTCGTTCTCTCTTCTTCGGGAAGCGTCAGAGCCGCCGTTGCGACGGACTGCGGGGTCAGGGCGAAACAGAAAGGCGTCAGTTCGAAGTACTTCATCGACTTGCCGCTCTCGGACAGCTCCAGCGTCCCGACGACGAGCCCGGCCGCCTCCAGCCGCTGCAGATGCATGTGCAGCAGCGGGCGGCCGATGCCCAGTTCGCGGGCGAGCCTGCTGACGTAGTTACGGCCTTCCAGGAGCGCGCCGACGATCCGCATACGGTGCGGATTGCCGAGCGCGCCGAGCACTTTCAGCAACTCGTCGCCGGTCGGGACCTCTTGCATCGCAGCCCCCTTCATCAGCACCTGTCAGAGAAGACTGACAGTAGGCGTTCGGACCTGTCAAAGAAACCTGACACATATCAGGGTGTGCTGAGGGGAACTCAGGGTCGTCTCAGGGTGTCCCCCGACGCCTCCCCGACACGGGTGACGGCAGGCAGGGCGCGGACGCATAAGCTCATCCCCGGGCGGCGCCCCGTACGGTTGTCCCGTCCGTGGCCCGGCGCACGGAGAAGAAAGAGTGAACCAGGTGTTTACGCAGGTCAGCTCGGCGAACAGGACTGCGGGGTAAAGAGGACGTGCACATCGTCATCATGGGCTGCGGCCGAGTGGGAGCCGCACTCGCCACCAGCCTGGAGAGGCAGGGGCACACGGTCGCCGTCATCGACCAGGACCCCACGGCGTTCCGCCGGCTCGGCTCCGGCTTCGGCGGACGGCGCGTCAACGGCGTCGGCTTCGACCAGGACACCCTGCGCGACGCGGGCATCGAGGACGCGGGCGCGTTCGCCGCGGTCAGCAGCGGCGACAACTCGAACATCATCGCCGCCCGGGTGGCCCGCGAGATGTTCGGCATCGAGAACGTGGCCGCGCGCATCTACGACCCCCGGCGCGCGGAGGTCTACCAACGGCTCGGTATCCCCACCGTGGCGACCGTCCGCTGGACCGCCGACCAGATGCTCCGGCGGCTGCTGCCGTCCGGGGCGGAGCCGCTGTGGCGCGACCCGAGCGGTGGCGTACAGCTCGCCGAGGTCCACGCGTCGGCCGCCTGGATCGGCCACAAGATCAGCACCCTCCAGGAGGAGACGGGCGTCCGCGTCGCGTTCCTCACCCGGCTCGGCGAGGCCATACTGCCCACGTCGCAGACAGTGCTCCAGGAGGGCGATCTCGTCCACGTGATGATGCGTACGGACGACATCCAGAAGGTCGAGGCGGTTTTCGCCGAGGGCCCTGAGGAGGGCGGTCACTGATGCGCGTCGCGATTGCCGGAGCAGGCGCGGTGGGTCGTTCCATCGCGGGCGAACTGCTGGAGAACGGCCACGAGGTCCTGCTGATCGACAAGGCGCCCACCGCCATCTCGGTCGAGCGGGTGCCGATGGCGGAATGGCTGCTGGCCGACGCGTGCGAGATCACCTCGCTCGACGAGGCGGCGCTGCAGCGCTGCAACGTCGTGATCGCGGCGACGGGAGACGACAAGGTCAACCTGGTCGTCTCGCTGCTCGCCAAGACGGAGTACGGCGTACCGAGGGTGGTCGCCCGCGTCAACAACCCGAAGAACGAGTGGCTGTTCAACGAGTCGTGGGGCGTCGACGTCGCGGTCTCGACACCGCGTCTGATGTCGGCGCTGGTGGAGGAGGCGGTGAGCGTCGGCGATCTCGTACGGCTGCTGCGCTTCAGCCACGGCGACGCGAACCTGGTGGAGCTGACGCTGCCGCCGGAGTCGGCGGTGACGGGGACGCAGGTCGGGGACGTGACCTGGCCGGAGGACACGTCGCTGGTGACGATCATCCGGGGCTCACGGGTGCTGACGCCGCACGCGGAGGAGACGCTGGAGGCGGGGGACGAGCTGCTGTTCGTGGCCGCGCAGGCACGCGAGGAACAACTGGAGGACCTGCTGTCGGTCCGCCGGGAGGACGCGTAACGCTTGCGCTGTGCGGTTGCGGGGTGGCCTCCGGCGCGGGGTCGCCGTTCCGGCGTGGTTGCGGGGCTCGGTTGCTGTCTCGTTGCCGGGGGCGTTCGCGTCTGCGGCGCGGCCGGGGTTGCGGTGGTTGCCGGGTGCCGCTCCGGGGTCATGCCCGGACAGCGTGATTTACGGCGCGTGCAAGGCTCGTTGGACCCGGGGGAACCGGGTCGTCCACGCGACACAAATCAGCCCAAGTGTCCGGACACGACCACTGCGCGTCCCCCTTCCAACCCGCGGACCGGAGCGTGGCATTAACGGCGCCACGTGACGGCGTGAGGGGGGCGGTGTCGCAGGAGGGGTGTGTTCGGACACTCAGGCTGATTTGTGGCGCGGGAACAAGAACGTCTCCTCGGGTCCAACGAGCGGTGCGCGCGCCGTAAATCACGCAGTCCGGACATACCCCTCCGGAGACCCCGAACCCCGCCCGACAACCGCAACCGACAACCGCGACCGACTACCGCTGCTCCTGCTCCCGCTCCCGCTCCCGCTCCCGCGAAGCTTCCTCCGCCTCCATCTCGGCGAAGACGTCGATCGGCGCCGGCGCCTTCGCCAGGAACACCCACGTCAGATAGACCGCCAGCAGGAACGGCGGGATCTTCAGCGACACCAGCACCCAGCCCAGCTGCGTCGTGTCCGCCCACCAGTACAGCGGGAAGAGGATCGCGCACTTCGCGAGAAGGATGAACCCCCACGCGTAACTCGCCTTCGTGTACGCCGACTTGCGCCCCGGGTTCCGCGTACGCCAGGACAGGTTCTCCTTGAAGACCGGCCCCAGGATCAGCCCGATCAGCGGCACTCCCGCGACGCTGGTGCCGATGTACGCGACGGCCAGCCCCAGCGTGTAGACCATGCCCGGCAGATAGAAGTCCTTCGCATCGCCGGTCATCATCGCGAAGACCACGCCGAAGGCGACCCCGAAGACGCCGCTGAAGGCGTGCTTCACGGTGTCGCGGCGGATCAGCCGGACCGCGACCAGGAGCAGCGAGACCGCGACCGCGGCGATCGCCGAGGCGTGCAGGTCCTTGTTGATCGTGTAGATCGTGACGAAGAGCAGTCCGGGGACGACCGTCTCCACCATCCCCCGCACCCCGCCGAACGCCTCGAAGAGCGCGGCCTCGGTCACGGCCCTCGCCTCGGCGTCGTTCTGCGGGTCGGTGCCCTGAGGCGCGTTGGGGTCTGTCGTCGCGGGCTTGTCGATTGACGTCACCGGCTACTCCTGTCCGAGCGGTCGGAGTTCGTATTTGGGGTTGAACAGCACCCTACGGCCGTGGCTCATGGAGATCCGGCCGGATGCGATGAGCTTGCGGCCAGGTTCTATGCCCGCGATGGAGCGCCGTCCCAGCCACACGACGTCCAGCGGCGCGGTGCCGTCGAACAGCTCCGCCTCCAGCGCGGGCACGCCGGCCCTCGGACGCAGGGTGACCGTCCGCAACGTACCAGTCACTTTGACAATCTGGCGGTCGCCACAGTCACTGATCCGTGTGCAGCCCGAGGCCTGCGCGTCCTCCCGCAGCTCCTCGGACTCCAGATCCTCCTGGGAGCTGGAGAGCCGGTCGAGCATCCGGCGGAAGCGGCCGGTCGGCTTCTCAGCACTCATGGAAGAAGCGTACCGGGGTCCGGGCGCCCCGGATCATCGGTCGAACCGGTAGCCCATGCCGGGCTCGGTGACGAAGTGCCTGGGGTGCGAGGGGTCCGCCTCCAGCTTGCGGCGGAGCTGGGCCATGTAGACCCGCAGATAGTTGGTCTCCGTGCCGTAGGAGGGCCCCCAGACCTCCTGGAGGAGCTGTTTCTGGCTGACGAGGCGGCCGGTGTTGCGTACGAGGACCTCCAGCAGGTGCCACTCGGTCGGGGTGAGCCGTACGTCGCGGCCCTCCCGGTTCACCTTCTTGGCCACCAGATCGACGGTGAAGCCCTCCGTCTCGACCATCGCGACACTGTCGTCGTCGCCGGAGCCGACGGGCTCGGCGCGGCGGACCGCGGCGCGCAGCCGGGCGAGGAGTTCGTCCATGCCGAAGGGCTTGGTGACGTAGTCGTCGGCGCCGGCGTCCAGCGCCTCGACCTTCTCGTCGGAGGTCTGGCGCGCGGAGAGCACCAGGATCGGCACCCGGGTCCAGCCGCGCAGGCCTCTGATGACCTCGACGCCGTCCATGTCGGGCAGCCCGAGGTCAAGCACGACGACGTCCGGGTGGCGGGCGGCGGCGAGCTCCAGGGCGCTCGCGCCGTCGGCGGCGGCGTCGACCTCGTACTTGCGGGCCTTCAGGTTGATCACGAGCGCGCGCACGATCTGGGGCTCGTCGTCGACCACGAGCACCCTCACGGGCCCTCGGGAGTCTCCCGTCGCGGGAGGCGCCATGGTGGCCTGCCTTTCTGCTGTGCCGCCGGTCACGAGAGGACGTGGGCGGGTAGTTCGGGGCCGGTGGACGCGAGGCCCGGTACGGCCGTGAGATCGAGGACCATGGTGAGTCCGCCGCCGGGGGTGTCCTCGGCGGTGAGGGTGCCGTCCATGGCGTCCACGAAACCGCGGGCGACGGCGAGGCCGAGGCCCACGCCCGCGCCGCGCGGGGCGTCCCCGTGGCGCTGGAAGGGTTCGAAGATGCGTTCCTTGGCCTCGTCGGGGACGCCGGGGCCGCGGTCCACGACGCGTACCTGTACGCGGGCGCCGAGCGAGCTGGCCGCGACGGTGACGCGGGTGCCGTCGGGGCTGTACTTGACGGCGTTCTCGACGATGTTGGCCACCGCGCGCTCCAGCAGGCCGGGGTCGACGGCGACCATCGGCAGGGACTCCGGGATGTCCAGGACGACGCTGCCCTCGGGAACGCCGCCGAGGGCCATCGGGACGACCTCGTCGAGGTCGATCTCGCGGATGAGCGGGGTGACGGTGCCGGTCTGGAGCCGCGACATGTCGAGGAGGTTGCCCACGAGATGGTCGAGACGGTCGGCGCCGTTCTCGATGCCTTCGAGGAGTTCGGCGTGGTCCTCCTCGGACCATTCGACGTCGTCGGAGCGGAGCGAGGTGACGGCGGCCTTGATGGCGGCCAGCGGGGTGCGCAGGTCGTGGCTGACGGCGGCGAGCAGGGCCGTGCGTATCCGGTTGCCCTCGGCCAGCCTGCGGGCGCCCTCGGCCTCGCCCACGAGTCGCTGGCGGTCCAGTACGACGGCGGCCTGGGCGGCGAAGGCGGAGAGCACCCGGCGGTCCTCGGCGGGCAGCACCCGGCCGGAGAGCGCCAGCGCCATGTGGTCGCCGACGGGCATGTCGACGTCGGCCTCGTCGGGGCGGTCGACGGGGCGGGGCCCGACGCTGCCCGCGCGGGTCCACGGGTCGACGTCGCTGTCGCGCTCCAGCAGCGCGACTGACTCCATGGAGAAGGTCTCGCGTACGCGTTCCAGCAGGGCGTCCAGGGTGGTCTCGCCCCGTAGCACGCTGCCCGCCAGGAAGGACAGGATCTCGGACTCCGCCCGGAGTCTGGCCGCCTGATGGGTGCGGCGGGCCGCGAGGTCGACCACGGACGCCACGGAGACCGCGACGGCGAAGAAGATCACGATCGCGACGATGTTCCTGGGGTCCTGGATGGTGAGGTTGTGGGTCGGCGGGGTGAAGTAGAAGTTCAGCAGGAGCGAGCCCACGGCGGCCGACGCGAGTGCCGGGCGCAGCCCGCCCAGGAGCGCGGCGAGGACGGTCAGGAAGAGGAAGAGCAGGACGTCGTTGGCCAGGCCCAGCGTGTCGTCCACCGCGGTGAGCAGCAGCGTCAGCAGGACGGGGGCCACGACGCCGGCCAGCCAGCCGGAGATGATCCGGGAGCGGCCGAGGCGGGCGCCGTGCGCGACGGGCAGTCCGCGGCCCTTGGCGACCTCTTCGTGGGTGACGATGTGGACGTCGAGATCGGGGCCGGACTCGCGGGCGACGGTGGCGCCGACGCCGGGCCCGAAGATGTACTGCCAGGCCTTGCGGCGGCTGGAGCCGAGCACGATCTGGGAGGCGTTGACGCCGCGTGCGAACTCCAGCAGCGCCGAGGGCACGTCGTCCCCGATGACGTGGTGGAAGGTGCCGCCGAGGTCTTCGACCAGCTTGCGCTGGACGGCCAGTTCCTTGGGCGATGCGGAGGTGAGGCCGTCGCTGCGGGCGATGTAGACGGCGAGGATCTCGCTGCCGGATCCCTTGGCGGCCATACGGGCGGCGCGGCGGATGAGGGTACGGCCCTCGGGGCCGCCGGTGAGGCCGACGGCGATGCGCTCGCGGGCCTGCCAGGTGGTGCGGATGTTGTGCTCTCCGCGGTACTGCTGGAGGTACTCGTCGACGCGGTCGGCCGTCCACAGCAGGGCGAGCTCACGCAGGGCGGTGAGGTTGCCGGGGCGGAAGTAGTGTGAGAGCGCGGCGTTGACCTTGTCGGGCTGGTAGATGTTGCCGTGTGCCATACGGCGGCGCAGCGCCTGGGGTGACATGTCGACAAGCTCGATCTGATCCGCCCGTCTGACCATCTCGTCCGGAACGGTCTCGCGCTGCCGTACGCCGGTTATCGACTCGACGACATCGCCGAGTGACTCCAGGTGCTGGATGTTGACGGTCGAGACGACGTCGATGCCGGCCTGGAGCAGTTCCTCGACGTCCTGCCAGCGCTTGGCGTTGCGGGAGCCCGGCACATTGGTGTGGGCCAGTTCGTCCACCAGGGCGACGGCGGGACGGCGGTCGATGACCGCGTCGACGTCCATCTCGGTGAAGACGGTGCCGCGGTGCGGCAGCTCCCGGCGGTGGATCTGTTCCAGTCCCTGGAGCATGACCTCGGTGCGTGGCCGGTTGTGGTGCTCCACGAACGCCACGACGCAGTCGGTGCCGCGCTCGACGCGCCGGTGCGCCTCGGACAGCATCGCGTACGTCTTGCCGACGCCCGGTGCCGCGCCCAGGTAGATCCTCAGCTTGCCGCGTCCCATGGCCCCATTGTCTTCTCACCGGGCCGCTGCGTCCCGTCGCGGCTCCCGTCCGAAGCTACAGCCAAGGATGCCGCCAAAACGGACATGGGCCGGCGGAGGGGTCCGTCTTGACACGATTCTGACGGGGCTGCCTCCAGCCCTGTCCCGCGGATCTCTCCGGGCCCGGAACGCCTGGCTGATCCGCGTAGATCCCGCGGGACAGGCCCCAGGACGTGTTCCCGTCCGGCCCACACGCATTCCCCGTAGCCCTTCGGGCACGGAGGTGCCCCCTGCGTTGTCGGAGTCGTCCAAGTACGGCCGGGCCGTCCACAATGCCGGCCCTTCGCCTTGCGAGCGCACGCACCGACGAGCCATCAGCCGCTTCGCGGCGGGCGCGGCCCCGGCCCTGCGGGCGGACGACGCTACTTCTGAAACACGCCCTGGCGGGTCGGCCCGTGTTCCACGAGGTGGCCGTCGGCCAGTTCGAGCACGCGGTCGGCGAGGCCGAGGAGCTGGGCGTCGTGGGTGGCGACGAGCGCGGTGACGCCCTCGCTGCGTACGACGGCGCGCAGCAGTTCCATCACCGCGAGTCCGGTCTCCGCGTCGAGCTGCCCGGTGGGCTCGTCGGCGATCAGCAGGGCCGGCCGGTTCGCGAGGGCGCGGGCGATGGCCACGCGCTGCCGCTGGCCGCCGGAGAGCTCCCCGGGCCGTTGCGCGGCGTGGTCGCCGAGCCCCACGAGAGCGAGCAGCAAGGCCACCCGCTCCTCGCGCTCGCGCGGGTCCGCCCTGCGCAGCCGCAGGGGCACCCCGACGTTCTCGGCGGCGGTGAGAACGGGAAGCAGTCCGAAGGACTGGAAGATGAAACCGATACGGTCACGGCGCATGGCGAGCAGACCGCTCTCGCCGAGCGTGGCGAGGTCCGTGCCGTCGACGACGATCCGGCCCTCGTCCGGGGAGTCCAGCCCGCCGACCAGGTTGAGCAGGGTGGTCTTGCCCGATCCCGAGCGGCCCTTGAGCGCGATCAACTCCCCGCGCGGCACGGTGAAGGACACCCCGCGCAGCGCGTGCACCGCCGCGGCGCCGGCGCCGTACGAGCGGTGCAGGTCCGTCACCCGCACCATGGGCTCCGCCGTCCCGGCGACGACCGCCGTGCCGGTGCTGACGCTCTCGGTCATGAGTCTTCCCCCGTGCTGTTCCGGTCTGCCGGGCGTCAGTATGTGCACGGTGCACGCGACCGGGCAACGGTCAGGGACACCGGCGAGAACAGCGGTGGGCCGCGCTCCCGTCAGGGGAGTACGGCCCACGGCGCGTGTCGCCCCTCGGTGATCTCGGGGCCCCGCTGGAGCTGTCCCATGCCACCGGCGAAGCGGGAACCTTCCTGCTCCTCGGCCTGCTGGACGCCCTCGGCCACCATCTGCGCGTCGTCCGGCAGCTTCAGGACGATCGGGTCGCGGGGCGCCATCGGGCCCTCGCCGCGTACGACGACGGTGTCCCGGAAGATCTGCTCCAGCAGCCCGGCGGCGTCGGGCTGCACCGCGCCCTGTCCGGAGATCACTCCGCGCAGGAACCAGCGCGGCCCGTCGACCCCGATGAAGCGCACGAGCTGTACGCCACCGGTGCCGTCCGGGAGCTGCACCGGCACCTGGGCCCGCAGCTCCCAGCCGAGCGGGCCCTCGACCTCGTCGATGATGCCGCCCTGCTGTGTGATGCCCGAGGCGATCTCCTCGCGCACCTCACTCCAGATGCCCTCCTTCTTGGGAGCGGCGAAGGCCTGGAGCTGGACGGCGCTGTCGCGTACGACGACGGTCGCCGCGACGATCGCGTCGCCCGCCACCTCTACACGAAGCTCCATTCCGTCGACCCCGGGCACGAAGATGCCGCCCAGATCGACCCGGCCCTCGTCGGGCTTGGAGACCTCGGAGATGTCCCACGGCCCGTCGGGCCTGGGGGCCGGGGGAAGATTCACCCGGCGGGGCTTCTCGGCCCCTTCCTCCGTGTCATCGGCGTCGATGCCGTCGACGACCTGCTCGGCCTCGCCCGCCGTGTCCTCGGCGGTACCGCTCTTCTTGCGACGTCCGAACACGTCACTGTCCTTCCCGGTCGGATACGACCGACGCGTATCGATTCCCGCCCTGTGAACCGCCCACCGCGGCATGACCTCCGGTGGACCCGAAGCCCCCCTCGGCCCGTGCCGAGCCGGGAAGCTCCGCCACCTCGTGGAAGCGCACCTTCTCGACCTGCTGGACGACCAGTTGAGCAATCCGGTCGAACCGCTCGAACCGCACCGTCCCGCGCGGATCGAGATTGACCACGATCACCTTGATCTCCCCACGGTACCCGGCATCCACCGTCCCCGGGGCATTCACCAAGGCCACTCCGCAGCGGGCGGCCAGCCCGGATCGCGGGTGCACGAAGGCGGCGTACCCGTCGGGCAGCGCGAGGGAAACCCCGGTGGGCAGCACAGCGCGTTCGCCCGGAGCGAGATCGGCGGCCTCGGTGGTCACCAGATCGACGCCGGCGTCGCCCGGGTGCGCGTACGAGGGGAGCGGCACCTCCGGGTCGGTCCGGCGGATCAGCACGTCGACGGGGTTACGGCTCATGGGTTCACCTCGAAGGCGCGGGCGCGCCTGACCTGGTCGGGATCGGCCATCGCCGCCCGGATCTCCTCCGGGCGGCCGTTGTCGATGAAGTGGTCGACCTTGACCTCGACGAAGAGGGCGTCGGCGCGCAGCGCGAGGGGTCCCTCCGGGCTGCCGAGCCGGCCGGTCGCGGAGCAGAAGATCTTGCGGCCGCTCACGGCGGTCGCCTCGGCCGCCAGGAAGAGCACCGAGTCCACGGGGACGGGGCGGACGAAGTCCGTCTCCAGCTTCCCGGTCACGGCGACCACGCGCAGCAGCCAGCTGAGCGCGCCGAGCGACTCGTCGAGCGCGGTGGCGAGCACCCCGCCGTGCGCGAGGCCCGGGGCGCCCTGGTGGGAGGGCCGGACGGTGAACTCGGCGGTGATCGAGACACCCTCGCCGGCCCTGGCCTGGAGATGGAGACCGTGGGGCTGCTCGTCGCCGCAGCCGAAGCAGTGCGCGTAGTGCGAACCGAGCAGCTCTCCCGGGGCCGGAGCGTCCGGGTGCCGTACCGGCGCTATGGCGTCGGCCGGAGGCGTCAGGGCCGGTGACCGGGCGGCGGAACGGGGGCGGTTTCCCCCGGAGGGCACAGTACTCACAGCCGCAGACCTTACCCGCGCGGCTACCCGCCGGTCGCACCGTGCCAAGCTTGCCTCCATGGAGCATTCAGCCGCGCCTTACGACGAACGTCTCACCGCACCGGGTTCCTGGTGGGTGATCACCGCTCTCGTCGCTCTCTCAGGCGGTCTCGTCCTGCTGCCGCTGGGCACCGTGCCGATGCTGGGGGCGGTGGTGGTGGCGGGGCTGCTGGCGGCTCTGGCGGTCAGTTCGTACGGCTCCGCGCGCGTTCGCGTGGTGGCCGGTTCGCTGGTCGTGGGCGATGCCCGGATCCCGGTGGCGGCTCTGGGCGACGCGGAGGTGCTGGCCGGTGAGGAGGCGCGCGCCTGGCGCATGCACAAGGCCGATCCACGCGCCTTCATGCTGCTGCGCAGCTACATCCCGACGGCACTGCGGGTCAAGATCACCGACACGGCGGACCCGACACCGTACGTCTATGTGTCGACCCGGAATCCGAGGGCGCTCGCGGCGGCGCTGGAGGCCGTGCGCAAGGCGGAGGCCGAGGGCGGGACGCGGGACGTGGTCTAGCGGATCCGGCGGCCCGAGCGGCGGGCGCCGGAAGCCGCGGTCAGTGGCCCAGTTCCTTGGGGAGCTCGGGAGGCAGCACCTTCGGCTGCTCCAGGGGCGGCAGCGCGGGCAGGGCGTCCCAGGAGATCTGGCGGGCGCGCAGGTCCTTTCGGATGCGCTCGGCGACCTTCTGGGTGTCGCGCCGGTTCATCATCGCGCCGACGGCCGCTCCGATCATGAACGGCACCAGGTTCGGCAGACTGCGGATGGTGCGCTTCATGATCTGCTGGCGCAGTTCGCGCTTCATCCGGCCGGTGAGCGCGGAGTTGAGTGTCGCGGGTTTCGTTATGTCGACGCCGCGCTCCTCGGTCCACGCGGTCAGATACGCGGTGCTGCGCTGCTTGAGATTGCCGGGCGGACGCAGGCCGTAGACCTCGTGCAGCTCGGCGATGAGCTTGAGCTCGATCGCGGCGACCGCCGTGATCTCCGCGGCCAGCTCGGCCGGCATCGCGGGCGGTACGGGCATCATCGCGACGGCGCCGATTCCGGCGCCGACCGTGGAGCTGCTGTTCGCCGCGCCCGCGACGAGTTTGTCCGCGAGTTCTTCGGGCCCGAGGCCCGGGAACTGCTTGCGGAGTGTGGCCAGATCACGGACGGGAACGCGTGGCGCGTTGTCGATGATCCGGTCGGCGAGATGCGCGAGCCCGGCCTTGGCGCTCGCGCCGCCTTTCTGGATGCCTCGGCGTACCTTGCCCAGGCGGCGGACCCCGGTCACGGGCCCGTCCTGGTCACCCTGGGCGGCTGCGAGCGAGGCCTGGAGGCCCCGCCCGTGGTCGCCGGATGCGCCGGGGTGGGGCAGGAGAGCGGAGTGCTCGGCAGCGGGCGTGGTGCCTTCTGCCGGGCCCGAGCCGCTCCGGTGCGTCTCCGGTGCGTCTCCGCGCCGGAAGCGCCGTTTCCTGGACGGTGTGTCACCTGCCACGACCGACCGCTCCTCAGTCGCAGTCGCGGCAGATCGGCTGACCGTTCTTCTCCCGGGACAGCTGACTGCGGTGGTGGACGAGGAAGCAGCTCATGCAGGTGAACTCGTCGGCCTGCCTGGGCAGTACACGAACCGACAGCTCCTCGTTGGAGAGGTCGGCCCCGGGCAGCTCCAGTCCCTCGGCCTGCTCGAACTCGTCCACGTCGACCGCCGACGTCGACTTGTCGTTCCGACGGGCCTTCAGTTCCTCAAGGCTGTCGGAATCGACGTCGTCATCGGTCTTGCGTGGGGTGTCGTAATCCGTTGCCATGTCGCTTCTCCCCCTCTGGGTTTTATCGGTGTCTCAGCGCACGTAACGCGTGAGAGGCCGGACTTGTGCCCGACCTGAGGCGGAGATTTTGCCTCACATCAAGGTCTGTTACTCAATCGACACCCAACCGGACTCTTCCCGAGTGATCGGCTTTGGGTGGCGAACCGGACCGTACACGGTCCGAATGTCGTACTTCACGGGCGCCACCCCGTGTACTTCCCGTGATCCCGACCCCTGGAAACCCGGATTTTCCCGGCTTTCCGTCAGGGGCTTGATCACAGAGAGTGCGAGGCTTGAATTCGCCCCTGTGATCGATCACACACGGCCCAACCGGGAACGGGTCCCGAAAATTCCGCGCAAAGCGAACTTCGCTCCGATCAGGAGCGAAAGTTCAGACGGGCAGAGTGACACGCATCACGAGCCCGCCTCCCTCGCGGGGCTCCGCGATGATACGGCCCCCGTGGGCCCGCGCGACCGAGCGGGCGATCGACAGGCCGAGGCCCACGCCCTTGTCGCTGCCGGTCCGCTCCGTACGGAGGCGGCGGAACGGCTCGAAGATGTTGTCGATCTCGTACGCGGGAACGACCGGTCCCGTGTTCGACACCAGCAGCACCGCCTCACCGTGCTCCACCGTGGTCGTGACCTCGACCCAGCCCTCCTCCTTGACGTTGTACCGGACGGCGTTCTGTACGAGGTTGAGCGCGATCCGCTCCAGCAGGACGCCGTTGCCCTGGACGACCACCGGCGCGCGCTCGCCGCGGATCTCGACGCCCTTCGCCTCGGCCTCACCGCGCGTCTGGTCGACGGCGCGGGTGGCGACCTCGGCGAGGTCGACGGGCTTGCGCTCGATGAGCTGGTTGTCACTGCGGGCGAGCAGCAGCAGGCCCTCCACCAGCTGTTCGCTGCGTTCGTTGGTGGCCAGCAGCGTCCTGCCGAGCTGCTGGAGCTCCATGGGCGCCGCCGGGTCGGAGAGCTGGACCTCCAGGAGGGTGCGGTTGATCGCCAGGGGCGTACGCAGCTCGTGCGAGGCGTTCGCGACGAAGCGCTGCTGCGCCGTGAAGGCCCGCTCCAGGCGTTCCAGCATCTCGTCGAAGGTGTCGGCGAGCTCCTTCAGCTCGTCGTCCGGGCCGTCCAGTTCGATCCGGCGGGCCAGGTCGGAACCGACCACGCGGCGGGCGGTACGGGTGATCCGCCCGAGCGGCGCCAGGACCCGTCCGGCCATCGCGTAACCGAACGCGAAAGCGATGATGGAGAGCCCCGTCAGCGCGAACAGCGAGCGGGTGAGCAGGTCGTCGAGCGCCTGCTGGCGCTGGGCCGACATGCACGCCTTGAGTGAATTGTTCAGCTGGTCGTTGTCGACCACCTGATTGAGGCTGGGACAGGTGGGGCTCGTCAACTGGACATTGACGCCGGTCACCTTCAGGGCCAGCTCGCTGCCCTCGTTGATGGCCTGCGCCGCCAGCAGATAGATGATCGAGAGCAGCAGGATCCCGGCGATCAGGAACATCCCGCCGTACAGCAGCGTCAGACGTATCCGGATCGTCGGCCGGACCCAGGGCAGCGCCTGGTCGGGCCGTCTGGGGTCCCAGGTCGGTTTCGGGGGCGCCGTGGGCGGCGCCGGAGTGGTTGCCACGGGCATCAGATCCGGTAACCGGAGCCGGGCACGGTGACGATCACGGGCGGCTCGCCGAGCTTGCGGCGCAGCGTCATGACCGTGACGCGCACGACATTGGTGAAGGGGTCGGTGTTCTCATCCCAGGCCTTCTCCAGCAGCTGCTCCGCGGAGACCACGGCGCCCTCGCTGCGCATCAGCACTTCGAGGACGGCGAACTCCTTGGGCGCGAGCTGGATCTCCTTGCCGTCCCGGAAGACCTCGCGGCGGTTCGGGTCGAGCTTGATGCCCGACCGTTCCAGGACCGGCGGCAGCGGGACGGTCGTACGGCGGCCGAGGGCCCGGACGCGGGCGGTCAGCTCGGTGAAGGCGAAGGGCTTGGGAAGGTAGTCGTCGGCGCCCAGCTCCAGGCCCTCGACCCGGTCGCTGACATCGCCGGAGGCCGTCAGCATGAGCACCCGGGTGGGCATGCCCAGCTCGACGATCCTGCGGCAGACGTCGTCACCGTGGATCAGGGGGAGGTCGCGGTCGAGCACGACGACGTCGTAGTCGTTGACCCCGATCCGCTCCAGTGCCGCGGCGCCGTCGTACACGACGTCGACCGCCATGGCCTCCCGGCGCAGCCCGGTGGCCACCGCATCGGCGAGCAGCTGCTCGTCCTCGACGACGAGTACGCGCACGTCGCTGTTCCTTCCTCAAGGGCCCATTGCCGGAGTACCGGGGAACCGGGCAGGTCGTAGCACTGGCTGTGCGGGCCCATCCTGCCCGCTACGCGCATAAACCGGCGGTAAGACAATGCCGACCGCCCGGCATACGGAAGGAATACGCAAGATTATTGAATGTGGGGAGGTTTCTCCCGGAGTCGCCCTGGGGATGACGAGTGCACGCCCGAGATCACGCCCTTCACGTGGCATGCCACTACCCGCTCTGTCCCCCAGAGGGAGTGGTGCGTGATCGACCGCCGTCGGCACTTCCAGGTGCCACTTGATCAGACGCCGGCACACCCCCGTGCCATCGACCCACGCCAAGGGGGCGCAATGGACGCATTCACCGCAGGTCTTCTGCAGCGTATAAGGGCCACGGAATCCGATCTCACACGGGCTCGTGAGACGGGCGACGACTTCCTCGCGGAGGTCGAGCAGGAAGAGCTCGAGGACCTGCACCGCCTCGCCGCGGAGCACGGCGTTCAGTTCGGCGCCGCGAACGTGTGACCCGTACGGGAAGGACCCCGGCGCCATGGGACGGTGCCGGGGTCCTTTCCTGCCGGTACGGGCCCGGGGGTGGCCGGTCAGTCGTGCCAGGCGCCGTACTCCTCCAGCAGCGCCTGGAGCGGTTCGAAGACGCCCGGGGAGGCCGCCACGGCGAGGTCGCCGTCGGCCGGGGCGCCGGGACGGCCGCCGGTGAGCGCGCCCGCCTCGCGTGCGACGAGATCGCCGGCCGCGAGGTCCCAGGGGTGCAGCCCCCGCTCGTAGTAGCCGTCGAGCCGGCCCGCGGCGACGTCGCAGAGGTCGACGGCCGCGGAGCCGCCGCGCCGGATGTCCCGCAGCTGGGGGATGAGCCGGGCCGCCAGCGCCGCCTGGTTGGTGCGGACGGCGGTGACGTAGTTGAAGCCGGTCGAGACCAGAGCCTGGTCGAGGGGCGGCGCCGGACGGCAGGTCACCGGGTGATCGTTGAGGAACGCGCCGCCGCCGAGCACGGCCCGGAAGGTCTCGCGGCGCATCGGGGCCTCGACGACGCCGACGAGGGTCTCGCCGTCGCGTTCGGCGGCGATGGAGACGGCCCAGGTCGGGAGCCCGTACAGATAGTTGACCGTGCCGTCCAGCGGGTCGATCACCCAGCGGACACCGCTGCTGCCCGGCGAACTCGCGCCCTCCTCACCGAGGAAGCCGTCGTCGGGGCGGTTCCCGGCCAGGAAGCCCGTGATCAGCTTCTCGGCGGCGATGTCCATCTCCGTGACGACGTCGATCGGGCTGGACTTCGTCGCGGCCACGCCCAGGTCGGCGGGGCGGCCGTCGCGCAGGAGCGCCCCGGCCCGGCGAGCGGCCTCCAGGGCGAGGGAGAGCAGTTCGGGGATGAGGGGGTCGGTCACTGGCAGGTCACTCCTCGGGAGGGCACCGGGCGATGCGACGGGCGTCGGGCGTACGAGGCGTCGGGCGGGCGGAGCGGGCGTACGGGGGTCAGAGACCCGGGAAGTCGGGCGTACGGCTGCCGGACACGCGGGAGCCGGACACTCGGGCGGGCGCGGCGTCAGGAGTACGGGCTGTCGGCGCCCGCGGCGGCCGGGCGGGGCGTTCTCGCCGGGCAGCAGCCGACCGGGCAGACGTCGTGGCTCGGCCCGAGCGCCCCGAGCGCGCACCGCTCCGCCGCGCGCCCGCGCTCGGTCGCCGCGCGCTCCAGGAGCAGATCGCGTACGGCGCCGACGAACCTCTCGTCGGCCCCCACCGTGGCCGAACGCCGGACCGGCAGGCCCAGTTCGGCGGCCTTGGCCGTGGCCTCGGTGTCGAGGTCGTACAGCACCTCCATGTGGTCCGAGACGAACCCGATGGGCACCATGACGACCGCCGGGGCCCCGTCGCCGTACACGGCCTCCAGGTGGTCGCAGATGTCGGGCTCCAGCCACGGGATGTGCGGGGCCCCGCTGCGCGACTGGTAGACGAGCTGCCAGGGGTGCTCGACACCGGTCTCCTCGCGCACGGCGTCGGCGATCAGCCGCGCAACGTCGAGGTGCTGGGCGACGTACGCGCCGCCGTCCCCGTGGTCCTCGACGGGGCCGGAGGTGTCGGCGGCGGCCACCGGGACGGAGTGGGTCGTGAAGGCGAGACGCGCCCCCGCGCGGACCTCCTCGGGAAGGTCGGCGAGGGAGGTGAGCACGCTGTCGACCATGGGCCGTACGAAGCCGGGGTGGTTGAAGTAGTGCCGCAGCTTGTCGACACGGGGCGGCTCCAGGCCCTCCTCGACCAGCGCCGCGAGCGCGTCCGCGAGGTTCTCGCGGTACTGGCGGCAGCCGGAGTACGAGGCGTACGCGCTGGTGGCGAGCACGGCGATACGGCGCCTGCCGTCCCTCGTCATCTCCCGCAGGGTGTCGGTCAGACAGGGCGTCCAGTTGCGGTTGCCCCAGTAGACGGGCAGATCCAGACCGTGCTCCGCGAAGTCCTTGCGCAGGGCCCCGAGCAGGGCGCGGTTCTGTTCGTTGATCGGGCTGACGCCGCCGAACAGGAAGTAGTGCCGGCCGACCTCTTTGAGCCGTTCCTTCGGGATGCCCCGGCCCCGCGTCACGTTCTCCAGGAACGGGACCACGTCGTCGGGGCCCTCAGGACCACCGAAGGACAGCAGGAGAAGGGCGTCGTAGGGAGAAGTGGCACGCTGTTCGGGCATGCCTCGATCCTGCCATCCGCCACTGACGGGCCGTGAACCGCGGCACGCTCGCGGACCCCCGGACCGTAAGCTGTCTTGGCTCGTTCATTCCTTACCGCCAGTGCCCCGCGGCCGTATCCGCCGTCACTCGCGACAGCGCACACCGGAGCGACACGTGGCCAGTCCCTACCGCGCGATATTCGCCGCGCCCGGAGCCGGGAGATTCAGCGCGGCCGGTCTGGTCGGCCGGATGCCGCTGTCGATGATGGGCATCGGCATCGTGACGATGATCTCCCAGCTCACCGGGCGTTACGGGCTGGCGGGCGCGCTGGCGGCGACGCTGGCGATGTCGGCCGCCGGGTTGGGTCCGCTGATCTCCCGGCTCGTGGACCGGCACGGCCAGCGGCGGGTGCTGCGGCCCGCCGCGCTGACCGCCGTGACGGCCGTCACCGGACTGCTGGTGTGCGCCGAGCGGTCGGCCCCGGAGTGGACGCTCTTCGTCTTCGCTGCGGGCGCGGGCTCTGTGCCGAGCGTGGGGTCGATGGTCCGGGCGCGCTGGGCGGAGCTCTACCGGGGGTCGCCGCGCGAGCTGCACGCCGCGTACTCCTGGGAGTCGATCGTCGACGAGCTGTGCTTCATCTTCGGCCCGATCATCGCGATCGGTCTGTCCACGGCCTGGTTCCCCGCGGCGGGGCCGACGCTGGCCGCGCTCTTCCTGGTGACCGGCGTCTTCTGGCTGACGGCGCAGCGGGCCACCGAGCCCGTGCCGCAGCCGCGTGAGCACCACACCGGGGGCACCGCGCTGCGCTCCCCCGCCCTTCAGGTCCTGGTGGTGACGTTCGTGGCGACCGGCGCGATCTTCGGCTCCGTCGACGTGGTGACCGTGGCGTTCGCGGAGGAACGGGGCAACAAGACGGCGGCGAGCCTCGTGCTCGCGGTGTACGCGCTCGGTTCCTGCCTTGCCGGACTCGTCTTCGGGCTGCTGCGTCCGCGCGGCAGCGCGTCCGGGAGGTGGCTGGTGGGAGTCTGCGCGATGGCCGTGAGTATGATCCCCCTCCAACTGGCCGGGAATCTGCCGATCCTGGCCGTGGCGCTCTTCGTCGCCGGCCTCTCGGTCGCACCCACGATGGTGACGACCATGGCCCTCGTCGAAGCGCACGTACCTCGTACCAACCTCACCGAAGGCATGACCTGGGTCAGCACCGGACTCGCCGTCGGGGTGGCGCTCGGCTCCTCCGCCGCGGGATGGGCGGTCGACGCCGCCGGAGCGCGGACGGGGTTCGCTGTGCCCGTCGTGTCGGGAGTGGCCGCGGCCCTGGTCGCGCTGGTGGGCCACCGCCGGCTGCGGGAGCGGCCAACGGATCGGGAGGGGTACGGGGCTGATGACCAACACCGGTACGGGCGGGGCGACGACGAGGTACCCGGCACACACCTGGCGTAACTGGGCGGGGAACGTGAGCGCACGTCCCTCCCGCGTGTTCTCCCCCGCCTCCGTGGAGGAGCTCGCCGAGGCGGTCCGCGCGGCGGCCGCGGACGGGCTCCGGGTCAAGGCGGTCGGCACGGGGCACTCGTTCACCTCCGCGGCGGCCACCGACGGTCTGCTGATACGGCCCGAACTGCTCACCGGCATCCGTGAGATCGACCGGAAGGCCGGCACCGTCACCGTGGCGGCGGGCACCCCGCTGAGGCGGCTGAACGAGGCCCTCGCCAGGGAGGGCCTGTCGCTCACGAACATGGGCGACATCATGGATCAGACCGTCGCGGGCGCGACGTCCACGGGCACGCACGGCACCGGCCGCGACTCGGCCTCGACAGCCGCACAGATCCGGGCTCTGGAACTCGTCACCGCGGACGGCTCGGTCCTCACCTGCTCCCCTTCGGAGAATCCGGAGATCTTCGCCAGTGCCCGGGTCGGACTCGGCGCGCTCGGGATCATCACGGCGGTCACCTTCGCCGTGGAACCGCTCTTCCTGCTGAGGGCGCGCGAGGAGCCGATGTCCTTCGACCGGGTGACGGCGGACTTCGACGGGCTCGTCGCGGAGAACGAGCACTTCGAGTTCTACTGGTTCCCGCACACCGGCAACTGCAACACCAAGCGCAACAATCGCAGCGCGGGCCCGGCGGCCCCGGCCGGTACGGTCAGCGGCTGGATCGAGGACGAACTCCTCTCCAACGGCCTCTTCCAGGTGGCCTGTTCGGTCGGCCGCGCGGTGCCCCGGGTCATCCCCTCGATCGCCAGAATCTCCAGCCGCGCGCTCTCGGCCCGTACGTACACGGACATTCCTTACAAAGTCTTCACGACCCCGCGCCGGGTGCGCTTCGTGGAGATGGAGTACGCGCTGCCGCGCGAGGTGGCGGTGGACGCGCTGCGCGAGGTCAAGGCCATGATCGAGCGCTCACCACTTCGGGTGAGTTTCCCGGTCGAGGTGCGGACCGCGCCCGCCGACGACATCCCGCTGTCGACGGCGTCCGGCCGGGAGACGGCGTACATCGCGGTGCATCTGTACCGGGGCACGCCCTACCGCTCGTACTTCACGGCGGTGGAGCGGATCATGACCGCGCACGGCGGCCGGCCGCACTGGGGCAAGGTGCACACGCGGGACGCGGCGTATCTGGCCGGGGTCTATCCGCGCTTCGAGGAGTTCACGGCGGTACGCGACCGGCTGGACCCGGAGCGGCTGTTCGGCAATCCGTATCTGCGGCGGGTCGTCGGCGGATAGCCCGGCCCGGCCTCAGCCCGACGGCGCGACGGCGGGCGGGGGCGGGGCGGTGCCGCCCTCGGGGTGACCGGATCCGGCGGTACCGCCGTCCGGCTGCGAGGTGCCGGGCGAGGGCACGGTCGAAGGGCCGCCGGTCTCGGGGGTGTCCGGGCTCTCCGGGGCGTCCGGGCTCTGGCCGCCGCCCGGTGCGGACGGGGTCGGGGTCGGGGTGTCGGTGGGGCCGGTACCCGGGCCGGTGTCCGTCCCCGGGTCGGTGCCGTCGTCGGAGGGGGTCGTTCCGCCGTCCTTCGGGCCGGCCGGCCGGTCGGGTGGGGAGTCCCGGCCGGTGTCCCCGCCGCGTACGACGGAGCTGAAGGTCGTTCCCTTGCCGCCGCTCAGGTCCTGGCCGGCGGCCAGCTCGTAGCCGGTGATGGCGAGCATCGCGACGGTGAAGACGACGACGGCCGCGACGACGGACCGCTTCCGGCCCCGTATCCGCGTGCCGTACGTGGTGGCTCCCCCAAACTCACCCCGCGCGGAAGGCTCCTGCGCATGCGCAGACGGATCCGGATGCGCAGACGGATGCGGATCAGGAACCGGAACCCCGGCGGCCGGAGACGGTGGCTCGGAGTCGTACACCTGGCGCGCCCTGGGCTTCACCTGGACCGTGACCTCGCGTAGCTGGTCACCGGTGCGCCGGAACAGATGCTGGAAGAGCGGACCCCCACTGGTGGCGATCACGCTGACGACGCCGGCGCCGATGATCGTGCCGTACACCCCGAGCTTGGAGGCGAACACGGCCGCCGCGACCGCGGCGAGCGCGCTGCCCGCGACCTGCGGCACGCTCAGTTCGAGCCGCCCGGGGGCGGTCCGCTCGCCGGTCCGGCTGTCCGGCTTCTGACTCTGATCCATCTCCGACCTCTGCTCGACCATCTGTGCCACCGTGCACCAAGAAGGGGCATCTGGGCGAATCCGATGGTTCCGCTTCGGGAGATTATGTGAATTGGGACACCCGTGCGGGATACGGACACCCTCTCAACTCCCCCGCCCCCGAAGAAGTTGGGTGGCGTGGCAGTCCACCCCGATGGTCCGAATGGAGTACTGTGGCGAGCCCTGGGGCCGGATTCCCTCACAGGTGTCCGGGTCTACGGGAGGGGGCCGAAGTGGCACTCGATCCGGCGGCGCGATGGCACCGCACGGGCGCCTGCTACACAGCGTGACCAGGTCTGTCACTCTGCGTCGCAATAGGTAACCGTGTCATGACGGCGTTCCAGGGCCCATGCCCGACACGCCGGGCAACTCGGCAAGGTTGTGGCAGGCTGCACCCGGGCAAGTCACACTCGACTAGCGGAAGCAGCGACGCACGTGACGTCGGCAGGCACCACCCGGGAGGTCCCCATGCCCGAACTGCGTGTCGTGGCCGTCTCCAACGACGGCACACGACTGGTGCTCAAGGCTGCCGACAGCACGGAGTACACGCTCCCCATCGACGAGCGGCTGCGCGCGGCCGTACGTAACGACCGTGCCCGTCTCGGCCAGATCGAGATCGAGGTGGAGAGCCACCTCAGACCCCGTGACATCCAGGCGCGGATACGTTCCGGAGCCTCCGCCGAAGAGGTCGCCCAGATGGCCGGGATCCCGGTCGACCGGGTCCGGCGCTTCGAGGGCCCCGTGCTGGCCGAGCGCGCCTTCATGGCCGAGCGCGCCCGGAAGACGGCGGTGCGCCGCCCCGGCGAGAACACTGGTCCCCAGCTGGGCGAGGCGGTGCACGAGCGGCTGCTCATGCGCGGCGCCGAGAAGGAGACCGCGCAGTGGGACTCGTGGCGCCGCGACGACGGCACGTGGGAGGTCCTGCTCGTCTACCGGGTGGCGGGTGAACCGCACTCGGCGAGTTGGACGTACGACCCGCCGCGGCGGCTCGTCCAGGCCGTCGACGACGAGGCGCGCTCGCTGATCGGGGAGACGGACGACTCGCTCGCCGTCGCCACGAAGGAGCCGAGCTTCCCGTTCGTCCCGCGCATCGCGCGGCTGCCGAGGGATCGCGAACGGCCCCTCGACCGCGCCCTGGAACGGCAGACGGACCGGCCGACGACGGACCCGGACGAGGACACCAGCGAGCGCGACACCCTGACGAGCCTGCTGGAGGCGGTGCCGAGCTTCCGTGGCGACATGGTGGTCCCGGAGCGGCCGTCCCAGCCCGAGCCGCCGGCGATCGAGCCCGGTCAGGCGCCCGAGGAGGAGGAGCCGGTGGCTCCGGCCGCCTCGGCGGGCGCGGGGTCGGCGTACGCGGACGTTCTGATGCCGCGTTCGGTGGCGGGCCACCGTGACCGGCTGACCGGTACGACCGACCGTCAGGCGGAGGCCGACGGAGTACGGCCCAACCGCCGTGCCGCCGTGCCGAGCTGGGACGAGATCGTGTTCGGCACCCGTCGCAAGAAGCAGGACTGAGCAGGACGGGTCGTCAGTGGGCCAGGGCCGTACGCGAAGCGGGCGTACGGCCCCGGTCCCTGACGTCAGGCGCCGGCCCGCGTCACTGAGGGTCCGGGCCCGTCGCCACCGGGCGCTCCGTGTCCGCCGTCCACTCCGACCAGGAGCCGGCGTACAGCGCGGCGGGGATGCCCGCGATCTCCAGCGCCAGCAACTCGTGCGCCGCCGACACCCCGGAGCCGCAGTAGACCCCGACCTCGGGGCCGCTGCCGTCGCCCTTCGCACCCAGCGCGTCGAACCGGGCGACGAGCTTCTCGGCCGGGAGGAAGCGGCCGTCCGGGCCGACGTTCTCGGCGGTCGGCGCCGAGACCGCGCCCGGAATGTGCCCGCCGACGCGGTCCAGCGGTTCGACATCGCCCCGGTAGCGCTCCGCCGCCCGCGCGTCCAGCAGCAGCCCGTCACGGGCCAGCGCGGCGGCGCTGTCCGCGTCGAGGCGTGGCAGCGAATCGGGTACGGGGCTGAAGTCGCCCTCGTCGGGCGTCGGGATCTCGGTGGTCAACGGGCGGTCCCAGCCCGCGAGTCCGCCGTCCAGCACCCGTACGTCCTGGTGGCCGGTCCAGCGCAGCATCCACCAGGCGCGGGCCGCGGCCCACCCCTGGCCTCCGTCGTAGACGACGACGGGCGTACCGGCCGAGACACCCGCGCGGCGCATCACCGCGCCGAACGCCGCCACGTCGGGCAGCGGATGGCGGCCTCCGGCGCCGGGCGGGCCGGACAACTCCGCTTCGAGGTCGACGAAAACGGCGCCCGGCAGATGGCCCGCGTCGTACTCGGGGCGGCCGGGAGGGGCGCCGGGCGCGTAGCGGACGTCGAGCAGGACGGGCGGCCGGGGTCCGGCGAGCTCGTCGGCGAGTCCGGACGCGGAGATGATGACTGTCATGCCCGCCATCCTCGCCTACCGGCAAGGGCGTTCGGCCTCGACCCGGTGGGTGATGGCCCGACGACGTTGCGTCAATGCCAAAACGGTCATCCTCTTACTGGATCGCGCCAAAAGCGGCGCGGCCGGGGCGCGGCTTCCGGCGAGAAATGGAACCATCTGTTCGGGCCCCCCACCGCGCAGTTCGAGGCGCGTGCGCCCCCCTCCCCCGCCTGCCCGTCCTCATCACGGCAGTCCGCGAACCATTCGAGAAGAGAGCGACGATGACCGAGGAAACGATCCGGCACACGCCCGGCACGCCTTGCTGGGTGAGTCTGATGGTGCACGGCCTCGGCGCGACGCAGGACTTCTACGGGGCGTTGTTCGGCTGGAAGTTCGTCCGGGTGCCGGGGCCCGAGCAGTTGGGCCCGTACGTGCGTGGCGTCCTCGACGGCAAGGAGGTCGCCGGCATCGGTCAACTGGCGCCGGAGAGACGGATGCCGCTCTCGTGGACGACGTATCTGGCGACGGACGACGCGGACGCGACGGCCGCAGCGATCAGGCGCTGCGGCGGCACCGTCGGGGTGGGGCCGCTGGACGCGGGCGGGGACGGGCGCCTCGCCCTGGTGTCCGATCCGGCCGGCGCGGTCTTCGGCATCTGGCAGGCCCAGGCGCACACGGGCACCGCGGTGGCGGGGGCGCACGGAACGCCGGTCCGCAACGAGTTGCTGATCCGCGAGACCTCGTGGGTGGACGCGTTCTACCGGTCGGTCTTCGGCTACGACGTGGAGTCGGCCGGCGGGAGAGACGACGACACACTGACACTGCGCCTGGACGGCCGGGCGGTGGCGACGCTGCACGGCGTGGGCGAGGGCCCCCGCCCGGTCCGCGGCGCGCACTGGATGACGTACTTCGAGGTGGACGACACTGACGCGGCGGCGCTGCTCGTCACCGAGTTGGGCGGCCATGTGATCGACCCGCCGTGGGACACACCGGCGGGCCGCGTCGCGACGGTGGCGGACCCGGAGGGCGCGGTGTTCGGCGTGGTGCGGTCGACGGTGCGCTGAGTACTACGGATCTTCGGATGTCGCGACCCGCCGGACTCCTCGCACGGAGTGATCCGCGCCGTCGTCCTCAGGTGATGGGCAGGACGTCCGGGGACAGTGCGGCGGCCCTCGCCGTGGCCGCCGTCATACGGCGGCGGTGGTGGCGACGGCACAGGACCTCGTAGCCGATCTCGTCCTCGGACTGGTGCACGTCGCCGACGACGACCTGCGCGCCCTCGATCACCATCACCCCGCCGACGGAGCGGGCGTTGTGCGTGGCCCGTGCCCCGCACCAGCACAGCGCCTCGACCTGGAGGACCTCGACGCGGTCGGCGAGTTCCACCAGCCGCCGCGAGCCGGGGAAGAGCCTGGTGCGGAAGTCGGTGGTGATGCCGAAGGCGAAGACGTCCAGGTCGAGATCGTCCACGATCCGGGCGAGCTGGTCGACCTGCTCGGGTGCGAGGAACTGCGCCTCGTCGGCGATGACGTAGTCGCAACGGCCGCCCTGGGAGAGGCGGTCGACGATGTACGCGTAGAAGTCGAAGCCCTCGGCCGCCTCGACGGCGTCGGTGACCAGGCCGAGGCGGGAGGAGAGCTTGCCCTCGCCCGCGCGGTCGTCGCGGGTGAAGATCATGCCGAGGAGACCGCGGGCCGAGCGGTTGTGCTCGATCTGAAGAGCCAGGGTGCTCTTTCCGCAGTCCATGGTTCCGGAGAAGAACACCAGCTCGGGCATGAGGATGTGACGGCCTTTCGGATACGGACGGTGTCGGGCCGGTCCCGGCGACACCCGGGGCGGGCGGCTACGAGCGTACTTCGAGCAGTGGTACCAACTGCTCGACGGGGGTCATCGAGCCGTGCATCCCCACCATCGCGGACTCGCGCGGTTCCTGGACGGACGCGGTGATCACCACGTCGTCGTGGGCGGCGGCCACGACGTCGCCGATCCTGCCGTACACCCGCTCGTCGACCCTCTCGGGCGGGCCGAACCAGCCCGCCGCCAGGGCCTCGTCGCGGCTCGCGACCCAGAACTGCTCCCCCAGGACCTCGCGCCAGACCGTGAGGACGTCGGCCTGGGCACCCGGAACCGCGTAGACGTGGCGGGCGCGGCCCTCACCGCCGAGGAGGGCGACACCGGCGCGCAGTTCCCAGTCCTCGTCGAAGTCGATACGGGACTGCTCGTCGAAGGGGATGTCGATCATGCCGTGGTCGGCGGTGATGTACAGGGCTGCCCGCGGCGGCAGTTGTTCGGCGAGGCGCTGGGCGAGCCGGTCCACGTACATCACCTGGCCGCGCCAGGCGTCGGAGTCCATGCCGAACTTGTGGCCCTTGCCGTCGACCTCGCTGTAGTACGTGTAGACCAGCGACCTGTCCCCCGCGGCCAGTTGGGCGGCGGCGAGGTCCATCCGCTCCTCGCCGGAGAGCCGGCCGTGGAAGGTACCGCCGCTCAGGGCGATCTCGGTGAGCGGGGTGCGTTCGAAGGTCGGGGACGACACCTGCGCCGTGTGCACCCCGGCCGCGTGGGCGAGCTGGAAGAGCGTGGGATACGGCTGCCAGACGTGCGGGTCGGTCCACGGGCGCCAGCGCAACTGGTTCATCAGGGCGCCGGTGGCCGGGTCTCGGACGGTGTAGCCGGGCAGGCCGTGGGCGCCGGGCGGCAGGCCCGTGCCGACGGAGGCGAGCGACGTCGCGGTGGTGGCGGGGAAACCGACGGTGATCGGCCGGCCGGTGCCGCCGCGTGAGGTGCCCAGCAGCGACGTCAGATACGGCGCCTCGTCCGGGTGGTCCTTGATCTGCTGCCAGCCGAGACCGTCGATCAGGAAGACGCAGTTGCGGTCGGCCGGAGTGAGTTCGGGGATGACGGCACCGCCCGCCACGGAGACGCCCTGTCCCGAGACGAGGGTGGGCAGCAGGTCGGCGAGCGAGCCGCCGCCGTACTCCGGGACGGGCGCGGTGTGCAGGGCGAGCGGCTCCGGGTCCTGCCAGGCGGGCGGCGGGGCGGCCATCAACGGCCGGTCGACGGGGTGGCCGCGGTGGCCTCGGAGAGCGCCTGGGCGAAGACGAGGGTCTGCCGTACGGTGTCGGGCCCGTCACCGGCCTCGCTGACGCGCAGGCTCAGGTCGTCGGCGGTGGAGTTCCCGGTGTAGCCGTGGTCGGCCTCGCAGTTGGGGTCGCCGCAGGCGGCCGGCTCCAGGTCGATCCGGGCGACGGCGCCCCAGCCGATGGTGAGGACGACCTCGCGGGGCAGGGTGCCGGGGGTGTACGACTCGGGGTTCGCGACGACGCGGCTGACCACGACGGACGAGATCCGGTCCAGCTTGACCGACTCGGTCGAGGTGGTGGCGTACGGCGTCGGCGAACTGGTGTCGGCGGCCTGCTCGTCGGTGTGGCTGACGATGAAACGGTGCGCGGTGAGGACGAGGACGGTGACATGCCGGCGGACCTCGTTGGAGTCGAACGTCGTCTCCTGGTGCACCAGATACGAGGCGATGGGTTCGCCTCCGACAGCGGCCTCCACCGCTTCGGCCACGAGAGCCGGGTAGTAGCCACTGCGCTCGATCGCCGTGCGCAGCCCCTGGGTCGTCGTACCGGTCTTCGCCATGGCCCCATCCTACGGGGGCGCGATGCGTGGCCAGGACCGTGCGGACCTGCTCAGTAGCTGGGCAGCCGGCGGGGGCCGAGGTCGCCGCGGGACGGGGGCGGGGCGAGGCGGACGCTCGCGCCGAGCACGGAGAGGCCGTGCGACGCGACCACCACCGGTTCGAGCGCGGCGGAGACGATCTCCGGGTGGTCGTCGACGAGCCGGGACACCCGGAGCAGCAGCTCTTCGAGGGCGGCGGTGTCGACGGGCGCGGAGCCCCGCCAGCCGAAGAGGAGCGGCGCCGTCCGGATGGACCGGAGCAGTTCGGCGGCCTCGCGGTCGGTGACGGGCACGAGCCGGTGCGCCAGATCACCCAGCAGTTCGGAGGCCACGCCCGCCAGCCCGAACGAGAGCACCGGGCCCGCGGCCGGGTCGATGACCGCGCGCACGACGGTGTCCACCCCTCGCGGCGCCATCGACTGGACGACGGGACGCAGCTCGGCGGGCTCGCCGAGCAGTTCGGTGAGTTCGCGGTACGCCGCCCGCAGCCGAGCCTCGTCGGCGAGATCGAGCCGTACACCGCCGAGGTCGGCGCGGTGGCGCAGACGCGGCGCGGTGGTCTTGAGCGCGACGGGATAGCCGAGTCGCGCGGCGGCCTCGACGGCGTCGTCGGGTCCGGGCGCGGGGAGGGTGGGCCGTACGGCGATCCCGTAGCGCCCGAGCAGTTCCCGGGTGTCGTCGTCGCCGAGGCACGTGCCGTGCGGGTCGGCGGGGGCGTCGCCGAGGACCCGGGCGATGAGCCCGGCGGCGCGGCTCTCGTCGATGTCGTCGTACTCGGGCACCCTGCCGGGCTCGGCGGCCTGCTGTCGCCACTGCCCGTAGGTGAACGCCTGGCCGAGCGCGCGCACGGCACGCTCGGCGGCCGGGTAGGCGGGGATCCGGCCGGGGGCGGTGAGCGGTGTGGGGGACGGCTCGGCCACGCCGCCGGGTACGGGGCCCGGCCGGCCCCCCGGGCCCGGTTCGGCGTCCGCCGTCGCACCCTCGGACCCTTCGCCACGGCTCTCCGGCCGGTCCCCGGCCCTGTCGTCAGGTCCTTCGGGCGTGGAGTCGTCGCCGGTGGCGGACGGGCGGGGCGGCTCGGCGACCGTGCCGGGGAGCGACACCTGCCGGGCGGCCGGGGCGTCCTCCGGAGCGCGGGTGGGTCGGTCCTGTTCCGCGACGGGCGGCGGCGTGCCGCCCGGTCCCGGCATCGGTCCCGGGCGCGGGGCCGTCGTGGTGGCCGCCGAGAGCGCCTTCGCCAGGCCGCCGATCTCCACATGGACCACGGCCACCGGCTTCGCCGGCGACGTCGAGGCCGCCTCGCGCAGCGCCGTCGCCAGGACCTCGCCGTCGCCCGACTCCCTCACGCCGCTCTCCCCCACCCAGGGGATCGCCGTGACGACGACCGCGTCGCAGCCCGGGTCCGCCAGCGCCGAGGCCAGGGCCGTACGGAAGTCCTCCGGGCGGGCCGAGGTGGTGAGGTCGAGCGGGGGCAGTGGGCGAAGGCCCTCCGTCAGGCAGGCGTCGTACGTGAGGAGCCCCAGCGACTCGGAGTTGCCGAGGATCGCCACGTGCGGTCCCGCCGGCAGTGGCTGGGACGCGAGCAGGACACCCGCGTCCACCAGCTCCGTGACGGTGTCCACGCGGATCACCCCCGCCTGGCTGAGCAGCGCCGAGACCGTCGCGTCCGGGATGGTGCCGACCGGTACCGCGTGCCCCGGCGGAGCGCTGCCGCTGTGCCGCGCGCCCTTCGCGACGACGACCGGCTTCACCGCCCCCGTACGCCTGGCCAGCCGTGTGAACTTGCGTGGGTTGCCGATCGTTTCGAGATACAGCAGGACGACGTCGGTGTCCGGGTCGTCGTGCCAGTACTGGAGGAAGTCGTTGCCCGAGACGTCGGCGCGGTTGCCCGCCGAGATGAAGGTGGACAGGCCGGCGCCGCGCCGGACCAGCCCGGCGAGCAGCGCGATGCCGATCGCGCCGGACTGGGTGAAGAGACCGATCCGCCCCCGGTCGGGCGGCTCCGGCGCGAGTGAGGCGTTCAGCCGGACGGGCGGCGAGGTGTTGATGACGCCGAACGCGTTGGGCCCGATGACGCGCATGCCGTACGAACGGGCCTGCCGCACCAGTTCGCGCTGTCGGTCCAGGCCCCTGGGCCCGCTCTCGCCGTAACCGGCGGACAGGACGACCAGGCCCTGGACGCCGTGTTCGCCGCAGTCGGCGACGACCTCGGGCACCCGCTCGGCGGGGACGGCGACGACCGCGAGGTCGACGGGCTCCTCGATCTCCGCGAGGGAGCGTACAGCCGGGACGCCGTCGAGCTTGGTGAGTTCCGGGGGCAGAGCCAGGTTCACCGCGTAGGTGCGCCCCGTGAAACCGCCGTCCAGCAGATTGCGCAGGACGGCCCGCCCGACACCGCCCGACGCGCGTCCGGCGCCGACGACGGCCACCGACGACGGGCCGAGAAGCCGTTGCACGGAGTGCGCCTCGGCGCGCTGCTCGCGGCCGCGCTGGACGGCGAGGGACTCGGCGGTCGGTTCGAGGTCGAGGACGAGCCGGACCGCGCCGTCCTCGAAGCTGCGTTTCTGGGTGAACCCGGCGTCCCGGAACACCTTGATCATCTTGTTGTTGGCGGGCAGCACCTCCGCGGCGAAGCGCCGGATCCCGCGCTCGCGCGCCACCGCGGCGATGTGTTCGAGCAGCGCGGAGGCGATCCCGCGCCCCTGGTGCGCGTCCTGGACGAGGAAGGCGACCTCCGCCTCGTCGGCGGGGGCCGACGCCGCCATGCCCCGGCTGTCGATGCGGTCGTAGCGGACGGTGGCGACGAACTCGCCGCCGACGGTCACCGCGAGGCCCACCCGGTCCACGTAGTCGTGGTGGGTGAACCGGTAGACGTCCTTGTCGGAGAGCCGGGGGTAGGGCGCGAAGAAGCGGTAGTACTTCGACTCGTCGGAGACCTGCTCGTAGAAGTTGACCAGCCGCTCGGCGTCGTCGGTGGTGATGGGCCGGACGCGGGCGGTGCCCCCGTCGCGCAGCACCACGTCTGCTTCCCAGTGAGCGGGGTACGCGTGCTGCGACGGCGGCGTCATGGGGAGAGCCTACGGCGCGCGCATCGGTAGCGGCGGTTACCCGGCCGGGGCAGGCTGAGGGTGCCGCACCGGCCCGTTCCGGGGCACATGAGACACTGGTCTAGACAACAACTGTGACTTGAAGGGCAACACCATGGCTGAGCGCCGCGTCAATGTCGGCTGGGCCGAGGGCCTGCACGCCCGCCCCGCTTCCATCTTCGTCCGGGCCACCACGGCGTCCGGCGTTCCGGTGACGATCGCCAAGGCCGACGGCAGCCCGGTCAACGCGGCGTCGATGCTCGCCGTGCTGGGGCTGGGCGCGCAGGGCGGCGACGAGATCGTCCTGTTCTCGGACGCGGAGGGCGCGGAGGCCGCGCTGGACCGGCTGGCGAAGCTGGTGGCCGAGGGTCTGGACGAGCTGCCCGAGACCGTCTGAGTCCGGGTGAACGTTTCACCGCGCATGGCGAAGGCCCCGGCAGGACGCCGGGGCCTTCGCCATGTCGCGGACACGCCCTAGGGCGTTCCGCCCAGTCCCGTCTGGTACGGGGTGCCTGGTGCGGCGCCCCGCCGCGTTGTCGACGTCGGCCGAGTACGCCCGGTACGAGGCCGATTCTCCGCCATGCGACGCACCGCACCACGCCCTGCGGGCGGACTGCGCTACTTCGCCGACTCGCCCTAGACGCTCACGCCGTGCTGGCGCAGATACGCGACCGGGTCGATGTCGGAGCCGTACTCCGCCGTCGTCCGCGCCTCGAAGTGCAGGTGCGGGCCGGTGGAGTTGCCGGTCGAGCCCGAGAGGCCGATCGGCTCGCCGGGGGCCACGCTCCGGCCGATCTGGACGCCGATCGACGAGAGGTGTCCGTACTGGGTGTACGTGCCGTCGTTCATGCGGATGACGATGTTGTTCCCGTACGCGCCGCCCCAGCCGGCCTCGACGACGGTGCCCGCGCCGACGGCGACGACCGAAGTGCCGGACGCGGCACGGAAGTCGACGCCGGAGTGGCTGCCGGAGGACCAGAGCGCGCCGCCGGTCCGGTAGCCGGTGGTGACCGGGGAGCCGGCCACCGGGAGCCGGTAGGAGCCCAGGCGCTCGCGCTCCGCGGCGCGTGCCGCGCGCTCCTTCTCCGCGCGGAGCTCCTTGGCACGGGCCCGCGCCTCGCGCTTCGCCTCGGCCTTGGCGCGGGCGGCGGCCTTCGCCTCCGCCTTCGCTTCCGCGGCCTTCTCGGCCGCCGCCTCCTGGGCTGCGGCCTGGGCGTCGATCGTCGCGGCGAGCGAGTCGTCGATGACGATGGCGCGGGCCGGGGCCGCCGGGGCGGCCTCCTGGGCGAGGGTCGTCTCCGTGTCGGCGGCGAGCGCCGGGGATGCGAGGGTGCCGATGACACCGGCCGCGGTGAGGGACGCGGCCCCGGCGAAGTTCGCGCGTCGGCGCGTCGTTCGGCTCGGGGCACGGTGCTTCCCGGGGGCACGGGTGAACGCCATGAAGTGGCTGGTCCTTTCCTTCCTTCTCGCCTACCGGGTTAGCTGACGGGTTCGGAGCAGGAAGGTCTCCTACGGGCTCCTCCGCGGATCGCGCGAAGGCCCCCGATTCACCCCAGGGACATCGATTGGGTCCCCGGCTCCCCAGGCTCGCGCCTGACGGGGACTCGGCGATGGCTGTCCGGTGCCGCGAATGCGGCGGGCTCTGGCGAACAGCCGGACCGACGCTAGGCGTTCATCTTTCAATCACCAAACGGACAGGCCCTTTTGTAGCGCACGCCACAGGGCATTCGGGCAACTCGCCCATGAATACGGACATAGGGGGGAACCCCGGTGACGGGTTCGTCACCGGGGTTCCCTTTATCCGTATTGCGGGGCGCTCCGTCTCAGCCGGTGACGACCTTCACCTCGCCGATGCCCAGCGCCTCGATCGGCTCCCGGATCACCGACGCGTCCCCGACGAGCACCGTGACGAGCCGGTCGCCCGGGAAGGCGCTGACGACGGCGGCCGTCGCCTCGACCGTGCCGGTCTCGGCCAGGCGCGCGTACAGCCGCGCCTGGAAGTCGTCGGGGAGGTGCTGCTCGACCTGGTCGGCGAGCGTGTCCGCGACGGACGCGGCCGTCTCGTACTTCAGCGGGGCGACCCCGACCAGATTCTGCACGGCCGTCTCGCGCTCGGCGTCCGTCAGGCCTTCGGCCGCGAGCGTACGCAGGACCTTCCACAGGTCGTCCAGCGCGGGCCCGGTCGACTCCGTGTCCACGGAGCCGCTGATGGCGAGCATGGAGGCACCCGTGCCGTCCGGGTCGGAGCGCAGCACCTGCGCGAAGGCCCGCACGCCGTACGTGTAGCCCTTCTCCTCGCGCAGCACCCGGTCGAGCCGGGAGGTGAGCGTGCCGCCCAGGCAGTACGTGCCGAGCACCTGGGCCGGCCAGACGCGGTCGTGCCGGTCGGGGCCGACGCGGCCGATCAGGAGCTGGGTCTGTACGGCTCCGGGCCGGTCCACGATCACCACACGGCCGGTGTCGTCGGCGGTCACCGGCGGCACGGGACGCGGCTCGGAGGTGTCGCCCGTCCAGTCGCCGAGGGTCTCGGCGAGCAGGGCGTCGACGTCGACACCGGTGAGGTCGCCGACGATCACCGCGGTGGCGGTGGCGGGGCGGACATGCGCGTCGTAGAAGGCGCGGACGCCCTTGGCGTCGATGCGTCCGACGGTCTCCTCGGTGCCCTGGCGGGGGCGCGACATGCGCGAGGTGGCCGGGAACAGCTCCTTGGAGAGCTGCTTCGCCGCGCGGCGGGCCGGGTTGGCCTGCTCGTGCGGGATCTCGTCCAGCCTGTTGGTGACGAGCCGGCCGACCTCGCTCTCCGAGAACAGCGGTGCGCGCAGGGCGTCGGCGAGCAGGCCGAGCGCCTTGGGCAGCCGGGAGACCGGGACCTCCAAGGAGACCCGGACGCCGGGGTGGTCGGCGTGCGCGTCGAGCGTGGCGCCGCAGCGCTCCAGCTCGGCGGCGAACTCCTCGGCGGTGTGCTTGTCGGTTCCCTCGGACAGGGCGCGGGCCATGATCGTGGCCACGCCGTCCAGGCCTTCGGGCTCGGCCTCCAGCGGGGCGGCGAGGGAGATCTCGACGGCCACCACCTGCTGGCCGGGGCGGTGACAGCGCAGCACCGTCAGGCCGTTGGGCAACGCGCCGCGCTCGGGCGCGGGGAACGCCCAGGGCCTGGCCTCTCCGGCCGTCGGCTGCGGGTGGAACTCCATGGTCACGGCAGCGTCGGTCACTGGTCCGCCCCCTCGTGCTCGTCGGTGGTCTCGTCGGCGGCGTCCTCGTCGTCGGAGGTGATCGGCTCGTAGACCAGCACCGCCCTGTTGTCCGGGCGCAGCCGGGCCTCGGCCACCGCGCGTACCTCGTCGGCCGTGACGTCCAGCACCCGCTGGACGGCGGTCAGTGCCAGCTGCGGGTCGCCGAACAGCACCGCGTACCGGCACAGTTCGTCCGCGCGGCCCGCGACCGTACCGAGCCGGTCGAGCCATTCGCGCTCCAACTGGGCCTGGGCGCGCTCCATTTCCTCGCCCGTGGGGCCTTCGGCCGCGAACCGGGCCAGCTCCTCGTCGACCGCGGCCTCGATCTGGGGCACCTCGACGCCACCGGACGTCTTCACGTCCAGCCAGCCGAGCGAGGGCGCGCCCGCCAGGCGCAGCAGTCCGAATCCGGCGGCGACGGCCGTACGGTCGCGGCGCACCAGGCGGTTGTGGAGACGGGAGGACTCGCCCCCGCCGAGGACGGTGAGCGCCAGGTCGGCGGCGTCGGCCTCGCGGGTGCCGTCCTGCGGCAGCCGGTAGGCGGCCATCAGCGCGCGCGCCGGGACCTCCTCGTGGATCTCCTCGCGCAGCTGCTCCCCGATGATGTCGGGCAGCGAGCCGTCGCGCGGCGCCTGCTTGCCGTCGTGCCCGGGGATCGAGCCGAAGTACTTCTCCACCCAGGCGAGGGTCTGCTCGGGGTCGATGTCGCCGACGACGGAGAGCACCGCGTTGTTCGGCGCGTAGTACGTACGGAAGAACTGCCGCGCGTCGTCGAGGGTCGCCGCGTCCAGATCGGCCATCGAGCCGATCGGGGTGTGGTGGTAGGGGTGGCCCTCGGGGTAGGAGAGCGCGGTCAGGCGCTCGAAGGCGGTGCCGTAGGGCACGTTGTCGTAACGCTGGCGGCGTTCGTTCTTCACCACGTCGCGCTGATTCTCCATCCCCTCGTCGTCCAGGGAGGAGAGCAGCGAGCCCATGCGGTCGGCCTCCAGCCAGAGGGCGAGCTCCAGCTGGTGGGTGGGCATGGTCTCGAAGTAGTTGGTGCGCTCGAAGCTGGTGGTGCCGTTGAGGGAGCCGCCGGCGCCCTGCACCAGCTCGAAGTGACCGTTGCCCTTGACCTGCTCCGAGCCCTGGAACATCAGGTGCTCGAAGAGGTGGGCGAGGCCCGTACGGCCCTTGACCTCGTGGCGTGAGCCGACGTCGTACCAGAGGCAGACCGCGGCGACCGGGGTCAGGTGGTCCTCGGAGAGCACCACGCGCAGTCCGTTGGCGAGCCGGTGCTCGGTCGCTGTCAGGCCGCCGGAACCGGCCTGCGCTGTGGCCGTGTGACCCATGGGCATGTACGTCCCTTCGATCGCGATGTGGAGAAGTCCTGCCACTGTATGCAAGCGTGCCGACCCGTGGCGAAGTTCCCGTGTCCGGGGAGGCGGCGTCGACTCGCCAACGGCTTGCGAAAGGGCTCGCCACCTGCCCGTCCGCCGCTCACCGCCGCCTCCTCGCCGACTCACCCGACGCCGCCGGAACGGGCGTCCCGGAGGGTTCAACGACGGGTCGAGGTCCGCGTTGTCGGTCCGGCGGGCCACAATGGTCCGCGTCAGTTCCTGAAGTTGCCCGCCCAGACCCGCACAGACCTGTGAAGGAGCCGCAGCAGCGATGGCCCGCCGCAGCACGAAGACCCCGCCGCCGGAGGACTTCGAGGAGAAGATCCTCGACATCGACGTGGTCGATGAAATGCAGGGCTCCTTCCTTGAGTACGCGTATTCGGTGATCTACTCCCGGGCCCTGCCGGACGCCCGCGACGGCATGAAGCCGGTGCACCGCCGCATCGTGTACCAGATGAACGAGATGGGCCTGCGCCCCGACCGCGGCTATGTGAAGTGCGCCCGGGTCGTCGGCGAGGTGATGGGTAAATTGCACCCGCACGGGGACGCGTCGATCTACGACGCCCTCGTCCGGATGGCGCAGCCGTTCTCGATGCGGCTGCCGCTGGTCGACGGCCACGGGAACTTCGGCTCCCTCGGCAACGACGACCCGCCGGCCGCCATGCGGTACACGGAGTGCCGGATGGCTGACGCCACGTCACTGATGACGGAGTCGATCGACGAGGACACCGTCGATTTCCAGTCGAATTACGACGGCCAGGAGCAGGAACCGGTCACGCTGCCGGCCGCGTATCCGAATCTTCTGGTCAACGGCGCCTCCGGCATCGCCGTCGGCATGGCGACGAACATGGCGCCGCACAATCTGGGCGAGGTCATCGCCGCCGCGCGGCATCTGATCAAGCACCCGGGCGCCGACCTGGAAACGCTGATGCGGTACGTGCCGGGGCCCGACCTGCCCACCGGTGGCCGGATCGTGGGTCTCCAGGGCATCAAGGACGCGTACGAGAACGGGCGCGGGACGTTCAAGATCCGCGCGACGGTCGCCGTGGAGGACGTCACCGCGCGGCGCAAGGGCCTGGTCGTCACGGAACTGCCGTTCACGGTCGGCCCGGAGAAGGTGATCGCCAAGATCAAGGACCTGGTCTCGGCGAAGAAGCTCATGGGGATCGCCGACGTCAAGGACCTCACGGACCGGGCGCACGGGCTGCGCCTGGTCATCGAGATCAAGAACGGGTTCATCCCCGAGGCCGTGCTGGAGCAGCTCTACAAGCTGACGCCGATGGAGGAGACCTTCGGCATCAACAACGTGGCGCTGGTGGACGGCCAGCCGCTGACGCTGGGGCTCAAGGAGCTGCTGGAGGTCTATCTCGACCACCGGTTCACCGTCGTACGAAGGCGCAGCGAGTTCCGCAGGACCAAGCGGCGCGACCGGCTGCATCTGGTCGAGGGTCTGCTCGTCGCGCTCCTCGACATCGACGAGGTCATCCGCCTCATCCGCTCCAGCGACAACTCGGCGCAGGCCAAGGAGCGGCTGATCGAGCGCTTCTCGCTGAGCGACGTGCAGACGCAGTACATCCTGGACACGCCGCTGCGCCGGCTCACCCGCTTCGACCGGATCGAGCTGGAGAGCGAGCGCGACCGGCTGAACGGCGAGATCGACGAGCTGACCGGGATCCTGGAGTCGGACGGCGAGCTGCGCAAGCTCGTCTCCTCCGAACTGGCCACGGTCGCCAAGAAGTTCGGCACCGACCGGCGCACGGTCCTGCTGGAGTCGGGCAGTTCGCCGGTCGCCGCGGTGCCGCTGGAGGTGGCCGACGACCCGTGCCGGGTGCTGATGTCGTCCACGGGGCTGCTGGCGCGTACGGCCAACGGCGGGCCGCTGGGCAGCGGCGACGGCAGGCGGGTCAAGCACGACGTGATCATCTCGGCGGTGCCGGCGACGGCGCGCGGCGAGGTCGGAGCGGTCACCTCGACCGGACGGCTGCTGCGGATCAACGTGATCGACCTGCCGCAGCTGCCGGACACCGCGTCGGCGCCGAATCTGGCGGGCGGGGCGCCGCTCGCGGAGTTCCTGACGCTGGAGCCGGACGAGGACCTGGTCACGCTGACGACGCTGGACGAGTCCTCGCCGGGTCTCGCGCTGGGCACGCTCCAGGGTGTCGTCAAGCGCGTCGTCCCCGACTACCCGTCCAACAAGGACGAGTTGGAGGTCATCAGCCTCAAGGAGGGTGACCGGGTGGTGGGCGCGGCCGAGCTGCGTACGGGCGAGGAGGATCTGGTCTTCATCACCTCCGACGCCCAGCTGCTGCGCTACCAGGCTTCGCAGGTCAGGCCGCAGGGCCGGCCCGCCGGAGGCATGGCGGGCGTCAAGCTGGCCGACGGCGCCTCGGTGATCTCCTTCACGGCGGTCGACCCGGCGGGCGACGGGGTCGTCTACACGGTCGCGGGTTCGCAGGGCACGCTGGACGACTCGGAGACGACGGCGAAGCTCACCCCGTTCGACCAGTACCCGCGCAAGGGCCGGGCCACCGGCGGGGTGCGCTGCCAGCGCTTCCTCAAGGGCGAGGACGTGCTGGTCTTCGCCTGGGCGGGCGCGGCCCCGGCGCGGGCGGCGCTGAAGAACGGTTCACCGGCCGAGCTGCCGGAGCCGGATCCGCGCAGGGACGGTTCGGGCACGCCGCCGCCGTCGGTCGTCGCGTCCCTGGCGGGGCCGGCGAGCTGACGCGGGAGCGCGGCGGGTCAGAACGGGTCGGCGGCCTCATCGGCCGCCGGCTCCGACCGTACGTAACGCAGGACGCCCCACATGGCGGTCTCGCCCGGATCCGTCCCGGCGTCGGTGCCGCTGACGGCGCAGACCGCCAGCTCCTTGGCCAGGGCGTCGGGGTCGATACCTGTCCCGATGAGCACGAGCTGTGTGCGGCGCTCGGCGCCGCGTGGCCAGGGCTCCGGGTAGAAGCGCAGGAAGCGGCCGACAGCGTGGACGGCGTACCGGTTGTCCGGGTCGGCCGCGCCGAAGTCCACGAAGCCCTTGACGCGGTAGAGCCCTTCCGGCCGTGAGTCGAGGAAGGTCATGAGCCGGCGCGGATCCATGGCGGCCGGTTCGTCGAACGACACGCTCTCGTAGGCGGCGTGCGGATGGTGCGCGTGGTCGGCACGGTGCGCGGGGTCCGGCTCGTCGTCCGCCGACAGGTCCTCGAAGGAGAGCTGGCGGACCTTCTCCTCCTCCGCGGGGCGCGTGGCCGGGTCGAAGAGCAGCCCCGGGTCGATCCTCCCGTACGACGCGGAGACGACCGCGGCCCCCGGCCCGAGCTCCCCGATCACCCCGAGGACGCGCTCGTGTTCGGCCGGTGTCACGCGGTCGGTCTTGTTCAGGACGACCAGGTCGGCGATGGCGAGGTGCCGGTCGGTCTCGGGGTGGCGCTCGCGGGTGGCGTCGAACTCGGCCGCGTCCACGACCTCGACGAGCCCGCCGTACACCGTGCGGGGGCTGTCGCCGGCGAGGATCATCCGGACGAGTTCCTGCGGCTCGGCGAGGCCGCTCGCCTCGATGACGATGATGTCGATCCGGGCGGCGGGGCGGCTGAGCCGCTCCAGATAGCCGTCCAGTTCGCTCGCGTCCACGGCGCAGCACAGACACCCGTTGCCCAAGGAGACCGTGGACCCGACCTGGCCCGCGACGGTCATGGCGTCGATCTCGACGGCCCCGAAGTCGTTGACGACGACCGCGACGCGGTTGCCGGCCCGGCGCCGCAGGAGGTGGTTGAGCAGGGTCGTCTTGCCGGAGCCGAGGAAGCCCGCGAGGACGACCACCGGAATCTGTCTGCCGGCCGTGCTCGGATCCAAGACCGCGCTCCGTCTTCCTCGGGAGGTCCGGGCAGAGCGGTGCGCCTGCCCCCTCCAGGATAGGAGCGGGCAGGCGCGCCTCCGCCACGGGGCGTTCGGCGGTGTCCTCTACTCGGCGGGCTCGGGCCAGGTGGCGCAGTCGTCCCAGACCGTGTCCCAGCCGGAGTTGCCACCGCCGTCGGTGATCTCGAAGGTGCCGCTGCCCGCCGGGTACGGGCAGTTGTAACTACCGGCGGCGCCCACGTCCGTCGCCGTGACGCCGCGGAAGGTGACCGCGCCGGGTGTCTCGGCCTGTACCACGACCGTGCCGACGCCGTCGACGGTCGCGCCGTCGACGGTCACGTTACGGACGGCCTTGCCCGTTCCGCTGCCGGAGACGAACTCGAAGGCGCTGTAGGGGCTGTCGGTGACGGTGGTGCCGGTGATGCTGACATTCGCCTCGATGGCGCTGTCGTACGCGTCGACCCGGAGCGCACCCATGGGGTGCTGCCAGTTGGGGTTCATCGCTCCGGTGCGTACGAGGGTGTTCCCGGCGACCGTGATGGTGCCGGCCAGCGGGAAGAACGGGTCCATGAACTTCTGGTTGGAGATCGCGATCCCGCTGCCCAGGGCGTTGGTGTCGAGCACCAGGTTGTCCTTGACGGTGATGTCGCGGCCACCGTAGATCGCGATGCCGTTCGCCAGGTTGGGCTGCGAGATGGTGTTGTTGGCGAAGGTGCTGGAGCTGTTGGTGGTGTTGAGCGACCACATCGCGAGCGAGTCGTCGCCGGTGTTGCGCAGGAAGTTCTCGCGTACCTGTACGCCGTTGGCCGTGCCGTTCAGGTTGAGCCCGTCGGCCGTCATGTCCAGGACGCGGTTCCTCTCCACGACGAGGTTGTCGTTGTTCCCGGTGAGCCAGAGGCCGACCTTGAGGTGCTGGAGCCACATCCCGGAGACACGGGAGTTCGGGCCGAGCGAGCCGTTGACGAAGTTGTCCGGGTTGCTGTCGACGCGCTCGGTGACCTCGCCGATGACGGCGAAGTCGTGCAGCCCCACGTTGCCGGCCGGGGCGCTCGACTGGTCGATGAAGCGCGAACTGCGCACCACGGAGTGCCAGTTGCCCGCGCCCCGTAGCTCGACGTCGTCCACGCCGCTGAGCGACTGGGTCAGCTTGAACTCGCCCGGCGGGATCCACACGACGCCTCCCCTCGCGGCGGCGATCGCCTCGCGGAACGCCTGGGTGGAGTCCCCCTGACCGCTCGGGTCCGCGCCCTTGTCGACGACCGAGACCGCGCCGGACGGGGCCCCGGCGGGCCCGGCGACCTGCTCGAAGTCGGCGACGTCGATCGTGGTCGGGACGCTCGCCTCGAACCTCACCTTCGCGCCCGCGGACAGGTCCCGGCCGAGCAGCGCGCGGGTGTTGTCGAGGAGGTGGTGCGTCTTGGAGCCGGCGATCCAGGGGGTGTCGATGTAGGAGTACTTGGACGTGACCGCGAGCGTCGTGTCGGTCTTCTCGCCGTCGACGTACACGGCAAGGGTGCCGGACCGGCCGTCCGGGACGCTGTACGCGAGGTTCACCGCGTTCGCGGCGGCGGGGAGCGTGAACTCCACGCTCTGGCCCGCGGCCAGTTGGACGGCGCGCCGGCCGGACGACTCCGAGGCGAGCGTGCCCTGGGTGTAATCGGGGCCGATCGCCGTTCCGTTCGTGGTGGCGCTCTCCGCCTCGACGGAGGTGAAGGGGAGCGCCGCGCCGGCCGCGGCGACGGCCGCCGGGGCGGGGCCGGCCGCGGGCTCGGCCGTCGCCGTGGGGGCGACGAGGGTGAGTCCGGTGGCCGCGACGGCCACGGCGGTGGCGACGGATACCACCGCGTTCCTTGCTGTCATGTTCTTGACATATGCGTTCATGTGCGGGTCCTGCACCTTCCTGTGGGGCGGAGGGATGACAGGTGGCCTACGCCTCCCGCCCACCCCGTCCGGCCGCGGCACTTCGCGGACGGACAGGGGCGGACGGTTCGGCCGCGGAGTCAGCTCCGCAGCCAGGCCGCGGTGTCCTGCGGCAGCCTCCCCTCGTCGTCCAGGGGGCCGCTGGTCAGCAGAACGCTTGTGTGGCCGGGGAGCTCCGTGGGGGGCCCGGCGAGATTGACGACGCAGATCAGACCGTCGGTACGGGTGAAGGACAGCACGCCGGGACCGGACGGCAGCCAGGTCAGCTGCGCGCCGGCGGCGTCCCGCACGCCCGCGTCCCCGGACCCCCGGACCACCGCGAATCCGGGCTCCGTACGGCGCAGCCGCAGGGCCTGCCGGTAGAGGCTGAGCATCGACCGCGGGTCACCCGCCTGGAGGTCGGCGGCGTACTTCGGCCAGGACTCCGGCTGCGGCAGCCACGGCTCGGTGTCTCCCCCGAAGCCGGCGTACGGCGCGTCGGCCGTCCAGGGCAGCGGTACGCGGCAGCCGTCGCGGCCCGGATCCGTCCCGCCGGAGCGGAAGTGCATCGGATCCTCGATGCGGTCACGCGGGATCTCGGCCTCGGGCAGGCCGAGTTCCTCGCCCTGGTAGACGTAGACGGCGCCGGGGAGCGCCAGCGAGAGCAGCGCCGCCGCGCGGGCCCGTCTGGTGCCCAGCTCCAGGTCGGTCGGGGTGCCGAAGGCCTTCGCCGCGAAGTCGAATCCGGTGTCCTCGCGCCCGTAGCGGGTCACCGTGCGGGTGACGTCGTGGTTGCAGAGCACCCAGGTGGCCGGCGCGCCGACCGGGGCGTGCTCGGCGAGGGTGTCGTCGATGGCGGTCCGCAGCAGGTCCGCGTCCCAGGGACAGGACATGAAGCTGAGGTTGAAGGCGGTGTGCAGCTCGTCGGGGCGCAGATAGCGGGCGAAGCGCTCGGCGTCGGGGAGCCAGACCTCGCCGACGAAGATGCCGCCGTACTCGTCGGCGATGGCGCGCCAGGAGCGGTAGATGTCGTGGAGTTCGTCGCGGTCCACGAACGGGTGGGCGTCGACGCCCGGCGTGAAGTCGGGCAGTCCTGGGTCCTTGGCGGGCAGGACGGCCGAGTCGATCCGTACACCGGTCACACCCCGGTCGAACCAGAAGCGCAGCACGTCCTCGTGCTCCTGGCGCACCGCCGGGTGGGCCCAGTTGAGGTCGGGCTGCCCGGTGGCGAAGAGGTGGAGATACCAGTCGCCGTCGTCCAGCCGGGTCCAGGGGACGCCGCCGAACTCGGACACCCAGTTGTTCGGGGGGAGTTCGCCGTCCGCCCCGCGTCCCTTCCGGAAGTGGAAGAGCTCGCGCTCGGGGCTGCCGGGACCGGCGGCCAGCGCGGCCTTGAACCAGACGTGCTGGTCGGACACATGGTTGGGAACGATGTCGACGATCGTGCGGATGCCCAGCTCACGGGCCTCGGCGATCAGTTTCTCCGCCTCGGCGAGGGTACCGAAGGCCGGGTCGATGGTCCGGTAGTCGGCCACGTCGTAGCCGCCGTCGGCGAGGGGCGAGAGATACCAGGGCGTGAACCACAGTGCGTCCACGCCCAGTTCCACGAGATACGGCAGCCTGGACCGCACGCCGGCGAGATCACCGGTGCCGTCGCCGTCGCCGTCGGCGAAGCTGCGTACATAGACCTGGTAGATGGCGGCGTCGCGCCACCATTCGACGGTGGCCTCGGCCGGCTGGTTGGCTGCCACGTGACGGTCCTTTCGGGCAGGTGGGACTCCGCCGCCGGCCCCCGGACAACGGGGCGCTGGGTGAGTGGGCCGGCGGCGGAGTGCTGGTGGGGAGTGAGACAGGGAGCGGAGAGGACGATCAGCCCTTGAGGCCGCCCGCGGTCAGACCGCTCATGATGTTGCGCTGGAACAGCAGGAAGATGAGCAGCGTCGGGACCGACGCGATGGTGAGCGCGGCGATCAGGACGTTCTCCGGTACCCCGCTCGCGAGCGAGTAGATGCCCACGTTCAGGGTCTGTTTGCTCGGGTCGGGCAGCGTGAGCATGGGCCAGAGGAAGTCCTTCCAGACGCCCACGACCGCGAAGATCGACACGACTCCGAGGATCGGCCGGGAGATCGGCAGCACCACGGATCTCAGGGTGCGCATCGCCGACGCCCCGTCGATGGCCGCCGCGTCCAGCAGCTCCCGCGGGATCGAGTCGAAGAATCTCTTGAGCAGGAAGATGTTGAAGGCGTTGGTGACGGACGGCAGCCAGATCGCCCAGGGCGAGTTGAGCAGATTCCGTTCGACGATCGGTACGTCGAGCACCGTCAGGTACTGGGGTACGACGAGGACGGTGGCCGGGATCATCAGCGTCATCAGCATCAGCCCGAGGATGGCCTTGCCGAAGATCGGCCGCAGCTTGGAGAGCGAGTAGGCGGCGGCCACGTCGAAGATCAGCTGGAAGGCGAGCGCGCCGAACGCGTAGTACAGGGTGTTGAAGAGCAGTTTGGCCAGGTCCATGACCTTCCAGGCCTGCTCGTAGTTCTCCGGATGCATGGAGGTGGGGAAGGCCGTCGGCGGGCTCTGCACCACTTCCTGGGTGGTCTTGAGTCCGCCGGTGACCATCCAGTAGAGCGGCCCGAGGAAGACCAGGGTGAAGAGGAGGACCACCAGGGCGAAGACGATCCAGTAGACCGTCCTGCCGCGCGATCTGCCGAGTTGGGCCGGTGAGATCAGGGTCCGCGGGCGGGCCACTTCGACGGTGGCTTCCCGCTTGCGCCGGGGTATGAGCGTGTTCGCTGTCATGCCTACTCTCCCCTCCTAGTCTTCGCTGCTGCGGCTGAGCCGTACGTACACCGCGGAGAAACCCGCGAGGAGTACGAGCAGGACGAGTCCCAGTGCCGCCGCACTGCCGTAGTTGTTGAAGTTGAACGCGTACTGGTAGATGAGATAGACGACCGTCGTCGTCGATCCCTCCGGCCCCGCCCCGTTGGTGAGCAGGAACGGTTCGGTGAAGACCTGCATCGTCGCGATGATCTGCATGAGCAGCATCAGCGAGAGGATGAGCTTGGTCTGCGGGATGGTGACGTGCCAGATCTTGCGGAGGATTCCCGCGCCGTCGAGTTCGGCCGCCTCGTACAGCTCACCCGGAATTCCCTGGAGAGCGGCGAGATAGATCAGGGTCGCGCCGCCCATGTTCATCCAGGTCGCCGCGATGACCACGGAGAGCATGGCCGTGTCGGTGTCCTGGAGCCACTGTTGGGCGGGCAGGCCGAAGACTTCCAGGATGCGGTTGAACAGGCCGTATCCGGGGTCGTAGAAGTACTTGAAGAGCAGCACGGAGGCGACCGGCGGAAGCATCACCGGGAGATAGACGAGCAGCCGCAGATATCCCTGGCCGTGCCGGAATTCGTTGAGTACGACGGCGATGACGAACGGGACGACGAATCCGAGGAGCAGCGCGAGTGCGGTGAAGAGCAGCGTGTTGCGCCAGGCCTGCCAGAAGGCGGGGTCGTTGAAGATGTACGTGAGGTTGGACCAGCCGGCCCAGGTGGTCTTTCCGTTCTCGTTCTTCTGGAAGGCCAGGATGAATTCCCTGACCATCGGATACCAGGAGAAGAACGAGAAGCAGAGTACGGCTCCGATCAGGAACCCGTGCGCCGAGAGATTGCGGCGTACGGACCGCATGAACTCCTCGCGGGCGGAGTCCGTCCGGTTGGAGCCGGGGCGTCCGGTGCGGGACGGGGTCGCCTCGCTCTTGGACAGGGTGGGGGCCGACATGGTCTCTCCTCGGTGCCGGTGCGCAGACTCGTTGGCTCGCAGACGGACGGAGTTGGGGTACGGGGCCGGCCGGAAGGGCAGGCCCGTCGCGGGACCGGGTCCGCGTGACCCGGCCCCGCACGTCCGTTACTGAGTCGCCAGGACTTGGTTGACCTGCTGCTCGGCGGTCGACAGGAGCTTGTCGATGTCCGCGTCCTCGTTGGTCAGCACTCCCGACATCGCGACGTCGAGGATCTTGTAGATCTCCTGCGCCTTCGGCGGCTCGGCCTTGCCCTTGACCGGGTTGTCCATGAAGGGCTTGAAGTTCTCGACCGGCATCGTGGCGTGCTCGCTGCGCTGCGCGTCGTCCTTGGCCTTGGACTCACCGAGCCAGAAGTTCGGCTGCGGCAGTCCGACGGGGAGCTTGTCGGCCTTGCTGCGCTCCCACTCGAACTGGCCCTTGCCCGGCGTGAGGAACTTGAAGTTCTGCCAGGCGATGCCGGCCTTGATCTTGTCGGGCGAACTGCCCTTCTTGATCATGTAGTTGTTGCCGCCGAAGAGGGTCGCCTTGGCGCCGGGGATCGGGCCCATGCCGAAGTTCTCGTACTTGGCGCCGAGTTGCTGGACCATGTACGTGATGTCGTCGGGCGCCGCGAGGAACATGCCCAGCTTGTCGGTGGCTATCTGCTTCTGCAGGTCGCCCCACTTGAGCAGCTGGGTCTTGCCCATGCTGTCGTCGTCCCAGCGCATCGCGCGGAGGTTCTCCAGGACCTGCTTGCCCAGCGGGGTGTTGAACGCCGCCTTCTTGCCGGTGGAGTCGACGACATCGCCGCCGAGGCCGTAGATCGAGGCGGTGAAGTGCCAGCCGCCGTTGTTGCCGGCGCTGTACTCGCCGAAGCCGGAGACCCCGCCGCCGAGCTCGGCGATCTTGTCGGAGGCCGTACGGACCTCTTCCCAGGTGGTGGGAGGCGAGTTGGGGTCCAGCCCGGCCTCCTCGAAGAGCTTCCGGTTGATCAGCAGACCCATGGTGTAGTTGCTGGTCGGCAGACCGTAGAGCTTGCCGTCCTGCTTCAGCACGTCCAGGACGTTGGGGTCGATGTCCTTCAGCGCGGGCACGGACTTGTCGTTGACGTAGGCCGAGATGTCCTCGGCGCCGTCGTTGTCGAGCACCTGCTGGAGGTCGGTGAAGTAGGTGTAGTAGACGTCGGGCTGGGACTTCGCCTTGAGCATCGCGGTGAAGCGCGGCGGCTCCAGACACTGGCCCGGCGTGGACTTCCCGTTGATCTTGACGTTCGGGTACGTCTTGTTGAACTCCTTGACGTCCTCGTTCCACTCCTTCAGCTCCGCGGCTTTCGCGGCGGGCGGCATGCAGTCGATCGAGAGCGTCACCTTCGCCTTCGGGTCCAACGGCGCTGACGGGTCTGACGACCCGCCGCCGGAGTCGCCGTCGTCGTCGCTGCTGCTGCTGCTCGTGCCGCAGGCGGCGAGAGTCAGGGCGAGCACGGTGACAATGGCGGCCGCGGCGGTGCGGTCGATACGGCGATTACGGCGGAACCCAGCACTTCTCATCGATGGTCCCCTTCGGGCATGAGCGTGGAAGGCCCACGGCTGAAACTCTGCCGGGGCGCGGCACACTCAACCACCGTCGACAGGGGACCGCAAGATCTCGCGCCGTTTTCGTAAAAGTTTGACAGCCTTCCGCATCGGCCACGACCCGTGCGGGGGCCCGGAGTTGGACAGGGCGGGATTTGTCAGACAGGGCCCTCAGGACTGCCACAGGGCCCCCGAGGGGGCCCTGGAAGGGGCTTGCAAGGGCCGTACGGGGCCGGTGCGGCGCCCGCCGGGCACGTGGAGGAGGCCTAACGCGGCGACTGCGCCGTGGAGCCGCGTACGACCAGCTCCGGCTCGAACAGCAGCTCGCCGGGCGGCACGGCGCCACCCTGGATCTGGGCGCACAGCAACTCGACCGCCGCCCGCCCCATGGCCTCGATGGGCTGACGGACCGTCGTCAGCGGGGGCTCGGTGCAGTTCATGAAGGCCGAGTCGTCGTACCCGACGACGGAGACCTCCCCCGGGACGTCCAGACCGCGCCGGCGGGCCGCCCGTACGGCTCCGAGCGCCAGCGGGTCACTCGCGCAGATGATGCCGGTGACGCCGCGGTCCAACAGCCGCGCGGCGGCGGCCTGTCCGCCTTCCAGGGAGAACATCGACCGCTCGATGAACTCGTCCGGCAGGGACTCCCCCGCCGCCTTCACGGCCGCGAGGGCGGCGGCGAGCTTGCGCCGCGACGGGACGTGGTCGGCAGGGCCGAGGACGAGCCCGATGCGCTTGTGGCCCAGTGATGCCAGATGCCGCCACGCCTGCTCGACGGCGACGGCGTCGTCGCAGGAGATCGTGGGGAAGTCCAGGTTCTCTATGGGCGCGTTGATGAGCACGACCGGGATCTTGCGCTCGTGGAGCTGGCGGTAGTGCTCGTGGGGAGCGTCGGCCTGGGCGAAGAGACCACCGGCGAAGACGACCCCGGACACCTGCTGCTGGAGCAGCAGCTCGACGTAGTCCGCCTCGGAGACGCCGCCCTTGGTCTGTGTGCACAGGACCGGCGTCAGGCCCTGCTGCGCCAGCGCGCCGCCGATCACCTCGGCGAAGGCGGGAAAGATCGGGTTCTGCAGCTCGGGCAGGACCAGGCCGACCAGTCTGGCACGCTCGCCGCGCAGCTGCGTGGGCCGCTCGTACCCCAGCACGTCCAGGGCGGTCAGCACGGACTGGCGTGTGGCCTGGGAAACTCCCGGCTTACCGTTGAGCACCCGGCTGACCGTGGCCTCGCTGACCCCAACCTTCTTCGCCACCTGAGCAAGTCGTCGCGTCATACACGCAAGACTAGCGCAAACAATGCAAGCTACTTACTTCTCAGCGTAAAGTCCCAGCACAGCCATGGTGCCACCCGGGAGCCCCGGGCGGCACCATGCCGACGCCCGCACCTGTGATGCGCGGTGCCGCGCGCCGTGTGCCGCTGTCCTACGGGTTGATATGGATCTTGAAGTTGGGCGTGGTGTTCTTCACGTCCAGAGCGTTGCCGCTCAGCCTCAGACCGTTGAACGTGACCTCACCGACCGCGGGACCCTGCCCCGCCTCCGGCATCTCGTTCGCCCACAGCCCGAAGCCCGACTTGGCATCGTAGGCGTCACCGCTCTTCTTCGCACCGGTGATCGAGATGTCACTGAGGATGGTGTCCTTGATCGGGAACTGCGGCTGTCCTCCTACGTAGTTGGTCTGGAACATGACCCCGCTGTACGTCGGGTCGACGATGTCCACGTTGTTGATCCGGATGCCCTGGAACACCTTGGACGCGGAGAACAGCCAGATTCCGGGGAATGTCTGCCCGCCCCAGAAGTGGCCGCCGGCTCTGACGATCGACACGTTCTCGATCGTCGTGGGCTCGGTCCCGAAGCCGTTCATCGGGTAGCCGAAGTCCAGGGAGCTGACCGTGATGCCCGAGTACACGAGCGTGTCCGCGATGTGGATGTTGCGGAAGGTGTTGTTGAAGCCGCCGTAGACGGCCACACCCGCCGCGCGCCAGGTCAGGATCGACGTCAGATTCTCGTAGACGTTGTCCTTCATGTCCGCGCCGCCGGCGTCGATCGCCGAGAAGAGCGCGAAGCTGTCGTCTCCCGTGGCCCGGGCCTCGTTGTTGGTCACGAGGTTGCCGGTGCTGCCGTTGGTCATGTTGATGCCGTCGGCGAACATGTTGCGGATACGGGAGTTCTTGATGGTCATGTCATCGGTGTTCGCGCCCCAGTAGAGGCACACCATGTGCTCGTTCCAGATGTTGTCGATCTCGATGTCGCGCACGTTCGAGAAGTCGAACACCTTGCCCGGACCGTCGATGCGCGAGGTGTAGTTGCCGAAGTACGCGAAGTTCTTGAACGAGGAACCCGCGGCCGCGGCCTCGGCCCGGAAGCCGATGTCGGTGTTGTCCTGCGTCGACGGGGCGTGGAACTTGGTGTACCAGGGACCGGCGCCGATCACCTGCACGGGCTTGCCGTACACCTGGAACTTGCTGGCCGTCTGGTAGTCACCGGCGGGCAGGTAGACACCCTTCAGGGTGCCCGTGTTGTCCATCCGGACCCGGTCCAGGGCGTTCTGCACGTCCTGGTGGGTGAAGCCGGCCGGGACCGTGTACGTGGCGGGGTCCGGGTTGGCGGTCGGCGCGACCTGCTCCAGGTTGATGAAGTCGATCGCGTAGGTGGTGTTGTTGGCCGCGTCCTTCTGCAGCTTGATCTTGCTGCCCGCCGGGACGGTCTTGCCCAGCATCACGTTCGCCTCGTCGTAGATGTGACGGGGCGCGCCCTGGCCCGGGGAGTTGCCCGGTCCCGCCTCGGCGCCGTACAGCCAGGCGTACTTGGACGTGAGGTCGATCGCCTTGAGGAAGACGCCGTCCACATAGACGTTGAGCGTGGAGTTGATGCCCCCGCCGCCCGCCGAGTCGGGGATGGAGAACCGGGTCACCAGGGTGTTGGTGCTGGCCCGGGTGGTGAACTCCACGAACTCGCCGGTCGCGTCGAGGTTGACGGCCCTGCGGCCCGATGCCTCGCCCGCGATGTCGCCGATCGTCCGGTTGGGACCGACCTTCGTCGCGCCGCCGCCGGTCGTGCCGTCCTCGGCCTCGTACATGTCGAACGGCATGTTGGCGCCTCGGCCGACGAAGAGCGGCTGGGTGCTGGTGTTGTTCTCGCGCTTGACCGGCACCTCGTTGGCGTCGTCCGCGAGGACGACCCTCACGGTGTACGAGCCGTTGGCGGCGGTCCAGGTCCCGAGCGAGACCGGCGCCGCGGTGGCACCCGCCGCGATGGCTCCGGTGTGCGCGCCGGTGAGGGTCCGTACCGTGGCGCCCTCGGAGTTGAGCACGGTCAGGGTGATGCCGTGGCTGCCGCCCGCGGAGGCGACGGTGCCCTGGTTCTTGACCGTGACGGAGAAGTTGACCGTGTCACCGGCCGCCGGGGCGGACGGGGACGAGCCCAGGGTCGCCACCAGGTCGGAGCTGGCGACCGGCTTCACCACCAGCGGGGACGCGGCGGTGAAGGTGTTGTTGGTCTCGTTCTGCTCGATGACCGCTTCCGCCACGTCGGCGACCGCGCTGAGTTCGTAGCTGCCGGCGTCGCGCGGACCGATCGCGGCGCTGACGTTCGCCGACGCGCCGGGGGCGAGGGTGCCCACCGCCGCCGTGCCGACCTTGGAGTCACCGAGGCGGAATTCCAGCGAGCTCGCCGCGGCGGCGACCGTGCCGTTGTTGCGTACCGTCGCCGACAGCGTGATCGGGTTGGACTCGACCGGCTCGGCGGGGGCCGCGGTCACGGCCGTGACCTGGAGGTCCGGGTTGGGTGCCGGCTCACCGAGCACCTGGAACTCCGCCACCTGGCCCGCACCGGAACCGGTGTTGGAGGTGAACCTGAGCTGGACGTCCGCGACGTTGCCGGAGACCGGGATCGTCACCTGGTTCCCGGAGGCCGGGCTGAACGCGTAGTCCTTCGCGGCGGCCAGGCTGGTGAAGCCCGTGGCGCTCTGCTCGCGCCCCAGCACCTGGATGTTCTGGGTACGCGGTCCCCAGCTGCTGTCCGGGTTGAGCTTGACGACGACGCTCTCGGTGGAGGCGTTGGAGCCCAGCTTCACGGTCAGCGTGTTGGGGTAACTGCCCCCGGCGCCTTCCCAGTAGGTCGACGTCGAGTTGTCGTTGGCGTTGGCCGCGACGAACGTGTGGACCACGGAGGAGGCGCTGATCGGCTTGCCGACGGCGAGGTTGGAGACCGAGCCGGTGCTGCCGGTGCGTACGACCGTGTTGCTGTTGCCCGACCGGTTGCCCGCCGCGTCCCTGGCCCGTACGAAGTACGAGACCGTGGTGCTGGCCGGCTGGGTGTCGGTGAAGGTCAGGACGTTGCCCGCGACGGTGTCGCGCAGCACGTTGTTGGCGTAGATCTCGTACCCGGTGACCGCCGTGTTGTCGCTCGACGCCTGCCAGGTCAGCCTGACCTGGGTGGGCGAGGGCGAGGTGTGGGCGAGACCGGTGGGCGCCGTCGGTGCCTGGGTGTCACCGCCCGCCGGCCCGCGGGTGACGGTGTTGCTGTTGCCCGACTGGTTGCCCGCCGCGTCCTTGGCCCGTACGTAGTACGAGACCTCGGCGTTGCCGGGCTGGGTGTCGGTGAAGGTGGTGACGTTCCCGGCGACGCTGGTGCGCAGCACGTTGTTGGCGTAGATGTCGTAGCCGGTGACCGCGGTGTCGTCGGTCGACGCCTTCCAGGTCAGCCTGATCTGGCCGGAGGCGGGCTCGGTGTACGCCAGTTCGGCGGGCGCCGTCGGTGCCTGGGTGTCACCCGTCTCGGGGCCGTAGATCTCCAGCTCGGACACCTGGGCGGCGGGCTGCACGGAGTTGGCGGTGACCAGGACCCGTACGTAGCGCGTGGTGGTGGCGTCGAAGGGGATCGTCACCGTGTTTCCGGAGCCGGGCGCGAACTGGTACGCCTGCGAGGAGGTCAGGTCGGTGAACGTCGTGCCGTTGGCGCTGCCCTGGAGCTTGAGGGTCTGGCTTCTGGCGCCCCAGCCGTCGGGGAGCTTCAGGACGACGCTGTTGACGCGCACGGAGGAGCCGAGGTCGGCCTGGAGCCACTGCGGGAAGGCGCCGTTACGGCTCTCCCAGTAGCTTCCCTTGTTGCCGTCGTTGGCGTTGGCCGCCGCGTACACCTCGGTGTGGCTGCTCTCGGTGAGCGTCCGGCCGGCGGCCAGATTCACCGAAGCCGCGGCGGCCTTGTGGACCTGGAGCTCGGCGAGCTGGCCCGCGGACGCCACGGAGTTCTTGGTGATGTTCACGCGGACGAAACGCGCCCGGGTGGCGGGGAACGAGATGCTGACCTCGTTGGCCTCGCCCGGACTGAATGTGTACGAGGCGGAGGTCTTCAGGGTCGCGAAGCTGGTGCCGTCGGCGCTGCCCTGGACGGCGAGGGTCTGCCTTCTGGTCTTCCAGTCCGCGGGGAGCTTCAGGGTGACCTGGTCGATCCGGGCGGCGGAGCCCAGATCGGTCTGGACCCACTGGGGGAGGCTCTTGCCGGAGCCCTGCCAGTACGTCGACTGGTTGCCGTCCGCGGCCATCCGGGCGGAGTGGTCGCTCGATGCGCTGCTCGCCGCCGCGGTACTGCCCGCGGCGATGTTGGGGCCGTCGGCCGCCGAAGCGGTGAGTGACGGCACGCCGACCATCAGGAGACTGGTGCTGACGGCGGCGGCGATCGCCCGCCATCTCCATCGGTGAGATCTCATGTATCCCCGATCTTCGGCCTCGGCGCGGGGGCGGCGAGGCGCGGCTCTGTCTGCATGGCTGGTGCCACCTGGCTGGTGCGACAAGCGTTTCTGCACTGACGAGAGGGATCTTTTGCGTTGTGCGGTCAGAGAGTTGCAGAGAAATGCGAGAGCGTCCACCAGTCCGACAGAACCAAGTCGGCCGTTCTCTGGCTCGAAAACGCCCAAGACGGACCCACCAGGCCCTATCAGTCAGCTTTCCAGGGAAGTTTCGACAGGCCGCAAGCGAGCCGCAAAACACGTAAGTCATTTGCGTGATTCTGAAAATTTCAGAAAGGCACCTGCGCGGTCTACCGTTCCTACGCATGAGCGCCGGACCGACGACCCCGCAGCGACGGCGGCGATTCGGCTGGCCACGGCGCGTCTTCTCGCAGGTGCTGCTGATGCAGCTGGCCATCGCCGCCGGCACCGCCGTGCTCGCCACGGGACTCTTCCTCAGACCGCTGAGCGATCAGCTCGACGACCAGGCCATGCGCAGGGCGCTGGCGATCGCCGAGACGACCGCGTCCGAACCGGTCGCGGACGCGCTGCTGGGGTCGCGGCCCTCGGTCGACGGGCCGGTGCAGGCGGAGGCCGAGCGCATCAGGCGGGCCACCGGCGCCGAGTATGTCGTGATCATGGACAGACGCGGCGTCCGCTGGTCACACACCGACACCGGGCAGATCGGCCGGGTCGTCTCCACGGACCCCAGCGAGGCGATCGCCGGCAAGGACGTCATGGAGATCGACAGCGGCACCCTCGGCCGCTCGGCGCGCGGCAAGGTCCCGCTCCGCGACGAGTCGGGGAAGATCATCGGCGCCGTCTCGGTGGGCATCGCCTACGACAGCGTCCGGACGCGTCTGCTGGCGACGATCCCCGGACTCCTCGCGTACGCGGGCGGGGCCCTGGCCGTCGGCGCGCTGGCCGCCTATCTGATCTCCAGACGGCTTCAGCGCCAGACCCACGACCTGGCCTTCTCCGACATCTCGGCGCTGCTCGCGGAACGTGAGGCCATGCTGCACAGCCTGCGCGAGGGAGTGATCGCCCTCGACGGGACCGGCCGGATCCGGCTGATGAACGACGAGGCGCAGCGGCTGCTGGGCCTCGGGTCCGAGGCCACCGGACAACCCCTCGACGCGGTGCTCGGCCCCGGCCGTACCACCGACGTGCTGGCGGGCCGGGTGGCCGGCGAGGACCTGCTGACCGTGAGCGGCGGACGGGTCCTCATCGCCAACCGGATGCCGACGGACGACGGCGGCGCGGTCGCCACACTCCGTGACCGTACGGAGCTGGAACAGCTGGGCCGGGAGCTGGACGCCACACGTGGTCTCATCGACGCGCTGCGGGCCCAGGACCACGAGCACGCCAACCGGATGCACACACTGATGGGGCTGCTGGAGCTGGAGATGCACGAGGAGGCGGTGGAGTTCGTGACCGAGGTCGTCGGGGTCCACCGGGCCACCGCCGAGCAGGTCACCGAGCGGATCCACGACCCGCTGCCGGCGGCGCTGCTGGTCGGCAAGGCCACCGTCGCCGCCGAGCGGGGTGTCTCGCTGCGCATCTCGCCCGCCACCCTGCTGCCGGACCGGGTCGTCGACCCGCAGGGGCTGGTCACCGTGCTGGGCAATCTCGTGGACAACGCGCTGGACGCGGCGGCCGGCTCCGAGGACGCGCGCATCGAGGTGGAGGTACGGGCCGAGGGCCGTACGGTCGTCCTGCGGATCTCCGACAGCGGCCCCGGGGTCCCGCCGGACCGGCGCGAACTGGTCTTCACCGAGGGCTGGACGACGAAGGACCCGCCCTCCCACGGGAGGCGCGGGCTCGGCCTCGCCATGGTGCGCCGGCTCGCCGAGCGTCAGGGCGGCAGCGCGCGGGTCACCGAATCCGCCGACGGCGGAGCGGAGTTCACCGTCGTACTGCCCGAGGCACTGGCCGAGGAGACGGGTGCGGCGGGGGGCGACGTACGCGACGCGGCGGGGGACGGCGCGCCGCCGGACGGTGGTCCCCTGCGCGATCCGGGCGGGCCCGTCACCACAGGAGAGACACGATGATCGACGTACTGGTCGTGGACGACGACATCCGGGTCGCCGACATCAACACCGCCTATGTGGCGAAAGTTGCCGGATTCCGGGTCGTCGCCAAGGCGCATTCGGGGACGGAGGCGCTCACCCGGCTCGCCGAGCGGCCCGTCGACCTGATCCTTCTCGACCATTATCTGCCCGACCGCAACGGCCTCTCGGTGGTACGCGAACTGCGCGGGCTCGGCCACCGGACCGACGTGATCATGGTGACGGCGGCGCGCGACGTCGCCACGGTCCAGTCGGCGATGCGCCACGGGGCGCTCCAGTACCTGGTCAAACCGTTCGGCTTCGCCGGGCTGCGCACCAAACTGGAGGCGTACGCGACGCTGCGACGCGCGGTGGAGGGCGGCGGTGAGGCCGAACAGGCCGATGTGGACCGGATGTTCGGGGCACTGTCGGCGTCCGCGGCGCCGCCCCAACTGCCCAAGGGCCACTCGCCGAGCACCGCCGAGGTGGTACGCCAGGTGCTGCTCGGCGCCGAAGGCCCGCTCTCGGCGCACGAGATCGCCGAGAGCGCGGGCATGAGCCGGCAGACGGCGCAGCGGTATCTCAAACTGCTGGAGCGGGCGGGGCGGGTACGGCTCAGCCTCCGGTACGGCGAGACGGGCCGCCCCGAGCACCGGTACGCGTGGGCGGCGAGCGGCTGACCCGGGGCGCCCGTCAGACGGCGCCCGCACCGGTGAGCGAACGCACCTCGGACTCCGCGTGCTTGGCCTCGTCCGCGGGTTCGCGGGAGAGGACCGTGCCGATCCAGCCCGCCAGGAAGCCTAGCGGGATCGAGACCAGGCCCGGATTCTGGAGCGGGAAGACATGGAAGTCCACGCCGGGGAACATCGCCCCGGGGCTCCCGGAGACGACCGGTGAGAACACCACGAGCAGCACGGCCGGCACCAGGCCTCCGTAGACCGACCAGACGGCACCGCGCGTGGTGAAGTTCCGCCAGAACAGCGAGTAGAGCAGGACGGGCAGATTGGCCGAGGCCGCGACGGCGAAGGCGAGTCCGACGAGGAAAGCCACATTGAGGTCGCGGGCGAGCAGCCCGAGCGCGATGGCCACGGCACCGATTCCGGCCGCCGCGAACCTGGCCACGGCGACCTCGCCGCGCGGCTTGGCGCGGGACTTCGCGCTGGGCTTGGGATGAGGCGTGGCGTGGGACCTGGCGTGCGGCTTTCCCGCGCGCCGGGGCCGCTTGAGCGAGGCGTAGAGGTCGTGCGCGACGGAGGCCGACGAGGCGAGCGTGATGCCCGCGACGACGGCGAGGATCGTCGCGAAGGCGACCGCCGCGACCACCGCGAAGAGGACCGTGCCGCCGGTGGAACCCGCGCCGCCGCCGAGGTCCAGCGCGAGCAGCGGCACCGCCGTGTTCCCCGCCGCGCTGGACGCGCGCACCTCGTCGGTGCCGACCACGGCGGCGGCGCCGAAGCCGAGCACGATCGTCATCAGATAGAAGCCGCCGATCAGCCCGATGGACCAGACGACCGAGCGGCGCGCGGCGCGGGCGGTCGGCACGGTGTAGAAGCGGGAGAGGATGTGCGGCAGTCCGGCCGTACCGAGCACCAGGGCGAGCCCCAGACTGATGAAGTCGAAGCGCGCGGTCCAGCCCCCGCCGTAGGCGAGCCCCGGCGACAGGAACTCCTTTCCGTGGCCGCTCCGTTCGGCCGCGGTGGTGAGCAGCGCGTTGAAGTCGCCGTGGAAACGGAGCAGTACGAAAACTGTCAGCGCGACCGTGCCGGCCATCAGCAGCACGGCCTTGACGATCTGGATCCAGGTGGTGGCCCGCATCCCGCCCAGCGTCACGTAGACGACCATCAGCGCGCCCACGCCGATCACCGTCCACGAGCGCGCCGCCTCGCTCGTACCGCCCAGCAGCAGCGCGACCAGGCTGCCCGCCCCGACCATCTGCGCGACCAGATACAGAACGGAGACGGCGACGGAGGAAGTTCCCGCCGCGATCCTGACCGGGCGCTCCCGCATCCGCGCGGCGACGACGTCGGCCAGCGTGAACCGGCCGCAGTTGCGTACGAGTTCGGCCACGAGCAGCAGGACGACGAGCCAGGCGACGAGGAAGCCGACAGAGTAGAGCATGCCGTCGTAGCCGAAGAGGGCGATGAGGCCGGAGATACCGAGGAAGGAGGCGGCGGACATGTAGTCACCGGCGATGGCGAAACCATTCTCCATGGGAGAGAAGAGCCGTCCGCCGGTGTAGAACTCCTCCGCCGAGCCGTGCCGGTCGCGGCCCACCCATGTGGTGATGCCGAGGGTGACGGCGACGAAGGCGCTGAACAGCAGTAGTGCCAGGGTCTGGTGGTCGCCGCTCATCGCCGCTCCCCCGCCCGCGCCGTGTGCCGGTGCTGTGTCTCGCGGCGCTCCGGGGGCCCGTGCTGTTCCCGCGTCCTGTCGTGTTCCCGCGTCCTGTGCTGTTCCTGTGCCCTCGTGCGGTCGAAGACGCTCCAGCGCAGGTCGAGCGCGTCCCGGTCCCGGTGCAGCCGGGCATGGCGCGAGTACGCCCAGGTCAGCAGGAAGGTGCTGAGGAACTGGCCGAGCCCGGCGACCATCGCCACGTTCACGGCCCCCGCCACCGGGCGCGCCATCAGCTCGGGCGCCGTGGTCGCGGCGACGACATACGCCAGGTACCAGGCCAGGAAGGCGAGCGTGGCCGGCACGACGAACCGGCGGTAGCGGCTGCGTACCTCCTGAAAAGCCGCGCTCCGCTGGACCTCCAGATAGATCTCGGCCGCGCGGGGTTCGTGCTCCGTCGCCGCGACGGGAGCCGGTGCGACGGGCGTCGTCGGCGTGCCCGTACCGTCCAGTTCGCCCCAGCCGGAGGCCAGTGCGTCGTACCAGGGGTCGTCGGTCCGCACTGCTGCGGCGTCGCGCCCTTCCTGCTTCTCCACCGGTCAACTCTCCTTGTCAGCGAGCCGTTTCGGCCGCGCCCCAAGGATGGGCAGATCGGGAAGATCCCGGACTCTTCTCTCCCCGACTTCACCCCATCAGGTGACGTTTGTCCCGGGTGGCCGGATAAGACCGTGCTGATAGGCGTAACGCACCGCCTGCGCGCGGTCGCGTACCCCCGCCTTGGCGAAGATGTTGTTGATATGGGTCTTCACCGTGGCCGCGCCGATGTGCAGCCGCCGGGCGATGTCATGGTTGGAGAGCCCCTCGGCGACCAGGGACAGCACCTCGGTCTCGCGGGCGGTGAGCCCGTCGGGGGCCGCCTCGCGCTCCGTCACGGCGGGGACCGCGCTGACCCGCTCCAGCAGCCGCCGCTGGGCCCCCGGGGCGAGCCCGGCGTCCCCGGCCATCACGTCCTGGACGGCCTTGACGATCTCGTCACCGCCGGCGTCCTTCGTCAGATAGCCGCGCGCGCCGGCCCGGAGGGCGGGGAACAGCGAATCGTCGTCGTCGTAGGTGGTGAGCACCACGACCTGGGTCGCCGGGTACCGCTCGCGGATCAAGCGGGTCGCCTCGACCCCGTCGCAGCGGGGCATGCGCAGGTCCATCAGGACGACGTCCGTTGCGAGTTCACCGACAAGGGTCACCGCCTCCAGGCCGTCCTTCGCGGCGCCGACGACATCGATGCCCGGCATCAGCCCGAGCAGCATGACGATGCCCTCGCGCACCACGGCCTGGTCGTCGACGACGATCACCCGGGCCGTCATGCGGGCACCCGCAGGCGCACGGTGAAGCCCTCGCCCGCGCCCTCGGACCGGGTACGCCGGGCGGAGCCGTTCGCGTCCCCGCCGCCGGAATCGCCGCCGGACGCGGAATCGCGCGCCCCGGCTCCGCCTCCTACGGAGGCCGAGGGTCCGGCCTCCAGACTGCCGCCGAGCAGTTCGGCCCGCTCCCGCATCCCCAGGAGACCGAACCCGGAGCCGGAGGCGGCCAGTTCGCTGCCCGCCACGTCCGTTCCGTCGTCCCGTACCTCCAGCGTCACCACGCCCTCCCCGTACTCCAGCCGCATCGTCACGTCGGCCCCCGGAGCGTGCTTGCGCGCGTTCGTGACGGCCTCCTGCGCGACGCGGCGTACCGCCTGCGAGGCCTCCACGGGCAGCAGCCGGGGCTCCCCCACGACCTCGGTCCGCACCCCGTCGACCGCCAGCTCGCGCAGGTAGTCCTCGACGGGCACCATCTGGCCGCGGAGCGCCGAGAGCGCCTGACGCGTCTCGGCCAGTCCCTGCCTCGCCATGCCCCGCGCCTCGACGACCCTGCGCAGCACCTGTTCACGGTCGTATCCGCCCTCGATCTGGAGCCGGGCCGCCTCAAGATGCACGAGCTGGGCGGAGAGACTGTGGGCCAGCACGTCATGGATCTCGCGGGCGATCCTGGCCCGCTCGGCGAGCGCGGCCGACTCGGCCTCGGCGGCCCGCGCGGCACGCTCCTCCGCCAGCAGCCGGAATCCGGCGGCGTGCGCCTGTGCGTCGAGCCGCAGCGTGTAGCCGCCGAGCAGGACGGCGCTCATGGTCGCCACCACGGCCGGGAGCCCCTCGCTGTTCGCCACCGCGACGGTCACGAACAGCGCCGTCCAGACACCGAGGGCCGGCGCGAGGGGCAGTCGGTCCATCGCGAGGACGGCGCCCAGGATCCAGAGCAGCCCGGCCGTCGCCTCGGCCCCCGCCGCGTCCGCGCCGACCCCGAGGAGCGCGACCAGGAGAAGGAGGCCCAGCGAGGGGAGCAGCCGCCCCGCGACGGTCCACCGGTAGAAGAGCAGCACGGCCGCCACGAAGCAGAGCAGGCCCAGCACGGGCAGCACCGCCTGCCAGCCGTGGAAGACATCCGCGGCGTACGCGGTCACGACCAGCCAGCAGGCCATCGCACCGGCCAGCAGATAGTCCAGCGCCGTCCTGATGGGAGGCACCCCCACCCGGGTCAGCGCCTCCCTGCTCGGCCATGCGGTCCCCGCACCGATCGGCATCCCGAAGCCCTCTCTCTCGGCTCCGATGCTACGGAGCGCGACGGCTCGCGGAATCCTCTCCGGGGTGGAGCGGGGAGGGGCGGCGGGCTCCACCCGTGGGTGGAGCCGCCCGGGTCAGACGTCGATCCGCGCGCGGTCCAGCGTCGCGGCCGAGCTGGTGATGAACTCCTTGCGCGGCGCGACCTCGTTGCCCATGAGCAGATCGAAGACCTGCTCGGACGATTCGAGGTCCCCGATGTTGATCCGTCGCAGGGTGCGGTGGCGCGGGTCCATCGTGGTCTCCGCGAGCTGGTCGGCGTCCATCTCGCCGAGGCCCTTGTAGCGCTGGATGGAGTCCTTGTAGCGCACGTTCTTGCGCTGGAACTCCAGGAGCGTCTGCCGCAGCTCGTTGTCCGAGTACGTGTAGACGTACTTGTCCTGGCCCTTCTTGGGCTGCACGAGCTCCACCCGGTGCAGGGGCGGAACCGCCGCGAACACCCGCCCCGCCTCGACCATCGGCCGCATGTAGCGCTGGAACAGCGTCAGCAGCAGACAGCGGATGTGGGCCCCGTCGACATCGGCGTCGACCAGCAGCACGATCTTGCCGTAGCGCGCGGCGTCGATGTCGAAGGTCCTGCCCGACCCGGCCCCTATGACCTGGATGATCGCGCCGCACTCGGTGTTCTTCAGCATGTCGGACACCGAGGACTTCTGAACGTTGAGGATCTTGCCCCGGATCGGCAGCAGTGCCTGGAACTCACTGTTCCGGGCGAGCTTGGCCGTACCGAGCGCCGAGTCCCCCTCGACGATGAACAGCTCGCTGCGCTCCACGTCGTCGCTGCGGCAGTCGGCCAGCTTGGCCGGCAGCGAGGAGGTCTCCAGCGCCGTCTTCCTGCGCTGTGCCTCCTTGTGCTGACGGGCGGCGATACGCGTACGGGCGGCGGCGACGACCTTCTCCAGCACGGACCGCGCCTGCGCCTTGGCATCGCGCTTGGTCGACGTCAGGAACTCCTTGAGCTCCTTGGAGACGACATTGGCGACGATCCGGTTGGCCGCCGACGTCCCCAGGATCTCCTTGGTCTGTCCCTCGAACTGCGGCTCGGCCAGACGCACCGTGACCACGGCGGTGAGGCCCTCCAGGGCGTCGTCCTTGACGACGTCGTCCTCGGCGACGCGCAGGAGCTTCGACGAGCGCAGCGCCTCGTTGACCGTCTTGGTCACCGAGCGCTCGAAGCCGGTCATGTGCGTGCCGCCCTTGGGCGTGGCGATGATGTTGACGTACGAGCGCATCGTGGTGTCGTAGCCGGTGCCCCAGCGCAGCGCGATGTCGACGCCCAGCTCGCGGGTGACCTCGGTGGGCGTCATGTGACCGCGGTCGTCCAGAACGGGCACGGTCTCCTTGAAGACGCCCTGGCCGGTCAGCCGCAGCACGTCGCAGACGGCCTTGTCCTGCGCCAGGTACTCGCAGAACTCGCTGATCCCGCCGTCGTAGCGGAACGTCTCCTCTATCGTGTCGCCGCCCTCGCTCTCGCCGGCCGCCCGCTCGTCGCGTACGACGATGGTGAGGCCCGGCACGAGGAAGGCGGTCTGCCGGGCCCGCTGGTGCAGCGTCTCCAGCGAGAGCCTGGCGTCCTTGAGGAAGATCTGCCGGTCGGCCCAGTACCGGATACGGGTGCCGGTGCGCGTCTTGGGCACCCGCTTGCCCTTGAGGAGTCCGTTCGCGGGGTCGAAGGGCGCGTCGGGGCCCGATTCGGTGAACATGCCGGGGACGCCGCGGCGGAAGCTGATCGCGTGCGTGGCGCTGTTGCGGTCGACCTCGACGTCCAGCCGGGCGGAGAGCGCGTTGACGACGGAGGCGCCCACGCCATGCAGACCGCCGGAGGCCGCGTACGAGCCGCCGCCGAACTTTCCGCCCGCGTGCAGCTTCGTCAGGACGACCTCGATGCCGGAGAGGCCGGTCTTGGGCTCGACGTCGACGGGGATGCCCCGGCCGTTGTCCTTGACCTCGACGGAGCCGTCCTCGTGCAGAGTGACGTCGATACGGTCGCAGTAGCCCCCCAGGGCCTCGTCGACGGAGTTGTCGATGATTTCCCACAGGCAATGCATCAGGCCGCGGCTGTCGGTGGACCCGATGTACATACCGGGTCGCTTCCGGACCGCTTCGAGCCCCTCAAGGACGAGCAGGTGCCGCGCGGTGTAGTTGGAACCGTCACGATCTGCGGTCAGCAGCGCACTGGACGGCACGGACGTCTCGGCGGTCACGCGGTTCGCTCCTCGCTGAATTTGAAATGTGGCCCGATGGGTAAGGGCCCGGCATCGGTCGCCGCTCAGAGGGTACAGAGGCCTGGTAGAGCCGTTGTAGCGCCACCCTATTGAATTCTCATGCTAGCCGAGGCTCGCATGGGTGTTCGATCCCTCGATGGAGTGAAGCACACATCACGTTCCCTTCCAGGCATGAACCATTTAGGCTCCGGGCACGTCCTCATCAACAACCGGCAAGCCGGCCGGGAGGATCGACCCCCTGACAAGCAACGCGAAACCGTAAAGCTAAGCAATACGGCTCATTCGCCGCCAACCGGCAACAGACAGCCGCCTCGGGAAGAAGTTTCGAGGAAAGGCCGCGAGCGGGAACGTTTTCGGCCTGGTTGGATGTTGACCCTGGTACGACAGCTCGTCGAGCTAGAGAAGAGGCGACGTGACTACTGTTCTGACCCCCGCGAGCCCGCTGACGGCCGCTGACCGCTGCGACCGCTGCGGCGCCCAGGCATATCTGCGCGTCGTCCTGACCAGCGGTGGTGAACTGCTCTTCTGCGCCCACCACGGACGCAAGTTCGAGCCGGAACTCAAGAAGATCGCCGCGGAAATACAGGATGAGACAGACCGACTGACGGCCGTACAGGCCGCCGCCGGTGAAGAGGAACACTGATCCCTCGCATCCACGACGAGCCAAGGGCCGATCCAGGACCGGCCGACGGGCCGCCACCCCGGTAGACACCGGGAAGGCGGTCCGTTCTCGTTGAATCAGCGGGGCCGCGGCCCCTCAGGCCCGCCTCCTCAGCCCTTACGGCGTGTGCCGACGGCCCCGGCCACCTGCTCCACCGCCGAGGTGATCCGGGTGTAGACCCCCGGGCTTCCGGCCTTCCCACAGCCGCTGCCCCACGAGACCAGCCCGATGAGGCGCCCACGGGCCACCAGCGGCCCTCCGCTGTCGCCCTGGCAGGCGTCGTGCCCGCCCCTGGGATCGCCGGCGCAGAGCATCGTGGCGGCCTCGTAGCGGCCCCCTGAGCCCCCGGGGTAGGCCCGCCGGCACTCGGAGTCGGTCAGGACCGTCACCGGGGCGGAGCGCAGCGCGGAGGCGTATCTGCCCTGACCGGTCGTGTCGCCCCAGCCGAACACCTTCGCCGGGGTGCCCGGAGCCAACGCCTCCGAGCCCGGATCGGCCGGACGGACGGTGTACCGCGCGGGCAGCGGCTCCGCCAGCGTCAGCACCGCGAGGTCCGAGGCGTGGCTCGCCGGGTCGTACGCCGGGTCGATCCGTACGGAACCGACCCGGACCTCCCTGCCGCCCTTGCCCCGCAGCTCCTCCCGGCCCGCGATGACCCGCAGATCGCTCACGTCCTCGGGCTTCACCCCGAGCACGTCCCTGCCCATGCAGTGCGCGGCCGTGAGCACCTTCGTCGGCGCCACGACCGCGCCACCGCAGAACTGGCCCGCGCGGGTGTCCCCGAACCTCTCGCGGCTGGACAGGGCCACGACCCAGGGACTCTCCGCGGCCGGCGCCGGCTCCCCTCCCACGACCACCCGGTCCGCGGCGGCCGGCGTGGGGGACACGAGCGGCAGCACCGCCCCCGCGGCGATCGTGGCCAGTCCTCCCGTGAGCACTCGGGCAATAGGGCGACGCATACTGGCTCCTGACTCTCCGGTGACTCCTACTGACACAGAGTCACCCATTGAGCCGACAAACGCATCCCCGCAACACCTGAGGGCCCGCATCCCGGTCGGGATCGCGGGCCCTCAGAAGGGGCTGTGCCGGGTACGGAGAACCGGCCTAGTCCAGGTAGTCGCGCAGAACCTGCGAACGCGACGGGTGGCGGAGCTTGGACATCGTCTTGGACTCGATCTGACGAATGCGCTCACGCGTCACGCCGTAGACCTTGCCGATCTCGTCCAGCGTCTTGGGCTGGCCGTCGGTGAGACCGAAGCGCATGGAGACCACACCGGCCTCACGCTCGGAGAGCGTGTCGAGCACCGAGTGCAGCTGCTCCTGGAGAAGCGTGAAGCTGACCGCGTCGGCCGGGACGACCGCCTCGGAGTCCTCGATGAGGTCACCGAACTCGCTGTCCCCGTCCTCACCCAGCGGGGTGTGCAGGGAGATCGGCTCGCGACCGTACTTCTGGACCTCGATGACCTTCTCAGGGGTCATGTCGAGCTCCTTGGCCAGCTCCTCCGGGGTGGGCTCGCGGCCCAGGTCCTGGAGCATCTGGCGCTGCACGCGCGCGAGCTTGTTGATGACCTCGACCATGTGCACCGGGATACGGATGGTGCGGGCCTGGTCGGCCATGGCACGGGTGATCGCCTGCCGGATCCACCAGGTGGCGTACGTGGAGAACTTGTAGCCCTTGGTGTAGTCGAACTTCTCGACCGCGCGGATCAGACCCAGGTTGCCCTCCTGGATCAGGTCCAGGAAGAGCATGCCGCGGCCGGTGTAGCGCTTGGCCAGCGAGACCACCAGACGGAGGTTGGCCTCCAGCAGGTGGTTCTTGGCGCGGCGCCCGTCCTCGGCGATGATCTCCAGCTCGCGCTTGAGCTTGGGGGCGAGCTTGTCGGCGTTCGCCAGCTTGTCCTCGGCGAACAGACCCGCCTCGATGCGCTTGGCGAGCTCGACCTCCTGCTCGGCGTTGAGGAGGGGGACCTTGCCGATCTGCTTGAGGTAGTCCTTGACCGGGTCGGCGGTGGCGCCCGCGACGGCGACCTGCTGGGCGGGCGCGTCGTCCTCGTCGTCGTCGGAGAGGACGAAGCCCTTGCTCTCGCCCTCGGTCTCCTCCTCCTCGCCCTTGCCCGCCTGGACCTCCTCGGCGGTCTCCTCGCCCTCGGCGGCCTCGTCGGCGTCCTTCTTGCCCGCGGTCTTCTTCGCCGCGACCTTCTTGACGGCGGTCTTCTTGGCCGCCGCCTTCTTGGCCACGGTCTTCTTCGCGGCCGCCTTCTTGGCGGGCGCGGCACTCTCGTCGGCGGGCGTCTCGACGGTCTCGGCGACCGGGGCGGCGGTGGCCGCGACGGTCTTCGTATGAACGGTCTTGGCGGCGACTGTCTTGGTGGCGGTGCGCTTCGCCGGGCTCTTCGCAGCGACGCTCTTGCGGGCGCGCTTCGGCGACTCCGCGGCACTGACCATCAGCGTCACACCCTCTTCCTCGAGGATCTGGTTGAGGCTGCGCAGAACATTCTTCCACTGGGTTGGCGGAATCTGGTCAGCCTCGAAGGCCCGACGCACGTCGTCGCCGGCGATCTGCCCATCAGCCTTTCCCCGCTCGATGAGCGCCATCACAGACTCGGACTCGGCGATCTCCGGCGGGAGCGTACGGGATGTGCTGGCCGACACGAACAACCTCTCGGAACGATGGAAACGGCTTCCGGCTCCCCCCAAGGATCGGGGCGGAGCCGACGACCGTCGACTGGGGATGCGCCGACGGCGCGGGCTGGACCTCGGAGGCTGCGTACAACGCCACTCCTCGTGGCGCTGTTCCCTCCGTGGCTGTCACCTCTTAGGTCATCGCCCTGCCTCGCGGAGTGTTACGCCCAATCCACGTGGCCCGAGTCACACCTCATTTACGGCAAAGCAGCCAGAAGGAATTTATCGCGCATTCGTGCCGCCGGGCCCTGGGGTCCGGCGGCACGTGACGCGTACGCCCCCGTCCGTCCTGACCTCTCTCTTCCTGCTCGGCACCGCGGGACTCGCCCTCGGTACCCCGGTGACGCGGTCAGTGCTCGCGCGGCGCGGGAACGACTCGTTCCACTTCAGGGTGGACCATCAGAAGCTGCCGCATGGCGGCTTCGGCCCCCTGGGAGTCGCCCGCCGCGAGGGCCTCGACGATCCGCGCGTGGTGCGCGAGAGACGCGTCGGTGGGGCGGTCACAGCCGGTGACGGGGCCGCCGGAGACCTGGAGGGCCGCCGAGACGATCCCCGAGAGGTGCTCCAGCATCCGGTTGCCCGCGAGCTGGATCAGCAGGGAGTGGAACTCGGCGTCGGCGCGCGAGAACGTGATCGAGTCGCCCTGGGCGATGGCGTGGCCCATGATCTCGACCATGTCGCCCAGCCGCTGCTGGACGTCCTCCCGGCCGTGGCCGGCGGCGAGACGGGCCGCGAGCGGCTCGATCGTCCAGCGCAGCTCGGTCAGCTCGCGGCGCTGGTCGTCACGTTGCGGCCCGAACGCCCGCCACTCGATGATGTCGGCGTCCAGCAGATTCCAGTCGCTGACCGGCCGGACGCGGGTGCCGACGTTGGGGCGGGCGCTGACGAGGCCCTTGGCCTCCAGGACGCGCAGCGACTCGCGGACCACCGTGCGGGAGACCTCGAAGCGCTGGCCGATCTCCTCCGGCACGAGCGGCCGGTCGGCGCCCAGATCGCCGGAGACGATCATCTGGCCGAGCTGCTGGACGAGTTGGCCGTGCAGTCCACGGCCCCGGCTGCCCGCCGAGCGTCGGCCCACCCGGCCCAACTCGTTGTCCGCGCCTTCCCAGGCGGGGGTGGGAACGCGGTCGGCGCCGGGCGCCTCCGCGTAGGGGTAGCGGTCGATTCCGCCCGGGGCCGGGAGGCCGGAGTCGACGGAGCGGGCGGCGGTCATCATGGTGTGCGCAAGGGTACTCACGCATCCTTTGTCGGCTCCGCTCGTCGGCCCCTTGAGGTCTTTGGTGAAAAGCACACGAAAGGGTGATCGGCGCCCGCCCTTCGATTGACGACTTATCGTAAAGAAGCGGGCGGAATCAGGGAGTTATGGGCAGGTGCGACAGCTCCGGTCACCCGGCGATCACCAACGGGCCCTGCGGCGAAGGCTCGTGAACAGATACGCGCAGAGCAGGGCGGACAACGACAGCGTCAGCGCCGCCCCGACGGGCTGGGAAAGCACCCGGCCGGTCGCCACCAGCCAACGGTCGGCGGCCTCCGGCCATTGGGGCCACGCCAGTTCACGCAGCCTGGCCGGCAGTCCGACGATCGAACGCGCTGACGGGACGGCAAGCCCCTTCTGCAGGAGGGGGACGACCACGACGGGGACGGCGAGCACGGCGGCGACTCCCGCGCCGGTGACCCGGAAGATGCCGGCCCCCAGCAGACCCGCCCAGGCGCAGCCGACGGTCAGTCCCGCCCAACTCGCCGCGAGCGGGGGCCAGTCCGGGGGCACAACGTCCGTTCCGCCGCCGTACACCAGTCTCATGGCCCCCGAGTCGACGACGACGGTGAGGGCGGCGAGCAGCAGGGCCGCCGCGCCGGTGACGGTGAGTTTGGCCAGCAGCAGGCCGATGCGGCGCGGAACCGTGCCCCGTCCCGCGGCGAGCGCCGGGTAGCGGTATTCGTCGCCGAAGGCGAACGCGCCGAGCAGACCCGCCCCCAGGGCGGCGGGTGGCAGCGGGAGGAACGATGGCCAGGCCGCGAGGAGGCCGGGCAGCGGCGTGTTGCCGGTACGGGCGAGCGGCAGGGTCAGGGCGACGGAGGCGACCAGGACGGCGGCGGCGACCAGCCAGGGGGTCCGTACGCCGAGGAAGCGGCGGAGCTCGTAGCGGAAGGGGCGCAGAGGGCTGCGCACGGGCCGCGCGGGCAGCGGAGGCGACAGGGGGCCGGTACCGGGCTCCGCGGGTGTCCGCCGTACCTCTGAGGCCTGCACCGGGACCACCGGGGGCGCCGGGCCGGTGTCTCCTGTCTCGTCGGCGAGTTGGTGGACGAGGATGTGGTGCCGGAAGGCCGTCTCACCCAACTCGGCGCAGTTGCTGCCGAAGACGGTCAGCCGCCCGCCGGAGTCGGTGACGACCTCGACGGAGCGCCGGTCTGCGCGCGCCTCGCGGTTCACGGCGTCGGCGAGCCTGGCCGCGTGCGGGGTACGGATGACGACGCGCGGGCGCAGCCGGGTCCGTGCGAAGTCGGCGGCCTCCTGGTCGGCGACGAGCCGGCCTTCGTGGACGGTGACGACGCGATCGGCGGTGCGGGCCGCCTCCTTGGGATCACTGGTCGTGTAGAGAACAGTGCCGCCCTGGGCCGCGTGCGTCCGCAGCAGTCCGTGCAGCCAGTTGATCTCGCGGGGGGAGAGACCGGCGGCCGGTTCGTCGAGGACGAGCGTGTGCGGGTCGCCCAACAGGGCGGCGGCGAGGCCGAGTCGGCGGTCCATGCCGAGGGAGAGGGTGCCCAGCGGTTCGTCGCGCAGCGCGCCGATACCGACCAGGTCGAGCAGGGCGTCGGCACGCGCGGCGGGCACGCCGGCGGCGGCGCAGAGCATACGGAGCTGGCCCTTGGTGGTGCGCGCGGGGTGGCCGGGCACGTCGCCGAGCAGGACGCCGACCTCACGGGCCGGGTGGGCGATGCGGTGGAGGGGGCGACCACGGAAGTATGTGATTCCGCGGCCGGATTCGAGTTCGAGCATCAGCCGCAGCGCGGTGGTCTTGCCGGCGCCCTCGGCGCCGAGCAGCGCCGTGACGCTGCCGGACGCGGCCTCGAAGGTCAGATCGTCCACGGCGGGCGGAAGGTCGCGGTGGGGGGTGCTGGTGAGTCCGATGGCCTGGAGCATCGCTTCTCTCGCGGGGAGGTGAGACCGCTCGGCGGCAGTATGGGTACCGCAGCACGATAACGCGACATGTCCGACTTGTTGCGCAGGGTGGCGACCAGGGTCTGTCTTTTGGATCAGGCCGGATCAGGCAGCGGGCATGACTGGGCGCGCTGCCCGGCAGGATCCGGAAGACCGACCCCAGGGGTGTCGGGCGGCGGGCTCAGACCTCGGGACGCAGCATCGGCGGGTTGAGGACCGTGGCCCCGCCGGCCCGGAACAGCTGGGCGGGCCGCCCGCCCTGCCGTGTGGTGGTGCCGCCGGAAGGCACCAGGAAACCGGGGGTGCCGGTCACCTTGCGGTGGAAGTTCCGGGGATCGAGCGCGACACCCCACACCGCCTCGTACACCCTGCGCAGCTCGCCGACCGTGAACTCCGCCGGGCAGAAGGCGGTGGCCAGGGAGGAGTACTCGATCTTGGAACGGGCCCGCTCCACCCCGTCCCCGAGGATGCGCGCGTGGTCGAAGGCGAGTGGCGCGGGCTGTTCGCCGTCGCGGCCGAAGCCGCCGTCGTGGTCAAGCAGCGCGTCCACGGGTGCCCAGCGGGCGCTGTTGGCGTCACCGCCCGCGCGGGGCGCGGGAAGGTCGGGCGCGAGTGCCAGATGGGCCACGCTGACGACCCTCATCCGCGGGTCGCGCTCCGGGGCGCCGTAGGTGGCGAGCTGTTCGAGATGGGCTCCGTTCGCCGCGGGCGACGCCGGGTCGTGGGCGCACAGCCCCGTCTCCTCCGCCAGCTCGCGCGCGGCCGCCGCACCAAGATCCTCATCGCCCTTGACGAAGCCGCCGGGCAGCGCCCAGCGCCCCTGGAAAGGGGCCTCACCACGCCGCACGACCAGGGCACACAGGGCGTGGCGGCGCACGGTGAGCACGACCAGGTCGACGGTGACTGCGAATGGGGGGTAAGCCGACGGGTCGTAGGGCGACATGGCGGTGATCTTAGTCGTCTGCCTGACGATAAACACCCGTTCCGCTCAGGTCCGCCGACTTCTTCGCCGCCCCTGTGCCGGGCTCCACGGCGCCCGGACCCGGTGGCCGCCCACTCGTCCGTTCGGCTTCCGGCAGGGCGTCGGAAGCGACGTCCGTACGGCCCGTGAGGGGCGTCGGGTGAGGGGCTGGGGTGCGGGGCGCTGTCACACCCCCGCTCACCTCACCGGGCACGCGGCGCGTGCGGCGGGCCCCGCCCTCACCTGCCGCTCTTCGTGTCCCGCCGCCCACCGCGGCCGGCGGCCCGGCCGCGTGCCGCCGGCGCGCCGGGACGGGACCTCGGTGACGGCACCGTCCCGGGTGCCTCCTTCCTGCTCGCCGCCTTCTTGATCGTCGCTCTCTTCACCACCCTCTTCATCGTCTTCCTGGCCTGCTTCGTCGGGGACTGCCGCACCTGGCGAGGCTCTGGGCTCGCGGTGGCGATGCGCTCGGCGCACATGCAGCGCCGCAGGGTCTCCGGGTCGAGCCCTTCGTTGAAGGCCTGATGAAGGAGCTGGGCGAAGGTGTACGAGGGGTCGAGGCGCAGGGCCAGTCCGAGGGCGACCCGGGCCGACGGTTCGTCTCCGCAGGACCAGGCCACCCACCCGGCCAGGGTGAGCGGTGCGACCGCGTGCTCGGCATAGGAGCCGACGCATCGACGTGCCAGGGCCCGCCAGAGCCGCAGCGCCGGCTCGGCGTCCGGGCCCTCCATCCACTGCGCCGCCCGGTCGCGGACCTCCCTGTCCTGCAGGCCGATGATGACCGCCGCCGCTTCATCGTCCGCGATGAGCCGGTCGTCCGCGGTGTCGGGGCCCTCGCCGATACCCCCGGCGGCCCGCCCGCTGTCCGGCCTGCTCGGCGGCGCGGGTGGTGTCCGGGCCAGGCGGTCCATCAGTCCGCGGGCCGCCCGGAGCGTCGACGCGCCGACCTCCTCGCGATTCCCACCGCCCAGAATCATCGGCACCAGCGCGCCCGCGGCCTCGTCCAGCGCCTCTTCCTGCTTCACCGTCCGGGCGGCCGAACCGCGCCACGGCTCCAGTCGCGCCTCCATCTCCCGCAGGGATCCGCGCACTTGGATCCCCGCGTAGATGGACGCCGCGGCCATCACGGATGTGCCGGGCAGCGCCAGCGGGGTGCCTTCCGGTGGGCAGCAGCGCGTGTCCGGGCAGCAGTAGGACCAGAACCGGCCGTCGGAGATGCACAGCACCTCGTGCACGGGGATGTCGAGGCTGCCGAAGCTCGTGCGGATCAGCTGCGCGAGGGGATGCAGGCGGTCGCGTACGCGACGGCCCGTGGCACCGTCCTCCGGGTCCTGGCAGAGGAAGGCCACAATCCCGTCCGGCCGGGACCCCCGCCGATAACTCCCCTCCACCAGGCACGCGGCCAACTGCTCGGAGACGGGCGCCCATTCGCGGGGCGAGCGCGGGATGCCGAGCCTCAGCCGCCCGCCGAAGCGGCCCTCGTCGCCGTGCAGCGCGACGAGCACGATCGAGTCGGAGGGATGGAAGCCCATCAGAAATGGCAGGGCATCGGCGAGTTCGGCAGGGCTGCGCAGGGTGACCTGCTGCTCGTCGGCGGGACGGGTCGGTTCGCTGTGCTTGTTCATGACTCGACGGTCCCGCGGAAGCCAGAATCCCGCGACCCCTGTGGATAACGTTATCCACAGGCGGGCTCCGGCATTCGCGCTTTGTCCGCGCCATCAGGTTGCATGGGGGCATGACCAACGCAGAACGCGCAGCTCTCCGGGCCTCGGCCGACTCCGTCCTCGCCCGTCTTGTCGGTGACGCCACCGGCGCTGCCCGCCTGCGCGAGGACCAGTGGCGGGCGATCGAAGCGCTCGTCGCCGACAAACGCAGGGCGCTGGTCGTGCAGCGGACGGGCTGGGGCAAGTCCGCGGTGTATTTCGTCGCCACGTCCCTGCTTCGCGCCCGGGGCAGCGGCCCGACCGTGATCGTCTCCCCGCTGCTGGCGCTCATGCGCAACCAGGTGGAGGCCGCCGCCCGCGCCGGGATCAGCGCGCGCACGATCAACTCGTCCAATTCGGAGGAGTGGGAGACGATCCAGGCCGAGGTGGCGGCCGGCGAGGTCGACGTCCTGCTGGTCAGCCCCGAGCGGCTCAACAATCCCGACTTCCGCGACCAGGTCCTGCCCGCCCTGTCGGCGGCCACGGGCCTGCTGGTGGTGGACGAGGCGCACTGCATCTCCGACTGGGGGCACGACTTCCGCCCCGACTACCGCCGGCTGCGCACGATGCTCGCCGAGCTGCCGTCGGGCGTCCCGGTGCTGGCCACCACCGCCACGGCGAACGCACGCGTGACGGCCGACGTCGCGGAGCAGCTGGGCACGGGAGCGGGCACGGACGCGCTCGTGCTGCGCGGTGCGCTGGACAGGGAGAGCCTGAGTCTCAGCGTGCTCAGACTGCCGGACGCCGCGCACCGTCTGGGCTGGCTCGCCGATCATCTGGCCGAGCTTCCGGGCTCCGGGATCATCTACACCCTCACCGTCGCGGCGGCCGAGGAGGTCACCGCTTATCTCCGCCAGTGCGGCCACACCGTCACCTCGTACACGGGCCGTACGGAGAACGCGGACCGCCAGCAGGCCGAGGAGGACCTGCTCGCCAACCGCGTCAAGGCGCTGGTCGCCACGTCCGCGCTGGGCATGGGATTCGACAAGCCCGACCTCGGCTTCGTCGTCCATCTCGGCTCTCCCTCCTCCCCCATCGCCTACTACCAGCAGGTGGGCCGTGCCGGGCGCGGGGTGGAGCACGCGGAGGTGCTGCTGCTCCCCGGCAAGGAGGACGAGGCGATCTGGCAGTACTTCGCCTCGGTGGCCTTCCCGCCGGAGGAGCTCGTCCGGCGCACCCTCGACGTCCTGGCGCATGCGGACAGGCCCCTGTCCCTGCCCGCTCTCGAACCGCTGGTCGAGCTGCGGCGGACCCGGCTGGAGACGATGCTCAAGGTGCTCGACGTGGACGGCGCGGTGCACCGGGTCAAGGGCGGCTGGACCAGCACCGGCCGGCCCTGGGTGTACGACGCGGAGCGGTACGCGTGGGTGGCGCGCCAGCGGCAGAGCGAGCAGCAGGCGATGCGGGACTACGCGACGACGACGGCCTGCCGGATGGAGTTCCTGCGGCTCCAGTTGGACGACGAGGACGCGGCTCCCTGCGGGCGCTGCGACAACTGCGCGGGGGCGCGGTTCGCGGACAAGGTCTCCGGCGCCGCCCTGGACGCGGCCCGGGGCGAGTTGGGCAGGCCCGGCGTGGATGTGGAGCCGCGCAAGATGTGGCCGACCGGGCTGACCGCGGTGGGCGTCGACCTGAGGGGCCGTGTCCCCGCCGACGAGCGGAGTCTCCCCGGCCGGGCGCTCGGCCGGCTCTCGGACATCGGGTGGGGCAACAGACTGCGCCCGATGCTGGCGCCGCAGTCGCCGGACGGCCCGGTCCCCGACGACGTGGTGGACGCCGTGGTGAGCGTCCTCGCCGACTGGGCGAAGGGGCCCGGCGGTTGGGCGTCCGGGCTCGACGACGCACCGCCGCGTCCCGTGGGTGTCGTGACCGTTGCCTCGCGGAGCAAGCCGCAGCTCGTGGGGTCGCTGGGCAGCCGGATCTCCGAGGTGGGCCGGATGCCGCTGCTGGGCACCGTCGAGTACGCGCCGGGCGCGCAGGACACCCACATCTCCCGCACCAACAGCGCCCAGCGGGTACGGGCGCTGCACGAGGCGTTCACCGTGTCACCGGAGTTGGCCGAGGCCCTCACCTCGGCGGCGGGTCCGGTTCTTCTCGTCGACGATCTCTCCGACACAGGATGGACGTTGGCGGTGGCCACACGACTGCTGCGCAGGGCCGGAGCCGAAGGAGTGTTCCCGCTGGTCCTCGCGGTCCAGACGTGACCACGTATCAGAAGGCCCCCGAAGGGGAAGGTTCAAGGCAGGGATATGAGCGCCATTCCCGCCCATTCCGGTCAGCGGCGCCAATTGCTCGTTGCCGCCCGCCCAAGTGCCCGCAAGAATTGGAGAAGCCCCCCGCACGGTCGGACTGTTCGCGGTCCGGAGGGACTGTGCCGCGGCGTGCCTCACCCGACCCTGCCCGCACTGTGGGCGCGTATGCGAAGGGAGGAACGTGACCTTCGGATTCGCTCCGTCCGCAGCCTCATCGATCACGACAGCCGATTCCGTCACCCGCCTCGCCAGGATGCTGGAGCCCGCCGAGTGGGCGGCCGCCGGCATACCCCTGCTCCGTAACCCCCGCGAGGTCGTCAGCGGCCTGCACTCCCGGCACCGGCCGACCCCCGCGACCGCGATCGTCGCCGTGCTCGACCATGAGGAACGTCTCTCGGCCAGCGCCTCGTTCGCCCCGCGGGCGGTGCCGGTCGACGGCTGGGAGTTCCGGAACTCCCTGCTGGCGCACCTGCGCCGGGTCATCCCGCACGATCTGCGCCGCCGCACACCGGTGCGCACCGCCGTACTCCTCTACTGCCGCGACGGCGACGAGCGTTGGACCGAGGAGGACGGCGCGTGGATGTGGGGGCTGCGGGACGCCTGCACCCTGCATGGCCTGCGCTGCGGCGCGTACATCACCCTGACGCGTGGCGGCTGGCAGGTGCTGGGCGAGGGACGGGGCGGCCGACGGCCCAGCTCCGAGTCGGTGCCCGAGAGTCTCGCCGAGACGGTGTCCGACGCGTCTCCCGCACCGGTACGTTCCGGTGGAGGCGCGGTGGAGGCGCTACGCCACGCGGCGGCCCGCTGACCGCTCGCGTCATCGCCTCAGGCCCGGCCGCCCACGCGGGCAGCCGGGTCGTGCCCGGCCCGGACCGGGGCCGCGTGCTCCGGCCTCGGCCCTCGGCCGGGTGGGATCGCCGTCAGACGCCGGCGCCGAGCGCGGAGTTGACCCGCTGGGGGTCACCGCACACGACGAGCAGCGCGGCGGCCCGCTCCCTGGCCGCCGGCAGTACGCGCGCGGCGGTGTCGTCGCCGCCGTTGAGCGCCACGACGACCACGGGCCGCGCCTTCGCGCGGTCCAGCGCCGACGCGTCGGCGAAGAAGACGTCCCCGCCCGTGTCGTGCTGCTCCCAGTAGGAGCTCTCACCGAAGGACAGCTCGTGGGCGGCCCACGGGTGCTGTTCGCCCGTGGTGAGCACGAGGATGTCGCCCGGCGCGCGGCCGGAGTCCAGCAGCAGGTCGACCGCCTCCTCGGCGGCGTCCAGCGCACCGTCCACCGAGGCGGGGATCAGTTGGATCTGAGGTTCGGAACGGGTCTCCTGCGGGACGGCGGCGGGCCGTTCGGCGGGAGTCTGCGAGCGCTCCGGCGGCGCGGGCCTCGCGGGACCGCGACCGGGATGTCCGGGACGCGGTGTGGACGCGGACCGCGGCCCCGGGACGGCACGCGGGCCGGGTACGGGACGCGGACCGGGAACGGGACGGGGGTTCGACGCGGTGCGGCCGGTGGCCGGAGTGGCGCGCGGACCCTGGGCACTCTCGTGAATCTGAGGCTCCTCGGGGATGAGAGGCATGAGTGGATGTCTATCAAACGCAGACGCGCAAGTCACCGGCGGGTGGGCACATCCGCGCCATATGTATCGCTCGCCGAGCAGGGCCGGGGCGGTGCGACGGCCGTACTCGCCGGAACCGGACAGCGCCGGGGCGCTCGACGTCAGGTCGTCCGGGTCAGAAGTCGAAGCCGAGCTGACCCTCGCTCTCCAGCAGCTCCGCCTCGGCGGAGATCCTGACCTTCTTGAGATGGCGCCACCGGGGCAGCGCGTCGAGATACGCCCACGAGAGCCGGTGGTGCGAGGTCGGCCCCCGTTCCAGCAGCGCCGCCTTGTGCACCGGCGAGGGATATCCGGCGTTGTCGTGGAAGGCGAAACCCTCGCATTCCTCCGACGTGGCGGCCAGTTCGGCCATCATCGTGTCCCTGCGGACCTTGGCCAGCACCGAGGCGGCGGCCACCGAGACACAGGAGATGTCACCCTTGATGACCGTCCGGACCTGCCAGGGCTTGCCGAGGTAGTCGTGTTTGCCGTCCAGGATCACGGCGTCGGGCCGCACCGGCAGTGCGTTCAGGGCGCGTTCGGCGGCGAGCCGCAGCGCCGCCGTCATCCCCCGCTCGTCGATCTCCTCCGGCGAGGCGTGCCCTATCGCGTGGGAGGTCACCCACGACTGGAGCTCCAGCGCCATGTCGGCACGGCGCTTGGGAGTGATCAGTTTGGAGTCGGTGAGTCCGACGGGGGCCCGGCGCAGGCCCGTGACGGCCGCGCAGACCGTCACCGGTCCCGCCCACGCTCCGCGTCCGACCTCGTCGACACCAGCGATGATCTTGGCACCGGTGGTGGCGCGGAGCGATCGCTCTACGGCGTGGGTGGGTGGTTCGTACGGCATGACGTCTGCAAGGTTACGCCGCGGCCCGCCCGCGCGTCACCCCGGGTTCCCCCGGCCGCACGCGGCCACCTGCCCCACTCCTCGCCGCGAAGCGCCGTACGCCCCAACACGCCCTCGGCGCGGGGCCGTACGACGCGGGCCCGGCCGCACGGGACTTCGCCGCACCGCCGGGCTCGCGGTGGAGCCGGGCCTCAGTCCGACGACGACCGCAGCAGCGGCAGCATGACCTGGTCGATGAGCTCCGCGATCTCCGTGTCGGGCCACTCGCTGGCGCACACCTTCGACCGGTACATCAGTACGGCCGGGATGACGTCGAAGACCAGCGAGCCGGTGGCGTCGGGCCGTACGTCACCCCGCCGGATACCCCGGTGGACGACTTCCCCGAACAGCTTGGCCGACGGTTCGATCACGCCGCTCATGATCAGCGCGTGGAAACGCTCGGACGCCGACTGGTCGCACTCGTGGAGGACGGCGCGGAGCGCCCAGCCCGGCCGCGAGTACATCGCCTCCCGCACCAGCCGCGTCAACTCGTAGAGGTCGTCGCGGATTCCGCCGAGGTCGGGGGCGTCGTCGAGCGAAGGGAGCCCGGACGCCAGCGCGTCGGCGACGAGGTCCTCCTTGGAAGGCCAGCGCCGGTAGACCGCGGCCTTGCCGGTCTGCGCCTCGGCGGCGACGCCCTCCATGGTCAGCCCGTTCCAGCCCACCGTGCTCAATTGCTCCAACGCGGCGTCGAGGATCGCGCGTTCAAGCACCGGTCCGCGACGTCGTGGCACCACTGTCCGCGACCGAGCGGTGGTCGACGAGCGTGAAGTAACCATCAGCAGATCTCCATGAGGCAAAGATTCAGACGGCAGCTTCAGTGAACGGTTGCGTTCACTGATGGGGACTCACTACCGTGGACGACACAGTGAACGCATCCGTTCACTAATTCACTTGGGGGACTCGTAGTGACAACCTCTCAACTCGAAGCAGAACGCGAGCCGGGTGCGGCCCGCCGGGAAGGGCGGCCCGGGATCGCGCTGACCGTCATCGCGGCCTGCCAACTCATGGTCGTACTCGACGCGACGATTGTGAATATCGCGCTCCCGCACATCCAGGATGCCCTCAGTTTCTCCACCACGGACCTCTCCTGGGTCCTGAGCGCCTACACGCTCACCTTCGGTGGTCTGCTGCTGCTCGGCGGCCGCGCCGGCGACATCCTCGGCCGCCGCCGCGTCTTCATGACCGGCATCCTGCTCTTCACCTTCGCCTCGCTCCTCGGCGGTTTCGCCCAGGAGCCGTGGCAGCTCCTCGCCGCCCGGGCGCTCCAGGGGGTCGGCGGCGCCATCGCCTCACCCACCTCGCTCGCCCTCATCACCACCACGTTCCCCGAAGGACCCGCACGGAACAGGGCCTTCGGAGTCTTCGCCGCGGTCTCGGCGGGCGGTGGCGCGCTCGGCCTGCTGGCCGGCGGCATGCTCACCGAGTGGCTCGACTGGCGCTGGGTGTTCTTCGTCAACGTGCCGATCGGCGTGCTGATCGCCGTACTGGCGCCCATGTACATCAGCGAGTCCAAGCGGCATCCGGGCCGTTTCGACCTCTCCGGCGCCGCGACGTCCACCCTCGGCATGGCCTCGCTCGTCTACGGATTCATCCGGGCCTCGGAGGAGGGCTGGCGCGACTCGGTCACCATCGGGTCGTTCGCGGCGGCCGTCATCCTGCTCGCCGCCTTCGCCCTCGTCGAGTCGCGGGCGAAGGAACCGATCACTCCACTGAGGATGTTCGCCGACCGGAACAGATCGGGCACCTACGTCATCATGCTGAGCCTGGCCGCGGCCATGTTCGGGATGTTCTTCTTCATCGTGCTGTTCGTGCAGAACGTGCTCGACTACAGCCCGATCGAGTCCGGCCTCGCGTTCCTGCCCGTGACCCTCGCGATCGGCCTGGGAGCCGGACTCTCGCAGCGGCTGCTGCCGGTGCTCGGCCCGAAGCCGTTCATGGTCGTCGGCTCGACGATCACGGGTCTCGGACTCTTCTGGCAGACGCTGATCACTCCCGAGAGTTCGTACGCGAGCGGTGTGCTCGGTCCGATGGTCCTCTTCGGCTTCGGCATGGGGCTCAACTTCGTGACCCTCACGCTGACCGCCGTCTCCGGGGTCGCGCAGCACGAGGCCGGCGCCGCGTCGGGCCTGCTCAACGCGAGCCAGCAGGTGGGCGGTTCGCTCGGACTGTCCATCCTGGTCACCGTCTTCGGCACGGCGAGCCGCAACGAGGCCGAGAAGCAGCTGCCGTCGTTCATGGCGGAGGCGTCACCGGCCGAGAAGGCGCAGTTCGCCCAGACCCACGAGATGCCGGGGCGCTGGGGTCACGAGGTACTGACGCAGGGCATCTCGACCGCCTTCATGGCCGCCGTGGGCATGGTGCTCCTGGCGCTGCTGACGGCGACGCTGGTGGTACGCGTACGCAAGAGCGACCTGGAGGCGCTGAGCGGCAAGGCGGGTGCCGCCGGGCCGGTCGCGTAGAACCGTACGGGACGTCCCGAGGGGGAGGACGTCCCGTACGCAGGAGGTGACGGCGCCCGGCCGGCCCGCGAGGCCCGCCGGGCGAAGCGCCCTCAGTAACCGTCGCCGGTGTGTCCGTCCACGTACGAGTCGCGCCCGCCGACCGAATCGTTCGTCGCGCTCAGCGCCGAGCAGTCCTCCCAACGAGGCTCGATCGGCCGGTCGCGAAGGATCTCCCTCGCCTTCGACTCGCCCCAACTCGTCGCGTACCACGGCTCGTCCGACCCGCCCAGTCCTCGCGCGATGCCCTCCAGCGCGCAGGAGCGCAGCGGCTCGGGAAGGGTGTCGAGTGCCGGTACGGCGTCGGCCGAGAGCTGCTGGAAGTATCCGATGTCGATCTTGTCGGCGGTCCGGTAGCGGTCGACGTTCCGCTCGGCGACGAGCGCGTCCGGCGACATCAGTCCGAAGATCAGAACGCCCGCCGCACCGCTGACGGCGACGGCACGCGGCAGCCAGCGCCCGCCGAACACACCGGCGGCCATGATCAGGACGATCACGACCCCGAGCCAGAGCTCCATCGCGGCCACCGAGACACGCAGTCGCGTCAGCCCGTACGCGTCCACGTACAGGTCCATGCGGCGCAGCGCGGACGCGACGACGACCAGTGTGAGAGCGCACAGAACCCCGAGGACGGCGTTCACGAGCGTGCGGTCCCTGGCTCCGTCGCGCGGTGCCCAGCGCCGCGCGAGACCTATCACCAGCAGGGTGAGCAGGGTGGCGCCGAGCAGTTGCCAGAAGCCCTGCGTGGCGTACTCGGAGTAGGTCAGACCGGTCTCGCTCAGGACCTTGTCGTAGCCGCCGAACAGCACGGTGAGCTGCACGCCGATGAAGACGGCGAAGAGCAGGTTGAGCACGATCAGCGGCAGGGCCCACTCGATCCGGTTCCGCGCGGTCCCCGGCCGTACGGTGATCCGGTCCCAGCGCAGTGGCGCCGCCGCCGTGTGCGCGGCAGCCAGGGCGCCCACGACGCCGAGGACGAAGAGCAGCGTGCGCCACGGTCCGTCGGCGACGGAGACATCGGGCGTGAGCCCGCCGAGCAGATCGGCGAAAGCGGCGTCGGCGCTCGCGAAGAGCGCGCCGAAGACGATGAGCAGGAGGACCGCGGCCGCCGCCGTACGGACGACGGGTGCCCACCGGCCCCGCGAGCCCTCGGCGCGCTCGCGCACGCCCTTGACACCCCAGAACAGGCCGGTGCCGAGCGAGCCGAACAGCCCGAACGGGCCGAGGACGACGCCCGGCCAGGTGCGGCAGCCGTGCAGGGCGAGGGAACCGAGCGCGAGCGCCGACGTCACGGCGAGGAACGTCGGCCAGCCCGCGTCGCGCAGGGCGGGGACCGAGAGCAGCGCGACGCCGCCGACGGCCCAGACCAGGGTCCAGGGGCGCAGCCGCCGTCCGGCCTCCCGGGCGGCGAAGTACGCGGCGAGCGCGGCGGGCACGCTCACGATCAGCAGGTTGAGCCCGAGCCCTTCACCGAGAAGCAGCGCGCTGAGCAGGCCGGTGACGGCGACGCACCAGAGGGTGGCGACGCCGACGCGGGCGGGTTCGTCGGAGCTGATCTCGCCGATCCAGGCGGGAGGATCGTTTCTGGTGGGCTGCCACTGCTGCCAGTTGGTGGGATGCGGCGACTGCGGCCGGCGTCCGCTGTGCGTCGAGGCGGGCCGGTGGGGCGCGGTGCGGGTTCCCGCCTCGGCGCCGGCCCGCGCCGGGGCGCCCGTCGTCGCCGGTACGGTCCGCGCGCGCGGCACCGCGTCCTGGATGTCCTGCTCCGCGGCGGCCTCACGCGGCCGCGGCGACTCCCGCCGCTCCCCCGGCTCCCCACCCGCTGCCGGTTCCGATGCCTCGTTCGCATTCGATGGCGTGTCTGACACTGGCCCCCCTCCCCGCCCGGGTGCCATGCGCAGGCCGACAGGTCGGTGCGTGGGTCCCGGGCTCACGTAGGCGCACACCCCGTGGATGATCAACGAGGCGGCGATGGGCCGAGGCTAGCGCCAGGCGGCGGCAGCGCCCGTTCCGGAGGGAGTCTGTGGCGGGACCGTGACAGTCGCGCCGAGTGCGCCTCTTCAAGAGGACGCGCGGAACTGCCTCTTCAGGGAGCGCCTCCTACGGTGGAGGACACCCTCGGGCGACGTCGTCAGCGCGGCCCTGCCGGCAGCCAGTCGGGCAGCGCTTCCGTCTGCTGGACCCACAGGTCCGGTGGGGCGCCGGCGTCCACCGCCGCGACCACTCCCCCGACGATGGCGCAGTTCGTGTCGACGTCGCCGCCCACCTGCGCCGTGTTCCAGAAGGCCTGCTCGAAGTCGCCGAGCGAACGGGCCGCCGACCAGAGCGCGAAGGGGACGGTGTCGTGCGCTGTCGTACGCCGTCCGCTGCCGAGCACCGCGGCGACCGTACCGGCGTCCTCGTAGTCGAGCATGTCCCGCGCCCGTCGGAGCCCGGCGCCGACGGCGCTGCGGGGCACGAGCGCGATGACGCCGTCGAGCAGGTCCCCCGGGGCGGGCGGTCCGGCCGGCCCGGCGGCGATGGCGGTCGCCGCGGCCACCGCCATCGCACCGGCCACGGCCTCGCGGTGCTGATGTGTCGTGTACGCGGAGATCTCGGCCTGGTGCGTGGCCTGCTCGGGGTCGCCGGCGTACCAGGCACCGAGCGGCGCGATCCGCATGGCGGCGCCGTTGCCCCAGGAGCCCTGGCCGTTGAAGAGTCCGGCGGCCAGTTCCCGCCAGTCGCCGCCCTCCCTGACCAGCCGGAGCATGCGGTTCACCGCGGGGCCGTAACCACGGTCGAAGTCGTGGTGCGTGGCGAAGGAGTGCGCGAGCGCGTCCTGGTCGACGCGTCCGTGGACGGCGAGGACGGCCAGGACCGAGGTGGCCATCTCGGCGTCGTCCGTCCACTGCCACGGGCCGGGCGGCAGTTCGCGCCGCTTGAGCAGCGGATGGTTCACGGGGACGAAGAACTGTGAGCCGAGCGCGTCTCCTACGGAGAGCCCGCGCAGGCTTGCCATTGCGCGCCGGAAGCGCGGGTCGGGGGGAGGGGGTGTGGTGTCAGCGGTCATCGCCCCCTCACTCTAACCGGTGACGCCGTACGGCTTCGGGGTCCGCCAGCGCTCGAAAGGGCGGTCCAGGGTGTACCGCCCGTCCTCGCCGAGCAGCAGTGTCCGGGACTCCCCGTTGCCGGGATTGGACAGCGACTCGAACTCGGCGACGGACCAGTGGAACCAGCGCATGCAGAAGAGGCGCATGGTCAGACCGTGGGTGATCAGCAGAACGTTGGGGGGATGGTCGGCGGCCTCGAAGCTGCGGTGCAGGCTCTCCAGGAAGGCGTCGACCCGGTCGTACACGTCGGCGCCGGACTCGCCCTGGGCGAAGCGGTAGAAGAAGTGCCCGTACGCGTCGCGGTACGCCTTCTGGAGCCGTACGTCCTCGGGGTCCTGCCAGTTGCCCCAGTCCTGTTCGCGCAGCCGGGGCTCCTCGCGTACCCGCACCAGATCCGGGTCGAGGCCGAAGGCGCGGAACGTCTCGTGGGTTCGGCGGTAGGGCGACACGTACACGCTCACCCGCTCCTGGCCGAACTCCTCGCGCAGCCGTGCGCCCGCCTCCTCGGCCTGGCGCCGTCCGTTGTCGGTGAGCCTCAGGGAGTGGTCGGGCTCCCGTTCGTACACCGTGTCGTCGGAGTTGCCTTCCGACTCGCCGTGCCGGACTAGGACGATACGTCGCGGTCTCACCATGGCTCGACCCTAGATCGCGCGGTTCCGGACGGGGCGACGACCCCCTGCGTCACGCCGTACGCGCGCCGTGCGGGCACCGGCCGCCCGCGTCAACAACCCTCCGGGTCAATACACCTAGACCGTCCAGCCAGGTTCGAGCTGGACGACATCGCCCGCCAGCGCCGCGACGTCGGCGGCGGTCTGAGCGCGGAGCGACAGCCGCTCGACGCGCTCGATCCGGTACTTGCCGTGTTCGGCGGCCGACTGCCACATCGAGAGCACCAGGAACTCGTTGCCCGGGGCGTCCCCGAACACCCCGCGCACCATCCCCGGCGAGCCGGCCATCGCCGGATTCCAGACCTTCTCCTGCATCAGCGCGAAGTGCTCGACACGCTCCTCGCGCACCTTGCAGTGCGCGATCCGGACCACGTCGGCGTCGGTGAACTTCGGCTCGAAACCCGTCTTCACATCGAAGCGGTAGTCGAAGAGCTTGGCCTGGGCGTCCCTGAACGTGCCCGACTGTGCCGCCGCCAGCCGGTCGTGGGAGCGCGCCATGAAGGAGTCGTAGAAGGCCCGGCTCTCCCAGAAGGCGAAGATGTGCGCCACCCCCGGCCGCCCTCTGCTCCACCCCCCGCCCTGCCCCCGGAATCCCGGCTCACCGAGCAGCCCCGCCCACTTGCGCTGCCCCCGTTCGAAACCACGTCGGTCTGTCACCGTGCAGCGAATCCACTTGACCAGCACCGCGCCATCGTACGGGGCCGAACGTGGCCCAGGTCACGCTCCGGGCAGCCTGGTCCGAGCCGCACAATGATCGACATGACAGCCCTGCACGCCAACCCGCTCTTCACCCGTCTGGAGTCCGCCGAGAGCGTGCTCGTGGCGGGGGCGGGCGGCGGATTCGACATCTACGCGGGGCTGCCGGTGGCGCTGTCCCTCCTCCACCAGGGCAAGCGGGTACAGCTCGCCAACCTGTCGTTCAGCGCCGTCGAAGGGCTGCCGCCGGACTCCTGGCTCGCCCCCGACGTCGCGGTCGTCACGCCGGAGACGGCGCCGCACCAGGCGTACTTCCCCGAGCGCACCCTCGCGCAGTGGCTGGCGCTGCACCGGTACCCGAGCACGGTGCACGCTTTCGGCCGTGTCGGCGTGCAGCCGCTGCGGGCGGCCTACCGGGCGCTGATCGAGCGGTACGACGTCGACGCCGTGGTGCTGGTCGACGGCGGCACGGACATCCTCATGCGCGGAGACGAGTCGGGGCTGGGGACGCCGGAGGAGGATCTGACCAGCGTCGCCGCGCTGGCCGGGATCGACGGACCGGAGCGGCTGATCGTCTCGGTGGGCTTCGGGGTCGACGCGTATCACGGGGTGAGCCATGGGCTCGTACTGGAGAACATCGCCGCGCTCGAACGGGACGGCGCGTATCTCGGCGCCTTCTCCGTGCCCCGATCGACGCGCGAGGGCGCGCTGTTCGTGGACGCGGTGGCGCACGCGCAGGAGTGCACGCCGGAGCATCCGAGCATCGTGAACGGGTCCATAGCGGCGGCGGTCCAGGGCTCTTTCGGGAACGTCCAGTTCACCTCCCGCACCCGGGGCAGCGAGCTGTTCGTCAATCCGCTGATGTCGCTCTGTTTCGCCTTCGAACTGGAGGGCGTCGCGCGTCGCTGCCTGTATCTCGACCGTATCGAGAACACGCATCTGATCCGTCAGGTGAGCAGTGCCATCGAGCTCTTCCGCGAGGAGGTCCGCACGCGGGCGCCCCGCCGCATCCCTCACTGAGTCCGCAGGCCGAGGACCGTCGGCGGGTGCCGGGTGGCGAATCATGGCCAAGTGGCGTCAACTCGCCATTACCGGAGGTGCGTTGTCGGTCCCGCCGACTAGCCTTGCGGCCAGTGATGTTGGACGTACGGAGGGATGACCAGTGAGCAGAAGTCTCAACAGGGGGGTCCAGAAAATCGAGGTCGTCCTCAAATGGGATCCCAGCGAACTGGGCCGGCCACCGCACGACCTGGACATCGTGGCCGCCACGTACAAGGCGGACAGCCCGAGCAACCGACCTGCGTATCTGGTGCACTTCGACAGCCGCTCCCCCGACGGGACGATCATCCTGGAGAGGGAGAGCCGCACGGGCCAGGGCTTCGGCGCCGACGAGGTGATGAAGCTGGAGCTCGACCGGCTGAACGCGGACTACGTACGCGTGATCGTCGGAGTCGTCATCCAGCAGCGCGAGGGGCGCCGCACATTCGCCGACATATCGCGCCCGACGGTCCGCGTCCTCGAAGGTCTCGCGGAGCTGACGGCGAGCGACTTCACCGAGGCCCCCGGCTCGACGGCGGCGACGATCGCCGAGTTCACCAGGGACGAGCTGGGGAAGTGGGACTTCCATCCGGCGTTCCGGGCCTTCGACGCCGACCCGCAGGAGTTCACCGAAGAGATGGGCGGAATCTGAGGGCGACGGTGGGCGCCGGGGCGGGGCGGGCCCCGCCCCGGCCTCGTCCGGTGGAGCTGCCCCTGGCGTCAGGAGTTGAGCGTGGCGAGCTCTCGCCATTGCGCGAGGGGCATGGCCGGGCCCGCTCCCACGACGTGCAGGCAGACGTGGTCGGCGCCGGCCCGGTGGTGGGCGCGTACGCGTGCGCCGATGGCCTCCGTGTCTCCCCAGGCCACGACGGTGTCGATGAGGCGGTCGCTTCCCCCGTGGGTGAGGTCTTCCTCGGTGAACCCCTGGCGGAGCAGGCTCCGGGCGTAGTGGTCCATGCCGAGGAACACCTGGAGGAACTCGCGTGCCGCTGTGCGCGCCTTGTCGGGGTCGCGTTCGAGGACGACCGCCTGGTAGGGCGCGATGAGAGGGCCCTCGCCCAGTTGGTCCCGCGCCGCGGCGGTGTATTCCGGGGTGACCATGAAGGGATGGACGCCGGCGGTGCGTCGTCCCGCGAGGTCGGTCATCCTGGGGCCGAGTGCGGCCATCAGCCGTTCCGTCGGCGGTACCGGTGCGGGCGCGGTGTCGAGTTGGTCGAGGTACGCGCCCATGTCGGCCAGCGGACGGTACGGGCGCCCGGCATCTCGCGCGGCGGCGGGGTCACTGACACCGAGACCCGGCATGTGCCTGCGGCCGTAGGTGTTCTGGAGGCGCGTATGGCCTGCTGCCATGTCCGCCGCCCGGTGGCGCCAGATGCTCGCGACGCCCACGGCCACCTTCGCCACGCGCGTGGCCCGCAGGAGCCGTTGCGAGTCGGCGAGGATGTCGCCGCCTCCCAGACCCGGGATCCACAGGGCTCCCCAGCCCAGTTCGTCGAGTTCGGTCGCGGCGTCGGTGATCTCGTGCGGGTCCGCCGTCCGCAGTTCGATGCTCCAGACGCCCGTCTGTCCCAGCTGCATTGCGTGTGTCCTGTCGGTGAGGTCGGGGCCGCCCGCCCCCCTCCCTGGCCGGGTGCTCGGCTTCCGGTCCGGGGAGGGGGCGCGCGGTGCCTAGATCTGGTTGCGGCCGCCGTCGACGAAGAGGTCGATGCCGGTGATGTAGGTGCTCTGGTCCGAGGCGAGGAAAAGCGCGGCGCTTGCCACCTCGTCGGGGGCCCCGATGCGTCCCATCGGGATGGTGCCCGCCATGAAGGACTTGAGCTGGTCGGCCTGCTCCTGGTCGGGGGCGAGGCCGTCGATGCCGGGGGTGTCGATGGTGCCGGGGCTGATGGCGTTGACCCGGATCGAGCGGCCCTTGAGTTCGGCGGCCCAGGTGCGGGCGAAGGAACGCACGGCCGCTTTGGAGGCCGCGTAGACGCCGAACGCCTCGTTGCCGAGGGTGGCGGCGTTGGAGGACTGCAGGATGACGGAGGCGCCGTCGTTGAGCAGTGGCAGAGCCTTCTGGACCGTGAACAGCATGCCCTTGGTGTTGCCGGCGAAGGTCTCGTCGAAGTGCTTCTCGGTGACCTGCTCCAGGGTGGCGAACTCGCCGCCGCCCGCGTTGGCGTACAGCACGTCTATACGTCGGTTCTGCCGCTCCACGGCCTCGTAGAGCCGGTCCAGGTCGGCCAGGACGGCCACGTCGCCGCGGACGCCTGTGGCGTTGGGGCCGATCCTGGCCACCGCGGCGTCGAGCGCGTCCTGGCGGCGGCCGGTGACGAAGACGTGCGCGCCCTCCGCGGCGAAACGCTCAGCGGCGGCCAGGCCGATCCCGCTGGTGCCTCCGGTCACGACGGCTGTCTTGCCTTCCAGTTGTCCCATGGCGGGTGTGCTCCTCGGTGAGATGCGGGCGAGGTCCGGCGGACGGCCGACAGCCGTCCACGCAGACCCGCCTACGCGTTTTTTAGTGGTCACTAAAAAACTATGACGCCAGAGGGCCCATGTCAACTGAATCGAGTTGCGGGTCCCCGGTCGAAGGCGCCGCCGACCGGACAGGCGGGCCCCACCCCGGCGCGCGCGGGGTGGGGCGGGCGCGGAGTGCGCGGTCAGGCGTCGGTCGGTCGCGGCCAGACGGTCATGGCCGTGTCCACGACCTGATGCAGCTGCTCCCGGGTCGCTCCACCGGCGGCCTGTACGGCGATGCCCTGGTAAATGGTGGTGAAGTAGCGCGCGAGAACATCGGCGTCAGCACCTGCCGGAAGCTCCCCGCCACTGGCCGCCTGCTCCAGGCGTCCGCGCAGGGCGACCTCACCGGCGGCCCGGCGTGCGGTCAGCTCCTCGCGTGCGGGCTCCGCGTCCGGCGAGCACGCCAGGGCCCCCTGCACCGTGATGCAGCCACGTGGACTGTCGGGCCGCGTCGTGGCGTCCGCCGCGCCGTGCAGGAGCGCCTCCACGGTCGCCCGAGCCGTCGGCTGGTCGAATGCCTCACCGATATACCGCGCCGGCCCCTCGGCGTACCGGTCCAGCACCTTCCGGAACAGCTGCTCCTTGCTTCCGAAGGCGTTGTACAGGCTGGGGGCGTTGTTGATGCCCATCACCTTTGTCAGCTCGGTGATCCCGGTGCCTTCATAACCCTGGCGCCAGAACACCTCCAGGGCCCGGTCAAGGGCCGTGTCACTGTCGAAACTGCGCGGCCTTCCCCCAGCCATGATCGCCTCCGATCCCCGCCCCTATTTTTATAGTCAACACTAAAATACACCTTTTCGCGGTCAGGCCGAAGCCCTTCTCCGAGTGGGGGCATTCTGGGCCGCTCCGGACCGGACCCGCCGGCCGGGAAGCGCCGGTGACGCGCGGGCCGCTACGCGAAAAGGGCGCCGGCGCGAAGCCGACGCCCTTTCCATCAGGGGTTACTCGTCAGATGAGCGTCTGCCGAGTGGTGCACTCGACGCGATTGCGCTCAGTCTCAGCTGCAGCCGCTCGTCGACCCGCAGCCCTCGCAGATGTAGCAGGACCCCGCCCGCTGCATCTTGGTGCCGCACGAGAAGCAGAGCGGCGCGTCGGCGCTGATACCGAGTTGCATCTCGACCAGTTCGGCCGAGGTGTGCGCCTGCTTGGGAGCCGGCGCCTCCCCCGCGTTCGACGTCACCCTCGGGCCCACCGACTTCAGCGGCTCCACCGGGCGCGGGGTGGACTGCACCAGGCTGTCCGCGTCCAGTCCCTCGTCCTCCAGGGAGGGCTCGTACGAGCCGGTCTCCAGGTGACGCTGGCGCTCGTCCGCCGAGTGGATCCCGAGGGCCGAACGCGTCTCGAACGGGAGGAAGTCCAGCGCCAGCCGACGGAAAATGTAGTCCACGATCGACTGGGCGAGCCGCACGTCCGGGTCGTCCGTCATACCGGCCGGCTCGAAGCGCATGTTCGTGAACTTCGAGACGTACGTCTCCAGCGGGACGCCGTACTGAAGTCCCACCGACACCGCGATCGAGAAGGCGTCCATCATGCCCGCGAGGGTCGACCCCTGCTTGGACATCTTCAGGAAGACCTCGCCGAGCCCGTCGTCCGGGTAGGAGTTCGCCGTCATGTAACCCTCGGCGCCGCCCACCGTGAAGGACGTGGTGATGCCGGGGCGCCCCTTGGGCAGGCGCATCCGTACGGGGCGGTACTCGACGACCTTCTCGACCGCCTGGCGGATCGTGTCCTCGGCCTTCTCCGCGACCTGTTCCTTCTTCTTCGCGGAGAGCGGCTGGCCGACCTTGCAGTTGTCGCGGTAGATCGCCAGCGCCTTGACGCCGAGCTTCCACGCCTGGAAGTAGACCTCCTCGACGTCCTCGACGGTGGCCGTCTCCGGCAGGTTCACCGTCTTGGAGAGCGCGCCGGAGATCCACGGCTGGATCGCCGCCATCATCCGGACGTGGCCCATCGCGGAGATGGAACGCTCGCCCATCGCGCAGTCGAAGACCGAGTAGTGCTCGGGCTTGAGGCCGGGCGCGTCGATCACGTTGCCGTTCTCGGCGATGTGGGCGACGACCGCCTCGATCTGCTCCTCCTGGTAGCCCAGGCGGCGCAGGGCCTGCGGCACCGTGCCGTTCACGATCTGCATCGAGCCGCCGCCGACGAGCTTCTTGAACTTGACCAGCGCGAGGTCGGGCTCAAGGCCCGTCGTGTCGCAGGACATCGCGAGACCGATGGTGCCGGTGGGCGCGATGACCGAGGCCTGCGCGTTGCGGAAGCCGTTCTTGGCGCCGAGACGGATGACGTCCTGCCAGGCCTCCGTGGCCGCGGCCCAGATCGGGCTGTCCAGGTCGTCGACGTGCACGGCCGCGCCGTTGGCGTCCGCGTGCTGCTTCATGACGCGCTGGTGCGGCACGGCGTTGCGCGCGTAGCCGTCGTACGGACCGACGACCGCGGCCAGTTCGGCGGAGCGCTTGTACGAGGTGCTCGTCATCAGGGAGGTGATCGCGCCGGCGAGCGCGCGCCCGCCGTCACTGTCGTACGCGTGACCGGTCGCCATCAGCAGGGCGCCGAGGTTGGCGTAGCCGATACCCAACTGACGGAAGGCGCGGGTGTTCTCGCCGATCTTCTGGGTCGGGAAGTCCGCGAAGCAGATGGAGATGTCCATCGCCGTGATGACCAGTTCGACGACCTTGGAGAAACGGTCGATCTCGAAGGACTGGTTTCCCTTGGTGTCGTCCTTGAGGAACTTCATGAGGTTCAACGAGGCGAGATTGCATGACGTGTTGTCCAGGTGCATGTACTCGCTGCACGGGTTCGAGCCGTTGATCCGGCCGGATTCCGGGCAGGTGTGCCACTGGTTGATCGTGTCGTCGTACTGAATGCCGGGGTCGGCGCAGGCCCAGGCGGCCTCGGCCATCTTGCGGAAGAGGGACTTCGCCTCGACCTCTTCGATGACTTCACCGGTCATCCGGGCGCGAAGTCCGAACTTCCCCCCCGCCTCGACGGCCTTCATGAACTCGTCGTTCACCCGGACCGAGTTGTTGGCGTTCTGGTACTGGACGGACGTGATGTCGTCGCCGCCCAGGTCCATGTCGAAGCCCGCGTCACGAAGGGCGCGAATCTTCTCCTCTTCCTTCACCTTGGTCTCGATGAAGTTCTCGATGTCGGGGTGGTCGACGTCGAGGATGACCATCTTGGCCGCACGGCGCGTGGCGCCGCCGGACTTGATCGTCCCGGCGGAGGCGTCGGCACCGCGCATGAAGGAGACGGGACCCGAGGCGTTGCCGCCCGAGGAGAGAAGCTCCTTGGAAGAACGGATCCGCGAGAGGTTCAGGCCGGCGCCGGAGCCGCCCTTGAAGATCATGCCCTCTTCCTTGTACCAGTCGAGGATCGACTCCATGGAGTCGTCGACGGCCAGGATGAAGCAGGCCGAGACCTGCTGGGGCTGAGGCGTCCCGACGTTGAACCACACCGGCGAGTTGAAGCTGAAGATCTGGTGCAGGAGGGCGTACGCCAGCTCGTGCTCGAAGATCTCGGCGTCCGCGGGCGAGGCGAAGTAGGCGTTCTCCTCGCCCGCCTTGCGGTACGTCTTCACGATCCGGTCGATGAGCTGCCTGAGGCTCGTCTCACGCTGGGGCGTGCCGACGGCCCCGCGGAAGTACTTGCTGGTGACGATGTTGACCGCGTTCACCGACCAGAAGCCGGGGAACTCGACGCCACGCTGGTCGAAGTTGACCGACCCGTCGCGCCAATTGGTCATGACGACGTCCCGGCGCTCCCAGACCACCTCGTCGTACGGATGCACGCCGGGGGTCGTGTGGATTCGCTCGATACGCAGGCCCTTGCCGGTCTTGGCTCCCTTGCTCCGGGAACCTCGCGCCGTCGGACCGCTCGCCGTCTCTGTCATGCCGCCTCCCATATACAGGCGAAAACGCCCTGAAGTGCCACGTTCTTCCCTTGGCACAGTGATGTGTCCGATGCCACGGGCGCCTCGTGGGGCGCTCGTGGCGGGTCTCATCGCCGCCGGGCGCCCGATCGACAATAATCGGTCGCTGAGCTGTCGCGATAGGTCGGTAACCGATCGATGATCCATCGATGACCGATCGGTCGTCACCGACACGTCGGTGTGACCGGTGCCGGTGCCGCTGCCGGTGTCCGGTCAGTCGGCAGCGGTGACGGGCTCGGGGACCCCGGGGGTCGCGCCGGACCCGCCTTTCTCTCCAGGAGGCCGCTTGCGGAGCTCCGCCACGGCGGCCTCGAAGTCTTCGGGCGAGTCGAACGCCCTGTATACGGATGCGAAGCGCAGGTACGCGACGAGGTCGAGTTCCTGCAAGGGGCCGAGTATGGCCAGCCCTACATCGTGGGTGGTCAGTTCGGCGCTGCCGGTGGCGCGCAGCGCCTCCTCGACCCGCTGGCCGAGTTGGGCGAGAGCGTCCTCGGTGACCGGTCGTCCCTGACATGCCTTGCGCACACCGGAGATGACCTTGGTGCGGCTGAAAGGCTCCGTGACTCCGCTGCGCTTGATCACCATCAGCGAGGCGGTCTCCACCGTCGTGAAACGGCGCGAGCAGTCGGGACACTGACGGCGGCGTCGGATGGACGTCCCGTCGTCGGTGGTGCGACTGTCGACGACACGGCTGTCGGGATGCCTGCAGAAGGGGCAGTGCATGGCTTCCGACCCTCCTTCACAGCACGACTGAGAAGCCCCGACGGGCCCTGGACGGGCCGTACGAAGCGGTCTCCAGCATAGGCGATGGCCTCGGCGAGGAAAGACCCGGGACCACTACTTCTGGGCGACTGAGCCAATCCAACCACTACATGTGGGGATCGCGCACGCTTCGGAGCGATCGCGCGTGTCGCGGTGGACGAGGGATCGGCGGCCCTGCGGCGCTCGGCGCGAGGATGCCCGGCACGAGAGTACGGGAGCCCGGAAGGTCCCGTGGTCCCGGGCCGCCCGATGAGACACTGGGGGCGCCGTCGGCCGTGCCGCCAGGGCGTCGGGCATGACCGCTTCGGGCCCTCGGCGACCCATGGACACGTCGTGGACGGGCCTTGGACGGGCGGTCCGCGGGCGGTGCGGAGGGGTGTCGAATAGGCGCCACATACACCGCTGAAATTGCCGCGTCAGCGCTTCCGGGGATTTTCACTCGAACGTGTGTTTGGCGCAACCTTTCGAAAGCAACTACCGTTGTCCAGCTAGGGAGAACATTTCGAGAGGGGCCGACGTGACCACCGCAGCAGACAGCGCCACCATTACCGCCCAGGACCGCTCCCAGAGCCGACTCGAGCCGGTGCATGCCATGAATGACGCAGCCGCAAATCCGGAGGGCGTAAAGCCCACCCGTTCGCTGCCCGGCCGACCTCCTGGAATCCGGGCGGACAGCTCCGGTCTCACGGACCGGCAGCGGCGGGTCATCGAAGTCATCCGCGACTCCGTGCAGCGGCGGGGATATCCCCCGTCGATGCGGGAGATCGGCCAGGCCGTCGGCCTGTCCAGCACATCCTCCGTCGCCCATCAGTTGATGGCTCTGGAGCGCAAGGGATTCCTGCGCAGGGATCCGCACCGGCCGAGGGCGTACGAGGTCCGGGGGTCGGACCAGCCGAGTACCCAGCAGACGGACACCACCGGCAAACCCGCCGCGTCGTACGTGCCGTTGGTGGGCCGGATCGCGGCGGGCGGGCCGATCCTCGCCGAGGAGTCGGTCGAGGACGTGTTCCCGCTCCCCCGCCAACTGGTCGGTGACGGTGAGCTGTTCGTCCTCAAGGTCGTCGGAGACTCGATGATCGAAGCGGCGATCTGTGACGGCGACTGGGTGACGGTCCGCCGCCAGCCGGTGGCGGAGAACGGGGACATCGTGGCCGCCATGCTGGACGGTGAGGCCACCGTCAAGCGCTTCCGGCGCGAGGACGGCCATGTCTGGCTGCTCCCGCACAACGCGGCGTACCAGCCGATTCCCGGCGACGACGCGACGATCCTCGGCAAGGTCGTGGCGGTCCTGCGGCGGGTGTGAGGGCTCGCCGGCTCAGGCCGGCCCCGGGACCTACTGCGCCGGTCCCGGGGCCTCGCTGTGCCCGCCCCAGGTACGTCGCGGGCCCGCGGCCGGTCGGGCCCGTTCCGTGATCCGGGCCCGCTCCGGCTCTTCTGGGTCCTTCAGGCCTTCCGGCTACCGGCCGTCCGCCTTGGCCCGCGCGTCGATCGCGGCCAGCGAGCGACGGGCCTGGTTGCGGTCCGTCGTGTACCAGAAATCGGGCATCGAGGCCCGTAGATAGCTGCTGTACCGCGCGTTCGCCAGCCGCGAGTCCAGTACGGCCACGACACCACGGTCCCCCGAGGCCCGCACGAGGCGGCCCGCGCCCTGCGCCATCAGCAGGGCGGCATGGGTGGCCGCCACGGCCATGAAGCCGTTGCCACCTGCCTCTTCCACCGCCTTCTGGCGCGCGCTCATCAGCGGATCGTCCGGGCGCGGGAACGGAATCCGGTCCATCACCACCAGCTGTGAACTCGGCCCGGGGACGTCCACGCCCTGCCAGAGCGACAGCGTGCCGAACAGACATGTCGCGGGGTCGGCCGCGAAAGCCTTGATCAACTCGCCCAGGGTTTCCTCCCCTTGGAGGAGGATCGGTGTGTCGAGCCGGCCGCGCAGCTCCTCGGCGGCCGCCTGGGCGGCCCGCATGGACGAGAACAGTCCGAGCGTACGGCCGCCGGCCGCCTCGACCAGCTCGGCGAGCTCGTCCATCATGTCGCCGCGCGACGGCTCCCGGCTGGGAGGGGAGAGATGACGCGCGACATAGAGGATGCCCTGCTTGGGATAGTCGAAGGGCGAGCCGACGTCGATGCCCTTCCACTGCGGGACGTCTTCCCCCTCCGTCCCCTCCGGTGCCAGCCCCAGCGACGCGCCGACGCCGTTGAAGTCGCCGCCGAGCTTCAGCGTGGCCGAGGTCAGGACCACCGAACGCTCGTTGAAAAGCTTCTCCCTCAGCAGGCCGGAGACCGAGAGCGGGGCGACCCGCAGAGACGCCCCGAAACGGTCGTGGCGTTCGTACCAGACCACGTCCCATTCACTGCCGTTGGCGATCCGCTCCGCGACGCTGTGGACGGACTCGACGGACGCCAGAGCCTGCTTGCGTACGGCGTCCTCGTCCTGCACGGACTTGTCGCGGGTGGCTCCCATCGCCGAGATCACCGTACGCGCGGCGTCACGCAAGGCCATCAGCGCGTAGCCGAGGTCTTCGGGGATCTCTTCGAGCCGGCCGGGGAGCGCCAGCTCCATCAGCCGCTCGAAGGTCTCGGCGGCCGTCTGGAGCGAGTCGGCCGCCTTCTCGTTGACCAGCTTGGCCGCTCGGCGCACCGCGCGGTTCACCTGGCCGGGGGTGAGCTCGCCGGTGGCGACCCCGGTCACCCGTGACACCAGCTCGTGGGCCTCGTCGACGATCAGCACCTCGTGCTTCGGGACGACGGGTGCGCCCTCGATCGCGTCGATGGCGAGGAGCGCGTGGTTGGTGATCACGACATCGGCGAGCTTGGCCCGCTCGCGTGCCATCTCGGCGAAGCACTCCGCGCCGTACGCGCACTTCGCCGCACCCAGACACTCACGGGACGACACGGAGATCTGCGCCCACGCCCGGTCCGAGACACCCGGCGTGAGATTGTCCCGGTCACCCGTCTCCGTCTTGTCCGCCCAGTCCCGCATCCTCAGCAGGTCCTGGCCGAGCTTGCTCGTGGGCGCCGCCGCCTCGAACTGGTCGAAGAGCCCGTCCTCCTCCTCCTGCGGCACACCCTCGTTGAGACGGTGCAGACAGAGGTAGTTGGAGCGGCCCTTGAGCATGGCGTACTCGGGCCGCCGCCCCAGCAGGGGGCTCAGCGCGTCGACCGTGCGCGGAAGGTCACGCTCCACGAGCTGGCGCTGCAGGGCCAGGGTCGCGGTGGCCACCACGACACGCTCGCCGTGCGCCAGCGCGGGCACCAGATAGCCGAGTGACTTTCCGGTGCCGGTGCCGGCCTGCACGAGCAGATGGGAGTTGTCGTCGATGACCTCCGCGACGGCCTCGGCCATGGTGACCTGGCCTGGGCGTTCCACACCGCCGACTGCGGTGACGGCGGCATGGAGGAGCTCGGAGAGAGATGGCTTCGTCATAGCTCGACCACCCTACGGCTCGCCACTGACAACGACGATCACGTCCCGCCCGCATCGCCCGCCGGGCGGGCGAGGGGGTTGGGCACCGTCCCGTGCACGGCTGCGTGCGGGCGCTCCGCGCGGTCGCGGTATCCGTCGACATGCAGCCGGTTGCGGTTGAGGCAGAGCCGCGCGATACGGGGCGTGAGCAGGTCGAACGTGTCGAAGCGGTCCTTGAGTTCCGGGAACCGGGCCTGGTGCCGGAGGATCTCGGCCCGTACGAGTGACCAGAACGTCCGCTCCGGTACGTCCAGTTGCTCCTGGCACAACGGTGCGAGAAAGCGGAAGACGCCGATGAAGAGCCCGGAGTGGATGAACTGGGTCAGGAACCCCGGCTCTTCGGTAAGGAGGGTGTCTCTCACCTCCTGGGGCATCGCGTCGTGCTCCGGCAGCGGCTGGGCGCTGACGTTCACGTCGTCCACGAAGTCCTTGATCGCGAGGCGCACCGGAACGTCCCTCTCGTCGAAGACGACGACGGCGTTCTCCCCGTGCGGCGAGAAGACGGTGCCGTAGCGGTAGAGGAAGCGCAGCAGGGGCGGCAGCAGCGCCGCGAAGAGGTGGCGGAGCCAGACCTCGGCGGGGAGCCCGGACCGTTCGACGAGCTCGGCGGTGAAGGCGCGGCCCTGCGGGTCGGTGTGCAGGAGGGACGCGAGAGTCCGCGCGCGCTCGCCGGGGGCGAGACGGGTGGAAAGGGGCTCCCGCCAGATCGCGCCGAGCAGTTCCTTGTACTGGTAGGGGACTTCCGGAAGGTGGTCGTAGAGCGGGTGGGTCACCGTCACCGACGCCACTTCGCCGAGCAGGATCACTCCGCATTCGTCGTGGAGGAAGGGGTCCGACTCGTACAGCCCTCGCATCCAGGCGGTGACGGCCGGAGCGGCGAGTGTGCGTTCGGTGGGCAGTCCGCGCCAGACGAGGGTGTTCAGGATGGACAGCGGCAGTTTCACCGTGTGCCGGTCCGGCCGGGTGGTGTTGAGGAACGTACGGATGGACTGCTGCGGCAGTCTGACGTCCCCGTCGGCGGGGAGCGGGACGATCGCTCCGCCGGCTATCTCGGCGGCGTAGAGCGGCAGGAGCACTTCGTCCCACTGCCAGGGGTGTACGGGGAGATAGAGGTACGTGTCCGGGTCGAGGCCGCGGGAGCGGAGCACGGAGGCGAAGCCGTCACGTGTCGCGGGGTCGAGTTCGGAGCCGTAGAGCTGCTCGGGAGAGGCGAGCGAGGGGACGCCCCGGTAGGCCGCGAGGTCGGTGCTGACCGCTATCCAGGGGAGCCTGGAGGGGGTGCGGGACTCGGGTGCCCAGCGGGTGGCGTCGGTGGCCGAGAAGCCCGTGCGGCCCTTGTTGAGGATGAGCCAGGGGTGGCCGGTCTGGTGGCCTTCGAGTTCCGCGTAGTCGAGGTCGGCGAGCTGGGCCGCGGTGAACGCGGTGCCGTCGATCCTGGCGTCGGCGACGAGGGTGGCGTTCAGTTCGCGGACGAGATGGCCGAGAGTGGCCCCGTCGATCGCGAGGGTGCGGCGCGCGAGGACGAGGAAGCGGAGGGGGTCCCGGAAGGGCTCTCCGGCGTGTTCGACGGAGTCGGGGTCGACGCGCCAGCTGCCGTAGGCGCCGCGTCGGGCGGTGAAGGTGAGGGGGGTGCCGTCGTCGAGGGCGAGCGTGTACCGGTCGGGGGCTTCGCCGTTGGCGCCGGCCCGTGCGACCGGCTCGATGATCTCCTCGTACGCGAATTCGCCGAGGAGCTTGGCGAGGAGGCGGGCGGCGGCCCCGGCCCAGAGCTGCGGGGTCAGCTCGGGCGGGGTGAAAAGCGGGGTGGTGGTGAGGGGGTTGCCGGGGGCGGAGGGTATGGAGTTGCCGGTGGTGCTGGTGATGTCCGTACCGGGGTCACCGGATATCGGGCTGGTCGCGGAACCGCTGCCGGTGGTCGCGGAGGCGCGTGCGGTCGGGGATGTCGGCAAGGGGACTCCTCGGGACGGAACCGATGTGGATCGTGCGGTGTATGGAAAGCAGCGGGTCGTTCACAGCAGGTCCCGCAGCGCTCGTTCGCGAATCATGAGCGCGGCTCGTTTGTCGGGGAGGTCGAGCTCTGCCGAGAAGCGGAAGCCTGCGGTGAGAAGGGCGGAGACGGAGGGGGTGTTGCGCATGTCCGGTTCGGCGATGACGCGGCCGCAGTGCGGGCGGTGGTCGAGAACAAGGTCGGAGACGGCTCTGAGGAGGGTGGTGCCGACACCGCGGCCGCGGTTGGCCACACCACCGATAAGCAGGTGGATTCCTGTGTCATGGAGGCGGGCGGGGTAATGGCGGGCGAGGGGATCGAGATCGGCGCGGTAGAGCTCCCAATAGCTCATGGGGACGCCGTCGAGCACGCCCAGGCAGGGGACGCTGCGTCCGTCGCCGCGCAGTTGGGTGCGCAGGTGGTCGGCGGTGACGGCTTCGGGTCCTGCCAGTTCCCAGAAGGCGGCGACGGCGGGGTCGTTCATCCAGCGGCTGATGATGGTCAGATCGCGTTCAAGCCGTACGGGGACGAGCTGGAAGACACCGGCGGCGGTGCCCGCCGCGCCCCACCTGGAGGGGAAATCGAGCAGCGCGGACTCGCCGGCACCGGCCGACGGCGGTGTCTCGGCGGGCACCTGTTCATCCTCTCCGAACACCGCGACGAGGTCCTCGGTCAGCCGCAGGTCGAGGGTGTCCTGGGCGTCCGCGGCCGGCTGCGGTCCCGGACCGGCTCCGGCTCCGGTGCTGGTCCCGGTGCCGGGGCTCGCGTCGCTGGGAGGCACGGTGGCGGTCTCCTCTCGGCAGTTCCGGCGGATGTGTTCGGTCAGGAGCGAAGGGGGTTGGCGATGGTGACGTAGACGGACTGGGTGTCGACCGGGCCGACGAGTTCGTCCAGGCCGTGCAGTCGGGTCAGCAGGTTGGCCTTGCAGCTCAGGGTTGCCGCCTCTAGGAGTTGACCGGGCAGAGGTGAGCCGAGTGCCGCGGCGCGGGTGAGGAACTGACGGAAGGCGGCGATGAGTACGCGTTCGTCGGCGAGACGCTGGGAGCCGAAAGCCCCGATGAGACCGAGGACGTTGTTGATGCCGAGGTAGTAGGCGAAACGTTCGTCGGTGATGTGGTCGGGGACGAAGGTGTCGCTGACCTTGCCGATGTCGGGGAGGCGGCGGTCGAGCGCTTCGCGGTGGGACTCGCGGAAGTAGTAGCCCTGGTTGTCGCGGTAGCGACCGCCGACGGGCCAGCCGTCGGGGTCGAGGACCACCAGAGTGTTCTGCTGGTGGGCTTCCAGCGCGACGCCCGCCGTGCCGTCGAGCCAGAGCACCGGGCGTACGACCTGGTCGAGATAGCGAAGGAACCACTCCGCCGAGACGGCGCCGGCGGGCCGGCCGGTGCGGGCGACCAGGCGGTTCACGATGTCGGCGAGACGGGAGTGCGTGTCCGGGCGGCCGGGCCAGGGGCGGGGGGTGACGAGTCCGGCGACGCATACGGCGTCGTTCTCGGGGCGGAACGGGTTGTGGCGCAGCATCACGTCGAGCCCGGCGACCGGTTCGCCGTCGGGAGTGTCGACGGCGAGCCAGGCGGGGTCGCGCACGATGTCGAACCCGGGGTGCTCGGCGCGCCACTGCTGGGCGAGGCCGCCGCGCAGCAGCCGGTGGACCTCGACCCCGCGGTGGAGTTCCTTGCGGAGGTTCTCCCGGCGGGAGTTGGTGATGCGTACGCCGAGGGACAGCTTGAGCATGGCGGGTGCGCCGGTCCGGTGCACCGTCCGGACGGAGGAGGTGGGGTGCCAGGGGTCGCCGTGCGGCCCGAGATCGTGGAGGAGGCCGGCGTCGAGGAGCGCACGTACGGCGGGGCGGTGCGTCAACTCACGTGCCTGCCAGGGGTGGAGAGGCAGCGGGACGGTGTGGTCGGGCAGTGCCAGATCTCCCGCGAGACGGGTGGTGAGCTGCTCCGCGTGGACGGCGCGGCCCTGTTCGGTCCAGGCCGAGTCGGTGGCGAGCACGGACCGGTCGACGGCGAACCAGTGGAGGGGGAAGGAGCCTCGCAACTCGGGTGAGAAGTGGCGGTGTTCGGTGTCGGAGAGCCCTTCGCGGCTCTTGGGTGTGGGGTGGAGGGGGTGACCGAGGACGAGGGACTGTTCGCCGGTGAGGAAGAGGTCGGTGCCCGTGGGGCCGGGGGTTGCTCGTCGGTCGGTGAGGAAGTCGGCCGTGCGACGGACGGAGTCGGCGACCCTGGCGACCAGTTGGGCGCCTTCGCTCCCACCCGACTCGCGGCTGAGGAGCGCGGCGACGGTGACGGCGTCGACGGGAGCGGAGTGGGGCCCCGCGCTCTCCAGGAGCGGCATGCCGAAGCGGTGCCAGCCGGTGGCCGACCAGTAGCGCACGGGGACGAGCAGGGCGGTGCCGCTCGCGTCGAGCGGGATCCTGAGGATGTCTCCGTCGGGCCGGGCGACCTCGCTCTCCCTGACCCAGCACCGCAGCAGGTTCTCCACGGACGCGGCGTCGGCGGCCTTCCCCGCGTCGGGGTCGTCGAGGTGGTCCGGGGGGCCGGCGACCGTTGCCGCCGTCGTCCGGGCGGCGGCCGGATCCGCGGCGGGTGCGGCCGGAGTGCGGAGATCGGCGTCCGCCCCTTCGACGGCGGGCACTTGGCGGGGCACCGTGGCGGCGGCGATCGTCACGGGCGCGGCGGTCACCGTGTGGTTCGGATCGCCCGGGCGGGGGTCCTGGATGGCGGGGTGGCCGACGATCTCGGGTGCGTCGGGCGTGGGGGTGGAGTTCACGGGAGGACTTCCTTGTGAGGGGGGCCGGGTCAGCGGACCGGTGCGGTCGCCGGCCGGTGGTGTCGGTGGTCTTTCCGCTGGTCGTCACAGCGGTGGTCCCCGGACCGGGTGGAGGCGTCGCCGGCGGGTGCGACGAGTGGCATCGGTGCAAGGAGTTCGGTCACGGCCACAGCTGTCGGTCCTCCCGCCGGAACGGTTACGTCACGCGTCGACGCGGCGGGTCGAGCGCCGCGGTGCGCGTGGTGAACGCCGGCGTCGAGTCCCCCGAAGGTACCAACGACGGGAGGCGTCCGGGAGCACGGCCGATCGGAAGATCCTTCGGCGGCGGAACCACGGCCCTGCTCCGCGCCGTCCCCAACGGCACCGGCATAGTGGGGCCGAATTCCCGTGCCGGTCCCCAGGACCGGGTCGATTCATCCGGTTCGGTCCAGTTGATTCGTCAGTGCGGAACAGTTCCGAAGTCCCAGGGGGATCCCGACATGCGAGCCATTCGCCCACCGTTCACCACTCGCCGTGGGAGGAGCGCGCGGCGTAGAAGCTCTTCCGCGGTCGCGGTCGCCTCGTTCGCGGCGATCCTGGCACTCACGGCCACCGCCTGCGGGCCCACCGAGGAGACGAACTCGGCGGACAAGCCGAGCGGTTCGGCCGGGGAGTCCTCCGACGACAGGATCACCGTCCCGGCCGATCTTCAGGACCGCCTCAAGGAGCGCGGGATCGACCTGGACAAGTGGAAGGACGGCGAGTGGAAGAACTGGGACAAGGACAAGTGGCTCCGTGAGGCACGGGACTACGTCAACCCGATCATCGAGGACCTCTGGGACCCCGACCGGATGCGGGACGCCGAAGAGCCCGACAGGCCGGTCGAGGAGGAGGACATCTCCGGCGACGCGGGTGTCACCGACCCGACTCCGCGGGCGGTCGACGCGGCGGCGGTGAACGCGCCGTACGACGGGGACGCGCCCGAGGCGGGCAAGCTGTTCTTCGACGGGCCGGAAGGTTCGATGGTCTGCTCGGCGACGGTGGTGAGGGACCCCGCCAACCCCGGTAAGTCCAACATGGTGTGGACTGCGGGCCATTGTGTGCACGCGGGCAAGAGCGGCGGCTGGTACCGGAACATCGCCTTCGTCCCCTCGTACAACAACGGCGCCATGGCGATCTCGGAGTTGGAGAGCGCGCCCAAGGAGGAGATCGCACCACACGGCATCTGGTGGGGCGAGTGGGCGCAGACCTCCGAGGAGTGGATCTCGGAGGGAGCGCCGACGGGCGGTCTGGGTGCTCCGTTCGACTTCGCGGTGATCCATGTGACGCCCGAGAAGGGCAGTGACGGCAAGTCGCTGGAGGAGACCGTCGGTGCCGCGCTGCCGGTCGAGTTCAACGCACCGGCCACGCCGGAGATCGATTCCATGACGGCGACCGGCTATCCGGCGGCGCCGCCTTACGACGGCCAGAAGCTCTTCCGGTGCGAGGACAAGCCCGGCCGACTGTCCATCAACGCCCAGGACCCGACGATGCACCGCATCGGATGCACGATGACCGGCGGTTCGTCCGGGGGCGGCTGGATCGCGAACGGCCAGGACGGTCAGCCCGCCCTGGTGTCGAACACCTCCATCGGCCCGGTGACCGCGGGCTGGCTCGCGGGCCCGCGTCTCGGTGACGAGGCCAAGGGCATCTACGAGGCGGTCAGCAAGAAGTACGCCGACCGGTAAGCGGGATCCGGCGGGCGGTCCGGGTGCCCGACGCACACCCGGGACACGCGGACCGCCCGCAGGCAATCCCTCCTTGGCGAGCCCGGAAACGGGCCGCATAGAGTGAGGTCACCGCAAGGTGGTCCGCCTGAGGGCCACCTTTTTGCGTGACACGCTCATGGCAAGTGACTCAAGTACTTTCAGGGGGAACGTTTTTCATGCGATCGATACGTCCGCTGCTGGCTGCCACCAGCCTCGTCGCGGCCCTCGCGCTGACGGCGACGGCCTGCGGCGGTGACACCGACGACAGCGCGTCCGACAAGCCCGCCGCGTCAACTCCCGCCGACGAGGCAGGCGGCGGGATTCCCGCGGATCTGGCCGACCGGCTCAAGGAGCACGGTGTCGACCCGGAGAAGTGGAAGGACGGTGAGTGGAAGAACTGGGACAAGGACAAGTGGCTGCGCAGCGCGAAGGACTTCGTCAACCCGGTCATCAAGGACCTGTGGAAGCCCGAGCGGATGAAGGCGGCGAAGTCGCCGACGAAGACCCTCGCCGCCGGTGACATCTCCGGCGACCAGGACGTCACCGACCCCGAGCCGCAGCCCGTCCAGGCCGAGCCCGAGAAGACCCCGTACACCGACCACGCGGCGCCGGTCGGCAAGGTCTTCTTCGACTCCCCCCAGGGCTCCATGGTCTGCTCGGCCACCGTCGTCAAGGACCCGAAGAACCCCGGCAAGTCCAACCTGGTGTGGACCGCCGGCCACTGCGTGCACGCAGGCGCCGGCGGCGGCTGGTACCGGAACATCATGTTCGTCCCCGCCTACAACAACACGGGCAAGTCCGCCGACGCGCTGCAGAACGCGCAGCCGCAGGAGGTCGCGCCGTACGGGCAATACTGGGCCGACTGGGTCGCGACCTCCAACGAGTGGATCAGCCAGGGTGGCCCGACCGGCGGCGACGGAGCGGCGTACGACTACTCGGTCATGCACGTCACCCCGGAGAACGGCGGCAAGTCGCTGGAGGAGACCGTCGGCGCGGCCCTGGACGTGGACTTCGACGCCCCGGAGGCGAGCGGCATCGGCAATCTGGGCGCGTGGGGTTACCCCGCTGCCCCGCCGTACGACGGGCTGATCATGCACAAGTGCGTGGACGCGGCCGGCCGGCTCTCGATCGCCCCCGGTACGCCCACGATGTGGCGCATCGGCTGCACCATGACCGGTGGTTCCTCCGGCGGCGGCTGGATCGCGGCCGGGCCTGACGGTGAGTCGGTGCTGGTCTCCAACACCTCGATCGGCCCGGTCACCGCGGGCTGGCTGGCCGGTCCCCGGTTCGGTGAGGGCGCCGAGCAGCTCTACACGATGATGAGTGACAAGTTCGCGGGCCAGTAGGCAATCGCGTTAAGCAGTCGGTACGCCGGAAGGCCCGCCCCCTCGGGAAGAGGGGGCGGGCCTTCCGCCGTACTACGTCCGCACCTGACGCCGGCCACATCGCGGTGGGCGAGCGGTGCGCGTGCCGTGGTGCCTCGGTCAGCCGACCGCGGGAACCGGCACGTACACGGCGAGCGCCGCGGCCAGTTCCTCGTGGACCTGCGCCTTCAGCAGCGTGCCCTCCGGGGTGTGCTCCTCGGACAGCACCTCACCCTCGGCGTGCACCCGCGAGACCAGGCCGCCGGAGGTGTACGGCACCAGGGCCTCGACCGTGATCTCGGGCCTGGGCAGCTCGGTGTCGATGAGCGCCAGCAGCTCGGCCATACCGGCGCCGGTACGCGCCGACACGGCGATCGCGTGCCGCTCCATCCGCAGCAGCCGCTGGAGGACCTCGGGGTCCGCCGCGTCGGCCTTGTTGATCACCACGATCTCGCGGACGTCCACCGCGCCCACGTCGCGGATCACCTCACGCACGGCGGCCAGCTGCTCCTCCGGAGCGGGGTGCGACCCGTCGACCACATGCAGGATCAGATCGGAGTCCCCGACCTCCTCCATGGTCGAGCGGAACGCCTCCACGAGGTGGTGCGGCAGATGCCGGACGAATCCGACGGTGTCCGCCAGCGTGTAGATCCTGCCGCTCGGTGTCTCGGCCCGGCGCACGGTCGGGTCCAGAGTGGCGAAGAGCGCGTTCTCCACCAGGACTCCGGCGCCGGTGAGGCGGTTGAGCAGCGAGGACTTCCCCGCGTTCGTATATCCCGCGATCGCGACCGACGGCACCCTGTGGCGCCTGCGCTCCTGCCGCTTGATCTCGCGGCCGGTCTTCATCTCCGCGATCTCCCGGCGCATCTTCGCCATCTTCTCGCGGATCCGGCGCCGGTCCGTCTCGATCTTGGTCTCACCAGGACCACGCGTGGCCATGCCGCCACCGCCGCCGCCACCCATCTGCCGGGACAGCGACTGACCCCAGCCGCGCAGCCTCGGCAGCATGTACTGCATCTGGGCCAGCGCGACCTGCGCCTTGCCCTCCCGGGACTTGGCGTGCTGGGCGAAGATGTCGAGGATCAGGGCCGTACGGTCCACGACCTTGACCTTGACGACGTCCTCAAGATGGATCAGCTGGCCGGGGCTGAGCTCACCGTCGCAGACGACCGTGTCCGCACCGGTCTCCAGCACCAGGTCGTACAGCTCGCGTGCCTTGCCCGAGCCGATGTACGTGGCCGGGTCGGGCTTGTCACGGCGCTGGATCACACCGTCCAGCACGAGCGCGCCGGCCGTTTCGGCCAGCGCCGCGAGCTCCGCGAGCGAATTCTCGGCTTCCTGCACGGTCCCCGAGACCCAGACGCCGACCAGGACCACGCGCTCCAGGCGCAGCTGCCGGTACTCGACCTCGGTGACGTCTTCGAGCTCGGTGGAGAGGCCCGCCACGCGCCGTAGCGCCGCGCGGTCGGAGCGGTCGAACTGGTCGCCGTCCCGTGCTCCGTCGATCTCTTGGCTCCAGGCGACGTCCTCTTCCATCAGGGCATCGGCCCGAAGGCTTTCCGTGCGGGGGTCCGCGAAGATCTGCTCGTCCTGGGAAGGGGAAGAAGAGGAGGTCATTGGATCCTTACGTCGAAGAGAAAGTTCTGCCGATGGACAGACTGCCCATCCACATCGGTCACAACGCGTGACGGCCCGGATTGATTCCCGACGTCACAGGCCCCTGCCCCCGGGTCCCGGAGTCCCGGTCCCGGCAGCGCCGTCGACCCCTTGATGGTGGCACGTCACCGCCGGGACCGTCATATGGTTTCCCCGCCGGTTTTCCCCGGCCGGTTGTCCCCCGCCCGTCCCCGCGCTACTTCGCGGCCTCGCTCTTCCAGTCCGGGTGACCGGGCATGGGCGGCGTCCTACGCCCGTACAGCCACGCCTCGAAGAAGTCCGACAGATCACGCCCCGCGACGGCCGACGCCAGCCGGGTGAAGTCCGCCGTGCCCGCCGTCCCGTCCCGGTGGTCCCGCACCCAGTCACGCTGCAGCCGCCGGAACTCCCCCGCGCCGATCTCCTGGCGCAGCGCGTACAGCACCAGCGCGCTGCCGTCGTACACCACCGGCCGGAAGAGGCTGAGCTGCTTGCCGGGCGCAGGCGGCTCCGGCGCGGCCGGGGGGCCGCCCGCCGCGCGCCAGCCGTCGGACAGCCGGTAGGCCTCGCGCATCCGCTTCTCCAGCGGCTTGTCGGCGTGCTCCTGCGCGTACAGGGCCTCGTACCAGCTCGCGTGGCCCTCGCTCAGCCACAGGTCGGACCAGAGAAGAGGCGAGACGCTGTCGCCGAACCACTGATGCGCCAGCTCGTGGACCATGACCGAGTCGACGTACCACTCGGGGTACTCGGGCCGCGTGAACAGCGACCGCTCGAAGAGCGACAGCGTCTGCGTCTCCAGCTCGAAGCCGGTGTCCGCGCCGGCGATCAGGACGCCGTACGTCTCGAACGGATACCGCCCGACCTGCCGCTCCATCCACTCCAACTGCCCCGGCGTCTTCGCCAGCCACGGCTCGAGCCTCGTACGGTCGGCCTTCGGGACCACGTCGCGTACGGGCAGGCCGTGCGGCCCCTTCCGGTGCACCATTGCCGAGTCACCGATGGACACCTGTGCCAGTTCGGTGGCCATGGGGTGACGGGTGCGGTACGTCCAGGTGGTGGTGGCACCGGCGCGGGACTTCGCCACCGGCAGACCGTTGGCGACGACGGTCAGCCTGCTGGGGGCGGTGACCCGGAAGGTGAAGGCGGCCTTGTCGGCGGGGTGGTCGTTGCCCGGGAAGACACGGTGCGCGGCGTCGGCCTGGTTGGCCATCGCGAGACCGTCCTTGGTCCGTACCCAGCCGCCCTTACCGCCTGTCGGGTCGCTCGTGTGGGTGACGGTGACGCGGACGGGTGAGCCCGCCCCGAGGGACTCGCGCGGCGTGACCACGAGGTCCTCACCGGCGGTCGCGAAGGCGGCGCGTGCGCCGTCGACCTCGACAGAGCGGACGACGCCCTGGGTGAAGTCCAGGTTGATCCGGTCCAGGCGCCGGGTCGAGCGCGCGTCGATCTTGGTGACGGCGTCGAGGGGCTTGGTGTTGTCACCGCGATAGGTGAAGCCGATGTCGTAGGCGAGGACGTCGTATCCGGGGTTGCCCAGGTGCGGGAAGAGCGGATCGCCGATACCGAGCGGTTCCGGGGCGGAGGCGGGGAGCGTCGCGGCGACGAGGGTGGCCGACGCGGTGGCCAGCAGGGCGGCGCGCAGCCGGCGGGAGGTGAGCAGCATGAACCACCGCTACCAGGGCGCCATGGGCCTACGGCGGCGGCGCGCTTCACGCCCACCCGAAAGAGACGGGCGGGGCGGGGGCGCCGGGCGCCGTTCGACGCGTCCGTTTTCAGGAGGCCGGCTCGTGCTGGGCGCGGCGTACGTCGAAGACGCCCGGCACGTCCCGCATCGCGCGCATCAGACCGGGCAGCCCCGCCGCGTCGGGCAGCTGAAGCGTGTACGTGTGACGCACCCGCTGCTCACTCGGCGGCTCCACGTTGGCCGAGACGATCGCCGCGCCCGCCGTGGCGATGGCTTCGGTCAGATCGGCGAGCAGCCGGGGGCGGCCGAAGGACTCCGCGTACAGGGTGACCCGGCACTCCGCCTCGTCGCCCCAGCTCACGGCCACCGGCGCGCGGCCGAGCGCGGTCATCCTGCCGACGGCGGAACACTCGGCGCGGTGCACCGTGACCGTGCCGCCGCGCACCGTGAAGCCGGTGACGGCGTCGGGCGGTACCGGCGTGCAGCAGCCCGCGAGCCGTACGCTCGCCTCCGGCGCGTCCACGACCACGTTGGCGACCCCACGCCGTCCCGCTGTCACGGCGCCGGGCGCGCGGGGCTCGGACTCGGGCACCGTCAGACTCTCGGGGTTGGCGGCGAGCCACCCGGCGATCGCGATCCGCGCCGCGGGGGTACGGGCGTGGTCCAGCCACTCCGGAGACGGCCCGGGAGCGGCCTCCTGTGTCTGGTGGGCCGACGCCCCCGTGAGGTCGTCGCCCTTCGCCTGTACGGGTCCGTCGGCCAGGAGCAGTTGCACCGTGTCGCCGTCCACCAGGACCGTACTCAGCGTTGCCAGACGGCCGTTGACGCGTGCCCCGATGCAGCCGTGCGCGCCGTCGCCGTACTGCGCGTACGCCGCGTCCACACAGGTCGCGCCCGCCGGCAGCCCCAGCATCCCCCCGTCGGCGAGGAAGACACTGATCTCGCGGTCCTGGGCGAGATCGGCGCGCAGCGTCGTCCAGAACGTGTCGGGGTCCGTGGCCGACTCCTGCCACTCCAGGAGGCGGGACAGCCAGCCGGGCCTGGTCGGGTCGGCGCGTTCGCCGTCGGCCGGTTCGGCCCCGTCGACGGGCGCGTACGGGTTGCCCAGCGCGACGACCCCCGCTTCGGCGACCTTGTGCATCTGGCGCGTACGGATGAGGACTTCGACAACCGCCCCGTCGGGGCCCGCGACCGCCGTGTGCAGCGACTGGTACAGGTTGTACTTGGGGGCGGCGATGAAGTCCTTGAACTCGGAGATCACCGGGGTGAAGCAGGTGTGCAACTCCCCCAGTACGGCGTAGCAGTCCGCGTCCTCCCCGACCAGGACGAGGAGGCGTCCGAAGTCCGTGCCGCGCATCTCCCCGCGTTTCAGACGGGCGCGGTGCACGGAGACGAAGTGCCGTGGCCTGATGACGACCTCGGCCGTGATGCCGGCCTCCCGGAGTGTCCTGCGCACCTCCACGGCGATGGTGTCCAGGCTCGGCCCCGTGGCGGCCTTGTCGGCGATGACGGCGCGCGTGCGCTCGTACTCCTCCGGCTGGAGGATCGCGAAGACCAGATCCTCCAGCTCGGTCTTGAGCGCCTGAACGCCGAGCCGTTCCGCGAGGGGGATGAGCACGTCGTGGGTGACCTTGGCGATACGGACCTGTTTCTCCGGCCTCATCACACCGAGCGTGCGCATGTTGTGCAGCCGGTCGGCGAGTTTGATCGACATCACCCGGACGTCGTTGCCGGTGGCGACCAGCATCTTGCGGAAGGTCTCGGGCTCGGCGGCGGCGCCGTAGTCCACCTTCTCCAGCTTCGTCACACCGTCGACCAGATAGCAGACCTCGTCGCCGAACTCCGCGCGCACCTGATCGAGCGTCACGTCCGTGTCCTCGACGGTGTCGTGGAGGAGAGAGGCCGTCAATGTCGTGGTCTCCGCGCCGAGTTCGGCGAGGATCAGGGTCACTGCCAGCGGATGCGTGATGTACGGCTCGCCGCTCTTGCGGAACTGGCCGCGGTGCGACATCTCGGCCAGCACGTACGCCTTGCCCAGCACGAGCAGGTCGGCGTCGGGGTGGTGCGCGCGGTGGGCCTCGGCGACGTGGCCGATCGCGTCCGGCAGCCGGTCTCTGGCCGCGGGCCCCAGCAGCGCGGCCTTGCCGAGCCGGCGCAGGTCGATACTTGTACGGCCGCGCCTGCGGCTCCGGGCACCAGGGCTGTTCGCCTCCGGGCTCATGGGGCACCTCCGGCATCTTCGACCGGCGGTGGGAGGGACAGGAGCGCCCTCCCGGCCGGTGCTTGATGCTACCGACCCCACCACGTGCCTCGGTCCACCTCTCCCCCAGCGTGAAGCGGATCACCCATTCGAGCGAACCTGAGGGGGAGTTCGGAGGAGTTCAGAGCGTGTCGAGCCGCTCCGCCCACTCGGCGTCGAGCACGCCCTCGGCGACGATGACGGCCGGGCCGGTCATCTCGATCTCGCCGTCGGGACGTTCGGTGATGACGAGCCGTCCGCCGGGCACGTCCACCGTGTAGGTGACGGGCTCTCCGGTGACGGCGGGGTCGACACCGTCCCTGCGGGCCGCCGCGACGGCGACGGCGCACGCGCCCGTACCGCAGGAGCGTGTCTCGCCGGAGCCGCGCTCGTGGACGCGCATGGCGACGTGGCGCGGGCCGCGACCGACGACGAACTCGACGTTCACACCCTCCGGATAGACCGACTCGGGGGTGACGGACGGAGCGGTGGACAACTTCCCCGCGTGGTCGAGATCGTCCACGAAGGCGACGGCGTGCGGATTGCCCATGTTGACGTTGCGGGCGGGCCAACCTCGCTCCCCCACAATGACGGTGACGTCGTCTTCGGGAAGGACGGCGCGTCCCATGTGGCTCGTGATCGCTCCCGGGCCTGCCGTGCCGCCGCCGGTCTCGGAGTCCTTGGCGATGTGCACCCGCTTGACGCCGCCCCGCGTGGCCACGGCGAGGTCACCCGCGTCCACCAGACCGGCGCGGCGGAGATACCGCGCGAAGACCCGGAGGCCGTTGCCGCACATCTCGGCCACGGATCCGTCCGCGTTGCGGTAGTCCATGAACCACTCGGCGCGGTCGGCCATGGACCGGGCGTCGGGGTGCGCGGCGGACCTGACGACGTGCAGCAGCCCGTCGCCACCGATGCCGGCCCGGCGGTCGCACAGCTTCACGACGGCGGAGGCGGACAGGGCGAGGGCGTTGTCCGGGTCGGGAATGATCACGAAGTCGTTCTCGGTCCCGTGGCCCTTGAGGAAAGGGATCGGTGACGACTGCGCGGCGGGCCGGTAGGTACTCACGAGGTCAATCGTACGAGGTGGGACCGACAGCGCGAACGCGGAGGCGGCCGGGGCGCGGGCGGGGCGGGATGCCGGGCGCGAGCGTGCTCCGTGAGTGGATCGGGGCGGGACGGGCGGATCGGGCGGGGCAGAGCCGGGGCGGCGTCGACTCAGCGGAGGCGGGCGACGCGCCAGACGGCCAGCGCCACGAGCGCGGCACCCCCGGCCACGTACAGCGCGAGCACCCGCCAGTCCGGGCGCTCGCCCGACCCACGGGCCGGCAGACCGGGCCAGGTGTGGCCCACGCGGCGCGCGGCCATCATGCCCCAGCCCGCGGCGCAGCAGCTGATCAGCAGGCCCAGCATGGCGACGACGGCGCCGCCGTCACCGGTCCCGAAGGCGAGGGGGAAGGCGAACATCAGCGAGCCGATCGCGGCGAGCATCACGATGGGCGCGAGCTGCCAGATCCGCAGACGTCGCTGCGGACGCAGCTCGACCTCCACCTCGGGAGTGACCGCGTCTTCGTCGGGTCCGTCAGGACTCAGCCGCGGAGCTTCGTCCTGTGGGTCCTGCGTCCCCTGATCCGTGTTGCGAGGGCCGGCCTCCATCGCCACGCGCCCTCCCAACTCGGACTCCACTGGTCGATCGATGCTCGATGATGGCACGGCCCCGGGCACCGGATTGACGGCCTGAGCGTCCCGATGCCATCACGTGATCAGGCTGTGACCGCTCGTTCGACCAACCTCAGCGCGAGGTGCGGGAGTTCCTCCCGGTCGGTGGCCGCGCCGCTCAGCCAGTGCACGCGCGGGTCGCGGCGGAACCACGAGTCCTGGCGGCGCGCGAAGCGCTTCGTGGCGCGTACGGTCTCGGCGCGCGCCTCCTCCTCGGTGCGGTCTCCGGCGAGGGCAGAGAGCACCTGCTGGTAGCCGAGCGCACGCGAGGCGGTGCGCCCCTCGCGAAGGCCGCGCGCCTCCAACTCACGCACCTCGTCAACGAGGCCGGCCTCCCACATACGGTCCACGCGCAGCGCGATGCGCTCGTCGAGTTCGGGGCGCTCCACGTCGACGCCGATCTGCACCGTTTCGTACACGGCGTCATGACCCGGCAGATTGGCGGTGAACGGCTTCCCCGTGATCTCGAACACCTCAAGCGCGCGGACGATACGGCGGCCGTTGCTGGGGAGGATCGCGCGGCCGGCCGGCGGGTCGGCCGCGGCGAGCCTGGCGTGCAGGGCGCCGGAGCCGCGCAGCTTGAGTTCGTCCTCCAGCCGGGCGCGTACCTCGGGGTCGGTGCCGGGGAATTCGAGGGCGTCGATGGCGCCCCGTACGTAGAGACCGGAACCGCCGACGAGGACGGGAGTACGGCCTTCGGCGAGCAACCGGTCGATCTCGATCCTGGCCAGCCGCTGGTACTCCGCGACGTTGGCCGCCTCGGTGACCTCCCAGATGTCGAGGAGGCGGTGCGGGACGCCGCGGCGCTCCTCGGTCGTCAGCTTGGCGGTTCCGATGTCCATCCCCCGGTAGAGCTGCATGGAGTCGGCGTTGACGACCTCGCCGTCGAGTTGCCGGGCGAGAAAGACGCCCAGGTCGGACTTGCCGGCCGCGGTGGGACCGACGACGGCGATGACCCGCGGTGCGCTCGCTGCATCTCTCACGGCCCCAGTCTCGCAAACCCGGTGGCAGGTTCCCGAACGAGTTAGGTGACGGCGCCTGTGCGGGGTCGTTGGCCGTTGCGAGATTCCGGCTGCCGGTTTCGGGCCGGTGCCAGTGCGCGGGGCAGCGGGACGCTGCGGGCGGCGCGGAATTTCGCCCGCACGAGTAGCATATGGAGTGGATATGGGTGTTTTTGCACGGCTTCGGCGGAAGCCCAAGGGGATGGCGGAGGAGGCCGGGTCGGCTTCTCCGGAGGACGTTGTCGCCGCGGACGGCGATCCAGGCGGGGCGGAGGCCGCGCCCGGGGGTTGCGCGAGTGCGGACAGCGTTGATGGGGATGGCGCGACCGTCGAGCGGGCCGTGGACATCCCGAAGCAGCAGACTGCCGACGAGGCGGCCGACAACGAAGCCGGCGAAGACGCCCACAAGTAACAGCGGCTCAGAGCCGATCGCCCCATCGGGGCCCGAGGGAAGGTGACCCATGAGCTTCCGTGACTCACTGAAGGCCAAGCTCTCCCCGGCCAAGGACAAAGTCTCCGACCTCGCGCAGCAGCACGGGGGAAAGATCGGGGACGGCCTGGACAAGGCCGCGAAAACGGTCGATCAGAAGACCAAGGGCAAGTACAGCGACAAGATCGAGTCCGGGACGGGCAAGGCCAAGAACGCTCTGGAGCGCCTGTCCCACAAGGACGGTGACGACACGGGCACTCCGCCTTCCTCCCCTCCCCCACAGCCGCCGGCGGCCTCCTGAGGCATGAGCCCGCCGCGCCGGCTCGGCGTGGGCCGTCGCTGTGCGTGGGAGTGTGGGTGGGGCCCCCTCCCCCCTCCCCCGCCCCGTCCTTCCTGCCCCCGTTATGACCAGGCCGCCACCAGGTAGCCCACGCCGTACGGGGCGTCCTCGTAGAGCAGGGCGCCGTTCAGGCCTGCCCCCTCGGCCGCTCCCGCGAGCACCTGCCAGCAGGGGCGGCCCGCTGCCTTCAGGTCGGTCGCGAGCGCCGCGTCCAGGCCCGCGAGCGTCGCGACGTCCGCCGTGGCAAGCGCCCGTGCGACCTCGGCGTCGAACGCGGCGGCGCGCTCGTCCAGGTAGCCGGGGGCCTTGAGCGTGCGGCACGCGCTGGCGTCGCCCATCACCAGCAGTGCCACCCGGTCGTCGCCCGTCGTGATGTCCTTACCGGTTTTGATACACCGGTCGGCGTCGAGCGGTTCCCGAACGCCCAGACCCTCGATCGGGGAGGCGGACCAGGCGACCTGTGCGAGGAGCCAGGCGGCGACGGCCAGCGAGGTGGGCAGTTCGTCGTCCGGGGATCGCGCCGCACGGTCACCGGGCACCGTCGGCGTTCCGTCGAGCGTCACGTCGACGTCGACCCCGTAGCCCCGGAAGGAGCCGTACGCACCTTGTGGGTAGGGCCGCACGTCCTGTGGGCCCGCTGCCGGGCCGACGACGATCAGCCGGTCGGGCCGGGATGCGGCGAGGACGCCGAGAGCGTCGGCGCACGCGTCCCGCGCGGCGTCGAGTTCCGCCGCGGCACCGGCGGCCACGGCGGGAACGAGCATGGGCGGACAGGGGCACACGGCAGCGGATACGAGCATGCTGCGCAGACTAAGGGCTGTCCCGTAATCCCCGGTGGATCAGCACACGGCGTCGGACGCGGTGCATCGCGAGGTGCAATAGTCGACGTCGCGCGCCCGCAGGGGATCAACGGGACAGCCCTGAGGGCCTGGCCAGGCTCAGGACCGGCGCGTCACGGCGCCGAGCAGCCGCCTGTCGGCGCCGGCAGTGGCGGCGGGACGCCGATGGAGGGCAGGCCGAGCAGGACACCGGCGGGCTCGGGCGGGGCCGCGTTGCGCCTCTCCCACGCGTCGCCCGCGCGGGTACGCCGTATCCGCGTCGTGGGTCCCTCGGCGAGCAGATGGTGCGGAGCCGCGTAGGTGATGTCGACTGTCACCACGTCGCCGGGCCGCACCTCCTCGGAGGGCGCGGTGAAGTGCACCAGGCGGTTGTCGGGCGCGCGCCCGGAGAGCCGGTGGGTGGCCCCGTCCTTGCGGCCTTCGCCTTCGGCGACCATGACATCGAGCGTGCGGCCGACCTGCGTCTTGTTCTCGTCCCAGGAGATCTCCTCCTGAAGGGCGACGAGGCGCAGGTAGCGCTCCTGCACGACCTCCTTGGGAATCTGCCCGTCCATGTCGGCGGCGGGCGTTCCGGGGCGCTTGGAGTACTGGAAGGTGAAGGCGTTCGCGAAGCGCGCCTCGCGCACCGTGTGCAGCGTCTGCTGGAAGTCCTCCTCGGTCTCGCCGGGGAAGCCCACGATGATGTCGGTGGAGATGGCGGCGTGCGGGATGGCCGCGCGGACCTTGTCGATGATTCCGAGGAATCGCTCCTGCCGGTACGAGCGGCGCATCGCCTTCAGGACGGTGTCCGAGCCGGACTGGAGGGGCATGTGCAGTTGCGGCATGACGTTGGGCGTCTCGGCCATCGCGGCGATGACGTCGTCGGTGAAGTCGCGCGGGTGCGGCGAGGTGAAGCGGACGCGCTCCAGGCCCTCGATCTTCCCGCAGGCGCGCAGGAGCTTGGAGAAGGCCTCGCGGTCGCCGATGTCGGAGCCGTACGCGTTGACGTTCTGACCGAGGAGTGTGATCTCCGAGACGCCTTCCGCGACGAGCGCCTCGACCTCGGCGAGTACGTCGCCGGGCCGGCGGTCCTTCTCCTTGCCGCGCAGGGCCGGGACGATGCAGAAGGTGCAGGTGTTGTTGCAGCCCACGGAGATCGAGACCCACGCGGCGTAGGCGGACTCGCGGCGCGTCGGCAGTGTGGAGGGGAACGCCTCCAGCGACTCGGCGATCTCGACCTGCGCCTCCTCCTGTACGCGGGCACGCTCCAGCAGTACGGGGAGCTTGCCGATGTTGTGCGTACCGAAGACGACGTCGACCCAGGGCGCCTTCTTGACGATGGTGTCGCGGTCCTTCTGGGCCAGGCAGCCGCCGACGGCGATCTGCATGCCGGGGCGCCGGGTCTTCATCGGGGCGAGCCGGCCGAGATTGCCGTACAGCTTGTTGTCGGCGTTCTCGCGTACGGCGCAGGTGTTGAAGACGACGACGTCGGCGTCGCCGTCGGCGCCCTCGGGGGCCCGGACGTAGCCCGCGTCCTCCAGCAGACCGGACAATCGTTCGGAATCGTGGACGTTCATCTGACACCCGTAGGTGCGTACCTCGTACGTCCGCTCGACGCCCACTTCGCCCACTGCTTCGGCCAGGTCACTGCTGATGGTCACCCGTCAAGGGTAAGGGGGTGCCCGAGGTGGCCCCGCCAGCGGCATCCCGTGGCCCCCTCCGGAGCCCTGGGCCCGGCAAATCACGTCCGTCACTGGCGTATCGCCCTCGGCGTTTCGGCCACCGCCGGGCCGGGAGCCTCTCCGCGCGCCCCAAGGCCGGACGAGTTCCGCACCCCGCGCCCACCCGGCCCCGTACGGAATCCGCTCCGTCTCAAACACGTGTGTTCGATATGGCGGCAGCCGTCGTTGACCCGGGTGACATCGACCGGACACGACACCCGGACGTAGGCGACGCACCCGCAGGGGGAGACCAGTTGACCTCGACAGACAGCCGGTACAAGCGATCCGTGACACCTCCGCCGCCACCTCCCGCCGAGATCGTCTACTCGGGCGAGTACTCCGTGAATCCGCTCGGTGAGGTCTCCTTCGGCAAGCTGTGCGCGCAGCTCCCCTCGGTGCTGCGACGCATCGCCGCGATGTCCTGGGCCATGGACCGGCGGGCCGTCGTGCTTCTCCTGGCCTGTCAGCTGGTGACGGGCGCGGCCGCCGCGGTCCTGCTGACCGCGACGGCCGCCGCCATGCGCCCGATCCTCGGCGGCGGCGCGGTCGCCGACCGGCTGGAGCAGGCCCTGCCTGCCCTGCTCGTCGTGGGGACCGCGACGGCCCTGACCCGTGGTGCGTCCTCCGTGGGAATGTACGCGTCGCGGCGTCTCACACCCAGGCTGACGACCGCGACGGACACCGCCCTGGTGGAGGCGGTGTGCCGCGTCGAGGCGGCGGCGTACGCGGTGGACGGCTTCGCGGACCGCCAGGAGGCCGCGGAGATGGGCGTGGCACGTACGCATGTGATGGTCACCGACGCCCAGCGGTTCATGTCGGCCCTCGTAAGGATGGTCACCGCGACCGCGGTCCTGTCGCTGCTGAACGTTCTGATGCTGCCGCTGCTGCTCCTCGCGGTGCTCCCGGCGGGTGTCGGGGCGGTGCTCACCGCCCGGGTCGACTACGAGATCCACTACGCGAACGTCGCCGACCGCAACGTGCGCGGGATGATGCGGTGGTGGTCGACGACGCCCAAGTACGGCGACGAGGTCCGCGCCAACGGAATGACCGACTACCTGCTGTTCTGGTACCGCTCCCTCTCCGAACGGGTCGACCGTCGTACGCTCGCCGGAGCCCCGCGAACGCTGCGCATCGCGCTGCTGTCCTCACTCGTGGGCGGGGTGTTCCTGGTCGCCACCTGGGCCGCCCTCGCCTGGCTGGCCGGGACGGGCCGGGTCCCGCTCGCCGTCGCGGCCACGGCCGTCGTCGCCGTACAGACCACGCTGGCGGCCCTGTCACAGGTGATCGTCAACGGCGCGGCGGTTTTCCACACGAGCCTGTATCTGAGCGACATGCAGGCCTTCCTCGATGACGCGGAGAAGCGGGCGCCGCAGCGCCGCGGGCTGTCGGTGAGTGCTCCGGTGGACGAGATCCGGCTGGAGGAGGTCAGCTATCAGTACCCGGGCAAGGAGAAGCCGGCCGTGGAGGCCCTCTCCTTGACGATGCGGCGCGGGGAGATCCTGGCGATCGTCGGCGTGAACGGCTCCGGCAAATCGACCCTGACCCGCCTGATCACCGGGATCTATCTGGCCGACAAGGGCAGGGTGCTGTGGAACGGCTCGGACCTCGCCTCCGTGGACCGGACCACGGTGTGGCGGTGCACGGGACTGGTGCCGCAGATCTTCGCGCAGTGGCCGCTGCGGGTGCGCGAGAACGTGACGTTGGGTCAGCCCCGTACCTTCGACGACGGACCGGTGTGGGAGGCGGTCGACGCGGTCGGCATGCGGGACGCCGTCGAGGATCTGTCGAACGGTCTCGACACCCTCCTCGCCCGGGAGGTGTTCGGCGGGGCGGAGCTGTCCGGTGGGCAGTGGCAGCGCCTGGCCTGTTCCAGGGCTCTGTACCGGCGGCCGTCGCTGCTGATCCTGGACGAGCCCACCTCGCAGATGGATCCGCGCGGCGAGCACCAGATCTTCGAGGAGATCAAGGCGATCGCCGCGGACCGCATCACCATCGTGGTGACGCACCGTCTGGAGAACACGAGGATCGCCGACCACATCGTGGTGATGGACGGGGGCCGCATCACCGAACAGGGCTGTTACGGCGACCTCGTTCACGCGGGCGGCACCTTCGCCGAGCTCCTCGCCCTCTCCAAGGACCGGTGAGGAGCGCATTGGCCCATCGAATCGGTCACGGAATGCACCCGCCGAGCGGTCACTCATCTACGTAGATTCGTCCTCATGAACACGACGACGAACCCCGCGAACCCCACCCACCAGCCGCTTCTCACCCGTGGGGGCGCCGCCGAGGCCCTGAGCGACGCCCCGGGCAGCCTCATCACGCTGTTCGCCGACTCGGACACGACGGGCGGCGCGCTCACGGTCAACACCGCGCGCTTCAAGAAGGGCGCTGCCGGGGCTCCCGTGCACTTCCACACCCGGGCCACCGAGTTCTTCTTCGTGCTCGACGGGACGCTCCAGGTGCTGGCCGGCGAGGAGATACACCTTCTGAGGAGGGGCGACTTCCTCGCCGTGCCGCCGCACACGCCGCACGCCTTCGCTCCCGCCCCGGACGCGACCGCCGAGGTTCTGGTCGGCTTCACACCGGGCATGGACCGGTTCGACTACTACCGGCTGCTCGGCCGCGTACACGCCGGGGAGGCGACCGTGCAGGACATCAAGGACTCCTCCGAGAGGTACGACAACCACTACACGCGCAGCAACGCGTGGGACGAGCGCGCCTGACGCGCACCGCCTCGGGTCCGGCCTGATCAAGTCAGCCGGGTCCGGAGTGGTTTGACCTCCGTGGTCGTGGGTACCGGCTCTGGGCTGCGCCCGGCGCCGGGCCTGGGGAGGTCTGAGGCGCTGGTCAACCCGGTCCTCGGACCTGCGAAGGACGTGGACCGGGGCGCAGTCCATCCCGGCCATCGCCTCGTCGGCTCCCCGTCAGCTCCTCGTCGGGCCGTAATCAAGCCGGGACATCAGGTCTGTGCCTTTACGGCGAGTGAGCTGGCAGGATCGCCGCATGTTCCCGCTTCCGCCCCGTATGAGCCGTCGCACCGCCTTCGTAGGAGGCGTGGCCGCGCTGGTGATGGCCGGACTGCTGGCGTGGTGGCTCGTGCCGCTCGGGGAGAAGTCACCGAGCGGCTCCGTCAAGTTCAGTACGGGTGCGACGAGCGGCGTCTACGAACGCTACGGGTACCTCCTGAAAGAGGATCTCGCCAAAGATCTGCCCAACGTGTCGATAGAGCTGCTGACCAGCGAGGGCTCGCAGGAGAACATCTCGCGTGTGGCCGCCGGGAAGGCCGACTTCACGATCGCCACGGCCGACGCGGTCGCGAAGTACCGGCGGGACGACGGACCCGGCGCGGACCGGCTGCGGGGTTGCGCACGGCTCTACGACGACTACGTACAGCTGATAGCGGCGAAGGATTCGGGCATCGAGTCGGCCCAGGGGCTGCGCGGCAAGCGGGTCGGCGTCGGTCAGGAAGGCTCGGGTGTGCGGCTGATAGCCGACCGCCTGCTGTCCGCCGCCGGGCTGCATCCCAAGAAGGACGTCACGCCGGTCTCGGCAGGCATCGACACCATGCCCGGCCTTCTGGAGTCGGGGGAACTCGACGCCTTCTTCTGGTCCGGCGGGCTGCCCACCCTCGCCGTACAGCAGCTGTCGGAGCGTTTCGACATCAAGCTGGTGCCCCTCGACGATCCCCTCGTCGACAAGCTGCACGACACGGCTCCGGTGGACACCCGCTACTACCGCTCGGCGATGATGCCGGCCGACGCGTACAAGAAGGCGCAGGACGGTACGGCGGTGCCGACGGTGGCCGTGGCGAATCTGCTGGTCACCACGGACCGGATCGATGCGGAGCTGACCGAGGGTTTCACCCGCACCGTGATCAAGAGCCGCGACCGGATCGGCAAGAAGGTCCACCCGGCCCAGCTCGTGGATCTGCGGACGGCGATCTACACCGATCCGCTGAGGCTGCACGACGGCGCGCTGCGCTACTACCGGTCGGTCAAGCCCTAGGGTCTGTCGTTCACGCCGTCACCTCGTCACGCGCCGGTCACCGAGGAGCGACCCACGCGGGAGAGATCAGGAAGAGCCCGGTGACGACCTCGGCACCGCGAGCGTCACCCGCAGCCCGCGCGGCTCCGCCTGCTCGTACGCGATCGTCCCGCCGCCCGCCGCGAGCAGCGCCCGCGAGATGGACAGCCCGAGCCCCGACCCCTTGACGTTCTGGTGCCGGTTGCTGCGCCAGAAGCGGTCGCCGATCCGGTCCATCTCGTCGTCGGACAGTCCGGGCCCGCCGTCGGTGACGGTGATCGTGGTGCGGTCGCTGCCGGCGCGTGCCACGGTGACGTCCACCTCGCCGCCCTCCGGCGTGAACTTCAGGGCGTTGTCCACGACCGCGTCGAGCGCGCTGGAGAGCGCGACCGGGTCCGCCCAGCCGGTGAGGGCGCCGGTGCTCTCGGTCAGCCGTACGCCCTTCTCCTCCGCGTACGCCCGCCATGCCGCCACGCGCTCGGACACCAGCGCCCCGACGTCGGTGAGCCGAAGATCGGCCGGGGCGTGTTCGGCGAGCGCCAGGTCCAGCAGGTCGTCGAGGACCTGCCCCAGCCGCTTGCCCTCCGTACGGACGGAGGCGATCTCCTCGTTCCCCGCGGGCAGTTCGAGGGCGAGCAGCTCGATCCGCAGCAGCAGCGCGGCAAGCGGGTTGCGCAACTGGTGGGAGGCGTCGGCGACGAAGGCACGCTGCTGTTCGAGCACGTCCTCGACGTTGTCCGCCATCTCGTTGAAGGAGTGGGCGAGCCGCCGCAGTTCGGGCGGGCCGCCGGCGGCGGCGACGCGGGATTTCATCCGCCCGGTGGCGATGTCGTGCGTGGCGGCGTCCAGGACACGTACCGGACGCAGCACCCAGCCCGTCAGCCGGAACGCCGCCCCCACGGCCAGCAGCATCGCCGCGGCCTCGCCGGCGGCGATGTACGTCCAGCCCTCGAGGATCCGGGACCGCATCTGCCCCGTGGGCGAATCGGTCACGACGACGGCGACGACGTCCCCGTCCCGCACCACCGGCGACGCGACTATCAGCCGGCCGTGCCGCTGCCAGGGCCAGACCTGCTGCGGATCATCGCTGCGCCGCCCCAGGAGGGCCTCCTGGAAGGCCAGGCGGCCCTCCCCCGTCCGGGGCACCGTCCAGCCCTCAGGAGCCCGCGCCATGGCCTCTCCGTCGCGGTAGAAGACGCCCGCCCGGATGCCGTACACCTCGAAGTAGCGCCTGAGCTCCTCCTCCAGCATCGTGCCGCGCTCGTCGGAACCGGTCGCCGCGCCGGATCCCGCGACCCCCACGTCGCCCTCGCTGACGAACTGAGCGAGGGCCGCGACGCGAGCGGTGTCGTCGATCCGGTCGACGACGACGTCCTGCTGCTGCGCCGACGCCAGACTCACGGCCAGCGGAAAGCCGAGCGCGAGGAGCACGCCCGCCATGAGGACGATCAGCAGGGGGAGAAGTCGGGTACTCACCGGATTCTACGGTCCTTGATGAGCGGCGGGGGCGACGAGGCGGTAGCCGACGCCGCGCACGGTCTCGATCAGTGCCGGCATCCGGAGCTTGGAGCGCAGGGACGCCACATGCACTTCGAGGGTGCGGCCGGTCCCCTCCCAGCTCGTGCGCCACACCTCGCTGATGATCTGCTCCCGCCGGAAGACGACGCCGGGACGTTGCGCGAGGAGCGCGAGGAGGTCGAACTCCTTGCGGGTCAGCTGGATGGAGGCCTCGTCCACGGTGACGCGGCGCGTGGACAGTTCGATGCTGACCGGCCCGAGGCGCAGCGAGTCCCCGCCGCCCGTCCCGGCCTCCTCGCCGCCGACGCTGCGCCGGCTGACGGCGTGGATCCGGGCCAGCAACTCCCCGGTGTCGTAGGGCTTGGTGACGTAGTCGTCCGCGCCGAGGTTCAACCCGTGGATCCGGGAACGGACATCGGCCCGCGCCGTCACCATGATCACCGGGGTCGAGCAGAGTTTGCGGATCTTGCCGCAGACCGCGTAGCCGTCCTGGTCGGGCAGGCCCAGGTCGAGGAGTACGACTCCGTAAGGAGACTTCGTCCCGTCGGTCACCGGGAGCAGTGCCTGCAACGCCTCTTCGCCGCTGCGCGCGTGCGTGACGTCGAAGCCGTGCCTCGCCAGTACCGCGGCGAGGGCCGCGGCGACATGATCGTCGTCCTCGACGAGCAGCAGCCTCATGGCCCTCCTCCGTGGTGTGGCGGTCACAGTACGTACCAGGGCATCCACGCCCATGGCTGCCTCACCAGTCAAGCCACTTCCCGTTAAGGGACGGTTTCCGTTACCCACCCGGTACTCCGAACCGGCCAGCTTCACACGGTGTGTCCGGTTGCGGCCGGATCGTTATGCTCAATTTCCCCTCAGATGTAATGACGCTGGTCGCAGTGCGTGACTAAGGTCCTCCCAACCGAGGAGGACGGAGCAAGAAGCCGATGAGCGGAGTTTCAGTGACCAAGGAAACCGAGGGCGCCGGGCCGGCGTCGGGCGACCTGGTCGTGCTGAGCAACGTCAACAAGCACTTCGGCGCGCTGCATGTGCTCCAGGACATCGATCTGACCATCGCCCGTGGCGAGGTCGTCGTCGTGATCGGGCCCTCGGGGTCCGGCAAGTCCACACTGTGCCGCGCCATCAACCGTCTGGAGCCGATCGACTCCGGCAGCATTTCGCTCGACGGGAAGCCGCTGCCCGCCGAAGGCAAGGAGCTGGCCCGACTGCGCGCCGACGTCGGCATGGTCTTCCAGTCCTTCAACCTCTTCGCGCACAAGACCGTCCTGGAGAACGTCACTCTGGGGCAGATCAAGGTCCGCAAGAAGGACAAGCGGGCCGCGGACGAGTTCGCACGGACCCTGCTGGACCGCGTCGGTGTGGCCAACCAGGCGGACAAGTACCCCGCGCAGCTCTCCGGTGGTCAGCAGCAGCGCGTCGCGATCGCCCGCGCGCTGGCCATGGAGCCCAAGGTCATGCTCTTCGACGAGCCGACCTCGGCGCTCGACCCGGAAATGATCAACGAGGTGCTCGAAGTCATGCAGCAGCTCGCACGTGACGGCATGACCATGGTCGTAGTCACCCACGAGATGGGCTTCGCGCGGTCCGCCGCGAATCGGGTCGTCTTCATGGCGGACGGCCAGATCGTCGAAGAGGCGACGCCGGAGCAGTTCTTCACCAACCCTCGCAGCGACCGGGCCAAGGACTTCCTTTCGAAGATCCTGCACCACTGAGCTGCCCGTAACTTTCGAGACAACGAAGGATGTTGACCATGAATCTCCGTAAAGCTAGCGCTGCTGCCGCCGCCGTACTGGCCCTTTCCCTGACCGCGACCGCCTGCGGTTCCGACGACAGCGACTCGTCGAGCGAGGGCGAAGGTGGTGGCAAGAAGATCACCGTCGGTATCAAGTTCGACCAGCCCGGTATCGGCCTGAAGACCCCGGACGGCTCCTACACCGGCTTCGACGTCGATGTCGCGACGTACGTGGCGAAGGAACTCGGTTACGCCGAGAAGGACATCACGTGGAAGGAGACCCCGAGCGCCGACCGCGAGACCGCTCTTGAGCGCGGCGACGTCGACTTCATCGTGGCCTCCTACTCGATCACCGACGAGCGCAAGGCGAAGGTCGACTTCGCCGGGCCGTATCTCCTGGCCCACCAGGACCTGTTGATCCGCTCCGACGACAACATCGCCAAGGGCGCGGACCTGAACGGCAAGAAGCTCTGCTCCGTGGCGGGCTCCACCTCCGCGCAGAACGTGAGTGACGAGCTGGCTCCCAAGGCTCAGCTGAAGGAGTACGGCACGTACTCGGAGTGCATCGACGCACTCGCCAGCGGCGCCGTCGACGCGCTGACCACGGACGACTCGATCCTCGCCGGCTACGCCTCGCAGGACCAGAACAAGGGCAAGTTCAAGCTCGCCGGCCTGAGCCTGAGCAACGAGAACTACGGCATCGGCGTCAAGAAGGGCGACGCCAAGATGGTCGACGACATCAACGCCGCCCTCGAGAAGATGGTGACCGACAAGGCCTGGGACAAGGCCGTGACGGACAACTTCGGCCCGGCCGAGTACAAGAACGAGCCCGCCCCGAAGATCGGCAACATCGTCAGCTGAATCGGCACGGCCGTCAGCTCGTACGGCGCAGATGTGGCGCGCCGCCCCCTGAGGGTGGCGCGCCACGCCATCAACAAACGCGAGAGCGCGGGAGATCGTGTTCGACTTTCTTGAAGGTTACGACCTGCTCGGGGCGTTCTGGGTAACGGTGCAGCTCGCCGTCTTCTCCGGAATCGGCTCCCTCGTCCTGGGCACCATACTTGCCGCGATGCGGGTGAGCCCGGTTCCGCTGATGCGCGGATTCGGCACGGTGTACGTCAACGTCGTCCGGAACATTCCGCTCACCGTCATCATCGTCTTCTCCTCCCTCGGTCTCGCCGACATCTTCGGCATCACGCTGGGGGCGGCCGACGACTTCGACGCCCTGAGTTTCCGGCTGGCCATTCTCGGACTGACCGTCTATACGGCCGCGTTCGTCTGTGAGGCCATCCGGTCGGGCATCAACACGGTGCCGGTCGGGCAGGCGGAGGCCGCGCGGGCCATCGGGCTGAACTTCACCCAGGTCCTGTCGCTCATAGTCCTTCCCCAGGCGTTCCGCTCCGTCATCGGGCCCCTCACGAACGTACTGATCGCCCTGACGAAGAACACGACCGTGGCCGCGGCCATCGGTGTGGCCGAAGCGGCCCTCCTGATGAAGGAGATGATCGAGAACGAGTCGCAACTCATCCTCATCTCGGCGATCTTCGCCTTCGGGTTCGTGGTCCTGACTCTGCCGACCGGTCTCATCCTCGGCTGGGTCGCCAAGCGAGTGGCGGTTAAGCGATGACTTCCGTTCTGTACGACGCGCCGGGCCCCGGAGCCAAGCGGCGCAACATCGTGTACACGGTGCTGTTCCTGATAGTCCTGGGCCTCGGCGTCTGGTGGATCTACTCCGCCATGGACGACAAGGGGCAGCTGGAGTGGGCGAAGTGGAGCCCCTTCACCGAGTCCCAGGCGTGGACGACGTACCTGCTGCCGGGGCTCGCCAACACCGTCAAAGCCGCGGCCCTCGCTCTGGTCATCGCACTGCCGCTCGGCGCTCTCTTCGGTATCGCCCGGCTCTCCGACCACCGGTGGGTCAGGGTCCCGGCCGGTGTGGTCGTCGAGTTCTTCCGCGCGATCCCGGTGCTGATCCTCATGGTGTTCGCGAACCAGTTCTACGCGACGTCCACCGACATCAGTACGGAGATGCGTCCGCTGTACGCGGTCGTCACGGGCCTCGTGCTGTACAACGCGTCCGTCCTGGCCGAGGTCGTCCGCGCGGGCATCCTGTCGCTGCCCAAGGGGCAGACGGAGGCCGCCAAGGCGATCGGTCTGCGCAAGGGCCAGACGATGCGGAGCATCCTGCTGCCGCAGTCGGTGACCGCGATGCTGCCCGCGCTCGTGAGCCAGCTCGTCGTGATCGTGAAGGACACCGCGCTCGGCGGCGCGCTGCTCAGCTTCACGGAGCTGCTCAATGCCCGGAAGACGCTCGCCGCGAACTACTCGAACGTCATCCCGAGCTTCATCGTCGTCGCGGTGATCTTCATCGTGCTGAACCTCCTGCTGACGACGTTCGCGTCCTGGCTGGAGAAGCGGCTGCGCCGGGCCAAGAGGAGCACCGGTGCGGTGCTGACCGGCGAGGCGATGGAGGACCTGACCGCCACGGGTACACCGGAAAGGCTCTCGGACATCCGCAAGACGGACGGCGGGAGCGGCCCGGGTGGCGGCGGCGCGGTTCCCTAGCCGTGACGGTCCCCGGAAACGGGGCCGACGGACTCGACGGAGGCAGCGGCGCGCGGCGTCGCTGCCTCCGTCACTTGACGCAAGCACCCGCAGTAGGTTGCATACGTTCTGTGATCGCTCTCCGGGTTCCAACCGCCAATCGCCACCTGACCGTACGGGCCGGAGGGGTCGCGCCGTGGACCCGGTGATCGTTGTCGGCGCGGGCCCCGTGGGGCTCGCGCTCTCGCTCTGCCTCGCCACCCAGGGCGTTCCCGTCGTCGTGCTGGACGAGGGGACGGGCAAGGACGATCCGCGTCCGGCCCGTACGGCGGTGCTGCGGCCCGACACCGCCGCGCTGATGGCGCGGCTGGGCTGTTCCACGCTCCGTGACGAAGGCGCCTGGTGGGTCGGTTGGCGCCAGTTGAGGCGCAAGCAGCAGATGCGGCAGCTGCCGCTCGGTGACGCGGACGAGGTGGGTGGCGCGAGCGGGGCGGCTGTTGCGGGTGCCGGCCCGGGCGGCGCCGGTTCGGCCGGCGCCGGTGACGGAGAACGCGCCGACGCGGTGTTCCCCTCCCCGTTACACCTCCCCCAGCACGCCCTCACGCGCGGCCTCAGGGACGCCGTGGCGCGCCACGACCTCGTACGGCTGGTGGCGGACAGCCGGCTCGACTCGCTGGAGCAGGACGCGCGGGGCGTCACGGTGCACACGCGTGGCCCCGGGGCGACCTGGTGGCGGGGAAGCCATGTGGTGGGCTGCGACGGCGCCAGGTCGACCGTCCGCAAGCTCCTGGGCGTCCGTTTCCCGGGCCGTACAGCGGTGGAGCGGCACGCGGTCGCCGCGCTCCGCGTCGAACTGCCCTGGCCCGGCGAGGCCGTGCTGCACCGTCAGCCGCCGTGGCGGGGCGGTGGCCAGGAGGTGTCCGCCAGGCCGCTCGCGGGCGGTGTGTGGCGGCTGGACTGGCTGCTGCCCGCCCGGGGCGAGCTGGTCACGCCGGAGGCGCTGGTGACGCGGGTACGGGACACCCTGGCCGGGTGGTGCGGCGAGACGCCGCCGTACGACCTGCTCGACACCGGTGTGTACACGCTGCACCACCGGCTCGCCCGGCGCTGGCGCGTCGGGAGGGCCTTCCTCGCGGGTGACGCCGCGCATCTGCTGGGCGCGCTCGGCACGCAGGGGCTCGACGAGGGGCTGCGGGACGCCGACAACCTGGCCTGGAAGCTGGCGCACGCCTGGCACCACGGGGCGTCGGAGACGCTGCTGGACAGCTACCAGGCGGAACGCCGGACCGCGGTCGCCGCCCGGCTGCGCGCGGCGGACCAGTCGCTGACGATACTTCGCGGCGGCGGAGGGCTGCGTACGTATCTGGGCAGCTCGCGCGGCCACGACGCCCTGCTCGCCGACGGGCATCTGGGGCACGGGCCGCTGGGCGCGCCCCCCGCGTACCCGCACTCCCCCCTGGCGCCTCCGTACGCCGAGGCGCACACGACGGTCGACACCCGGACGGGGGCGCCCGTCGACGACGTGCTGGTGACGGCGCCCGACGGCATGACGGTACGACTGCGGGACCGGCTCGGCAGGGGCAGCATGCTGGTGGTGCTGGTCGCACCGGGAACGGGTGTGTGGGACCGGCGGCACTGGCTGACGGCGGGGGTGATGCCGCGGCTCGCCGAGGCCGTGGCGGCGCTGCCGGCACCGGCCGAGCTGCTGGTCACCGAGAGCTATCCCGGGGCGTCCGCGCACTCCGTGCTGCTCGTACGGCCCGACGGGCATCTGGTCGCGGCCTTCGGCGGAGTGCGTCCCGGCGAGCTGTACGCGGCGGCCGACGCCGCACGTGGGGGTGTGCCTGAGCCCTCTCCGGCGAAAGATCACTCCGCCCGTACGGACCGGACCGCGAACATCAATTGACCGTCGTCGTGATCACATGGTGTACTCCGGAGCGTGACTGACACCGATGTGCGCCTGTGGCGGAGGGTCCATATGGACCTGGTCCGCTATGCGGGCTGTGTGTGTCGTCCGTCCTGCTGAATTCGCCCCCTCTCATGGCGCTCGTCGTGCATCGGTACACGACGTCGCGCATCCGCGAACTTCCAGGACGGTCATCATGTCTCCCTCTCCCGACATCCCCGCGTCCGCTGCCCCGGCGTCAACTGCCGTAGCTCCAAGGGCAGTCGCCTCCCCGGCCGGCTCCCCCGCTCCGGTGCCCGCGGCCCCGGGCGCTCCCACGCAGGCCGAACTGCTGGCCTTCGTCCGGCGTACGGCGGCCGACGCCGAGCTCGTCTCCACCCTCCCCCTCGACCCCGAGGGCCGTACCTGGATCCGCCTCGAAGGCCCCGCCGGCAGCGAGGCGTGGATCATCGGCTGGCCGCCCGGCACGGGGACCGGCTGGCACGACCACGGCGGCTCGTTCGGCGCCTTCGCCACGGCGGGAGGAGCGCTCCAGGAGGACTCGCTGGCCGCCCGGCTGCCGACCGAGGGCTGGAAGACGCTGGAGCTGGCCGAAGGGGTCGACCGGGCGCGGAAGTTGACGAAGGGCGACGCCCGCGCTTTCGGCAGCCATCATGTGCACGAGGTGCGCAACGAGTCGGACTCGGAGCACGCCGTTTCGGTGCACGCCTACTACCCGCCGTTGCCGCTGATGCGCCGCTACAGCCGCACCGGCGCGGTGCTCCGTCTTGAGCAGGTCGAGCGTCCGCAGGAGTGGCAGTGAGCGGCGGGCCGAGCGAGCAGCCGGCGCGGGGCGGGGCAGGCATACCCGCGGCGCCGGTGGGGATCGACGAACTGCTCGACCGGGTCCGTGAGGGACTCGACCGGGTCGAACCGCGCGAGGCCTTCGCCGCCGCCGAGGACGGCGCGCTGCTGGTCGACATCAGGTACGCGGAGCTGCGGGAGCGCGACGGGCTGATCCCCGGTGCGCTGGTCGTGGAGCGCAACGAGCTGGAGTGGCGCCTCGACCCGCAGGGAAGCCACCGGGCGGCGCAGGCCACCAGTCACGATCTGCGCGTCGTGGTGATCTGCGACGAGGGTTACGCGTCGAGTCTCGCGGCTGTCTCACTGCGCCAGCTGGGGCTGCACCGCGCGACGGACCTCGTCGGCGGCTTCCAGGCGTGGAAGGCGGAAGGCATGCCGGTCTCGCACTGAGCGGGTCTGGGCCGGGCCCCGGCCGCCCCCGTGCGGACCGGGTCTGGTGTTCATCGTTCGTCCGGCTGCCCTGTGCTGCGGGCCCCCCGTAAACCTCAGTAGATGCTCTCCTCGTCCAGTCCCTCGGTGTCCTCACCCTCCGCCTCCAGCGCCTGCTTGACCACCCGCAGCGCGAGACCCTGCGGGTATCCCTTGCGGGCCAGCATGCCCGCGAGTCTGCGCACCCTCCTGTCCCGCTCCATGCAGCGGGTGGAGCGGAGTCTGCGGGCGACCAACTCCCGTGCGGTCGCCTCCTCCTGGTCGGAGTCGAGCTGTCCCACCGCCTCGTCGATCAGGTCGGAGTCCACCCCCTTGGTGCGCAGTTCACGCGCCAGGGCACGCCGGGCCAGGCCCCGGCCGTGGTGCCGGGACTCCACCCACGCGTCGGCGAACGCCGCGTCGTTGATCAGTCCCACGTCTTCGAAGCGGGAGAGGACCTCCGCCGCGACATCCGCGGGGATGTCGCGCTTCTCCAACGCGTCCGCCAGCTGTTTCCGGGTGCGAGGGGTCCCGGTGAGCAGGCGCAGACAGATCCCCCGCGCCCGCTCCGCCGGATCCTGGGGCGGCAGCTCCTTCTCGGCCCTCGACGAGTCGGGGCTGCCGCCCGGCTGTTCAGTTCGCCGCCTCTTCGCATAAGGCACTGCGCCGAACTAGCTCTTTACCGCCGCCGCCTTGGCCGACTTGGCCTTGGTGGCGGGAGCGGGCACCGTCTTGGCCGTGTCGCCGGCCGGGGCTCCGGCGGCGGCAGGGCCACCGGCCGCGGCAGCTCCGGGCTCGGCCGCCGGCTCCTCCGGCTTGACGCCGACACCCAGCTTCTCCAGGATCTTCTTCTCGATCTCGTCGGCGAGATCGGGGTTGTCCTTGAGGAAGTTGCGGGCGTTCTCCTTGCCCTGGCCGAGCTGGTCGCCCTCGTACGTGTACCAGGCACCGGCCTTGCGGACGAAGCCCTCCTCCACGCCCATGTCGATCAGACCGCCCTCACGGCTGATCCCGTGGCCGTACAGGATGTCGAACTCGGCCTGCTTGAAGGGCGGCGCGACCTTGTTCTTGACGACCTTGACGCGGGTGCGGTTGCCGACGGCGTCGGTGCCGTCCTTCAGCGTCTCGATACGACGGATGTCGAGCCGCACCGAGGCGTAGAACTTCAGCGCCCGGCCACCCGTGGTGGTCTCCGGCGAGCCGAACATCACGCCGATCTTCTCGCGGAGCTGGTTGATGAAGATGGCCGTGGTCTTGGACTGGTTGAGCGCACTGGTGATCTTCCGGAGCGCCTGGCTCATCAGCCGCGCCTGCAGACCCACGTGCGAGTCGCCCATCTCGCCCTCGATCTCCGCGCGCGGCACGAGGGCCGCGACGGAGTCGATGACGATGAGATCGAGCGCCCCTGAGCGGACCAGCATGTCCACGATCTCCAGGGCCTGCTCGCCGTTGTCCGGCTGGGACAGCAGCAGGCTGTCGATGTCGACGCCGAGCTTCTTCGCGTACTCCGGGTCGAGAGCGTGCTCCGCGTCCACGAAGGCGACCGTGCCGCCCGCCCGCTGGGCGTTCGCCACCGCGTGCAGCGTCAGCGTCGTCTTGCCGGAGGACTCCGGCCCGTACACCTCCACCACTCGGCCACGCGGGATGCCGCCGACGCCGAGCGCGACGTCGAGTGCGGTCGACCCGGTGGGGATGACCTCGATGGGCTCGTTCGGCCGCTCGCCGAGGCGCATTACCGCGCCCTTGCCGAATTGCCGTTCAATTTGGGCGAGAGCGGCGTCCAGCGCCTTCTCGCGGTCGGATCCTGCCATGGGTTCCACCCGATTTGCTTGTGTTGATCGCTTCACATCGAAGACGCTATCCCCTGCCACTGACAATGGGCCTCGACGTCCTCCCGGCCTGTGGATAACTCCCGGCTCCCGGAACCCCGACCAACCGGCCACAACCCATGAGAACGTCTGTTCGATTTTGGTGTCAAGCACCTCTCGCGGGCGTGTCGCGGAGCGGCCGGAGCCGGGGCGGGCGCACGAGTACGGGCACGGAGAGACCGGCACGGGCCGCAACCGACCGCGCCGCCGCTCCGTGACCTACACCGTCCGGTAGCGCAGCAGCACGACACCCGAGGTGAACGGCAGGCTCTGGACCAGCCGCAGCCCCGGCACGTCGGCGGCGCCGGCGCCGGCGAACAGCCGCCGGCCGTGCCCGAGGACCACCGGATACACGAACAGCCGGTACTCGTCGACCAGTCCGGCCGCGACGAGTTCCCGGGCCAGCCTCACGCTGCCCGTGGTCACGATGTCTCCGCCCGCCCCGGCCTTCAACTCCCGGACCTCGGCGCGGACGTCACCCCGCAGCACGGTGGTGTGCTCCCAGCCGGGGTCGCCCAGCGTGCGGGAGATCACGTATTGCGACACGGAGTTGAGGTAGTCGCCGACGCCGGTGGTGTCGTCGGTCCGCCGGGGCCAGTAGCCCCGCATCTCCTCGAAGGTCACCCGCCCGACGAGGAAGGCGTCGGCGGCGGTCATCTGCCTCCGGAGTTCCTCGTTGATGTCGGACTGGTCCTCCGTCCCCTCCGCCGGGGCGAACCAGCCGCCCGCCGCGTCGATGACACCGTCGACGGTGATGTTCTCGGTAATGAGAGAATCGCGCACGCACGGACCTCCGCCTCGTCGGTTGCCGTCGGTCACGGACGACCCCCGCACCCGGCCGAACTCGTCGCGACGGTGCGGCTACTCGCGCGTCCCCGCGACCTCGACCGGCCTCGTGCGCAGCGCCGCCAGTGCCGGTACGACGGCGGCCACCACCGCCAGTACGGCGCTCGCCGCCACCATCGCTCCCAGACTCCCCCAGGGCACGACCAGGGGCGACCGGACGGAGAGCAGCGCGAGGGCGCCTCGCAGGCCGAGGAGATTCAGTCCGGCCACGGCGGCGCCGAGGAGAGAGCCCACAGCCACGACCACCAGGGCCTCGGCCGCGACGAGCCGGAGCACCTGAGGCTTGGTCGCGCCGGTCAGCCGGAGAACCGCGAGGTCGCCGACCCGGTCGGAGGTCGCCATGACCAGGGTGTTCACCAGCGCGATCCCGGTGTAGAGCAGGGCGATCCCCAGAATCAGCAGCATCCCCAGACGGGTGCTCTCGCTGGAGCGGGGGTGGCTCCGCTGCACCCACGCGTCCTTCGTGAGGACGGCCGTTCCCGTCGCCCTGCCAGCCTCGCGCAGCGCGGCGTCGACGGCGGCGACGTCCGCGCCGTCCGCGCCGTCCGCGCCGTCCCGCAGCTTGATGTCGACGCGGTCGACCGTGGCGCCGGGGGCGTTGCGCGGGGTCACGTACACCCCGTTGTCGCCGGTGCCGGTACGGAGCACCGCCACGATCCGCAGGGTCGCCTCGCGGCCGTCGCCCAGCCAGACCCTGACCCGCTGCCCGACGGTCCCCTCCAGCCACTCCTCGTTGACGACGATGCCGCCGTCGTCGAGATCGGCCACCCGGCCTGATGCCACCGGCAGCCGGGCCACCGCGGCGAGATCGGCCGGGTCCACGGCTCTGGCCTCGGTCGTCACGAGAGCCACGTCCTCTTCGAGGACGGTCACGGCGGTGGCCCGGGAGGCGCTCACGGCCGTGCCGGGGATGCTCCGCGCGCGCGTCACGAACGCGTCGGGCAGTGCGCCCTCCTCGCCCGGCGCCGTCACCACGTAGTCGGCGCTCGTCTGAGCCGCGGCCTCGGTGGACTTGGCCTCGCTGATCGTCGCCGTCGTACCCAGGAGGGAGGCGGCGAGCGCGACGGTGATCAGTACGGGAGCGGCGACGGCCGCTGTGCGGCGCACCCCGGTGGCCGCGTTCTGCCGCGCCAGCAGACCGGTGGCGCCGGGCAGCCGGGCCGGCAGCCACGTGACGAGCCTGACCACCGGCGGCACGAGCACGGGCGCGTACAGGGCGAAGCCGACGATCAGCAGCATCGGCCGGGTGATGTAGGTCTTCCTTTTGAGGGCCTCGCCGGGATCGGTGGCCAGCGACCATACGAGCAGTCCCAGGCCCGCCAGCAGGACGAGGGCTCCGAGCAGCCGGCGGCTCGGGGGCATCGCCCCGCTGTCGACCGCGGCCTCCCGCAGCGCCTCGGTGGGCTTGATCCGTCCCGCCCGCCAGGAGGACGTCAGCACGCCGGCCATCGCCACGCACAGGCCCGTCCAGAAGGCTGTGTGCAGCGGCCAGGTCTGGTCGCCGATCGCGAACCAAGGCGGTGCGATAGCGTTGTCGACCAGCCACGCGGCGAGCGGCGGCGCGCCCATGTCGCCGAGCAGGCAGCCCGCGGCCGAGGCCGGTACGGCGACGAGGACCGCCTCGGCGAACACCGTCCGCCGTATCTGCCGGGGAGTGGCGCCCGCCGTACGGAGCAGACCGAACTCGCGTCTGCGCTGGGCCACGGCGAAGGCGAAGGTCGACGCGACCACGAAGACGGAGACGAAGCAGGTGATGCCCGCCGCCGTGCCCAGCAGGGCGTTGACGGCGACCAGGGCCTCGCTGTCGCGGTCCGGGTCGGGGTCGGCCCTGCGCCGTTCGCCACCGGTCAGGACCTCGAACCCGGGCCCGCTGCCGGCCGGAGTGTCGGACGCCTGGGTGCCGGCGGTCGCCCGTACGGCCTTCCGTACCGCCGTCGCGTCCACGTGCACCACCAACGCGTCTATACGGGGCGAGAGTTGGGCCGCCTCCGCGTCGGTGAAGAACATGGGGTTCTCGAAGTCCGTCGCGCCGACGGTGCCGACGACGGTGCGGCTGCCGGTCCCGGCCGGGGTCCTGACTCGCACGCGGTCGCCGACCTCCACGCCACCGCCGGAGCGGGCCCGCGTGGCCGGCGCAACGGCGACGACGATCTCCTCGGCCGTCGCGGGCGCGCGTCCGTCCGTGAGCCGGTACGGCGTGGCCGCCGCGACCGACCACGGATGCCCGACCGCGCCCGCCCCGTCCCCGCTGTCTATGCCACCTCCCAGGGAGGCGTCGGCGAGGGACACCGGGAACGTCCGGTCCTCGACGGTAGGGCCGAGCCGTGCGAGTGCTGCGGCCAGACCGTCCGGCACCGGCCGCGGATCGGTGAGTCGCTGCGTGCGCTCGCCGGCCGGCGTGGAGACCCGCAGGGTGTCGGATGCCCTGACGACCACCGGGGCGGCGGCGAAGCGCTCAGGTCCCCGGTGCGGTGCCTGGAACGTGGCCGCAAGCGCGAGCCCGGTGGCGGCGATGAGCCCCACGCCGAGGGCGAGCGCGACGAACGACCCGGTGAAGGTGACCCAGCGGGCCCTCATGCCCTGGAGCGTCAGCCTCAGCACGGGGCCACCGCCAGGGCGGTCATCCGCTCGGCGATCCGGTCCGCGGTCGGGGAGTCGAGAGCGCCCCGCACGCGGCCGTCCGCCAGGAAGAGCACCCGGTCCGCGTACGACGCGGCCATCGGGTCGTGCGTCACCATGATCACCGTCTGGCCGCCGTCGACCATGCCGCGCAGCAGGGCGAGGACCTCCTGGCCCGTCCGGGAGTCCAGCGCCCCCGTCGGCTCGTCGCCGAAGAGGACGTCGGGGCGGGTGACGAGCGCCCTGGCGAGCGCCACCCGCTGCTGCTGGCCGCCGGAGAGCTCGCTCGGCCGGTGCCCCGCGCGGTCGCGCAGCCCCACCCGCTCCAGCACGTCGAGAACGGCGCCCCGTTTCGGCCGCCGGCCGGCCAGGCGCAGCGGGAGCGCGACATTCTGTTCGGCGGTCAGCGAGGGGAGCAGGTTGAACGCCTGGAAGACGAAGCCGACGCGTTCGCGCCGCAGCAGGGTCAGCTTGTTCTCGCTGAGCGAGGTCAGGTCGCGGCCCCCGAGAAGCACGGTCCCGCTGGTGGGCCGGTCCAGTCCGGCCGTGCACTGGAGCAGGGTGGACTTGCCGGAGCCGGAAGGTCCCATGACGGCGGTGAAGGTGCCCTTGGGTATGTCGAGGGTGACCCGGTCGAGCGCCGTCACCGCCGCGGCGCCCTTCCCGTAGGACCGCGTGAGCGAACGGAGCCGGACCGCGACGTCCTTCGTGACGTCCTTCGTAAGGATGCCGTCCCGGGCGTTGTCGTGGGCGGCGGTGTTGGTCATGTCGTTCATGGCGATCACTCAAGCCGCGCCGGGCGCCGGGCACATCACAGCAGGACGCCACGCCGGTGGTGGAGCTGTCTCCACCCGCGCTCCAACCCGCGCGACGCCCCCGCGAGGCGCCACGCGAGGCAGGTGGGGCTACGTACGGGGCGAAAGGTGGAGCCAGCTGGGTGGTCGCCCCGTCCGGCACCCGCCTACCGTGCGTCCATGCACTCCCCCAGCCTCTGGCGGGCGCTCCGGGCGCCCCGTTACCTCCTCGGCGGGTGGCCGTGGCGCTCCGCGGCGTACCTGCTGAGCGGCGTGCTCGTCGGTGTCGCGACCCTGGTCTCGCTGCTCCTGCTGGCGGTCACCGGCGGCGCGCTGGCGGTGGTCCTGATCGGACTTCCGCTGCTGCTGATGTTCGCCCTCGCGGGCATCCCGCTGGCCGCGCTGGAGCGTCGCCGGCTGCGGCTGATCGACCCCGCCGTACTGGCCGATCCGCACCGCGAGCCGGACGGCCCCGGCCTCGCCGCGTGGGTACGGGTCCGCCTCAAGGAGCGGGCCACGTGGCGGGAGTTGGGCTACGCCCTGCTGTTCGCCTTCGTGCTGTGGCCGCTGGAGGCGCTGGTCGTCGGAACGGTGCTCGTCGTCTGCGGCGGCCTGCTGGCCACGCCGGTCGTCATGGCCACGGTCGGCGGGGGCGAGGAAGTCCGCGTACTGAAGATCTGGCTGGCCCACTCGTACCCGCAGGCGTTCGCGGCGGCGCTGGTCGGTGCGCTCGTGCTGCCCCTGCTCGCCTATCCGCTGGGTGTGGTGGCCGCCGGGCGTGCGGCGCTGACCAGACAGCTGCTGTCGCCCCGTGAGGCCGCCGTGGATTCCCGGATCCAGGAGCTGGGCCGTTCCCGGATGCGGCTGGTGGACGCCTTCGAGGCGGAGCGCCGCCGGATCGAGCGCGACCTCCACGACGGCGCGCAGCAGCGCCTGGTGGCCCTGTCGATGACGCTCGGCCTGGCGAGGCTGGAGAACCCCGGTGAGCCGCTGGGCGGCCTCCTGGCCAAAGCACACGACGAGGCGGGCACCGCGCTGGTGGAGATCAGGGAGCTGATCCGGGGCATCCATCCCCAAGTACTCACCGACCGGGGGCTGAAGGACGCCGTCGAGGACGTCGCCGACCGGTCGACGGTGCCGGTCGACGTACGGTTCGAGCTGCCGGGGCGGTTGCCCGAACCGGTCGAGACGGCGGCGTACTTCGCGGTCTCCGAGGCGCTCGCGAACGTCGCGAAGCACAGCGGGGCCGCCCGCGCGGAGGTACGTGGCGAAATCGCCGACGGCGAACTGGTCGTGGAGGTCAAGGACGACGGGGCGGGCGGCGCGGACTTCTCCGGCGGCAGCGGCCTCCAGGGGGTCGCGGACCGCATCTCGGTGCTCGACGGCCGGCTGCGGATCTCCAGCCCCGCCGGCGGCCCCACCGTGTTCCGTGTACGGATCCCCTGCATACTCGCCCACACCGCCGCGACCGCCGAACCGGCCACCCCCACCACCACTCCCACCCGGACGAGGACCTGATGTCGCGCATCGTGCTGGCCGAGGACAGCGTGCTCCTGCGGGACGGCCTGAAGGGCCTGCTCGAACGCTTCGGGCACCAGGTCGTCGCCGAGGCCGGGACCGCCGGCGAGCTGACCGCCGCGGTGGCGGAGCACCGGCCCGACATCGTGGTGACGGACGTACGCATGCCGCCGGGGTTCTCCGACGAAGGGCTTCGCGCGGCGCTGGAGTTGCGTGAGCGGCAGCCGGAGCTGCCCATCCTCGTACTGAGCCAGTACGTGCAGCGCGCGTACGCCGAGGAGTTGCTCGACTCCTCGGACGGCACCAGTGTCGGCTATCTCCTCAAGGAACGGATCGGGCACGTCGAGGAGTTCGTCGACGCCGTCCGCCGTGTCGCCGAGGGGGCCACGGTGGTTGACCCCGAGGTCGTACGACAGCTGCTCAGGCACCGGCGCGCCCCTCTGTCGAGGCTGACGCCGCGCGAACAGGAAGTACTGGCGCTGATGGCGGAGGGCAGGTCCAACGCGGCTGTCGGCGCGGCGCTGCACGTCAGCGAGGGAACGGTGAGCAAGCACTTCGGCAGCATCCTCACCAAACTCGACCTCTCACTGACGGACGCGACGAACCGCCGCGTCCTGGCCGTGCTCGCCTATCTGCGCGGCTGAGCCCCGCCGGGAGAGGCCGAAGGCCTCCTGGGGGCTCAGGCGCCGCTGTCCGCGCGGGGCGGCGGCACGCGCGGGCCGCCACGTCGCAGCGGGCCGCGGCGCAGTGCCCGGCGCATCCGCGCCAGTGTGCGCCCGGCGCCACGGCGCCGGTGCCCGTGCACACGCGGGTCGTCCGTCACGTCGTAACGCTTCACGTACGCCCCGAGGAAGGCCTGCAGCGTCGCCACGGCGGGGATGGCGATCAGCGCGCCGACCGCGCCGAGCAGCGCCGTACCGGCGACGACCGAGCCGAAGGCCACGGCGGGGTGGATGTCGACGGTCCTGGCGGTGAGTTTGGGCTGGAGGACGTAGTTCTCGAACTGCTGGTAGATCACGACGAATCCGAGCACCCACAGCGCGTACCACGGGGCCACCGTGAAGGCGATCAGGAACGGCAGGGCGCCGGCCAGATAGGTGCCGATGGTCGGCAGGAACTGCGAGACGAGGCCCACCCAGACCGCGAGCACCGGCGCGTACGGGATCCCGAGGATCTCCAGCAGGATGTAGTGCGCGACGCCGGAGATGAGGGCCATCAGCCCGCGCGAGTAGATGTAGCCGCCGGTCTTGTCGACAGCGATCTCCCAGGCGCGCAGCACCTCGGCCTGCTTGGCCGGCGGCAGGACGGAGCACACGGTGCGTCGCAGCCGCGGCCCGTCGGCGGCGAAGTAGAACGAGAACAGGAAGATCGTCAGGAGCCGGAAGAGACCGCCGAGCACGGTGGTCGAGATGTCGAGAACACCGCTCGCGCTGTTCTGGACGTATCTCTGCAGCCAGTCGGAGTGGAGCAGGCTGTCCTGGACGGCCACGCGCGACAGCTCGGTGCGGAAGTTCTGGTTGGTCCAGTTGATGAGGGAGTCGAGGTACTTGGGGAAGTCCTCGACGATCTCGATGATCTGCCCGGCGAGCATCGAGCCGAGCAGGACGACGAAGCCGACGCTGGCGATCAGTACGGCGAAGAACACCAGGAACGTGGCGAGTCCGCGCCGCACACCGTGCGAAGCCATCCGGCTGACGGCCGGCTCGACCGCCAGCGCCAGGAAGAAGGCGATCAGGATGTTGATCAGCAGCGAGAGGAGCTGGTGGAAGGCCCAACTGCCCAGCTGGAAACAGGCGACGAGGGTCAGCGCGAGCACCATGGCCCGAGGCAGCCAGCGGGGCATGCGGGCCGCCCCGTCCACACCTCCCGCCGCGGGCGGGGGCGGGGGCGGAGATGACGGCTGGGGGTCCTGGGCTGTTTCGTCGGTCAGCGGCACAGGGTCAGTGTCGCGTACGCGTACGTCACCGTTTCTCGGCGGGCACTCCCATGGCGGCGCAGACCGCCCTCCAGACGTCCTTGGCCTCCCAGCCGGCGTCGAGCGCCTCGTGCACCGTACGGCCGCCCAGCTCCGCCATCACATGGTCGCGGGCGAAGGAGTCCGCGTACGCGGGGCCGAAGTGGTCCGCCATCCGTTCCCAGAAAATCGTCAACCGCATGCCTCCATTATCCCGCTCCCGAGAGTGCGGCCGGGGCCGTCCGCCCCGCACGGGGCGCCGGGCGTCCCACGGTCGGTGAAACGCGCCCGGTGGCCGCGCGGCTCCCGGTCAGCCGCCGAGAGCGCGTACAGCGGCCGTCACCGCGACCGCCGCCGCGATGACGACCAGGAACGGGGCACGCAGCACCAGCGCGAGCCCCGCCGCCGTGAGCCCGGCCACCCTGGCGTCCACGACCAGGGCGCCGTCGGGGCCGCCGAAGGCCTGCTGCGCCGTGAGAGCCGCCAGCAGCGCCACGGGCAGCAGTGCGGAGAGCCGCTGGACGATTGGGCGCTCCAGGACGCCCGCCGGTACGAGCAGCCCGAGCAGTTTGACGAGGTAGCAGCCGACAGCGGTCAGTGCGACGGCGATCCAGATACTCAACGGTCCGTCCCCTTCCGGTCGGTGGTCCCGCGGCCCTCGAACCAGAGCACGGCGGGGGCGGCGAGCGCGGCGACGAGCACCGGCACGCCGGCGGGGAGCAGCGGCAGGAAACCGAGCCCGAGGACGACGGCGACGGCCGCGACGGCGCGCTCCGTCGTCGTCCGCAGCATGGGGGCGAGCAGGGCCAGGAAGACGGCGGGCCCGGCCGCGTCGAGCCCCCACGCGTCGGTGTCACCGATGGCCTCGGCCCCGAGCGCCCCGAGCAGGGTGGTGAGGTTCCACAGCACGTAGAGGGTGAGGCCGGTGACGGTGAAGCCGAGTCGCGCGCCGCGCCGGGTGGGCTGCGCGAGTGCGACGGCCGCCGTCTCGTCGATGACCCACTGGGCGGCGAAGGGGCGTATGAACCGTGGCAGTGCCAGCAGTTGAGACAGACGCAGTCCGTAGAAGGTGTTGCGTACGCCGAGGAAGAAGGCACCGGCGGCGGCGGTGAGGGGATTGCCGCCCGCCGCCAGCGCGCCGACGAGCGCGAACTGCGAGGCCCCGGTGAAGACCAGCAGGCTGAGCGCGCAGCTCTGTAGGAGGGTGAGGCCCGCCCCGGCGGAGGTCACGCCGAAGGCGAAGCCGGAGAGGCCGACGGCGATGCCGACGCCGAGCGCGTCGCGGACGACGGCCGAATCCGGCTTCGGCTCCCCGCGCGGATCGTCCCTCGGCTCACCGCTGGGCCCGGCCTCCGGCGCCGTACGGGCAACCGTGCCGCCCGCGACACCTGCCCCCGTACCGCTCCCACTGTCGTTCGCGGCTTCGCCGCTCGCCTCCGGGCCCGGCCCGGCGGATGTCCCCGTCGGTTCCGGACCCGGCGCCGATGCTGTCTGTTCTGCCACGTCTTCTGCCACGTCACGGACGCTACGGGGCGGGCGCGGGCCCCGTCTTGTACGTTCTTGCGCGCCCCGTTGCCGTTCCACGCGCCGTCCCGCGCCCCGTCCCGCGCGCCGGCAGCCAGCCTTCGTCCCGGGCGAGCCGACGTGCCATGTGTACGAGCGCGGCCACCGCCTCCGGGGCGTCGCACGGCCAGGCCAGTTGGAGTTCGACGGCCGGCAGTTCGTCGAGCAGCGGCACGGCGACCATGCTCGGGGGCAGATGCTCGCGCAGCGGGCTCGGCAGGATCATGAAGTCCCGCCCGCTGAGGGCCGACCCCAGAGTGCGCAGCCCCGGCAGCCGGTTCTCCCAGACGTCGAAGGTCTCCCCCGACGTGCCCAGGGCGGCCAGGACCCCGTCGTAGTAGCGCGGCGCGACGGCGCGTGGGAAGAACCGGAGTGTCTCGCCCCGTAGTTCCCGGAGGGCCACCGCGGGTCGGCCCGCGAGGGGATGTCCGACGTCGAGCACGGCGGTCAGCGGATCGCGCCGGATCGTCGCGGTGCGGTGACCGGACGGTATCTGCACCAGTCGGCCGAGAAGCACATCGATCTCGCGGTCGCGCAGGGCGGCGGTGAGCTCGGTGTCCCAGGCTTCTCTGGCGTCCACGTCGATCCCGGGGTGGTGCTCGCGCATCGCGGCGAAGAGCTTGGGCATCTCGTCGAACGCCGTCGTGACCGTGTAGCCGATCCTGACGGTGCCCTTGCCGACGCCGCCGATCAGCCGTACCCGCTCGACGGCCTGTTCCGTCTCCCGCAGGATCCGGCGGCACGACTCGACGAACACCAGGCCCGCCTCGGTCGGCCTGGTGGGCCGCCGGTGGAACAGCTGAACCCCCAACTCCCTTTCGAGAGAGCTGATCTGACGGCTCAACGGCGGCTGCGTCATATGGAGCGCCTCGGCCGCGCCCTCGAAACCCCCCGCGTCGGCGATCGCGATCACGTACCGCATGAGCCGCAGGTCGACGGACATACCCGGAGGGTATCCGAGCATTCCCAACGGGTGAGGGCAGTCCGTCGACATCCCCGGGGCCCGGCTGTCAGGGTGTGATCAAGGGCCCCGGGCCGGTCTCGCACCAGCCACGGCTCACGTGCCCCCACGCCCCCATGGACAGACGAACGCGTCGGTGCCCACGCGCGCCGACGCGCCTGCCGACGACCCATCGGCGCACCCGAAATGAACCGGAAAGACCGCATCCGTGAAGAAGCGCGGCCGAAGCGGCACGCGCCGAGCAGGACGGAGTTCTCCATGGACCACCAGCACTCGAAGGGCTCACCGTCGGCGCCGAGCCGCCGCACCGTCGTCGCGGGGGCCGTGGCCGGCGCGGCGGGCCTCCTGTCGGCGACCGGGCCGTCGGCCACCGCCGCCGCGCACGGACGCGGGAAGGGCGCCGGTACGTCGCCGGGCACAGCCGCCGGTACGCCTCCCGGCCCGTCCCCCGATTCGGCCCCCGGCGACCTCGTTCTCAAGACGGTGCCCCGCACGGGCGAGCGGCTGCCGGCGATCGGGCTCGGCTCCTTCATGACGTTCGACTCCCACACGCCGCGCACACCCCGCGCGGTGCGCGACGTGGTCCGTACGCACTGGGAGGGCGGCGGCCGGGTCTTCGACTGCTCCCCGCTGTACGGCATGGCCGAGTCGACCCTCGGTGGCGCCACCGAGTCGCTCGGTATCGGCGAGCGGATGTTCATCACGGACAAGATCTGGACGACGGGCGAGTACCTCTGGGAGACCCGCCAGGCCGAGGACATCCTCAAGCGCTCCCAGCGGCGCCTGCGCCGCGAGCGGCCGATCGACGTCCTCCAGTGCCACAGCCTGGTCAACATCGATGTCGTGCTGCCCCTCCTGCACGCCCTGAAGAAGGAGGGCACGATCCGCCACCTCGGGATCTCGCATCACGACCCCGCCTACTACGACCTCATGACGAGCTGGGGTCGAGCGCGGCGAACCGGACTTCGTCCAGGTGCACTACTCCATCCACACCAGGGCTGCCGAGAACACCGTCCTGCGGGCCGCCGCCGAGCGCGGCGTGGCGGTCCTGGTGAACATGCCTCTTGAGAAGGCGCGGCTGCACCATGCCGTGGAGGGGCACCGGCTGCCCGCGTTCGCCGCGGACTTCGGGATCGAGACCTGGTCGGCCTTCTTCCTGAAGTGGGTCGTCTCGCACCCCGCCGTCACCGTCGCTCTGCCCGCGACGTCCAATCGTGAACATGTCCTGGAGAACCACGCGGCCATGCGCGGACCGCTGCCCGACCCGGACACCCGTGAGCGGATGGTGCGCCATATGGAGACGATCCCCGCCTTCGGCCGCATCGCCACGGTGCCGTGGTACCCGGGCAAGAGCTACCCGGGCGTCATCAGCACGGCCCAGGAGAAGCTGCGCGCGCGCAGCCCGTGGTGGCCCTCGTAACGGCCCCGCGCCTCTCCCGCGTACTCAGCTGCCGCCCGGCGCCCGCTCCTTGCGGTACGCGCCGGGCGGCACCCCCACGATCCGGGTGAAATGCCGGTTCAGGTGCGGCTGGTCGGTGAAACCGACGAGGCCGGCCACCTCGGCGGGGGCCGTCCCCGCGTCCAGCAGATGGCGGGCCCTGCGCACGCGCGCGTCGGTGAGCCAGGTGTGCGGAGGCATGCCGTACGCGTCCTTGAATGCCCGCAGCAGGGCGAACGGGCCGGTGCCCAGTTCGGCCGCGAGCCGCTCCAGCGACGGCGGGTCGGCGAGCCGCCGCTCCAGCACGGCACGCGCGCGTGCCGCCGTCCTGGCGCCTGCGCCCCGCGCCGTCCGTCGCGGCAGCGCGGCCCCGTTCAGCCGCAGGAGGCGGGTGACGGCGACCCGCAGCAGCGTGTCGGCGGCGAGGGCGTTCCCCTCGTCGGCGGCGCGCAGGACCCGGTGGACGAGGCGGACGGCGTACGGGTCGTCGACGACGGGCTCGACGAAGCCCGGCGTACCGCTGATCCGCGTCGTCTCGGCCGCGATCTCCGCGACGAGGCCGGGGGAGGGATAGACGGCCCCGTACCGCCAGCCCTCGGGCCCCTGCGCGTGGCCGGTGTGCGGGGTGTCGGGGTTGACCAGTGCCAGGGAGCCGGGGCCCGCGTACCGGTCGCTGCCGCCGTGGTGGAACACCTCCACGCCGTCGGTGATCGCGGCGATGACGAACGTCTCGTGGGTGTGCCTGATGAACGTCTTGCTGATGTACCGGGCCCGCAGGAGGTCGACGCCGGGCAGCTCCGGGTAGCGCCAGTGCCGTGCCTGCTCCCGAGCCGCCATGGGCCCCAGTTTGCACCGGCCGCTCAGCGCCCGACCTCCCCTTTCCTCCCCGGGCACCGTCGTGCGCCCCCGGCCCGCCGGCGCCTTTCCCGCCACGTCGGCTCTCCCGTTTCCGCAGGTCCGGGCGATTGTCAGTGGCGGGGTGCACGATGGGGAGATGTCCGGCAGTGCACTCGACTCGTTCTCCCCCGCGACCCGCAGCTGGTTCTCCGGGGCCTTCTCCGCGCCCACCGCCGCGCAGGAGGGGGCCTGGAACGCCATCGCCCAGGGTTCGGACGTGCTGGTCGTGGCCCCGACCGGCTCCGGCAAGACCCTGGCCGCCTTTCTCGCCGCGCTCGACCGGCTGGCCTCCGTGCCCCCGCCGGCCGAGGCCAGGAAGCGCTGCCGGGTGCTGTACGTGTCTCCGCTCAAGGCCCTGGCGGTCGACGTGGAGCGCAATCTGCGCAGCCCGCTCACGGGCATCCGGCAGGAGTCCGTGCGCCTGGGACAGCCCGAGCCGGAGATCCGGGTCGGCATCCGTTCCGGCGACACCCCGGCCGCCGAGCGCCGCTCGATGGCGACCAGACCGCCGGACATCCTGATCACGACCCCCGAGTCGCTCTTCCTGATGCTCACGTCCTCGGCGCGGGACGCGCTGGCCGGGATCGAGACGGTGATCCTGGACGAGGTGCACGCCGTGGCGGGCACCAAGCGCGGTGCGCATCTCGCGGTCTCCCTGGAACGGCTCGACGAGCTGCTGCCGCGTCCGGCCCGCCGTATCGGCCTCTCGGCCACGGTGCGCCCGGTGGACGAGGTCGCCCGCTATCTCTCCCCCCAGCGCCGGGTCGAGATCGTGCAGCCTCCTTCCGGGAAGGAGTTCGATCTCTCCGTCGTCGTCCCCGTCGAGGATCTGGGCGAGCTGGGAGGCTCCCCGGCGGCCGACACCGGGAGCGACGCCGGTGACGGCGACAGGCCCTCCATCTGGCCGCACGTCGAGGAGCGGATCGCCGATCTCGTCCAGGCGCACCGTTCGACGATCGTCTTCGCCAACTCCCGCCGCCTCGCGGAGCGCCTGTGCAACAGGCTCAACGAGATCGCGTACGAACGGGCCACGGGTGAGGCCATGCCCGAGGCCCACTCCCCCGCCGAGATCATGGCCGAGTCGGGCGCCGCCAAGGGCGCCCCGCCGCTCCTCGCCCGTGCCCACCACGGTTCGGTCTCCAAGGAGCAGCGCGCCCAGGTCGAGGAGGACCTCAAGGCGGGCCGCCTGCCCGCCGTCGTGGCCACCTCCAGCCTGGAGCTGGGCATCGACATGGGCGCGGTGGATCTCGTCATCCAGGTCGAGTCACCCCCGTCGGTGGCCTCCGGCCTCCAGCGCGTGGGCCGGGCCGGCCACCAGGTGGGCGCGGTCTCCACAGGCGTCGTCTTCCCCAAGTACCGGGGTGATCTGGTGCAGGCCGCCGTCGTCACCGAACGGATGCGCTCCGGCTCCATCGAGGCTCTGCGGGTCCCCGCCAACCCCCTGGACGTCCTGGCCCAGCAGCTCGTCGCGACGGTCGCGCTCGACACCTGGCAGGCGGACGACCTGCTCGCCCTGGTCCGCCGCGCGGCGCCGTTCGCCTCGCTCCCCGAGTCCGCGTTCACCGCCGTCCTCGACATGCTCGCGGGCCGCTATCCGTCCGACGCGTTCGCCGAGCTGCGGCCCCGTGTGGTCTGGGACCGGGTGACGGGGACGGTCACGGGCCGCCCCGGCGCCCAGCGTCTGGCCGTCACCTCGGGCGGCACGATCCCCGACCGCGGCCTCTTCGGTGTGTTCCTCGCCGGGTCCTCCGGTGCCGGCTCGGACGAGAGCAAGGGCCGCAGGGGCGGCGGCCGGGTGGGCGAGCTGGACGAGGAGATGGTGTACGAGTCGCGGGTCGGCGACGTCTTCACGCTCGGCACGACCTCGTGGCGTATCGAGGACATCACCCGCGACCAGGTGCTCGTCACCCCCGCCCCCGGGGTCCCCGGCCGGCTCCCCTTCTGGAAGGGCGACCAGTTGGGGCGTCCGCTCGAACTGGGGCGCGCGGTGGGGGCGTTCCTGCGCGAGGTGGGTGCCCTGTCCCCGGAGGACGGCCGGCTGCGGCTGGTGGCCGCCGGGCTCGACGCCTGGGCGGCGAACAACGTCCTGGCGTATCTGGACGAGCAGCGCCGCGCGTGCGGTCATGTCCCGGACGACCGGACAATCCTCGTGGAGAGGTTCCGGGACGAGCTGGGCGACTGGCGGGTCGTCATCCACTCCCCGTTCGGCGCCCAGGTGCACGCACCGTGGGCGCTTGCCCTCGGCGCCCGTCTGTCCGAGCGGTACGGCATGGACGCCCAGGTCATGCACGCCGACGACGGCATAGTGCTCCGGCTGCCCGACGCCGATCTGATGAGCATGGACCTCCTCGACCAGGACCCGGTGTCGCTCGGCACGACGTACGACAACGAGCAGGCACCGGTCGGCGCCGGTGATGTCGCGTTCGACAAGGGCGAGATCGGACAGATCGTCACCGACCAGGTCGGCGGCTCCGCGCTGTTCGCCGCCCGCTTCCGTGAGTGCGCGGCGCGCGCCCTGCTGCTGCCCCGGCGCAGTCCGGGCAAGCGCACACCGCTCTGGCAGCAGCGCCAGCGGGCCTCCCAACTGCTCCAGGTGGCGAGCGAGTTCGGCTCCTTCCCCATCGTCCTGGAGGCCGTGAGGGAGTGTCTTCAGGACGTCTTCGACGTGCCCGGTCTCACCGAGCTGATGGGCGACATCGAATCCCGCAGGGTCCGGCTGGTCGAGGTCACGACCACCGAGCCGTCCCCGTTCGCCCGCTCGCTCCTCTTCGGGTATGTCGCGCAGTTCCTGTACGAGGGCGACTCCCCGCTCGCCGAGCGACGCGCCGCGGCCCTCTCCCTCGACTCCCGCCTGCTGGCCGAGCTGCTCGGCCAGGCGGAACTGCGCGAGCTGCTGGACGCCGACGTCCTGGAGGAGCTGGAGCGCGAGCTCCAGTGGCTCACCGACGACCGCCGCATCAAGGACGTGGAGGGCGTCGCCGACCTGCTGCGCGTCCTCGGGCCGCTCACCGACGCCGAGTTGACGGCGCGTGGGTCCGAGCCGCGGTGGCCGGCCGACCTCGCCGCGTCCCGCCGCGCCATCCAGGTGCGGATCGGCGGCGCCGAGTACTGGGCCGCGATCGAGGACGCGGGGCGGTTGCGTGACGCGCTCGGCACGGCCCTGCCCGTCGGGGTCCCCGAGGCGTTCACCGAGCCCGTCAAGGACCCCCTCGGTGATCTCCTGGCGCGTTACGGGCGCACGCACGGCCCGTTCACCTCGTCCGCGGCGGCCGGGCGATTCGGTCTCGGCCCCGCCGTCACCGAAGGAGCCCTGCAGCGCCTCGCCGCGAGCGGCCGTGTCGTGCAGGGCGAGTTCCATCCGTCCGGGATCGGCCAGGAGTGGTGCGACGCCACCGTCCTTCGCCGACTGCGCCGCAGGTCGCTCGCCGCGCTGCGCCACGAGCTGGAGCCCGTACCGCCCGCCGCGCTCGCCACGTTCCTGCCCCAGTGGCAGCATCTGGGCAATCACAGCCTGCGCGGCATCGACGGACTGGCCCGCGCGATCGAGCAGTTGCAGGGCGCGCCCATCCCCGCCTCCGCCCTGGAGAAGCTGGCGCTCCCCTCCCGGGTCACGGGGTACGCCCCGACGCTCCTGGACGAACTGACCACCACCGGCGAGGTCCTCTGGGCCGGCGCGGGCTCCCTCCCCGGCAAGGACGGCTGGGTCTCGCTCTATCTGGCCGACTCCGCGCCGCTGTTGCTCCCGCCGCCGCATCCCCTGGAGCTGACGGCGCTGCACCAATCGGTGCTCACCACCCTCTCCGGCGGGTACGGCCTGTTCTTCCGTCAGATCGCCGACCAGGTACGGGCCACCACCCACCCCGACGTCACCGATCCCCAACTGGCCGACGCCGTCTGGGATCTGGCCTGGTCGGGGCGGCTGACCAACGACACCCTGGCACCGCTGCGCTCCCTCCTCGGCTCCGGACGTACGGCGGGCTCGACGGCCCACCGCGCCAAACGGGCCGTCCCACGGGGGCGTTACGGCACCCTCACCGCCGCCGCCCGGCCCGCCTCCCGTACGGGGCCGCCGACCGTGAGCGGACGCTGGTCCCTGCTCCCGGCCGCCGACCCGGACACCACGCGCCGCGCCCACGCCCTGGCCCGCACCCTCCTCGACCGGCACGGAGTGGTGACCCGTGGTGCCGTCGCCTCCGAAGGCATCGAGGGCGGCTTCTCAGCCGTCTACCGGGTGCTGTCGGTCTTCGAGGACAGCGGACAAGCACGCCGCGGCTATGTCGTCGAGGGCCTCGGCGCCGCCCAGTTCGCCATGGACGGCGCGGTGGACCGCCTCCGCGCGGCCTCCACGGCCCGCGACCGCGCCGCGTCCGACCCCTCGCCCCGCGCCGTGGTCCTGGCCGCCGCCGACCCCGCCAACGCCTACGGGGCGGCCCTCCCCTGGCCGGACCCGCCGACGGGCGCCGGCCACAAACCGGGTCGCAAGGCGGGCTCCCTCGTCGTCCTGGTCGACGGCGCGCTGACGCTCTACATGGAGCGCGGCGGCAAGACCCTCCTCGCCTGGCCCGGCGACCCGGCCGCCCAGTCCGACCCGGCGCATCCGGACCCCGCCGACGACGCGTCGCTGCGTGCGGCGGCCGAGGCCCTCGCGGCCGCCGCCCGCGCGGGCGCGCTCGGCACGGTCACCGTGGAGCGTGCCAACGGGGAGCAGGCGCTGTCCTCACCCGTGGGCCGTGTCCTTGAGTCGGCGGGCTTCCACGCCACCCCGAGAGGGCTGCGCCTGCGAGCCTGAACCGCCGCCCGGCCTCAGGGCCCGGGACCCGCCTGCGCCCCCGCCCCACAAAGGCCCGTACCTCTGCCCGCCCTCGGACCCCGGACCCCGTCGCCGTACATCTCCGCACGCCACACCCCGTACGCCGCCCGTCACGGGGGCCCTCTCGCGCATGATGGAGGCATGCCCGAAGGTGACACCGTCCTGCAGACCGCCCGGCGCCTGCACACCGCCCTTGCCGGGCGGCCCCTGACCCGGTCCGACCTCCGCGTCCCCCGGTTCGCGACCTCCGACCTCACCGGCCGGACGGTCCTCGACGTCACTCCGCGCGGCAAGCATCTCCTGACCCGCGTGGAGGGCGGTCTCACCCTCCACTCCCATCTGCGGATGGACGGGGCCTGGCGGGTGTACGGCGCCGACGAGCGCTGGCGCGGCGGCCCCGGCCACCAGATCCGGGCGATCCTCGGCAACGCACAGCGCACCGCCGTGGGCTACCGGCTCCCCGTGCTCGAACTCATCCGCACCGCGGACGAGCACAGCGTGGTGGGCCATCTGGGTCCGGACATCCTCGGGCCCGACTGGGACCCGGCCACCGCCCTGCGCAATCTGCTCACCGACCCGGCGCTCACTGTCGGGGAGGCGCTGCTGGACCAGCGGAATCTCGCGGGCGTCGGCAACGTCTTCCGGTGCGAGATCTGTTTCCTCACCCGCACCACCTCCTGGCTGCCCATCGGGGACCTGCCGGCGCCCGAGCGGCTCGTGACGGCCGCGAAGAAGCTCCTGGAGGCCAACCGGGAGCGCTCGCGCCGTCATTTGTTCGTATACGGCCGCTCCGGCCTCCCCTGCCGGCGCTGCGGCACCCCCATCAGCAAGACGAGTGACAACGAGCGCCCCGTCTACTGGTGTCCACGCTGCCAGCTCGGCCCCGTCCCCTGAGGACCGTCGGGCCCGTCCCAGTGGCCGTCCGGCCCGTGCCGGCGACCCGGGTAACCCCGCCCGCCCCCGTCGTCCCACCCCTCACGGCCTTCCGAGTGGCCTGCCACCGGCCAGTGACCCCCCACCGGCTCCTCCGCCTCCACGGCCACGTCGGCGCCCTTCCCTGGCCGCGCGGACGGACGGGCCGCCGCATGGACCGGCAGCAGGCTCAGCCCCCAGCCACCTGCGGCCACCGCCCCCTCGATGACCCCGGCGTGCTCGGGCGCCAAGGCGAGCCGCAGTACGGCCCACCACCAGAGCCCGCCCAGAGCGAGAACCGGCAGAAGGATCCGTCGCCGTGCCATGGCCGCCTCCTCAGACCGAAGCTAAACCGGCCCGCGTATCCGGCAAAAGGGCGCATCGGAGGCGTGCGAGGCGCACGGCCGACCTCGGAGGAGGCACACGCCCCGAAGCACCCGCATCTGGCTCACCGGCGCGCCCTACGCGCTCTCCGCCTGGAACATCCACGCGTGCTTCTCGAGCTCGGCCGTCAGGCCGATGAGGAGGTCCTGCGTGACCGGGTCGGGTTCGTCGGTCGCGACGATCCGCTCCCGCATACGGACGATCACCACACCGAGGGCGTCCACCAGCGTCCGTACGGCGTCCGTGTCCTTGATCCAGCCGTCGGGGACGTTGGCGATCGAGCTCTGCGTCGCCACCGTCGCCGCACGGCCGTCCGGGGTCACGCCGAGCGCCGAGGCGCGTTCCGCCACCGTGTCCGCGTGCTTCCGGGCGGTGGCGACGACCTCGTCCAGCTGGAGGTGGACGGAGCGGAAGCGCGGCCCGACGATGTTCCAGTGCACCTGCTTGGCCACCAGCGAAAGATCGAGCAGTTCGACGAGCGCGCCCTGCAGGGCTTCGCCGACCAGCTTCAGATCCGCCTCGGGCAGTGAGCTCTTGACAACAGCCATGGCGGTTCTCCAGTTCCGGTTCGCACGTACGTACAGATACTCATTCACACGTACGCCCACCATGGCACAAGACTCCAAAAGGGTCATTTCGGAAGAATGCGCGACCTGAGCCCGGCGCCCTCACCACCCGAGCCCGACGCCCTCACACCCCCCCAGCCCCCAGGACGGCAAAGCAGAAGCCCCGGCCGGTCCTCAGGACCGTCCGGGGCTCAGGCCTCGGTCACGCCGTACAGATCAAGCGGCGACGACATCCACCGCTTCCGTTGGCGCCTTGATGGTCACCCGCTCGGTCGGCACACCTGCCACCGACGTCACGGAGACGGAATTGAGCATCGGACGTACCGCTGCGGGCACAGGCTCGCTCGCCGCTGCGGACGCAGCCAGCTCGGCCAGCGACAGTTCGTCGCTCACTTCGCGCATGAGCTCGGACATCCGTACGTCAAGCGCGTCGCAGATAGCGGAGAGCAGCTCGGAAGAAGCCTCCTTCTGCCCCCGCTCCACCTCGGAGAGATAGCCGAGCGAGACTCGGGCGGACGAGGAGACTTCGCGCAGAGTACGGCCCTGGCGCTGGCGCTGCCGACGCAGCACGTCACCAAGCAGGCGACGGAGCAGAATCATCGGTGGCTCCCTCCTCGGACCGCGTAGCCGCATCCTTCTCGCCCCACCGTACCGCCTCGCGCTGCGGCCGTGCGGGGAGCGATGTCGTGTTCACTCAGGGCTGCAAACATCAAGTCCCCCCGTTCCGTTCCGTATCCTGTGTCCGCCCGTTCCCGGTCAGTTCGCCGGAGAGCAGTTCCAGCACGCTCCGTACACTCTCTCTACGGATTTCCTCCCGGTCACCGTTCAACCGCAGTGCGGCCACTTTCCCGGCACCGTGCGGACCGCTCACCGCCACGTAGACGGTGCCCACGGGCTGCCCGTCCTGCGGGTCCGGACCCGCGACCCCCGTGGTCGCGATGCCCCAGCCGGCGGCCAGTACGCGCCGTATGCCGGTGGCCATCTGCCGTGCGACGTCGGGATCCACCGCGCCCCGCTCGGCCAGAAGTGTTCCGTCCACGCCCAGGACATCGCGCTTGACGTCCGTCGCGTAGGCCGTGACGCCCCCGCGGAGCGCCCGGGAGGCGCCGGGGACCGAAGTGAGTTCCGCGGCCACGAGACCGCCGGTCAGGGACTCGGCGACGGCCAGCGTCGTACCGTCCCGCACGAGCAGGTCCAGTACCCGGGCCGCCAGATCCCTCAGTGGCAGGTCACCAGGAAGAACGTCTCCGGCCGCCGCGTCCTTCCCCGCGGCCGTCACGGAGCGCTCCCCGCCCGCTCACGTTCCGCGGTGATACCCGCCCTGCGCAGGACGATCGCCTGGCGTACGTAGTCCAGGCCGGTCAGCACGGTCAGTACGACGGCGAGCGCCATCACCCAGAACCGCAGCGTCGCGAGCGGCCCCGTCAGCGCCAGCACATACATGCCGACGGCCACTCCCTGCGCGAGCGTCTTCATCTTGCCGCCGCGGCTGGCCGGAATCACCCCGTGCCTGATCACCCAGAACCGCATCAGCGTGATCCCGAGCTCACGGAAGAGGATGACCCCGGTCACCCACCACGGAAGATCTCCGAGGACGGAGAGGCTGATCAGCCCCGCCGCCATGATCGCCTTGTCGGCGATCGGGTCGGCGATCTTCCCGAAGTCGGTGACCAGGTTGTACGTACGGGCCAGATGCCCGTCGAAGATGTCGGTGATCATGGCCACGGCGAACGCGGCCCACGCCCAGGCGCGCCAGGCCGGGTCGAACCCGCCGTCCTGGAACAGCAGCACCACGAAGGCCGGCACGAGCACCAGCCGCATCATGGTGAGGATGTTGGCGATGTTCCACACGCTGGCCTGATTGACGGCCGCAGCCCCCAGCTTGCCACCGGGCGCCGGCCTACCCTGGCCGCCCTCGGCCGATGCCGGGACTCCGGTCATCTGGCTGCCTCCTCGCCGGGGCTCCGGGGCTCGTCCCCGGTGAAGCCGCAGTACTCGGCCACCAGGTCGACACCCTGTGTACCGACCACCTTCGCCTCGACCATACGGCCGGGACGCAGACCCTCGCCCGATGTGAAGATCACCTGGCCGTCGGTCTCGGGCGCCTGGTGTGCCGCCCGGCCCACGGCAGCCTCCCCGGCGCCGTCCTCGGCGTCCTCCGACTCAAGGGACTCCACGAGCACCGTGAGGGTCTCCCCCAGGCGCTCCTCGGCCCGCTGCGCCGTCAGTTCGTCGGCCAGCCGCGACAGATGCGCCAGCCGCTCGGCCACGACGTCCTCGTCCAGCTTGTGGTCGTACGTCGCCGCCTCGGTGCCGTCCTCGTCCGAGTAGCCGAACACACCGATGGCGTCGAGCCGCGCGCTCGTGAGGAAGCGTTCCAGCTCGGCGAAGTCGGCCTCCGTCTCGCCGGGGAAGCCCACGATGAAGTTGGAGCGCACACCGGCCTGCGGGGCCTTGCCCCGGATCGTCTCGAGGAGATCGAGGAAGCGGTCGGTGTCCCCGAAGCGGCGCATCGCGCGTAGCACGGTCGGTGCGGAGTGCTGGAAGGACAGATCGAAGTACGGGGCGACTCCCGGCGTGGACGTCAGTACGTCGATGAGCCCGGGGCGCATCTCGGCGGGCTGGAGATAGCTGACTCTCACCCGCTCGATCCCGTCGACCGCGGCGAGTTCGGGCAGCAGCGTCTCCAGGAGGCGGATGTCGCCGAGGTCCTTGCCGTAGGAGGTGTTGTTCTCGGAGACGAGCATGACCTCCTTGACGCCCTGCTCGGCCAGCCAGCGCGTCTCGCCCAGTACATCCGACGGGCGGCGCGAGATGAAGGAGCCTCTGAAGGAGGGGATGGCGCAGAAGGAGCAGCGCCGGTCGCAGCCGGAGGCCAGCTTCACCGAGGCGACGGGGCTGTTGTCGAGACGCCGGCGCAGCGGGGCGCGCGGGCCGGAGGCCGGCGCGAGTCCCTTCGGCAGGTCCGCGGGGGCGGGAATGACGGCCTCTGCGGGAGAGTGCGCCGACGCGGCCTCGGAGCCGTGTCCGGGCAGCGCCACACCGGTGGCGCCCTGCCGGTCCGCAGGGCTGAGCGGGAGCAGCTTGCGCCGGTCGCGGGGCGTGTGCGAGGCGTGGATACCGCCGTTGAGGATGGTCTGAAGGCGGTCGGAGATGTCGGCGTAGTCGTCGAACCCGAGCACACCGTCCGCTTCGGGGAGCGATTCCGCGAGTTCCTTGCCGTAGCGCTCGGCCATGCAGCCGACGGCGACGACGGCCTGCGTCCGGCCGTGATCCTTCAGATCGTTGGCTTCCAGCAGGGCGTCGACGGAGTCCTTCTTGGCGGCTTCGACGAAGCCACAGGTATTGACGACGGCGACGTCCGCGTCGGCGGCTTCCTCGACGAGCTCCCAGCCGTCCGCTGCCAAGCGGCCTGCAAGCTCCTCCGAGTCCACCTCGTTACGGGCGCAGCCAAGCGTGACAAGGGCGACGGTACGGCGTTCGGGCATGGGCTCAAGACTACTTTGTCCTGGCCGCCCTCCCGCCGTGCAGGGCTGTCAGGCCGGTCAGGTGAGTACGGGCCGCTCCCGGGGCGGCTCCAGCACACCGCCCGGTCGCTCTCCCCGATACCGCCGGCGCCGCCGGGTTCCGCCTCGCGAACAGACCCTGGGCGCCGGCTCGGTATCAGCCCGCCTCCGGGTCGCCCTTCGTGTACGAAGGCCGCTCGACCTGGCCCGGCTTGAAGTCCTCGTCGACCTGCTTGCCGTTGACGAAGATGTCGATCACTCCGGCGTTGCCGAGGATGAAGTCGATCTGCTCGTCGTCCTGGAAGGTCTTGGACTCCCCCTTGAGGAGCAGTCCGTCGAAGATCAGTTCACCGTTGGGGGACTTGGCGGAGATCCAGCTCTTGTCCTCGACCGCGGAGAGCTTGACCGTCACCTTGTCGGCAGGAGCCGCGGCGATGGCGCTGTCCGAGGGGTCGGGCTTCGGGTCGGCGGGCTTGGTGGTGCTCGGCTCGGACGTCGTCTTCTCCGGCGCCGGGCCCTCGGCGACCTGCTTGCCCGGGCCGTCCTCGTCACCACTGTTGAACATGGTGAAGCCGACGAAGCCGATCACCGCGACGATCGCGGCGACCATGGCCGCCGTCCAGTTGGGACGGCGACGCTCCGGGCGGATCCGTTCGGCCTCGAACAGCGGGGCCGCGGGCGTCGGCGACGGGCGCCCGCCGTGCTCGGAGTCGTACTGCGTGACAAGCGGTTCGGGGTCGATGCCGACGACGCGCGCGATCATGCGGATATGGCCGCGGGCGTAGACGTCACCGCCGGAGCGCGAGAAGTCGTCCTCCTCGATCGCCTGCACGATGGGAAGACGCACCCGAGTGGATGCACTGACGTCTTCGAGCGTCAGACCTGCGGCGGAGCGTGCTTGCTGGAGGACGTGACCGACCGAAGGCTTGTCGTCTTCGGGCGCGGCCCGCACGTCCTCAGCGGGTTCGACGGCGGAAGGCTGGTCGTCTTCGGGAGAGTTGCCGATGGACACGGGAGTGCCTTTCGAGCGTGTAGCCACCTGCTGGACGTTCAGTCTATGGGTGGTACGAAAGGGTGGGGCAACCGGGCGGATGGACTTTGTACGCCATCAGAATGGCCGGACGGCGTGTCGGCGGGACACGGCGTGTCTCCCCTTCCACGTTGACGCCCGACCGAGGGGAAAAGTTGCTCCGGGTATCCGTCGGATCGCCTCAGGCTCCGTCAATTTCCGTCAGCTCCTTCGGGAGCGGGCACACCGCGGATCACAGCGAGCACTCCGTCAAGCTCGTCTGCCTTCACCAGCACATCACGCGCCTTGGAACCCTCGCTCGGACCGACGATGTTCCGTGATTCCATCAGGTCCATAAGCCTGCCCGCTTTGGCGAAACCCACGCGCAACTTCCGTTGAAGCATCGATGTCGAGCCGAATTGCGTGGAGACCACCAACTCGGCGGCCTGGCACAGCAGATCGAGATCGTCGCCGATGTCCTCGTCGATCTCCTTCTTCTTGGCCGTGCCGACGACGACGTCCTCCCGGAAGACCGGCGCCATCTGATCCTTGCAGTGCTGGACGACGGCCGCGACCTCCTCCTCCGTGACGAAGGCGCCCTGCATACGGGTCGGCTTGCTGGCCCCCATGGGGAGGAAGAGCCCGTCGCCCTTGCCGATCAGCTTCTCGGCGCCCGGCTGGTCGAGGATGACCCGGCTGTCGGCGAGCGAGGAGGTCGCGAAGGCGAGCCTGGACGGCACGTTCGCCTTGATCAGACCGGTGACGACGTCGACCGACGGTCGCTGGGTGGCGAGCACCAGATGGATACCGGCGGCGCGGGCCAACTGGGTGATGCGCACGATCGCGTCCTCGACGTCGCGCGGCGCGACCATCATCAGGTCGGCCAGCTCGTCCACGATCACCAGCAGATACGGATAGGGCGTCAGCTCGCGCTCGCTGCCCTCGGGGGCCTTGACCTTGCCCTTGCGTACGGCCCGGTTGAAGTCGTCGATGTGGCGGTAGCCGTACGCCGCGAGGTCGTCGTAGCGCAGGTCCATCTCCCGCACGACCCACTGGAGCGCCTCGGCGGCCCGCTTGGGGTTGGTGATGATGGGCGTGATCAGGTGCGGGATGCCCTCGTACGCCGTGAGCTCGACCCGCTTGGGGTCGACGAGGACCATCCGGACGTCCTCCGGGGTCGCCCTGACCATCACCGAGGTGATCAGGCAGTTGATGCAGGAGGACTTGCCGGATCCGGTGGCGCCGGCGACCAGCAGGTGCGGCATCTTGGCGAGGTTGGCCATCTCGTAGCCGCCCTCGACGTTCTTGCCGAGCGCGACCAGCATCGGGTGGTCGTCCTCGGCGGCGTCGGCCAGCCGCAGGACGTCCCCGAGCACGACCATCTCGCGGTCGGAGTTCGGGATCTCGATGCCGACGGCGGACTTGCCGGGGATGGGGCTGATGATCCGGACGTCGGGGCTGGCCACCGCGTAGGCGATGTTCTTGGTGAGCGCGGTGATGCGCTCGACCTTCACGGCGGGGCCGAGCTGCACCTCGTAGCGGGTGACGGTGGGCCCCCGGGTGAACCCGGTGACGGTCGCGTCGACCTTGAACTCCATGAAGACGTTGGTCAGCGAGTCGACGACCGCGTCGTTGGCGGCACTGCGGGTCTTGCCGGGGCCGCCCCGTTCCAGCAGGTCCAGCGACGGCAGGGAGTAGGTGATGTCGCCGGAGAGCTGAAGCTGCTCGGCCCGCGGGGGCAGCGGGCGGTCCTGCGCGGGCGGGGGCTTGGTCAGGTCGGCCACGGCGCCGGACAGGGACTGCGCGGCGGTGGTGCCGTGCGGCTCGGGCTCGCGCGCCGGGGGTACGGAGCGCTCCCCCGGCCGTGCCTTCGCCGCGTCCCGCGTACGGTCCGCCGAGACGCCCTGGGTGAGGTCGGCGACGATGGGCGAGGGCGGCATACCGTTGAGTACGGCTCCGTCCAGGGCGGCGGCAGCCGCGGCGGCCACGTCGACGGCGTCCATGGGCCGGCCGGCCTCGGGCTGCACCGACCGCCGGCGCGGGCGCCGACGGCGGGCCAGCGCCTCCACCTCGGCCTGGTCGGGGTCGTAGTCGTCGGGCGCCTCGCCGCGCCGTGCGGACGAGCGGCGCCCCCGCGGGGGCAGGGCCTCACGCCACTGGTCGTCGTACCGTTCGTCGTCGCTGTCGTACTCCCGCTCCCCGTCCTCCTCCTCGCGCCCTGCCGGGGCAGGGTCGAGGATGCCGAGCCGGACACCGAGCCCACGCAGCCGCTGCGGGATGGCGTTGACGGGCGTCGCGGTGACGACGAGCAGCCCGAAGACGGTGAGCAGGACCAGCAGCGGTACGGCCAGGACCTCGCCCATGGTGAAGATCAGCGGCTTGGAGGCGGCCCAGCCGATGAGCCCGCCGGCGTCCTGCATGGCCTCGGTGCCCGCGTCCCTGCCCGGGGAGCCGCACGCGATGTGTACGAGTCCGAGGACACCGATCACCAGCGCCGAGAGGCCGATCACGATGCGTCCGTTGGCGTCGGGGCGCTGCGGATAGAGGATGAGCCGGACGGCGATGACGGCCAGCAGTATGGGGACGAGCAGGTCGAGCCGGCCGAAGGCGCCGGTGATGAGCATCTCGACGAGGTCGCCGACGGGCCCCCGCAGATTCGACCACGTGCCGGCGGCGACGATCAGACCGAGGGCGAGCAGCAGGAGAGCGCTGCCGTCCTTGCGGTGCGCCGGGTCGAGCCCCTTCGCGCCCCGTCCTATACCGCGGAACGTCGCGCCGACCGCGTGGGCGAGTCCCAGCCACATGAGGCGTACGAGGCGGTAGACGCCGTTCGTCGGCGACGGTGCGGGCCTGGGTGCCGGTTTGGCCGCGGACTTCTTCGCGGGGGCCTTCTTGGCTGGCGCCTTCTTCGTGGGTGCTGTCTTCTTCGCCGCGGCCTTGGCGGCGGGGGCCGCCTTCTTCGCGGCACCGCTCGCACGGCCGGCACGCGGTTTCGCGGTGCCCGCCGTGCCCTGGGAACCCTTGCCGGACGTACGTGAGGCCATGGGGGTGAGGTTACCGGTGTGAACGGCGGCGGACACGTGTGCCCACCGCTTCACCCGTTCGTGTCGCCCGTCCCGGGCGCGGAACTGACGTGCCGTCAGTGCCCTCCACGGGGCGTTCCGCAGGCCTCCGGGCAGACGGATACGGGCCGCCCACGGGCCTGTTGGAGCCCGGGGCGTGCCCGTCAGTTCGGCGAGGGAAGCGGGGAGCCGCCTCCGCTGCCCGGCTCCAGGGCGTCCAGCGCTCTGCGGAGCCCGGTCAGTTTGCGCTCCAGATGTGCGGCCGTGGCGACCGCCGCCGCGTCCGCGGACTCGTCGTCCAGCTGTTTGGAGAGCGCTTCGGCCTGCTCCTTCAACTGACAGTTCTTCATGTACAGCTCGACGAAGACCGAGACCTTCGCACGCAGCACCCAGGGGTCGAACGGCTTGGAGATGTAGTCCACCGCGCCGGCGGCGTATCCCCGGAAGGTGTGGTGCGGACCGTGGTTGATGGCCGTGAGGAAGATGATCGGGATGTCGCGTGTCCGCTCGCGCCTCTTGATGTGCGCGGCGGTCTCGAAACCGTCCATCCCCGGCATCTGGACGTCCAGCAGAATGACCGCGAAGTCGTCCGTCAGCAGCGCCTTCAGCGCTTCCTCCCCTGACGATGCCCGCACCAGCGTCTGATCGAGCGCGGAGAGGATGGCCTCCAGCGCCAGCAGATTCTCCGGCCGGTCATCGACCAGGAGGATCTTGGCCTTCTGCACCATGGCCCGCCCTCCTCGCCCCGGCTGTGCACCGGGCGCCGCCCCAGGGGACGACTCCCTTACGCCGTCCGTCCTTGTGCCGGTCATGGTAGCCGCACCCCGCCTGTCGCCACACCCTGTCACCGCGATGTCACTGTGCACGTAGCAAAAACGTCACAGGAGCTCGGAAAGTTCCCCGATTACCTGTGGCTCACACGTCTTCCGCCACAGGAACTCACCTTCTCCTACAGGTTCGCACAGCCGCCGGTCACTTCTGAAGCAGCCGCCCGATGTCCCTTTCATGTCACTTCTGGTGCATCCACTGCTCCATCACCGACAGCAGATGATCGGGATCGACCGGCTTTGTCACATAGTCCGATGCGCCGGAGTCGATCGCCTTCTCCCGGTCGCCCTTCATCGCCTTCGCGGTGAGCGCGATGATCGGCAGCCCGGCGAACTGCGGCATCCTGCGGATCGCCGTCGTCGTCGCGTATCCGTCCATCTCCGGCATCATGATGTCCATCAGAACCAGCGTCACATCGTCGTGCTGCTCCAGCACCTCGATGCCCTCACGGCCGTTCTCCGCGTACAGCACCGACAGACCGTGCTGTTCGAGGACGCTGGTCAGCGCGAAGACGTTCCGGATGTCGTCGTCCACGATCAGCACCTTCTCGCCGCCGAACGAGAACGTACGCCGCTCCTCCGGAGCCTCGGGCATCTCCCCCGTCCAGGACTCCTCGGCCCCCGAACCACCCGCCAGCCGCGACCCGTTGGCCGCGCCCGCGGAACCGTTCCCGCTCGTCGGCGTCCCCGCCGACGGGCCCGACGAGCCACCGGTGCGCCCGGACAGCGAGTTCATCTGCTCGGGGCCGCCCAGGGCCTTGCGACGGCGCCTGAAGAGCGCGGCGGGCCCCGTACGGGCCTCCGACGCGCCCGCGGGCCGGTCCCGCCGCGCCTGCTCCGGCGACAGCCCCGCGGAGCCGCTGCCGGCGCGCTGCGGCTCGATGCCGGGCGTCAACTGCGGATAGCCCTGCGGGGGCAGCTCGCTGGCGTGCAGCGGCAGGTACAGCGTGAACGTCGAGCCGCGGCCCGGCTCGCTCGCCGCGTGGATCTCGCCGCCGAGCAGCCGGGCGATCTCCCGGCTGATGGACAGGCCCAGACCCGTACCTCCGTACTTACGGCTCGTCGTACCGTCCGCCTGCTTGAACGCCTCGAAGATCACCCGCATCTTACTGGCCGCGATCCCGATACCGGTGTCGGTGACCGAGAAGGCGATCAGATCCGCGTCCGCGTCACGCAGCGAACCGGCCTCCAGAAGCTGCTCCCTGATCGCGTTGGGCACATCCGCCCCGGCCGGCCGGATCACCAGCTCCACGGCGCCGGTGTCGGTGAACTTCACCGCGTTGGACAGCAGGTTGCGCAGCACCTGGAGCAGCCGCTGCTCGTCGGTGTGCAGGGTCGCCGGCAGCTCCGGCGAGACCCGTACGGAGAAGTCGAGCCCCTTCTCCGCCGTCAGCGGGCGGAAGGTCGCCTCGACATAGTCGACGAGCTGTACGAGCGCGATGCGCGTCGGGCTGACGTCCATCTTGCCCGCCTCGACCTTCGACAGGTCGAGGATGTCGTTGATGAGCTGGAGCAGGTCGGAGCCCGCACCGTGGATCGTCTCGGCGAACTCCACCTGCTTCGGCGAGAGATTCATCTCCGCGTTGTCGGCGAGCAGCTTCGCCAGGATGAGCAGCGAGTTCAGCGGCGTACGCAACTCGTGCGACATGTTCGCCAGGAACTCGGACTTGTAGCGCATCGACACCGCGAGCTGCTCGGCGCGCTCCTCCAGCACCTGCCGCGCCTCTTCGATCTCGGTGTTCTTCACCTCGATGTCGCGGTTCTGACGGGCCAGCAGCTCCGCCTTCTCCTCCAGCTCCGCGTTGGAGGACTGAAGGGCCTTCTGCCGGTTCTCCAGCTCCGCCGAGCGCTCCCGCAGCTGTTCCGTGAGCTCCTGCGACTGCTTGAGCAGCACCTCGGTCTTGGTGTTGACGCTGATCGTGTTGACACTCGTCGCGATCATCTCGGCGATCTGGTTGAGGAAGTCCCGCTGGATCTGGGTGAAGGGCTGGAACGACGCCAGCTCGATCACACCGAGGACCTTGCCCTCGAACAGCACCGGCAGCACGATCACGTACGCCGGTGACGCCTCGCCGAGCCCCGAGGAGATCTTCAGATAACCCGGCGGCACATTGACCTGGATCGTGCGCTTCTCCTCGGCGGCCGTTCCGATGAGGGTCTCACCCGGCCGGAAGGAGGTCGGCATCGAGCCCGCCGAGTACCCGTAACTGCCCCGCATGCACAGCTCGTACGAGCCGTCCCGGCCGCCGGCCGTCCCCAGCTCGGAGACGGTGCCCGTCGGCATCGCGAGGAAGAAGGCGCCGTGCTGGGCCGAGACCACCGGCGTGAGCTCGCTCATGATCAGCGAGGCCACGTCGTCCAGATCGCGGCGGCCCTGCATCAGACCGGAGATACGGGCCAGGTTGCCCTTGAGCCAGTCCTGCTCCTCATTGGCGAGGGTGGTGTCGCGCAGGTTGGCGATCATGGTGTTGATGTTGTCCTGGAGGACCTGGATCTCGCCTGCGGCGTCGACGTCGATCTTCAGGTTCAGATCGCCGCGGGTCACCGCGGTGGCGACGGCGGCGATCGCCCGCACCTGACGCGTCAGGTTGCCGGCCATCTCATTCACCGACTCGGTGAGGTCGCGCCAGGTGCCGTCGACGTCCCTGACCCGCGCCTGGCCGCCCAGCTGCCCGTCCGTGCCCACCTCGCGGGCCACTCGCGTGACCTGCTCGGCGAACGAGGAGAGCTGGTCGACCATCGTGTTGATGGTGTTCTTGAGCTCCTGGATCTCACCGCGGGCGTCGATGTCGATCTTCTTGGTGAGATCGCCCTTGGCGATGGCGGTGGTGACCGTGGCGATCTGGCGCACCTGACCGGTCAGGTTGGACGCCATCGAGTTCACCGACTCGGTGAGGTCCTTCCACGTACCGGAGACCCCCGGGACACGCGCCTGGCCGCCCAACTCGCCCTCGGTGCCCACCTCGCGGGCGACTCGCGTCACCTCGTCCGCGAAGGACGACAGCGTCGTCACCATGATGTTGACGGTGTCGGCGAGCTCGGCGACCTCACCGCGCGCCTCGACGGTGACCTTCTTCGTCAGGTCGCCGTTGGCGACGGCCGACGAGACACGGGAGATGTTCCGCACCTGACTGGTCAGGTTGTTGGCCATCGTGTTGACGTTGTCGCTGAGGTCCTTCCAGATGCCGGTGACGCCGCGCACCCGCGCCTGGCCGCCGAGGATGCCCTCGGTGCCCACCTCGCGGGCCACACGGGTCACCTCGTCGGCGAAGTTCGACAGCTGGTCGACCATCGTGTTCACGGTCGTGACGAGGTCGAGGATCTCGCCCTTGGCGTCGACGGTGATCTTCTTCGACAGATCGCCCTTGGCGACCGCCGTCGTGACCTCGGCGATGTTGCGCACCTGGGAGGTCAGGTTGTTCGCCATGAAGTTGACGGACTGGGTGAGGTCCTTCCAGGTGCCCGAGACACCCTGCACCTCGGCCTGACCGCCGAGCATGCCCTCCGTACCGACCTCGCGGGCGACCCTGGTGACCTGCTCCGCGAAGTTCGACAGCTGGTCCACCATCGTGTTGAGGGTGTTCTTCAGCTCCAGGATCTCGCCGCGCGCGTCCACGTCGATCTTCTGCGACAGGTCACCGCGCGCCACGGCCGTGGCGACCTGGGCGATGTTCCGGACCTGGGAGGTCAGGTTCCCCGCCATGCCGTTCACGGAGTCGGTCAGATCGCGCCAGACACCGGCGACGCCCGGCACCTGGGCCTGACCGCCGAGCCTGCCGTCCGTGCCCACCTCGCGGGCGACCCGCGTCACCTGCTCGGCGAAGGCCGAGAGCTGGTCGACCATCGTGTTGATGGTGTTCTTCAGCTCCAGGATCTCGCCGCGCGCGTCCACGTCGATCTTCTGCGACAGGTCACCGCGCGCCACGGCCGTGGTCACCTGGGCGATCTGCCGCACCTGGTCCGTCAGGTTGCCGGCCATGAAGTTGACGGAGTCGGTCAGTTCCTTCCACGTACCGGAGACGCCGTCGACCCGCGCCTGGCCGCCCAGCCTGCCCTCCGTACCCACGTCACGCGCCATCCGCGTCACCTGGTCGGCGAACGACGACAGCTGCGCCACCATCGTGTTGACCGTGTTCTTCAGTTCGAGCATCTCGCCCGCGACGTCGACAGTGACCTTCTGGGAGAGATCGCCGTTCGCGACCGCAGTCGTCACCTGCGCGATGTCCCGCACCTGGCCGGTGAGGTTACGGAAAGCGGTGTTGACCGAGTCGGTGAGGTCCTTCCACGTACCCGCGGCGCCGGGCACCTCGGCCTGGCCGCCCAGTTGACCCTCGACACCGACCTCGCGGGCGACGCGCGTCACCTCGGAACCGAACGAATTGAGCTGCCGCACCATCGTGTTGACGGTGTTCTTCAGTTCGAGCATCTCGCCGGCCACGTCGACGGTGACCTTCTGGGAAAGGTCACCGTTCGCGACGGCCGTCGTCACCTGGGCGATGTCCCGCACCTGGGTGGTCAGATTGCGGAAGACGGTGTTGACCGAGTCCGTCAGGTCCTTCCAGGTGCCCGCGGCGCCGGGCACCTGCGCCTGGCCGCCCAGCACACCGGAGCCGCCGACCTCGCTCGCCACACGCGTGACCTCGTCGGCGAACGTACGCAGCGTCTCGGTCATCTGGTTGATCGTCTCGGCGAGCTGCGCGACCTCGCCGCGCGCGCTCACCGTGACCTTCTGGGAAAGATCGCCGTTGGCGACGGCGGTGGTGACCTCCGCGATGCCACGCACCTGACTGGTCAGGTTGCCGGCCATCGTGTTCACCGAGTCGGTGAGGTCCTTCCACACACCGGCCACGCCCGGCACGGTCGCCTGGCCGCCCAGTTCACCCTCGGTGCCGACCTCGCGGGCCACCCTCGTCACCTCTGACGAGAACGACGACAGCTGGTCCACCATCGTGTTCACGGTGTTCTTCAGCTGAAGCATCTCGCCGGCCACATGGACGGTGACCTTGCGCGACAGATCACCCTTGGCGACGGCCGTCGTAACGAGAGCAATATCACGTACCTGAGCGGTGAGCCGGTACGCCATCGTGTTGACGGAATCCGTGAGATCTTTCCACGAACCCGACATTCCACGCACTTTGGCCTGGCCGCCGAGCTTGCCCTCGGTACCGACCTCAAGCGCCACACGCGTCACCTCGTCGGTGAACGCGGACAGCTGGTCGACCAGGTTGTTGACGGTCCTCGCGACCTTCAGGAACTCGCCGCGCAGCGGGCGCTCGGTCCCCGCCGAACCCTCGGCGAAGTGCGAACGCAGCTCCATCCGCTGCTCCAGGTCACCCTCGGCGACCGCCGACAGCACCCGTCCGACCTCGGACACGGGGCGCGCCAAGTCGTCCACCAGCGCGTTCGACGCGTCGATGGCCGCGGCCCAGGACCCCTCGCAGGCGCCCGTCTCCAGCCGCTCCGTGAGCTTTCCCTCGCGCCCGACCATGCGCCGTACGCGGGCCAGCTCGCCCGTGAGGTGCAGATTCCGGTCCGCCACCTCGTTGAACACGGCGGCAATCTCCGCCATCACATCGTCACCAGAGACGGTCAGGCGTTTACGGAAGTTGCCGTCCCGCATCGCCACCAGGGCCGTCAGCAGTCTGTTCAGAGCCGCCGCATCGACCTCGGTGGCCCCGTTGTTCCGGGACCGTCCGCCCTTCGCGCGCGTGCTGTTGCCACGCGCCGCCACGCCAGACTCCACCGTGTCCCTCCCGCGGGGGTTGACCGTACTGCTCAGAAGTTACTCAGACTGTCTCTGGAATCCTGCCCAGTGTTTCACCACGGCCGAACCTGGCGATAACAGTTCGGCAGCTTCGCATAGCGTCCCCACCCCCAGTAGGCGGAAACAGTGGTGACCTGCATCCGCCATCGCAGCGAAGGTAAGTAACCTGGCATCCGGCTGTCCAACCGTCCCGGTCTGCCCGGCAGGGGCGGTGTGGCGAACGTACTACCACCGGGCACCTGGAGGGCGGGGCCGCATCATGGCAGAGCCGGGCGTCGAGACGCGTACGAGGAGTTCTGTGATCACCGCGCGGGCGGCTGCCAGCTTCGACCCTGTCGGGCGGTCCGTCGCGACCGCCCGCGCCTTTGTCCGTGACACGCTCCAGGGCTGGGGCTACGCCGACGTCGTCGACGACGCCGTGGTCCTGACCAGCGAACTCGTCACCAATGCCGTGATCCACGCCGGCACATCGGCGGACGTGCTCTGCCTCCGTACGGAGGGCGGCGTCCGCGTCGAGGTGTCCGACCGCTATCCCGAGCGTGAGATCCCCATGCAGGGCACGGGCCTGTCGCTGGGCAGCCCCGACCGGGAGAACGGCCGCGGACTGCTCCTCTGCGCGGCCCTGGCCTCGCGCTGGGGAGTCGACTACACCCCGACGCACAAGCAGGTCTGGTTCCAGCTCGACCTGCCCGACCGCGCCGTGGGCGCCCGGTCCGCGGGCCCCGTCATCCCGAACGCGCTCCTCCCCGTCACCGACGAACGCGTCAGGGTCGCCGTCGTACAGATCGACAGATCCGGCGCGGTCTCGACATGGAACGAGGACGCGGAGCACCTCTTCGGCTACCCCGCCGACCAGGTCATCGGCAAGCCCCTCACCGACTTCGCGGCCTGGCCGCACACCCCGGGCATCGGCACGGGCATCGTCGAGGCGCTGCTGCTGTCGCGCTGGGAGGGCAGCTACGGGATCCGGGGCAGCGACGGCCGGGTCATCCCCGTGTACGCCTCCCACCTCCGCGTACGGGACACCAACGGCGAACCGTCCACCGTGTGCCTTCTCGTACGTGACGACGAACGCGCCGTGATCCAGACCCCGCAGCGCGCCCCCGTGACCGAGGCCGGCGCCGAGAGCCGAACCGTGGACCCCTTCGAGGTCTTCATCGGCTCACCGGCCCCCGAGGACCTCGACGGCCTGCTCCAGCGCACCGTGGAGCGCGCCCGCGACATGCTCGAAGGCGACTCCGCGTTCCTCCTGCTCGCCACGGACGACGAGACGGAGCTGGAGGTACGGGCCACCACCGGCCTCCCGTCGGCCCGGCAGCGCTTCGCCCGCGTCCCGGTGGAGGCCGGCACGGGGCGGTACGGCTCCGCCCGTATGCCCGCGGTCCACGAAGACTTGGCCATCGTCCCCGGCGCCGTCCCGCTGCTCAACGGCACCGGTATGCGCTCCGTCGTCACCGTCCCGCTCAAGGTCGAGGGCCGGCTGACCGGTTCACTCGGCGTCGCGGCCGAATCGGCGGGCCGGTATTCCAACGAGGAGGCGCTGCGCCTCCAGTTCGCCGCCGACCGGATCGCGCTGGCCGTCGAGTCGGCCCGACTCGGCGAGCTCGAACGCCTCCGCCGTGGCTCGCTCTCCTTCCTCGTCGAAGCCTCCGACCTGCTGGCCGGCACCCTCGACCGGGACCAGACGCTCGCACTCATGGCACAGATGACGGTGCCGACGCTCGCCACCTGGTGCGCCGTCTACACCATCGCCGACCAGACGTCGGACCCGTACCTCTCCTACGTACTGCACGAGGACGAGGAGCGCATCGACGGTCTGAAGGCCCTGCTCTCCAAGATCGATCCGCCCGACCCGGTCCCCACCCCGGGCGCCCGCGTCTGGACCGGCCCGGCGGACGCCGCGCACCAGGCGGCGCTCCGTACGTCCATGAGGGAGCTGGGAGGGGCCTCCACGCCCGTCTCCTCCGGAATCGGCACAACGCTCGCCACGGCCGCCGCCGTCGGCGGAGAGACCGTCGTACTGCCTCTGGTCGCCCGTAACCGCGTGATCGGGATGCTCACCCTCGGCAAGCCGTCGGACGACCACTTCCGCCAGGAGATCCTGGAGTTGGCCGAGGACCTGTCCCGCCGTGCGGCACTCGCCCTCGACAACGCGCGCCTCTACTCGGAGCGCATGGCGATCAGCCAGTCCCTCCAGCGCAGCCTGCTGCCGCCGGAACTGCCCCAGGTGCCCAACGTCGAGGTCGAGGTCATCTACCGCGCGGCCGGCGAGGGCAACGAGGTGGGCGGTGACTTCTACGACCTCTTCCCGATCCGCGACGGCGCGTACGGCTTCGCCATCGGCGACGTCTGCGGCACGGGCCCGGAAGCCGCGGCGGTGACGGGACTCGCCCGGCACGCGCTCCGCCTCCTCGCCCGCGAGGGCTTCAGCGGCCCGGCGGTGCTGGAGCGCCTGAACGCGGCGATCCTCGACGAGGGCGCCCGCAGCCGCTTCCTGACGCTGCTGTACGGGGAGTTGTGGCCCCAGGAGGACGGGAGTGCCGTCCTCAAGGTCGTCTGCGCCGGACACCCGCTGCCGCTTCGTCTGCGCCAGGACGGCACGGTGGAGGCCGCGGCGGACCCGCAGCCGCTGCTCGGCGTGATGGACGACCTGGAGCTGTACGAGCAGATGGTCACGCTCGACCCGGGCGACGTCCTCCTCTGTGTCACCGACGGCGTCACCGAACGCCGGGAGGGAACACGGATGTTGGGCGACGACGGCCTCGTGGACGTTCTGACGGGCTGTACGGGCCTCACGGCCGGAGCGGTGGCGTCGCGGGTGCTACGGGCGGTGGAGAGGTTCGCGGCGGAGCCGGCGTCGGACGACATGGCGATTCTGGCGATGCGGGTGCCCGAGCCGCAGAAGAACTGAACGAAAGAAGGGCCCCGCCGGCTGGCGGGGCCCTTCTTTTGTGCTGGAGCCCCAATACGGAATCGAACCGTAGACCTTCTCCTTACCATGGAGACGCTCTACCGACTGAGCTATTGGGGCGCGGCAACGAGAGAGATCATACCCGAAGTGCCGGGCGCTGGAAACCGTCGACACAAGGGTCTTGAACGCAGAAATGCCCCGCACCATAAACGGTGCGGGGCACTCCCACAAAGATTGTTCGGCGGCGTCCTACTCTCCCACAGGGTCCCCCCTGCAGTACCATCGGCGCTGAAAGGCTTAGCTTCCGGGTTCGGAATGTAACCGGGCGTTTCCCTAACGCAATGACCACCGAAACACTATGAAACACTGGAACAGCCGGATGACTTCACGGATGTTCGTTGTCTCAGAACTAACACAGTGGACGCGAGCAACTGAGGACAAGCCCTCGGC
>NZ_BMMV01000012.1 GCF_014646115.1 Streptomyces camponoticapitis | reverse complement strand
CGTGCAGGGAACTACGGTGCTCGCGGCGCTCTACGCAGTTCGATGCACCAATTGAGATGGTCTCTTACAAGGGACTTGGCGAAGCGGGGCCGGGCGGCGAGGCGATCACCACCTTCCACCTGCTCGACGCGCTCGACACCTTCCTGGTCTACCTCGGCTTCGCGCTGCTCCTGCTCTCACTGCTGGCCCTGTTCCCACCGGGCGGCCTCGCGCTCGCGGGCGCGGGGGCGGCGACGGCCGGCGGCGCGATGACGGCGGGGGCGGCACTGAACGCGGCGCTACTCGGGTCGGCGGGGATCGTCCTCATGGCGGTGAGCGCGGATGGTGTCGAGGGAAGCGGCGACGGCAAGCATGTTGGTGAGGGAAAACAGAACTCGACGGATCCCGCCGTGTCCGACGCGGTTGGCGCCGCGCGTGAGCAGAAAGTCGCGGAACTGACAAACGGTAGGATTCCCTCCGGGGCGCCGGGAAAGCCTGGGCTGAAGGTCACCAAGCCCGGTGCGGGAACGAGTGACGTCGACGTCATCGGCGGGGACGGTTCGTATATAGCCGTCGGAGGCCCTGCGAAGGCCAGAAATCTCGCCAAGTTCGGGGAGAAATGCCACATTCTCAAGTATGCGGCGGAACAGCAGGGTGTCCGGGCGCAGGTCTATCTGGAGAAGGGGACGCCGGAAGCCGCTCTGAATCTGGCCCGAAGGATTCTCGGTGACGGGAATGTCCACACATTCGTGAGGTGAGATTGTTGAGTGACGGCTTTGTCCACTGGTACGAGGGTGATTCGAATTCCGATCCGGCGGAGTCCTTGGTGGGCGCACTGGAGGAAGCCGGCCTGAGCCTTGGGAATCCGTCCACCGGGCTGATCTCGTCCATCACCAACGGGCCGGATTTGTGGGGCGAGCAGGTGCACACGGAGCGGGACGAGCTTGTCAGGTCAGTCGCCGCCGTGCGCCTTTCGGGGGGTGGTGAGGTCAACTTCCAGTTCTGGCTGGACGGGGAGACCGACGTCTTCACGCGTGTTCGCCGTCCGGCCGGCGGCGTGGTGACCGTCGTCGAATTCGGTCTCGACGGAATGGACGGCGCGCAGCAGACCCAGGTGGTGGAGGCGGTGCGGGTGGCGATGGGCCAGAGGTGGGCGGCGTGTCTGGGGTTTGTGATCGACCGGTCGGGGGCGACAGAAGAGGAAGACTGGGACGGGATCGTCGTTGATGCGTCCGCACGCTTCACGAGTTGGCCGGACACCCTCGCGATGCGCGCCGAAATCGCGGCGGCCCACGCCGAACTGTCCACATTCCCGGCCCGCCAGGACCCACCCTTGGTGGTGTTCGAGCGACCGGTCTGATCTTCGGTGGCCTTGCGGAGGGAACCTTGAGTGCGTACCACCAGATCTTCGCGCGGCCCGGCCATCTCGCGTACGTGTTGGTCGACGACATCTCCGCCGCGTGCGGGGCGCGGCTCGCGCCGGTGGCAGGGGGCGCGGACTACTCCGTGTCGGTCGGCCACGCCGCCGTCGAGTACGAGCGGTTTCATGAGTACGAGGACGACCTCGGGATCCCGTTCCAGTCGTACGAGTCGGTGATCACGATTCGCGACTTCGACCGTGACATGGAACGCCAGGGGCTCACCGCCGCCCGGATCTTTCAGAACCTGGCCGTTCTGGGGACCTACTCGATGGTGCTCGTCTTCGACCTTCAACGGGTCCTGGACTCCGCGACCGCGCGCCAGGGGTGAACGCCGGCGGTGAAGGGGCCGGAGGCCGGGTTACTGGTCCGCGCAGATCTTCAGGGCCTCCGGGCGGGCGCAGGGGAGGTGGCCCTCGTTGCGGACCACGTCCTGGCCGCCCGTGCGGATCAGGTAGTTGAGGAAGCTGGATGCCAGGGAGTCGGGGGCCGGGAGGCCGTAGGTGTAGCCGTATTCGATCTCGCGGTACGGGTAGTCGCTCTCCGCGATGTCGTTCACCGAAGGCGGCTGCTCGTCCAGCGAGAGGCGGTGCAGGCCGTCCACGCCCGTGCTGGAACGCAGTTCGCTGTAGCCGATCGCGCCCCGCACATCCTTCACCGTGTTGAGCACCTGCTCCGTGGTGTCGAGCTCGCAGCGGAACGTCCGCTGCGCCGGGTCGACCTCCTGGCGGCAGTCGTCGACCGTGTGGACCTTCTGCCTCTCCTCGTCGCCCGAGAGGATCTTGCGCTCGAAGATGTCGCGGGTGCCCGACCCGTCGGCCCGGCTGATGAGTTTGATGGGCAGGTCGGGACCGGGTTCGCCGTCACTGCCGCGGACCTGGTTCCAGTTCTTCACGTTGCCGCGGTAGATGTTCCGTACATCGGTGGTGCTGAGCCCCTTGAACGGCACGTCGTCGTGGACCACCAGCGCGAACACGGAGACCGCGACGCGGTGCTCCTCCAGGTCCGGGAACCCCACGGGCTTCGGTCCGTCGGTGAGGGTGACGACCGCCTTCGACGCGTCGTTCGCCAGGTCACGGACCCCTTCGAGGCTGCCGTTGGGGTCCACCTCGATGTCCGAGTCGGGGCAGTCCTCCTCGTACGACGTCGCCAATTTCCGTGCCACGGGCGCGAACGCCGTCGATCCGGTGACGGTCAATCTGCCCGTCTCGCAGCCCAGCGGCGTCGTGTCGGCGTCACCGCGCAGCATGATGATCGAGGAGAGCGCGATCAGGCAGACCGTCAGCAGGACCGTGATGAGCCGTGCCTGGCGGCTGAACTTGGGCGGTGCCTCGTCGGGGGTGATCGCGCGGTTCACGGCCACCTGCCCTCCGGAGAGCCCGCCGCTGACCTTGACCTCGTCCCCCACCCTGCCGCCGGTCAGCAGCACCAGCAGCTTGAAGTGCTCGCCCTTGTTGAGGGGGACCTTCGGGACGGTGAGCTGACTGCCCGAGCGGCGAAAACCCCTCGCGGGCGTGAAGTTGTCCATCAGGTCGGGGTAGTCCGACGGGATCGTGACGGCGACGGCCTTGATCCTCCGGTCGGTGAACCGGACCGTCAGGCCGTGGACGTTCGGCGACGTGTAGTCCCCGGCCGAGACCGGCTGCGAGCCGTCGTTCTCCAGGCGCAGCAGTACGAGTGTCGCGTCAGCCATGTCGGGGTCGTCGTCGAACAGTCCCAGACGTACGTTCGTCTGACCGGAGAGGGCGTCGTAGCCGATCCGCTTGCTGTGCGGCACCCGGCGCTCGTACCAGACCTGCCCGGCGGAGGTCAGCACACCCAGCACCATGGCCAGGATCGCAAAGACGTTCTCCCCGCTGAACCACTCCATGATCCGTCGCCCCCCGGCACTTTCCGACCCCGTGAGGCGACGGTAGGTGGGGATTTCGCGAACAGCAGTACGGTGAAGTGCTTTGATGACGGATGTTCACGAGCCGTTCCCCGTACGGTATTCGGTGTTCAGGGAGGGTCGGAGAAGCTGTCACGGTTTCGCGATCTTCGCAGGAGCGCCACATCGGGTTCGCACGGTCTCCGGCAGGAAGGGTTAGGTTGTTGGGCGCTCGATCCTGAGTGCGAAATTGAGACAGGTCGTCGACTTCCAGGCGGCGCAGTCAGCACAGGAAGATCGCGAATGGACTACTGCACCACGTGCCGTCGGACGCTCAACGGGGTTTTCGTGTGCCCCGGTTGCGGTGCCTACGCCCCCGACATCGCCCCCACCGGCGCACAGCTCCAGCTCACCCCCACGACCGTCGCGGTGATGTCCGACATCTCGCACACGCGGGAGTTCGACGCCTTCCCGGGTTTCGCGGACCCGGACCCGGCCCCGGACGTTGCCGTGGACGCGGACGCGCCCGTCGGTCCCGCCACCCGGTCGGCCACGGGCCGCGCCGCCCGTCGGCGCCGACTGGCGGACTGGAAGAAGCAGCGGCGTCGAGCGGTGGTGGCGTCGACGGTCGCGCTCGTCGGCGGTGGTCTGACCCTCGCGTTCATGCCGTCGTCCCGGCCCTCCGCCAGCCAGGCCCAGGCCTCCACGACGCCGGAACCGGTCACGGCTCCGTCCACGTCGTCGGGGGGCTTCGTCGACACCGGCTCGGAGCCGGACGCCGACCGGACCCGTACGCACGATCCGAAGCACGCCGAGCGCGGAACGGGCCGTCCGTCCAAGGACTCCAAGGACGCAAAGGACTCCAACTCGCCTGGCAGCGCGACCGCGATCACCCCGGTGGACGCGCCGGCGAAGCGCACGACTTCGCCCCAGACGACGCCGGACAGCGCGCGTCCCACGGAGGACACGCAGACGCAGCCCGAGTCGCCCTCGACGCCCGACTCGCCGCCGCCCACGGCGGAAACGCCCACCCAGCAGCCGAACAAGCCCACCCAGCCCGCACCTCCGCCCCCGAGCGCCGAGGAGCCGACGGACGACTCGGGGCTCTGCCTGCTCGTCCTCTGCGTCGACGTCGACTAGAACGAACGGGCCCCCGACTTGCTCGTAGTGGCGCTGGTCCTGTGCGTCGGCGCGGTCGTTCTCCTCGCCGTCTCGCGGGCGCGCCGTGCGCGGGCGGAGCGGCTTCTGCGCGGAGCGGAGACCCTCTACGAGGCGGCGCTCAGGTCCGAGGACGACCTGCGCGCGGCGTTGGAGTCCACGGACGTCAACCAGCGAGATTCCGAGGGGGATTCGGCCCTGCACATGGCGTACTACTTTGGCGGGGCAAGGGCCGTCGCCCGGCTCAAGGCCCTCGGCGCGGACGAGTATGTGCGCAACAACGAGGGGCTGACCCCCGAGGAGATGCGAGACGTCGCGGCGACCGAGGTTCTGCTGGAGCGGACGACGGCTTGTATGACCCTCAGCCACTGGATCGACGAGGCGCGGGGCCGGGTGCTGTACGACGAGCTGAGAGCGTGCCCACCGCGTATCTACAACCCCGCGCTCGTCCGGCTGTTCATGAGGGAGCGGCATCGTCGGCGGCTGGTGTACCTCGCGGTGAAGGTGGGGATCCCCGATTCGAAGGAGCGGCTGGCGCTGATCCTCGGGATCCACTTCGCCGGTAAGGAGGGGCGGGACATCGCCAACACCTTCCTGAACTCCGGCTCCCACGAACTCGCGGACGCGGCCGGGCAGTGGGCGCTGAGGAATGGGTACGACATCAACTTCCGCGTCTCCGGCACAGCCGCACGCTGGGGAGAGTTCTGAAGCGGATGATCGCGGACTTCGCCCAAAGTCCGTGGTAGCTACGGCTATTCGGCCCAGCCGAGGAAAGTCGTCCAGGCCGTCGGGGCGACCGTGAAGGTGGGGCCCTCGTGGACCTTCGAGTCGCGGACGTGGACGGCGTGGGGGCAGGTGGCCACCTCGACGCACTCGCCGCCGCTGGCGTTGCTGTAGCTGGACTTGTGCCAGTCGAAGGCGATTTCCACGCAGTTCCCGCCGCCGCTGTCGCTGTAGCTGGACTTGAACCACCGCAGGGTGTTGGTCATTCCTGTTCTCCCGCCAACCGCTCGATAAGGCCCAGCGCCTCGCGAGGACCCAGGGCCTGTGATCGGATCTTCGCATAACGCTGTGTGTAGGTGCTGACCTTTGTTGGGTCGGAGACCACGAGACTCTCCTCCTGGGCTTCGAGATAGAGCAGGCGGTCGTGCTCCGGGGTCTCCAACAGGGTCATGGCACCGTGACCTCCCGCGTACTCGCCGCCCAAACCGCAGTCCAGTGGCAGCACCTGAAGCGTCACGTTACGGCGCCTCCCGCACTCCGCCAAGTGGGAAAGCTGATCACGCATGACCTCCTGGCTCCCGATCGTGCGGCGCAGCACCGACTCCTCCAGGATCACCTCGATCAACGCCACCGGCTTCCGCTCCAGCAGCGCTTTCCGCGCCAACCTCGCCTCGACCAACTCCTCCACCCGCTCCTCCGGGAGAGGTGGATAGCCGCCGCCGATCAGGGCTCGCGCGTACGCCTCCGTCTGGAACAGGCCGTGCACCACCAGCGTCGCGTACAGAGACAGGCCCACCGCCTTCTGCTCCAGCAGCACGTAGTTCTTGAACTGTGCCGGGTACTTGTCCAGCCGTACGTACTCCCGGGCCTGCTCGAAGATGCCGAGCTCGTCGCCCAGCACCCGTCCCAGCGCCACCAGCATCTGGTCGCTCGCCGGTTGCGCGCAGGTCTCCATCGCGCTGATCGCCGCCGCAGAGAAGCCCGTTTCGATGCCGACCTGTTCCTGCGTCATCCCCTTTTGCAGGCGCATCATGCGGGCGATGTGTGCCACCAACCGCGTCGCATTTCCCGCCGTCACCTTGTTTTCCGCTCGCGCCATTGCGATCACCGTTTCGACTTGACCGGACTCAACCGGACACAACTGGACTGGACTGAAATCGACCTCACGTAACGTGAGTTCTTGCAGGTCAACCGGCTCCCGACGGCTCACGCCGTGTTATGGAAACGCTAGCGGTGACTACGCAGAATGTCCGCGTGAATACACAGAATCACCGTCCATGTGTCGACTGGCTCCCCAAGACCGGATTCCAACTCCGAAAAGCCGGGGTGAGATTCGACGCTGTACGCGTGGACGGGGCCGAGGGGCGTCGGCTCGCCGACATGATGGACTCGATCACGGCGGGCGATCCCGGCCCGATCGCCACCGAGTCGAACGGGTACCGGGCGGTGTACTTCTACCTCCCGGCAGGGAGCACCGCGAACCGGGTCTGGGCGCCCGGGGTAACGCGATTCAACTCCGCGAGCGGCAGCGTGAGTTACGTACCGGTGCCGGCGCTCGACGGGCAGACGTGGCCGCTCTTCTGGTACTGCCCGCCCGCGCACTCCGAGCGCTTCGTCCATCCCGCGATCCTGCGCAACGCGGCGGCCGCGCTGTTCGGGCATCCGATGTCGTTCGGGGCCGGGGAGGGGGAGAGCCGCTGAGCTGCGACGCGGGCCCGGCCTGGGCCCCGGGGTGGGTCCGTGGACCCTTCGGAATGGGTCTCGCGCGTCCGTACTGTGCGGACAGACGCGCCACGGCTGGACGCCTGGGCCGGACATCTGAAGCAAGTTGTTGGAAGGGTTTCCCCGTGTTGGACTCACAGGGCCTGGTGTTCCAGGCCGGCACCCCCGCGCACCGCTGGGAGTTGCCGAGGTCACTTGCCGCCACCCGGGTACTGCTCTACCTGATGTTCGCGCTCACCCTGCTGGGCGGCGTCGGAGTGCTGAACTCTCTGCTGGAGCTGGGTAGCCACATCACGCCGACGCTCACTCTTGCCGCGCTCTACGCGATGGTGCCGGGTGTCGCTGCCGTGATCCTGGCGCGTCGTCTGTGGACGGGTGGGAAGGTCGTCTGGTTCGCGTTGATCGGTCTCCAGGCGTGGCTGCTGGTCGGCAGTGTCGTCAATCTGTACGCGGGTTCGGCGCGCGGGGTCAGCCAGCTGCTGTTGCCGGGTGTTCTGTTGGCGCTGGTGAGTGTGGGTGCGAGCCGGGCTTGGTTCGAACTGCCGGCGGAACAGCGGGCGGTGAGGCCGCGTTGGACGCGTGAGCGGGTGCGTCGGGCGATCCCGTCGATTCCGCACATGATCGGTTGGCGCCGGAGCCGCGGTCAGTCGACGGTCGAGTACGCGGGCATGGTCGGTGTGGTCGCCCTGATCATTGGCGCGCTTCTTCTCACCGGCGTGGGACCCCAGATCGCGACAGGTCTCCAGACCGCGGTCTGCAACATCCTCGGCGGCGACTGCGAGAGCGACACGGTCGCCGGGGGCGGCGGCGAGTCGGGCGGTGGTGAGTCCGACGGTGGTGGTGACAACGGTGGTGGTGACAACGGCGGTTCGGACGGTGGTGGTGACAACGGCGGGTCGGACGGTGGTGGTTCCGACGGTGGGTCGGACGGTGGTGGTGACAACGGCGGTTCCGACAACGGTGGCTCCGACGGCGGCGGTGACAACGGTGGTTCCGACGGCGGTGGCGACAACGGTGGTTCCGACGGTGGCGGTGACAACGGTTCCGACGGTGGCGGTGACAACGGCGGGTCGGACGGCGGGTCGAGTGGTGGTGTCGTCTGCAATCCGGTGATGGCCCCCTGGGGCATGATGCAGAGCTGCACCGAGACGGGCACCGGCGGGTCTGACAACGGTGGGTCGGACAATGGCGGTTCCGACGGCGGGTCTGACAACGGTGGGTCGGACAACGGTGGGTCCGATGGTGGCGGGGACAACGGTGGGTCGGACAACGGTGGGTCCGACGGTGGCGGGGACAACGGTGGGTCGGACAACGGTGGTTCCGACGGTGGCGGGGACAACGGTGGGTCAAACAACGGTGGTTCCGACGGTGGCGGGGACAACGGTGGGTCGGACAACGGTGGTTCCGACGGTGGCGGGGACAACGGTGGTGAGTCCGACGGTGGTTCGGACGGTGGTGGTTCCGACGGTGGTGGGTCGAGTGGTGGTGTCGAGTGCAATCCGGTGATGGCCCCCTGGGGCATGATGCAGAGCTGCACCGAGACGGGCACCGGCGGGTCTGACAACGGCGGCGGCGACAACGGCGGGTCCGATAACGGTGGGTCGGACAACGGTGGGTCCGATGGTGGCGGGGACAACGGTGGGTCGGACAACGGTGGGTCCGATGGTGGCGGTGACAGCGGTGGTGGTTCCGACGGTGGCGGTGACAGCGGCGGCGGTGACAGCGGTGGTGAGTCCGACGGTGGTTCGGACGGTGGTGGTTCCGACGGTGGTGGGTCGAGTGGTGGTGTCGTCTGCAATCCGGTGATGGCCCCCTGGGGCATGATGCAGAGCTGCACCGAGACGGGCACCGGCGGGTCTGACAACGGCGGCGGCGACAACGGCGGGAGCAGCGGCGGCCAGGACGACGACAACAAGGACGACGACAAAGACGACGAGGACAAAGACGACGAGGACAAAGACGACGAGGACAAAGACGAGGACGAGGACGACAACGACGAGGACAAAAAGCCCGACTGCCGGGACACCAACGTCGCCTACGTCGGACCGGTGACCACCGGCTCGGCCGGCGACGGGCGCTACACGCTCGCCTCGGCCGGTACTCGCAACTCCGTTGTCTACAGCGGCAGTGGCTCCCTGCTCCTGGCCGCTCCCGGGGACCCCTCCCCTGCCGACATGGCGATGTCGATCTCCGCGAGCTCCATGGCCGGCGTGGACACGTACCAGGACATCGAGAACCAGATCAGCAACGCTCTCGGTCTCACCGATCCGCCGCCCCCGCCGGTCCAGGACGATACGAAGCCGAAGCCGCCGGTCAAGCCGAAGCCCCCGCACCTTCAGGGCTGCCCCGTCAAGACTCCGATGAACGTCCTGGACGACGTTCCGAAGTACAGCGAGTACGACAGGAAGACCTGGTCGGAGAAGGTCGAGGAGGAAGCCCGGAAGCACGAGCTGACGAAGGACTTCACCAAGGAAGACGCGCTCATCATCGCCGACTACACGGGCTCCTGGGCCGAGGACGCGAACAAGTACCTCCGCGGTCAGGGCATCCCCGGCAGCCGTAAGAACTCGGTCCCGAAGTTCATCGAGAAGATGGACACCGCTCTGGACCATCTGCCGCCCGTCAAGGGGACGTTCCACCGGGGCACGTTCATGCCGGACGAGCTGCTGGAGCGGTTCGCCAACGGTGAAGAAGTCGAGATGCCCGAGTACCTCAGCACGTCCAGCGACCCGGCGAAGGCCGACCGTGCCGCCCAGAACGCGAAGGCCAACGGCCGGAGCGGCGAGAACGTCGTCATGGAGATCACCACGGACAACGGCCGCAACATCGACCCCCTGTCCCGCTACGAGGGCAAGGAGTCGGAGGTCCTCATTCCGCGCGGCGGCAAGTTCGTGAAGACGGGCGAGACGACGAAGATCATCGGTGGCAAGGAGTACAAGGTCATCCAGGTGAAGCAGGTTCCTTGAGCCCACGGGTACGGCCCTGTGCGGCGACCGGACGGTCACCGCACAGGGCCGGTGTCATGCGGGGGCTCGGTGGATCAGCTCGGCGATCAGTACGCGTAGCTGGTGTTCCCGCCGAGGGAGGCGGCCACGTTCTGCACGGCCGGGTTGGTGTTGAGCGTGTGGACCGACTCCATGCTCGACATGGTGCTGCTGTTGCCGAGCTGGCCTTCGGTGTTGTGGCCCCAGGCGAAGATGTCCTCGCCGAAGACGGCGATGCCGTGCTGGGCACCGGCCGCGACCTGCTGGGCGCCTTCGAGGCGCGGGATGTCGATGGGGGCGGTGCGGTTCGTGAACTGGCGGCTGTCCTTCGCGGCCGGGTCGGCCTCCAGGAGCTGGTTGTTCTGGTTGTTGCCCCAGCCCCAGACGCGGCCGTCGCTGTCCACGGCGTAGTTGTGGTTGGCCCCGGCCTCGATGTTCTCGACGTTCTCGATCCAGTCGACGTCGACCGGGACGACGCTGTTCTTCGTGGAGGAGTCGCCGAGCTGGCCGGAGACGTTCTTGCCCCACGACTTGACCGTCTTGTCGGCGGTCAGCGCGAGCGCGTGGTGACAGCCGGCGTCGATCTCGGAGACGTTCTCCAGGCCCTTGACCTGACGCGGTACGGAGCTGGTGGCGCGGTTGCCGCTGCCGAGCTGGCCGTAGACGCCGCGGCCCCAGGCGTACACGTCGCCGTTCTCCGTCAGCGCGAGGCTGAAGTCACAGCCGGCGGAGACCTGCTTGACCTTGGGCATGCCCTTGATCGCGTCGGGGACGGCGCGCATGTCGCCCGTACGGTTGCTGCCGAGCTGGCCGTAGTTGTTGTCGCCCCACGAGAACACGCGGCCGTTGCCGTCGAGGGCCAGGGCGTGCTCGCCGCCCGCGGCGATGTCCTTGATGTCCGTCAGGCGCGACACGGCGGTGGGGACGTTGCGGTTGGTGCGGCCGCCGTTGCCGAGCTGGCCGGAGCGGTTGTGGCCCCAGGCCTTGACGGTCTCGTCGGTGAGGGCGAGCGCGAAGGAGTCGGACGACGAGGTGCCGCCGGCCGAGATCCTCTCGACGTCACCGCGGGCGAGGGAGGAGACAGGCACCGGGGTGGAGCTGTCCTTCATGGCGCCGTTGCCGAGCTGGCCGGTACGGCCGGCGCCCCAGCTCAGAACGGACGGGTTCTCCTGGACGGGGGCGGCGGAGACCGCGGCCAGGGGGGTGAGTGCGAGACCGGCGGTGAGGGTGGCGGTCAGGAGTGCGCGACTAGGGCGCATGGGAAGTCCTCTCGTGATGGTGCGGACCCGTCCTCGCGGGACCGCACCTGATCATCGATAGGCTCGACGTCCGCCTCCTGAGGCGCGACCGGTCGCACACTCGGATGGTCCCGAACAGCGACCCGAACGGCGTGCGGAGTGTGCGCCGAGTGCGCCGTCTTGCGCCCCCTGCGCCGTGTGCGCCGCCGATGGGTGCCGGGCATCGGGTATTGGGGGTGTGCGGTCAGGACGCGGTGCCGGGGCGGGGTGCCAGGACGGGGTCCGGGAGCCGCCGGAGGGCGGGGACAACGGCTCAGCGGGCCGTGTTCAGCCGGGTCGCCGTGAACGCCAGGTCCGCGAAGCGTTCGCCGATGCGGCGGTGGGAGGCGGCGTCCGGGTGGAGCTCGTCCGGGAGGGGCAGTTCGGCGTAGTCCGCCTCGCCGTAGAGCTCCCGGCCGTCCAGGTGGTGCAGGTTCGGGTCGTCGGCGGACCGCTGCCGTACGATCCGGGCCAGCTCGTCCCTGATGACGTTCAGCGTCAGCTTCCCGCTCGCGCGCTCCGCCGGGTCGCCCGCCGCCAGGAACCGCAGCTGCCCGTCGCTGATTCGTGAGAAGTCCGGGGCGGTGGGTCCTGGGGTGTCCTCGTGGATGCGGCAGTACGTCGGCGAGACGACGAGCAGCGGTGCCGTGGGGTGGCCCTCGCGGATCGTGTCGAGGAAGCCGTGGACGGCGGGGGCGAAGGCGCGCAGCCGCATCAGATCTGTGTTGACCAGGTTGATGCCGATCTTGACGCTGATCAGGTCGGCCCGGGTGTCCCGCATCGTGCGTGCGGTGAACGGGTCGAGCAGGGCGTTGCCGCCGAAGCCCAGGTTGATCAGGTCCACCCCGGCGAGGGAGGCGGCGAGTGCGGGCCAGGTCGTGGTGGGGCTCGCGGCGTCGGAGCCGTGGCTGATCGAGCTCCCGTGGTGCAGCCACACCGGTCGGGCCCGGTCGGTTACGGGGTCGACGGGGGCGTCCGTGCGCAGGGCGACGAGCTCGGTCCGTTCGTTGTGCGGCAGCCAGATCTCGACGTCCTTCTCGCCGTCGGGCAGGCCGCCGAAGCGCACGGTGCCGGGCGGGCCGGGCTTGTGCTCGGCGGTCCCGGCGGTCATGTCGATGGTGAGGATGTTGCCGCCCGCCACGGACGCCCGGTCGGTCAGCCGGCCGTCGACCAGCAGGTCGTACACGCCGTCGGGGCGGGGCGGCGCGCCCACGTACTCCCGCTTGGTGGGCAGCACGTCCAGTTCGACGGTCGTGGCCCGGGTGCGGAGGACGAGCCGTACGCCGGAGGGCTGGTCTTCCACCATCGCCAGGTTCGGGTCGGTGTTCTGCGCGCGGGCCCAGGCGGGCAGGCGGTGCGGCAGGACGCCGTGCGCGGTCTGCTCCAGATCGATGGCGCCGCGCAGGATGCCGGTGGTGATGGGGGTGGCGGTCCAGTTCTGCGGGGAGCCGGGTGTCGCGTTCTGCGCGGTGTTCCGCGTGCTCATGATCGGTCTCACTCTGTGGGTCGGGGGGTCGGTTCAGGGGCGGGCGCGGGGTCGGACGGCGCGGAGGGGGGCCAGGTGCGGAGCAGCGCGTCGAGGCGGTCCACGATCCACACCCAGGTCTCCCGTGTGTCGGGTGCGCTGTGGCTGAATCCGCCGGCCGTCTCCAGGCTGATGTAGCCGTGGAAGACGCTGCCCAGCAGCCGTACGGCGTGTGTCTGGTCCGGCTCCGTCAGGTCGTATCCGCGCAGGATCGCCCGTGTCATCTGGGCATGGCGGGGGCCGGCGCTCGCGGCGGCCGTCTCGGGGTCGAGTGTCAGCCGGGCCGCCGTGTAGCGGCCGGGGTGCTCGCGGGCGTAGTCGCGGTAGACGTTCGCGAAGGCCGCGAGGGCGTCCTTGCCCGCGCGCCCGGCGAGCGCCGTGGCGAGACGATCGGCCATCTCCTCCAGCGAGAGCAGGGCGATCCTCGTCCTGAGGTCCTGGGAGCTCTTCACGTGCGAGTACAGACTCGCGACCTTGACGTCGAACTGCCGGGCGAGCGCCGAGACGGTCACCTGCTCGAAGCCGACCTCGTCGGAAAGCTCGGCTCCCGCCCGGACCAGGCGTTCCGTGGTCAGTCCTGCTCGTGGGGACATGGGTGTCCTTCCTGCTTGCCTGAATCAATTATGCAGCTACCTAAAGTGTTTAGGCAAATGCCATAACTGATTCAGGCGTTGTCAGACCCGTCTGCCACCGTGGGGACATGGACGAGACGCAGCCGGCGGAGACGCTGGAAACGACGTTGCAGATCACGATCGACTGCGCCGACCCGGCGCGGCTCGTGGACTTCTGGAGCGACGCCCTCGGGTATGTGGCCGAGCCGCCGCCGGACGGAGCCGCCACCTGGCGGGAGCACTGGATCGCCCGGGGACTGCCGGAGGAGGAGCTGTCCGAGGGCGCCGGCGAGACCCCGGAGTCGATCGTCTCCCCGACGGGGACCGGGCCCCGGATCTGGTTCCAGCAGGTGCCCGAGGGAAAGGTCGTGAAGAACCGCGTGCATCTGGATCTGAAGGTGGGCGGCGGGCGCGAGGTGCCGCTGCCCGTGCGGAAGGAGCGGATAACCGCGAAGTCGGACCGGCTGGTGGCGGCCGGGGCGACGGTGTCGCGGGTGATGGACGAGCCTTATATGGACTACTTCGCGATCGTGCTGGCGGACCCGGAGGGGAACGAGTTCTGCGTGGGGTAGCCGCCCGGCGGCGGTGAGGACCGACAGGGGTGAGTGCGGACGTGCGGGGGCGATCAGCCGTTCTTCGTGTACGTCACGGACTCGCCGTTCGCGGTGGTCACGCGGCGCAGACGGCCGTCCGGGAGGATCGTCAGCTCCGTCGCCGCGCCAGGGGTGCATGAGGACATCGGCCGGCCCGTCGTGATCGTGGAGGGGCCGATCTTCAGCGGGCCGGAGTCCGGTGCCGCGCTGAGCGCCGCCTCGAACACGCACTGGTAGGTGCCGCCGGTGTCGGTCGGGCCTTCCGCCGTCAGTTCGAGCACGGTGTCGCCCACCTTGCCCTGCCGGATGGAGAGTTCACGGGTGTTGCTCCCGCCCGCGCCCTCGATGGTGCCGGACCAGGCACCGAGGTACTTCTTCGGTACGTCGCCGGGCCCGGCGACGTCGGATGCCGACGGGGAGGGGGACCGGGTGGCCGGGGGCGCGTCCTCGGACGGGGTGTCGTCCCCCGAGGAGGACGAGTCGTCGGCCGAGCTCTCCGCCTGGTTGTTCGACGTGTCGTTCTTCTCGCTGCCGCTGTCCATGAAGGCGTACACCGAACCGCCCGCGGCCAGCGCGACGATCACCGCGACGGCGACCAGCGCCACCGTGCCCCGGCCGCTGCGGCGCGGCGGCTCGGGCTGCGGGACGCGCGCCGGGCCGTACGGGGGAGTGGGACCGTACGGCGAGGGATGGCCGTAGTTGGAGGGCGGCGGGCCGTACGGGGGTGTCGCGCCCCACGGAGGGAGCGGGGGCTGGCCGGGCTGTGGGTAGCCGTACTGCGGGGGGAGCGGGGGGAGTGGTGCCTGCTGGGGTTGCCGGGGCTGCTGATTCTGCGGGTAGCCGTAAGGCGCCGGCTGCTGTTGGTGCTGGGAGTTCTGGGGTGGCTGCGGTTGGTGCGGTTGAGGCGTGGGCGGCGGTGTCGGCTGCGGGGGCACCGCCTGCGGGGACGGCGTGCTGATCATCGTCGCCATGCCGTGCACGGCGTTCCCGCCGCCCTCGCCGGGGCCACCGGGCGGAGGCGTTTCGGGGGCGGGCTCCGCAGGCGGGCCCGCCGGGCTCGGGCTCGCAGGCGGGCCCGCCGGCTTCGAGAACGCCAGCTCCGTACGCGCCCCCGGCTCCTCGTGGTCCAGCAACTGCACCGCGTCGCTGCCCAGTTGGGCGAGCAGCGGGCCGGGCAGCCAGGGCTCGTCGTCGTCCGGTTCGCCCACCCGGGCCAGGACCTGCGCCGGGGTCGGGCGCCCGGCCGGGTCCTTCTTCAGGCAGTCGCTCACCAACTCCCTTAGTCCCTCAGGGAGTTCGGACAGGTCCGGCTCCTCCTGCGCGATGCGGAACATCAGCACGTGCACGGCGGTGTCCGCCGTGCCGAACGGGAGCCGCCCCGTCGCCGCGTACATGAGCACCGAGCCCAGGCAGAACACGTCGCACGCGGGCGTGACCGCGGTGCCGCGCACCTGCTCCGGCGCCATGAAGCCGGGTGACCCGACCAGGCTCCCGGTCCGGGTCAGCCCGCCGTCGGTGACCGCCTCCAGGGCGCGGGCGATGCCGAAGTCGATGACCTTCGGACCCTCGATGGTGACGAGGACGTTGGACGGCTTGAGGTCGCGGTGGATCAGACCGGCGGTATGGATGTCCTGGAGGGCGTTGGCCAGACCGGAGCCGAGTATCCGTACCGAGCGCGCGGGCAGCGGCCCGTGCGGGCCCGAGACGATGCCCTGGAGCGCGGGCCCCGCCACATAACCCGTGGCGACCCACGGCACCGGGGCCTCCGTGTTCGCGTCGAGGACCGGCGCCGTCCACCGGCCGCCGACCCGCCGCGCCGCGGCGACCTCCAGCCGGAACCGGTTACGGAACTCGTCCTGTTCGGCGAGTTCCTTGCGTACGAGCTTCACCGCGACCGTACGGCCTCGGTCCGAGCGCGCCAGATAGACCTGCCCCATGCCCCCGGCACCGAGGCGGGCCAGCAACCGGTACGCGCCGATGCGCTGTGGATCTCCTGCAGCCAGCTTCTCCATGGCCGTACGGCCCTCCCCCAAGATGCACAAGCCCAACGCGCAGAGGATAGTGCCGCGTTCGCCGGACCGCGCGCTCGCGGGCATACCGGCGGTCAACCGCCGATCAGGGCGAGAACCGACCCCACGGCGCACGAACCCGAACGAACCCGTACGCGAAGAGACTGACGCGACCGCCGATCCGTTTCCCGGCCCCGGACCGGGTCGGGGCCGGGGCCGGCGGATCGCTCACTCCGAGCGGGAGCCGAGCGCGTCCATCGCCCGCGACAGCCGCTCCAGCATGCGTACGGTCTCCGCGAACTCCGCCGCTCCCAGCTCCTCGGCCAAGCGCTTCGCGAGAGCCGCGTGGCCTGGGGTGATCTCGCGGATCGCGGCGCGTCCCTCCTCGGTCGGGGTGAGCAGTTTCGCGCGCCGGTGGGCCGGGTTCGGTTCGTACGCCGCGAGTCCGCGTTCGACCAGCAGATCCGCGATCCGCTGCACGCTCTGCCGGGTGATGCCCATCTCGCGGGCGATCCCGGAGACGGGCAGCGGCCGTGGCAGTACGGCTCCGAGGACCTGCCACCAGGCCGCCGTCAGGCCCGCCGGGGCGGCCAACTCCTCCGCGACGGAGAGGAATTGGCCGTTCAGCCGGAAGACGCCGAGCGCGGTCCTGCTGAGCAGCTCCGGGGAGTCGGCCCGGCGGCCGGTCTCGGGCTCCGGCGCGGTCACGAGTTGAGGATCTCGAACGCGCTCGCGTCCGAGTTCTTGAACAGCCGGTACCAGGCGTCCAGCTTCTCGCCCTCGTACACGCCGAGCAGCGCGAAGATCTCGCGTGCGAACGCGACGGGCTCGGTCGGGCCGGCCGTGATCAGATTCCCGTCCGTGACCGCGTCCGCCTCGGTGTAGTGCCTGCCGCCCTGATAGCCGGTGGCGTCCAGATAGTGGCTGACGGCGCTGGTGTGCTTCCGCTCGTCCAGCAGCCCCTCCCGCGCGAGCCCGGCCGTGGCGCCGCAGATCGCGGCCACCGGGTAGCCCAGCCCCAGGAATCGCCCGGCGGCGCGGGCGAACGGCGCCAGGTCGTCCCCGGCGTCCCAGAGGGACGCGCCAGGGAGGATGAGCACTGCCGTGTCGCCGGGCTCGCCGAGCTGGTCCAGTGCGACATCGGGCTCGACGCGCAGACCGCCCATGGTGGTGACGGCGTCGCTGGTGGGGCCGACGGTGCGCACGTTGAAGCCGTTCTGGGCGAGGTGCGCGGTCGCGTACCCGGTCTCCCAGTCGGCGAGGGTGTCGTAGACGGCGAGGTAAACGGTCTTGCCGGTCATGGTGGCCTCCTCGGCTGTATGACAGCATGCTGTCATGTCGACAGTGTGCTGTCAATGTCGTTGTCTAGGGATTGCGGGGGGGGGGATTGCGGGCGGCCTGGGTGGGGCGACAGTCTGCCGAGTCACACCGCCAACACCAGACACCGTGTTCGCTCCCGCCCCCGCCCGCCGCTCTCTACGCTGTTCGCATGACCCCTCACCTCGACGTCAACCCTGTTGACACCGTCGACCCGAAGGCCGGGGCCGCCGTCAAGGCCGCCGACCGCGCGCACGTGTTCCACTCCTGGTCCGCGCAGGAATTGATCGACCCTCTCGCCGTCGCCGGTGCCGACGGCTCGTACTTCTGGGACTACGACGGCAACCGCTACCTCGACTTCAGCAGCGGTCTCGTCTTTACCAACATTGGCTACCAGCACCCCGTCGTCGTCGCCGCGATCCAGGAGCAGGCGGCCAGACTCACGACCTTCGCGCCCGCTTTCGCCATTGACGTACGCTCCGAGGCCGCACGTCTCATCGCCGAGCGCACCCCCGGTGACCTTGACAAGATCTTCTTCACGAACGGCGGCGCGGAGGCCGTCGAGAACGCCGTACGGATGGCCCGGCTGCACACCGGCCGCCCCAAGGTGCTGTCGGCGTACCGCTCGTACCACGGCGGCACCACCACCGCGATCAACCTGACCGGCGACCCGCGCCGCTGGGCGTCCGACGCCGGCAACGCCGGGGTCGTCCACTTCTGGGCGCCGTTCCTCTACCGTTCCCCCTTCTACGCCACCACCGAGGCCGAGGAGTGCGCCCGCGCGCTCGAACACCTGGAGGCGACCATCGCCTTCGAGGGGCCGGGAACCGTCGCCGCGATCATCCTGGAGACCATCCCCGGCACGGCCGGCATCATGACGCCGCCGCCCGGATATCTCGCGGGCGTACGGGAGTTGTGCGACCGGCACGGCATCGTCTTCATCCTGGACGAGGTGATGGCGGGCTTCGGCCGCACCGGCGAGTGGTTCGCCGCCGACCATTACGACGTGGTGCCCGACCTGCTGACCTTCGCCAAGGGCGTCAACTCCGGCTATGTACCGCTGGGCGGCGTCGCGATCTCCGCCGCCATCGCGGACACCTTCGCGACCCGTCCCTACCCCGGCGGTCTCACCTACTCCGGCCACCCGCTGGCCTGCGCCGCCGCTGTCGCGACGCTGCGGGTGATGGCCGACGAGAAGATCGTCGAGCACGCGGCGCACATCGGGGAGAACGTCCTCGGGCCCGGCCTGCGCGAGCTGGCGGACCGGCACCCGTCGGTCGGCGAGGTGCGCGGACACGGTGTGTTCTGGGCGCTCGACCTCGTACGGGACAAGGAGACGCGCGAGCCGCTGGTGCCGTACAACGCGACGGGCGAGGCGAACGCGCCGATGGCCGCCTTCGCCGCCGCGTGCAAGAAGGGCGGGCTCTGGCCCTTCGTGAACATGAACCGTACGCACGCGGTGCCGCCGTGCACCGTCACCGAGGGGGAGGCGAAGGAGGGCCTGGCGATCCTGGACGCGGCGCTGGCCGTGGCCGACGAGCACACGCTGTAGGGCGCGCCCGAACTCCGGCCGGCCGCTCGTGGCCGGCCGGAGTGACGGCACGGCCCCGCCCGAGATCGGTCGCGAGGGCCCCTCACGATCCCTGGCTTAAGGTGTGCGAAGCCGGATGAGGGGACGACCACCAATGCCCGCCAGCGGAGCTGTGACCCGCAACACCCTGCGGCAACAGATCGCGGACGCACTGCGTGACGAGGTCTTGGCGGGGCGTTTGCTCCCGGGCGAGGAGTTCACCGTCAAGCACATCGCCGAGCAGTACGGCGTGTCGGCGACCCCCGTCAGGGAGGCGCTGGTCGACCTGAGCGCGCAGGGGCTGCTCGACTCCGACCAGCACCGGGGCTTCCACGTCCACCAGTTCACGGTCGACGACTTCCGCGCCATGGTCGAGGCGCGCTCGCTGGTCTCGGACGGGATCTTCCGGCGTATCGCGGGGAGCGGTCTCGGGCGGGTGAACTCCGAGGCCCTGGTGTCGGTACGGCGCCGGGCGGAGGAGGCCGCGCGGGCGGCCAAGGGCGGCGACCTGGACATCCTCATCGGCTACGACCTGCGCTTCTGGCGAGAGCTGACGACGCTCGTCGCGAATCAGTACATCTGCGACTTCCTGCACCGCATGCGGGTCCAGGCATGGGTGTTCTCCGTGCCCTTCCTGCGCGAGGACGACGCCTGCCGCGACTGGCTGTGGAGCGGGTACGAGCAGATGGTCGACGCGATCACCCTCGGCGACCCGGACGCCGCGCGCGCGGTCGTCGACAGCTGTCACGCGCACTCGCTTGCGTGGGCGGACCGGCTCGATCCGGAGCTGGGACGTCCGCGGAGGTGAGCGGGTACGCGATGAGCGGGAGCGGGGGTCCGGGGCCGGGACCAGGTGCGGCGCCCGGTGCGCCGGGCATACCGGGCGCGGTCGGCGCGGCGGACCTGAGCGTCGTCGTCCCCGCGTACAACGAGGAGAAGCGGCTGCGCCCGACCCTCGACGCGATCCGCGCGTATCTGCGTGCGGACCCCGAGCGCTGGGGCGACTGGGAGCTGATCGTCGTCGACGACGGGTCGACGGACCGTACCGCCGCGGTCGCGGCCGAGGCGGCGGCGGACGAGCCCCGCATCCAGCTGCTGACGAGCGACGAGAACCGCGGCAAGGGGCACGCGCTGCGGCTGGGCGTGCTGGCCTCGTACGGGCGGCGTGTGCTGGTCATGGACGCGGATCTGGCGACGCCGATAGAGGAACTGGACAGGCTGGACGCGCTGCTCGCGGAGGGGGAGAGCGCGGGCGGGGGCGAGTCCGACGCGGACGGCCTGGTGTACGAGGACGGCGACGGCGACGGCGACGGCGAGAGGTATGTCTCCGCCGCCGCCGTGATCGGCTCCCGCGCCCTCCCCGACTCGCGTATCGACGTGCACCAGCGCCCGCTGCGCGAATGGCTCGGCCGGCTCGGCAACCGCCTCATCCGGCTCGTCGCCGTACGCGGCATCCGGGACACCCAGTGCGGCTTCAAGCTCTTCGACGGCGACAAGGCGCGCGCCGCCTTCGCCGCGTCCCGCCTCGACGGCTGGGGTATAGACGTCGAGATCCTGCGCCACTTCCGCCGCGCCGGCTGGCCCGTCGCCGAGGTGCCGGTGCGCTGGTCCCACCAGTCGGGGTCGAAGGTCCGTCCCGCGGACTACGGCCGCGTACTGCTGGAGCTCGTACGGCTGCGCACCCGCGTACGCCCGGTGGATCTCGCCGTCGCCGGCTTCTTCCTCCTTTCGTCCGTGCTCCTCTACAAGGGCCTGTGGGCGGACCTCGACCGCGCGTATCTCGCGGACTCGATGCAGGACCAGAACCAGTGGGAGTGGTTCTTCGCCGTCACCGCCGACAACGTCACGCATCTGCGCAATCCGCTCTTCACCACGTACCAGGGCTTTCCCGACGGCGTGAATCTGATGGCGAACACGGTCATGCTCGGCCTGTCCGTCCCCCTGACCCCTGTCACGCTCCTCTTCGGGCCGACGGTGACCTGGGCGCTCGTCCTCACGCTCGGTCTGACGGCGACGGCCGTCGCCTGGTACTGGCTGTTCGTACGACGTATCACCCGCGTACGCCCGGCGGCGGCCCTCGGCGCGGGACTCGCCGCGTACGCGCCGCCGATGATGTCGCACGGCACCGCGCACCCCAACTTCCTCGTGCTCTTCATGATCCCGGTGATCATCGACCGGGCGCTGCGGCTGTGCGAGGCCCGCGACCGTGGCCGGCGCGTCGTACGGGACGGGGTGCTGCTCGGGCTCTTCGTGACATACCAGATCTTCCTCGGCGAAGAACCGTTGCTCCTCGCGGCGATGGGGATGCTGATCTTCGCCCTGTCGTACGCGCTCGCACGTCCCGATGTCGCGCGCGCCGCGCTGCCGTCGCTGCTGCGCGGGCTCGGCGTGGCGCTGGCGGTGTGTCTGCCGCTGGTGGCGCTCCCGCTGTACTGGCAGTTCTTCGGCCCGCAGAGCTACCACAGCGTTCTGCACGGCGACAACGCCGGCAACAGCCCGCTCGCCTTCCTGGAGTTCTCGGGACGTGCGCTGCTCGGCGACGAGACGCGCGCCGACACGCTCGCCATGAACCGCACCGAGCAGAACGCCTTCTACGGCTGGCCGTTGACCGCGCTCGCCTTCGGCATCGTGGTGTGGCTGTGGCGTTCGGCGCTGGTGAAGGCACTGACGGGCACGGTGCTCGTGGCCGCCCTGCTGTCGATGGGGCAGAGGATCCGGATCCCGTTCACGGACGTGGTGCTGCCGGGGCCGTGGCGCGCGCTGGCGCATCAGCCGCTCTTCGAGTCGGTGATCGAGTCGCGGGTGGCGATGATCTGCGCCCCGGCGCTCGGCATTCTGCTCGTGCTCGCCGCGGAGCGGATCGCGGTCCTCGAACCGCGTACGCACCGGATGGTGGGGCTGGCCGCGATCGCCGTCGCGCTGCTGCCGATCATGCCGACGCCGCAGCCGGTACGGGAGCGGGCGGAGGTGCCCCGGTTCATCACGGACGGCATGTACCGGGACTACGTCACCGAGGGCGAGAGCGTCGTGCCCGTACCCCTGCCGAGTCCGGTCGGGGCGGAGGCGCTGCACTGGCAGTCGGCGACGGGCTTCGGCTTCTCCGTACCCGACGGGTACTTCAACGGGCCCTGGGGACCGGAGCGGATGGGCATCTACGGCGCGGCACCGCGCTACACCTCCAACCTGCTGCGCGACATCCGCTACGGCGCGCGCATCCCGGAGATCGGCCCGAGCTGGCGCGCGCAGGCCAAGCTCGACCTGGCGTTCTGGAAGGCCGGCGTGGTGGTGCTCGCTCCGCAGGACAACGACGAGGCGCTGTACGAGGTCGTGACGGAACTGCTGGGGCGGCCGGGGGAGCGATTGGGGGGCGCGTGGGTATGGGATATGCCAAAGGCGCGTTGAGGACGACGGATGCCGGTGGTGCCGGTCGTCTTCGCTGATCGCGTCCGCCGCATTACGCTGGCCCGACGGCTGGTTCGTACGTAGTCGTACGTACTCGTACGAATGTGATGGAACAGACGAAACCTGAAGAATTCGAAGAATCCGAAGGAATCCGTTCGAACTCGTTGGAGAGCGAGCCTCCCTTGGCCTGTGACCTGTGGTTGGTCCCCCTCGTCGATGTGCTGTGCTACAGCCCCGACAATCCCTTCGCCGAAGAGATCGCGGTCTACGACAAGGCACTCGGCGACGCCGGGCTGCCATCCGTTCCTGTCTTCGCCTACATGCCGGGTCTCTCCGGAGATGTCGCACCGGTCGCCGGATTCGACTACGACGCGCTGCACTTCCTGCGCCGCGCGTATCTGCTCCAGATGTGCGGCCTGGCGGTGACGCCCGTGGGCGAACTGGGCGGTGACTACGAGCAGTTGCTGGAGATGTTCGAGGCGACGGCCCAGCAGTCGCATCTGGTCTGGCACTACGACCACGCGGGCGCGTACGTCCCCGTGGACTACGCGTCTCCGCTCTCCAACGAGGAACTCCTCGCGGGCGGCGGCCCGCTGGGCTCGACGCAGGGGCTGCTGCGCGAGCTGGAACTGGTGGCCCCGTCGATCGGCATCGACCCGGCCAACCCCCCGACCGCACCGGCCCCGCCGCAGGGCCCCACATCCCTGGAGGAACCGGCGGGCCCGATCCCCTACGACGACAGCCCGTTCGCCCGCGAACGCCACGTCTGGCTGGGCCTGCACGCGGCGGCGACGCGGAGCCTGGGGCAAGGCTCGATGATCATTTTCAGCTGACGAACACGCCGGCCGCACGGCGTGCCCTCAATCGCCGGACGGGCTGCATACGGAGCCGTCCGGCGCTTGAGGACCAACCGCGCACCGGGCGGACCCCGCGACGCGCTACCGCACGTCCGGGGGCCGCTGCCGGGGCATGTTCGGGCGAGTACCGGGCGGCAGCGGGAAGCGGCCCGGCGGGATCCCGCCGCCGTCCGTCCGGGCCGTGGCCCCCAGGCCGGCCACCGCCGCCGACTGCGTCACCAGCGGCGCGGGCCCGGACCGGTACTCCACCATCCAGTCCGCCGTCTCCGCCCGTACCAGCTCCGTGACGTCCTCGGAGAACCTCCGCAGCACCCCCAGGCACCGCTCCGCCGCCTCGCTCGCCGTGCCGTCCGTCGGGCCGAGCACCTCCCGTACGCACTCCGACGCCCAGTCGTACTGGAGCGCCTGCAACCGCCGCTGCACCGCCTGCGCGGTCGCGACGTTCCGCATCCAGCCGGACGTCACGCCGAAATACCGGTCACAGCCCAGACAGGCCGCGGCCAGCAGCAGCGACAGATACCCCCACCCCGTCGCCGTTCCGCCCAGCACCTCCGTCAGGTCCAGCAGCGGCAGCACCGCGCCCACGACCACGCCGAGCGCCGTCACGGCCCGCAGGGCGCGGGCGCAGCGGCGCTTGGCGACCCGCTCCGCGCGGTAGCGGGCGACCGTGCGCAGCGCGCTCGCCTCGGTCCACCGGTACAGCTCGTCGAGCCGCTGCGCGGGCTCGCTCCAGTCCCCGGCGGGGAAGGCACCGGCGAGCGGGTCCCCGACAGTGCCGCCCGGCCCCGGCAGCGGCAGCGGCCCCGGCCCCGGCAGCGGCCCCGGCACGGGCCCCGGCCCCGGCGCCGGTCCGGGCGCACCCTGCGGCACGCCCTCGTCCCGGGCCGGCCCCCCGGGCTGCATGTCGGGCTGGCTCACCGGGGCACTCCTCTGCGTAGGTGCTGGGCTGAGTGGAAGATGGAGATGTGGGACGTGGGACATGAGTGGAAGGGGAGACGACGTGGCCGCTGATGCGTACCGCACTTCCTACCGCCGAATGGTGGGCCATGCGCCCGGAATCCCGACGCTTCCACCGCATGGGCCCCGTGATCAGGTAGAGGAGGCGGGCACTCTCACCCGAAAGAGTTCGTTCCTGTGGGGTAGGGCGGCCACCGTGGTGACCACGTAGGCTCGACCTGCCGATCAACCGACGTCGATTTGCCAGGAGTGACCGTGATTCCCGGTGGTGGCCAGCCCAATATGCAGGAGATCCTCCAGCAGGCCCAGAAGATGCAGCAGGACCTCGCGGCGGCCCAGGAAGAACTGGCCGCGACCGAGGTGGACGGTCAGTCGGGCGGCGGTCTCGTGAAGGCCACCGTCAACGGCTCCGGGGAGCTGCGCGGCCTTGTCATCGACCCCAAGGCGGTCGATCCCGAAGACACGGAGACGCTCGCCGATCTCGTCATCGCCGCCGTCCAGGCGGCGAACGAGAACGCGCAGCAGCTCCAGCAGGAGAAGCTCGGCCCGCTCGCACAGGGTCTCGGCGGGATGCCGGGGCTGCCCTTCTAGCGGGGCGCCTCAGCAACTACCGTACGAGCGGTAGGAGTCAACGACTTCCGTAAGCATCTCGACAGGCATCTCAGAGCAGCATCAGGAACATCAGGAAAGGGAATCCGTGTACGAAGGCGTGGTCCAGGACCTCATCGACGAACTGGGCAGACTGCCCGGCGTCGGTCCCAAGAGCGCGCAGCGGATCGCCTTCCACATCCTCCAGGCCGAACCGACCGACGTCCGCCGCCTCGCGCACACCCTGCTCGAAGTGAAGGACAAGGTCCGCTTCTGCGCGGTCTGCGGGAACGTGGCGCAGGAGGAGCTGTGCGGCATCTGCCGCGACGCGCGCCGCGACCTGACGGTCATCTGCGTCGTCGAGGAGCCCAAGGACGTCGTGGCCATCGAACGGACCCGTGAGTTCCGCGGCAAGTACCACGTGCTCGGCGGCGCGATCAGCCCCATCGAGGGTGTGGGCCCCGACGATCTGCGGGTCCGCGAGCTGCTGGCCCGTCTCGCCGACGGTACGGTCACCGAACTGATCCTGGCCACCGATCCCAACCTGGAGGGCGAGGCCACGGCCACGTACCTCGCCCGCATGATCAAACCGATGGGCCTGCGGGTCACGCGCCTTGCCAGCGGTCTGCCCGTGGGGGGCGACCTGGAATATGCCGACGAGGTCACGCTGGGGCGTGCCTTCGAGGGGAGACGACTGCTCGATGTCTGACGCAACGCTGCACTCCACGACGCAGGACCCGGACGACTTCGCGGTCCAGATCGCCGACCAGGTCGAGAGCTTCATCGTCGCGGTCACCGAGGTGGCGAAGGGCGACGAGCCGGACAGCGCCGTGCCCTTCCTGCTTCTGGAGGTCTCCCAGTTGCTTCTGGCCGGGGGCCGGCTGGGCGCGCACGAGGACATCCTCCCCGACGAGCGGTACGAGCCGGATCTGGGCCCGGAGCCGGACGTCGACGACCTGCGCGAGCGCTTCGCGGCGATGCTGGAGCCGATCGACGTCTACTCGGAGGTCTTCGACCCGTACGAGCCCCGCAAGGCACCGGTCCCGTGCCGGATCTCCGACGACCTTGCGGACATCGTCGCGGACCTGCGGCACGGCATGGCGCACTACCGCGCGGGCCGGACGACCGAGGCGCTCTGGTGGTGGCAGTTCTCGTACTTCTCCAACTGGGGCTCCACGGCCTCGGCCGCGCTCCGCGCCCTCCAGTCCCTGGTCGCCCACGTCCGTCTCGACCAGCCGCTCCCGGCCCTCGACGGCCTGGACACGGACCAGGACCTGGGCGAGGACGCGCTGGCGGAAGAGGCGGGCAGGGTGATGGCGGAGGAACTGGGCACGCTGGGCATACGCAAGGTCGCGGACCCGGCGTAGCGGGTGCGGCCGAGCAGGACCTATTGACAGTTACCCGATCGAACCGGCCTGCGTGTAGGGCCGGATGGCCACGATGACATCCATGTCGAACGCGTTGGCTCCCGCCGCGGACGGCAGACCGAGGGCCCGGTCGAGCACGCGGTTCAGGGGGCCGCAGCCCCTGGTGCCCGGGGCGGCGAACTCCGTGTCCTCGGCGCCGAAGGCGACGACCAGGGGATCCTCGGATATCACCCGGGTGGGATCGGTGTCCTTGAGCACCAGGTGGACCGCGTCCTCATCGCTGCCCACCGAGCAGCCCCCCGACGGCAGGGCCGGCCGTCCGTACGCCGAGCCGATGGCGAATTTGAGGTCGAACTCGCCGCGCCTGGTGTCGTCGGACAGGAAGTCCGAGTAGCCGCCGTACCGCGGGGTCAGGGTCAACGGGGTGCGTCCCACCCGGATCGGCGCGGCGGTCATCTCCCCGAAGACCTGCCGGAACTCACCGTCCACACGGCCTTCCGCGAAGGCGATCTTCATAGGCCTGGTGAGCGGCTCGTCGACGGCGCCCATGCGCAGATGCCCCGTTGCGTGCATGACCTCGCAGCGCCAGGTCCCTGGGTCCGCACCCGCGGGCAGTTCATCGGCGGCCGGGCAGGCGGAGAAGTCGAACTCGGGCAGCGGATCCGCGACCCGTTCAGCTCCATGGACGGGGGCGGCCCCCAGGGCGAGTCCGGCAAGTAGAGCCCCGGCGGAGGCGCTTGCGAAGCGGCGGATCGCGCGATTCAAGGTCATTCGGTTCGGCGTCATGCGTCACAGCATTGCAGAGATTCCTCTGCAGAGGAAGGTCTGCAGAGAAAGTGCTGTGATCCGGATAGACTGCCAACATGACGAATGAGCGGAGAGCGGAAGCCGCGGAGCGCCGCACGGTCGAGAGCCCCGAGGTGCTCAAGGCCCTCTCGCACCCCCTGCGCCTGCGCATCCTGCGGCACCTCGGCACGGCGGGCCCGGCCACTTCGACCACCCTGGCAACCGCCCTCGGCGAGAACACCGGAACGCTCAGTTACCACCTGCGCATGCTGGAGCGCAGTGGCCTCATCGAGGACATCCCCGAGCGCTCCAGCGGACGTGAGCGCTGGTGGCGCGGAGTACGCGGTCTCGACATCCGCAGACCGCCGCAGGGTGAGCTGACGGAGGCCGAGCGCGCCATGTCGGCCGAGCTGGAGCGGATGAGGATGGAGGAGGACGTCGAGCTGGCCCGGCAGTTCGCCGCCGGCCAGGCGGAGTCCGAAGGCTGGATGCGGGGCTCACGCAGCCTCAGCCACCTCACGAAGGCCGAGCTGGACGCGTTCCACGACGACTATCTGGCCCTGCTCACGCGCTACGCCCGCGGCCCCGAGGACGCCCCCGACGACGCACGACCCGTACTCCTCCGCTGGTTCGGCCTCCCCGCCGACTGACCGGCAACGCCCCGCCGACCGGCACCCGGTGCCGTACGGCGTTGTATCGCCAACTCCGAGACGCGGAGCGGTATGTCGTCGAGGACGGCTCAGCCCCGCACCGCCGCGAAGGTCGGCGCCACGCTCGGCCGACGTGTGACGTCACCGCAGGTCGCCCCGGGGCTTGAGCCTCGGGCTTCGAGCCCCTTTTCAGTTGAGTGGGAGGAGGGGAGGGAACCAACCCCCCTTCCAACTCCCCCGCTGACCAGTCGAGATGACTTTCTGTGGTCAGCTTGCGTCAGAGCGTATTGACGGTTTAGCGTTCATGGCATTAAGCGGCCCCGGCGGTGCGCCAACACCAACTCCGGGGCCTGACCAACGAATCGAAAGCGACTCGATCGTGGATTCCACAGAGCTTAGTGCCGCCCTGCGCGCCCCCGCACACCCCTCGGCCAAGCCGGGCTACGGCAAGCGCTCCGCGCCCGGTCAACGGCCCCGTACCGCAAGCGATTTCGCACATCTGCGCCCGAGGGAAGCGGCGCTCGCCGCGTACATCGACCGGCTGCCCGAAGGCGCCGCGATCGGCTACAAGCCCCTGGCGGCGAACGTCGCCGACTACGGGCAGCAGGCGTGCGCCAAGGCGCTCAAGTTCCTGTCGCACGAGGGACATCTGCGGCTGGTGAAGGAACACCTGTGCACGGCGGACAACAGCTTCCGCTGGGTGACGCGGACCTACTTCTCCCGGACGTCGAGGGACGACGACTGGTGGAAGGCGTACGTGGACAGCCTGCGCGGCATCGACCTCACGGAGCTGGAGCGACGGCAGCGCGACACAACCTCGGCGGAAACGGCCGAGACGGCGCAGGAGCCCGTACGGCAGCCCGAGCCGGCCGCCCCCGCCGCACCGTCCGCCGCCTACCGCACCCTGGCCCGGCTCGGGCGTACCGACCCTCGTATGACCCTGTCCGCCGCCGAATGCGCCGCGCTCGAATCGCTTGCCGCGCAGTGGCTCGCGCGGGGTGCGACGCCGGAGCACCTGACCCGTTCCCTGACCACCGGGCTTCCGCATCCGCTGCACAGCCCCGGTGCCATCGCCCGCAAACGACTGGAGAGCAAGATGCCGCCCGAGCCGTACCAGGCCCCCGAGTACATCACCCGAGCCGTGATGGTGTGCATGGGCTGTGAGCAGCCCGAGAACGTCGTCACGCTGATCAAGGGCATGTGCCTTGACTGCAACGAGGAGATGGAGGCGTACGACGTGGCCGAGGAGAGGGGCCTGGTCATCGACGCGATTCCGGACACCTTCCGTGCCGTCCCCGCCAAACAGGAGGTGGCCCGTCGTGCGGACGCCCTGCGCGCGGCGGCCGGCTTCAAGACCCGCCCCATCCCGCGCCCGACCCACGGCGAACTCGTCCAGGCCTACTCGCCCGACGGCGCGGACCTGCTGCGGGCGGCCGAATGAGCGTCCACGAGATGCCGGTCAGGGCACCATGGAGGGGAGGAGGCGACGCCATGACCCCCAGGACCACAGACCGGCCACAGATGTCCGTCGACGAGTTCGAGGAGCTTGCCCGACGCGCGCCAGAGATGGTGCGGCTGGAATTCATCAACGGAAAGGTCCAGGTCAAGTCCGTGCCGGACGGAAACCACGGCGAGATCGTCAAGTGGCTTCAGAAGCGCTGCATGCAGTTTCGCCCCGAGTTGTGGTTGTACGCGGAGCAAGGGCTGTGCGTCGATATGTACCGCAAGGGCCGGGCCCGGCCGGATGGAGCGCTCGCGCCGGACGACTACTTCGTCGGGCAGGGAGAGTGGTCCGGGGCTGAGGGAGTTCTGATGGCTGTGGAGGTCACCTCACGTGACGCGGACACCGAGCAACGCGACCGCATCGAAAAGCGCGACGGCTACGCGGCAGCCGGTATCCCCGTCTATCTCCTCGTCGACCGCGATGCCTCCTCTCTGACTGTGCATGCCGAGCCCGAGAAGGGCGAGTACCGTTCTGTCACCATCAGGCCCTTCGGTGCTGTCGTCGAGCTTCCCGACCCGGTCGGCATCACGCTGGAGACCGAGAAGCTCAAGGATTACGCGGACTGACAGGGCGCCCCGATGCCGACGTCGCGCCTCCTGTTGAGAAGCGGGCGGGGGTCGCGATCACGAGCGCCTCGCGTTCGCCGAGGCCCGTCCGTGAGCCGGTTGACCGACGATCCCGCAGGGCCGCGAAGACGCGAGCTGCGTCGAAGTCGCCCTTGCGTGGCGCAAGTCCACGTACAGCAACTTCGAAGACGCGAGCTGCGTCGAGGTCGCCGCCTGCCCCACCGCCGTCCACGTCCGGGACTCCAAGCTCACCGACAGCCCCGAACTGGCGCTCCCCGCCGCCGCCTGGGAGGCGTTCCTCGCGTACGGGGCAGGCCAGTGCTAGCGGCCTTGTGGGTCGATGTGTCGAGAGGTCAGGGGAGTGAGCGAACTCCGGGGCGACGGCCGCGACGAGTACGTCGCGGGCGGCGGCGGAAAGGGTTCGACCGCGCCGTGGGGCCGGTGCTCTACTGTCCCCCGGTCGCCTGCCGGTCGGGTGGGCGCGGGGCGGTGGAGGAGAGCGGTACGTGTCGAACGCGGGGCATCAGGACACCGTGCCGGAGATCGGTGTCGACCTTGTGCGGGGGCTGTTGGCGGCGCAGTTTCCGCGGTGGGGCGGGCTGACCGTCACGCGGCTGGCCGACGGGGGGTCCGATCACGTGATCTTTCTGCTCGGCGACGACATGTCCGTACGGCTGCCGAGAGGCGACTGGGCCGCCGGGCAGGCGGAGAAGGAGCACGCGTGGCTGCCGTGGTTCGCGCCCCAACTGCCCCTGGCCATACCCGTACCGCTCGGGCTCGGGGTGCCGGGGCTCGGGTATCCGTATCACTGGTCCGTCACGCGGTGGCTCGACGGGAGCGTCGCGACGGCGGACGGGTTCGCCGATCCCGAGGGGGCGGCCCGTCAACTAGGGGGGTTTCTCAAGGCACTTCAGCAAGTGCCTACGGTGGGCGACGGCCACGGTCTGAGCCGCTGGTCGCTCATCGCTCGCGACGACGCGACCCGCACCGCCATCAAGGCCCGCACCGGCGCCGCCGCCGCCGACGCCATGACCCGCGTGTGGGACGCCGCGCTGGCCGCTCCCGGGTGGGACGCGGCACCCGTCTGGTACCACGGCGACTTCCACACGGGCAATCTGCTGACCGCCGACGGGCACGTCAGCGCCGTCATCGACTTCGGCGGGCTCGGCGTGGGTGATCCCGCCTGTGACCTGATGGTCGCCTGGACCACTCTTTCGGCCGCGACCCGGCCCGTCTTCCGCGCGGCGCTCGGTGTGGACGACGCGACGTGGGCGCGCGGGCGGGGCTGGGCGCTGGCAACAGGGCTGAACGCGTACACGCACTACGCGGCGACCGACCCGCGCGTGGCGGCGCAGACCCGCCGTCAGATCGACGAGGCCATCTCGGACGAGTGGGCGGAAGCGGAGGCGGAGACCGGCGCCTGGAGGTAACCCTCCGCGTACGCGTCCTGACTCCCGTTGAACCCGGCGACCAGTTCCTCCGTATAGACCTAATGACGCCTCTGTCGGCGTTGGTTGGCACTCATCGGCGTTCATCGGCGTTCTTACGGAGGCCCCCGTGTACGGAAAGATCATCCAGTGCGTCGTCGCCGGAGCCATCGCCGCCGGTGGGCTCGCCGCGGCCGGCAGTCTCCCCGCGAACGCCGCCGCCGTGCAGTCGCCCGACGAGCGGGGCAGTGCTTACGTCACGCGGCAGGACAGCGATCCCGGCCAGGGCCGTTAGACCCGGGCCTGAGCGGCCGAACAGCCGGGCAGGCGTGTAAGCGGAACCGGAACAGGTCCAACCGGGGGTGATCGGCGTGTGACCCGGCCCACGTTCGGCGTGGGCCGCCTCATACCGGGCATGGATGTCCACCGGACAGCCGCAACGCTTCCTGGGTGATCAAGGTGTGAGCCGGGTATCTCACGATGCGATATATCCCAAGTGGAATGCGGCTGCTCGTTAGACTGAGCCGACCGCAGTGATGAACGACTGCGGCATGACTGATCGAGGAGCGCACGTGGGCCTTGTCGTGCAGAAGTACGGAGGCTCCTCCGTTGCCGATGCCGAAGGCATCAAGCGCGTTGCCAAGAGAATCGTCGATGCCAAGAAGAACGGCCACCAAGTGGTCGTCGTGGTATCCGCGATGGGCGACACGACGGACGAGCTGACCGACCTCGCCGAACAGGTGTCCCCGATCCCCGCGGGTCGGGAACTGGACATGCTGTTGACCTCCGGAGAGCGGATCTCCATGGCGCTGCTGGCCATGGCGATCAAAAGCCTGGGCCACGAGGCCCAGTCGTTCACCGGCAGCCAGGCCGGCGTCATCACCGACTCCGTCCACAACAAGGCGCGCATCATCGATGTCACGCCCGGCCGTATCCGTACCGCGCTGGACGAGGGCAACATCGCCATCGTCGCCGGATTCCAGGGTGTGTCCCAGGACAAGAAGGACATCACCACCCTCGGCAGGGGCGGCTCGGACACCACGGCCGTCGCCCTCGCCGCCGCGCTGGACGCCGAGGTCTGTGAGATCTACACGGACGTGGACGGCGTCTTCACGGCCGACCCCCGCGTCGTCCCGAAGGCCCAGAAGATCGACTGGATCTCCATCGAGGACATGCTGGAGCTGGCGGCGTCCGGCTCCAAGGTGCTGCTGCACCGCTGCGTCGAGTACGCACGCCGATACAACATCCCGATCCATGTCCGCTCGTCCTTCTCCGGACTCCGCGGCACCTGGGTCAGCAACGAGCCGCAAGGGGACCAGCAGGTGGAGCACGCCATCATCTCCGGAGTCGCCCACGACGTCTCCGAGGCCAAGATCACCGTCGTCGGTGTCCCCGACAAGCCCGGCGAGGCCGCCGCGATCTTCCGTTCCATCGCGAACGCGGAGATCAACATCGACATGGTCGTGCAGAACGTGTCGGCCGCGTCCACCGGGCTGACCGACATCTCCTTCACCCTCCCCAAGACCGAGGGCCGCAAGGCCATCGACGCCCTGGAGAGGGCGAAGGGCACGATCGGCTTCGACTCGCTGCGCTACGACGACCAGATCGGCAAGATCTCGCTCGTCGGCGCCGGTATGAAGACGAACCCCGGGGTCACGGCCGGTTTCTTCGAGGCGCTGTCCGACGCGGGTGTGAACATCGAGCTCATCTCGACCTCCGAGATCCGTATCTCGGTCGTCACCCGCGCGGACGACGTGAACGAGGCCGTACGCGCGGTGCACACCGCCTTCGGCCTGGACACCGAAACGGACGAGGCCGTGGTCTACGGAGGCACCGGACGATGAGCGGGAGTCGCGGAAGCGCGGGCCGATGAACGGCCGCCCGACGCTCGCGGTCGTGGGCGCGACCGGGGGCGTCGGCGCCGTCATGCTCCAGATCCTGTCGCAGCACGCGGACGTCTGGGGCGAGATCCGCCTTCTGGCCTCGCCCCGGGCGGCCGGCCGCAAGCTGACCGTACGGGGCGAGGAGACCGAGGTCCTGGCGCTCACCGAGGCCGCGCTCTCGGGCGTGGACGTCGCGCTGTTCCTCGTACCGGACGCCGTGTCCGCCCAGTGGGCACCCGTCGCGGTCTCCCAGGGCGCCGTGGTGGTGGACGCGTCCGCCGCGTTCCGCATGGATGACCAGGTGCCTCTCGTGGTGCCCGAGCTCAACCCGCATGCCGTACGGCTCCGTCCGCGCGGCATCATCGCGAGTCCGGGCTGCGCCACGCTCTCGATGATCGTCGCTGTCGGCTCGCTGCACGCCGAGTTCGGGGTGCGCGAGCTGGTCGTCTCCTCGTACCAGGCGGTCAGCGCCGCCGGGCAGGACGGTGTCGAGGCGCTGCGCCGGCAGCTGTCGGTCGTGGCCGGTACGGAACTGGGGACGAACCCCGGCGACGTACGGCGCGCGGTCGGCGACATCACCGGCCCCTTCGGCGGGCCGCTCGCGCTCAACGTCGTCCCGTGGGCCGGGTCGCTCATGGCGGACGGCTGGTCGTCCGAGGAGATGGCGATCCGCGAGGAGACCCGGAAGATCCTCGATCTGCCCGATCTGAAGGTCGCGGCGACGTGTGTGCACGTGCCCGTGATCACCACGCACTCGCTCGCCGTGCACGCGCGCTTCGAGGGCCCGGTCACGGTCGACCGGGCGCACGAGATCCTGGCGACGTCGCCGGGTGTGGTGCTGTTCGACAATCCGGCGGCGGGAGACTTCCCGACGCCGGCGGACGTGGTGGGGACCGACCCGACCTGGGTGGGGCGGGTCCGGCGTTCGCTGGACGACGAGCGGGCGCTGGAGCTGTTCGTGTGCGGCGACAACCTCCGTAAGGGCGCGGCCCTCAACACCGCGCAGATCGCGGAGGCCGTGGCCGGGGAGTTCACCGGTCCCTAGCCGGGGCGCGTAGACGGGCCCGGGGTGTCGTGAGGGGCTGAACCGGCGGTGGGAAGCGCGCACGGAGTTGAGTGGGTGCCCTCCCGGCCGGGCCCTCCGACGGTTTGTAGAATCTGTGAAAACGCTGTGAGCAAATCGCCGGTCTGTGCCACTTGAACTGGGGTGTTCCGGTGGCGGACGATGCTCATTCGACCTGGCGCAACCGCCGGTTGACCGGAAGCGTCTAAGGGGTCGCCCCTCCGTACCGCCGTTGGCAAAAGGGGCATGTGGGGGAGAACGGTTACGCATGAGGGCAATTGGTGCATCGTCAAATGTGGTGGCGAACGCGTACAACCCTGGGCGGGGGCAGCGTGTCCAACAGGCGTGGCAGAGGTTCTCGATTTCACAGCGGTCGTCCCGGTTCGCGGCACTTCGGTGCGGCCGAGCCGTCGACCCCGCAGGCCCGGTGGTATGCCGGTGATCGCTCCCATGCCCGCGGCGCGTACGGCCGGTATTCCGGACCGGCGCGAGGGCGCTGACGACGCGATGGCCGCAGGTACCACCGTCGATCATCTGACCGAGACCTACCGACAGCACTACCGCTCACTGCTCGGCCTCGCGGCACTGCTCCTGGACGACACGGCCTCCTGCGAGGACGTCGTCCAGGAGGCCTTCATCCGTGTGCACTCGGCGCGCAACCGCGTACGCGAACCGGAGAAGACCCTGGCGTATCTGCGCCAGACGGTCGTCAACCTGTCGCGCTCCGCGCTGCGCCGCCGCATCCTCGGGCTCAAGCTGCTCTCGAAGCCGATGCCCGACATGGCGAGCGCCGAGGAAGGCGCGTACGACCTGCTGGAGCGCGACGCACTGATCAAGGCGATGCGCGGCCTCCAGCGCCGCCAGCGCGAGGTACTGGTGCTGCGCTACTTCGCCGACATGACGGAGGCACAGGTCTCCGAGACACTCGGCATATCCCTGGGCTCGGTGAAGGCGTACGGCTCGCGAGGCATCGCGGCGCTGCGTATCGCCATGGAGGCCACGGCATGAACGGGCACGAGCATGACCAGGACCACGGAAGGCCGGAGGGGCCGGACGGTCCGACGAGCGAGTCGACTGGAAATGGAACTGTGAACCACGGGCCGGAAGAAGAACCGGGCGGAGACCTGCACAGTGCGGACGACGGCACGCCAGGCGCGGAAGGCGCCGCCGGCGGTGCCCCCCAGGCCGAGGTGGATCGGCAGACGGACGTGACTCAGCCCCAGCCCCTCGCGGCGATCTTCGGCCGCGGGGAAGGGGGCGCGGGCGCCGGTGACGGCGGCGGTGGTCACGGTGACGACGGCGGTCACGGTGACGACGGCGGTATCCCCGACGAGTTGGCGCTGCGCCGGCTCCTGCACGGAGCCGTCCAGGAGATCGAGCCGTCGCCCGGAGCCCTCGACCATCTGAGGCGGGCCGTGCCCGCGAGGCGCGCGCGCAAGCGCCAGGCCTTCGTCGGGGTCGCGGCTGCGGCGCTGCTGATCAGTACGGCGGTGCCGGCTTTCGTGCATGTCGCCAACACCGGCAGCTCCTCGGACGACAAGTCTTTCAACGTGGGCCACGGCGAGCAGGTGCAGGGCGGCACCGGCTCCGACGGCGGCCCGAAGGACAGTGAGACGCAGGGCTCAGGCCCCTCCGGCAAGACCGACGACGAACAGAGCGGTCCGGGCGACGAGGACTCGCCCGAGACGGGTATCGGCGGTTCCACCGGCGGTACGACCGGTGGTTTCGACAACGACCCCGAGAGCAGCTTCACCAGCTCCACCGCCACCTGCCACGCGAGCCAGCTCCAGGTGAGCTCCCAGGCGGGCGAACCGGACTCCGAGGGCGCGGTCTACGGCAGCTTCCGGATCTCCAACGTCTCCGGCACCAACTGCTCGGTCAGCGGCCACGGGTCCGTCGTCTTCCAGACTGCGGGCGCCGCCGACCCCGACAAGATCCAAGTGGTGGACCACATCGCCGGCGACGCCGCGACCGGCCTGCCCGACCCCTCGCAGGAGGCGACCAGCCTGGTGCTGCCGCCGTCGGGGGCGTACGAGGTGAAGTTCGCCTGGGTGCCGACGGAGACCTGTCCGACCGACGAGCCGTCACCGGACCCGTCGCCCACGGAGGGCGAGACGGGCGGGGCGACGAACGGCACCGGATCGACGCCGATCGAGACGGAGCCGCAGCTCGGCAGCGACGACGGGGAGCCCGAGGACGGCAGCATCGACGTCGTACACACGCCGGAGTCCGGCTCGGAGCCGGCGGCGGCGACGATCGACAACGCGTGCGCGGGGAAGATCTACCGGACGGGTGTGCTGGAGGCGTCGTAGGGCCTGGCGCCTCTGGGCGTGAGGACGGACGCGCCGGGGTCGGGCCGCCGGGGTCGGACACGGCGGAGTCACGCCGCCGAGGTCGGACGTGCCGGGGTTACGCCGCCGTCTCCAGGCCCAGCGCGCGGTCCTTGATGGCCTCTGTCTCGCGCCGGAACAGCCGGAACCACATGAAGATCACGAACGCGACGAAGACGAACCACTCGCCCGTGTACCCGAGGTTCTGGAACGCCTTCAGGTCGAGCCCGCTGCCCTGCGGCGCCTGCGCCGGTACGGGCGTGAGACCGGCCTCGGGCTCGGTGACCGTGACCCAGGCGTCGTACACCGCGTAGGGCACGAGGTTGACCAGTGACGCCCCGCTGATGATGCCGACCTGCCCGGGCGGCAGCCCGCCGCGGGAGTCGGCGCCGTCGGTGCCCGAGTTCTCCGGCGCCTGGAGCGCGCCGGTCACACTGACCTCGCCCTTCGGGGCCGGGGGCACGGCCTCGCCGGCCGGCAGCCAGCCGCGTACGACGGGCAGCGCCCTGCCGCCGTCGGTCCGCAGGAGCGCCAGCACGTAGGACCCGGGCTTCTCGTCCAACTCCCGGTTCGGGACGACGAGTTGGTCCGCGTACCTGCCGGTCGCCGTGGCATGCCGGCCCGAGGTCTCCTGATCGACCGGCAGCAGCTCCGCGAGCGGCGCGGCGGCCCGCTTCCCCGGGTCGGGCGCGGCCTCGGCGCTCCGGTGCGAGTCGACGCGGTCCTCGAAACGGCCGAGCTGCCAGGTCCCCATGAAGACACAGAAGGGGATGGCGAGCAGCACGAAGACATTGATGCCCCACCAGCGGGGCGTCAGCAGGAACCGGTACACCCCTCTACGGTACGCAGCGCCCGCGCGGGCGCTGGGGGCGGGTTCGGGCACGAACCCCGGACGGACCGCGGGCGCGGGCCGTCCGGGCTCCCGGAACGCCCTACCGGAGGTGCCGCTCCGCGAAGTCCAGCTCCAGCCGGACCTGCTTGATCCGCTCCTCGACCACCAGGGACCCGTGCCCCGCGTCGTACCGGTACACCTCGTGCGCCGCCCCGCGTGCCGCCAGCCGGTCGACGTAGTTCTCCACCTGCTGGATCGGGCAGCGCGGGTCGTTCAGGCCGGCCGAGATGTAGACCGGCGCGCGCACGTCGTCCACGTACGTCAGCGGCGACGACGCCTCGTACCGCTCGGGGACCTCCTCCGGCGTACCCCCGAGCAGCGTGCGGTCCATGGACTTCAGGGCCTCCATCTCGTCGTGGTACGCCGTGACGTAGTCGGCCACGGGGACGGCCGCCAGCCCCAGCGCCCACGCGTCCGGCTGGGTGCCGAGCCCCAGCAGCGTCAGATAGCCGCCCCACGAGCCGCCGGAGAGCACGAGCTTCGCGGGGTCGGCGAGACCGGAGGACACCGCCCACGCGCGGACGGCCGCGATGTCCTCCAGCTCGATCAGGCCGACGCGGTGCTTGAGCGCGTCGGTCCACTCGCGGCCGTAGCCGGTGGAGCCGCGGTAGTTGACGCGTACGACCGCGAAGCCGTGGTCCACCCAGGCCGCCGGGCCCGCCGTGAAGGAGTCCCGGTCGTGCGCGGTCGGCCCGCCGTGGATCTCGAAGACCGCCGGGAACGGCCCTTCGCCCGCCGGCCGCTGCACCAGCGCGTGGATCGGGCCGCCGGGCCCCTCCACCCAGACGTCCGTCACCGGCACGGACTCAGGCGCCTTCGCCCCCGGCGGGTCGAGCACGACACCGCCCGACGTGGACCGCACCACCGGCGGGTGGGCCGCCGAGGACCACAGGTACTCCACCGAGCCGTCGGGCCTGGCGGTCGCACCCGACACCGTCCCGGCGGGCGTCGCGACCTCGATCAGCGAGCGCGTCGCGAAGTCGTAGCGCCACAGCTCGCTGCGCGCCTCGAAGCTGTGCACGATCAGCAGCGCGGACCCGTCCGGATACCACTCGGCCGATACGTCTCCGGGCAGCTCGATCGCCAGATCGGTCTCCTCGCCGGTGGCCACGTCCCACACGACGGGCTCCCAGCGGCCACGCCGCTGATGCCCGACGAGAAGGCGGGTGTCGCCGTCGACCGGGGCGAAACCGAGGACGGCCAGGCCCAGTTCGAGCTTGCCGCCGTTGGTGTCGTCCAGCTCGGCGATCGTCGTGCCGTCGAGGCGGACCACGCGCAGGGCGGAGTGCATCGCGTCGCCGTGCTCGGTGTGCTCGACGGCGATCAGCGTCCCGTCGTGCGACAGGTCGCCGACGCCGGCGGACTCGCGGTGCCGGTAGATCTCGACCGGGGTGCCGCCGGCGGGGAGGACATGGATCGTCGAGCCGTCCTCGTCCGTGGAGCACCCGACGACCGCCGTCCCGTCACGGCCGAGGGCGAGCCCGCTGGGGTAGGCCGGGGCGATGCCGGGGGCGGCGGGCTCGTCAGGGCCGGTGGGCTCGTCGGCGCCGGCGCCGAAGGGCTGCCGCTTCCACACACCGAACTCGTCGCCGTCGGTGTCGCTGAACCACCAGATCCACCGGCCGTCCGGGGTCAGCACGCCGTCCGTGGTGCCGTTCGGGCGGTCGGTGACCTGCCGCTGGGCGCCGGTGGCGCGGTCCCACGCGTACAGCTCGTACGTGCCCGTCGCATTGGACACGAAGAGCGCGCGGTCGGGCGCGTCCTCGGCCCACTCGGGCAGCGAGACGCGCGGTGCCCGGAAGCGCTTCTCCCAGTCGGGCGCCGCGTCGGGCCGCGCCGTGCCGGGTGGCTGGTGGTCGTTCTTCTCAGTCATACCTCCCATTCTGCGTCTCCGGACCCGCCCCGCGGGGGCCGGCCGGGAGATGTGCCGAGCGCGAGGAGTACGAGGTCGAAGGGCCGTCCGGGCCGGGCGCGACCTCGCGGTCCTCCGGGAGGAGTTGCCGGTCGATGAGGGTGTCCAACTCGTTCTTGAAGCGCTGATTGGGTCCCATGCCGCACGATCGTACGTTCAGTTTTCTCAGAAAACTAGCCGAACGATCGTGCTAATGTCTCGCCGGACGCGGCGCCGACGAGCGGCCGGCCCGACCCCGAGCGACCCGAAGGAGAACGCGGCATGGATCTCGCTGTGACAGTTGTCCGCACCGCCCTGAACGGCGTGTCCTACGTTTCACCGGGCCTCGCCGGCCGGGCGGCCTTCCGCCTTTTCCGCAAGCCGCGCGGCCGCAGCCGGCTCCGGCCCGACGAGCGCCCGGTGATGGACCGGGCCGAGGTGGGCGAGATCGCCGTCGGCGGGGAGAAGGCGGTCAGTTACCGGTGGGGTACGGGCGAGCGTCCGGTGCTGCTGGTGCACGGGTGGGAGTCGCGCGGTTCGCGCTTCGCCGCGCTGGTGGGCGAGTTGGTGGAGCTCGGCCTCAGCCCGGTCGCCTTCGACGCCCCCGGCCACGGCGAGGCGACCGGCGAGAGCATGACGATTCTCGATCTGCGGGACATCATCGTGGAACTGGACGCGGCACACGGGCCGTTCGAGACGGTCGTGGCGCACTCGCTCGGCGTCACCGCGACATTCGTCGCCGTCCGGGAGCGCGGCGTACGGACGGAGCGGATCGTGGCGATCAGCGGGGTGCCGGACTTCGCGTATCTGGTGGACCGGTTCTGCGCGGGCCTGGGGCTGCGGGCGCGGCTGCACTCCGGGCTCCGGGGCCGTGTCGAACGGGAGTTGTTCCCCGGCGAGGAGGACATCTGGTCGCGCTTCTCGGTCCCGCGCACGGGGGTGGAGGGGGCGTCGTTCCTGGTCGTCCACGACGAGGACGACGACCTGGTCGATCCCGTCCATTCACGCGCTCTCGCCGATGGGCTGGGCGATCGCGCGGAGCTGGTCGTCACGCGCGGGCTGGGCCACCGGCGGATCCTGGGCGACCCTCAAGTCGCCGCCGCCGTGAGGGACTTCGCGGTCAGGGAGCGGGCGGGGCGGGAGGCGGAGCCAAATCCGTCGCCACAGCCTGCAGCCGGTTGAGGATGCCCTTGGCGGCCTTGGCGTAGCAGCTGAAGTCGTCGTGCAGGACGGACTCGGCGTTGGCGCCTTCGAGGAGCGACACGAGCTCGAAGGTGAGCTGGGGAACGTCCGTGTCGTCCCGTACCTCGCCCGCCTGCCTCGCCTCCTCGATGTTCTGGCTCACGAACGCGACCCAGTCGAGCCGGGCCCGGGCCACCGCGTCGTGGACCTTGCCCTCGCGTGCGTCGTACTCGGCCGAGACCGAGTAGAAGAAGCACCCGCCGGGGAAGACACGGCTTTCCGAGTATCTGAGCCATCCGTCGCACAGCTGCCGCACCCGGGCCAGCCCGGCGGGCATGTCCAGCACGGGCCGTACGACATGGTCGATGTAGACCTTGGCGGCGGCGCGGACGGTGGCGAGCTGAAGCTCCTCCTTGGAGCCGAACAGCGCGAACACCCCGCTCTTGCTCAGCTCCAGCTCACCGGCCAGCCGGCCGAGCGACAGACCCCCCAGACCTTCGACCGAGGCGATCCGGACGGTGTGCTCCAGGATCAGTCGGCGGGTCTGGTTCCCGCGTGCGATGCGTCCGTCGGTGCTCGTGGCTGTCACACGTCCAGTGTACTAACCGTACGACCGTGCGGTCATTGGTCGCGGGCGCATCGCCCGGCTGCGGTGTCGCGGTCGGACCGCGCCGATTGTCAGTGGCACGGTGCAGACTCCCCGTATGACCGAGCTTCGGAAAACGGTGGCGACCTACTGGGCCGCCGCGGACGCCCGCGACTGGACGACGTTCGCCGGGACCCTCGCGGACGACGTGGTCTACGACCTGCCGCAGACGCGCGAGCGGATCCGCGGCAGGGAGGCGTTCCTGCGCTTCAACGTCGAGTATCCGGGGGACTGGCGGGTGCGTACGGAACGGGTCGTGGCGGACCCGGACGCCGGGCAGGTGGTGACATGGCTGCGTGTCACGGTGGGCGCGGAGGAGATGTGCGCGGTCAGTTTCTTCACGGGGGACGGACAGGGGCGGATAACGGGGATCACGGACTTCTGGCCGGAGCCGTACGAGCCTCCGGCGGGCCGTGAGCACCTGGTCGAGCGGTACTGACCGGCGAAGGGCGCTTCCGCCGGACGCGGGTCGCGGTCCAGGCTGACCTCATGACTGACATCGCACCAGGTAAGGGACCGGGTTCAGAGCCGGGGACACCCGCGGGAAGCGGCACGGGGGAGCACCGTGGGAAGCGGTACGGGACGCGTCGCCGTGGTGACGGGCGTGGCACAGGGCATCGGCCGCCGGGTCGCCGAAGTCCTGGCCGGGGAGGGGTACGCGCTGGTTCTCGCCGACATCGTGGACCCGGTGGACACCCTCGCCGCCGTCCGCGCGGCAGGGGCGGAAGCGGTGGCCGTGGTCGGGGACGTCGCGTCGGAGGCGTACGTCACCGGGCTCGCCGACCGGGCGCGCGAGGGCTTCGGCCGGGTGGACGTGCTCGTCAACAACGCGGGCGTGTCCCTGCTCGTACCGGCCGAGGAGACCACGGCCGACCAGTGGCGGCGGGTCCTGGACGTGAATCTCACCGGCCCGTTCCTGCTCTCCCGCGCGGTGGGCCGGCTGATGCTGGCAGCCGGCGGCGGCTCGATCGTGAACATCGCGTCGATCGCGGGACTCCACGGAGTCTCCGACCGCGCCGCGTACAACGCGAGCAAGCACGGACTGATCGGCCTCACACGCACGCTGGCGGGGGAGTGGGGAGGCAGGGGCGTACGGGTCAACGCGGTCTGTCCTGGCTGGGTGAAGACGGAGATGGACGCCGCCGACCAGGCGTCCGGCGGCTACAAGGACGAGGACATCGTGGAGCGGGTCCCGATGGGGCGGTTCGCCGCGCCCGACGACATCGCGCAGGCGGTGTCGTTCCTCGCGGACCCGGCGCGCAGCGGCTTCGTGAACGGCACCGCGCTGCCGGTCGACGGCGGCTGGACGGCCGACGCGAGCTGGACGTCGCTGCGCCTGCGTAAGCGGTGACGGCCCGGGGGCCATCATCGGACCGGTGAGAGTCGGCGCCTCATCGGCGGGCTCCGCGGTCTCCACGGCAGCGGATCCGGCAAAGGGCACGGGAACGGGAAACGGGAACGGGAAACGGGAACGGCGAAGGGTGAACCGAATGGCGACCGGCGCGACCAATCTGCACGACGTGCTCAACGCGCATGTCAGCGAGGGCCCGCTGCCGGGCGCCGTCGCCCTGGTGGCGCGGGGCGACCGGGTCGAGCGTGCGGAGGTCGGCTCGGCCGACGCCGCGGGCACCACGCCCCTGACCAGGGACTCGATCTTCCGTATCGCCTCCATCACCAAGCCGGTCATCGCCGTGGCCGTGCTGATGCTCGTCCAGGACCGCCGTATCGCGCTGGACGAGACGGTCGACCGGTGGCTGCCCGAGCTGGCCTCACCGATGGTCGTACGGACGCCCGCGAGCCCCGTCGACGACCTGGTCCCGGCCGTCAGGGAGATCACGGTCCTCGATCTGCTCACCTTCCGGAGCGGGCACGGCTTCCCGTCCGACTTCTCGCTGCCCGCGGTCGCCCCGCTGTTCACCGAGTTGAGGCAGGGACCTCCGCAGCCGCAGCACGTCCCCGCGCCGGACGCCTGGATGGCGGCGCTCTCCCGGATCCCCCTGCTGCACCAGCCGGGGGAAGGCTGGCTGTACAACACCGCGTCCGACATCCTCGGTGTGCTGATCGCGAGGGTCTCGGGGCGGTCGCTGCCGGAGTTCCTTGCGGAGCGGGTCTTCGAACCGCTCGGCATGGCGGACACGGGATTCGAGGTGCCGGCGGCCAAACGCGACCGGGTGCCCCACTACTACCGGCAGGACGGGTCGGGCGGTCTCGAACCGCTCGACACCCCGGACGGCCAGTGGAGCACGGTGCCGCCGTTCCCGTCGGGCGCCGGCGGTCTGGTCTCGACCGTGGACGACTGGTACGCCTTCGCGCGGATGCTCCTCGCGGACGGCAGGGCGGGCGACCGTACGCTGCTGTCCCCCGTATCCGTACGGCAGTTGACGACGGACCATCTCACCCGGCCGCAGCGCGATGCGAGCACCCTGTTCCTGGAGGGCCAGGGCTGGGGCTTCGGAGGCTCGGTGGACGTGACGGAGACCGACCCCTGGAACGTACCGGGCCGCTACGGCTGGGTCGGCGGCACCGGGACGGCGGCGCACATCACGCCGTCCACGGGCGCGGTGACCATCCTGCTCACGCAGTTGGAGGCGAACGGCCCGGTCCCGTCGACCCTGCTGCGCGACTTCTGGCGCTACGCGGCGGCCTGACGCCCGTGAACCGTACCCGCCCGCGCAGCCCACCGGTCAGCGTCGGCGGCTGCGCCCCCGTGCCTGCCACCCGGCTCCGACGCCGGCCAGGTGCAGGGCGACGAGGGTGAATCCGACGAGCATGAGACTCGTCGTACCGAAGATGACCTCGGTCGACGTCTCGGTGGCGTTGATGATGAAGGCGATGAAAAAGACCACAGCCGCCGCTATTGCGAGCATTTGCTCTCTCCTGACGATTCTGCTGGTGTATGGACAACCAAACCCGGAATGACGGTGGTTGGGTCGTTGCCGACCGTGTGCCCCGGAGAAGTCCCGCCAGTCCTGCGAGACTGTGGCGATGAGCGAAGTACCCACGGCGCGCGGCGTCCTCGGAGTGGTGGCGTCGGCGGCCGGCGGGGTGGCGACGCTCCGCACCGGTCTGGTCGAACCGGCGATGGCCCGCGGCTGGCGGGTGGCGGTGACGCTCACCCCGGCCGCGGGGCGCTGGCTCCGGGCGAGCGGCGAACTGGCCCGACTGGAAACCCTGACCGGCCTCCCGGTCCGTGACCGGCCCCGGCTCCCCACGGATCCCCGCCCCCACCCGCCGGTGGACTGCTTCGTCGCCGCCCCGGCGACGGCCAACACGGTCGCCAAACTCGCCCTGGGCATCGCCGACAACCAGGCCCTCACGCACCTCACGGAGGCCCTGGGCACCCCCGGCGTTCCGGTGATCGTCTTCCCCCACATCAACGCGGCCCACGCACGCCACCCGGCCTGGCCCACCCATGTCGCCAACCTCCGCCGGGCCGGGGTCCATCTGATCGAGGGCCCTGACGTCTGGCCCCTCCACGAGCCTCAGGCGGCCCCTCCGGCCCGCGAACTCCCGTGGGCGGCGGTCCTGCGGGCGGTGGACACCGCGACGAGGTGACACCTCGTCCGGGATGAGCCGGATGAGCGGTGCGGGCGGTGCCACGCGGCGGACATCCCCGCAAACCTCCGCACGGACCCGGCCGCCCACGGGCCGGAGTGAGGCGGGGCCGCCGCGTCCGAACCGACCTGGGCGACGGCGCGGCGGCCCACGAGGCTACGACTCGTACCAGAAGACCCCGTCGAGACCCTCCTCCGTGATCGTCCGGGTCATGACGTTCCCGTCCTGGAAGTACTTCCGGTGCTTGTCGGTCAGGAAGAGGTCGAAGGCGGCGACCGGCGTCGTGGCGTCGCAGACCAGGTCGCCGCGGATGCAGAAACGGGCGACCGGGACGCCCGGGAACTCCTCGGGGCCCGGGCCGGCGGAGGTGAAGCCGAGGGCGCCCAGGCCCTTGGGGACCTTGGCCCACAGGCCGGTGCCGGGCTGCTTCGGGTCGGCGTACAGCATGCCGTTCACCAGTTCCCGGGGGATGTCCGTGGCGCCGGCCGCGATCGTCTCCAGCACCGCGTCGGCGGCCTGCGCGCCCTGGGAGTAGCCGACGATCGTGAGCCGTGCGGTCGGGTCCTCGCGGTGGGTCTTCTCGGCCGCGGCCAGAAGATTCGTGTATCCCCGCGCGACGCTGCTGTCGAAGCTCGGAGCGAACAGGTCCGGCGCGTTCTGGCCGTTGAGCCAGGGGCCGGCGCTCGCCGGGTAGCAGACGGGGACGTGGGTGCCGCCGTCCAGGTTCTGGTTGGCGTAGTAGTACGTCAGGGTGCAGTCGGGCGCGGGCGCCGCCGAGCCGGTGCCGCCGAGCTCGATGTAGTAGCGGTGAGGTGCCTCGTCGGCGTGCGCGACGGTGGGTGTGAGAGCGGCGGCGGCGACCGTCGCCACCGCGAGGGCGACGACCCTGGCGCGGCGCGTGAGTCGTTCGGTCTTCCCCATGTGGTGTTCCCCCGGATCCGGTGCCGTGCTGGTGGTTGGTGGGACGGAGCCAGACGCTAGGCAGCGGCGATGAAATCGCCGTGAAACCGGATCAGGCGGAGGCTTCATCTCCGTCGGTGGGCCTGGACGAGATGACGTTGCAGGCGGGCGTGGCGGAACTGGTAGACCGCGCCGGCCCGGCGCAGCACACCGCGCCGGTAGGCGTCGTCGAGGAACGCGACGACCGCCCAGGGGAGGCGTCCGGTCAACGGCAGCCAGACGCGGGAGAGCAGGAACCACTGGCCCCACGCGGTCAGGGTCAGCGTGTACCCGAGGGCGCCGCCGAGGCCGCTGATGGTGCCGAGCATGCCCCTCTCCTCCGCGGCCCACGCGAGCCGGCCCAGGTGCCCTTGGAGGAGGTCGACCGCCACCCCGATGCCGAATCCGACCACCAACCCGAACGTGGGTGCCCAGACGAGCAGTTGGGTGGCAACGGTCCTGCGGTTGGTGTTCAGGACGCTGCGCGGGCTGACGGCGGAGTCGATGTCGAGAGGCGTTTCGAGGAGGCCGATGAGGCAGAAGGTGAACCCGGTACCGGCGCTGAAGACCAGACCGAAGACGATCGCCTCGACGAGCCCGTTGCGCAGCATGGCCGAAGTCCCGGCGTTCCAGCCGGAAGCATGCACGAGGCCGACCGCGAATCCGTAGGCCGAGCCGAAGAGTCCTCCGCCCAGCACCCCGATCACCAGTCGGGGGCCCGCCGTCCATGTGGTGGATTCCGGCCGGCCGCGGATCTGCAGACGTACGGCGGAGGGCGCGACCTCCTTGCGCGTGACCGTGTACGTGAGCCAGTGCACCAGCCCGAACATGAAGCCGGCGAGGAGCCCGACGATCACCGCGTCGAGGGCGGGGCCCGCGAGCGAGCCGATGAAGGCGGCAGCGACGACGCCGTCGACGAGGCCGATGGCCAGTCCGGTCATGAGGGCGGTGACGAGGGTACGGGTGGAGCGGCGCAGCCCGTTGCCGAGTCGCCACCAGGCCAGGTCGGGGGTTTCGAGCCGGGTCAGGTGGTCGGCGAGGTAACCCAGCCAGTGCCGGGCGCGGTCCGGGTCGAAGTCACGCGAACCGTGCCGGGGCCGCCGGCGGTAGACGGTGGGGATGAAGTTGTCGAGGAGGTGGTCCTCCAACTCCTCGGGGGTGCCGAACCGTTCGGAGTCGAGGAGCGAGGCCGGATCGTGGTCGGGGGTGTCGCTGTAGATGGTGCGGGCGAGCGCGACCATCAGCGGTGTCGCCAGGACCGTGGCGAGCGGCGGCACGGACCCGTCCGGTAACCGCTCGCGCAGTTTCTCCAGTACGGGGTCCCAGGCGCCCGCGCCGGGATTCGAGACGGCGGTCTTGCGGGTGGTGCGGGGCAGATAGTGGTCCAGGTCGTCCAGGGTGAGGTCGGTGAGCTCGATCGGGGCGGCGGAGGTCAGTACGTCGGTCTCGTCGACCGCGGCCTCGTACTCGGTGGGGCGGCTGGTGAGCAGGAGGGGGAGGGGCGTGGCGTTGAGCGCTTCGAGCGCGGGGCGGCGCAGCCCGTCGGCCATCTCGTCGAAGCCGTCCAGTACCGGGAGCACGCGGCCGGATTCGACCAGCGCGGCGGCCAGGCTCGCCCTGCCGGGTCCTCGGGCGGCCGTACCGGGGTGGTCGCGCACCAGCTGTTCGGTCAGCCAGTCGCGCAGGGCGAGGGTCGTGGGGTTCCAGGCGCCGATGCTGAAGACCACCGGAACGGGCTCCGCGGGGGTCCGGGACTTCAGATGGTCGAGGACGAAGCGCAGGGTCAGGACCGTTTTCCCGGAGCCGGACCTGCCGAGTACGACCAGCCGCCCGGAGGGGATGCTCCGGTACGTCTCCGCGATCTCCTCCAGCCGGCCGCTCAGGTCCAAGGGGGCGGCCGCGGCCCCGGGCGGGAGGCGGCGGATGTTGGTCCAGTGGTCGGTGAGCTTCGCGGGGGCCGCCTTCCAGCGCACGGGCAGCGGGTACGGGTCCTGGATCTGCCGCTGTTCCTCCTCGCGCTGCCACCGGGCGGCCACGGCCTTCGCGAGTTGTTCCGCGGCGTCGGTCAGCGCGTCCGGTGCCGTCCGAGGCTGCTCTTCCGGCCCCGGCTTCTCGGCAGCGGGCCCGCCGTTGTCCGGGCCTCCGGGGACGGCGGCGCTCAGCAGCTCCTCGCGGTCCTCGGGCCGTACGGCGAGCGCGTCGGCCAACCGCTGCACCGTGGTCATCCGCGGATTGCGGCGCTTGCCGGTCTCCAGCCCCCGGATGGTGCTCACGCTGATCCCGGAACGCCGCTCCAGGTCGTCCTGGGTCAACCCCTCCTGTTCGCGCAGCCGTCGCAGGACCGCGCCGAACTCACTGGCCACAAGGCAAGGCCCTTCCCCGTGAGTCGTCGCCTCAGAGTTGGTGACGTAGTTGGTGTCTTTCCGCAGGTGGGGGACTTTAGCGCGGTGACCGGTCACATATGACCGCTTCAATGCGCTGTCCACGTTTCCTCCACGTCGGCCAGCTTTGACGGCATCGACGCGATCGACCGGCCCGAGTGGAGCGACCGGTCCGGAGAACGGGGAAACCGCCATGCCGACGACGACCGCAGCCCAGGGGCAGACGACGACCGCGCCCCAGGGGCACCCGGGCGTCACGGTCCTCACCGCCCAGGAGCGCGAAGTGCTCCACGCGCTCGGATGCGGCCTGGGGGACGCCGAGATCGCCGACGCCCTCACCCTGAACGAGCGTGTGGTGGCGGGGCGGTTGGGGCGGGTCCTGGTGAAGCTGGGGCTGCGGGACCGGGCCGCCGCCATCGTGTACGCCTTCGACTGCGGTCTGGTCCGGCCCGGACAGGGCCCGCGCGGCCGGCCGGCGGCTCCGCGGATCTGCGCCCGGCAGGGGACCACCGTCCGCCAACGGACGGGCCCCGCGCCCGGTCCCCGGCTTCGGATCTCGGTACTCGGCCCGTTACGCGCATGGCTCGCGGAGCAGCCCGTGGACATCGGCCCGGTACGGCAGCAGGCCGTACTCGCGGCGCTGGTGCTGAGCCCGGACCGTACGGTCAGCAGGCGGCAACTCCTCGACGGCGTATGGGGAACGGAGCAGCCGGACGGCAACGTCGTACCGGTCTACGTGTACCGGCTGCGCAAGAGCCTGCGTCTCGGAGGGTGCCCGGACCCGGTGATCAGGCGCGACCGGTACGGGTACGGACTGGTCCGTGGTGTCGCCGAGCTGGACGTGCTGTGCATGGAGGACCTCGTCACCGCGGCCGGGGAGGCCGAGCGCACCGGTGACCTGTCCGAGGCGGTGCGGCTGTGCGCTCGCGCTCTGGAGCTGTTCCGCGGCGAGCCGCCGGCCGGACTGCCCGGCTGCCTGGCCGAGTTGGAGCGCCTGCGGCTCGCCGAGCGCAGGGTCGCCCTGGCGCGGCGGAAGGCGGACTGGCAGCTGAGGCTCGGCCGGGGCATCGAGGCGATCACCGAACTGTCCGCCCTGGCCCAGGAGGAGCCGCTGAACGAACCGGTCGCCGCGACGCTCATGCACGCGCTGCGGCGCGGCGGCCGGCGGGCAGAGGCGCTGGCCGTCTTCGACCGGGCCGGCCGGCGGCTCGCCGACGAACTGGGGGTGGCGCCCGGCGAACCGCTGCTGCGGGCACGGTGGGCCGTCCTGCGCGAGGAAGGCGCCTGCGCCGGTCGGGCGGGTGCGGCGTGAGAGAGGGGAACTCGCGTGGCCGCGAGGAGGAGTTGCTGCTGGCCCGGATCTCCGCGGCCGCCGGTCTGGCACGCCTCGGCAGACGACGCGCCACCTATCAGGCCCCGCGCACCACCCCCGGTTTCTGGCGGGCCGCCGCCGCGGGCGCGCGCCGCCTCCTGCGGTCCGTCGGCGGGAGGGGAATGAGACCCGGGGCACGGCTGGACCTGTACGAGCACGGGTTGACGCTCGCCGTCGGCGGTCGGATCCATGTCATCCGCTACGACACCACGGTGGTGCGGCGGCGCAGGGTGCCGTCCCCGAGAGGCATCACCCGCGCCCATGTGCTCGACGACGTCGACGGAGAGCAGATCGTGCTGCGCTGCGGCGACTTCGGCCTCCCGGAGGTGTGGGGGCCCGTGATCCGCCGGGCCGTCACCGACGCGCAGATGCCGCCGGCCCTGGCCGCCCTGGAGCGGGGAGAGCGGCTCGTCTTCGGCCCCGTATGGATCACCGCTGACGAGATCGGCTCCCGGCGGACGTCCCTGCGATGGGCGCGAGTTCAGCGGATCGAGATCCTCAACGGCTCCGTCGCCGTCCGCGCCGCCGGGCGGTGGCAGGTGTGGGGCACGGCCGGGTCCGGAATCCCGAACCTCTGTGTCTTCCGCGCCCTCGCCGAACACCTGGCCGGTGCCGAGGAGGACGACTACTACTGACGTAAGTGGCGTAAGGCCGCAGCGGGGATGCGGGCGGCCACAGGCAACTCACCGAGCACGGAAGGAGACAGGCGTGGCCGACAGCTACCGATACCGGTGCGGCGAGTGCGGGCACCGCACCGCCTGGGGGAGCGAATCCCGGGGTTGGCACGCGACCGAGGCCCACTACGACCGAAGGCATCCGAGGGTCGTCCCCGGCGGGATGGTCGAGTTCCGCGAGGGGTCCTCCTCCGGCGCCGGCGGATGCCTCATCGCCCTGGGAATCATGCTCCTGATCATGATCATCGCCGCCCGGTGATGACGACACGTACAACGGCCGGAAGAAGGAGAATCACGTGGTAGCGCTGGGTGGGGACATGGCGAACACACTGATCGACAAGGCCAGGGCCGAGCGCGAACGCCGGCGGAGCGGACGCAGCCGGATGACCGCACTGATCGGGCTGGTGGCGGCGGGCGGCCTCGGGCTGCTGCTGGCCCTGACGGTCGGAGGGGACCCGAACGAGGCGCCGACCTGCGACGGCGAGACCATGAAGCGCGACGACACATGCCTGATCATTTCCAGCCGCGGCGGGGGCGGATCCTTCTCGTACGAGGAGATGGCCGACCGCCGCGAGTCCGGCAACTCCGCCGCGCGCGGAATCGGGTTCGGCCTCGCCGGCCTCTGCGCGGTGCTGATTGTCCCGACGGCCCTGCGGTTGGAACCGTCCAGGCCCTGGGGTGTCCCGGCCGCCGGACCCTGCGGGATGTGCGGCAATACGAACCTCCGGGAGAAGAAGACCACGCACAGCGTCTCCCAGGGCCAGATGACGTACAGCTGCACGGGCGTCGTCGCCCTCTGCGACTTATGCGGTTCCAGCTCCGTCAGGCAGCCCTGACCGCACCGGAGGCCACCGAGCCGACGTACCCCGAGAACGAGAACACCGAGAACACCGAGCTGGAGTTTCACCCATGAACACCGACCCGGAGGCTTGACCGACTCATGTCCTTTTCCTTTCGCCCGAGCCGACGCTCCCTGCTCAGGGCCGGTATCGGCCTCTCGCTCACCGGAGCGGGAGGGCTCGGCGCCACGCCCGCCACGCCCGCCGTCGCCGCCGTCGCCGCCGGCCAGAACGGCACGCTGCTGTGCGAGCAGCCCGGCGACTCGGCCAGTCGGCAGGGACTGGGCTCCGGCGACCTCGCCATCCCCTACTACCGCGAGCACGACGGCAGTTGGGGCTACGTCTTCGGCGACGCGTGGACGGGCCCGCAGCAGGGCGGCGACTACCTCGGCTCCCCGGTGATGCTGAACCAGGCGAGCTTCGACGCCTCCGGGGCGACACCGATCTCGTTCACCTGGGCGATGCCGACCGAGGGCCGGGCCGGCCAGCTGTTCAACTACCGGCACGACACGGACAACGGGCACGGCCACGAGGTGAGCCGCATCCCCAACGACTGCGTCGAGTTCGGCGGCCGGACATACATCCACTACACGTCGGTGGCCACATGGACACCGCCGGCCGGCTACGACGGCTCTCTGATGTCCGGCGTCGCCTACTCCGACGACTACGGGGTGACCTGGCACGACTACGGCCACCACTGGCCCGGCGACACCCAGGGAGCGAACCAGTCCCTCTACGGCATGTGGTCGTTCGCCGGCATCGACCCCGACGGCTGGCTCTACATCTTCTCCAAGCGCTGGAACGGCACCCACCGGAACACGGCCGACGGCGGAGCCATCCAGCTGTTCCGCATCCAGCCGGCCGACTTCCGCGCCGGCGACTTCGGCGCCCAGCAGAACTGGGCCTACCTCAACGGCTCCTGGCAGTGGACCACCGCGGCGCCGCCATCGGTGATCCTCACCGGCCACCACACCGGCGAGTTCTCCGTCAAGCGGATCAACGGCACCTACTGCATGAGCTACTTCGACGTCACCCTGGGAGCGATCTGCACCCGCACGGCCTCCCGCCCCGACGCCGCCTGGAGCATCCCCGTCCCCCGGATCACGGCCTTGACGGTCCCCAACCTCTACGGCGGCTACATCCACCCGGCCAGCCCGAGCCCGACCTCCCTGACCCTGCTGGTCTCCCAATGGAACGGCACGCCGGGCCACCCGTACCGGGTACGCCAGTTCGACAACATCCCAGCCTGACACCGGGCGACCCACCGAGCACGGCACCTGAACCCAGGCGAGAGCCCCACGGTGGAGAGGCAGGAGACCACCCTCCGAGCCGGGCCCCCAAGGTGGCCCTCCGAGTTGCTGCTTCTGCAGTCGGGGCCGGGATTTGAACCTATGACTTCTTCGTCCCGAAGCAACTTGGGTGGGGGCGGCGCCTTGGGCTGCGGTGGTTTTCGCCTGCGCTGATGATCCGCAGACGTCTGCGGTCGTCCGCCGGTGTTCGTTGGCGTTGTCACGCAGTTAGACACTCATCGGGACACAGCCTGGACGTCCGACCTTCTGATCCGTAGCTCTAGCCAGGTCGGCACTTGCGGTCATGCCAGCCGCACCAGGGCCGTACGAGTGCGTTGCGATGGTGTTGGTTGCTGGGGTTGCCGTACTTCGCTGCTGTACCGCAATCACAGATTCACGCGGGATTCCGTCTCCGGACTCCCCCGGCGCAACACGAGGTGGGCTGACCGCATCGGTAGGCTACGAAGAATCGGCTCTATGACGTTGAAGGCGCCTTGCATCCGGACCGTAGCCGTACACCGGGACCTCGCCGGCACCGAATTCGTTCCCGTCGACCTCGCCGACTCCCCATTTCTCAACCGCCGCCGACATCACCCGCGAGGCTTCGAAGATCGCTCCACGCTCAGCCTGTGAGCCGTACTCATCGCCGCTCAGGCGGTAGTGAGCGATGACGGCCTGCTCCGGCGCCACCAACTAGGGGAGATCAGATAACGAGTCCATCCCCGCACGATCTCATCAGTCTCTGACACTGACTGTAGTCGCATCCCGTTGCGCGAGAGCGCAAGCTTTCCAAGTCTGTTGGTGGGGTGTTGGGCTGTGTGCAGGGGCGTTCACCTGCGTTCAGGATCAGCCGGTTGCCAGTGCCGGGACGGCTGTGGGTCTCGTCTGAACGACCATGAACGCGGCTGAATGAGACGGAAACTGAGACGGGCACTCTTGTCATTGCAGCATGTCGGGCGCGGATCGCCAATGCCTGCTCCCGGACCGCATCACTCGGCCCAAGTCGCTGGCATGGGCAGCGAAGTGGTGTGCAATCATGCCCATCTGCAAGCCTCGGCAAGCGGTGCCCGTGGTATGGCCGAGACCTGCAGACTTCATAAATTTCCTAGGGCGGGTTTGCTTCACCGGGAGACGAGAGCGTAGCCGGGAAGCGAGGAATCCTTGGTCGTCCAGGTAATCAGCTTTCCGTCAGTTGCTCCCGAGGCCTGAGGGAGGATGAGCGTGAAGGCCATGACCACATTGCTGGCAGACAACTTTCCCTGCACGGGAGCGTCCCTGGGCACCATGGGGTAGAGCAGCATGCCGCCTCGGGTGGACCCTGGACGGTTCGCGATCGGCTGGATGAGGGATCGGTCGGCCGGCTGTGACTTCGCCTGGAGCTTTCCATTGATGACGCGGCGACGGTGGACGCTGAGCGGTCCGACGCCTTCGATAGTCACCTGGGCGTCCAGCCCCTTGAGCTGAGGTAGAACGACATGCCAGTCCGCGATCATGTCGGGTTTCGCCTGGCGAAGGTAGTTGAGGTCGGGGCGGAACGAATCCTCCTTAGCCCATTGGAGTTGGCTCAGGATCGAGACCAAGTCCTCGTTGCTCATCTGTGTGCTCAGGACGCTGACGGGTCGCCCCTCCAAGTCGACCACCTCCGGGTTAGCAACCGCAGACGAGAGAAGCGGCAGGAACTCTCTGGTGTTCTGGTCGAGCGATGTCTCGTCGGAGACGATGGGGTAGCCACTGCTCGGTTCCTTCATCGGCGTTCGCCGTTGCTCCACCCGTGCGTTGTACATTTTGTTCGCCCCTGTCGGTTTGATCTTCGGGTGGTGCTGGGCGACGAGCGGGGGAATCTGACTAGGTGTGATCTGCGGCAAACCGTCGGCTCCAAGTGGAGCGTACTGGCGTAGTTCGTCGCGGAAGAACTCCTCGTCCTGGCAAATATCCTCAAATTCGTCGTACAGAGCTTGCGTGGTGTACAAGCGCACCAGGTCGCGGTAGCCGGTGCGATATCCGAACCAACGACCCATTTGCATCATGGTGTCGGCTTGCCGGGACTGACGCAGGTAATAGGAGATAGTCAAACCCTCGACGGTGAAACCGCGGGCTAGCTTGTTACCTCCGACAAGGACCCTCCAGACATGCGGATCTGTCGCGAAGTCGAGCTCTTCTCCCTGGATCTTGTCGCTGTTTACTACAAGGACTGGATGCCCGGTTCGTCCGATGCGGCTAACCGTGTCCCCGATGAATGGTACGAGATCGTCGAATTTTGACGGCGCTACACCACCGTCTGGACGTCCTGTAACCGGCAAGATGTCATTTTCATAGATGTCGCGCAGTCGTTCGAAACATGACGCGGAACGGTATCCGGAACGGTCCCACATTTCCTTGACCCTTTCCCGCTGTTCGCGATGAGTATCCTTCTGCATCGCTACGTGGTAGAGCATCGTGTGATGACGGAAAATGTCGCAGCTGACGCTCTCTCTATAGAGCTTTACCGCGCCAGTGAGGACGAATGTGTCAAGCGCGTGCTGGAGATCGGCATCCTGCTTTTTCTCATCTTCATTGACGATGTGTACATGAGCCTTCTCGGCGGAGTTCTCCTTGGTGCGTTCTTCGAGGGGGATATCCAGGTACAGATCGTGGAAGTCGCGCGCGCCCATGTAGCTCGGTCCTGGAGGCAGGGCGATTAGGAAGTTCTTGGGAAAGATGTCCTCGGCGTCGTTCGGATCGATGAATACGTTGGCGAAAGGAGTCGCCGTGTATCCGACGTACTGCGCTCTAGGCAGCATCTTCAACAGTTCCGCGATGTGGCGGTTGATGGCGGAGCGCTTCTTCTTCTCGTCTGCGGAGAGTGGCTTGGGCCTACTGGTGTTGACAGAGGCCTGATCGGACTCATCGTCAATGATCAGAGTAGGGACCTCTTCGAGTCGTGTCGTGATCTTATTGAGGTCTGCGACGAGTTTTTTGAGGACCCCGGCGTTTTTCTTCACTACCGCCAGGCGTGTATCTCCAGCAAATAGGTTGGATGGGTGGAAGAAGGGTAGGCGCCGTTCCCGCTTAATGAAGTCCAACGCGGAGATGCCAAGTTCCAGGCTCTTGTAGTCGAAAGACTTCTTCGTCAGCCGATAGAGGTCAGAACCGCCCCCGTCTGATGGTCGCACGCCGTGTTGGACGAAGCGGTCCCAGTCCGGGTCGCCCCTGACGTAATCCGTGGCGTCCAATGCCGCTTCGTCGTTAGACTTAACGCCTCTGAGGATGTTTTCTTGGCCGACGAGTTCCATGTCCAAGCGGCGTTGTGTCTGCGTCCGAAGCAGGTCCGTGGTTCCGCTGAGGACGATGATCAGCCGGTACCCGGCATCGATGGCCTTGGCGATTACGCCGGTGAAGTTGGCGGTCTTGCCGCTTTGGACGTAGCCCACCACGAGACCCTTGGCCTGGTAGGCCTTGGTAGCGGTCGGGTTCGCCAGCCTCTCCACAACCCGATCCGTGGCCTGCTCCAGTGCAGGGATTTCCTTCGGATCCAAATGTGGGGCGGCCTTGAGGGACTCAGAGTAGTGCTGCCAGTAGAAGTCGCGGCTACGTTTGATGTCCTCTGTGTACCAGGGCGTCCAATCGTCGGCTATGACGATGGGCTCGTCGAGGTTGGCAATGGGGATGAGATCGCCCAGCAGGGCTGCGGTCGCCTCCTCGACAGCAAGTGTGCGTAGCACGACCTCGCGGCGCTCACGCGTGTTCGGGGCGGTGTCCTCCGTCCAGGCGACACCCGCAGGCTGGTGGTCAAGTGTGGCCAGCCGCAGACTCAGCGCACGACGCAACTCGTCGTTCGGGTTGGCTTCTGCCAAGTGGGAGCGCAGCTCGGACTCTGCCACCAGTGCGGGACTCGCGGCAATGAAAGCGGCAGTCTGGCCTAGAGGACGTGGGCCGGTGCTTTCCATCATCTTCAATGCACCTAGATAGGCATCGACTAGATTCATACGGTTCCTCCGGAGGTCAGGGCTGATTGTAGGTACGAAGGAGTGTGGCGGCTGTGGGGCACCGCTGAGAGGTCGAGCCGGTACCGAACCTCAGTGATGGAGGACATATGGACGCCAGCTCCGGCCAAACTCGCTGGCGTAAGGCGTGGAAAGGTCTCGTCGACTAGATAGAGAAGCGGTGAGGTTCGAGAGCGGAGGCGTCGGCCGCCCTCCTTCGCCATATCCCTGTGCCAACCAGCAGCTGTCAGGCGGCGATCGAAGTCCGCCAACACGACTCCGCTCAGCGCTGTTCGAACCTCTGCGACGAGTTCGGCAAGCGTCCTGCCTTGACCAGGCCCTGCAGTGGTGAATTGGTGCGAGACGAACCACAACGGCTTGCCCACCGTCGGCACTAGCTGGGTGAGGCTAGAGATCCAATGCTGGCGAGCCTCCGCGAGAGTAGATTTCGCCTCAAGATCGACCCGTCGCAGGCTGAAATCGTGCTCCTCAGCGACGGGACCGAGCCATCCGCCCACAGCATCTTCCGAGTCGATGCAGCCGATCAAGGACCTGAGCGTTACCAGTTCGCTGAACAATCCGACCTCGCCCTCGGGCGAGAGTACCCCTTGACCGCGAAGCAGTTTCCCGAGGGAGTGAATGGTCTCCGTGACGGCTGCTGAGACACTGAGACTTGCAAGCTGGATTCGGTCTGCAACGAGACACAGGAGTGCGTAACCTTCGGCGAACATGTCGGGATCATCGACGACGACCTCGATGTGTTGACTGCCAGCGAGCAACACCGAGCGGCACGAAACGTGTGTCAGGCCTGTCTCGATCTTCCCCTCCCGCGAGGCCCGTGGCGCCCGCAGACCTATCTCGTGGCGAGTGGGATTGATAAAAACGCTCAGTTTCGGATTGCCCGTAATCGGGTGTTCGAAGGGTATGCCGAGGGACACAGCCTCCGCGAAGTTCTCCGGATCTAGATGGCGGTCGTCACTCACCCACGTCCACCTTCGCCGCCATGCTCAAAATCTCCTGCCACAGCTCGATGTTGTCTCGGTCGCGGACCCCTAGATACTCGCCAGTGAAGGCCTGCTCCATGAGGAGGTACAAGAGGGACTTCAGCAGCGCAGCGTCGTTCGAACCTCGGCGACTCTTCGCCGGTGGCCTGAAGCGTTCGTTTAGCCAGAGCACACGTTCGGCTCGGTCGACGCGGAAGAAGTCGTCTCTGTCCGCGCGATCGAAGCGTGTCCAGCGCATCGTGATGGGCACCTGGTGATCTTGCAGCGGTATCTCGTCTCGGATCGCGCGCTTTAGCTGCGGCGCGAAGCCTTTGCCCGGCGGGATCATCGACTTGCGTGCCCGCCGTCGCTTGCGTGACTCCCTGAACCGCTCCTCGGCGTCCGCCAGGTAGTCGGCGAACGCGGTTCCGTTGTCAGCCACTGCGGAAGCCGCTACTGCGGCGAAGTCCGGGCCGACTTGGACACGTGACTTCTCTGGATTCATTGCGAGGAGGCTGTGCGGTAGTCCATCGATGTCGACCTCGACCCGGGCCAGCTGCCGCTCACGAGTCGCGACGCTGACCCCGTCCCAGCTTCCGCCTGCCTGAAGGAGCCGGCCACGCCGATAGAAGAAAAGTCCTTGGTGTTTCTCTGCCCCCGTGACAAGGCTGAACTCCAGCATTCGCGACTGCGGCGGCCAGATGTGACACTTGAAAGCCACCTGCAGGTCACCGTGGCGTGCGAGAAGGTCCTTCGGGTAGCCCGCCTTTCCGGGTCTGGTGTAGCCGAAGGGATCGATCGCATCTACGCGCGAGCGCGGACCGACCAGGTCTTGGTCCACGTCCTCAACGTCCAAAAGGATCTCGATGCGGCCGTCCTCGATGACACGATGGAGGATCAGTCCCAAGTGGTTGATGATCTCTGTCATCGACCTGGTGATGAACTCCTCGACACGGGTGGGGTCGTCCGTGGCGGGATAGCCGAAGACCTCATCCCAACGCACGATAGTTCCTGTTCCGGACCAGGGAATTCCCCACCGGCGAGACAGCTCGGACTTGGCGAACGCTGGGGCGACGACATCGCAGTGGAATCCACGCTTATTGGGATCGGCTTCCAGGCGCCGGCCCACTGGAGCGTGCCCCGTCGCACATGACACTACGGTGACGGCCTTCGCATTGCTGAACGAAGCTGCTTTGAGCCCGATGCCGAAGCTTCCCAGGTCCTTTTCGGCATACTCTCGACGTCCGCCGAGCGTCATTGCCACGTTGATGGCTGCGTCGGTCATGCCTTTGCCGTTGTCCACCACGTACAGTCCGCGCAGCCGGCCGTGCTTGCGAACAAACCGGATCAGCACGTGGCTCGCGTCGGCGTCGATCGAGTTGTCGACCAAATCTGCGAGAGCCGTCCGCAGCGAGTGATTCTGGCCCAGGCCGTCAAGAGCGCGACGGTCGGGAGGTAGCTCGACGGTGCCATCGACTGGCACGTGTTCTTGCCACACCTGATTCGGTGTCACGTCATGTGGCTTGTCGCAGGGTCGAGTCACCGTGGGCATGAAGTCACCGTATCGCCATAGGTGTACTTCTTGTGAAGATGTTCAGCAAGCAAAGGCGCTTGCGAGTGACTGTTCTCAGCTGAGGATGGGGGCGATCACGAAGCCGACGCGATCTCGCCGCCCCGCCTCTAGCCAGGCGGGTGCAGCTGTCAGAGTCGGGCTCTACGGTGCTCGACCGTTGCCCTGATCTCCTCAGCGGCAAGCTCCAGATCTTCGTGCTCCCAGAACCGGAGCACCGTCCAGCCCTGCTCCTTGAGCGCGATCGTGGTGGCCGTGTCGCGGTCCCGGTTTTCCTTGACCTTCTTGCTCCACGCCTCGCTGTTCTGCTTCGACGGCCGGTAGTGGTCCGGACAGCCGTGCCAAAAGCAGCCATCGACGAAGACCGCCACCTTCACCTTCGGGAAGACAACGTCCGCCGTGCGCCTCAACTCCGGAAGCGGGCGAATGCCGACCCGATAGCGAAGGCCCTTGCGGTGTAGGGCCGCGCGCAGCAGCATCTCAGGCTTGGTGTCCTTGCCCTTGTTGGCAGTCATGACCGCGCGGACTGCCACCGACGAGGCCCTCGAATTCGGCGGAAGTGGCTCATCGACCACCCTTCCCTCTTCCCTCGCCTTGGTCCATGCCAGGGCGAGGTTCGCCGCTCGGGTCGCCTCGTCGACATCGCAGACGTGCTTCTCCTTCGTCACCCCGTTATCTGACCAGCGGAGGTATGCCTGGATGCGGCGGGTATTCCGATAGAGGCGAAGCTGAATCGACGCACGCGCGTACGAACCGCTATCGAGAAGCACAGCACGGCGGTGCCGACCACCGGCGGCTCTGTCCTGCTCGGCGCTTCGCTTGTCACGGGACAAACCCGGGCGCGGCTTGTACGCCTTCGAGGGCGGCAGTCGGTCGTTCCAGCCTCGCTGCCGTCCGGCCTCTGCTCGTGTCACCGCTTCCCGCCGGGCTTCTTCAAGGCTTCAACGGAGTGCAGAGCGGCGGCGACCGCATCGGCGAACACCTTGCCCAACTTGACGGGCACGGCATTGCCGAGCTGCCGCATCTTTTCGCCGCGGGGGCCGGCGAGCGTCCACTCGTCAGGGAAGGTCATAACTCGCGCTGTCTCGCGGACGGTCATGTATCGGTAGCCGCTGCCGTCGAACGCGGGGTCGTCCGTCATCATCACGGACTCGCCCCCAGGGACACCGTGCACGCCAGCCTTGACCGTCTTGGCGGGGCGGTCGAGGAGGTTTGGAGTGTGCCCCTTGTACATCCGCGCGCCCGGCCAACCGAAGTGGTCGGAGATCCCTCCCACCTGCTCCTTCTCGTTGACCGCCTTTTCATTCACGAACGGCAAGGAGCGGCCCTCGAACTCGTCGATGCCATGGATCGCGTCTCGAAGCGTCCGCCAAGGCTGAAGGGCCAGTTTCTCCTTGGTCTTGGGGTTGTCTAGGTCGAGTTTCGGCAGGTTCGCGATGGCCCGGGCACGGGCCTCCGGATCAACTTCCTTGTGCCGGTCCCAATACTTCCCACCTTCGCGCATGGAGTGGATCAGGGACTCGTCCGAGTGGGTCCCCCTCGGCTCGAACTCGTCCCAGCCCACTTCGAGGTCTGCACGGAAGGCCACGATGACGACCCGCTGCCGAATCTGGGGAACGCCATAGTCCGCCGCGTTCACGCGGTGGTACTTCACGTCATAACGTTCGAAGGAGGGCACCGAGTCGTTGGCGAGCAGCTTCTCCAGTACCTCGTTGTGCTCCTCCCACGTAGCACCTGCCTCGCGCTCGATGAAGGGGAGGCGCATCTCGTTGAGGATGTACTGGAAGTACGGGTTGAATGACTTCCGGAGCAGGCCCTGGACGTTCTCGCAGATGACAGCTTTCGGGCGCATCTCCTGGATGGCACGGAACATTTGCGGGAACATGTTCCGCTCGTCCTCCGTGCCCTTGTGGGCACCTCCCAAGCTGAACGGCTGGCACGGGGGTCCGCCAGCCAGGACGTCGACCTGGCCGTCCAGCTTCTTGAAGTCCTCCACCAGCGTGCGGACATCGCCGGCCTTTAGGGGCCACTTCCCGCCGCCTGGCATCTCGTTCGTTTGAAGTGTCTCGATCGCCCGGGTGGCGTACTCGTTCACCAGTAGCGGCCGGAAGCCCGCGTTGTGGATGCCCATGGCGAGGCCACCACCACCGGCGAACAGCTCGACGCAGGTTCCCACCTCGGGATGCTTCTTTCGCAGCTCAGACATGAAGAAACCATACCGCGGAGTTGTCGATCATGTGAGTCCTCTGCGGAAATCCGCTCCCGTGTTCCCCGGATTCACCGGATAGAGTGATGACAATCACTACTCGCATGTCATCAGGAGGCCCCGGTCGTGTCGCTGGAGAACCATGCCGAGTTCAAACTGAGCATCACAAAGGCACTCGGCGACCAGCTCGCGGCCGCACTGGAAGAGCTGATGCCGGCCCCTCTCACCTTGGAGGACATTCGGTCGCTACGACCGCTGCCTGGTGTGTACCAGCTTTACAAGGGTGGAGGCCTTGTCTACGTCGGCAAGGCAGACAAGTCGCTGCCACAACGGATCGAGAGACACTTTCGGAAGATCTCCGGCCGCAGGAACATCTCCCCCGCCGAGATGTCCTTCATCTGCTTGTACGTCGACGAGGACTTCGGTGCCGTCGCACCCGAGCGCCTCTTGATCAACAAGCATCGAGGGCAGGGCGAGGTGCCATGGAACTATAACGGGTTCGGCAACAACGACCCGGGCAAGCGGCGGGACACCACGGAGGTCGATGCCGGCCACTTCGACCGGCAGTATCCCATCGACCTGGAGTACGCCTTCCCGAACCCGATCGCTGCGGACCCGTTGGAAGGTGCCGAGGTAAGCCTGGCAGAGCTACTTGCGGCCACCAAGGTCGCTCTCCCCTATGTATTCCGGTACGAGGCCACGAAGGCATTCGAGGAGATCCGCATCCAGCTCCCTGCCTCGCACCTGACTGCCGATGAGGCGCTTCGCATGATCTCCGAGCATTCTCCCGCGCCGTGGCAGGTAACGGCACTCCCCGGCTACGTGATCATGTACGGCAAGACAGAGGAGTACCCCAGCGGCATGCGTTACTACCGTTCCGGCGAAGTAGTCGACGCCTGACAGGCCGTCTGGCCGTTGAGAGTCGCAGCACTCGAACTTGTCCGTCTATGCGGTATCCCTGTGGAGCGCCGCCCAGCATCCAGGAAGTCATGACTGCCGAGTACGCCCCCGCCTCTTTCGACCCGTTGTCGACTGAGCAGATCGCCCACACTATCTGTGAGATGTTCGAGCGTCAGCCCCTTGTCTCCATGACTCGCGAGATTCCACGGTTCGAGGGGTCCGGTCTCTATGCCCTGTACTACCGCGGTTCGAGCGTAGAGCTGTACCGCCCTCTGAACCGACTTCAAGTCCCTGTCTACGCAGGGCAGGGGAAGTCCAGCAACTCCGCCAGCGGCGGGAACGTCCGGGAGCGCTACCCCGTCTACAACCGGCTCAGGAAACACCGCCTGTCCATCATCGAAGGCGGCCTGCCGATTGAGGAGTTCCGGTTCCGGGCTCTGCTGCTGCCTGATGTACACGCCGACTTGGGAGAGAACGGTCTGCGCGTCGGCTACGTGCCGCTGTGGAACAACAAGCTCAAGGGCTTCGGTAGTAACGAGCAAGGATCTTCGACGCGTCAGAGTAAGAAGAGCATGTGGGACACCGTGCATGACGGGCGTCGACGCAGCCATGGCGGCGTGGTCCATCAAGCCGAGAAGCTTTTGGCCGAGGCCGAGAAACACATCGCGCGGCAGGTGGATGACTACGACAAATTGCCTTGGCCCCACCCCAACACGGAGGTTTACGAGGACCTGGGCCTCCAGTAGGTCAGGGCAGCTCCCGAATGTCACAGAACACGGCATGGACGCTACGGGAAATAGTCCGTGAGTTCTCTAGCATGGCCGAGACCAGAGAAAGAACAAGGTAGAATTGGTGCGCAGGTTCCCGGGCCTGGGTCCAAGCTGGCGTAACTGCAGACCAGAGATCCAGTGCGAGCGCCCTGCCCCTTCCGGCACCCACCACTCCGCCCCGCTCCCATCCCGTCCACCGTCGACCCACACACCGTGGAGCGGGCGTGGTTCGGGGCGTCAAGGTGGAGCGCGCCACTGTACGAACGACCTTGACGCCCTGGGCCGCGACTGCTCGGCTCTGCCTGGGTCGATGGTGGACGGGATGGGAGGTCCCCCACGCTCGCCACGATGTGCCTGCGGCCGTGAACGGCGCCCCCTTCATCCCGGTGCCGGCTGATCCCCCGCCGGAGGCATGTCCTTGACCGTGGGTCGCAGACGTCGCGCGGGCCGAAGGCATGAGCGCAGCCCCGAGCGCAGCCGGGTGCCTTGAAACCGTAGAGAAAGTTGTTACTCAGGCTTCGGGGCGGATGCGCCAGAGCGGGGGCTGGTACTGCTCCGGGCGGTTGTTGAGCAGGAGGTTCCTGAGGTCCTGGCGCTGGTTGCCGTTCAGGTCGAGGGCTTCTGTGAGGTGGCGGAACGTGGTGTGGGTGATTCCGCGGCTGCGTGCCTTGGCTTCGAACTGGTCGAGTTGGTGGAGCGTCGTCTCTGGTTCGAGCTTCTGCGCCTGCCGGGTGCCGAGCCAACTGGCCTTGCTGCGCTCGTAGTCGATCTCGGAGTAGCCGCAGATTTCCCGGCTGTGCCGCTCGGCCTCTTCAAGGGTCTGCGTGGTGAGGATGGCTCGGGCGAGCTGGTTGCGGTTGAGGGTGGCGTCCAGGTCGGCTTCGTGGACGGTGGGGCCCTCGTCGGTCAGAGGAATTGGCAGGCCAGCATCTCTGACTTCGCACAGGCCGCGGAGCCCCCGTGCTGTGGCTGCGAGCATCCCCGTTGCTTCGGAGGGATGCCACTCCAGTACGGAGCTGATGGGCTCGACGTGTTCGGCGGTGAGGGTGAGGACGGTTGGGCCCATGCGGTCGTGCAGGAGGTCGGTGGGCAGTTCGCCGTCCAGGCCGGGGCCAGCGACCAGGAGTCGTACGGGTGCGTTGACTTGGCAGCAGGCCGCGAGGGTGAGTGCGTCGGCCAAGGGACTGCGGAGTGTGGGCTCGTCGCCGTGGGCGAGGATGTCTCCGCCGACGTCTAGGAGGTCGATCGACTCGGGGGCAAGGTGCTCGATGAGTTCCTCGAGCTGGCGCGTGATGCCCTCGGCGCCGTGGCGCGGGTCGATCAGGGCGAGTGTCTGGGGCAGTTCGGCCGCCAGCCGGGGGAGTGTCGATCCTGCGGGGGCTACTGGCCGGGCGCCCGCGCGCACAACCTGGACGCTTTTGGTGAGCGGGCGCAGTCCGGTGAAATCGGCCGGCCCTCGTGGTCCCGGCAGCGGATCGATCAGGAGGCGGTCCCACGCGTACGTGAGGATCACCGCCGGGTCCGCATCGCCGTAGAGAGCGGCGTCGAGCATCGAGGCGGCGACTGCGTCGCCCCCTCCTCCTGCTGCCACGATCAAGCGGGTCACGCGCGCCAGCGTACGGGGAACTGGGCTAGCCACTCACTCCTATAGTGGCTACTGGTAATAGCCACCTGGAGAGCGGGGAGGGGGTCGCATGCCGAAGATCGAGGAAGCTCAGCCCAAGTACTTGCAGATCGCGCACCACATCCGTGATCAGATCCTGCGGGGTGACTTGCGGCCTGGTGATGAGGTTCCGTCGGAGCGCCAACTCGCGGCCTCCTGGAAGGTGTCCCGGCCGACGGCCGCGCGTTCGCTGGAAGCTCTGAGTCATCAGGGCCTGGTCGAGAAGCGGCAGGGCTCGGGCACGTACGTCCGGAGCCTGGAAGTGAATCGCCGCGCCCGTGAGTTGTACGGCCGGGCCAAGCAGACGGGGAAGATCTACACGCCCGGTGAGTATGCGGTAATCACCTCGGCCGGCTGGCTGGAAGCGCCCGAATACGTCGCTGAGGCCCTGGGCTTGGCGGTGGGTACACAAGCCGTTCACCGTCGGCGTGTGACCAACAACGACTCCGGACCCATCACTCTTTCAACCTCCTGGTTCGGGCCAGAGGTTGGCGACCGAGCGCCGAAGCTTCGTGATCCTGACCGGATTCGGGAGGGCACGCTCATGTACGTGGAGAGCGTGACCGGTCGGCAGGGCAGCTACGCCGAGGATCGGATGTGCGCCCGATCATCGACGGAAGACGAAGCCGCCGATCTTGAACTCGCGCCCGGTGCAGCCGTGCTGATTGTCCATCACGTCGTCTACGACCTACAGGATCGGCCGCTGGAATTCGCCGAAGCCACGTACCCGCCGGAGCGGTGGGCGTTCGAACAGGGTTACCCGATCGTGTAGTTGGGCGGTGTCTCTTTGCGAAACGCTTGCGACTCCAAGTGGCTAATGCCACTATCCAGTAAGTGGCTAAGGCCACTTGCTGAAGGGGTGCGGCTCGTGAGTCAGGGACATGCGGAGCCACGGCACGTAACGGAAGAGGCAGCGTGCTGTGCGTGCAGAGGTCGGGGCTGGAAGCGCGTCGGCTCGCGTGCCTCGTTGGCGCTTTCTGCCGCTGACGCTCGCGCCCGTGCCACATCCAAACGGCGCTGCCTGGATTGCGGTGGCACCGGCAGAGAGGAGGGGTGCGAGTGAACGAGGCGGTAGGTGGCCCTGAGGGGAGTGCCGAGGAGTGGGCGCTGGTCGGGAGTATGACGCTGTACCCGGTGCCTGAGTCGGTGGCACGCGCGCGCCGTTGGTTCCGGAAGTTCATCAGCCCCTACGCGCCGGCCTGCTCGGTCGATGACTGCGTGCTGATGATCTCTGAACTCGTCACGAACGCGGTTTTGTACGGGGAGGCTGAGGACTCCTGGCGAGTGCGCGTCGAGTGGTGGCGGGTGGGGGAGTCCCTGCTCGTGGACGTGCACAACCCAGGATTTCCGGCCCAGGTGAGGATAAGACGACCCGATGCCAATGATGCCCACGGGCGGGGGCTCCTCCTGGTCGACGCACTGTCGGACTCGTGGAGCGCCGGCCCGAGTCGATTCGGTGGGACGCGGGTCTCGTTCCGGATCGAGGGTGCTTGGAAACGCTGAGGACTGGGTGGCGACCTTCGCGCTCTGAGGTACTCACGTGAGTACCTCATGCGGAGGTAGCGGACACCCTCGCACGGTGGACCACCACGCTCCTGAGCGAGAAGCACGTCATCCCGTCGCTGGGCGCTCGCAAGCTCCGTGATCTCAGAGCGGAGTGGGACCGGGTCGCCGCCGATGCCCAGTGTGAGGAGAACGGACTCGTCTTCTCTTCAGCCGTCGGCAAGCCGCTCGACGCGGCGAACGTCCGCCGCACCTTCCGGCAGGCACTCACAGATGTCGACCGGGTCGACGCCGCTCAGTGGACCACCGGGAACTGCGGCACAGCTTCGTGTCGCTGCTCTCCGACCGGGGCGTTCCTCTGGAGGAGGTCTCCCGGCTCGTTGATCACTCCGGAACGGCCGTGACCGAGAAGGTGTACCGGAAGCACGGCCCGTGATCCAGACCGGCGCCGTGGTCATGGACGGCATCTTCGGGGCGGATCGGCAGAAGCCGTGGGCACTCACGAATCGATAGTCACGCGGCATGCCAGAGGGCCCAGTGACACTTGCACACTGGGCCCTCTGACCTGCTGCTTTGGCTGTCGGGGTGGCGGGATTTGAACCCACGACCTCTTCGTCCCGAACGAAGCGCGCTGCCAAGCTGCGCTACACCCCGATGTCGCTCGTCTCGCTGCGACATCGATTACTTTAGCCCACCGGCGCCCGCAGGCGAAATCCGGTTTTGGGGGGTGCAGCGGGCCTCAGAGGCGGGGGGTCAGCGTCAGTAGCGTCGCCTCCGGGGGGCACGCGAAGCGGACCGGGGTGTAGCGGTTCGTGCCGCAGCCCGCCGAGACGTGGAGGTAGGACGTGTGGCCCCCCGCGTCGTACGTCGACAGGCCCCTCGCGCGGCCCGTGTCCAGGTCGCAGTTGGTGACCACCGCTCCGTAGAAGGGGATGCGGAGCTGGCCGCCGTGGGTGTGGCCGCCCAGGATCAGGGGGTAGCCGTCCGACGTGAAGGCGTCCAGCGTGCGGAGGTACGGGGCGTGGACCACGCCGATTGAGAGGGCCGCGTCCGGCTCCGGGCCGCCCGCGACCTCCGCGTAGCGGTCGCGCTTGATGTGGGGGTCGTCGACGCCCGTGAAGGCGATCTCGTGGCCGTCGATCTTGAGCCGGCCGCGGGTGTTGGTGAGCCCCACCCAGCCCGCCTCGTCGAAGGCGTCGCGCATCGGCTCCCAGGGGTTGTGGACGACGTTGACGGCCGGCGCGTTGCCGTTCAGACCGTGCTTGCCCTGGGCCTTCTCGAAGATGTAGCGCGCCGGGTTGCGCAGGGCGGGGCCGTAGTAGTCGTTGGAGCCGAAGACGTAGACGCCCGGGAGTTCCATCAGCGGACCCAGCGCGTCGAGGACCTCCGGTACGCCCTCCGGGTCGGAGAGGTTGTCGCCGGTGTTCACCACGAAGTCGGGGCGCAGGCCGGCCAGGGAGCGGAGCCAGCGCTGCTTCTTGCGCTGGCCGCGGACCATGTGGATGTCCGAGACCTGGAGGACCCGCACCGGTCGCATGCCCTCCGGAAGTACGGGTACGGAGACCCGTCGCAGCCGGAAGGAGCGGGCCTCGAAACCGGCGGCGTAGGCGATGCCGGCAACGCCGACGGCCGCGATTCCCGCGGTGACTTTCAGGGGGACTCCGTAGCGTGCGCGCATGGTGTCATCGTCGCAGACTCGAACGTCCACCCGGGCACACCCCCGCGGCATCCCGCGGCCCCGGAAACCGAACGGCGCGTCGTGGGGGGTACCTGACACACTGTCCGCATGACCACGCTCAAGTCCAAGCTGCACGACGACCTCATCGACGCGATCAGGGCACGCGACGAGCTGCGCTCCGCCACCCTCCGGCTGACCCTCGCCGCCATCTCCAAGGAAGAGGTCTCCGGCAAGGAGGCGCGCGAGCTCTCCGACGACGAGGTGCAGAAGGTGATCGCCAAGGAGGCCAAGAAGCGCCGTGAGGCGGCCGAGGCCTTCGCGCAGGGCGGGCGGGCCGAGCAGGCCGAGCGGGAGAAGGCGGAGGGCGTGCTGCTCGACGCGTATCTGCCGCAGCAGCTGACCGACGACGAGCTCGGCGCGATCGTCGCGCAGGCCGTGGGCGAGGCGAAGGCCGCCGGCGCCGAGGGGCCGCGCGCGATGGGCGCCGTCATGAAGATCGTCGGGCCGAAGGTCGCGGGGCGTGCCGAGGGCGGCCGGGTCGCCGCCGCGGTGAAGCGGAGCCTCGCGGGGAGCTGAAGCACCGCAGAACGAGAAGGGGGCTCCCGCCGATCACGCGTCGGCGGGAGCCCCCTTCTTCGTTCACGTCCAGGCCGGACCGGCCGGACTAGCCGAACGTGCCCTCCGGGATGCCCGGGAACGGATTGCCCCCGTCGTTGTCGCCGCCGCCCGGGTTGCCCGGCAGTCCGCCAGGACCGTTGCCCTGGTCCTGGTCGCCGTTGTCGCCGTCGCCGCCGTCTCCCTGGTCGCCGCCTCCGCCGCGGTTGTCGCCACCACCGTTGTCGTTGCCGCCGTTGTCGCCCGGACGGTCACGGTCGCGGTCCCTGTCCTCGTCGGCCTTGTCCTTCTCCGGGTTCGGGATGTGGATGGTGTTGAACGGGGGCGCTTCCTTGCCGTCGAGCGCACCGCTCATCGCGTCGCGCCAGATCGGTCCGGGTACGGCGCCACCGAAGACCTTGTCGTGGTACTGGCCGCCGATGGTGATGTCCACCATCTTCTTCTTGTGCTGCGGGTCACCGACCCACACCGCGCCCGCCATGTTCGGCGTGTAGCCGACGAACCACGCGGCGAGCCGGAAGTCGGTCGTACCCGTCTTGCCCGCGCTCGGCCTGCTGCCGAGGCCGGCCTCCTGGCCGGTACCGTCCTCGACCACGCCCTCCAGCAGCGTGTTTATGGTGTCCGCCGTCTTCTCCGACATCGCCCGCGAGCAGGTCGACTTCGGGACGTCCATCTCCTTGCCGTTCGGGCCGGTGATCGACTCGATGGCGATCGGGGTGCAGTACGTGCCGCGGTTGGCGAACGTCGCGTAACCGGACGCCATGGTCAGCGGCGACATCTCCTGCGTGCCCAGCGTGATCGAGGGGACCTGGTCGATCGGCTTGCCGTTGGCGCGCTCGACGCCCATCTTCCTGGCCAGTTCGGTGACCGGGCAGACGCCGATCTGGCTGATCAGCTGTACGTAGTAGGTGTTGACCGACTTCGCGGTCGCCTCCTGCATCCCGTACGGGCCGACCTCGGTCTCGTTCTCGTTCTCGACCGGGACGCCCCGGTCCGTCCACGGGCCCTTGCAGGTCTGCACCGGGCTCGGGTAGTCCATCTGGTACGGCGAGGGGTACGACTGCGTCGGCTGGATGCCCTGCTCCAGGGCCGCCGCCGCGACGATGGGCTTGAAGGTCGAGCCCGGCTGGTAGCCGGCGCCGCCGCCCATGTCCTCGTCGACCGACAGGTTCATGTACGTCTCGTTCTTGCCGCCGCCGTACGGCCGCGACTGGCCCATCGCGAGGACCTTGCCGGTGCCCGGCTCGACGATCGACAGCGCGGTGGCGACCTGGTCGGTCTTGTAGACGTGGTTCTTGATCGACTCCTGCGCCGACTCCTGCGCCTGCGGGTCGAGCGTCGTACGGATGGTCAGACCGCCCTGGTTCCAGACCTTGGCCCGGTCCTCCTGCGTCTTGCCGAACGCGGGGTCGGTGAGGAACACCTTCCGTACGTAGTCGCAGAAGAAGCCCGCGCCCTTGACCGCGGTGATGCAGCCGTTCTTGGGACGGCTCACCTTCAGCGCGATCTCGGTGTTCTTCGCGCGGTCGGCCTCGGCCTGCGAGATGTCCTTCACATCGGCCATGCGCTGGATCACGGTGTTACGACGCTTGGTCGCCTCGTCCGTGTCGTTCACCGGGTCGTACCGGCTCGGCGACTGGACGATGCCCGCCAGCAGCGCCGCCTCCTCCAGCTTCAAGTCCTTCGCGGACTTGGAGAAGTAGCGGTGCGAGGCGGCCTCGATGCCGTACGCCTGCTGTCCGAAGAAGGTGATGTTCAGGTAGTTCTCAAGGATCTTCTTCTTGCCCAGCTCCTCCTCGACCTGGATCGCGAACTTGAGCTCGCGGATCTTGCGGCCGATGGTCTGCTGGGTGGCCTGGGCGACCTTGTCGGGGTCGTCGCCGGCCTCCTCGACGAAAACGTTCTTCACGTACTGCTGGGTGAGGGTCGACGCGCCCTGGGAGACGCCGCCCGACTGCGCGTTGCGATTCGCCGCGCGCAGAACGCCCTTGAGGTCGACCGCCCCGTGTTCGTAGAAGCGCGAGTCCTCGATCGCGACGATCGCCTTCTGCATGTAGGGCGAGATGTCGGTGAGAGGGACCACGGTCCGGTCGCGCGAGTAGACGGTGGCGATGGGACCGCCGTCCTTGTCGAGGATCGTGGTGCGCTGGCTGAGCGGCGGCGTCTTGAGATTGGCCGGGATCTCGTCGAATCCCTCGACCGTCCCCTTGGCCGCCAGGCCCAGAACTCCGAAGGCGGGCAAGGCGATTCCCGCCAGTACGGCTCCCGCGAGCACACTGACACCGAGGAACTTGGCGGCCTGCTGGGTCCCGGTCAGACCGCCGCCCGAGCGCTTCTTTGGCATGACAGCAGCCTAATCCGTAGTTAAGGGCGTTCTGCAGGAGCAGGGGCTTCTCGGAGCGTTCGAGTACCAGACCGTGACATCCAGGTGCAGCCAGGCCGTCGAGGCCTCAACGTAGATCGGTGCGCGGTCTGCGTGCGAGTGGTGGTGGCGGTCACATGGGCGTCGGGCGGATGCCTTCTTAACACCAGACCTCGACGTCTCCATGTAGAGCGGCGGCGTCCGGCGTTCCTCGTGGCCGCCGCCACCTTCGTCGGCGCCGGACGGACTCCTCAAGCCAGCCTGGCCCATGAGGCCTCGGCTGAGACCTGGTGCCGTCCGGCGGCGGCAGCCTGACCAGCCAAGGCGCCTTGCCCACAGAATCGAAGGCAGCCGATCATTCGCCCATGAGACCCGAAGTGCAGACGTTCGTCACCGACGGCCCGCTCCCCGATCGGGACGCGAGCGAAGACGAGCTCGACAGGCGTGTCGCGCAACTCGAAGCGATTTCGAAGCCAGTCACGGGAGAGGAAGCCCGAGCGCTCGTCTCCTGCTTCGGCCCGGACGACTGCTACGGCGTCGCCTGGACCCTTCTCCACCTCATCGAAACTGGCCCCAACCCCGTCCTGGCCACCGACTCCGGACCGGACGCCAACGAGTGGCATCAGCGGCTCTACCTCCGCGCCGTGAACGGAGGACTCGTCCCATGAACTTGACGGCATAGCAACGTGAGGTGTCTACGTTCTCATTCGCCGGACACACACAAAGGCTCTGGCCTAAGCTGCACTCAACTGTCACAGCAGTGCGGTTTCGTATCAAGTCACCGACGTGAACATCCGGCTAACCGTAAAGCGTCGGAAGACCCGTCCGATTCCGCCCGGTACGTCCTCTGACGTCCGTTGCGACTCAGGAGAGTTGACCCGACTTGTCGGGTTCGTCGCACATGTCCCCGGGTCACTCCCCTGGGTGATCTGCCGCGTACGCATAGTCCGTTCGGGCCATTCAAGATTGGGCCCGAAGGGGGTGTTGTGCTGTGCCCACCTTCCGTAACGTCCTCAACTGGCAGCGGTGAATATGCCGCTTCCGCCGTGGGGGAGCCTCGATTCGGGAGAGGACGGCGCCGGGATGGGCTGGGTAACCGACTGGAGTGCGCAAGCAGCATGCCGCACTACCGATCCGGATGAATTGTTCGTACAGGGCGCAGCGCAGAACAGGGCCAAGGCGGTGTGCACCGGATGCCCGGTGCGGACGGAGTGCCTGGCTGACGCGCTGGACAACCGCGTCGAATTCGGCGTGTGGGGCGGAATGACCGAGCGGGAGCGACGCGCATTGCTGCGCAGACGCCCCACTGTCACCTCTTGGCGACGGCTGCTCGAAACCGCACGCACCGAGTACGAGCGCAGCGCGGGCATTCTGCCCGCCGGCCTTGAGGACGACGACGAGACGTACGGCTCGCGCCATTACGTCGACGTCATCGACGAGACATGGGCGGCGGTGGGGTAGGCCGCCGCCGTACGGCAGGCAAGCGGGTGGGCGCGGGTTACGAGTACGCGCCGGTACCAAGCAGGCCAGGTGCCAGGCACGCGGATATCAAGCATGTCGGTGCCGAGCGCGTCGGTACGGCGCGCGCTGGTGCGCGAGTGCGCCGGTTCGCGGGTACCCAGCGCGCGGGCAGGCGCGGAGCACGCCCTGGCGGGCGCCCCACACCCGTCGGCTACGCGGCCCCGGTCGCCGTGCTTCCGCCCGCGAGGCGGTCACCGATGGTCCGGAGCCCGGCGAGGTCGTGTACGTCACTGGGCAGCGCGGCCACCTCGGCCACCGGCACCTCCGGGTGGAGCGCGGTGAAGCGGTCGCGGGTGCGCTGCTCACGCTTGAGCACCTGCATCCGCTCGGCGTGCAGGCGCAGTAGACCGGCCGTCAGCTGATTCACCGACGGCTGTGCGGACGACTGTGATTCCTGTTCTGGGTGCGGGAGTTGGTCGGACGTGTGGGGTGCCTGGGGGGCGTCGGGAGAGGAGTCCGCGGGGGCGGCGGCCTCGCCAACACCTTTCTTCCCGTGGGCCTGATCCACAATGCGGCCCTCTTCAAGATTTTCCGCGGCGGCCCGCGCCCGCTCGGCCGACAGCCGGGCGGCGCCGCTGCCGTGCACGCGGTTGAGGACCAGACCGGCGAGCGGCATCCCCTCGGCCGCCAGCCGCTCCACGAAGTACGCCGCCTCGCGCAGCGCGTCCCGCTCCGGGGCCGCGACCACCAGGAACGCGGTGCCGGGCGCCTGGAGCAGCCGGTACGTCGCGTCCGCGCGCGTACGGAATCCGCCGAACATCGTGTCCATGGCGGCCACGAACGTCTGCACGTCACGCAGGAATTGGCCGCCGAGCAGCTTCCCGAGGGTGCCGGTCATCATCGACATCCCGACGTTCAGGAACTTCATCCCGGCCCGGCCGCCCATCTTCGCGGGAGCCATCAGCAGCCGGATGAACTTCCCGTCCAGGAACGAGCCCAGCCGCTTCGGCGCGTCCAGGAAGTCCAGCGCGGAGCGCGACGGCGGGGTGTCGACGACGATCAGGTCCCACTCCTCGCGGGCCCGCAGCTGCCCCAGCTTCTCCATCGCCATGTACTCCTGCGTGCCCGCGAAGCCGGCCGACAGGGACTGGTAGAAGGGGTTCTCCAGGATGGCGCGTGCCCGGTCCTGGTCCGCGTGCGCCTCGACGATCTCGTCGAAGGTGCGCTTCATGTCGAGCATCATCGCGTGCAGTTCACCGGGGCCTTCGATGCCCTTGACCTGTCGCGGGGTGTTGTCGAGGGAGTCGATGCCCATGGACTGGGCGAGCCGGCGGGCCGGGTCGATCGTCAGCACGACCACCTTGCGGCCACGTTCCGCCGCCCGTACGCCGAGAGCCGCCGCCGTCGTCGTCTTGCCGACACCGCCGGAACCGCAGCACACGATGATGCGCGTCTCCGGGGCGTCGAGCAGCGGATCGACTTCGAGCGGGGCCGCCGCCGGGTCCAGAGTCATCAGGCCTCCCCAAGATTCCGTAGCTCCCCCGCCAGGCGGTACAGACCGGCGAGGTCCATGCCCTCGCCGATCAGGGGGAGTTCGTACGTCGGCAGCCCGAGCTTCGCCAGGAGCGCGCGCTGCTCGCGCTCCAGCTCCACGCGCTGCGCGTGCTCGGCGGCCTGCTCCAGGAGCGGTCCGACGAGCTTCGTGGGCGCGCTCACCCCGGCCGCCGCGAGCGCCTTGGTGACCTCCTTGCGACGGTCGCCCGCCACGCCGTTGACCGCCTCCTCATCGAGGACGTGGGGGCGCACCATGTTCACGATCACCTTGCCGACGGGCAGTTCGGCGCCGCGCAGCTCACCGATGCCGTCGGCGGTCTCCTGGACCGGCATCTCCTCAAGGAGCGTCACCAGATGCACGGCGGTCCCGGGCGACTTGAGCACCCGCATGACGGCCTGCGCCTGGTTGTATATCGGCCCTATCTTCGCGAGGCCGGCCACCTCGTCGTTCACGTTCAGGAAGCGCGTGATGCGCCCGGTGGGCGGCGCGTCCATCACCACGTAGTCGTAACTGAACTCGCCCCGCTTGTCCCGGCGGCGTACGGCCTCGCACGCCTTGCCCGTCAGCAGGACGTCCCGGACGCCCGGCGCGATGGTGGTGGCGAAGTCGATGGCGCCGATCTTCTTGAGGGCGCGGCCCGCGCTGCCGAGCTTGTAGAACATCTGGAGGTAGTCGAGAAGCGCGCGCTCGGCGTCTATGGCCAGCGCGTACACCTCGCCGCCGCCCGGGGCGACGGCGATCTTCCGTTCCTCGTAAGGAAGCGCCTCCGTTTCGAAGAGCTGTGCGATGCCCTGTCTGCCCTCGACCTCCACAAGGAGGGTGCGCTTGCCCTCCGTCGCGAGGGCGAGCGCGAGGGCCGCGGCGACCGTGGTCTTACCGGTCCCGCCCTTGCCGCTGACGACCTGGAGCCTGCTCACACATTCGAGCCTAACCAGTCGGGCCCCGGGCTACGCACGTGGTCGCCGGGAGGCTCCGTACGAGATCCCCCTCGGGCTCCGTACGAGGCCGTGGCGTGGTGCCGATACAGTCGGCCCATGACGAAGTGGGAATACGCGACGGTGCCTCTTCTCGTGCACGCGACGAAGCAGATTCTGGACACCTGGGGCGAGGACGGCTGGGAGCTGGTCCAGGTCATTCCGGGGCCGAACAACCCCGAGCAGCTGGTGGCCTATCTGAAGCGAGAGAAGTCCGCGTGAGCGGCGTGGTCGAGGCGGCCCTCGCTGAACTGGGGCTGACGGTTCCGCAGGTCGTACCGCCTCTGGCGGCGTATCAGCCGGCCGTACGGTCCGGGGTGTACGTCTACACGGCGGGGCAGCTCCCGATGGTGGAGGGCAAGCTTCCGGTGACCGGCAAGGTCGGCGCCGAGGTGACGCCGGAGGAGGCCAAGGACCTCGCCCGGGTCTGCGCGCTGAACGCGCTGGCCGCCGTGAAGTCCGTCATCGGCGACCTGGACCGCGTGGAGCGCGTCGTGAAGGTCGTGGGGTTCGTCGCTTCCGCGTCGGACTTCACGGGCCAGCCCGCCGTCCTCAACGGGGCGAGCGAGCTGTTCGGTCAGGTCTTCGGGGACAAGGGTGTGCACGCGCGCAGCGCGGTGGGAGTCGCCGTCCTGCCGCTGGACGCACCCGTCGAGATCGAGATCCAGGTGGAAGTGGCCGCGGACTGAGCGGACCGAGTGGACCGAAGGGTCCGCGAGTCCGGCCGGGCCGCCTGGGGTGGGCCGGCCGGCCGCGTGCCCTCCCGGGGTCCCCGCACCCCGGGAAGGTGGCTCTCGAACATCGCCGGGGAAGCCCGTAGCATCCCGGCATGCCCAATGGTCAGTGGTTCCCGCCCGAGTGGTCCGGCCGCATCCGCGCGCTCGCCCAGGGCGAGCTCACCGTCGCCCCCGCACGGCGGGCCGCGACCGTGATGCTGCTGCGCGACGCCGTCGACGGACCCTCCGTACATATGCTGCGCCGCAGCACCTCCATGGCCTTCGCCGGGGGTGCCTACGCCTATCCCGGCGGCGGCGTCGACCCGCGCGACGACGACCGGCTCGTCCGCTGGGCGGGCCCGGGGCGCGACGTGTGGGCCCGGCGGCTCGGCGTGGACGCCGCGTCGGCACAGGCCATCGTCTGCGCGGCGGTGCGCGAGACGTACGAGGAGGCCGGCGTCCTGCTGGCGGGGGAGACGGCCGAGACCGTCGTCGGCGACACCACGGGGGACGACTGGGAGGCCGACCGGGCCGCTCTCGTCGACCGTGAGCTGTCCTTCGCGGAATTCCTCGACCGGCGCGGTCTGACACTGCGCAGCGATCTGCTGGCGGCCTGGACCCGGTGGATCACCCCGGAGTTCGAGCCCAAGAGGTACGACACCTGGTTCTTCGTGGCCGCGCTGCCGACCGGGCAGCGTACGCGCAACGCTTCTACGGAGGCCGACCACACGGTGTGGATCCGGCCCGCCGACGCGGCACTCGGATACGACGCGGGCGAACTGCTGATGATGCCCCCCACCGTGGCGACCCTGCGCGAGCTCCAGACGTACGGCTCCGCCGCCGAGGCCCTCGAAGCCGCCGTGGGGCGGGACCTGGCGCCCGTGCTGGCCAGACCGAGGGTGGAGGGTGACGAGGTGGTGCTGAGCTGGCCGGGCCAGGACGAGTTCACCAAGCGCGTGCCGCTGGCGGGTGGGGACCGATGACGGACGCGGCGGCCCTGCCGGGACAGCCGCGCGGAGGCGTCCTGTCGGGCGCCGCGACGGCCCGCGCGGTCAACGTGCTCGCGCCCAACGCGTCGGCGATGACCCTCGACGGCACGAACACCTGGATCCTCTCCGAGCCGGACTCGGGGCTCGCGGTCGTGATCGATCCCGGCCCGCTCGACGAAACGCATCTGCGGGCGGTCGTGGCCACCGCCGAGGAGGCGGGCAAGCGCGTCGCGCTGACCCTCCTCACCCACGGCCACCCGGACCACGCGGAGGGCGCGGCGCGCTTCGCCGAGCTGACCCGTACGCCCGTACGGGCCCTGGACCCGGCGCTGCGCCTCGGCGACGAGGGGCTGGCGGCCGGGGACGTCGTCACCGCGGGCGGGCTGGAGCTGCGCGTCGTGGCGACCCCCGGGCACACCTCCGACTCGCTCTGCTTCCATCTGCCCGCCGACCGCGCGGTGCTGACGGGCGACACGATCCTCGGGCGCGGTACGACGATGGTGGCCCACCCGGACGGCAGGCTCGGCGACTACGTCGACTCGCTGCGGCGGCTGCGCTCGCTCACGGTCGACGACGGCGTCCATACGGTGCTGCCGGGCCACGGCCCCGTACTGGAGGACGCGCAGGGCGCGGTCGAGTACTACCTCGCGCACCGCGCGAGCCGTCTCGCGCAGGTCGAGACGGCGGTGGAGGACGGCTACCGCTCGGCGGCGGAGATCGTGGCGCATGTGTACGGAGGCAGCGGCGTGGACCGGTCCCTGTGGCCGGCGGCGGAGCTGTCGGTGCGGGCGCAGCTGGAGTACCTGCGGGAGCACGGACTGATCCCGGGTCCGTAACGCACGTAACGCACCGGCCCGGGACACCGGCCCGGGACGCCTCAGGGAGGGCCGCCGGGGCATGCGGAAGGCCGCCCGGCTCTCGGTGAGCCGGGCGGCCCTTCCGGTGTGGTCCGGACCTCGGTGGCGTCCGGGTCAGCGCGAGCGCTTCGCGAGGCGTTCGACGTCCAGGAGGATCACCGCGCGGGCCTCCAGACGCAGCCAGCCGCGCTGGGCGAAGTCGGCGAGCGCCTTGTTGACCGTCTCGCGGGACGCGCCGACCAACTGGGCCAGCTCCTCCTGCGTCAGGTCGTGGACGACGTGAATGCCTTCCTCCGACTGCACGCCGAAGCGGCGCGACAGGTCGAGGAGCGCACGGGCGACACGGCCCGGTACGTCGGAGAAGACCAGGTCGGACATCTGGTCGTTCGTCTTGCGCAGGCGCCGGGCGACGGCGCGCAGCAGCGCGGTGGCCACCTCGGGGCGGGCGTTCAGCCAGGGCTGGAGGTCGCCGTGGCCCAGGCCGAGGAGCTTGACCTCGGTGAGGGCGCTCGCGGTGGCGGTGCGCGGGCCCGGGTCGAAGAGCGACAGTTCGCCGATCAGTTCGCCGGGGCCGAGGACGGCCAGCATGTTCTCCCGGCCGTCGGGGGATGTGCGGTGCAGTTTGACCTTGCCCTCGGTGACCACATACAGGCGGTCGCCGGGGTCGCCTTCGTGGAACAGCGCGTCGCCACGGGCGAGCGTCGTCTCACTCATCGAGGCGCGGAGCTCCGCGGCCTGCTCGTCGTCGAGCGCCGCGAAGAGCGGGGCGCGTCGTAGAACGTCGTCCACGAAATCTCTCCTTGTCGACCTGCTCAGGGGACCGTCGATCCCATGATGCCGGACGTGCTGCATGTTCACGGGTGACCGGGGCCGGAGGCAACTCTGTCTCCGTACCGGTCACCCGTTGTCGAAAACGTGCGATCAGTCACAAGTTTGACGTACAGCGGCCGCGAACCGTGCCCCGGGGCCCGATTCGGGTGGTGATCGGCCGGGGCCCGGGGCGGATGTCAGTGCAGGGCTCTAGGCTGGCCGGGTGTCCAACTCGCCGGTGAGAGGGCAGGCCAAGGGAGCTGGAAGAGTGTCACCGAAGCAGAATTCCGCTGTGGGCGAACAGGCCGCCGCGAAGTCGAAAAAAACCACAAAAGCTGCAAAACGTACGAGCGAAAAGCCCGCGGACGTAAAGTCCCCGAGCTCCGAGCGCACGAGCGGCCGGTCCGGGAGCTCGAAGCCCGCGGCCAAGGCCCCGGGCGCCAAGCGGCCGAAGAGCGCCAAGCCGGAGTCGCACCTGGCGATGGTCCGCCGCGCCCGCCGGATAAACCGCGAGCTGGCGGACGTCTATCCGTACGCCCACCCGGAGCTGGACTTCCGCAACCCCTTCGAGCTGCTCGTCGCCACGGTCCTGTCGGCCCAGACGACGGACCTGCGCGTCAACCAGACGACGCCCGCGCTCTTCGCGAAGTACCCGACTCCGGAGGACATGGCCGCCGCCGTGCCCGAGGAGCTGGAGGAGGTCATCCGCCCCACCGGGTTCTTCCGTGCCAAGACGAGGTCGCTCATAGGGCTCTCGACGGCGCTGCGTGACCGTTACGACGGTGAGGTGCCCGGCACGCTGAAGGACCTCGTGACGCTGCCCGGCGTCGGCCGGAAGACGGCCAACGTGGTGCTCGGCAACGCTTTCGGTGTCCCCGGCCTGACCGTCGACACCCACTTCGGCCGACTGGTGCGCCGCTGGAAGTGGACCGACCAGGAAGACCCGGAGAAGGTCGAGGCGGAGATCGCCGCGATCTTCCCCAAGAGCGAGTGGACGATGCTCTCGCATCGGATCATCTTCCACGGACGCCGGGTCTGCCACTCCCGTAAACCCGCCTGCGGCGCCTGCCCGATCGCCCCCCTCTGCCCCTCCTACGGAGAGGGCGAGACCGACCCGGAGAAGGCGAAGAAGCTGCTCAAGTACGAGCTGGGCGGCTATCCGGGACAGCGGCTCTCCCCGCCGCCGGACTACCCGGGCAAGCCCGCACCGCCGCTCGGCACCCCCGCCGGGGCCGAATGACCGCCCGCGCGGTGAGCGCACGGCGGGCCGGAGCCGTATCACCGGACAGACCGGCGCGGCGGGGGCGCCGGCGGGCGGGAGAGGAAGGGCTGCGGCGTATGCGGGCTGGAACGATCCGGGCGACAGCGGGCGTTGTACGTCGGGGGTGCCGATGACACGGGCTGACACGCATGACGCCAGGACCGCACAGACCACGCAGACCGCACGTACAACCGCACGTTCAGCCGAGACGGCACGCGCCGCACGCACCGCGCGTGACGCACCGAGACATGAAAAGGCCGCACGAATCCGCGACGAAGCAGTGACCGACGTCCCCGTCACCACCGAAGGCCTGCCCGCGTGGCTGGCCCCGGTGGTGCACGCCATGCGCACCGTGGCGCCGGAACAGCTGAGCCGTTTCCTGCCGCCCGAGAACGGTCTCGGACGGCAGTCCGCCGTGCTCATCCTCTTCGGTGAGGGCGAGCGCGGCCCGGAGCTGCTGCTGATGGAGCGCGCCAGCACCCTGCGCTCGCACGCCGGACAGGCATCCTTCCCCGGCGGCGCCCTCGACCCCGAGGACGGCGATCCGGCGACGACCGGACCGCTGCGCGCCGCACTGCGGGAGGCCGAGGAGGAGACCGGGCTCGACCCGGCCGGAGTCCAGCTCTTCGGCGTGCTGCCCAAGCTCTACATCCCGGTGAGCGAGTTCGTGGTGACCCCGGTCCTCGGCTGGTGGCACACCCCCAGCCCGGTCGGCGCCGTCGATCTCGCGGAGACGGCCCGGGTCTTCGCCGTCCCCGTGGCGGATCTCACGGACCCGGCCAACCGCGTCATCGCCACACACCCGAGCGGCGTCCACAGCCCCGCCTTCACGGTCGCCTCCGCGCTCGTGTGGGGATTCACCGCCGGCGTGATCGACCGCATTCTGCACTTCTCGGGCTGGGAGCGCCCGTGGGACCGCTCCAAGGAGGTCCCGCTCGACGGGCGCTCATGACACGCTTGCCCAATCGCTGCGCCGACCCGGTTCCACGGGTTCGGCGCGGCGATTCCGCCGCAGGTCCGTCCCCCCGCCCGACGGGGCGACGGGAGACGAATCCGCGAGGCTAGCGAGGCTATTGACAGTGAACGTGCTGGACATCCTGCTGCTGCTCGCGGCCGTATGGTTCGCGATCGTCGGCTACCGCCAGGGATTCGTCGTCGGCATCCTGTCGGTGATCGGTTTCCTCGGCGGCGGTCTCGTCGCGGTCTATCTGCTCCCGGTGCTCTGGGACCAGATCACCGAGGAGGCCGAGGTCACGACGACAGCGACGGTCGTCGCCGTCGTCGTCGTGATCGTGTGCGCCTCCGTGGGACAGGCCTTCACCACCCACCTCGGCAACAAGCTCCGCCGCTACATCACCTGGTCACCGGCGCGCGCCGTGGACGCCACGGGCGGCGCGCTGGTCAATGTGGTCGCGATGCTGCTGGTCGCCTGGCTGATCGGCTCCGCCCTGGCCGGGACCTCGCTGCCGACGCTCGGCAAGGAGGTCCGTAACTCGAAGGTGCTGCTCGGCGTCTCGCGGGTGATGCCGGACCAGACGGCGACCTGGTTCACGGGCTTCTCCTCCGTCCTCGCGGAGAAGGGCTTCCCGCAGGTCTTCAGCCCGTTCGCCAACGAGCCGATCACCGCGGTCGACCCGCCGGACCCCGCGCTCGTCGGCAGCCCCGTCGCGGCCCGCGCGCAGCGCTCCATCGTCAAGGTGGTCGGTACGGCACAGAGTTGCGGCAAGGTCCTCGAAGGCACCGGCTTCGTCTTCGCCGACCGCCGCGTCATGACCAACGCGCATGTCGTCGGCGGCGTGGACGAACCGACCGTGCAGATAGGCGGCGAAGGCCGGCTGTACGACGCGAAGGTCGTCCTCTACGACTGGGAGCGCGACATCGCCGTCCTGGACGTGCCCGACCTGCGCGCCCCTGTGCTCCGGTTCACCGACGAGGACGCCCGCAGCGGCGACAGCGCGATCGTCGCCGGCTTCCCGGAGAACGGCGCGTACGACGTGCGCTCGGCCCGTGTCCGGGGCCGTATCGACGCCAACGGGCCGGACATCTACCGGCGCGGAGAGGTACGGCGCGACGTCTACTCGCTCTTCGCGACGGTCCGCCAGGGCAACTCCGGCGGCCCGCTGCTCACCACCGACGGCCGGGTGTACGGCGTGATCTTCGCCCGCTCGCTCGACGACCCGGACACCGGCTACGCGCTGACGGCCGACGAGATCCGCGAGGACATCGAGCGCGGCCGTACGGCCAACCAGCAGGTCGACAGCCAGGGCTGCGCGCTCTAGGGCGAGAGCTTCGCGCTTCAAGAGGTACGAGCCGCAACGAGGACGGGCCGGGCCAGGGATTCCCTGGCCCGGCCCGGCACTGTCCTCCGTTGTTCCCGCGATCAGTACGTCCGGCTCATTCCGCCTCTTCGCTCCGGTCTTCGTTCCGGTGTTCCCTTGACGCTCCTACTCGCCCCCACCGCTTCCGCCGCGCTTAGCCGCGCTGATGCCGCAGCCGTGCCGAGACCCAACGGGCCCTTCGGCGGAGAATCAGTGGAATACCGAGTCGGAGATCATGCCCCTGATCTTCCGGGCCGCCCCTCTCATGGGTGATCGGCACAGAGGCCGAGCGGCGGTTGCGTGCTGCGTCACCGAAGTCGTGCGTCCAGCCCATACACGGACGTTTGCCCGGGGCCCATGGTCGGTAATCGCCCCGGCGTCGGCCAATTGGCCTATGCGCGAGGCAATTGGCTGTTCGTCGTACAAACGTTCTCGGGGTCACCCGTCGACCGGCCGGACAAGGCGCTGATCAGCGGTCGGGCTCCGGATCCTTGAGCCAGTTGATGAGCTCCGTGGAGAAGGCCACGGGGTCCTCCTCCTGCGGAAAATGGCCAAGACCGTCGAACAGCCGCCAGCGGTACGGCGCTTCGACGTACTCGGCGGACCCGGCCGTACTGCGCGTGCGCATCGCCGAGTCGAGCGACCCGTGCAGCTGGAGGGTCGGCACCCGCACCGGGCGCTTCATCCGACGGTTGAACTGGATCCCGTCCGGCCGCGCCATCGACCGCACCATCCAGCGGTACGGCTCGATCGAGCAGTGCGCCGTCGACGGGATGGTCATCGCCCGCCGGTAGATGTCGACCGTCTTGTCGTCGGGGGGCTGCGGCCCCGACCAGCCGCGGATCAGGTCGCCCACCAACGCCCCGTCGCGCGCGACGAGCTGACGCTCGGGTACCCATGGCCGCTGGAATCCCCAGATGTACGAGCCGGCCCGGCTCTGCGAGAAGTCCGACAGCATCGCCGAGCGCCAGCGGCGCGGGTGCGGCATCGACGACACCACGAGCCGGCGCACCAGCTTCGGCCGCATCACGGCGGCGGTCCAGGCGAGATAACCGCCCAGGTCGTGCCCGACGAGCGCGGCGTCCGGCTCACCGAGCGAGCGGATCACACCGGTGATGTCGAGCGCCAGATTCGCGGGGTCGTAACCCCGGGGCGTACGGTCGCTGCCGCCCACGCCCCGCAGGTCCATCGCGACGGCCCGGTACCCGGCCTCGGCGAGCGCGGGCAGCTGGTGCCGCCAGGTCCACCAGAACTGCGGGAAGCCGTGAAGCAGCAGCACCATCGGCCCGTCGCCCATCTCGGCGATATGAAAGCGGGCTCCGTTGGCGGCCACGTCCCGGTGCGTCCAGGGACCGTCGAGGCGCACATCGGCCGCGACCGTCGCGGGAAGGCTGCCGGGGGTGGAATCGGGGCCGTTTTCGGGGGCGGTCATGCAGACGAGCGTGCCACAGTCTTGCCCGTCTCATGGACCGGGCGGGGGTGCGGCTTCACCGTCTGGAGAACGGCGGCCGTCTCCTTGGCGGACGCGATGCTCTTCTCCGGCGGCTTGACCCGCTTGAACTTCCGCATGGCGATCAGCGCCAGCACCCCCGCGATGAGCAGAAACGCTCCCCCCACGATCAGGAACGACCACGCGAGCCCGAGGCCCCAGTTGTGGATACCGTACGCGGCGGCGAAGCTCAGCACCGGCAGTGAGAAGAGTGCGAACACTCCCGCGATGCCGATCGCGGCGCCGCCCATCGCGCCCCGCTTGGCGTCCTGTCGCAGCTCGGCCTTGGCCAGCGCGATCTCGTCATGCACCAGCGCGGACATCTCGGCCGTGGCCGAGGAGACCAACTGCCCAAGGCTGCGGTCCCCGTTGACCCGGACGGCTGGAACGCCGTCGACAGCGGCGGTGGTGACAGCGGCGTGGCTGCCGGGGTCGCTCATCGTTGACTCCCTCGTTTCGGCTGCGCTCTCGCAGATCTGGGGTATTTCAGGCTCCGCGCCTTCAGATCATGCCGGATGTCAGATCATGCCGGACCGGGGCCGTCATCGCGCGCCGCTGCGGCGTGTTCGGCCAACCGGCGGTGTTCCGCCGCCTTCTTCTCGTGGATGGCGGCCATTCTCAGGTGGTACTCCGGGCTGTCCTGCTCGTAGATATCAGGAATACCGTCCATGTCCTCGTCGCGCTCCTCGGAGTCGTACAGCGCCCGGTACCTACGGACCCTCAGCCGCAGCAGTACGGCGGCGAGTACGGCGGCGATCACCGAGCCCGTCAGGACGGCCGCCTTCACCTCCTCCGTCAGCCCCGGGTCGTCGGTGAAGGCGAGTTCGCCGATGAGCAGCGAGACGGTGAAGCCGATCCCCGCGAGCGTCGACACGGCCAGGATGTCCGGCCAGGTCAGATCCTCGTTCAGGGTCGCGCGGGTGAAGCGCGCGGCCAGCCAGGTGCCGGCGAAGATGCCGAGCGTCTTGCCGACGACGAGCCCGAGCACCACCCCCAGGGTCTCCGGCCGGGTGAAGACGTCGGCGAGCGCGCCACCGCTGATCGAGACACCCGCCGAGAAGAGCGCGAAGAGCGGCACGGCGAGACCGGCCGACAGCGGGCGGACGAGATGTTCGATGCGCTCGCCCGGGGACTGCTTCTCGCCCTCCCGCCTCACGCAGCGGAGCATCAGACCCATCGCGACGCCGGCGACGGTGGCGTGGACGCCGCTGTTGAGCATCAGGGCCCAGATGACGAGGGCCAGCGGGACGTACACGTACCAGCCGCGCACACCCTTCCTCAGGAGGAACCAGAAGACGACGAGCCCGGCGAAGGCGCCGGCCAGCGCCAGGACGTCGATGTCGCTGGTGAAGAAGATCGCGATGATCAGGATCGCGAAGAGGTCGTCCACGACGGCGAGGGTGAGCAGGAAGGCGCGCAGCGCGGACGGCAGTGAGGTGCCGAGGACGGCGAGCACGGCGAGCGCGAAGGCGATGTCGGTGGCTGTGGGGACGGCCCAGCCGTCGGTGGATCCGCCGCCCGCCACGTTGACCAGCAGATAGACGAGAGCGGGCATCACCATGCCGCAGAGCGCCGCGATCACGGGGAGGGCGGCGGCCTTCGGGTCGCGCAGCTCCCCGGCGACCAGTTCGCGCTTCAGCTCGATCCCGGCGACGAAGAAGAAGACCGTGAGCAGCCCGTCGGCGGCCCAGTGCCGGACCGAGAGGTCCAGGCCGAGCGAGGCCGGGCCCAGATGGAAGTCGCCGACGGTCGCGTAACTGCCGCTGACGGGGGTGTTGGCCCAGATCAGCGCGGCGATGGCGGCGAGGAGGAGCAGGACACCGCCGACGGTCTCGGTCCGCAGCGCGCTCGCGAGATACGTCCGCTCGGGAAGCGGGAGGCGTCCGAGGAAATTGCGCGGGGTGGCCACGAAGGGGTCCTCCGGTCGGTTCGGCGGCATGACAGATCACCTGCCGACCAGACTTCCCGGCGCACCTGTGGTTCTTTGTTACATCGTTGACGTGCCGCCCACTTTACAAAAGGCCGCCCCCGGCGCAATGCGCCGGGGGCCGCCACATCGGCCGGACCTACGAGATCAGTCCTCGCTGGTCGCGCTCGGGAGCTGGGTCTGGATCAGCTCCATCACCGAGGAGTCGGTGAGCGTCGTGACATCACCGAGCTGACGGTCCTCGGCGACATCGCGCAGCAGGCGTCGCATGATCTTGCCGGACCGGGTCTTCGGCAGCTCGGCCACCGGCAGGATCCGCTTCGGCTTGGCGATCGGCCCCAGCACCGTACTGACATGGTTGCGCAACTCCGCCACCAGGCCATCGTCCACCGACGCCGTACCCCGCAGGATGACGAAGGCGACGATCGCCTGTCCGGTCGTCTCGTCCGTGGCGCCGACGACGGCCGCCTCGGCGATCTTCGGGTGCGAGACGAGCGCCGACTCGACCTCCGTGGTGGAGATGTTGTGGCCGGACACCAGCATCACGTCGTCGACCCGGCCCAGCAGCCAGAGGTCGCCGTCGTTGTCCTTCTTGGCGCCGTCGCCCGCGAAGTACTTGCCCTCGAAACGCGACCAGTAGGTGTCGATGAACCGCTGGTCGTCGCCCCAGATGGTGCGGAGCATGGACGGCCACGGCTCGGTGAGGACGAGATAACCACCGCCGCCGTCCGGCACCTCGTTGCCGTCGTCGTCCACGACGGTCGCCGAGATACCGGGGAGCGCGCGCTGCGCGGAGCCCGGCTTCGCGGCGGTGACGCCGGGCAGCGGGGAGATCATTATGCCGCCGGTCTCGGTCTGCCACCAGGTGTCCACGACCGGGGTCTTGCCGGCGCCGATGTTCTGCCGGTACCAGATCCAGGCCTCGGGGTTGATCGGCTCACCGACCGAGCCCAGGACGCGCAGCGACGACAGATCGAACTTGGCGGGGATGTCGTCCCCCCACTTCATGAACGTGCGGATCGCTGTCGGCGCCGTGTAGAGGATCGTCACGCCGTACTTCTGGACGATCTCCCAGAACCGCCCCTGGTGCGGGGTGTCGGGCGTCCCCTCGTACATGACCTGCGTCGCGCCGTTGGCCAGCGGCCCGTAGACGATGTACGAGTGGCCGGTCACCCAGCCGACGTCGGCCGTGCACCAGTAGACGTCCGTCTCCGGCTTGAGGTCGAAGACCGCGTGATGGGTGTACGCCACCTGGGTGAGATAGCCACCCGAGGTGTGCAGGATGCCCTTGGGCTTACCCGTCGTGCCGGACGTGTACAGGATGAAGAGCGGGTGCTCGGCGTCGAACGGCTCCGGCGTGTGCTCGGTGGACTGGCGGTCGACGATGTCGTGCCACCACACGTCGCGGCCCTCGCTGAAGGCGGTGTCCTGGCCGGTGCGGCGTACCACCAGGACATGCTCGACCTGCGGGCAGCGGGCGACGGCGTCGTCGATCGCGGGCTTGAGCGCGCTCGGCTTCCCGCGCCGGTAGCCGCCGTCGGAGGTGATGACGAGCTTGGCGTCGGCGTCCTGGATACGGGAGGCGACGGCGTCGGCCGAGAAGCCGCCGAAAACCACGGAGTGCGCGGCGCCGACGCGGGCGCAGGCCAGCATCGCGACGGCCGTCTCGGGGATCATCGGCATATAGATGGCGACGCGGTCGCCCTTGGTCACGCCGAGCTCGGTGAGCGCGTTCGCGGCGCGCGAGACCTCGTCCTTGAGGTCGGCGTAGGTGAGGGAGCGGCTGTCGCCCGGCTCGCCCTCGAAGTGGATGGCGACCCGGTCGCCGTTGCCCGCCTCGACGTGGCGGTCCACGCAGTTGTACGCGACGTTGAGCTCGCCGTCCGCGAACCATTTCGCGAAGGGCGGGTTCGACCAGTCGAGGGTCTCGGTCGGTTCGGTGGCCCAGGTGAGCCGCCGGGCCTGCTCGGCCCAGAAGCCAAGCCTGTCCGCCGCGGCCTGCTCGTACGCCTCCGCTGTCACGTTGGCGTTGGCGGCCAGTTCGGCCGGTGGCGCGAACCTCCGCTCTTCCTTGAGCAGGTTGGCCAGGCTTTCGTTGCTCACGACATCTCCCTTTCCCAGGGCGTCCTATGTGTCCCCGGGCCTAGCTCATCAGGCAGATGCCCGGGTGACAAGGGTCTTCAGGAAATTGGTTTAGACCTATGCGGCTGGGCTGACGAGGGGGCGACAGGAGTAAATGGCCCCGTTCCCCGGCTGTGGTGGGGAACGGGGCCACACATTCTCACGGATGCGGGAGCGCGCAGGTTCAGGCGCGCGACTCCTCGAATGCCGTCGGGGCCACCCGGTTGAACACCTCGTCGGTCCTGTCGCCGTGGCCGTCCTGCTGTCCGTCGGACGCGAGCAGATACGCCTGCGCCTCACCGACATGGAAGTACATGCCGTGCAGTTGGAGCCTTCCCTCGGCGAGGCCCCGGGCCACCGACTCGTGGGCCCGCAGATGCTCCAACTGCTGGACGACATTGGTGAGACAGAGCTGCTCGACCGCGTCGGCGGGCAGCCGCCCGGCGATCCTTGCCCACGCGTGGTCGCGGCTCCTCATCCGCTCCAGGCTCGGCCGGCCGTGCCGGAGCCAGCGGGTGAGGGGGGAGGAGGGCGGGGCGGTGGTGCGGGTGCCCGCGTGCGTGGCGGTGCGGGTGCCGGTCTGCGCGGAGCGCGCCGGGGCCGCGTGCTGGCCGGCCTTGGCGGCGACGCGCCGGGGCTCGTTGTCGGGGGACTTGAGGAGGGCCTGCATCGCGCCGCATCCCGAGTGCCCGCAGACCGTGATCGATTGGACCCGGAGGACATCGACCGCGTACTCGATCGCCGCCGCCACCGAGTCGTCCTGCCCCTGAGCACCCTCCTCCCCAGGAAGGGGGACCAGATTGCCGACATTGCGGACGGTGAACAGATCGCCCGGACCACTCGCCGTGATCATGCTCGTCACCAGACGCGAGTCCGCGCAGGTGAGAAAGAGCTGGGAGGGCTGCTGGCCCTCGCGCGCCAGCCGCGCCAGCTCGCCGCGTACGAGCGGGGCCGTGTTGCGCTGGAACGAGCTGAGCCCACTGGCGAGTTGCCCGCCCTGGACCTTGCTCGCCACCTGTACGTGGTTGGTCTTCCGCCCCTGAGCCGTCGAAGGTTGCTCGACCGGATCTCCGCAGTGGTGGTTACGCCACGCTGTCCACGGCCGGCAGCAACTGCTCGACTCCGACACGGGCTCGGCGGGCTCGGCGATCCGGGCACCCGACCTGCCGGTGAATTCGACCGTCCCGCCCTGCGACAGATGCGCGACCTGCCAGTCGTGCAGCGCCTCGTACGCCGCGTGATCCATGAACGACCCGTCCAACTCGACCACGCAGGGGCTACCCTGCGGCACCTGGTGCAGCAGACGGCTCAGCCGAGGGACGGCCAGGAACGTCAACTGGCCGCGCGCGTGCAGCCGGTGGACCCCGTCCCGCTCGTCCATCGTGATCCGTGTCCGGGTGAGCCGGTACAGCGCGACGGCGACCGCGAGGGCGATACCGATCGCCACCCCTTCCAGGACACCGGTGAACACCACACCGGCCAGCGTCCCCACATAGACGAGCAGTTCGCGATTGCGCCGCACGTTGCGCATGTGCGTGATGTTGACCATCTGCACACCGATCACCATGACCAGTGCCGCGAGCGCGGCCAGCGGGATCAGACCGAGCACGGAGCCCAGGAAGATCGCGGCGATGGCGACCCACAGCCCGTGCAGCATCGTCGAGTGCCGACTCACCGCGCCGGCGGCCACGTTCGCCGCGCTGCGGACGGCGACGCCGGTGATCGGCAGTCCGCCCATGGCGCCGGAGACGATGTTCGCCGCGCCCTGTCCGGACAGCTCCCGGTCCAGCCGGGCGCGCGGGATCTGGACGTCCGGCTCCTTGCGGGCGGCCACCAGCTTGTCGACGGCGACCGCCGACAGAAGTGACTCGACGCTGGCGACCAGGGTGACGGTGAGGACGGCGGCGACCAGTCCGAGCGCAGGCCCCTGCGGCAGCTCGGGGAGCGCGTGGCTGCTCCAGGAGGGCAGATCGACCCGGTCGAGGGTCAGGCCCGCGAGCAGGGCCGCGGCGGTCGCCGCCGCCACCGCCGCGAGGGCGGCGGGCACCTTCCGCGCGATCTGACCCGTACGCCCGGGGATACGCGGCCAGGCGAGCAGGACGGCCACGGTCAGCGCGCTCACGGAGAGCGCGCCCGGGTGCAGATCGGCCAACTGGGCGGGAAGCCCCTGGACGTTGGCGACGGCGGAGCTCTGCGGCGTGCCGCCGAGGACGATGTGCAACTGCGCGAGCGCGATCGTGACGCCGATGCCCGCCAGCATGCCGTGCACGATCGCCGGGCTCACCGCGAGCGCCGAGCGGGCGACGCGCAGGGCGGAGAGGCAGAGTTGGACGAAGCCCGCGAGGACCGTGATGGCGCAGGTGGTGCGCCAGCCGTACTGATGGATCAGGTCGGCGGTGACGACGGTCAGACCGGCCGCCGGACCGCTGACCTGGAGGGGCGCGCCGCCGAAGCGGCCGACCACGAGGCCGCCGACGGCCGCGGCGACGAGACCGGCCTGGAGGGGTGCGCCGGTGGCGAGCGCGATGCCGAGGGAGAGCGGCAGCGCGATCAGGAAGACCGAGATGGAAGCGGAGAAGTCCCCCCCGGCGATCCGGAATCCCCGTCGCCGTCCGCCGGGCCGTGGGGAGCCCGCGCTCTGCTGGTGCTGTGGCTGCTGCTGGTGCTGTGGCTGCTGTTCGTGCTGTTCGTGCTCCGGGCTCTGCCGGCGGTTCGCGCGCATGAAGCGTGGCAGCAACGACGCGCGTCGCTCATGGACCGGGGGAGAGGAGTGGTTCGTGTGGGGGCGGTGGGGCTGGTCTTCACGGGTGGGGACGCAGGCAGACATGGTTCCCGTCTCCTCCGGGGAAGCGCGGTCGCGGGATATGGGGGGACGCGGCCGTGGGTCACGGCGTGCAGTAGCGGGATCATCAACAATCAGTAAATGGATCGTAATGGAGAGTAAAGATTGAGGCATGACTTTCAGGGCAAATGGGGCAAACATTCACCCTTAGCGGTGATTAGTCATTTTGTACGGCTTGTCATACCGGATCCCCTCGGGTCCCAGTGCGACGTTGGCGGCGCTCGGCGCCGTGCTCGGCGTGTCGGCGCTTCAACGCACAGAACCCGAGGGAAGAGGTGGGCGGATGCTGGCCGCCAGAAAGAGGATCGCCTGCGGCGCGGTTGTGACGGCGGTGGCCGTCGGGCTCGCCGGATGTTCCGGGTCGGGATCACCGGAGACGAAGCCCGGGAACACGGCGGGGACCGAGACCGAGGGAGGCGCGCATGGAGCGAAGAAGGGGCCGCCCAAGAGTGCGGTGCGGCTCATCGGCGACGGTTCGACCGCGTACACCGGCGTCCAGCCCGGTGTCCTCAAGCCTGAGCGTCTGAAGCCCGGTCAGAAGCCGCCGCAGTTCGTGGTGTTCTCCTGGGACGGCGCCGGCGAGGACAGCCAGAAGCTCTTCTCCCACTTCCGCGAGGTGGGCAAGAAGTACGACGCGAAGATGACGTACTTCCTCAGCGGCGTCTATCTGCTGCCGAAGGACAAGTCCAAGCAGTACAGCCCGCCGCAGCACGCGGTCGGCCGCTCGGACATCGGCTTCAACGACGCCGAGGGCATCAAGAACACTCTGCGCGAGCTGCGCGGCGCCTGGCAGGACGGCAACGAGATTGGCACCCACTTCAACGGGCACTTCTGCGGCGCGGACGGCGGCGTCGGCACCTGGTCCGTCGAGGAGTGGAAGAGCGAGATCAGCCAGGCCAAGGCCTTCGTCAAGAACTGGAAGACCAACAGCGGCCTGGCGACCGAACCCCCGCTGCCCTTCGACTACGAGAAGGAACTCGTCGGCGCCCGCACGCCCTGCCTGGAAGGGCAGAAGAACATGATGGCGGCGGCGCGGACGATGGGCTTCCGCTACGACTCCAGCGGTGTCGGCAACCAGGTCTGGCCGAAGAAGACCGAGGGTATGTGGGACATCCCGCTCCAGCTCGTCCCGGTGCCCGGCCGGAAGTTCGAGACGCTCTCGATGGACTACAACTTCATGTTCAACCAGTCGAAGACGGTCAACGGCGACCCGTCCCAGCACGTGTACTGGGGAAACCAGATGCGTGACGGTCTGATCCAGGCCTTCGACCGTGCCTACGACGGCAACCGCGCGCCGCTGATCATCGGCAACCACTTCGAGTCGTGGAACGGCGGCACGTACATGCGCGCCGTCGAGGAGACGATCAAGACCGTCTGTGTGAAGGACGGCGTGCGGTGCGTGACGTTCAAGGAACTCGTGGACTGGCTGGACGCGCAGGACCCGGAGACGCTCGAAAGACTGCGGGGGCTGGGCGTCGGCCAGAAGCCGCCGACCGGCTGGCAGGCGTATCTGACGGCGCCCGAGGCGCCCGCCTCACCGCTGGCACCCGCGGCGCCGGGCTCGGCCTCCGCGCCGGCCCCCGCGTCGGCGGACGGCCCGGCGGACGATCCGGCGGACGGTCCGGACGCCGGCCTGAACCCGGGGCCGGACGCGGGCTCGGCTCCTGAAGGAGAACCGGCCGCCGGACGGTGAGTTGAGCGCCTTTGGCGGGGGGCGGGCAGTGCGGGCGGTGGGGGCGGGCGGTACGTCGCTGTGCCGCCCGCACCCACCACCGCTGTCAGCTCGGCTGCGGGAGTGCCGTCTGCTCGCAGAGGACGAACGCCGGGTCGACCTGTGCGGCCAGGTCCGCGCCCGTCTTGGCATTGCCCCAGCTCTCCGCGTTCCTGAGGTGGAAGTGCACCATCTGCCGCGTGTAGCGCTCCCAGTCGCGGTACGCGTACGAGTCCTCCGCCGCGTCCTCCAGCATCTGGAGCGCGACGCGGTTCTCCGCCTCCAGCAGCTCGAACGGGGCGGGGTGGCCCTTCTCCATGGAACGCACCCAGTCCGAGTGCCCGACGGTGACGAGCAGGTCGTCGCCCACCTCGTCCTGGAGGAAGTCCACGTCGTCCTGGGCCTGGACCTTGTTGCCGACGACGTTCAGCGCGATGCCGAAGTCCCGTGCGTACTCCTTGTACTGGCGGTAGACGGACACGCCCTTGCGCGTCGGCTCGACGATCAGGAACGTCATGTCGAACCGGGTGAACAGCCCGGACGCGAAGGAGTCCGAGCCCGCCGTCATGTCGACGACGACGTACTCGTCCGGGCCGTCGACGAGGTGGTTCAGGCAGAGTTCGACCGCGCCGACCTTGGAGTGGTAGCAGGCCACCCCCAGGTCGGACTCGGTGAAGGGCCCGGTGACCATCAGCTGGACGTCGCCGTCGTCCAGCCGGACGGTGCGGGCGCAGGCGTCGTACACCGGATTGGACTCGCGTACCCGCAGGAGCCGGGAGCCCTCGCCCGGAGGCGTCGTCTTGATCATCGAATCGGCGGAGGTGATCCGCTGGTTGGTGCCCCGCAGATACTCCTTGATGAGCGGCAGATGCGCGCCCATCGCCGGCAGCGCGGCGGTCTCGGCCTCGTCGAGGCCGAGCGCGGCCCCGAGATGCTGGTTGATGTCGGCGTCCACCGCGATGACGGGGGCCTCGTTGGCGGTCAGATGGCGGATGAAGAGCGAGGCCAGCGTCGTCTTGCCACTGCCGCCCTTCCCTACGAAAGCGATCTTCATGTTCACCTAGCGTAGTGGCCATGTCGCTGTGCGCTGTCACATCGGGTGAAGAAGACCACTCCAACGTGGGGCGTGCGCTATGGGCGCGTAGCCTTGCTACCTATGAGTACGACAGCCCCGAACGCTTCGCCCGCTCCGCGAGGACACGACCCTCTCGCGACTCTGGGCTCACTGCCGGGCGTCCCCGACGCCGTGGATTCGGTGCGGAAGGCGGTCGACCGCGTCTACGGGCACCGCGTGATGAGACGGCGCAGCAACGAGGTCACCTCCGAAGCCGCGCTGCGCGCCGCGCGCGGGTCGGCGGCGCTCTCCGGCGCGGACTGGGCCCTCGAAGAGGTGCGCAGGCGCAGCGACTTCGGCGCCGCGGCCGACGCGCTGACGGTGGGAGCCGCGCTCAGGCTGACGGCGGAGGCGGGCCAACTCCTCTCGATCTGGCGGCAGTCACCGGTCCGGGTCCTGGCGCGACTGCATCTGGTGGCGGCCGGCGGCGCGGGTGCGGATACGGGTACGGCTCCGGTCGCGGGGGTCGCGGGGGTCGCGGGGGTCGCCGGGGTCGCCGGGGAGACGGTCGGGCGGCCGAGGCTGGCCGGTGAACCGGTCGTCGAGACGCCGGGGTCCGGGAGCCCCAAGCCGCTGATCGAGGCGCCGCTGCCGCCCGCTGACGAGGTGGCCGGACGGCTCGACGGGCTCGCCGAGCTGGTGATCGCGGGGAGTTCCGCTCCCGCGCTCGTCACGGCCGCGGTCGTGCACGGCGAACTGCTGGCGCTGCGACCCTTCGGCTCGTACAACGGCGTGGTGGCGCGGGCCGCCGAGCGGATCGTGCTGGTCGGCAGCGGGCTCGACCCCAAGTCGATCTGCCCGTCCGAGGTCGGGCACGCCGAGCTGGGACGCGCCGCCTATGTGGCGGCCTTCGACGGCTATCTGTCGGGGACGCCGGACGGAATGGCGGCCTGGATTGCCCACTGCGGGCGCGCGGTCGAGCTGGGTGTCAGGGAGTCCACGGCCGTATGCGAGGCCCTTCAGCGGGGCGCGGCCTGAGGCGTCCCCGCCTCAACGCCTGGACGAGGCGGTACCTCTTCGGTACCGACAGAAATGCGGCGGTACCGAAGAGGTACCGCCGCTGGCACGTCCACCGAGTTACCAAGCGTCCTCGTTGTTTGCCCATCAGGTCGGGAACGTGGCCCGTCACCTGGTGCGGCTGGCCCGTATTCGACGGGTCGACGTCGCGTGGGTACTCGGTTTTCATGCTCGGTCCGTGGGGCCTGGGTGCGTGTGAAGGTCATCCTCTCGGATGTCCTTGGTCTCGCGGGCCGTTGATTCCTTTGTACTCCTGTCCGTGGGGAAGCGAAAGACCTCTCTCTACGACTTTACTTTTAGGTTCAAATATGGATGAACTACCCGGCCGTGGCAGGTCAGGTCACGCGGAGGCGGCCTGACGGCGACGGCTCGTGTACCAGACGAGTCCCGCCGTGGCGGCCGCCGCGCCCACCGCTGCCGCCACGACGAGCGCCGGCCGCGGAGGCATCGAGAACGCGGGCAGCCGCTGCTTCAGCCGGACCGGCCGGTTGAAGACGAGAATCGGCCAATCGCGGGCCGTCGCCTCACGCCGCAGCGTCCGGTCCGGATTGACCGCGTACGGGTGGCCGACCGACTGGAGCATCGGCAGATCGGTGGCGGAGTCGCTGTACGCGTAACAGCGGTCCAGGTCGTAACCCTCGGACGCGGCGAGCGCCTTGACCGCCGCGGCCTTGGTCGGCCCGTAGGCGTAGTACTCGATCTCGCCGGTGAAGCAGCCGTCCTCGCCGACGACCATGCGGGTCGCCACGACCCTGTCCGCGCCGAGGAGTTCGCCGATCGGCTCGACGACCTCGGCGCCGGAGGTGGAGACGATCACCACATCGCGTCCGGCCGTGTGGTGATCTTCGATGAGGGAGGCGGCCTCGTCGTAGATGATGGGGTCGATGAGATCGTGCAGCGTCTCGGCGACGATCTCCTTGACCTGCTGGACGTTCCAGCCCTTGCAGAGCGCGGAGAGGTACTCGCGCATGCGCTCCATCTGATCGTGATCGGCGCCGCCGGCGAGAAAGACGAACTGCGTGTATGCCGTGCGCAGTACGGCTCGGCGGTTGATCAGTCCGCCTTGATAGAAGGACTTGCTGAAGGTCAACGTCGACGACTTCGCAATGACCGTCTTGTCCAGGTCAAAGAAGGCCGCTGTGCGAGGCAAGGAGTGGTTTTCCACGAAGTCGAGCATAGGCGCCCACCATTCGGCGTAAGGTACGGCGCGTGGGTTTGCCTGAGAAGGCTCTCGGGTACACCATGGAAGTCACGGATCGTTCGCGACCGTGCTCACCTGGTCCGGCTCCTCCCCCCCGAGTCGGTCTGGGGGACGACCCCCGCTCTCCCCCCCGGCGGGGGTCGTCGCATGTCCGGACGCGTTTCTGAGGCTCGGGCCTCCGCTCTCCACACGCTCCCTCCCCCCTTGACGCCTCGCGTGCGTGGGTCTGATTCGCACTCTACCCGTCACTGTGTGTAGTTGCCAGGGTGCTCTGAGAAGTCACCGGTATGAGCTACGGAGATATTCACAACCGGCGAGTTATCCACAGCTTTTGAGCAAGATCCACACGTTTTTTCCGCGCGATGCAGGGTGATTTCCCACCGCGAAAGTTCGCGGTAGCCGGAATCGCAGATGCCGGATCACTCCGAGATCGCTGAGAGCCCACTGAGCGGATGCCCTTCAGGTGTCCCCGGGTGATGTGGGTGAGCGCCTTCGGCGGTGACCGCGGACGTTGATCCGGGATCACGGTAATAGGGGGTGGAGAGAATGGCTGGATTCATGACGTCCGAGCGCTCGCCGGTCGCCGAGGGGCGCCGGACCGGGCCGCTGATCGTTACCGAGGACGCCGACCTGCTCGATGATCTGCTGCGGCTGTGCGCCGCCGCGGGCGCCGAACCGGAAGTGCACCATTCCGTGCCCGAGCGGCGGGGCGGCTGGGAGTCCGCGCCGCTGGTGCTGGTGGGCGACGACGCGGCCGTCCGCTGCCGGTCCGCCACCCGGCGCCAAGGGGTGCTGCTGGTCGGCCGGGACCAGGACGACCCGGACGTATGGCGGCGGGCCGTCGAGATCGGCGCCGACTGTGTGCTCCGCCTGCCCGATGCAGAGAGCTGGCTCGTCGACCGGATCGCCGATGTCGTCGAAGGGGTGGGACGGCAGGCGCTGACCGTCGGGGTGATCGGCGGCCGGGGCGGAGCCGGGGCCTCGACGCTGGCCTGCGCCCTGGCCGTCACGGCGGCCCGCCAGGGGCTCCGGACCATGCTCATCGACGGTGACCCGCTCGGTGGTGGGCTCGACGTGCTGCTCGGCGGCGAGCGGGCCGAGGGCCGCCGGTGGCCGGATTTCGCCGCCTCCAAGGGGCGGGTGGCGGGGGCGCGCTGGAGGAGTCACTGCCCCGTCTGCACGATCTGCGCCTGCTGAGCTGGGATCGCGGCGACTCCGTCCTCGTGCGGCCGGAGGCCATGCGCTCCGTCCTCGCGGCGGCCCGCAGGAGGGGCGGCGTCGTGGTCGTGGATCTCCCGCGCCGGATCGACGAGGCCGGGGCGGAGGCGCTCGCGCAGTTGGACGTCGGCCTGCTGGTGGTGCCGGGGGAGCTGCGGGCCGTCGCGGCCGCGAGCCGGGTCGCGTCCTTGGTGGGCATGGTCCTGCCGGACCTGCGGGCGGTCGTGCGTGGGCCGTACGCCACCGGGCTGGACGACAGGTGGGTGGCGGACGCGCTGCGGCTCCCGCTCGTGGGTGAACTGCCCGCGGAGCCGGGTCTGTTGGCCGCCCAGGAAGACGGGTCGCCGCCAGGGGCGAGCGCGCGGGGTCCGCTGGCGCGCTTCTGCGCCGCGTTCTGGGAGCGGGCGCTCGCGGGCGCCGGGGACGGGAGTGTGACCGCGTGAGCGCCGTGGCGCGGGCGAGGGGCGCGCAGGTCGGTGGAGCGCTTCTGGACGCCGTACGGCAGCGTCTGGCGGAGAGCGGGGCCGAGCCGACCCCGGCGCGCGTGGCGGCGGCTCTGAGGGCCCAGGGGAGGCTCCTGGGGGACACGGAAGTGCTCGGTGCGGCGGAGGAGTTGAGGCGCGAGCTGGTCGGGACGGGCCCGCTGGAGCCCCTGCTGGCCGATCCCTCCGTGACCGACGTGCTGGTCTCGGCGCCCGACCGGGTCTGGGTGGACCGGGGCGGTGGGCTGGAGCTGACGGACGTGTCGTTCGCGGACGTCTCTGCCGTACGGAGACTGGCGCAGCGGCTCGCCGCCGTGGCGGGCAGGCGGCTGGACGACGCGCGCCCCTGGGTGGACGCGCGGCTGCCCGACGGGACACGTATGCACGCGGTGCTGCCCCCGGTGGCCGTCGGATCGACGTATCTGTCGCTGCGGGTCGTACGTCCCCGGGCCTTCTCCCCGGCCGAACTGACCGCCGCGGGGACGCTGCCGCCCGGCGGCGAGGGACTGCTGCGGGCGCTGATCGAGGCGCGGGTGTCGTTCCTGATCAGTGGCGGCACGGGCTCGGGGAAGACGACGCTCCTCTCGGCCCTGCTCGGTCTGGTGGGGGAGCGCGAGCGGATCGTACTGGCCGAGGACTCCTCGGAGTTGAGGCCCGACCACCCGCATGTGGTGCGGCTGGAGGCACGGCCGGCGAACCAGGAAGGCGCGGGCGAGGTGACCCTGCGGGACCTGGTGCGCCAGGCACTGCGGATGAGGCCCGACCGGCTGGTGGTCGGGGAGGTGCGAGGAGCGGAGGTGACTGAACTCCTCGCAGCTTTGAACACCGGCCACGAGGGAGGCTGCGGGACGGTTCACGCGAACACCGCCGCTGATGTCGCCGCGCGGCTGGAGGCGCTGGGCACGGCCGCCGGTCTCGACCGGGCAGCTCTGCACAGCCAGTTGGCGGCGGCCCTGTCGGTGGTGCTCCATCTCGTACGTGACCGGGCCGGGCGTCGTCGTATCGCCGAGGTGCATGTGCTGGAGCGTGACGGGGCGGGGCTGGTGGTGACGGTGCCCGCGTTGCGCTGGGCCCCGGAGGGGTTCGGGTACGAACGGGGCTGGCCGAGGCTGCGGTCGCTGATCGGCGGTGTGCTGTGATGGCGACGCCGTTCCCGGCCGCCATGCCACTGGGCGTCTTCTGCGCGGTGTTGTGCGCCGCGCTGGCGGTCTGGGAGCGGCTGGAGCGGGGCCGGGCCTCGCGGCGGGCGGAGTTGCTGTTCGGTGTCGGTGGCGGCGGTGGCCGCACGTTCGGGACCGGGCGGGCGGTGAGGCGGAAGGCGGCGCCGCCCTGGCGGCGCGCGGCGAAGGCGATTCGCGGTGGGCTGACCGGGCTGGGCAGGGAGTGGCTCTGTCTGCCCGTCGCGGCGGCGCTCGCTCTGTGGGGTGAGTCGGTGCTGCCGCTGGTCGCGGGCGCGGCGGCCGTGCCGCTCGTGGGGCGACGGCTGCGGGCCGCGGAGACGAGACGGGCTGCCGAGCGCCGGGCCGGGGCCGTGCGGGTCCTGTGCGACGTGCTCGTGGGGGAGTTGAGAGCCGGAGCGCAGCCGGCGGAAGGGCTTACGGCGGCCGTCCGGGCGGTCGGCCATGACCTGAGCGGCGCGGAACTCGCCCTGGTGGTCGCGGCTGCCCGCTTCGGCGGCGATGTCCCCGAGGCTCTGCGCAAGGCAGCCCGGCAACGGGGTGCGGAAGGTCTTGTCGGGGTCGCGGCCTGCTGGCGCGTCGCCGTTGATGGTGGGGCGGGACTGGCCGCCGGGCTCGACAGGCTGCGTGCGGCATTACGGGCGCAGCAGGACCAACGGGATTCCATGCGGGCTCAGTTGACCGGCGCGTGGTCCACGGTCGTGGTGCTGGCGCTTCTGCCCGTGGTGGGTCTGGCGATGGGCTGGGCCATGGGCGCCGACCCGATGAGCGTCCTGCTGCACACCCCTGCCGGTCTGGGCTGTCTGGTGGTGGGCGGGCTGCTGGAGGCGATGGGTTTCTGGTGGGCCGGGCGGATCGTGCGGGGCGGGAGCGTCGGCGCGAACGCGGGCGGGGGGGCGTCATGAACGGGCCGATCACAGAAGGGGACCTTGTCCACAGCCTGTGGGTGACGGCCTCGTTGCTGGCGGCGGTGGTGTCCGTGGTCCTCGCGTGGTGGGGGTGGCGGCGCGAACGGACGGCGCGCGGGCGGCTGGTGGCGCTGTTCGGCATGGAGGTGTCACCCACTGAGCGTGGCGCGCGGACGGAGTACGGAGCGTGGCTCCGGCGATGGGGTCCGCCGCTGGGGGCCGTGTGCCTCGGCTGGGCTCTGATCGGTGGGCCGGTCGGGCTGGTGGTGGGGCTCGCGGGGGCGTACGGCGTCCGGCGATGGCCGCGTACCCATGAGCAGGAGACCGGCGCGGCGACGGATCAGGACGTGAGGGAGGCCGAGCGCCAATTGCCACTCGCCGCCGATCTGTTGGCCGCCTGTGTCTCGGCCGGCGCCGGGCCGCGCGAGGCGGCGGAGGCGGTGGGTGAGTCGCTGGGCGGGCCGGTGGGAGACCGGTTGGTGGGTACGGCGGCGGCCCTGCGGCTCGGGGGCGAACCGGTCCTGACGTGGGGGCGGTTCGGGGAGATACCGGGCGCCGCCGAGCTGGCCCGCTGTCTGGAGCGGGCCGGGTCCACGGGAGCGCCGGCGGCGGAGGCGGTCTCCCGGGTGGCCGACGACCTCAGGGCGGCACGTGCCCGGCAGGCCGCGGCGCGCGCGGGCCGGGCCCAGGTGCTGATCACCGCTCCGGTGGGGCTGTGCTTCCTGCCCGCCTTTCTGGCGGTGGGGGTGGCCCCGGTGGTGATCGGGCTCGCGACCGGGCTGTTGCGCGGCAACTGAGCCGCGCTTCGAACTACTTCGACTGTGCTGATCCAGCTGATCCAACGGGAGATCGACATGAAGATGCGGGTGGGGCTGTCGGGACGACAGGCGTGGCGCGTGGTGGAGGCGGCGAGCCGGGTGAGCCGACTGCGCCGGAGCAGGCTCCGGGTCGGCACGCGGCCGCGGTTGTGTACCGGCGTGCGGATGGACTCGGGAATGGCGAGTGCCGAATACGCGATGGGGACTCTCGCCGCGTGCGGCTTCGCCGCGGTGCTCTACAAAGTGGTCACGAGTGGGCCGGTCGCCGGCGCTTTGGAATCGGTCATCGGGAATGCCCTCGATGCGAAGTTCTGAGAGCCGGAGGGGCGGTGCCTCCCGGATTTCCAGAAGGCGCCACCCATGCGGGGAGGACGGCGACCGGGGGTCGGTGACGGCGGAGGCGGCCGTGGCGGTACCGGCGCTGGTGGTGTTCGTCGCGGCGCTGCTGTGGGCCCTGACAGCGGCCTCCGCGCAGATCCAGTGCGTGGACGCCGCCAGGGCGGGGGCTCGGGCGGCTGCCCGGTCCGAGCCCCGGGCGGCGGCGGTGGAAGCCGCGCGCTCGGCCGCCCCGGAGGGTGCCCGGGTCACGCTGGGACGGTCGGACGACCTGTGGCGGGTCCGGGTGGAGGCCCCGACCCCGGGACCGCACGGCATCGCGCTGACCCTCGCCGCCGAAGCGGTGGCACCGGCGGAGGACGCCATGCCGGGCGGGGAGGTGCCATGAGCCGCGATCGAGGGTCGGCGACGGTGTGGGCCGCCATGGCCGCGACCGCGCTGTGTGCGGTGTTCGCGATGATCCTCGCCATGGGGCAGGCGGTCGTGGCCAGGCACCGCGCGGGTTCCGCGGCGGATCTGGCGGCGCTGGCGGCGGCCGGGCACGCGCTGCGGGGCGCGGAGGCGGCCTGCGCGCGGGCGGCCGAGGTGGCGGGGGCGCAGGGCGCGGAGGTGGTGCGGTGCGCGGTGGCGGGTGAGATCGCCGACGTGACCGCACGGGCAGGCTTCGGCCCGTACAGCCCGACGGTCAGGTCCCGCGCGGGCCCACCGGTCGCGCTGACGGCTCCTGCGCCCGGCCCGTGACCTCGGCTCCGGCCTCGGCCGACCGTGGCACCGGCAGGTCCGTCGGCACCGCCGGGTCGGGCGTACCCGCCGACGGCGGCGGTGGCGCCGATCCGAGCAGTTCGCCCAGGAGCCGTACCGCCGCGCGTTTGTGCAGGGGCTCGTTGCCGTTGCCGCACTTCGGGGACTGGATGCACGACGGGCAGCCCGCCTCGCACTCGCACGAGGCGATCGCCTCGCGGGTGGCGGTGAGCCACTCACGCGCCGTGTGGAAGGCGCGTTCCGCGAAGCCCGCGCCACCCGGGTGGCCGTCGTACACGAAGACCGTCGGCAGCAGCGTGTCCGGGTGGAGCGGTACGGACACGCCGCCGATGTCCCGGCGGTCGCAGGTCGCGAACAGCGGGAGCATCCCGATGGACGCGTGCTCGGCGGCGTGCAGGGCGCCGCCCAACTGCTCGGGGTTCACCCGGGCGGCGTCGAGCTGGTCCTCGGTGACCGTCCACCAGACGGCCCGGGTGCGCAGGGTGCGGGGAGGCAGATCGAGCTTGCTCTCGCCCAGGACCTCGCCGGTGATGAGCCGGCGGCGGAGGAAGGAGACGACCTGGTTGGTGACCTCGACGGAGCCGAAACAGAGGCGCCCGCCGCCCCACGGGATCTCGGTGTCGGTTTCGAGGACGGAGATCGCCGTGGTGTCGCGCGCGGTCGTGGAGTACGGCGGGCTGGCCTCCTCGACGAGCGCGACCGAGTCCGCCAGGTCCAGCCGCTTCACCAGATAGCTGCGCCCCTGGTGGAGATGGACGGCGCCGTCGTGCACGGCGGTGTGGGAGGCCGGTTCGTCGACGGTGCCGAGCAGCCTGCCGGTGCCCGCCTCGACGATCTGGACGGGCCGGCCGCCCTCACCCCGGATGTCGGCGAGATCGGCGGCCCGCTCGCGGCGCGTCCAGTACCAGCCGGTGGTGCGCCGCCGCAGCAGACCCGCTTCGACGAGCTGCGGCAGCAGCTCGGGCACGGCGGGACCGAAGAGTTCCAGATCGGCCTCGGTGAGCGGCAGTTCGGCCGCGGCCGCGCACAGATGGGGGGCGAGGACGTACGGGTTGTCCGGGTCGAGCACGGTCGACTCGACGGGCTGCTGGAACAGCGCCTCGGGGTGGTGGACGAGGAACGTGTCCAGCGGGTCGTCCCTGGCGACCAGGATCGCCAGCGCGCCGCGCCCGGCGCGCCCGGCACGCCCCGCCTGCTGCCACAGCGAGGCGCGGGTGCCCGGATACCCGGCGATGACGACGGCGTCGAGCCCGGAGACGTCGATGCCCAGCTCCAGGGCGGTGGTGGCGGCGAGGCCGAGAAGCTCGCCGGAGTGCAGGGCGCGTTCAAGGGCGCGGCGTTCCTCGGCGAGGTAGCCGCCCCGGTAGGCGGCGACGCGTTTCACGAGGGAGTGGTCGACCTCGGCGAGGCGTTCCTGGGCGATGACGGAGACCAGTTCGGCGCCACGCCGGGAGCGTACGAAAGCGACCGAACGGACGCCCTGAAGCGTCAGGTCGGTCAGGATGTCGGCCGTCTCCGCCGTGGCGGTGCGACGGACCGGCGCGCCCTTCTCGCCGTGGAATTCGGTGAGGGGCGGCTCCCAGAGCGCGAAGACGGTCTCGCCGCGGGGCGAGGCGTCGTCGGACACCTCGCGGACGGGCAGACCGGTGAGCCGCCCGGCGGCCCGCGCGGGCTCGGCGGCGGTGGCCGAGGCGAGCAGGAAGACGGGTTCGGAGCCGTACCGGGCGCAGACGCGCCGCAGGCGGCGCAGGACCTGGGCGACGTGGGAGCCGAAGACGCCGCGGTAGGTGTGGCACTCGTCGATGACGACATAGCGCAGCGCGCGCAGGAAGGAGGACCAGCGGGGGTGGGCGGGGAGTATCCCGCGGTGCAGCATGTCGGGGTTGGTGAGCACGTAGTTGGCGTACTGACGTACCCATTCGCGCTCCTCGACGGGCGTGTCGCCGTCGTACACGGCGGGGCGCACACCATTGCCGAGCGGTGCGGCGAGCGCCTTCACGGCGCGGCGCTGGTCGGCCGCGAGCGCCTTCGTCGGGGAGAGGTACAGGGCGGTCGTGCCCCGGCCGTTCGGTGCCTCGGAGCCGTCCAGGAGCGAGGTGAGCACCGGCGCGAGGTAGGCGAGGGACTTGCCGGAAGCCGTGCCGGTGGCGATCACGACGGATTCGCCGTCCAGGGCGTGCTCGGCGGCGGTGGCCTGGTGGGCCCACGGGTGGTCCACCCCGGCCAGCTGAATGGCGTTGATCACTTCTGGCCGGATGCGGTCGGGCCAGACGGCATGGCGACCCGCACGCGGGGGCAAGTGCTCCGTATGGGTGATGCGCGTAGCCCGGCCCGGCCCCGCGGTGAGCCGGTCCAGGACCGTACTGGGGGAAGGGCGGGAGTCCCCGCTCTCGGGCGGCCTGCCAGGACCGTGATTCGTGGCCATCGGCACCGAGTGTGTCACTGGCGTGGCGGACAATGGTCCTAAGGCGTCGTGCATGGATGCCGGTAAGTGATTGAATGCCATCGCGGCTGGCGATACGCCCCCTGGCTCCGTCGGGAGAGACCCGAGGGGCGACCGCTCGATTGCAAGGTGCTGGAGGATCCGTGGACCTGTCCCTGTCGACTCGCAATGTGTCCGGCCCTGGTGGCGACCGTACGGTCGTCGAGGTCGGTGGCGAGATTGATGTGTATACCGCGCCCAAGCTGCGCGAGCAGTTGGTCGAGTTGGTGAACGACGGCAGCTACCACCTGGTCGTCGACATGGAGGGTGTGGACTTCCTCGACTCGACCGGTCTGGGCGTGCTCGTGGGTGGACTCAAGCGTGTGCGTGCCCACGAGGGCTCGCTGCGCCTGGTCTGCAACCAGGAGCGCATTCTCAAGATCTTCCGGATCACTGGCCTGACCAAGGTGTTCCCCATTCACACCACGGTCGAAGAGGCCGTCGCCGCCACCGACTGAGGCCGGCCGGAGGCATTCGGAAGGAAGGGCAGGGGGCACCGGGCGTCATGCCCGGGGCGCCCGAGCCCCAGTTTTCGCACGCTCGTACGTCTGAGGGGGATCGCATGGCCACCGTTGAACTCCGCTTCAGCGCCCAGCCCGAGCACGTCAGGACGGCCCGTCTGGTGGCGGCTGCCGTGGCGCGCCGGGCCGGTGTCGACGAAGCAGTGTTGGACGAGGTCAGGCTCGCCGTCGGTGAGGCGTGCAGCCGCGCGGTCAATCTGCACCGCACTCACGGCCTCACCGCGCCCGTGCGGGTGGTGCTGAACGAGGAGGAGAAGATCTTCTCCATCGAGGTCGGTGACGGGGTGCCCGCCCCGGGCACCGCTGCCGCGGCCGAGAACGTGCCGGTCTCCCGCAGGTCCGTCCTCGCGGGCGACCTCCACGAGACGGACAGCGGCGACGGCGAGGACGAGATGGGCCTCGCGGTCATCAGCGGCCTCGTCGACGACGTGGAAGTGACCTCGGACGACCACGGCGGCGTCATCCGGATGAGCTGGCCGACCGCCTCGGCGGTCGCGCTCCCCTGAATACGCGTGTGCGTACGCTCCGGGACGGGCGACCGGCCCGTCCGGGGCGGCTCGCCGCCCGAGCGGCCGCGAGAGCGTGATCCAATTTCTTTGAGGCCCTGCTGAGCAGGGCCTTTTTCTATTTCTCCGGGAAATTGATCACCAATCAATGTGCTCGTCCCATTACGCATTTCACGGTGCGTTTCAAGGCCCGATCATTTGCGACACCGTAAGTCAAGGTCAATTACACGGACCGCACTCTGTTTTGATCAGCTTCCGCTCCCTACAATCCGTCCATCTTGAGCGCTGAGCGTCAAGGAGGACGAATGGCGGGGCACATCGATCCACAACTGTCCGAGCACCCCACTTCTCTCGCGGCCGCGATACTCACGGACGGCAACAGACTGATCGTGATCGTCATCGCGGTCATCGCGCTGGCGGCGCTGCTCGTCGCCCAGCGGCTGGTCCGTCAGGTGCTGGCGGCCGACGAGGGCACCGATTCCATGAAGGAGATCGCGGCAGCTGTACAGGAAGGCGCGAACGCCTATCTGGCACGGCAGTTGCGCACCCTCGGCGTTTTCGCCGTCGTGGTGTTCTTCCTGCTGTTGTTGCTGCCGGCCGACGGTTGGTCGGAACGCGCGGGACGTTCACTGTTCTTCCTGGTGGGTGCGCTTTTCTCGGCGGCCACCGGATACTTCGGCATGCGCCTCGCCGTACGCAGCAATGTGCGCGTCGCGGCTGCCGCGCGAGAGGCGACCCCGGCGGAGGGAGAACCGGAAAAGGATCTGACCGCCGTCGCGCACAAGGCAATGAAGATCGCTTTCCGTACCGGTGGCGTGGTCGGAATGTTCACCGTGGGCCTCGGCCTGCTGGGCGCCTCCTGCGTGGTCCTCGTCTACGCCGAGGACGCGCCCAAGGTGCTGGAGGGCTTCGGCCTCGGCGCCGCGCTGATCGCGATGTTCATGCGTGTCGGTGGCGGCATCTTCACCAAGGCCGCCGACGTCGGCGCCGACCTCGTCGGCAAGGTCGAGCAGGGCATCCCCGAGGACGACCCGCGCAACGCGGCGACCATCGCCGACAACGTCGGCGACAACGTGGGCGACTGCGCCGGTATGGCGGCCGACCTCTTCGAGTCGTACGCCGTGACGCTGGTCGCCGCGCTCATCCTCGGCACGGCCGCCTTCGGCAACTTCGGGCTCGGCTTCCCGCTGATCGTCCCCGCGATCGGCGTCATCACGGCGATGATCGGCATCTTCGCGGTCGCACCGCGGGCCTCCGACCGCAGCGGGATGACCGCGATCAACCGCGGCTTCTTCATCTCCGCGGTGATCTCGCTGGTTCTGGTGGCCGTGGCGGCGTACACGTATCTGCCGTCCACCTACGCGGAGTTGGACGGTGTGACGGCCGAGGAGATCACCTCGCACTCCGGTGACCCGAGGACGTTCGCACTGGTCGCCGTCGCCATCGGTATCGTCCTCGCGGCGCTGATCCAGCAGCTCACCGGCTACTTCACCGAGACCAACCGGCGCCCGGTGCGCGACATCGGCAAATCGGCGCTCACCGGGCCGGCCACCGTCGTCCTGGCCGGTGTGGCCATAGGTCTGGAGTCCGCCGTCTACACCGCGCTGCTGATCGGTCTCGGTGTGTACGGGGCATTCCTGCTCGGTGGTACGTCGATCATGCTCGCGCTCTTCGCGGTGGCGCTGGCCGGCACCGGACTGCTCACCACCGTCGGTGTCATCGTCGCCATGGACACCTTCGGTCCCGTCTCCGACAACGCCCAGGGCATCGCCGAGATGTCCGGGGACGTCGAGGGAGCGGGCGCGCAGGTGCTCACCGACCTCGACGCCGTGGGCAACACCACGAAGGCCATCACCAAGGGCATCGCCATCGCGACCGCCGTACTGGCGGCGGCGGCGCTCTTCGGCTCGTACCGCGACGCCATCGCCACAGCGGTGTCGGACGTCGGGGCGAGGGCCGACGAGATGGGCCTGAGCCTCGACATCTCCCAGCCCAACAACCTGGTCGGACTGATTCTCGGCGCGGCTGTCGTGTTCCTCTTCTCGGGGCTCGCGATCAACGCCGTGTCGCGATCGGCGGGTTCGGTGGTCTACGAGGTGCGGCGGCAGTTCCGCGAGCACCCCGGGATCATGGACTACACGGAGAAGCCGGAGTACGGGCGCGTCGTCGACATCTGTACGAAGGACGCGTTGCGGGAGCTGGCGACGCCGGGTCTGCTCGCCGTACTCACCCCGATCGCGGTCGGTTTCTCGCTCGGCGTGGGCGCGCTCGGCTCGTTCCTGGCGGGCGCGATCGGTACCGGCACGCTGATGGCCGTCTTCCTCGCCAACTCCGGCGGGGCGTGGGACAACGCCAAGAAACTCGTCGAGGACGGCCACCACGGCGGCAAGGGCAGCGACGCCCACGCCGCGACGGTCATCGGCGACACGGTCGGCGACCCGTTCAAGGACACGGCGGGACCGGCGATAAACCCGCTGCTGAAGGTCATGAACCTGGTGGCGCTGCTGATCGCTCCGGCGGTGGTGCAGTTCAGCTACGGAGACGACGCCAACGCCGGAGTGCGCGCGGTGGTGGCGGTCCTCGCGATCGCCGTCATCGTCGGAGCGGTGTACGTCTCCAAGCGGCGCTCGGTCACCGTCGACGACGGGGGCGACGGCGGAGGCGGGGCCCCGGAGGGGACGACCAAGTCGCCGGATCCGATAGTGGCTTCGTAGCGACACCGGGTGACCGCCCCCTCACGCCTGCGCCTGGGTGGCGGCTCAACTGGCGGGCGGGCGACGCGTCTTGGCGCGTCGCCCGCCTGTTTCACGCGCTCCGGCGTGCGGCGGCGTGAGCGTTCTCTCCCTTGGTGCAAATAGCCGCAATAGTCCATTTATCGGACACAGGGCGTGCGGTAGTCGTGCGCTTGGCGTGTATGTTCCGGGGCCGAGAGCCTTGGAAGGGACCCAATCCGGTGAACAAGAAGCTCGCAGCCGCGCTGTCCGGCGGTTCGGTACTGCTCATGGCGCTGTCGGGGTGCGGCGACGACGGCGACAGCAAGGTCAACGACTGGGCCAAGAAGGTCTGTGACCAGGTCCAGCCGCAGTTGACGAAGATCGCCAACGCCAACGCCTCGATCCAGCAGGCGACCTCGGACAGCAGCACGCCCGCCGACGTCCAGAAGACCGACGCCGCCGCCTTCCAGTCCATCTCGGACGCCTACAAGGCGCTGGGCGCGGCCGTGAACTCGGCGGGCGCCCCGCCCGTCGACGACGGCGAGACGACCCAGAAGGAGGCGGTCAGCGAGCTCAACGCCACCTCCAAGGCGTACGCGGGGCTCAAGACCAAGGTCGACGACCTCGACACCAAGGACCAGGCGAAGTTCGCGGACGGTCTCAAGGGCGTCGCCGACGAACTCGACAAGCTCAGCAAGAGCGGTGACGAGGCGCTCAGGAAGCTTCAGTCCGGTGATGTCGGGGCGGCGATGGCCAAGCAGCCCGGTTGCCAGCGGCCGAAGACATCGGCGCCCGCCGGTCAGTCCTCCTGAGGCGCCCGGCCTCCTGCCGACGCGTCAGAAGAACGCCCGGTGATCAGAAGAACTCCTGGTGATCAGGAGAACGCCCGGTAGTCGGAAGAACGCCCCGTAGTACGTAGGCCTCGCAGTACGGCTCTCGGACGCGAATCCCGCGGCCCGGCGCCCCGTCCCGGGGGCCGGGCCGCAGGCGTTTGTCGGTGGCAGCCGCCACAATGGAGGGGTGAGTACGCCCAGCCTTCCCGCGCCCGACAACTCGCCCCGACTGCGCGAGGCCCTGCTCGCCGCCGACTTCACCGTCGACGGCCTGCTGGACCTGCTCGGCGCGCCCGCGTACGCCGCGCTGGCCCGCAGCGAGACCGTGCCCGCCCTGCGGGCCACCCGTGGCGACAGCCCGCTCGAAACGCTCGTCAGACTCTTCCTCCTCCAGCGGGCGGTCCCGGCAGCCCGTGCCCGCGCGGCGCTCCCGCTGGCGGAGTGCCTGGCCGACGGCTGGGTCGTGGAGACCAGCGGCGCGGACGGCGGCGCCGCGGCCGGTCCGACAGCCGACGCGGCGGCCGGTCCGACAGCCGCCACGGAAGGCGGTACGGGCGGCGACGAAGACGGCGCGTTCGTCAGGGCGACCGTGGACGTGCGGCCGTACGGCGGCCCGGAAGGAGAGGACTGGTTCATCGTCTCCGACCTCGGCTGCTCGGTCGGCGGCGCCTCCGGGGCGACCGGCCACGGCGAGGGTGTGGTCCTCGGCGTCGGCGGGGCTTCCACGACGCTCGCCGGACTCACCGTCCGTACGCCGGTCGCCAGGGCCCTGGACGTCGGCACCGGATCCGGCATCCAGGCACTCCACGCGGCGCGGCACGCCACCACGGTCACCGCCACCGACCTCAACCCGCGTGCGCTGGAGTTCGCCCGGCTGACCCTCGCCCTGTCCGGGGCGCCCGGGGCCGACCTGCGTGAGGGGTCGCTGTTCGAGCCGGTCGACGGCGAGACGTACGACCTGATCGTGTCGAACCCGCCCTTCGTGATCTCCCCCGGCGCCCGGCTCACCTATCGCGACGGCGGCATGGGCGGCGACGACCTGTGCCGCACGCTCGTCCAGGAGACGGGCGACCGCCTCGCCGACGGGGGGTACGCGCACTTCCTCGCCAACTGGCAGCACGTGGAGGGCGAGGAGTGGCAGGACCGGCTGCGGTCCTGGGTGCCACGCGGCTGCGACGCCTGGATCGTCCAGCGCGAGGTGCAGGACGTGACGCAGTACGCGGAGCTGTGGCTGCGCGACAGCGGCGACCACCGGGCGGACCCGGAGGCGTACGAGGCGCGGTACGAGGCGTGGCTGGACGAGTTCGAGGCACGGAAGACCAAGGCCGTCGGCTTCGGCTGGATCACCCTCAGGAAGTCGGGGCACGAGCTGCCGTCGGTGGTCGTGGAGGAGTGGCCGCACCCCGTCGAGCAGCCGCTCGGCGAGACCGTGGTGGCCCACTTCGAGCGGCAGGACTATCTGCGTACGCACGACGACGCCGCGTTGCTCACCGCTCATTTCGCGCTCGCTCCCGAGGTCGTCCAGGAGCAGGTGGGGCTGCCCGGCGCCGAGGACCCCGAGCATGTGGTGCTGCGCCAGAACCGCGGGATGAGGCGGGCGACGAAGGTGGACACGGTCGCCGCGGGCTTCACCGGCGTCTGCGACGGCTCCCTGAGCGCCGGGCGGATCCTGGACGCGATCGCCCAGCTCATGGGGGAGGACCCGGTGCTGCTGCGCGACCGGACGCCGCAGGCGATCCGGTCGCTGGTGGAGGAGGGCTTCCTGCTGCCGGTGGCGGCGCCCGCGGCCTGACGGGCGGCGGAGCGGCCCGGCCGGTCGGCGCCCGGCCGTTCCCGGGCCGGATCAGGGGCGGCCCGGTGCACGGCCGACCCGACACCCGCCGCCCGGCCCGACACCCGCCGCCCGACCCGACACCCGCCGCCCGGCCCGGGCCCGCGGCCCCTGGCACCCCGCCGCCCATGCCCCTGGCGTATTTCCGGTGCCCCCGGAGACGGAGACCGTACGGGCGCAGATGGCGGGTGCCGGGGCCCGACCCGTACGGCGCGCGCGGGGCGGCGCCCGCGTACCGGCACCCGGCGGACGCCGCCCGAGTGAACCCCCGCGCCGTTCACGCGGAATTCGCGCCAATGACGCACCGAGGTGTCAGCCTCGGCTCCCGGAGCCGCGCGGTTCCGGGAATCGAACGGGGTACAGGCATGGAGAGCGGGCCGGCGATCTTCGCGGGAGCGGCGTTCGCGCTGTTCGGAGCGGCGCTGCTGCTGTGGACAGGAGCGCGCGTGATGCACCGCGCTCCCGTGGCGCACGGTGTCAGCCCTGCGACTTCCATCACGCTGGCGACGCTCACGGGCGTGTCGTTCCTGGTCCTCGGCGTCTGGTGCTTCGGCCGGATCTGATCCCTGGCTCCGAAGGGCGGCCGGGCGCCCCCGGGGTCCGGCGCGCCCGACCGGTCGTACGGCGTCCGATCACGCCGGGATCCCGCCCGGGGTATGCCCGCCGCCCACCCCCGGGACCTGCGGCGAAGTGCCTCTCCCGGCCCGCCGCCGACCCCCTCCGTACGGAGCTCGCGGGCCGTCCGGCGCGGCGGGCACCCCGGTCCGGGCGGCAGAAACGTGTGGACTCGGGTTACCGTTCGAGTGGCCGTTGCGGTCTTTTGCCGTTTGACACGGGGGCGGGTTGTACCGTCACACTCCGCAGCGAAGCAGCGTCATAGCGGGGCATGTACTGCCCCGCGCTGCCGCACTGCCGTACCGCCGTCAGGCTGTACGGGCCATCGAGTGCCGACCGGAGAGAAGAGCGAAGTTGTCCCCGACCAGCGAGACCGGACACGCCGGCCGCCGACTCGTCATTGTCGAGTCGCCTGCCAAGGCGAAGACAATCAAGGGCTACCTCGGCCCGGGATATGTCGTCGAGGCGAGCGTGGGGCACATCCGCGACCTCCCGAACGGCGCCGCCGAGGTGCCCGAGAAGTACACCGGCGAGGTGCGCCGCCTCGGTGTGGACGTCGAACACGACTTCCAGCCGATCTACGTCGTCAATGCCGACAAGAAGTCCCAGGTCAGAAAGCTCAAGGAGCTGCTGGCCGATTCCGACGAACTCTTCCTCGCCACCGATGAGGACCGCGAGGGCGAAGCCATCGCGTGGCATCTCCAGGAAGTCCTCAAGCCCAAGGTCCCGGTCCACCGGATGGTCTTCCACGAGATCACCAAGGAAGCGATCAGGGCCGCCGTCGCCAACCCCCGCCAGCTCAACAAGCTGATGGTGGACGCGCAGGAGACGCGCCGGATCCTGGACCGGCTCTACGGCTACGAGGTCTCGCCGGTCCTGTGGAAGAAGGTCATGCGCGGCCTGTCCGCCGGCCGTGTCCAGTCCGTCGCCACCCGGCTCGTCGTCGAGCGCGAACGCGAGCGCATCGCTTTCCGCTCCGCCGAGTACTGGGACCTGACGGGCACCTTCGGCACCGGCCGCACCGGCGACGCCTCCGACCCCTCCGTACTGAACGCCCGCCTGTCGGCCGTCGACGGCCGCCGTATCGCCCAGGGCCGCGACTTCGGCTCGGACGGGCGGCTCAAGTCCGACCAGGTGCTGCATCTCGACGAGGCCAACGCGCACGCGCTGGCCACCGCCCTCCAGGACGCCTCGTTCGCCGTCCGCTCGGTCGAGTCGAAGCCGTACCGCCGCTCCCCGTACGCGCCCTTCCGTACGACGACGCTTCAGCAGGAGGCCTCGCGCAAGCTGGGCTTCGGGGCGAAGTCGACGATGCAGGTCGCGCAGAAGCTGTACGAGAACGGCTTCATCACCTATATGCGTACGGACTCCACGACCCTGTCCGCCACCGCCGTCTCGGCGGCGCGGGCGCAGGTCACGCAGCTGTACGGGGCGAGCTATCTGCCCGACAAGCCGCGCACGTACGCCGGCAAGGTCAAGAACGCGCAGGAGGCGCACGAGGCGATCCGCCCCTCCGGGGACCGCTTCCGTACGCCCGCCGAGACCGGTCTGACCGGCGATCAGTTCCGGCTCTACGAGCTGATCTGGAAGCGGACCGTCGCCTCCCAGATGAAGGACGCGGTCGGCAACAGCGTCACCGTCAAGATCGCGGGTACGTCGAGCGACGGCCGGGACGCGGAGTTCTCCGCGTCCGGCAAGACGATCACCTTCCACGGCTTCATGAAGGCCTATGTAGAAGGCGCCGACGACCCGAACGCCGAGCTCGACGACCGTGAGCGCAGGCTGCCGCAGGTCGCCGAGGGCGACGCCCTCTCCGTGGAAGAGATCACCGTCGACGGCCACGCCACCAAGCCGCCGGCCCGCTACACCGAAGCGTCGCTGGTCAAGGAGTTGGAAGAGCGCGAGATCGGCCGCCCGTCGACGTACGCGTCGATCATCGGCACGATCCTCGACCGCGGCTACGTCTTCAAGAAGGGCACGGCGCTGGTCCCGTCGTTCCTCTCCTTCGCCGTGGTCAACCTGCTGGAGACGCACTTCGGCCGGCTCGTCGACTACGACTTCACCGCGCGGATGGAGGACGACCTCGACCGCATCGCGCGGGGCGAGGCGCAGTCCGTGCCGTGGCTCAAGCGGTTCTACTTCGGCACCCCTGACGGCTCGGACGGCGCGGCCGCCGCCGCGAGCGCGGCCTCGGCGGGCAACGGAGACGGGGACCACCTGGGCGGGCTCAAGGAGCTCGTCACGGACCTCGGCGCCATCGACGCGCGCGAGATCTCGTCCTTCCCGATCGGCGACGGCATCATGCTGCGCGTCGGCCGCTACGGGCCGTACGTCGAGCGCGGCGAGAAGGACGCGGAGGGCCACCAGCGGGCGGACGTGCCCGAGGACCTGGCGCCCGACGAGCTGACGGTCGAGTACGCGGAGGAGCTGCTGGCCAAGCCGAGCGGCGACTTCGAGCTCGGTGTGGACCCGCAGAGCGGGCACCAGATCGTGGCCAGGGACGGGCGTTACGGCCCGTACGTGACCGAGGTCCTGCCCGACGGCACCCCCAAGACCGGGAAGAACGCCGTCAAGCCGCGCACCGCCTCGCTGTTCAAGTCGATGTCGCTGGACACGGTGACGCTGGCGGACGCGCTCAAGCTGATGTCGCTGCCGCGCGTGGTCGGTACGGACGCCGAGGGCGTCGAGATCACCGCGCAGAACGGCCGTTACGGCCCGTATCTCAAGAAGGGCACCGACTCGCGCTCGCTGACCAGCGAGGAGCAGCTCTTCGACATCACGCTGGACGAGGCGCTGGCGATCTACGCCCAGCCCAAGCAGCGCGGCCGGGCGGCGGCGAAGCCTCCTTTGAAGGAGCTCGGGACGGACCCGGTGAGCGGAAGCCCGGTCGTCGTGAAGGACGGCCGCTTCGGGGCGTACGTCACCGACGGCGAGACGAACGCGACGCTGCGGACGGACGACAGCGTCGAGGAGATCACGCCGGAGCGCGGTTACGAACTGCTCGCCGAGAAGCGCGCCAAGGGACCCGCCAAGAAGAAGACGGCGAAGAAGGCACCGGCGAAGAAGACCACCGCCAAGAAGGCTCCCGCCAAGAAGACGACGACCGCGAAGACCGCGGCCAAGAAGACGACGACGGCGGCCAAGAAGACCGCCACGAAGTCGGCGGCCGCGAAGAAGTCGTCGGCGTCGTCCCGTACGGGTACGGGCACCAACTCGGGCGCCGGCAACGACGAGTAGGGCACGGAGAACGGCGTGAGCGCCGCACGGACCCTCCGCGGGGATCGCCCCGGAGGGGCCCGTGCGGCTCGTTAGTTCGGGCGGGCCTCCGAGCACGGGCGGGCTCCGGATAGGCTGGGCGGATGACGCGAGCCGAGCAGCCAACGGTCGTGAGCCCCACCTCCGACTCCGACGCACTTGCCGCAGACTCACGAGAGCGTGCCGTACGAGCTTTGTTGCGATTCCCTCCGCTGCGGCGGTTGTGGGGCGCACAGCTCGTGGGCGGCATCGGCGATGCACTCGCCCTTCTCGTGCTTCTGCTGCTGTCGTTGCAGGCGGCGGTCGCCGAGGGCTCGTTCGGGGCGGGATACCGGGGGGTGGCGTTCGCCGTCGCAGCGGTGTTCGGCGCCCGGATCCTTGCCACAGTGCTCTTCGGAGCCGTACTCCTCGGGCCGCTCGCCGCCCTGACCGCGCCCGGATCCGGGACGCGGGCGTCCAAGGGCCGGGCAGCCAAGCGCGGGCCGTCCGGCGCCCCCGCGGGTGACGGCGCCGACGCCGCGAGCGGCGCCAGGACCGAGGCCGGCAGCGGTGCCAAGGGCGGTCCGCTGGACCGTCGCTGGACGATGATCGGGGCCGACGGCGTACGCCTCGCGCTGCTCATCGTCGCCCCGCTCTGGCTCGACTGGAGCCCCGAGAACGCACTGCCGATCCTTCTCAGTACGGTCTTCGTCGCCGGCGTGGCCGAGCGCTTCTGGACGGTGGCAAAGGAGAGCGCGGCGCCCGCCCTGCTCCCGGCCCCGCCGCCGGAAGGCGCCGCCGTACGCCCGATGCCCGACCACCTCGACGCGCTGCGCCGCTTGTCGCTCCGCACGAGCTTCGTCGCGATCCCCCTGGCCGCGGCCGTCCTGCTCGTCGTCACGCTGATCTCCAACCTGATCGGTACGGGCGTCGAGTGGTTCTCGCTGCACCAGGCGGCCCTCGGGTCGTACGTCGCGGCCGGACTGTTCGCCGCGTCCGTCTCGACCCTGTTCATGCTGGAGCTGCCCGGCGGCCCCACCCCGCGCCCTCGCTCGCCGCTCGAAGGCCTGCGCCGTCCGAAGACCGGAACCTGTCCGGACAAGGGCCGTACGGGCGCGGTGCCGCTGCTCGTCTTCGCCGGCGCGGCCGTGGCCGGCGCCGTCGCGTCCGCCGCTGCCGTCTCCGTGCTGCACGCGAAGGACCTGGGCGGCGGTCCCGTCGCCTTCGCCCTCCTGATCCTCGCCCTGACGGGCGGCGTCGGTGTCGGCATCCGCGGCGCCGGGAAGGTCCTGCCGGGGCTGTCCCGCCGTCGGCTGTTCGCGCTGGCGATCGCCTTCACCGGTGTCGCGCTGCTGGTCACCGGACTCGTACCCGACACGGCGACCGTGCTGTTCGTCGCGCTGCTCGCCGGGGTGTCCGCCGGTGTCGCCGCCGCCACCGGCCACGGGCTGATCGACCAGGAGACCGAGGAGTACCGGCGCGGCCGGCACACCGACCATCTCCAGGCCGTCGTCCGCGTGTACGTGGCGATCGGCGCCGTGGTGGCCCCCGTACTCGCCGCCGCCATCGGCCCGCACCGGCTGGCCTCCGGCGACTTCGTCTTCGCCCACGGCGGCGCGGCCTTCACACTGATGCTGGTCGGCGCGCTGCTGCTGCCCGTGGCCGCCGTCGTACTCGCCAAGACCGACGACCGGTCGGGCGTACCGCTGCGGAACGATCTGCGTGACGCGCTGCGCGGCGGGGCCGACCCGGCGCAGGCCCCGGCGGCGAACGGCTTCTTCCTCGCCATAGAGGGCGGCGACGGCGCCGGGAAGTCGACCCAGGTCGAGGCGCTGGCCGAGTGGATCCGCGCCAAGGGCCACGAGGTCGTCGTGACGCGCGAGCCGGGTGCCACGGCGGTCGGCAAGCGGCTCCGCTCGATCCTGCTGGACGTGTCGAGCGCCGGTCTGTCGCACCGCGCGGAGGCGCTGCTGTACGCCGCCGACCGCGCGGAGCACGTCGACTCGGTCGTACGCCCCGCCCTGGAGCGAGGCGCGATCGTCATCTCCGACCGCTACATCGACTCGTCCGTGGCCTACCAGGGCGCGGGGCGCGATCTGGCGCCGACCGAGATCGCCCGTATCTCGCGCTGGGCCACGGACGGTCTCGTACCGAACCTGACGGTGCTGCTCGACGTCTCGCCCGAGGCGGCGCGCGAGCGCTTCACGGAGGCGCCGGACCGGCTGGAGTCCGAGCCGGCCGAGTTCCATCAGCGCGTACGGGACGGCTTCCTCACCCTCGCAGCGTCGGACCCCGGCCGGTATCTGGTCGTGGACGGGGCGCAGGAGCCCGAGGCCGTCACCACAGTCGTGCGGCACCGGCTCGACCAGATGCTGCCGCTGTCGGCCGCTGAGGTGAAGGCGCAGGAGGAGGCGCGGAAGGCCGCCGCCGAGGAGGCGCGGCGCCGGGCCGAGGAAGAGGCGGCGCGCAAGGCCGAGGAGGAGCGCCAGGAGCGCGAGCGGCAGGCGCAGCTCGCCAAGCTCCGGGCCGAGGAGGAGGAGCGCAAGCGCCGCGAGCTGGAGGAGGCGCGGCAGCGCGAGGCAGACCGGCAGGCGATGGAGGCCAGGGAGCGGGCCGAGGAGGCGCGCAGGCTGGCCGAGGAGGAGCGCGTACGGCGCGAGGCGGAGGACGCTACGCGGCGCGCGGAGGAGGAGCGGCTGCGGCGGCTCGCCGAGGAGGAGAGCCGGCTCAGGGCCGAGGCGGAGGAGCGGCGGCGCGAGAAGCAGCGCAAGGCCGAAGAGGCGCTGGTGCGGGCCGAGGAGGCGCGACGGCTGGCGGAGGCGACGGCCGCGGCGCAGGCCGCGGAGGAGTCAGCGGGGGCCTCGGAGACTCCGGGGGCCGAACGCCGCGAGTCGGACAGCGAGTTGACGGTGCCGACGCCGGTCGTGCAGGAGCCGCCCGCAGATGCGCCGGGTGAGAAGCGGGTGGTCACACCCGACGACGCGACGCAGGAAGTGCCCGCGCCGTCGGGCGGCGAGGGGTCGGGCGACTCTCGCGGTCCGGGCGGCTCGGGCGCGGACAACGACGAGACGCGGGTGATCCCGAAGGTTCCGGATCCGGGGGAGGAGCCGAGGCGGCCGGGGTCCGGCGGGTCTTCGGGCTCCGGCTCCGGCCCGTCGGGTGCGGTGGACCGCGCGGTCGACGAGACGGCCGTACTGCCGCCCGTACGGGACGCGCAGCCGGCAGACCGGGTGCCGCCCGGCTTCTTCCGGGACGACGCGCAGGGGTCGGCGCCCGCGCCGTCCGCGCAGGTCGCGCCGCCACCCGTGGCGGGGAACGACCAGACGCGTGAGCTGCCGCAGATCGATCCGGAGCGGCCGGCACGGCGGCGTTCGGACTGGGCGGAGGAGACTCCGCTGGACGATCTTCCGACGCTCGCCGACGAGTTGCTCGGCCCGCGCGAGGATGACGACGACATCGGCGGGGCGCGCGGCGGTCGCGGCCGGAGCGGTCGCTGAGCGTCGGTTCGTGTCGGGGGCGGGACCGGGGCCGAAGCTGAGGGGCGCGGGTCCCGTACCGGGGGCCGGCGGCCGGAATGTCGGCCTCCGACCTGGTGGGACGGGATTGTCAGACCCTGCCCCCACAATGGATCTCGAAAGTCGGCATCCGGTCCCGATCCCGGTCCGGATGCCGTGGCGCGACTCTGAGGCGGTGACGGCGCATGACCGTATGGGACGACCTGGTCGGACAGGACCGCGTCGCCGAGACGCTCACCGCCGCCGCCCGTGACGCGGACGCCCGGGTCACCGCCGAGGCCTCCGGCACCCCGCCGCCCGAGGCGACGAAGATGACGCACGCGTGGCTGTTCACCGGCCCGCCGGGCTCCGGCCGTTCCACCGCCGCCCGGGCCTTCGCCGCCGCCCTCCAGTGCACCAGCCCGGACCGCGCGCTGGGCGGCGTGCCCGGCTGCGGGTTCTGCGACGGCTGCCACACGAGCCTGATCGGTACGCACGCCGATGTCGAGGTGATCCGCACCGACCTGCTCTCCATCGGCGTCAAGGAGACCAGGGAGCAGGTCCGCCGGGCCCAGCTCTCCCCGGCCGTGGGCCGGTGGCAGGTCATCGTCCTCGAAGACGCGGACCGCCTCACGGAGGGCGCGGGCAACGTGCTCCTGAAGGCCGTCGAGGAGCCGGCGCCCCGTACGGTCTGGCTGCTCTGCGCCCCTTCCCTGGAAGACGTGCTGCCCACGATCCGCTCCCGCTGCCGCCATCTCACGCTCCGTACGCCACCGGTGGACGCCGTCGCCGACGTCCTGATGAGGCGCGACGGCATCGAGCCGGAGGCAGCCGCGGCCGCCGCGCGCGCCACCCAGGGGCACATCGGCCGCGCCCGCCGTCTCGCCACGGACGAACGGGCCCGCGCCCGCCGGGCCACCGTCCTCAAGGTCCCGCTGCGCGTCGAGGACATCGGCGGCTGCCTCCGGGCCGCCCAGGAACTCATCGACGCGGCCGGGGAGGACTCCAAAGAGGTCGCCGAGGGCGTGGACGTCAAGGAGACCGAGGACATGAAGGCCGCGCTCGGTGCCGCGCCGGGAGGCCGGATGCCGCGCGGTACGGCGGGTGTCATGAAGGAGCTGGCGGACCGGCAGAAGCGCCGTTCCACCCGTACCCAGCGCGACAGTCTCGACCTGGCGCTCACCGACCTGACGGGCTTCTACCGGGACGTGCTGGCGATCCAGTTCGGCTCGCGGATCGGGCTGGCCAACGAGGACGTACGGGACGCGCTCGACCGGATCGCGAGAGCGTCGACGCCGGAGGCGACGCTGCGCCGGATAGAGGCGATCGGGGCCTGCCGCCAGGCGCTCGACCGCAATGTGGCGCCGCTGCTGGCGGTCGAGGCGATGACGGTGTCGCTGCGGGCGGGCTGAGCCGCCTGCGCGTCGGGGCCCGCGTCGGCCTTCCGGGTGGGCTGTACGCCGTCCCGACCGGAGGAGCCACCCGTACGGACAGGGAAAAGCGACACTCACGCCGCGACGGCTAGGCTCCACGAATGGACTTCAGGCGTCTTTTCCGTCTCTCCGCCGCCGGGCTCGCCGCGGCGGGTCTGCTCCTCTCCGGCTGCACGTCCGACGACTCGTCTTCCCGCAAGGCGTCGCCGGTGTCGGGGGCTCCGACGGCGCTGAAGAAGTACTACGGGCAGAAGATCGACTGGCGTGGGTGCGGCGTTCCGGGTTTTCAATGCGCCTCGATGAGGGTGCCACTCGACTACGACCGGCCGAACGGCACCGAGATCAAACTCGCCGTCGCCCGCAAGAAGGCCACCGGCCCCGGCAAGCACCTCGGCTCCCTCCAGGTGAACCCGGGCGGTCCGGGCGGTTCGGCCATCGACTACCTCCAGGGGTACGCGGGCATCGGTTACCCGGCCCCGGTCCGGGCGCGCTACGACATGGTGGCGATGGACCCCCGCGGCGTCGCCCGCAGCGCCCCGGTCGAATGCCTCACCGGCAAGCAGATGGACGCCTACACCCAGGTCGACCAGACCCCCGACGACACCGCCGAGCGGGGCCTCCTGGCGGAGTCCTTCAAGAAGCTCGCCCAGTCCTGCGAGAAGCGATCGGCCGAGTTGCTGCCGCACGTCTCCACCGTCGAGGCCGCCCGTGACATGGACATCTTCCGGGGCGTCCTGCGCGACGAGAAGCTGACATACGTCGGGGCGTCGTACGGCACCTTCCTCGGCGCCACGTACGCCGAGCTCTTCCCCCGGCGCGTAGGCCGCCTCGTCCTCGACGGCGCGATGGACCCCTCACTACCGGCGAAGCAAATGAACCGCGACCAGACGGCCGGCTTCGAGACCGCCTTCCAGGCATTCGCCGAGGACTGCGCCAAGCAGCCGGACTGTCCCCTGGGCACCGGGTCGCCGGAGGAGGCGGGCCGCCGTCTGACGGCCTTCTTCAAGGCACTCGACACGAAGCCGATCCCGACCGGCGAGCCCCGCAGACTGGGCGAGTCGCTGGCCACGACGGGTGTGATCAACGCCATGTACGACGAGTCCGCTTGGCCCGGCCTCCGCGAATCCCTCAGCAGCGCGATGGAGGACGACGACGGCTCCGGGCTCCTCGCCCTGGCCGACAGCTACTACGAACGCGAGGGCGACGGCTCCTACACGAACCTCATGTTCGCCAACGCCGCCGTGAACTGCCTGGACCTCCCGCCGGCCTTCAAGAAGCCCACCGATGTGGAGGCGGCGGTGCCCTCCTTCAAGAAGGCCTCCCCGGTCTTCGGCACGGGCCTCGCCTGGGCGTCCCTGAACTGCGCGTACTGGCCGACCATGGCGACGGGCGCCCCCCACCGCGTCAAGGCGAAGGGCGCTCCGCCGATCCTCGTGGTCGGCACCACCCGCGACCCGGCGACCCCGTACAAGTGGGCCCGCTCCCTCGCCGAGCAGCTCTCCTCCGGCGTCCTGCTGACGTACAACGGCGACGGCCACACGGCGTACGGCCGCGGCAGCGACTGCGTGGACACGGCGATCAACACCTACCTCATCGAAGGCACCCCACCGAAGAACGGCAAGAAGTGCTGACCACACCCCCCTCCCCGGCCAAGACCTGGTTCGGGGCACCCCCAAGAACCCTGTAGACTTGCGCCCGCTGCTGATGCGAACCTGACCGTGCGCGGACAGCCAATTCCGCAGCTTGCCGCCTTAGCTCAGTTGGCCAGAGCAACGCACTCGTAATGCGTAGGTCTCGGGTTCGAATCCCGAAGGCGGCTCTGTGAAGGCCCCAGAACTCACTCGCCGTGATCTGGGGCTTTTGCTTTTTCCGGGTACGTCGCGGTCGGGCCGGTGGGTAATGTCCGCCGGGTCCACGGGCTTTGGTCCACGGGCATCGGCGCCATCCCGGCGGATACGGCCCCCGACCCGGTCACCGCTCAGCCGTCGCCTCGCGGCGTCGCCGGGAACGTGGCGGCCGACGCCAGGGCCGTGAAGGCCTGGCGGGTGTGCGCGGACAGGGAGTCCGTGGGTGTGGACGCCCACGTCGTCAGGGCGCAGTGGAACGCGGCGACGACCATGTCCAGGGCCAGCCGGGGGCGTAGATCCGCCGGGTCGGGGATGTCGAGGCGGCGGTGCAGGGTGGCCAGCGCCGAGCGGGTCGTGCGGTCGCAGAAGTGGAGGCCGTGCGCGTCCATCGAGGGGGTCTGCTCGATCAGGTTGTGGCTGAGCAGGGCGCGGTGGGCCCAGTCGTCCGTGGTCGTCCGGTCCAGTGCCGTGAGCAGGGTGTCCTGGACCAGGAGCAGTACCGGGCGGTCGGCGGGGCCGAGGTCGGCCGTGTCGAGGACGTCGAGGAACGTCAGCCACAGGTCCTGCGTCGGGGCCATCGCCACGTCTTCCTTGCTGCTGAAGTAGCGGAAGAACGTGCGCTTGGAGACCTCCACCGAGTCGCAGAGCTCGTCGAGGGTCACCTTGCCGAAGCCGCGCTCCGTGAACAGCTCCAGGGAGGTGTCCACCAGGAGCTGACGGGTGCGCCGCTTCTTGCGCTCGCGCAGCGGCAGCGGCGGCAGCGGCGGAGACAGGTCGGGGGGACCGGGCGCGGTGCTCATGGCACCACCGTACCCGAGGGTCCGTACCCGAGAAGCGAATGCCTCTTGTGCGCGTATGCCACTCAGTGGCACATTGATGGGCGAGCCCTTCAGGAAGGTGTTACTCCCATGCGTGCTCTGCTGGTTGACCACTCCACGCCCGTCGGCCTCCGTCTCGGCGAGGCCCCCGACCCCGAGCCCACACCGCACCAGGCCCTGGTCCGGGTGGCCGCGACCTCCCTCAACCACGGGGAGGTCAGATTCGTCCTGCGGGAAGTCGCCGACGGGGCGGTGCTCGGCTGGGACGCCGCCGGAGTCGTCGAACGCGCCGCCGCCGACGGCTCGGGTCCGCCCGTCGGTACGCCCGTGGTGACCCTCGCCCCCGACGGCGCCTGGGCCGAACTGCGCGCGGTCGACACCGACTGGATCGGTACGGTCCCGGCCGCCGCCGACCTCGGGGCCATCAGCACCATCCCCGTGGCGGGCGGCAGCGCCCTGCGCGCGCTGGCGCGGATCGGGCCGATACTCGGCAAGCGGATCCTGATCACCGCGGCGACGGGCGGCACCGGGCGGTACGCCGTACAGCTCGCCCGGCTCGGCGGCGCCCATGTCATCGCCTCCACCGGAGACCCGGACGCACACGGCGAGAGCCTGCGGGCGCTGGGCGCGCACGAGGTGGTCGCGGGGCCGGCCGATCTCGGCGCGCCCGTCGACGGCGTGGTCGATCTGGTCGGCGGCGACCAACTCGTCCAAGCCTTCGAGCGGTTGACGGCCGGGGGGACCCTGGTCTCGGTCGGGCACGTGGCGGCCGACCAGGGTGAGAACTTCCCGTACGGCGCGTTCTCCGGGCACGACGGACGGCACGACCGCTCGCTCGTCACCTTCTTCCTGCTGGACTGCCCGGACCTGGGGCCGGACCTCGGTCTGCTCGCGTCCAAGGTCGCCGCCGGTGAACTCGACCCGCAGATCTCCTGGCGCGGCGGCTGGGACAAGGCACCGGAGGCGGTCGGGGCCCTTCTCGAACGCCGCCTCCACGGGAAGGCCGTCCTCGACCTGCTCTGACCGGACACGCCACCGGCCCCCGCTCTGACCCGGACATGGCACCGGCCCCCGGGGCAGATCCCGGGGGCCGGCGGTTCGATCAGACGATGGAGAAGGTCAGTTGGCGTCGACCAGGTCGTGCGCCGGCACCTTCACCGTACGCGCGCCCGGCTTGCCGCCCAGGACGACCTTGCGCAGCGCGCTGTTGTTGTCGAGGCTCGTCTCCTTGAGACGGTTCTCGGGGTTGGCGAGCACCTGGATGTAGTAGGTGCCGTTCGGCAGGTTGGTGATGTCGAAGGACTGGCCCGGCAGGTCCTGCGTGTACGTGTCGCCGGAGCCGACGTCCAGCACCTCACGGACGGAGATCGAGTTCTCCTGGCCGCACGCGGTGGACAGGTCGGTGTTGCCCGGGTGCCAGTTGGCGTTCTTCACCGTGTAGTCGACGGCGTCGGTGTTGGCGAGGCAGAACGCCTCCTTGCCGCTGCGCACCTGCTCGTTCTGGTCCGCCTTCAGCAGCCGGTAGCTGGCGAAGTCGGTGAAGTGCCAGTGCTCGTGGCCCGGACGCGGGTCCCACTCCATGGTGCCGGTCGGGGTGTAGCCGACCTGCGTGCCGTCCGCGTCGTAGAAGTACTGGTAGGCGTCCATCAGCTCCTTGCCGGGGCTGCGGAAGCCGTCCACGACGAGCTGCGCGGGGCCCGCGTTCCAGACGTTGGCGCTGAAGGCGAGATAGTCCTTGCCCTTGACGTCCTGGCCGCCGTCGCTGATCTGGATGCCGTAGGCCGGCAGCGAGCGCAGGTCGGGCTTCGGTACGTCCGGGACCGACGCCTTGCCGGCCGGCCGCTTGGCGTTGGGACTGACGGCGGGCGCCTGGCGGGAGCCGTCCGTGCGGCCGGGACCGTCACCGACGGGCGCCACCGCGGTCTTCAGCGACGCCTTCTTCAGCGCCCACGGCAGGGCCGGCGGGGCCGGGACGAGCGGGCCGTGGCCCACGTTGTACGAGGGGCCGGCGCCGCTCGTCGGGGCGGCGGGGGCCTCGGGACGCATCGAACCGTGCCCGGCCATGCCCTTCATGGCCGCCATGTCGTGGCCGCTGTGACCGGACACCGCCTTCTTGCCGCGCAGGCCGACTCCCGACTCGTCCTCCCAACTGCGCTCGCGCACCGTCAGGTTGATCAGCTGCGGCTTGCTGGAGATGCCGAAGAGGTCGCGGTAGCGCTTGTTCACCGTCACCTTGGCGGTGTACTTGCCGGCGGCGAGGTCGACGGGCTCGGAGGAGTAGCCGGCGTAGGTGTTGGACGCCCAGCCCTTCTCGACGCCCCACACCGAACCGAGGGTGAACGCGTTCTCCGGGCAGCTCTCCGGGTATTTCGACTTCGCGGGTCCGTCCGGGTCGATCCGGCCGGCCGCGTTGTTCGGGCAGTACTTCTCCGAGCGGTCGACCACGACCTTGCGGTTCGTGTCGGTGATGGTGATCCGGGCGAAGTCCGGCAGCCCCGAGAAGTCCTTCACCAGGTCCGCGGGAAGCGCCTTGGTGGTGGTCCCGGTGCCGTCGTGGATGATCTGCTCGGCGACGACCGGGTCCTTGTACGACTTGCGGGTCACCTTGAGTTCGAACGGCCCGCCCTCGGCCGTGAGGTAGGTCCCGAGGTCGAGGTAGACGCCCGGGTCCTCCTTCCACGAGTCGAGCGTCAGCGAGTTGGTGGCGGCGATCAGGCTGAGCTTCGGCGTGGTCGGCGCCGAGTCGCTCTCGGGCGCCGCGGCCACGACGCCGGCGGTGACGGCGAGCGCCGCGCCGGCGGCCAACGCCGAACGCCGGAGACGGGCTTGGTGCGTTCTGGTCATCGTTCCTCGTTCTCCGAGTTTCCGAGTGCTTTCCGGATGCTTTCCGAAGGCCTGCGTGGACGGTGGACGAACAGCCGGCGCGACGTACGGACCCGGATCGCGGAACTGTCTTCCCCGTATCTGAGAGGCGGGGGAAGGGGGCCGGGGTTGTCTGTGAACCGGGGAGACGCGGATCGTTGGCCGAAAGACGTTCTCCCGCGCCGCATCCGGCCGTCTTTATGTCGTTTTCGCCCGGCGTGCGTTCCGGCCGTGGTATTTCCGGGGGAAGCCCCGCCCGGCCCCGGCCCGGACGAGCCCGCGGTCAGTCCAGGTCGCGTTCGGGCGAGGTCGCCCACCAGTGGACGAGCTGGTACACCGTCTCGTAGCCCAACTCGGCCCGCAGATTGGTCAGATGGACGTTGATGGTGCGCGAGCTGTAGCCGAGCGCCGTCGCGATCTGCTGCTGGTCCTGCCCCGCGACCAGCGCGCGCAGGATCGTGCGCTGGAGCTGCGTACTGACGGTTCGGCCCGTGGTGCCCTCCCCGGACCGCTCCGGGGCGTGCCACTCCTGTGCGAGGGTCCACTCCTGCTCGAAGGACTCGGCCAGATACGCGCACACCGCCGGGTCCCGGACCATCCACGCGCCCGCGGAGTCCGGTCGTCCCTCCAGATGGTCGGAGAAGAAGGCGACCTTCCGGTCGAAGACGAGCACGCGCAGGAACGGCCTCGCCAGGGTGCGGAACAGCGCGCCCTTCGGTGCCATGACGGCCACCCGCTCCCGTACGTCGGGATTGGTGCGCGCGCTCACGTGGTACAGCGTGCGCAGCGCGACGCCTCTGGACAGCGCGGCGAGGTCGCGGTTGAACGCCTGCGTGAGGACGCGCCGCGTACGGACTCCGGGCTGGGCGGCGAGCAGTTCGCGGGCCTCCTCCGCCGCCTCACCGATCTGACGGTTGGTGGCTTCGACCCCCGTGAGGTACCGGGACCCGGCCCGCAGTGCCTCGGCCACCGACGGCTGGTGCGAGCGCAGTTCGTCGAGCAGCGCCGGGATCTCCTCCAACCGCCGTGCTGTCCGCGCGAGTTCGTCCTGCACGGACGCGCGAAGCCGGCGCTCCAGCCGGTCCAGGCTCACGGGAACGTAGCCGCCGAGCGGTTCTTCCATGACGGCGCCGAGCGCGAGGAGGGATTCCACGCCCGGTACGTCCCCCGACACGATCTCGCCCGCGATGAGGCGCGCGTAGAGCGCCCGTGCCTCGGGCGGCAGAATCGAGTCGATCTCGACCTCGGCCTCGACCCGATTCGTTTTCTGTTTCTCGTCCCTTTTTGTCGCCTTCGGATTCGTCTCGGCCGTCATCGCTTTACGCCTTCAAATCCCGGAACTTCCGACGTCTGAGCAGCCGTATTTCTTGATCGGGGCCGCGGAACCAGACAGCCTAACCTCTCACCGGCCGCCCGCGTCTCGACGGGGCAGATCCAGCTGACATGCCCTCCGAGCGGGGACGGGCGAAAGGGTGCGTTCGGGCGAGAGGGAGACAATGAACGTTCGGCTTCTGGGCTTGATCGAACTGGCCGACCGCGGCCGCACACTTCCACTGCCGTCCGCCCGTGCCCGCGCCCTCCTCGCCTCGCTGGCCTGGCAGCCGCGCACCGTGGTCACCGACGCCGTACTGATGGAACGCATCTGGGGGAGCGAACTCCCCGACAATCCGCGCGACTCGATCTACACGGCCGCGAAGCGGCTGCGCCGGGGCCTGGAGGTGGCGGGCCACACCCACCGGCTCGTACGGCTGCGCGGCGGCTATCTGCTCGATGTGGATCCGGCCGAGGTCGACGTCCACCGATTCCGCTCACAGGTCGCGCTGGCCCGGGACGCCGTACGCCGCGGCTATCTGTGCGAGGCGAACGACGCGTTCGGTACGGCGCTGGGCGACTGGACGGGCACGGCACTGGCGGACGTGGACAGCACCTGGGCGGCGCAGTGCCGCGAGATGCTGGGCCGGGAGCGGCTGCTGGTCCAACTCGCCGGGATAGAGGTCAAGTTGGGACTGGACCGGCACAGCGAGGTGGCACCCGAGCTGTCGGAGCTGGCGGCCGAACACCCCCTGGACGAAGGCGTCGCGGCGCTGTTGATGGTCGCGCTGCACCGCTGTGGTCTGCGGGGCGCGGCCCTGGCCGTGTACGCGGACACCCGCCGGAACCTCGTCCGTGAGCTGGGCGTCGAGCCGGGGGACGCGCTGCGGCGGGCACACCAGGAACTGCTCGGCGGGAGCGGGGCAGTGGCTGTCGAGTGCGCGAGCACCACGGAGACGGCGTCGGCGCGGCTGCGTCTCGTCGGCTGATCCGGGCGGGCGGTTGTTCCCGGCGGGGCGGTTTTTCCGTACGTCGCCTCAGGACGCCTCAGTACGTGATTCCCAGCGCCAGTGTGAACAGATGCCGGTCCCCCGGAGCCGCACCCTGGAGCGCCCGGGTGACCTCGTGGCTCGCACCACCCCAGGGCGAACAGTCGAGACCGTGCGCGCGGGCCGCGAGGCACACCGCCTGACCGAGCGTGCCGGCCCGCACCAGAAGACCGGAGTACGCCGCGGGGTCGGCGTTCCGGGGCGAGCCGCAGATCAGTACATGGACGGGCGCGGGGGTGTAGGCGTCGGCCAACCGCGCGACGAGGTCGGGCGACGTGGGGCCGGGACTCCTGAGCGGGCTGAATCCCGTGTCCGCGTCCCAGAGGTGCAACCCCCGCTCCAGCGCCCGCACATGATCGGCCGCCACCACGGTCCGCAGTCTGGTGGCGGCCCCGTGGCGGGGCTGCGGCCACTGGCTGTCCTGCGCGAGACGGGCGCGTGTGAGGACGTCGGAGAGTGTCCGCGCCTCGACGGGCTCGGTGGTGAACCCGCGTACGGGACGGCGGCCGCGGAGCATCTCGTCGAGCGGGCTCAGCCCCGCGTGCCGCTGGTCGGGGGCGGGCTTCGGGGATGTGGGCGCAGACTCGGCTCGCATCCTTCCCTCCCCCCCCGTCACATTCCCAGGCCGGTCCTCCGGCCGTACGGCGCGGAGCCCCGCGCACGCCGGCCGCCGGGGCGGGACAGCTCCCACGGCGGACGGCGTGAACTCCCCCGAGTAGGGGACTCTCCATACCTACGGCACCCGGACCTGCCGGGCCCCCCGGTCCCTGCGGGCTGCGCCGCCGCACGGACCGGACACGTCACACCCTGCACCAGCCGTCGGTCCCGGCCCGGTCTCCGGTCGGTCGCCCGGTGGCCGGCGGGGGACCGACCCGGGACCGGGGCCTCCAGGTGGTGTCTTCAAAGTCCCGCCCGGCCCGCGACGCTGGCACGGCACCTCGCCGCGTTGTCGGAGTCGTTCAAGTACGCCCGGGCCTTCCACAACGACGATCCTCCGCCTCGCGATGCACCGCACCGGCCGCCGCTCCCTGATCCGGCCCGATCCGAACGAAAGGCCCTAGCGCAGCCGTGCCGTCAGGCTGCCGCCGTGGGCCTGGTGGGTGTCGACGTCGACACGGGTGCCGCCGAGCACCTTGCGGACGCGGACCCCGTCGTCGGACGACACGGCGCGCAGCCGGCGGCCCCGCAGGGTGACCGAGACCGTGCTCCGTTCCATCGTCGGGTCGGAGACCGCGATCGAGACCGTGCCGTCGCGCGACGTCCGCAGCAGCACCGACGCGGCGCCCTCGATCGACAGCAGGCCCGCGCGATGGGTGCCCGGCGTGAAGGTGTTGGCGGCGAGGAGGGACAGGCCGCGGTGTTCGACGGCCTGGACGCGCGTGGTGTTGGCGATGACGGACAGCGGACCCCGGCCGTGCCCTCGCCCGTCCGCGTACGCCTTCAACCGCGCTTCCGTGGCGTTCGGTACGAGCGCGTGGGCCATCGACAGGCGCCGGGCGCCCGCCGGTTGGTCGACCGAGAGCGAGAACACCCGCTTGGTGACGGGGGTGTCGGGGTTGGACGTACGCACGAGACGACGGCTCCTGGTGACGGTGTCCAGCGCGACCGTGGGACGGCCCCCGCGGTCCCCGCCCCGCTCCCCGTCCAGGAAGACGTACCCGACCGAGACCCCCTGCCCGGCGTCCGCGTACCGCAGCCAGGACACCGGGCCCGGAGCCGTACCACCCCCCGACCACGGCGTTCCGTCCCGCAGCCGCCCCGTCACCGTGACGGCGTCCGACGCGGCGGCGATCCTGCTGTCGAGCGTCGTCGTCACCGCGCGTCCCGCCGGGTCACCGACGCCGGCCGCCAGGACGACGATCTCCTCGTCGAACATGAACCACGACTTGGTCGCGGCGGCGTTCCGGTAGGCGACGAAGTCCTCGGGCAGCTCGCCGGCCTGCTTCGCGGCGTACGCGACGTCGTCGCCGAGTACGAGCCCGGCCGCGCCGTACGTACCGAGACGGGCGCCGCCGGACAGGGAGTTGGTGCCGCGCGGGAAGTAGACGTAGGTGTTCTGCGACTCCGACGACGAGGTGAAGCCGCGGTCCGGGTTGTCGTACCAGGCGGTGCCGTACAGCTCGGGGATCGTCCCGCGGGTCTCCACCGGCGCGGTGACACCGGCCAGCCGGTAGGGAGAGACCGTCGTGTAGTAGTCGACGCCGAAGGCGAGCGTCTGGTCCTGACCGGCGAGGTACAGATAGTGCGCGCCGTCGCCCTGGAACCACGGCATCAGATTCTCGCCGCTCATGTACTCGTACTTGCTGATCCGGTCGGAGCTGCGGGCCAGCGCGAACGCGTAACCGGGCCGCCGGTGCACGGTCTTGTCCATCGCGTTGAACGCGGTGTGGCTCTCGGCGTCCCCGAGGTCCCGCGCCGGTACGGACGTGTCGGCGAGGATGTCGGCGTAGCGGGCGACGCTGACCGGCGAGACGAAGACGGCCGGGTCGAGGGCCGCCTTCGACGTCTGCCGCACGAACTTCACATACCCCTTGAGCGCGCCGGCGTCGGAGTCCGTCGCGTGTCCCGAGAGGTCGACCACGGCCTCCACGACGACCGCCACGTCCGTGTAGCCCGTCGCCGTCCGCGACACCCCGCGGCCCTTGACGACCTCCATCATCCAGCCCTCGAAGACGAGCGGCGCGAACCCGTCGGCGACCCAGCCCTGCACGACGGCCACCAGATCGGCGGTGTCGATGTAGTCGGTGCCTTTGAGGATCTTGACGGTCTGCACGGCGCGGGTGAGCAGGACCTTGCCGTACGAGCCGGTGTACGCGACCGAGTCGTGCTGGATGAAGGAGCCGTCGGCGTAGAAGCCGTCGGTGACGCCGTGCCGCGGCTGGTACGGATCGACGGTGGCGTACACGGTCAGCTGGTCGGCGACGGCCTTCGTGACGCGGGCGTCGTCGCCGGTGACGGCGCCCTGGAGGATCCGGTTGGTGGTGATGTCGGCGAGGTTGGCGCCGGTGTGGAAGCGGGAGTCGAGGTCGACGTCGCCGTCCTTGCCGTTGCGCAGATAGGCGTCCATCGAGGCGAGATACGTGGCGGCCAGATCGGGCCGGTGGGCGGCGAGTTCGTCCTTCAGCAGGACAAGGGTCTTGCTGACGCTCGCGGATATGCCGATCTCCCAGTTGAACCAGTTGCCGTAGTAGCCCTTCGACTGGTCGCCGTAGTACGTGTCGTGGAGCCGTGTCAGGCCGTCGATGACGCGCCGCTGCACGCTCACGTCGTCGCGGAGGTCCGAGGCGGCGGGGCCGGGGACGCGGGTGGCGAGGGCGATCTCGTACAGGTACTGGTACGAGGTGTTGAGGTTCGCGTCGCTCGTGCCGAGGGGGAGGCCCTTGAAGAGTTCCCCGGGGCCCGCGCCGTCCAGCGCGGTGAGGCGGGCGCGTGCCGTCGACGCGATGGCGGCGAGTTTGGGTCCCACCTCGGGGCGGGCGTTGGACTCGGCGGTGCCGGCGAGGATCGCGAGGGCGTTGGCGAGGACCGCGGCGTGGTCGGCGGCCGGGTCGGCCCGGTCGGCGCCGCTCGAACTCACCGGCCGGCCGGCGGCCTGAGCACGCAAGGGCGCGGCCATGGCGAGCAGGGCGGACGCGGGCAACATCGTCAGCAGGGTGCGGCGCGAGAGCTGCAAGGCAGTGCTCCAAACTCGGCAAACGTGGCCAGAAAGCGCTTGCCGCATCCAAACAACCGGGGTTGTGCCTGTCAATGAATCGGTGGCCGTGGCAGGGGTGGTCCCGTGTGGCCGGTGGGGCGGGCGTTCGTTATGACACCGCTATACACACCATGTATACGTCGTGTGTAGAGTGTTCGCCATGTCAATCGGTCACACCCTCCTCGGGCTCCTCGAATCCGGCCCTCAGCACGGCTACAACCTCAAGCGCGCCTTCGACGACTCCTTCGGCCACGACCGCCCCCTGCACTACGGGCAGGTCTACTCGACCATGTCCCGGCTGCTGAAGAACGGGCTCGTCGAGGTCGACGGCATAGAGGCCGGCGGGGGACCCGAGCGCAAGCGGTACGCGATCACCGAAGCCGGCATCACCGATGTCGAGCGCTGGCTCGCGCAGCCGGAGAAGCCGGAGCCGTATCTCCAGTCGACCCTCTACACGAAGGTCGTCATCTCGCTGCTCACCGGGCGCAGCGCCGCCGATCTGCTCGACACGCAGCGCGCCGAGCATCTGCGGCTGATGCGCGTCCTGACCGAGCGCAAGCGGCACGGCGATCTCTCCGATCAGCTGATCTGCGACCACGCGCTGTTCCACCTCGAGGCCGACCTGCGCTGGCTGGAACTGACCGCCGCCCGCCTGGACAAGCTCGCCGAGGAAGTACGCCGATGAGCGCCACGCCCCCCACCTCCACCCCCGCGGCGTCCTCCACCACTCCCGCGGCCCCCGCGGGCTCGCTGCTCGCCGCGTACGACCTGCGTAAGTCGTACGGCGCCACCCCCGCTCTCGACGGCGCCTCGTTCTCGATCCACGCCGGCGAGATCGTCGCCGTCATGGGCCCGTCCGGATCCGGCAAGTCGACGCTGCTGCACTGTCTCGCCGGCATCGTGCCCGCCGACTCCGGGACCATCAGCTACCAGGGCCGCGACCTCACCGAACTGTCCGACAGGGCACGCAGCGCGCTACGCCGCACGGACTTCGGCTTCGTCTTCCAGTTCGGCCAGCTCGTGCCGGAGCTGACCTGCCTGGAGAACGTGGCGCTGCCGCTGCGCCTGAGCGGCACCCGCCGCAAGGAGGCCGAGCGGATCGCGCTGGAGTGGATGGAGCGGCTGGAGGTCACCGACGTACGCGCCCAGCGCCCCGGTGAGGTCTCCGGCGGTCAGGGGCAGCGCATAGCCGTCGCCCGCTCGCTCGTCACCTCACCGCGTCTGCTCTTCGCGGACGAGCCGACGGGCGCGCTCGACTCGCTCAACGGTGAGCGTGTGATGGAGCTGCTGACCGACGCGGCGCGATCGGCGGGCACGGCCGTCGTCCTGGTGACGCACGAGGTGCGGGTCGCCGCGTACTCGGACCGGGAGGTCGTCGTACGGGACGGGCGCACGCGCGACATGGACGCCTACGTCGGGGGCGCCGGTCCCGGTGGCCCAGGCGGTCGAAGCGGCGGCGTGGGGCACGCGGCATGACGCTCCTCGACCGGAAGGCGCCCCCGCTCCCCCCGCGCCCGGCGACCGCCACCGCTCCCACCGGTATCCGCGCCTGGGCGCGGGACCTCGCCCTCGGCACGCGCTTCGCCGTCTCCGGCGGGCGCGAGGGGTGGACCCGTACGGCGCTGACCGCGCTCGGCGTCGGCCTCGGCGTCGCGCTGCTCTTCGCCGCCGCCGCCGTACCGCGGATCCTCGACGCCCGTGAGGCCAGGAGCCAGGCGCTGGACATCCCGTCCGCCGCCTCGCAGGCCGTCGGCGGGGGCGGCACCGACACCTTCGTCTGGGCCGACGCGGGCACCGAATACCGCGGCGACCCGGTGAGCGGCCGGCTGCTCCGCCCGGAGGGCGCCGACGCGCCGCCGCCGCCGGGTGTCGCGAAGATCCCGGGCCCCGGCGAGATGGTCGTCTCACCCGCGCTGCGCGATCTGCTCGCGTCGTCCGAAGGCACGCTGCTGGCGCAGCGCCTGGACGACCGGATCGTCGGCACGATCGGGGACCCGGGTCTCGTCGACCCCGGCGATCTGCGCTATTACGCGGGCAGTTCGACGCTGAGCGTCGACGCCGCCGGTATCCGGTCGTCCGGCTACGGCCACAAGGCGTCCGCCACACCGTTCAATCCGCTGCTCGTGGTGCTGGTCATCCTGATGTGCGTCGTGCTGCTGGTGCCGGTGGGCATCTTCATCGCCACCGCCGTCCGCTTCGGCGGCGAGCGCAGGGACCGCAGGCTGGCGGCGCTGCGGCTGGTGGGCGCCGACGCCAGGACGGTACGGCGGATCGCGGCGGGGGAGGCCCTGTTCGGGACGGTGGCCGGGCTGGCCGTCGGTGCCGCGATCTTCCTGATCTGCCGTCAGGTGGCGGGTCATGTAAGGCTCTGGGGGTTCAGCGCCTTCCCCTCCGACGTGGTCCCGGAGCCCCGGCTGGCCCTGCTCGTCGTGCTCGCGGTACCCCTCGCCGCGGTCCTGGTCACCCAGGCCGCGCTGAGTTCGGTGGCCATCGAACCGCTCGGCGTCGTACGCGACACGGGTCTGCGCCGCCGCAGGCTCTGGTGGCGGCTGCTGCTTCCCGTCATCGGCATCGCCATCCTGGCGACGACCGGTCGCGTCGACGAGGCGACGACATCGGTCGGGCCGTTTCCCATCGCCGTCGGCGCCGCGTGCGTACTGATCGGACTCGCCGGGCTGCTGCCCTGGCTCGTCGAAGCGGTCGTCTCGCGGCTGCGCGGCGGACCGGTGCCCTGGCAACTGGCCACCCGAAGGCTTCAGCTGAGCAGCGGTACGGCGGCGCGGGCGGTGAGTGGCATCACCGTCGCGGTGGCGGGCGCCATCGCCCTGCAGATGATGTTCGGCGCCATGCAGAAGGACTTCCTCCAGCTCACGGGACAGGACACGGACCGGGCGGACTTCTATGTCTCCGGCGAGTACGGCGACTCCGCTCTCGCGGAGCGGATGATCCAGGACTTCCGCGACACCGAGGGGGTCTCCGACGTCATCGGCACGGTCGAGACCTATGTGGTCGCCACCGGCGCCCCCACCGAGCAGGGCTGGCAGCCGACCACGAGCCTCACGGTGGGATCCTGCGCGACGCTGAAGGACATCGCCGAGCTGCCCTCCTGCCGGGACGGGGACGCGTTCGTGGCGCACCTCGACTCCAGGGCGGCCAAGGAGGTCGGCGTGGCCGGGGTGGCGGAGCAGAACGCCCGTACGGACGAGGCCGCCGTGCCCGGCAAGGAGATCGACCTGACCGGGGACTACGGGGAGGGCAAGGGCAAGCCCGTGCTGTGGACGCTCCCCAGGTCGGCCCGGACGGTGACCGCCTTCCCCGATCCGATGGGCGACGTGCACGACGGCATCCTCGTCACGCCGGGCGCTCTCGGCCCGCGCGGACTTCCCGGGGCCACGGCTACGGCTTCCATCAAGGTCGACGGGAAGGTGCCGGACGCGGCCGAGTACGTACGCGGAACGGCGGCGGACATCGACCCCACGCTGCGGGTCCGCGCGCTCAAGAACCTTGAACGGGACAAGCAGTACGGGAGCGTGCAGAGCGGCCTCCAGGTGGGCGGCACCCTCACGATGATGCTGATCGCCGCGAGCATGCTCGTCTCGCAGATCGAGCAACTGCGCGAGCGGAGAAAGCTGCTGTCCGTCCTGGTCGCCTTCGGTACCCGGCGCGCGACGCTGGCGTGGTCGGTGCTCTGGCAGACGGCTGTGCCGGTGGTGCTGGGCACGGGCCTCGCGATCGCCGGCGGGCTCGTCCTCGGCGACTTCATGCTGGGCATCATCGGGAGATCGATCGACGACTGGTGGGTCTTCGTCCCGTACGCGGTGGTCGGCGCGTCGGTGATCCTGCTGGTGACGCTGGCGAGCCTGCCACCGCTGTGGCGGATGATGCGGCCGGAGGGGCTGCGTACGGAGTAAGGGGCGGGCCGGGCGGGAGGGACGTCGGCCGGATCACCACGGCGGGTGATCCGGCGGGTAATTCGGTCGACGCGCCGGTGGCGGGTTCGGCAGGCTCCCGTTATGGAACCTCATGTCTGGCCCCTGTACGGCCTGCGGATCACCACGCCCCGCCTCGAACTCCGGCTCCCGGATCTGGACACGCTGTCCGACCTGGCGGCCGTCGCCGCCGCCGGAGTGCACGACGAGGACGAGATGCCCTTCTCCGTGCCGTGGACGGACGGGACCCCGGGGGAACGCGGCCGGTCGACCTTCCAGCATCTGCTCGGCACCGTGGCGGCCTGGACCCCTGGGGCCTGGACGCTGAGCCTGGCCGTCCGCAGCGAGGGTGAGGTGGTCGGCCGCCAGGACGTGGGCGCGAACGACTTCGCGGTGACCCGCGAGGCGGTCACCGGCTCGTGGCTGGGGCAGACGTACCAGGGGCGCGGCATCGGCACCGAGATGCGGGCGGCCGTGCTGCACCTGGCGTTCGAGGGGCTCGGCGCGCGGTACGTGACATCGGCCGCGATGACCGACAACGCGCGCTCGCTGCGGGTCTCGGAGAAGCTCGGTTACCACCCGGACGGGCTGGAAGTGCTGTCTGTACGGGGCGAGGCGCGCACCTTCCGGCGACTGCGCCTGGACCGAGCGGGGTGGGAGGCGCACCGTACCGTCCCGGTCGAACTGCACGGCCTGGAGCCTACGTTGGCACTCTTCGGGCTCTGACCGGTGGGTGTGGGCCGGTGGGTGTGGCCCGGGACGTACGCCCCGGGCCGCACCCACCGCGCCGTGGATCAGTCCGCCGTCGGCAGACCCGCCCGGATCTCGCGGGCCGCCGCGACCAGGTTCTCCAGCGACGTACGGACCTCCGGCCAGCCGCGCGTCTTGAGACCGCAGTCGGGGTTCACCCAGAGCCGTTCGGCCGGGATCGCCTCAAGTCCCTTGCGGAGCAGCACCGTTGCCTCGGCCGTGCTCGGGACGCGAGGCGAGTGGATGTCGTACACGCCGGGTCCCGCCTCACGGGGGTAGCCCTCGGCGGCGAGTTCGCCGGCCACCCGCATATGGGAGCGGGCCGCCTCCAGGCTGATGACGTCGGCGTCGAGGTCGTCGATGGCCCGGACGATGTCGCCGAACTCCGCGTAGCACATATGGGTATGGATCTGGGTGTCCGGGCGTACGCCGCCGGTGGCGAGGCGGAACGATTCGGTCGCCCACGCCAGATACGCGGCCCGGTCGTCGTCACGCAGCGGCAGCGTCTCGCGCAGCGCCGGTTCGTCGACCTGGATCACCGAAGTGCCCGCCGCCTCAAGGTCGTCGACCTCGTCGCGCAGCGCGAGGGCCACCTGCCGCGCGGTGTCGCCGAGCGGCTGGTCGTCCCGCACGAAGGACCAGGCGAGCATGGTGACGGGCCCGGTGAGCATCCCCTTCACGGGGCGGGCGGTGAGCGACTGCGCGTACGACGTCCAGCGCACCGTCATCGGCTCGGGCCGCGAGATGTCACCGGCGAGGACCGGCGGGCGCACGTAACGGGTGCCGTACGACTGCACCCAGCCCTGCCGCGTGGCGACGTAACCGGTCAGCTGCTCGGCGAAGTACTGCACCATGTCGTTGCGTTCGGGCTCGCCGTGCACCAGGACGTCGAGCCCCGCCTTCTCCTGGAAGGCGAGCACGTCGCGGATCTCTTCCCTGATCCGCTCCTCGTACACGGCGGTGTCGATCCGCCCGGCGCGCAGGTCGGCCCGCGCCGTGCGCAGATCGGCGGTCTGCGGGAACGAGCCGATGGTGGTCGTCGGCAGCGGCGGCAGACCCAGGTGCGCCCGCTGGGCGGCGGTCCGCACCTCGTACGGCTGCGAACGGCGGGCGTCCGCACCGGTGACGGCCGCGGCGCGGGCACGCACGGCCGGGTCGCGGGTGAGCGCCGAGCCCGCGCGGGAGGCGAGAGCGGCGCGGTTGACGGCGAGTTCGGCGGTGATCGCGCCGGTGCCCTCGGCCAGGGCACGGGCCAGGGTCGCCACCTCCGTGCTCTTCTGGCGGGCGAACGCGAGCCAGGGGGCGATCTCCGGGTCGATGTCGTGCTCGGCGGTCGCGTCGAGCGGGACGTGCAGCAGGGAGCAGGACGGGGCGACGTCGACACGGCCGGCGAGGCCGAGGAGCGTGCCGAGCGTGGCGAGGGACTTCTCCAGGTCGTTGATCCAGATGTTGCGTCCGTCGACCACTCCCGCGACCAGCCGCTTGCCGGGCAGTCCGCCGGCGGACGCGAGGCTTTCGAGGTTGGCGGCGGCCGGACCGGTGAAGTCCAGCGCGAGCCCTTCGACGGGTGACTTGGCGAGGACCGGCAGGGCCTCGCCGAGCCGGTCGAAGTAAGAGGCGACGAGCAGCTTCGGCCGGTCGGTCAGCCCGCCCAGGTCGTGGTAGGCGCGGGCGGCGGCGGCCAGTTCGGCCGGGGTGCGGTCCTCGACGAGCGCGGGCTCGTCCAGCTGCGCCCAGCCGGCGCCGGCCGCGCGCAGGTCGGCCAGGACCTCCGCGTACACGGGAAGGAGCCGGTCGAGCAGCGTCAGGGGCTCGAAGCCGTCGGGCGCTCCGGGGGCGGGCTTGGCCAGCAGGAGGTAGGTGACGGGGCCGAGGAGTACGGGCCGGGCGGTGAGGCCGAGCGCGAGGGCTTCGGTGAGCTCGGCGACCTGCTTGGTGGAGTCGGCGGAGAAGACGGTGGCGGGGCCGAGTTCGGGGACGAGATAGTGGTAGTTCGTGTCGAACCACTTGGTCATCTCCAGCGGCGCCACGTCCTGCGTGCCCCGCGCCATGGCGAAGTACCCGTCCAGCGCGTCGGCGTCGACCGCCGCGCGGTGCCGCTCGGGGACCGCGCCGACCATCACGCTGGTGTCCAGTACATGGTCGTAGTACGAGAAGTCGCCGGTGGGGACCTCGTCGACACCGTCGGCGGTGAGCTGCTCCCAGTTGGCGCGGCGCAGCCCGGCCGCTGTGTCGCGCAGGGTGTCGGCGCCGACGGCGCCCCGCCAGTAGCCCTCGATGGCCTTCTTCAGTTCGCGGTGCGCGCCCTGGCGGGGATACCCGTACACGGTGGCGAGTGCTGCCGCGGCTGCGGACTTGTCTGTCACGGAACTCTCCTTCGCGAGTTGTCCTGCGATCCCGGGACGGAACGAGGACACGAAGGGGTACGGAATCGGGCGGGCTGCTCCGTACGCGAGTCCACGCGTCCGGTGTGTGTACGCGTATACGTGTGTTGCACGTCTGTGAACGTGCGTGCCCGCGTCAGCACCACTGCCCGACCGATATGTACGCCGACCCGCCCACGGGGTCACCGGGATGTCCGTACGCGATCGGTCACGTACGGGCAGCGGGCAGGTCTTCGGACTCGCGGGCAGATCCGCCGGGCACGGACACCCGACGGACACCTACTGACCGTCGCTTCCCAGGCCCGGCACGGGCCCAGTGCTGATGACGGCGGTCGTTCCCACTCACCGCTGCGGGGCAGTCCCGGATTCTCACCGGGTTCCCTCTTACGACGCTCCCGCCCGGCGGACGGGAACGGACCAGCTGCACCGCCAAGCGTAGCCGTTGTCCATCCGCTCCCTCGAAGCCTTACCAAATATTCATGAACGGGCTAATCCACCAGCTTCCGGGTCGAGTTCGTACAACGCGACAGGCCGATACCTCCTTGACACACCTATTGGTCTAAGCCAACATCCGATTGGCCTGTACCAAGTTCAAAGGGCGGTTCGCTGAGCCGGCCGAGCGACGCGTCTTCGGAGGACCCGCATGGAGTCGAGCAGCCGACCCAGCAGCCGTCACCAGCAACTGACGCGTCTCGCGGAGACCGTGCTCCAGCCCGGATTCGTGGGCGCGACCGTCCCCGACTGGGTCCGCCGCAGAATCGCCGGAGGCCTCACCTCGGTCGTCCTGTTCGGCCGGAACATCGTCGACCCCGAGCAGGTCGCGCGCCTCACCGCCGACCTGCGCGCGGAGAACCGTGACCTGATCATCGCCATCGACGAGGAGGCCGGCGACGTCACCCGGCTCGAAGCCTGGACCGGCGCATCCCGGCCGGGCAATCTCGCGCTCGGCGCCGTGGACGACGTGGATCTGACCGAGTCCGTCGCCCGCGACATCGGGCGCGAACTCCACGCCGCCGGGATCTCCCTCAACTACGCGCCCAGCGCCGACGTCAACTCCAACCCCCTCAACCCGGTCATCGGCGCCCGCTCCTTCGGCGCCCGTACGGACGTCGTCTCCCGGCACACCGCCGCCTGGGTCCGCGGGCTCCAGTCGGCCGGGGTCGCCGCCTGCGCCAAGCACTTCCCGGGCCACGGCGACACCTCCGTCGACTCCCACCACGGGCTTCCGCGGGTGACGGCGAGCGCCGAGGAGATCGCCGCCACCGCGCTGCCGCCGTTCGTCGCCGCGATGGAGGCGGGCGTGCGCGTGGTGATGACCGCGCACCTGCTCGCGCCCGCGTACGACGCCGAGCTGCCGGCCACCCTGAGCCCCCGCATCCTCGTCGACCTGCTCCGCGGCGAGCTGGGCTTCGACGGACTGGTGGTGACGGACGGCATCGAGATGCGCGCGGTCACCGCGCGCTACGGGATCGACGGGGCCACCGTACGGGCGGTCACGGGCGGGGCGGACGCGGTGTGCGTCGGCGGCGAGCACGCCGGTGAGGCGACGTTCGACGAGCTCACCGACGCCCTGGTGCGGGCCGTGCTCGACGGGACGCTCCCGGAGGCGCGGATCAACGAAGCGGCGGCGCGGGTCGCCGAGTTCGCCGCCTGGTCGGGCAGCCGTATGCGGGCCGTGGCCACCGACGACGCCGCGTCCGACATCGGCCTCGTCGCCGCCCGGCGCGCGCTGCGCGTGTCGACCGAGCGGGGCCGGGACTCGGTGCTGCCACTCGTCGGCGCGCCGCACGTGGTGGAGCTGTCGCCGACGATGAATCTGGCCGTCGACGGGCAGACCCCCTGGGGCGTGGCCGCTCCGCTGAGCGATCTGCTGCCCGGCACCACATCCGTACGGCTGACGGAGGCCGATCTGCTGGGCGCCGGTGACCCGGCGGAGCCGGGCGACCTGGCGGCGGCCGGTGATCTGCTGGACCGCAAGGTGCTGGACCCGGCGACCGAGCGTTCGCTGGTCGTCGTGGTGCGTGACGCGGCGCGGCACGGCTGGATGTCGGCGGCGATGGCGCGGCTGCTGGGGAGCCGGCCCGACGCGGTGGTCGTGGAGATGGGCGTACCGAACGGCGCGGCGCCCGGCGCCGTGCACCTGGTCACCCATGGCGCGACCCGGGTCTCGGGGGTGGCGGCGGCCGAGTTCCTCGCGGGACGCCGCTGAGCCCCGGTGGCGTCGGGAGCCTTCCGGCCCCCGACGCCCTTGCTCGGACCGCTGGTTGACGCTCAGATGACTACTTGTCCGGGTCCGTCACTACGTTGTCGTACGGCTGCGTGATCACTTCCAGGTAGTGACCCGCCGGGTCGAGGAAATACACCCCGCGCCCGCCGTGGTTGTGGTTGATCTCGCCGGGGAGCTTTCCGTGCGGATCGCCGAAGAAGTCGACTCCGGCGTCCTTGATCCGCCCGAAGATCCCGTCGAAATCCTCCTCGGGAACGAGGAACGCGTAATGCTGCGGGGTGATCGACTCCTTACCGACGGTCGCGAAGTCGAGAGTGACGCCGTTACCGGTGTCGACCGGAACGAAGGGGCCCCATTCGGTGCCGATCTCCAGATCCAGGATGTGCGCCAGGAATTCGGCGGAAGCCCGGTTGTCACGGGCGTGAACGATCGTGTGATTCAACTCTACTGACACAGTGGAATGCCTCCAGAGGCATCTCACGGGAACCTCCACGCCTCACCCGGCCGGTGACCGACGCGCGATGCCCACCGCCGAGCGTAATTGCCCCGGGGCGGGTTGTGAAAGTCCCGCCCGGTCCAAGGTGCTTGGCACGGGCGCCCGTCGCGCCGTCTTCGGTCACCCACGTACGTCCCGTCCCTTACGAGGGCGATCCCGGAGGTGCGACCGCACGCGGTAACGGGCCCCGCTCACTTGGCGTCCGAATAGCGCTCCACCGTCGCCGTCGTGAAGGGAAACCGCACCGGCGTCTCCCCGAAGGCGATCCGGCCCGCCAGCTCACCGGCCTCGCGGATCGCCACCGCCACGTCCGCCGCCTCCTCCCGCGGGCAGTGCACGATCACCTCGTCGTGCTGGAAGAACACCAGCTCCGCCCGCATGCCGGCGGTCGCGCTCCGCAGCGCCGCCAGCATCAGCAGCGCCCAGTCCGCCGCGCTGCCCTGCACCACGAAGTTCCGCGTGAACCGCCCCCGCGCGCGGGCGTTCGTCGACGCGTACCCCGGTGTGAACTCGCCGTCGCCGGAAGGCACTTCGTCGGACTCCTGCGGGATCCCCGCCTCGCCGCCGTCCTGCGAACCGGCCGCCGGCGGACTCGTCCGGCCCAGCCATGTCCGTACGAGCCTGCCCTCCTCGCCCGCCCGTGCCGCGTCGTCGACATACTCCACGGCCCGGGGGAACCGTCTTCGCAGCGCCGCCAGATTCTTCAGGCCGTCGCCGGACGTCTGGCCGTAGACCGCGCCCAGCAGCGCGAGCTTCGCCTGCGCGCGATCGCCGGAGAACGCCCGGTCCGACAGCACCTTGTACAGATCGTCGTCGTGCCCGGCGACCTCCATCAGCCCCCGGTCCCGGGAGATCGCCGCCAGCACCCGCGGCTCCATCTGGTCGGCGTCGGCCACCACCAGCCGCCACCCCTCGTCGGCGACGACCGCTCCCCGTATGACCCGCGGGATCTGCAACGCGCCGCCGCCGTTGGTCGTCCAGCGGCCCGAGACCGTACCGCCCGGCAGATACTCCGGCCGGAAGCGGCCGTCCCGCACCCAGTCCTGGAGCCAGCTCCAGCCGTGCGCCGTCCAGATGCGGTACAGCTTCTTGTACTCGATCAGCGGTGCGACCGCCGGATGGTCGATCTCCTCCAGCTCCCACCGCCGCGTCGACCTCACCTGGAAACCGGCCCGGGTGAACGCCTTCACCACGTCGGCCGGCAGATCGGGCCGTACGCGCCGCCCGAACGCCTCCGAGACCTGATCGGCCAGCTCGGCCAGCCGCCGGGGCTCGCCCCCGCCCGCGTACCGCTCACCCAGCAGCTCGTCCAGCAGCGCACGGTGCACGTCCGCCCGCCACGGCAGCCCCGCGCCGTGCATCTCGGCGGCCACCAGCATCCCCGCCGACTCCGAGGCCGTCAGCAGCCGCATCCGGTCCGGATGCTCCGCCGCCCCGTGCCTCCGCTGCTGCTCCGCGTAGACCTCCAGCAGCGCGTCGAACGGCACGTCCGCCCCCGCCCTCGGCTCGAAGAGCGACGACTGCGAACCCGGTTCGGCGGCTCGCTGCGGCGGATCGGGCGGTACGGGCCCGTGTCGCAGCCGCGCCCAGGCGGCCGCCGCCGACCGGGGCTCCCCGAGCCGCCCCTCGTGGCCGAGCAGCAGCAGCTCCGCCGCCTCGATGTCGTAACACCGCTCCACCCGGACCCCGGCGGCCAGCAGCCGGGGCAGCAGCTCCGCGCTGGACCGCCACACCCACCGCGTCACCTCCGGCAGCCGTGCCCGGACGGCCTCGACGAGATCGGGCTCGCGCAGCACGGGACCGGCCGGGCGCGCGTCCGCGCCCAGCGGCGCGAGCCACGCGCCGCCGCCCTCCGCCGGGGCCAGAGCCCACCGCCCGATCATGCGTCCGAGTCTCCCAGCCGGGTCTGACAACGGGCCGGTGCGAACCGACCCGGGCGGAACATTCGAGAGGCGGACAGGGCTCCGGACAGAGACCATCGACATGACTCATACGTCATGAAACTTGATGAACCGTGTCGGCATCGCCCAGGAGGCGGCGAGGAGCGCCCCGCGGCGCCGACGGGTTCGTACTTACGGAGGCTGACATGCGGGCGATCGTTTTCAACGAGTTCGGCGGTCCTGAGGTGCTTCAGCTCACGGACATCGACCAACCGGAACCAGGGCCCGGCCAGATCCGCGCGTCCGTACGGGCGGCGGCGGTCAACCCGGCCGATGTGAAGATCCGCAATGGCTGGATGGCGGAGGTCTTCCCTACGGAATTCCCCGCGGTCCCCGGCAGCGAGTTCTCGGGAGTCGTGGACGCGGTCGGCGACGGTGTCATCGGACTCTCCGTAGGAGACGAGGTCCTCGGCTGGTCCGTGGGCGGTGCGTACGCGCAGTACACGCTGGCCTCCGTCGTCGTGCCCAAGCCGGCCGGCCTGAGCTGGGACGTGGCGGCCGCCATCCCCGTCGCCGGCGAGACCGCCCGGCGCGTGCTGGACGACCTCGCCGTCAAGGAGGGCGACACCCTCCTCGTCCACGGCGCGGCCGGATCGGTCGGGTCCATGGCGGTACAGCTCGCGGCGGCGCGCGGCGCGACGGTCATCGGCACCGCCTCACCCGCGAACCACGACTACCTCCGGCTGCTCGGCGCCACCCCGGTGACGTACGGCGACGGTCTGGTCGAGCGCGTCCGCACCGCCGCCCCCCAGGGCGTGGACGCCGTCTTCGACACGGCGGGCAAGGGCGTGCTGCCGGAGTCGATCACCCTGCGCGGCGGCACGACCGAGCGCGTCATCACGATCGCCGACCCGACGGCCCCGGAGCACGGGGTGCCGTTCTCCTCGGGCGGCTCCACCCACGAGGAGAGCCGCGCCGGCCTCACCGAGCAGGCCCGCCAGGCGACGGACGGCACCCTGCGCGTCCTGGTGGCGCGGACGTACCCCCTGGCCGACGCGGCCCAGGCCCAGTCGGCGAGCGAATCGGGCCACACACGCGGCAAGCTGATCATCAAGCCGTGAGCTGACGGGCGCCCTCAGGGGAGGTCGCCCCCGATGAGGTCGCCCGGCCTACTTCAGTTCGCGAATCACCCGCGCCGGATTGCCGACCGCCAGGACCCCGGCCGGCAGGTCCCTCGTCACCACGGATCCCGCGCCGACCACCGTGTTCTCGCCGATCGTCACGCCCGGACAGACGATGACGCCGCCGCCGAGCCAGACGTTGTCGCCGATGGTCACGGGCGACGCCCGCTCCCACCCCGCCCGGCGGCGCTCGGTGTCGAGCTCGTGGGTCGGCGTGAGCAACTGCACGTTCGGGCCTATCTGGACGTCGGAGCCGACGCTGATCGGCGCGGGATCGAGGAAGACCGCGCCGAAGTTGATGAACGTACGGGCGCCGATGCTGATGTACGTGCCGAAGTCGCAGTTGAACGGGGGCCGGATCCGTACACCCTCACCCACGGAACCCAGCAGCTCGCCCAGTATCCGCTCGCGTCCCTCCGCGTCGGGCAGCCCGCGCCCGTCCGTCCCGTTGTACGCGGAGCACAGGTCCGCCCGCCGCCGGGACTCCGCCGCCAGCTCCTCGTCGTCGGGCAGATACCACTCGCCCGCCAGCATCAGTTTCTTGTTCCCGCCCATGCGTGTCCGTGTCCTCTCGTCGCGAGTTCCACCACGGTAGGTCGGCGAGCCGGATCGTGTACCGGAACCCGCTCACCTGTGGACAGAGCGGTGATCGTGCAGGTAGTGCAGTAGTTCGATATGCACAGCCTGTGGATAAGTCGTCTTCTGGGACCATGGATGCGGCCCGTCCCCACGACGGCGAGGGGCCGGTCGATCAAGGGACGAGGAGAGAAGGCTCCATGCCAGGTCCAGGTACGCCGGGCGCGTCAGGCGCGGTCGACCGGGCGTTCGCCGCCGCGCTCTACGCGGACCCGGAGGCGGACGGCGGCCGGGGCCTGGACACCGGCGCGTCGCTGCTCGCCGCCGATCCGGCGGCCGACGCCGAACTGCGACGACGGGGCGAGCGGTTCTTGCGCCGGGCCTGGGAGCGCGGCTGGCAGCCCGCCGACGTCGTACGGCTTGTCCGCCGCGACCTCGACGAGACGCACGTGCGTCTCGTCGCCGAGCTGATCGCCACGGAGGCGGTCCGGTACGCACGGGTCGCCCCGCGCTGGCACGCCCAGCTCGCTGACATCGCGGCGGACCTGGAAGCCGACCGCAAGGCCGGGACCGCGCCCCGGTCCGCCGACCGCTTCTCGTACGCGACCACCGCACTGGAGCTGTACCGGCTCCTTCTCGGGCTCCCGGCGATCGAGGCCGTGGGGCCGGTCCCGGGCACGCCCGTCCACCTCCCGGCCGCCGACGGCGAACCGCGCATGCTCACCCGGATCCGCGCCCTGCTCGCCAAGGCGGAGGGCACCGACTTCCCCGAGGAGGCCGAGGCCCTGAGCGCCAAGGCGCAGGAGCTGATGGCTCGGCACAGCATCGACGAGGCGCTGCTCGCCGACCGCGCGCACCGCGGCGACGTGCCGGGCGCCTGCCGGATCGGGGTGGACGCGCCGTACGAGACGGCGAAGGCGATCCTGCTCGACGCCGTGGCGTCCGCCAACCGCTGCCGTTCGGTATGGAGCAGCGCTTTCGGCTTCTCCACCGTGGTCGGTTTTGAGCCGGATTTGGAGGTGGTCGAGCTGCTGCACACGTCGCTGCTCGTGCAGGGGACGGCCGCGATGACCCGCGCGGAGGCGGCTCAGCGCGCGTCGGGCCGCAAGCGGACGAAGACCTTCCGGCAGTCGTTCCTCATGGCGTACGCCCACCGGATCGGCGAGCGGCTCGCGGCCGCCGCGGAGCAGGTCACAGCAGACGCCGCGGGTGCCGAAACCGCCGGTACGGACACCGGTGGCCGCGCTCTGACGGCCGGCGGGGGAGGGCGGTTGCTGCCCGTCCTGGCGGCACGGGAGGTGGCGGTCGCCGACCGCGCGGAGCGGATGTTCCCCGAGACCGTACGGACGAGGGTGCGCGGCGTGACCGACGGCGAAGGATGGGCGCACGGCACGGCGGCGGCGGACCGGGCCCGGGTGACCGGCTCAGGCCGGACGTGACCTCCTCATTATGAGGGCGCCGGGTTCACGTGAACCGACGCCCTCAAGAGGAGAAAGCGGTATCCGTCACGGCACCGGAATATCGGTCGGCAGCCCTTCGGGCAGTTCACCCGGTTCTGTCTTGGCGAGGCTGTCCTTCGCGCCGCCCTCCCACGAAAGCACCAGCTTCTTCCCGTCGTTGGAGTCGATCGACCCCATCGTGCGTTCGGTGTTTCCGTCGGCGCACTTCAGCGAGAGCATCGGCTCGCCGCCCATGTCCTGGACATCGCCCTGGCAGATGTGCTCGCCGGCGATGAGAGCCGCCTGGCCTTCCTTGACGGACAGCGCGACAGCCTTGCCCTCCGTCATTCCGGCCCAGGTGCCTTCGAGGCCGTCGGCGGTTCCGCCGGTGGCCGGGGTGGATTCGTCGGCACCGGCGGCCGGCTCGCTCGTGGCCGGCGCGCTGGAGGCCTTGTCCTTGGCGGAGTCGTCACCGCCGTCGCTGTCGCCACAGCCGGTGAGGGTGAGCGCGACCACGAGTCCCGCCGCCGCGACGCTGGATCGTACGATCTTGTGCACGTGTAAGTCCCCCTTCAGTTCTCACGACCGCGCCAAGCTACCAGGACGGCATCAAGACAGATCTGGGCCGACGAGTTCCGGACGAGTCCGTGAAACCGTGGCACCGAAAGGGCTTTCCGTTCGTCTCAATGAATGAGGCAAAGGTTCGGGAGTCTGTAGTCAAGGGAACACCCCGCGTGCACGTGCATCTGCTCATGCATTGGCATGTGAACACAGCTATGATCCGAGCTAGTTGACACCTGCACCATGCAACTCGGGGAGCGTCCTGTGCACCACGCGTACAACGGCATGGCGGCCACCGAGCTTCACGGAGTCGTCTGGCAGAAGAGCAGGCACAGCAATTCGCAGGGCTCCTGCGTCGAGTTCGCCAAACTGCCCGGGGGGTCGGTGGCGGTCCGGAATTCACGCCACCCCGAAGGACCCGCCCTCGTGTACACCCGGGCCGAGATCGTGGCCATGCTGGCGGGTGTGAAGGACGGGGAATTCGATCATCTGACGGCCTGAGACCGAGCTCTCAGGCCATGGGCGGCCGGTTGCCCGCCGTCAACCGCACGTCGTCAAGCGCCCGCTGTCGACCCGCTCGCCGTCAACCGCCCGTGCTCCGACACCCGTCCTCATTCGGTCGGCAGCCGGAACAGCGCCCAGACCACCTTGCCGTGCAGTGAGCCGGCGAGCGGATGCCAGCCCCATGTATCGCTGAACGACTCCACCAGGAACAGCCCTCTGCCGGACTCCGCGGCGAAGTCCTCGTCCGACTCGCGCGCGGTGGGGCCCGCGTAACTGGGATCGCGCACCGCGCACACCAGCCGGGTCGTCCAGCGCATCAAATGCAGCCGTACGGGCGGTTCCTGGGCCTCGCGCGGTGTGTCCGAGGGGAGGGCATGCCGCAGCGCGTTGGTGACGAGTTCGGACACGACCAGCGCGACATCGTCGAAACGGTCGTCAAGTTCCCACTGGCAGAGTGTCGTCCGGGTGAACTGTCGTGCCCCGCGTACCGCTTCGTAGCGGGCCGGGAGCGCGCATGACGCCGAGGTGGAGACGGCTGCGGGATCGATCGGCGGAAGCCCCTGCCTTAACGGCTCGAGCACGGTCGATCCATTCGTCCCCATGCGAGGCACTCCCCGGGATTCGCGGCCGTAGCGATACTGCGGTGGTACAGCGTCACAACACGTCAAACACGAACGAGCACGCAGGTGCGGCGAGGACCATGGTTCCCAATGCGTAGAGCAGATGCAAGGGCAGATGCACGTGCACGTGCCCGACTTAGCCCAGGATGTGGTGTTCCGGTTTATTTCTTCTCCCGACCACTTTCTCCCTCTTCCCAAAGCCTTCTCATTTCTGTAATCGAATGAGTACGGGGTGATGCGTTTGATGGCACAATCCGGCTCTCAGGGTTCGGGGGTGCTCCGGGGTTGTCGTGGGAGAAATAGTGGGAGATGGACCGTATGGGGAGGGTAGGAGACGTGACCGCAGTCGAACCGGGCGGATCCGTGGTGCGGCGCATACTGCTGGGCTCGCAGCTGAGGCGCCTGCGTGAGTCGCGCGGCATCACTCGTGAAGCGGCCGGCTACTCGATCCGTGCGTCGGAGTCCAAGATCAGCCGTATGGAGTTGGGGCGGGTGAGTTTCAAGTCCAGGGACATCGAGGACCTGTTGACGCTCTACGGAGTCGCCGACGAGATGGAGCGAGGGTCCCTGATCGGTCTCGCCCGCGAGGCCAACGTCGCCGGCTGGTGGCAGAGCTTCGGCGACGTGCTGCCCGGCTGGTTCCAGACGTACATCGGACTCGAAGGCGCCGCCTCGCTGATCCGGATCTACGAAGTCCAGTTCGTCCACGGCCTGCTGCAGACCGAGGCGTACGCGAACGCCGTCGTCAAGCGTGGCATGCCGAACGCACCCCAGGCCGAGATCGACCGCCGCGTCGCGCTGCGCCAGGAGCGCCAGAAGGTGCTCGTCTCCGAGCGCGCCCCGCGCTTCCACGCGGTGCTGGACGAGGCCGCGCTGCGCCGCCCGTACGGCGACCGGTCGGTGATGCGTGGTCAGTTGTCCCATCTCATCGAGATCTCCGAGCATCCGACGGTCACGCTCCAGGTGATGCCCTTCAGCTTCGGCGGGCACGCGGGCGAGAGCGGCGCCTTCACGATGCTGCGCTTCCCCGAGTCCGACCTCTCGGATCTCGTCTACCTGGAACAGCTCACCAGTGCGCTGTATCTCGACAAGCAGGAGGAAGTCACCCAGTACGAGCGGGTGATGACGCGGCTGCACGAGGACAGCCTCGGCCCGGCCGAGAGCCGTGACCTGCTGAGAGGTCTGCTGCAACTCTCCTGAACAATCCGTGGTCGACCGAAGCCGAAGCCGAAGTCGACTTTGCGTGACCGTGAATGACAGAAGATGACTGGGAATGACCGCAATCGACCGAAGCCGGGGGGCCATACGGTTATCGGCGCCTATCGGCACCGGCGTTCTCGAAGGGCCTTCACTCTGATGCCGCGTAAGTATGATGACGTGACATCAGTTTTCCGGTTCTGAGGTTAGGGATCATATGTCCTTCTTCGCCGAACTCGACCAGCAGTACATCGACGGCGAGTGGCGGCCCGGCAGTGGCTCGTGGGACATCATCGATTTCAATCCCTACAACGGCGAGAAGCTGGCGTCCATCGCGGTGGCGACGGCCGACGAGGTGGACCAGGCGTACCGGGCCGCCGAGCGCGCACAGGTCGGCTGGGCCGAGACCAACCCCTACGCCAGGCGGCGCGTCTTCGAGAGCGTCCTGCGCATCGTCGAGGACCGCGAGGAGGACATCACCGAGGCGATCATCGCCGAACTCGGTGGCACGCGCCTCAAGGCCGCGTTCGAGCTGCGTCTCGCCAAGGAACTCCTGCGCGAGGCCGTCCAGCTCACGCTGCGCCCCGAAGGCCGGATACTGCCCTCCCCGGTGGACGGCACGGAGAACCGGGTCCACCGCGGGCCCGTCGGCGTGATCGGTGTCATCAGCCCCTTCAACTTCCCCTTCCTGCTGTCCCTCAAGTCGGTCGCACCGGCACTGGCGCTCGGCAACGCCGTCGTACTGAAGCCGCACCAGAACACCCCGATCTGCGGCGGTTCCCTGGTGGCGAAGGTGTTCGAGGACGCGGGCCTGCCGGCCGGGCTGCTGAACGTCGTCATCACCGACATCGCCGAGATCGACGACGCGCTGATCGAGCACCCGATACCGAAGGTCATCTCCTTCACCGGTTCCGACCGGGTCGGGCAGCACGTCGCCGTCGTCTGCGCCAAGAACTTCAAGCGCTCCGTGCTCGATCTCGGCGGGAACAGCGCGCTGGTCGTCCTCGCGGACGCCGATGTCGACTACGCGGTCAACGCGGCGGTCTTCAGCCGCTACGCGTACCAGGGTCCCGTCTGCATGGCGGCGAACCGCATCCTCCTGGACCGCACGGTCCAGGCGGAGTTCACCGAGAAGTTCGTCGCCAAGGTCAGGACGCTGACCGTCGGCGACCCGTCCGACCCGAAGACGGTCATCGGCCCGCTCATCAGCTCGCAGCAGGCCGACATCGTCGCGGCGCAGGTCGAGGAGACCGTGGAGGCGGGTGCGACCGCGCTGGTGCGCGGCAGGGTCGACGGCAATCTCGTCTCGCCGACCGTGCTGACCGGCATCGCCGCCGACTCGCCCGTCCTGGCCCAGGAGATACTCGGCCCGGTCGCGATCCTGCTGCCGTTCGACAGCGTGGACGAGGCGGTCAGGATCGCCAACGACACACGGTGCGGGCTGAGCGCCTCCATCCACACCGGCGATGTCGAGCGTGGCGTGCGCGTCGCGCGGCGGATCAACACCGGCATGATCCACATCAACGACGGCACGGGCCACGACGAGCCGATCGTTCCGTTCGGCGGCGAGAAGCACTCCGGCGCGGAGTGGCTGAACGCGGAGTCGATGGTCGACGCCTTCACCACCCAGAAGTGGATCTCCGTTCAGTACGGGCGCTCGGCCTTCCCGTTCTGAGGCCCGGCCGCCGCTGCCGCGACCTAGGGCTCTTGGTGCCGTAGCGACTCCAGCAGCTCCGCGGCCCGTTTCATGTCGTCACCCACCACCGCGCGCTGCTCCTCCGTCAGTTCGACGGCACCGGCCCGGCCGAGGAAGCCGCCGGCCTCCTCGATGTCGTTCAGACGCTCCGCGACGTCGCCGCGCAGGACGAGCAGCCGGTAGAGCTGTACGGGGGTCGGCGGTGCGCTGTCGGCCGCCTCGGCCTCCTTGAGGGCATGGTCGAGGACCTTCACGGCGGCCCCCAGATCCTCTTTCGAGTCGGCGAAGGCCAGCGCCAGGTGCAGGGCGCGCGCGTACGGCTCCTTGGGAGGCGGCTGGTGGTGCCCGTCGCTCCCGGGATCGTTCGGCTGCCCGATCCGGATGCTGTTGCCGGCCGGGTCCGTCATGAGGAACTGGCGCACGCCGTACGACATGTCCTTGACCGGACCGATCCGGGGCAGCCCGCGGGTCGGGATCCTCCCGTAGGCGGCCTTGAGCCCGGCACGGAAGGCGGTGTGCATCCCCTCGACGTCGTCGGTCAGTACGTAACAACCGCTGAACGACTCGGTGGGCTCGTACTTCTTCATCCCGAAGAACTGCAACTCCACGTCGCCGCGCTCGACGACCGCGTACGCGTAAGGGCTCTTCTGTATGAAGGTGATCTCGAAGCCGAGTGCTGTGTAGAAATCGACTACCGGTTGGATGGTCTGACATGGGAGGAGCGGGATGGTCTTCTCTGTCATGTCGAGTAGTCTAGTCAAAGTTGAATAGAAAGGTATGGCGATGTCAGCGATCCGGCTGCTGGTGCTCGGGGCGGTGCGCCAGCACGGCCGCGCGCACGGCTATCAGATCCGCAACGACCTGGAGTTCTGGGGCGCGCACGAATGGTCGAACGCCAAGCCCGGCTCGATCTATCACGCGCTGAAGCAGATGGCGAAGCAGGGCGAGCTGCTCGCGCACGAGGTCGCGCCGAGCACGGCCGGCGGCCCGCCGCGCACGGAGTACGAGCTGACGGAGGCCGGGGTCGCGGAGTACTTCCGGCTGCTGCGGGAGTCGTTGGTCGCCTACGACCAGAAGATGGACGTGCTGTCGGCCGGTGTCGGCTTCATCGTCGACCTGCCGCGGGCCGAGGCGGTCGAACTTCTGAAGGAGCGGGTGCGGGCGATCGAGACCTGGCGGGCGTCCGTGACCGAGCACTACGTGCCCGAGGACGGCCCGGAGCAGCTGGGGCACATCGGCGAGATCATGAACCTCTGGATCAGTCAGGCCGACTCCGGGGCCGAGTGGACGCGCGAGTTCATCAAGCGCATCGAGGCCGGCGCGCATGTCTTCTCGGGTGAGGGTGACCCCTTCGTGGGCGTGCTCGCCGAGGGCGAGGAGAACCCGTACGCGACGGGTGTCCCCGCCGAGGGTGACGACGACTGAGGGTGACCGGTGTCGTGCCTCGGCCTCCCTGGTCGAGAACCTCTCTAATCAAGTTTGACCAATCCTCGTCCCCGGTCTACCTTTCAGAGTGTAGTCAAGTTTGACTACGCGGTGGAAGGGCTGGAGGCGAAGGCATTGACTCACGCGACGGACGCGATCGTCATGGAAGGCGTACGCAAGCGGTACGGCGAGAAGTCCGCGCTCGACGGGCTCGATCTGGTGGTGGCGCGCGGCACCGTGCACGGGATGCTCGGGCCGAACGGCGCGGGCAAGACGACGGCCGTACGGGTGCTGGCCACGCTTCTGCGGCACGACGAGGGCGTCGTGCGGGTGGCGGGGCACGACATCCGTACGGAGGCGCGGGAAGTACGCCGGCGGATCGGGCTGCTCGGACAGCACGCGGCGGTGGACGAGGAACTGAGCGGGCGGCAGAACCTCGACATGTTCGGGCGGCTCTACCACCTGGGCGCGCGGCGGGCGGCGGCGCGCGCCGACGAACTGCTGGAGCGCTTCGGACTCGTCGACACCGGACGCAAGTCGATCAAGCAGTACAGCGGGGGCATGCGGCGCCGCCTCGACCTGGCGGCCTCGCTGATCACCGATCCGGCGGTGCTCTTCCTGGACGAGCCGACGACCGGACTCGACCCGCGCGGACGGGCCGAGGTGTGGGCCTCGGTGCGCTCACTGGTCGGCGGAGGCACGACCGTACTGCTGACCACGCAGTACCTGGACGAGGCCGACCAGTTGGCGGACCGGATCTCGGTCGTCGACAGCGGGCGCGTGATCGCCGAGGGGACCGCGGACCAGCTGAAGGCGAAGGTCGGCGGCGACCGGATCGACGTCGTCGTCCGCGACGCGCGACAGCTGGCCTCGGCGGCACGGCTGTTCGGTGACGAGGCGACGGTGGACGAGGACCGCCGGCTGGTCGGCGTCCCCGCGCCGGACCGGATGGCGGCGCTGACCAGGGCCGTACAGGCGCTGGAGGCGGCCGGGATCGAGGCGGAGGACGTCGTGGTGCGCAGGCCGACGCTGGACGAGGTCTTCCTGCAGCTGACGCACCGTACGAAGGAGGCCGTATGAGTACGACGAACGCGACCGTGTTGATCGACAGCTGGACGATGACGCGGCGCGAACTGGCCCACTGGCAGCGACAGCCGGTCCAGGTCGTCATCGGGCTGATCTTCCCGGTGATGCTGCTGCTGATGTTCGGCTATCTGATGGGGGCGGGGCGCGGCATCGAGGGCGAGTACATCAGCTTTCTCGTCCCCGGGATGCTCGCGCTGACCATGGTCTTCGGGCTTGAGGCCACGATGCTGGCCGTCACCCAGGATCTGGGCAAGGGAGTCATCGACCGGTTCCGCTCGATGCCCATGGCGCCGTCGGCGGTGCTGGTGGGCCGGAGCGTCGCGGACATGTTCCAGTCGGCGCTGAGCCTGGTGGTGATGATCGGGGTCGGGTTCGCTCTCGGCTGGCGCTGGGACGGCGGAGTCGCGGCACTGCTGGGGGCCGTGGGGCTGCTGCTTCTACTGCGGTTCGCGATGCTGTGGCTCGGGATCCATCTGGCGATGCTGGCCGGCAAGCCGGAGCTGGTGACGGCGGTGCAGATACTGGTCTGGCCGATCGGCTTCTTCTCCAACGCGTTCGCGACGCCGCAGTCCATGCCGGACTGGCTGGGGGCCGCGGTCGAGTGGAACCCGCTGTCGGCGACGGCGGCCGCGGTACGTGATCTGGCGGGCGTTCCCGGGCAGTTGAGCGGGTCATGGGCGGCGGAGCACACGTATCTGCTGGCGGTGGCGTGGCCGGTGGTGCTGATCGCGCTGTTCTTCCCGCTCGCGGTACGGCGGTTCCGCAGGCTGAGCCACTGATTACTCGGCGGCGGGCTGGTGGTCGGCGGCCGGTGCCGGTCCGTCGCCGGGTGGAACCTTCCCGGGGTTCGCGGTGTATCAGAGGCAGAACCGCATGCGGCGCGACGTGCTCCGCGGACCTCGGGGGGAATCCATGCGCACGATCTTCACGGCCTGGCGCCGGTCAATGGTGGAAAGCCGTGGCCTTCGACTCGTCCCGGCCCAAGGGCTCGGGCTGGAGCCGCAGTTCCGGCAGCAGCAGCCGCAGATCGGCGAGCAGCAGCGCGGAGAGGTCGGCCGAGAATCCGTTGCGGCACACCACGCGCAGGACGGACAGATCCTCGCGGTTGGCCGGGAAGGTGTAGGCGGGCATGAGCCAGCCGTGCTCCCGCAGCCGTCGCGAGACGTCGAAGACGTCGAAGTTGGTCACATGCGGGGCGGTGGTGAAGGCGAAGACGGGCAGTTGGTCGCCGCGGGTGAGCAGCCGGAATTCGTCGATCTCCCCGATCTTCTGCGCGAGCGCGCAGGCCACGTCCCGCGTGGTCTGCTGGACGGCGCGGAATCCGTCCCTGCCGAGCCGCAGGAATGTGTAGTACTGGGCGACGACTTGCGCGCCTGGCCGCGAGAAGTTCAGCGCGAAGGTGGGCATCTCGCCGCCCAGGTAGTTGACGCGGAAGACCAGTTCCTCGGGCAGTTCGGCCGACGTGCGCCACAGCGCCCAGCCGACGCCGGGGTAGACCAGGCCGTATTTGTGCCCGGAGGTGTTGATCGAGGAGACGCGCGGGAGGCGGAAGTCCCAGACGAGGTCCTCGTCGAGGAAGGGCGCGATCATCGCGCCGGAGGCTCCGTCGACATGGACGGGGATGTCCAGCCCCCTGCGCTCCTGGAGGGCGTCGAGGGCCGCGCAGAGCTCGGCGACGGGTTCGTACGAGCCGTCGAAGGTGGAGCCGAGGACGGCCACGACGCCGATCGTGTTCTCGTCGCAGAGATCGGCGGCGGCCCGCGGGTCGAGATGGAAGCGGTCGCCCTCCATGGGAAGGAGGCGGGGCTCGACCTCCCAGAAGTTGCAGAACTTCTCCCAGCAGACCTGGACGTTGATTCCCATCACGAGATTGGGCCGGGCGCTGCCCGGATAGCGGTCCCGGTTCCTGGCCATCCAGCGGCGCTTGAGCGCGAGCCCGGCGAGCATGCAGGCCTCGCTGGAGCCGGTGGTGGAGCAGCCGACGGCGGCGGACGGGTCGGGGGCGTTCCAGAGGTCGGCGAGCATCACGACACACCGCCGCTCCAGCTCGGCCGTCCGGGGGTACTCGTCCTTGTCGATCATGTTCTTGTCCCGGCATTCCCCCATCAGCACCCCGGCCTGCTTCTCCATCCAGGTGGTGACGAAGGTCGCCAGGTTGAGCCGGGAGTTGCCGTCCAGCATCAGCTCGTCATGGACCAGTTGGTAGGCCGTGGACGGAGGCATGGGGCCGTCCGGGAGCCGGTGCTTGGGCGGGGCGGACGACATCCCGCCGACCGGGTCGGCCTCCCCGAAGAAGGGGTTGAGCGACAGCCGGCGACGCTCGGTCTGATCGTCCGCCAGGCCGTCCGCCTTGCCCTCGGACTTCTCCGTGCCGCTTCGCAGTGCCATCGGTTTCCCTGTCTCCCGTGGTCTCTCGCGCCGGCCGCCGAGGCCGGTCCCGCTGGCGCGAGTGGATTCGCTGGTGGCCGGGCATCGGCGGCCGAGACGTCAGGCGCGACGATACGGATAAAACGGGCAGTCGGCTCGCCGGGAGTCCGTTCGGGGTGTCCGGTCGGCCCTGGTCACCGCAGGGCCCTGCCGTCCGCGGCGAGCTGCATCTTCGGACGGCCTGTCACGAGCAGCCAGGCGGGCAGGGTTGCCACGCACAGCAGGGGGAGCAGATTCGGGTCGGCGGCGAGTACGGCCGCGGTGAACAGGCTCAGCCATCCCTGCCGGGTGACGGCGAGCAGCACCCCGAGCACTCCGCAGACGACACCCACGGTCGGATGCACGGCGGGCACGAGCGCGTGGGCGCACAGACCGAACGAGACGCCGACGAAGACGGCGGGGAAGATCCGGCCGCCGCGGAAGCCGCAGGCCGTCGCGATCACCAGTGCCGCCGCCTTCACCACGGCCATCAGCGCGAACCGCCCGGCCGACCAGCCGTCCGGGTCGGCGGCGAGCGTCTTCACCTCGTCCAGGCCCTTGAAGAGAGTGAGAAACCCGCCGAGCGACCCGAGGAGGCCCAGCAGCAGCCCGCCGGCGGTCAGGGCGAGTACAGGACGCCCCAGGCGCCGGAAGGCGCTGTGGGCGTACGGGAGGGCGTATACGGCTGCCATACCGAGGGCCGCGGCGAGAGGGGCGATCACGAGCGCGGCCAGGGCGTCGCCCCAGCGGGCGCCCGGGTGTTCGGGCAGGGACAGGTCGAAGGAGGGATGGGCGATCAGCAGGGTGGTCAGCCCGCCGGCCCCGGCGGCGACCAGCGGGCCGAAGAGCTTGTCCCAGAGCGAGCCAGGCCCCGGTCGGGTCGCGAAGGTCTCCGTGAGGATCAGCGCGGCGGCCACGGGCGTGCCGAACAGCGCCCCGATGGTGCCGGCCGCCGCCAGTGAGACCCAGAGCGCGGCGGGGGCGGAAGGAGCGGTTCTGCGGCCGAGCCAGTAGGCGAGGGCGATGTTCGCGGCGGTGACCGGGTTCTCCGGACCGAGGCTCACCCCGCCCGCCAGCCCCAGACCGGCGGCCAGCAGCAGACCCGGCACGACGCCGGGCGCCAGCGGCGGGTCGACGAGCCCGGTCGTGGCGGGGTCGGGTCCCGCGTGCCCGTACACCTGCCGTACGACCAGGCCCACCGCGAGCCCGGTCGCCGTCAGCATCACGATCATCCAGAGAGAGGAGTGGCGGCCGACGCCCAGCGCGTCGGGGAGCGTCTTCCAGAGCACGTCCTCCAGCAGCTCCGCCAGCTCGCTGACCCCGAGCAGCACGAGAGCCGCGACCACACCGACGACCAGCGAGGGAAGGATCAGCGGCAGGAGTGTGAGCCCGGAAGGGGACACGGGAGCGGACGGAGCGTCAGTGGCCACGCGCACACCGTAGTGGGGCGAATACGGCAAAGCGCTCGTGCGAAAGGGAGCTTGCACCTCACGTGGCGTGAGGATCCAGGCTGATGCCGTACCGAACACCACCGGCCCACCACGGACCGGTGGACGGCAGGGAGCAGGGAAGGTCATGAGCTATTCCGTGGGACAGGTGGCGGCTTTCGCCGGAGTCACGGTGCGCACGCTGCACCACTACGACGAGATCGCGCTGCTCTCCCCGAGCAGCCGCAACCACGCGGGCCACCGGCGGTACGACGACGCCGACCTGGACCGGTTGCAGCAGATCCTGTTCTACCGGGAGCTCGGCTTCCCGCTCGACGAGGTCGCGGCCCTCCTCGACGACCCGGACGCGGACCCGCAGGAGCATCTGCGCCGCCAGCACGAGCTGCTGTCGGACCGTATCGCCGAACTCATGAGGATGGCCGAGGCCGTGGAGCACGCCATGGAGGCGAAGAAGATGGGCATCAATCTCACGCCCGAGGAGAAGTTCGAGGTCTTCGGGGGCAAGGACCCGGAGCGCTACAGCGAGGAGGCCGAGCGGCGCTGGGGCGGGACGGAGGGATACGACGAGACCCAGCGGCGGGTCGCCCGCTACACCAAGGGCGACTGGAAGCGGATGCAGGACGAGGTCGCGGACTGGGGCGCGCGCTACGACGCGCTCATGGACGCGGGGGAGGCCCCGGCCGGCGAGCGGGCCGTCGCGATGGCCGAGGAGCACCGCCGGCACATCACCAAGTGGTTCTACGACTGCACACCCGAGATCCACCGGGGCCTCGGTGACTTGTATGTGTCCGACGGGCGGTTCCGGGAGTTCTACGACTCGATGCGCCCGGGCCTGGCCGAGCACCTGAGGGACGCGATCCACGCGAACGCGGACCGCCGCGCGTAGCGGCCGGGGGAGAGCAGGGTGCGGACCGGGGACGAAAGGCGCGCTTCGGTCCGGTCCGCGCCGATCGCGAGTTGTGCGGACCGGGTGGAACCTCAGTCGGGGCCGGAGCGTTGATAGCTTTGGGCAGCCGACAACCGCTGACGGCGGATGGACGACGCTGATGCCAGCGACGGCCGATTTCGACGATCGACCGACTATCGACTCAGGAGCCCCGGACCTCGTGACAACCCTTGCGCTCGGACCGAGCTGGCTAGACCCGGATTATCTGATCGGGACTTTCGGCCTCATCGGCGTCCTGGTCATCGTGTTCGCCGAATCCGGCCTGCTCATCGGCTTTTTCCTGCCGGGCGACTCGCTGCTCTTCACCACCGGACTGCTGGTGACGTCCGGCACGCTCGACAGGCCGCTGTGGCTGGTCTGTGTCCTGGTCGTGCTGGCGGCGATCATCGGCGACCAGGTCGGCTATCTCTTCGGCCGCAAGGTCGGCCCCGCGCTCTTCAAGCGCCCGGACTCCAAGCTCTTCAAACAGGAGAACGTGGAGAAGGCGCACGAGTTCTTCGAGAAGTACGGGCCCAAGTCGCTGGTGCTGGCCCGCTTCGTGCCCATCGTGCGGACGTTCACGCCGATCATCGCGGGCGTCAGCCGCATGAACTACCGGTCGTTCGTCACGTTCAACATCATCGGCGGCGTGCTCTGGGGCGCGGGTGTCACGCTGCTCGGCGCCGCGCTGGGCAAGATCGACTTCGTCCACAAGAACATCGAGATGATCCTGATCCTGATCGTGGCGCTCTCGGTGCTGCCGATCGTGATCGAGTTCCTGCGGGCCCGTTCCCACTCCAAGAAGGCCGGAGCGGCGGGCGAGCCCACCGGCCACGCGACCCCCGGAAACCCCGCGGGACCCGCGGCGCCCGGCCAGCACACCCACGTACCGCAGGACTTCCAGACGCAGCAGCTGCGGGTCACGCGCGACGAGTACGGCGCCCCCCGGCCGTATGCCACACCGGAGACGCCGGACGACCCCGAGACCCCGCCGCGCGGGCGTCACGCCAGGCGCTGACGGACGGAGCCGGAGGCGGTCGGCGGCGCGCGCGGGCCGACCGCCTGACCGACGGGATCAGAAGCCGCGCGTCCGCTTGGCCGCGCGGCGGCTCGAACGACGTCCCTGGCCCGGCACCTTCAGGAACAGCCGGGAGAGCTCGCCGCCGAAGTTGACCCCGATGGCGATCGCCAGGGCCAGCGCGGCGGCCGTGGAGAGCGAGGCCAGCCCCGCGTTCACATGGTTCTGCGCGAAACCGAGCAGACCGAAGTAGGTGGCCGAGCCGGGCAGCAGCGGCCCGATCGCGGCGGTGACGTACGGCAGAGCCGACGCGAACCGGTAGCGCGAGAACAGCTGCCCGAAGAGCCCCACCACGCCGGCGGCGACCGCGGTCGCCGCCACCGGCGAGATCCCCCCGGTGTCGTGCATCGCCCCGTAGACGGTCCAGGCAACGCCCCCGTTCAGGGACACCATCAGCACGGTGGACCGTTCCTGCTGGAGCAGGATCGCGAAGGCGAAACTCAGCGCCACCGCCGCGCAGATCTGGAGCACCGGCCGCGCCGCCGCGGCCTGGAGGGCCACGTCCGGGTTGAGCTGGGCGTTCAGCTGGACGCCCAGATACAGCGCGATCAGCACCCCCATCACGATCGCGATGAAGAAGTACATGACTTCGAGCAGCCGTGCGGCGGCGGTGATGTAGTAGCCGGTCAGACCGTCCTGCACGCCCGCCACCAGGGCCCGTCCCGGCAGCAGCGCGAAGAGTCCACCGGTGATCACGGCCGACGGCCGGATCTCCCAGTTCGTCGCGGACGCGGCCAGGGTGAGTGTCACCCCCATCGCGGCCGGCGGCATGGCCGCGACCACGAACTGGTAGAACTCCGGAATCCCGCGCCCCGCGCACAGCCACGCGAGCCGGTCGCCGAGCATCGCGCCGATCATCGCCGCTACGAACACCACCAGACCACCACCGACCAGGACCGACGCGGACCCGGCCAGCAGCCCGCTCGCGCAGGTCAGCGCCCACCCCGGATAGGGATGCCGGTTACGGCGGATCTCGGCCAGCCGCCGGTACGCCTCCTCCAGGGTGACGTCCGTGTCCTCCGTGGTGATGTCGGAGACGAGCGTGTAGACGGCCGCCAGCCGGGTGTAGTCGGTGCCCCGCCTGCGTACGGTGCGACTGGCCGTCACCGGGTCGTCCACCAGCGACGGCTGGTACGAGATGGACAGCAGAGTGAAGGTCACGTTCGGCTCGCAGCGGTCGAGACCGTACGCGCGGCTGACCGCGAACATCGCGGCCTCGACGTCCTCGGCCCCCTCACCGCCCGCCAGCAGCAACTCGCCGATACGCAGCGTCAGGTCGAGCACGCGCGGCACAGCAGGCCCGATCTCGTCGTGCCGCTGCACGATCTCCACCACCGGCCGGTCCCCGACCGGCATCCGCAGCAGCGTGCGCATCCGGTCCTGCCAGGGCGCCTCTTTGGTCAGCCGGACGACGGGCACGCCCTCCGCGGGCGTGAACGCCGGCGGCGACTGCCGCGCGCGATAGGTCCGCGGCATGTCGAAGGCCGAATGGTCGGTCTCCTGCGTGCTCTCCGGGCTGAGTCCCTCCGGAACCGCGAATTCCGAGGTGGTGCTGCCGTCCTCGGGTTCCCGCACCTGGTCCATCCCGGACGGGGGGGTGAAAGCGCTGTGCGCCTCGTCGGACGAAGGCTTGCGCTCCTCCGTCTCGTCCCGCTCGCCCACCACTGTCTTCGCCCTCACTCAGTCTTGTAGGTGCCGCTCAGGCACGGTTCGCACAGCAGTTTGTTCAGTATGGACACGGGCGCGGAGACGGGCGCACGCGAGCGGCGGACGGCGCACCCGAATGGTGCGCTGCCCGCCGCTCGTACGCGCCGACTCCCGGTCCCTCGGGACCCGGCAGCCGCCGAGCCCCGGTCCTGGGACGCGCTAGTGCGCGCCGCCCTGCGCCTCAAGGCGCTTGTACGAGGCCTCGATCTCGGCCTCGGCCTCGGCACGGCCCACCCAGTCCGCGCCCTCGACCGACTTGCCGGGCTCCAGGTCCTTGTAGACCTCGAAGAAGTGCTGGATCTCCAGGCGGTCGAACTCCGACACGTGGTGGATGTCCCGCAGGTGCTCCACGCGCGGGTCCGAGGCGGGGACGCACAGCAGCTTGTCGTCGCCGCCGGCCTCGTCCGTCATCCGGAACATGCCGATCGCACGGCACTTGATGAGACAGCCGGGGAACGTCGGCTCGTCCAGGATGACCAGTGCGTCCAGCGGGTCGCCGTCCTCACCGAGAGTGTTCTCGACGAAGCCGTAGTCGGCCGGGTAACTGGTCGAGGTGAAGAGACGACGGTCAAGGCGGATCCGGCCGGTCTCGTGGTCCACCTCGTACTTGTTTCGCGAACCCTTAGGGATCTCGATGGTGACGTCGAACTCCACGGGTGGCTCCTCCATGATCAACACAGATGTCGGTGATTGCTGCTGTCGGTGATACCGCACGTCACCGGGGCCGACCCCGGGGGCGAGCAGGTTCGGCCATCGCTGGCCGGGGCACCGTGCTCATGGCAACGCGCAGTGATTAAGTGTCCCCCACGCAGCTGTGTGATCGCGAAAGGGGCTGGTCAACCGTGCTTGAGCCGAAAGTGTGGCAGCTCACGGCAGGTTCCGCCGTGTTCGGCCTGGTACTGGCGGCCGGGGCGGTGGCCATGTCCGGCCCCTGGGACTCCGGTCAGCGTAAGGCCGAGCGCGACTGGGCAGCCGCCCAGAGTCGTACAGGTGGCGCACATCACCCGGGCGGAGGTGTGCGGGTGCCCGCACCCGCGCCCAGCGCGGCCGGCGTGCTCGCCGAACTCGGCGCGCCGGTGGAGTCGCTCTCCGCCCCCGCCAATCTCCCCGCCGACCTGCGCGAGACCCTCGGGCCGCTCCTCGGGTCCCCCGATCTCGGACCGGCGCCCGCGGCGTCCGTCGTCGACGTCGCCACGGGCGAACAGCTCTTCGGGCAGCGCGCCGACCGGCCGATGACACCGGCTTCCACGATCAAGATCGCCACGGCGGTCGCGGCGCTCTCCGCCCTCGGTCCCGACCACCGCATCGCGACCACCGTGGTCACCGCCGACGACAAGCGCGACGACAAGAACACAGGCAAGGGCAAGAGCGACGACGACAAGACCGACGACAAGACCGAGGACAAGGCCGACGAGAGCCCGACCGAGATCACCCTCGTCGGCGGCGGTGACGCCACCCTCGACCGCAAGAGCCTGCGTGCCCTCGCCCACGACACCGCCCGGGCGCTCCGCGACCGGGGCGTGCACCGGGTCACCGTCCGCTTCGACGTCTCCCTCTACTCCGGCCCCCGCGAACACCCGATCGGCCCCAACGACAACATCGCGCCGGTCACCGCCCTGATGACCGGCCAGGGCCGGCTGGACGACTCCGCCCGTGACTCGTTCGGCGGACCGGCGCCCCGCAGCGGGGACCCGGCGGGCGACGCCGCCGATGAGTTCGCCGCACTCCTGCGCGAGGGCGGTGTCAGGACCACGAAGCCCCCGGCCCTGGGCAAGGCCCCCAAGGACGCCGACCGTCTCGCCGTGACGCGCTCGCGTCCGGTGTCCGCGCTGGTCGAGCGGATGCTGACGAACAGCGACAACGACATCGGCGAGTCACTCGTCCGGCAGGTCGCGATCAAGACGGGCAGACCGGCGAGCTTCGCCGGCGCCCAACAGGCCGTCCAGGCCGAGCTCAAGAAGCTGAAGCTGCCCGTCGGCGGCGCGCTCCTGCGCGACGGCAGCGGTCTCAACCGCCACGACAGGATCACCAGCGGCCTGCTCACCGCGCTGCTCGCCCGTGCGGCCGACCCCGGCCGGCCCGAGTTGCGGCCGGTCCTCACCGGGCTCCCGGTGGCCGGATTCAGCGGCACGCTCCAGGGCCGGTACACCGACGGCGACGCGATCACCGGCAGCGGCCTGATCCGCGCCAAGACCGGCACGCTGACCGGCGTGAACTCCCTCGCGGGCACGGTCGTCGGCCCCGGCGGACGCCTCCTCGCCTTCGCCTTCCTGGCGGAGGAGGCACCAGCCCCCGACACGGCACAACGGGCCCTCGACCACCTCTCGGCGGAGCTGGCCTCCTGACCGGCCGTGTCGGCGCGCGGCCAGAACCTCGCGTCCGACACATCACCGCCTTCCGGCGCGAGCACGTACGGTTGACGCATGACGAGCATCGGTGGGGTCGAGATGGTGGACTGGAATCTCGCGGTGGCAACCGCGACCCGCCTCGCGCGGCCGGGACCGGAAGTGAGCCGGGACGAGGCCCGCGAGATCGTCGCCGAGTTGCGGCGGCACGCCAAGGCGGCCGAGGAGCATGTGCGCGGCTACACCCGGATGATCCCCGAAGGCCACGAGCCACCGGACACCCCGGTCCTGGTCGTGGACCGGGCGGGCTGGATCAAGGCGAACGTCGCGGGCTTCCGTGAGCTGCTCAAACCGCTCCTCGACAAGATGCAGGACCGCCGGTCGGCCACGCCGGGCGGCGCCGTCCTCGGCGCGGTGGGCGGCAAGGTGACCGGCGTCGAGCTGGGCATGCTGCTGTCGTTCCTGTCCTCGCGCGTCCTCGGCCAGTACGAGACGTTCGCCCCGCCCAGCCGGGACCTCCCGTCGAGTGACGGCGGAGGCGGCCGGCTGCTGCTGGTCGCGCCGAACATCGTCCACGTCGAGCGCGAACTGGACGTCGACCCGCACGACTTCAGGCTCTGGGTCTGTCTGCACGAGGAGACCCACCGCACCCAGTTCACCGGCGTGCCGTGGCTCCGTGACCACCTTGAGGGTGAGATCCAGTCATTCCTGGAGGAGACCGAGGTCGACCCCTCCACCGTCGTGGAACGCCTGCGTGAAGCGGCCCAGTCGCTGACCGGCAACCGTCCCGAGGGCGAGTCCGAGGAGGACGGCCGGAGCCTGGTCGAGCTGGTCCAGACCCCGGGCCAGAAGGAGATCCTCGGCCGTCTCACCGCGGTGATGTCCCTGCTCGAAGGCCATGCCGACTATGTGATGGACGGCGTCGGGCCGCAGGTCGTGCCCTCGGTGGCCGAGATCCGCGAGAAGTTCCAGCAGCGCAGGGCCAAGGGGGCCAGCCGGCTCGACCAGGCGCTGCGCAAGCTGCTGGGGCTGGACGCGAAGCTGCGGCAGTACCGGGACGGGGAGCGTTTCGTACGCGCTGTGGTCGAGGAGGTCGGCATGGACGGTTTCAACCGCGTCTGGACGTCCCCCAACACCCTTCCCACGAAGGCCGAGATCGCCAAGCCCGCGGACTGGATCGCACGGGTGCACCGCAAGGCCGAGTCCTGAGGCTTCGGAGGAGTCGTAAGCCTCTTTAGGAGGGGCGAGAGAAGCTCCGTGCCGGATGTCAACGTCCACAGGTGTCCACCGGAATGGGCCAGCATCACCCATCCGAGGGACCGTGGGCGGTGGGTAGGCGTGCAATGCTCGGGGAACGGCCCGGTTCTGTCACCATCGACGCACTCTGTGTGACTGAACCCCGTCCCTACTCCGACCGAGGCACCCCCCAAACATCACGAAGGGCACCGGACATGGGTCCCCATCCTGCGGTCGCGGCGATACGCCTGGCGGTCCGCCGCGTACTCCACGACGTCATCACCGAACACTCCGAACGCGCGAGCTCCGGCATCGAGCGCTCCCGGCCCACCCCGGCGGCCGACGCCGGCCATGCCGCCGCACCGCCCCCGGCCGACGGCCGGCCGCTGGTGCTCGTCGCCTGCTCCGGCGGCGCCGACTCCATGGCTCTCGCCTCCGCCCTCGCCTTCGAGGCCCGCAAGCTCTCCGTCCGCGCGGGCGCCGTCACCGTCGACCACGGCCTCCAGCCCGGCTCCGACCTCCGTGCCGCCGAAGTCGTCACCCGGCTCGTCGCGATGCGCCTCGACCCCGTCGAGTCCGTGGCCGTGACCGTCGGCCGCGACGGGGGGCCCGAGGCCGCCGCCCGCGACGCGCGTTACGCCGCCCTCGACGCCGCCGCCGAGCGGCACGGCGCAGCCGCCGTACTGCTCGGCCACACCCGCGACGACCAGGCCGAGACCGTCCTGCTCGGTCTGGCCCGCGGCTCCGGCACCCGCTCGCTCTCCGGGATGGCCCCCGTCTCCGGCGCCACCGGACGCTACCGCCGCCCCTTCCTCCAACTCGACCGGCAGACCGCCCGCAAGGCCTGTCTGGTCCAGGCGATCCCGGTCTGGGACGACCCGCACAACGCCGACCCCGCGTACACCCGTTCGCGGCTGCGCCACGAGGGCCTGCCCGCCCTGGAGAAGGCGCTCGGCAAGGGCGTCGTCGAGGCTCTGGCCCGTACGGCGCAGCTGTCCCGTGACGACGCCGACGCCCTCGACGCCTGGGCGGCCGACGCCGAGTCGGCCGTACGGGACGACGCCGGACAGCTGGAATGCGCCAAGTTGTACGCGCTGCCGCCCGCCGTCCGCCGCCGTGTCCTGCGCCGGGCCGCCGTCGTCGCCGGGGCGCCCGCGGGGTCGCTCTTCGCCCGGCACATCGAGGAGATCGACCGGCTGATCACGGGCTGGCGAGGCCAGGGAGCCATCAACCTGCCGGGCCGCGTCGAGGCCCAACGGCAGGGTGGCAGACTGGTCATCCGGCAGGGCTGAAGCGCAGAAGCACGACGGCTGTGTCTCCCGGGCGGCGAGTTCCGGCCTCCTGGCCGACAACGAAAGTGATGCGGGTGGACCACAAGGACATGGGCGCCGACCTCAAGTCGGTGCTCATCACCAAGGAAGAAATCGACGAGAAGCTCGTCGAACTGGCCGCCAAGATCGACGCGGAGTACGCGGGCAAGGACGTTCTCCTCGTCGGCGTCCTCAAGGGCGCCGTCATGGTGATGGCGGATCTGGCGCGTGCGCTGTCGACCCCCGTGACGATGGACTGGATGGCCGTGTCCTCTTACGGAGCCGGGACCCAGTCGTCCGGTGTGGTCAGAATCCTCAAGGACCTGGACACCGACATCAAGGGCAAGCACGTCGTGATCGTCGAGGACATCATCGACTCGGGCCTGACGCTCTCCTGGCTGCTGTCGAACCTCGGCTCGCGCGAGCCGGCCTCGCTGGAAGTCTGCACGCTGCTCCGTAAGCCGGATGCCGCAAAGGTCGCGATCGATGTGAAATGGATCGGTTTCGACATTCCGAATGAGTTTGTTGTCGGCTATGGCCTTGATTACTCGGAGAAGTACCGCAATCTTCCATTCGTCGGCACACTCGCCCCCCATGTCTACGGCGGCTGAGCCGGGCGCCGAGCCCGCGGTGCCGGGCCGGGAACCCCCGCACGCTTCCCGCCGTTGGAGCATGGGAAGACCGGTTTACCGGCAGTCCCGTGCGGTCGCGGGTGACAATGCTGGGGTACCGTCCGAAGAACAGTCTTTTCTCACAGCAGCATTTACCTACGGGCAGGAGGGACGGGGCGTTCTCGCTCCGTATGGATGGACGTGAAGCGATACTTCCGTGGGCCTGTCATGTGGATCGTGCTGGCCGTCCTCGCCGTGGTCGTGTTGATGCAGGTCGTCGGCTCGTCGGGCGGCTACAAGACGGTGGACACCGGCGAGGTCGTCCGTGCGATCGACAAGAACCAGGTCGACCAGGTCAAGCTGACCACAGGCGACGAACAGATCATCAAGATCGACCTCAAGGACGGCCAGAAGGTCCAGGGCGGTGACAAGGTCCAGGCGAGCTACATCGGCTCCCAGGGCTCCGGTCTGGCCCAAGAGTTGCAGCGCAAGTTCGAGAACGGCGACATCAAGCAGGGCTACACGGTTTCGCCCTCCAAGCAGAGCCCGTTCGTTTCCGTGCTGCTCTCCCTGCTGCCCTTCGTCCTCATCGTCGTGGTCTTCCTGTTCCTGATGAATCAGATGCAGGGCGGCGGCTCCCGAGTCATGCAGTTCGGGAAGTCCAAGGCCAAACTCATTACGAAGGACACTCCCAAGACGACGTTCGCCGACGTCGCGGGGTCCGACGAAGCGGTCGAGGAGCTCCACGAGATCAAGGAGTTCCTCCAGGAGCCCGCGAAGTTCCAGGCCGTCGGCGCCAAGATCCCGAAGGGCGTGCTGCTCTACGGCCCGCCCGGTACGGGTAAGACGCTGCTCGCCCGCGCGGTCGCCGGTGAGGCCGGCGTCCCCTTCTACTCGATCTCCGGTTCCGACTTCGTCGAGATGTTCGTCGGTGTCGGTGCCTCCCGAGTGCGTGACCTCTTCGAGCAGGCCAAGGCGAACGCCCCGGCGATCGTCTTCGTCGACGAGATCGACGCCGTCGGCCGGCACCGCGGTGCGGGCCTCGGCGGTGGCCACGACGAGCGCGAGCAGACGCTGAATCAGCTGCTCGTCGAGATGGACGGGTTCGACGTGAAGGGCGGCGTCATTCTGATCGCCGCCACGAACCGGCCCGACATCCTCGACCCGGCGCTGCTGCGCCCGGGACGTTTCGACCGCCAGATCGCTGTCGACCGTCCGGACATGCAGGGCCGTCTGGAGATCCTCAAGGTCCACCAGAAGGGCAAGCCGGTCGCCCCGGACGTCGATCTGGGCGCTGTCGCCCGTCGTACGCCCGGCTTCACCGGAGCCGACCTGGCGAACGTGCTGAACGAAGCGGCGCTCCTGACGGCGCGCAGCGACAAGAAGCTCGTCGACAACCACTCCCTGGACGAGGCGATCGACAGAGTCGTGGCGGGCCCGCAGAAGCGGACCCGGATCATGTCCGAGAAGGAAAAGAAGATCACCGCCTATCACGAGGGCGGCCACGCCCTGGTCGCGGCGGCGTCTCCGAACTCCGACCCGGTGCACAAGATCACGATCTTGTCCCGCGGCCGGGCCCTGGGTTACACCATGGTCCTGCCCGACGAGGACAAGTACTCGACCACGCGCAACGAGATGCTGGACCAGCTTGCCTACATGATGGGCGGGCGCGCGGCGGAGGAGCTGGTCTTCCACGACCCGACCACCGGCGCGGCCAACGACATCGAGAAGGCGTCGGCGACGGCACGGGCCATGGTCACGCAGTACGGCATGACCGAGCGGCTCGGCGCGATCAAGTTCGGCGGTGACAACACCGAGCCCTTCGTCGGACGTGAGATGGGCCACCAGCGCGACTACTCGGAAGAGGTCGCCGCGCTGGTCGACGAAGAAGTCAAGAAGCTGATCGAGACCGCGCACAACGAGGCCTGGGAGATCCTCGTCGAGAACCGCGACGTTCTCGACAACCTGGTCCTCGCGCTGCTGGAGAAGGAGACGCTCAACAAGGAGCAGATCGCCGAGATCTTCTCGACGATCGTTCGCCGCCCGGCCCGTCCGGCGTGGACCGGCTCCTCGCGGCGTACGCCTTCGACCCGCCCGCCGGTGCTCTCGCCGAAGGAGCTGGCCCTCACCAACGGGGCGACCGGTTCCAACGGCGCGATTCCCGGAGTGACGAGCGGCGACTCCTCGCCCGAGGCTGTTCCGGAGGAGCGCCCGGAGAGCTGACCCCGCGCTTCTCACCAGGCCCGGAATAGATGCCGCGTCCCACAGGTCTTAGCCTGATGGGGCGCGGCATTTCTTTGCCGCGCATGGAACGGCGGAGGAACGAGGCCCAGATGACCAATCCCGTGAGGCTCGACGGCGAAGGTGAGATCGGCGAGTTCGACGAGAAGCGGGCCGAGCACGCCGTACGGGAGCTTCTGATCGCGGTGGGTGAGGACCCGGACCGCGAGGGCCTGCGCGAGACGCCGGGCAGGGTGGCCCGGTCGTACAAGGAGATATTCGCGGGGCTCTGGCAGCGGCCGGAAGACGTCCTGACCACGACGTTCGACATCGGCCACGACGAGATGGTCCTGGTGAAGGACATCGAGGTGCAGAGTTCCTGCGAGCACCATCTGGTGCCCTTCCACGGTGTGGCGCACGTCGGCTACATCCCGTCGTCCGACGGGAAGATCACTGGACTGTCGAAGCTGGCGCGACTCGTGGACGTCTACGCGCGCAGGCCGCAGGTCCAGGAGCGGATGACCACGCAGATCGCGGACTCGCTGATGAAGATCCTGGAGCCGCGCGGCGTGATCGTGGTCGTCGAGTGCGAGCACATGTGCATGTCGATGCGCGGAGTGCGCAAGCCCGGTGCCAAGACGATCACCTCGGCGGTACGGGGTCAGCTGCGCGATCCGGCGACCCGCAACGAGGCGATGAGTCTGATCATGGCCCGCTGAACCGGATCCTCCTCCGGCCGACCCGGTCCGGGCGAGGTCAGACGTGGGCGGCGCCGTGGTTGTCGTTGTCGTCGTGCCCGTCGTCCGGCAGCTTGAGGACACGCTCCAGGAAGAACGCGGCGGCGATCACCGCGATGCCGGCGACCACCGAGGCTCCCGCGTAGTACGCCTGGTCCCGCCGGGCGGGGATCTCCAGCGAGTCGAGCAGGAAGACGCCCGTCCCGCCGTACATCCCGGCGACCAGCGCCGCGACGAGCGCGCTCGCCTGACCGAAAACGACCGCTCGCGCGGCCATCAGCGGATCCACGCCCTTGGCGCCCGGCCGGCGCTCACGCTGGGCACGCAGCCGGGAGCGGAGCGAGAGGGCCGTCGCCGTGAGGACGACGGCGATCACCGCCAGCACGATCGGTGCGGCGAGAGGCACGCTGGGCAGGGTGCCGAGCGAGTCCCAGAGGCGGGCGGCGCCCCACGAGAGCACCCCGGCCACGGCGAAGAGGCCCGCCAGAACCCCGATCCGCAATTGCCTCACCGCGAAAGCCCGCCCTTCACCCTTGCTCGTCACCGACACACGTACTCCACACACGTACTTCGCACACGCCTGCCGGCGCACCTGACCCGCACCGGGGCCGTCCTGCGACCGGCCTGCCGGTTCGCAGTGCTTAACGACTAGTCGGGCAGGCGGAGTTCCAGGTCCGCCCGAGCCTCCACGCCCGCCTGTTCGACGGCTGCGAGCAGTTCGGAGACCGTACCCCGGCCGGTCAGCTGTGCCTCCGGCTCCACGTCGTGCCAGGGCACGAGCACGAAGGCCCGCTGGTGGGCACGCGGGTGGGGCAGGGTGAGCACCGGGTCGTCCGAGACGACGTCCGCGTACGCCACGATGTCGACGTCGATCGTGCGCGGCCCCCAGCGCTCCACACGCACCCGGTCGAAGGCCTCCTCCACGGCCTGCGCCCGCTCCAGCAGGGACGAGGGCGGCAGTGTGGTCTTGACCACGACGACGGCGTTGAAGTACGTGGGCTGGGTGCCCGGTTCGACGCCCCAGGGCGCCGTCTCGTACACCGGCGACACCGCCTTGACCCGCAGTCCGGGGGTGTCCTCCAGGGCGTCGATGGCTCCCTGGAGGGTCTCCAGCCTGTTGCCGAGGTTGGAACCGAGGCTGATCACCGCGCGCTTCGGATTGGACAGGGTGACGTCCGCCGCATCGACCTGGGCCACCACCGAGGCCGGCACCGGCTGAACGGTCGGATCGCTCTGTGGATTCATAGTCGGCTCCGGGTGATGGTGATGGTCACGTCGTCGAAGGGCACCGTGATCGGGGCGTCCGGCTTGTGGAGCGTCACCTCCACCTCCTCGACGGCGTCATGCTTCAGACACTGTTCCGCGATGCGCTCGGCGAGTGTCTCGATCAGATCGACCGGCTCGCCCCGCACGACGGCCACGACCTCCTCGGCCACGACCCCGTAGTGGACGGTTCTCGTCAGGTCGTCGCCCGCCGCGGCGGGGCGGGTGTCGAGGCTCAGCACCAGATCCACGATGAAGGTCTGCCCCTCCTCGCGCTCCCGGGGGAAGACGCCATGGTGCCCACGGGCCTTGAGGCCGCGCAGCGCGAGACGGTCCACGCGAATCACTCCTGCTGTCGTTGGTCAAGTGGGGCACTATGCCGTATGCGGACGGCGCGTGTCCCCGGTCGAATCTACTCGCGGGCACCGACACGCCCTGCCCGTGGGGCCCCGGGCACCGCCGACGACATCCGCGGCGGGCTCCGCGCGACAGGGAACCGCAGGTAGTTCCCAGGGCACGGGGCCGACCCCTGTAGGTGCCTTACCCACTCACGCGGGAGATTCGTCGTCCTGCTCGTCGTCGGTTTCGGCCAGAACCGGAGAGCCGTGGTGGGACCAGACCCGCCAGCCCTCGGGGGTGCGGCGGAAGACGTTGGTGGCGACCACCAGCTGGCCGACGAGCGGGCCGAGCGCACCGCTCTCCTCGGCCGGTCCGCCGCTGAGGATGTTCTCCGTACAGGTCACGAGAGCGGTGTCGCCGGCGACGGACACCACGACATCCGTGAGGAAGAACTGGATGTACTCGGTGTTGGCCATGATCAGCGCGTACGAGCGCAGCACCTCGCCGCGGCCCGTGAGCACCGGCCAGCCCGGGTGGACACAGCTGACGCCGGGGTTGTCCCCGTCCAGCCAGAGGTCGGACAGCTCGTCGAGGTCGCCGCGCTCCATGGCTTCGTAGAAGGCCGTGTTGAGGGCGTCGACCTGATCCTTGTCGGTCCCGCTCGGCAGGCTCTTCACCGGGCTCCCTCGACGGCACGCGCCACGCGGACGGCGTCGGCGGTCGCGCGTACCTCGTGCACCCGTACCGCCCAGGCGCCCTCGTGGGCGGCGATCGCGGAGACGGCGGCGGTCGCGGCGTCCCGTTCGCGCGCGGGTGGCGGGGCGCCGTCACCGGCCAGTACGCGGCCGAGGAACCGCTTACGGGACGCGGCGACCAGCAGCGGCCTGCCCAGCGCCCGCAGATCGGCCGTGTGGGCGAGCAGCGCGAGATCGTGCTCGGCGCCCTTGGCGAAGCCGAGGCCGGGGTCGATCACCAGGCGCTCGGGAGCGATGCCACCGGCGATCACCGCCTCCATGCGGTCCCGCAGTTCGGCCACCACCTCGGCGACGACGTCCGTGTAGACGGCGCGGCTGTTCATGTCCTGGCTGAAACCGCGCCAGTGCATGACGACGAAGGGCACGCCCGCGGCGGCGACGGCGGGCACCATGGCGGGGTCGGCGAGGCCGCCGCTGACGTCGTTGACCAGGACGGCGCCGGCGGCCACGGCCTGTTCGGCGACGGAGGCCCGCATGGTGTCCACGGACACCGTGACGCCCTCGGACGCCAGACCCCGCACGACGGGGACGACGCGCCGCAGCTCCTCGTCCTCGTCGACCCGCGAGGCGCCCGGACGCGTCGACTCACCGCCGACGTCCACCAGATCGGCGCCCTCGGTCACCAGATCGAGGCCGCGCTTCACCGCGGTGGTGGTGTCGAACCAGCGACCGCCGTCGGAGAAGGAATCGGGCGTCACGTTGACGACTCCCATGACCGCGCAGCGGTCCCACTCCGGCAGGCCGTCGACCGTGCCCCTTCCGCCCTGCGGGCGCAACGTACTCATACGTCCCACCCTAGGCCCGTACGTGCCCCGGTACGCCCCCACCGGGCGGGGACGGCCCCCACCGGAGGACGCCGTCGGGCCTGTGGCGCGCGGTCGGGGCGCGTCGTGCGGTCGGGGCGCGACGCGTGGTCAGGACGCCGCTATCTGCGCGACGGTCTCCAGTTCCACCTCGGTGCGGGGGATGGCGTGCGCGTCCGCGTCGATCGAGCGGCGCAGCGCCTCGTGCAGCCGGGCCGGGGTCAGCACGCCGAGGAAGCGCCCCGTCTCCTCCCTGTCGATGACGGCGATCCAGCCGGCATCGTGCTGGAGCATCGTGGAGAACGCCTGCTTGAGCGAGGCTCCTACCGGCAGCCAGGCCTCCATACGACGGGCGTGTTCCCGTACGGTCCCCGAGGAGCCGGTCTGCTCGGTGGAGATCCAGCCGTGCAGATTGTCGTCGCCGTCCAGGACGACCGCCCAGCGCGCGCCCTCCTTGGAAAGCTTCGCCGCCGCGGTCCGCAGCTGGTCGTCCAGATGCAGGACGGGCGGCTGTTCCAGGTCGCCCTCCTCGATCGGTGTGACCGAGAGCCGCTTGAGGCCGCGGTCCGCGCCGACGAAGTCGGCGACGTACGGCGTGGCGGGCGCGCCCAGCACGGCGGCGGGGGCGTCGAACTGCTCGATGGTGCCCTGCCCGTACACCGCGATCCGGTCGCCGAGGCGGACCGCCTCCTCGATGTCGTGCGTGACGAAGAGCACCGTCTTGTTGACGGCGGCCTGGAGCTTCAGGAACTCGTTCTGGAGGTGCTCGCGTACGACGGGGTCGACCGCGCCGAAGGGCTCGTCCATCAGCAGGACGGGCGGATCGGCGGCCAGTGCCCGTGCCACGCCCACGCGTTGGCGCTGTCCGCCGGAGAGCTGCTCGGGGTAGCGGTCGCCGTGCACGGACGGGTCGAGGCCGACCAGGTCGAGGAGTTCGGCGGCGCGCTCACGGCTCTTGCCGCGCGGCCAGCCCAGGAGGTGGGGGACGGTCGCCGTGTTCTCCAGGATCGTCTTGTGCGGGAACAGGCCGACCTGCTGGATCACATAGCCGATCCGGCGCCGGAGCTGGACGGGGTCGACGGTCGATATGTCCTCTCCGTCCATGAAGATCCGGCCTTCGGTCGGTTCGATCAACCGGTTGACCATCTTCATGGTGGTGGTCTTGCCGCAGCCGGACGGTCCGACGAGCGTGACCAGCTCGCCCGCTCCGACCTCCAGGCTGAGGTCGTCGACAGCCGTGGTGCCGTCCGGGTACCGCTTGGTGACGTGCTCGAATCGGATCATGATTTCCCCATTGTGACGCGTCTTGTGTGAAGGCAATGTTGCTGGAATGTGGCGGCCTTCCGCGATTGTCAGTGGTCGGGGATAGGGTCGCCGAGACAAAGACACCAGACATACGTTCGGGGAGATAGGGGAGGCGGGGGTGGATGAGCGCTCAAAGCTGTCTGGCGGCGAACGAATGGATCTGCGGAGAGTACCTCCGCTCCCGTAGCCAGGAGTTGATCGATGCGACGGTCCAGCACATCTGGATCACCGTTGTCTCGGTCCTCATCGGGCTGCTCGTGGCCTTTCCCCTCGCCCTGCTCGCACGCTCCAAACCGGCTTTCGCCGGCCCGGTGCTCGGACTGACGACACTGCTCTACACAATCCCGTCGCTTGCGATGTTCTCGCTGCTCCTGCCGTTCTTCGGGCTGTCGTCCGCGCTGGTGATCACCGGCCTGGTGCTGTATTCACTGACGATCCTTGTGAGGAACATCATCGCGGGCCTCGACTCCGTTCCGGCGGAGGCCAAGGAGGCCGCCCGCGGGATGGGGTACGGCTCGGGACGGCTGCTCTGGGAGGTCGAGCTGCCGCTCGCGCTGCCCGCGCTGATGGCGGGTGTCCGGATCGCCACGGTCTCGACGGTCGCGCTGACGACCGTCGGCTCGATCGTGGGACGGGGCGGGCTCGGCAATCTCATCGAGGACGCGCTGCCGAGCCTGTTCAAGGCCCAGGTGCTCGCCGCCTCGGTGCTCTGCGTGCTGCTGGCGGTCGCCGCCGACCTGCTCCTCCTCGGACTCCAGCGGCTGCTCACACCCTGGACCCGCACACGTACGGGCAAGGGCCGTGCGGTACGTCCGGCGCGCGAGGGCCGGACCGGCCGCCCGGCGAAGGTGGGGGGCTGACCGATGGATGTTCTGGCAGACGCGTGGACGTGGCTGGTCACCGGTTCCAACTGGTCCGGCGAGGGCGGCGCGCTCGCCCGGCTCGGTGAGCATGTGTACGTCAGCGGGGTCGCGCTCGCGCTCGCCTGCGCGATAGCCCTCCCGACGGCCTTCTACCTCGGGCACATCGGCAAGGGCGGCGCGCTGGCGATCAACATCTCCAACGTGGGGCGGGCGGTCCCGGTCTTCGCCGTGCTCGCCCTGTTCATGCTCTCCCCGCTGCGCAACGCCGGTTATGTGCCGACGATCGTCGCACTGGTCCTCTTCGCCGTGCCGCCGCTGCTGACCAACGCCTACGTGGGCATGCGGGAGGTGGACCGGGCGGTGCTCGAAGCCGCCAGGGGCATGGGGATGTCCGGGCGCCAGCTCTTCCTGCGGGTCGAGCTGCCCCTCGCGTACCCGATGGTGATGACCGGCCTCCGGTCCGCGTCGGTGCAGGTGATCGCCACCGCCACGATCGCGGCGATGGTGGGACAGGGCGGCCTCGGGCGGATCATCACCGCCGGCTTCAACACGTACGACACCCCGCAGGTGGTCGCGGGGGCGCTCCTGGTGGCGCTGCTCGCGCTGGTCGTCGAGGGCGTGCTGGTGGCGCTGGACCGGGTGCTCGACCCGTCTCCGTCCGCCACGGCCGTCCGGGTACCGGTGCCCGTCGCGCGGGACGGCGCCGCGGGCGACGCCCTCGGCAAGGACGACGTGCTCCCGCGGGACCGGGTGACGAAGACGGTGTGACATGACGACCGAGTGACACGACAAGCGTGTGGATCCGCGACCGTTCGAATCAACGACCGTGCGACGACCGACTTTCCAGGCCTCCTCCTCAGGCCTCCCTCAACGGATGGTGAACTTTCATGAGCAAGACCTCGCGCATCGCGGGTGCGGTAATTGGCGCAGTCGTCCTGACCGGGTCGCTCGCCGCGTGCGGCGGCGACAGCCTGGAGTCGGACGGCGGGTCGGACAAGGGCTCGGGCTCCGACAAGAAGGGCTCCCTCGTCGTCGGCGCCGCGGCCTTCACCGAGTCCAAGGTGCTGGCCGAGCTCTACGCGCAGATCCTCGGTGACGGCGGATACGACACCTCCGTCACGACGGTGAAGAACCGCGAGCTGTACGAGCCGTCCCTGGAGAAGGGTGAGATCGACGTCGTCCCCGAATACGCGGCGACGCTCACCGAATTCCTCAACGCCAAGGTGAACGGCGCTGACGAGGCCCTGAAGAAGCCGCTCGCCTCCAGCGACACGGCCGCCACGGTCGGCGCACTGGAGAAGCTGGCGGAGCCGCTCGGCCTGAAGGTGCTCCCCGCCGGCAAGGCGGTCGACCAGAACGCCTTCGCGGTGACCAAGGAATACGCCGAGAAGAACAAGCTCAAGACGCTCTCGGATCTGGGCGCGTCGAAGCTCAAGGTGAAGATCGCCGCGGGTGACGAGTGCGAGGTGCGGCCGTTCTGCGCGCCCGGTCTCAAGGAGACGTACGGAATCGACGTCACCGGCATCGACCCGCAGGGCGTCGGTACTCCGCAGGCCAAGCAGGCGGTCAAGGACGGCAAGGACCAGCTGGTCCTCAGCACCACCACCGACGGCACGCTCGACAGCTTCGGTCTGGTGGTCCTGGAGGACGACAAGAAGCTGCAGAACGCGGACAACGTACTTCCCGTGGTCAATGCCAAGGACGCCGGTTCTCAGGAGATCGCGGACATTCTCGGCAAGCTCACCGACACCCTCACGACAGACGATCTCGCGAAGCTCAACCTGAAGGTCGACTCCGAGCGCGCGAAGCCCGCGGATGTCGCCAAGGAGTATCTGGAGTCGAAGGACCTGATCGGCAAGTAGCCGCAAGTTAGGAGGAAGCGGCGGGAAGTAGAGGGACCGGAGTGGAGTCGGCAACGGACGGGGAAAGATTGTCCGGCCGACCCCCATTCCGGGGCGACGCGCGGTAAATTTCTGGCCATGCCACGTGGACGCCACCGCCATTCCCCGCCCCTCCACAGGATTCTGCCGCCGTCGGCCGTGGCCGGGGCCGCGGCTCTGTGCGCCGCGGGTGCCTGGCTTCTCGCGGAACCCGTGGCGCTCCGCGGCCTGGTGTTCGTCACCGCGGCCACCGCCGCCACCGGCGCCTATCTGATGCGCAGTTGGGACCGGGCCGCGGGCCGGCGCGTCGCCGAGCTGCTGCACGCGCAGGCGAACGAGGAGTGGAAGAGCGAGGAGCGAATAGCCGAACTCGAAACGGATATCGACGAATCACGCGAGATCCGCACCCGCCTCGACACCAAACTGCGCGCCAAGCGGGTGGAACTCGCGAAGCTGCGCGGCGAGCACGCCGCGCTCCTGCGGCGGTACGCCACGGCGGAGACCGCGCGCGCCAGCGCGCTGGAGGGCCGGCGGCAGCTCGCCATCGAAGCGGCCACCGAGCCCAAGGCGCTGCCGCCCGCGGGCAGTACACCCACCGCGTCGGCGTACTACCGCGCCGCGCAGGCCCTTGAGGACCTGACGCGCAACGGCGTGACACAGAACACGAAGCGCATCCTCGAAGACGCCCGTCGGCGTGAACTCGCCGAGCGCGCGGCCCGCGAGGCCGCGGCGGAGGCCGAGCGGGAGAAGCAGGCCGAGAAGGCCCGCGCCGAGAAGGCCGAGCAGGAGAAGGAAGCCGGGAAGCGGCGCGCGGCGGAAGCGGCGGCGGCCACCGAGCACACCCGTCCCTCGTCCGCGCTTCCGTTGAAGTCCCGGCCGTCGATGTCCCTGCCGGCCACCCGCCCCCACCCGGGCGCCTCCGCGATCGTCCCGTACAACCGGCGGCACCGGCTGCAGCGGGGTCCCGAGGGAGGTTTCGACTTCTTCGGTACGCAGAAGGACGGGGCGTCGGCGACCGAACCGCCCGCCGCCGACGCGGAGGACGGCCCCGCCGACCCGGAGGCCACGCGGACCGAGGCCGGACAGCCCGCGCCGGCGGAGCTGGAGCGGGCACAGGGCGAGGACCTCGCCGATGTCACCGGCGACGAGGCCCTGGCGCAGCGCAGGACCGACGACCGGGCGGTGGGCCAGGTCATCGACCTGACCGAGCACGACGAGGCCGAGCCGCTGCCGCTCGGGCAACTGCGCAGCGCGATCGGCTCCTGAGGGCTGTCCCGGGGGCCTGGTCCCGGCCACACGCTCCGGGGCGCCCGTTCGCGTCCGACGGTGATGCCGCCGGATCCGGGCGCGCTCGCCGTTCTCAGCCCCGCATCCGCTGCCGGTAGCCGTCGAGGAAGGGAGCTTCCGCCGGGTCGGGGCGGTCGGCGGCGTTGATGATCCGGTGCCAGTACGGGTAGTACGCCGGGAGCTGGGTGGCCTCGTTGATACGGGCCGTCTCCTCGTCGGTCAGCCGCAGATCGGGCGCCGAGAGGTTGTCGAGCAGCTGCTGTTCGGTGCGGCCGCTGATGACCAGGCCGGTGATACCGGGCCTGGCGAGTTCCCAGGCGAGGATGAGGCGCGGGACGGAGACCTGCCGGGCGTCGGCGATCTCGGCGAGCAGATCGATGATGTCGTACGCGCGCTCCCGGTCCACCACATGCGGTTCCGGCCAGTCGGTGCCCTGCCGGGTGGTCGAGGCGACGTCCTGGCCGCGCCGGACCTTGCCGCTGAGCAGTCCCTCGCCCAGGGGACCCCAGACAAGGGTGCCGAGTCCCTGGTCGAGCGCCGCGGGGATGATCTCGTACTCGGACTCCCGGGCCTCCGGCGTGTAGTAGACCTGCTGGACGACCGGTGTGCCGAGGTGGTGCAGACGCGCCGTGTACATGGTCTTCATGATCTGCCAGCCGTTGAAGTTGGAGATCCCCAGGTAGCGCACCTTGCCGGCGGCGACGAGCCGTTCGAGAGCGGTCAGCGACTCCTCGATCGGTGTCTGACCGTCCCATTGGTGCAGGTAGAGCAGGTCCAGATGGTCGGTGTCGAGGCGGCGGAGGCTTTTCTCGACCTCGCGGACGATGTGGTACGCGGACGCCCCGCCGTCATTGGGCCCGTCGGCCAGCCGCGCACGTACCTTGGAGGCGATGAGGACGTCGTCGCGTTTGCCCCGGAGCGCCTGGCCGATGATTTCCTCGGACTGCCCGTAGGAGTACATGTTCGCCGTGTCGATCATGTTCACGCCCGCGTCCAGGGCGACATCGAAGAGTCGGCGGGCTTCATCGAGTCCCAGCCCGCCGATCTGCGTGAACTGCTTGCGGGAGCCGATGTTCATCGAACCGAGCACCAGTCGGGACACTTTCAGACCCGAATTGCCGAGAGTCCGGTATTCCACGTCTCCTCCTCGTGTAGCCAGGATTCCGACGTCCACCCCGGCGCCCCCGGGGCTCTGAATCTCCCGGCCGACGCGGGAACGCCTCGGACACCTGTCCGCGCCCCCTCATCCAGCCTCAGGCCGACGCGCGGATCTCGCACCACGGCAGCGGCACCGGCGGGATACGGGGGAGTGGCCCCTGCGGGCCCCGCTACTTGTCGATGTCGCCGACGACGAAGAAGAGCGAGCCGAGGATCGCCACCATGTCGGCGACCAGGGTGCCAGGCAGCAACTCGGTCAGCGCCTGGATGTTGTTGAAGGAGGCCGAGCGGAGCTTCAGCCGGTACGGGGTCTTCTCCCCCTTCGACACCAGGTAGTAGCCGTTGATGCCGAGCGGATTCTCGGTCCAGGCGTACGTGTGTCCCTCGGGCGCCTTGAGGACCTTGGGCAGCCGCTGGTTGATCGGACCCGGCTCCAGGTCGGCGATGCGGTCGAGGCACGCGTCCGCGAGGTCGAGCGAGTTGTGGGTCTGGCCCAGCAGGCACTCGAAGCGGGCCAGACAGTCGCCCTCCTCGCGCGTGACGACCTCCAGCGTGTCCTGGAGTTCGCCGTACGCGAGATACGGCTCGTCGCGGCGCAGGTCGAAGTCGACGCCCGAGGCCCGCGCGATCGGCCCCGAAACCCCGTACGCGTGCACGGTCTCCGCCGCCAGGACGCCCACGCCGCGTGTCCGGCCCCGGAAGATCTCGTTGCCGAGGACCAGCCTGTCGTAGACGTCCATCCGGGAACGGACCTCGGCGACCGCGTGCCTGGCGCGGTCCAGCCAGCCCGCGGGCAGGTCCTCCTTGAGACCGCCGACCCGGTTGAACATGAAGTGCATCCGGCCGCCGGAGATCTCCTCCATCACGGCCTGGAGCTCCTCGCGCTCCCGGAAGGCATGGAACACCGGGGTGATCCCGCCCAGTTCGAGGGGGTAGGAGCCGAGGAACATCAGATGGTTGAGCATCCGGTTCAGCTCGGCGAGCAGCGTCCGCGTCCAGACGGCGCGCTGCGGCACCTCCATGCCGAGCATGCGCTCGACCGCCATCACCACACCGAGCTCGTTGGCGAACGCCGACAGCCAGTCGTGACGGTTGGCGAGCATGATGATCTGGCGGTAGTCGCGCGCCTCGAACAGCTTCTCGGCGCCCCGGTGCATATAGCCGATGACCGGCTCGGCCTGCCGGATCACCTCGCCGTCGAGCACCAGACGCAGTCGGAGCACACCGTGCGTCGAAGGGTGCTGGGGCCCGATGTTGAGCACCATGTCCGTGCTCTCGGCCGCGCCGCCGATGCCGACCGTCGTGCGGGTGGTCTCCGTCATGCGGGCCAGTCTCTCAGAGCCGTGCCCACCGGAAGCATCAGCCAGCCGAAGTCCCCGAGGCCGCCCCTCGCGGTCAGTTCGGCGGCCTCGCCGGCGGTGGCGAGCGCGCGTACGTAGGAGGCGGGGTCGGTCGTGGCGAGAGAGAGCGGCGGGCGTTCGCCGCTGACGCCGAGCCGGTGCAGAGCCTCGCGCTGGCTCAGTACGAAGGCCCCGCCGCCCCGGGCGTCGCCCGGGTCTCCGGCCGCCGCGCACGCGTCCAGCGCCACATGGGAGGTGATGTCGCAGCTGCCGTCCGGCACCGGCCGCACCTCCCGGCCGTCCCGGAACCCGGTCAGCGTCCCGAACGGCGGCCGGTCGCCCCGTACGTGCGCGTAGTCGACGGCCACCGCGAGGCCCTGGTCCAGCGTCGCGACGGCGGCGGCCCACGCCTCGTCACGGGTCCGGCCGATCTCCGCCCGCGCGCCCGGCTCGGCCATCGGCCACCAGCGCGCCAGCCACTGCGCGTCCGGGCCCTCGACCGGGGCGCCGGGCCGCTCCGTCCCGTCGGGGCCCACCAGGACGTACCGCACCGTCCCGTCGGGCCCGGCCTCGGCGACGTCGACCGGCACGTTGTCCAGCCACTCGTTGGCGAACAGCAGCCCCCGGACCCCGTCCGGCGGCCTGTCGGTCCACTCGACGCGCGGATCCAGCCGGGGCGGGCGCACCGCCCGTTCGACGGCGTACGGCCGCACGGACAGCCCGTTCGGTACGGCGGCCAGGACCCCCGTCAGCAGTTCCCCGCGCCCCGCCCCCATGTCCACCAGGTCGATCTCGTCGGTCTCCAGCGCCTCGGCGGTCGCCACCAGGAGCCGGGCGACGGCCGACGCGAAGAGCGGTGAGGCGTGCACGGAGGTGCGGAAGTGCCCGGCAGGCCCCTCAGGGCGCCGGTAGAAGCCCTCCGGGCCGTACAGCGCGCTCTCCGTCGCCGCGGCCCATCCGCGGGCCTCCACGCCCCACAGGGCCTCCTCGGCCCCGTCGTGCTTACACGTCTCATCCGTCACGGGCCCAAGTCTCCACCTTGGGGAGTACGCGCCGGCCGACCGGATCGGCCCTCCGGTTGACCCTTCTACCTTTCTGGCATCCCTACGCTGGGTTACGTGCAGCGTCTCTATGACTTTCTCCGTAGACACCCGACGGGCGTCGACAGCTTCTGGGCTGTGGTGCTCTTCGGGTTTTCCATGCTGTGGGTGGTCGCGGAGGCGGGTGACGGCGGCACCGAACCGGCGATCGTGGCCGGGGTGATCGTTCTGCTGCTGTCGCTGACCGTCGCGCTGCGGCGTCGCGCTCCGGAGAAGATGCTGCTGCTCGTGGCCGGTCTGGGCGTGGTCCAGATGGTGACGGACGTACGGCCCAACCCGGCGGACTTCGCCATGCTGGCACTCATCTACACGGTCGCCGCGCGGGGCGGCCCGCGCTGGGCCACCCAGCTGGGGCTGATCGGCGGGCTGGCCGCGGCGCCGCTGGCCCAGATCCGCTGGCCCGCGAGCGAGGAGAGCGCCAGTGGGCAGTTCTTCCTCACCGTCGTGCTGGCGGTGCCCTTCGCACTCGCCTGGGTGCTCGGCGACTCCGTCCGCACCCGCCGCGCGTACTTCGCGCAGCTGGAGGAGCGCGCCACGAGGCTGGAGAAGGAGCGGGAGGCGCAGGCGAAGGTCGCGGTGGCCGCCGAGCGCGCGCGGATCGCCCGCGAGCTGCACGACGTCGTCGCGCACAACGTGTCGGTGATGGTCGTCCAGGCCGACGGCGCCGCCTATGTCCTGGACACCGCGCCCGAGCAGGCCAGGCAGGCCCTGGAGACCATCTCGGGCACCGGACGGCAGGCGCTGGCGGAGATGCGCCGGCTGCTCGGCGTGCTGCGGACCGGGGACGTCAAGGAGAGCGGCGAGTACGTGCCGCAGCCCGACGTCCAGCAGATAGAGGACCTGGTCGAGCAGGTCCGGTCGGCGGGGCTCACCGTCGACTTCAAGGTGGAGGGCACCCCCCGGTCGCTGCCGAGCGGGGTGGAACTCACCGCGTACCGGATCGTGCAGGAAGCGCTGACGAACAGCCGCAAGCACGGCGGACCCGACGTGGGAGCCAGCGTCCGTCTGGTCTACTTCGACGACGGGCTGGGACTCCTGGTCGAGGACGACGGGCGCGGCGCGGGCCATGATCTGTACGTGGACGGTGGCGCGGACGGCCGGGGGCACGGCCTCATAGGGATGCGGGAGCGCGTCGGCATGGTCGGCGGCACGCTCGACGCGGGGCCGCGGCCCGGGGGCGGTTTCCGGATCAGCGCGCTGCTTCCGTTGAAACCCGCGCACTGAACACCGGCCTCGCCACCGATGTGCCACCGACCGCCCGCCCCGACGGAGAAGGAACCCGCCGATGTCGATCCGCGTGATGCTCGTCGACGACCAGGTGCTGCTGCGCACCGGTTTTCGCATGGTGCTGGCCGCACAGCCGGACATGGAGGTCGTCGCGGAGGCGGGCGACGGCGCGGAGGCGATCGAGAATCTCCGTTCCACCACCGTGGACGTCGTCCTCATGGACGTACGCATGCCACGCCTGGACGGTGTGGAGGCGACCCGCCGTATCTGCGCGGAGCCCGGCGCGCCCAAGGTGCTCATCCTGACGACGTTCGACCTCGACGAGTACGCCTTCTCCGGGCTCAAGGCGGGCGCCAGCGGCTTCATGCTCAAGGACGTGCCGCCGTCCGAGCTGTTGAGCGCGATCCGGGCCGTGCACAGCGGCGACGCCGTCGTCGCGCCGTCCACGACGCGGCGGCTGCTCGACCGCTTCTCGGCCATGCTGCCGAGCGCCCGGGAGAACAGCGCGGCAACCGGCGCGCTGGAGCGGCTGACCGGCCGCGAGCGCGAGGTCATGCTGCTGGTCGCCCAGGGCCTGTCGAACGGCGAGATCGCCGCCCGGCTCGTCCTCTCCGAGGCGACCGTGAAGACCCACGTCGGCCGCATCCTCACCAAGCTCGGTCTGCGCGACCGGGTGCAGGTCGTGGTGCTCGCGTACGAGTCGGGACTGGTGCGTGCCGGAGGCGGCGCCGTCTGATGCTCCTGTGGATCAACGGGCCCTTCGGCGGCGGTAAGACGCAGACCGCGCACGAGATCGCGCGGCGGCTGCCGGGGAGCGTTATCTGCGATCCGGAGCGGGTCGGGTTCGGGCTGCACCGCATGATGCCCCCCGGGCTCCGGGGTGACTTCCAGGACCTTCCCGCCTGGCGGCAGGGGGTACACGACGTGCTCGATCTGGTGCTGCGTGAACACGACGGGACAGTGATCGCCCCCATGACCCTCGTCCACGACGGCTACTTCGAGGAGATCGTCGGCCGCCTGCGCGGGGAAGGGCACGACGTACACCACTTCGCGCTGCTCGCCGAGCGCGAGACCGTCCTGAAGAGGCTCACCGAACGCGGGCTCGGGACGGGACTCAAACGCGAGAGCTTCGCCGTCGCCAAGCTGGACCACTGTCTGGAGCGGCTGTCCCGCCCGGAGTTCGGCGAGCACATCCGTACGGACAGCGTGACGGTCCCCCAGGTCGCGGACACCGTCGCCGCGTCGGCGGGGCTGCGGCTCGCCCCGAACACCGACAGCGCGTTCCGTCACCGGCTGCGCCGCGCGTGGATCGGCGTCAAGCACATCCGCTTCGGCTGAGCCCCCGGCCGGGCCGGTGCGGCGAAGCGGCCCTCATCGCAGCACACCTTCGAGGAAGTCGCTGCCGAGCCGGGCCACGAGGGTGACGTCCAACTGGTGCAGCACATAGCGCCCGCGGCGGCGGGTCGTCAGCAGCCCGGCCTTTCGCATGACGCTCAGATGCCGGGACACCTCCGGGGCCGATATCCCGTACGCGTCGGCCAGCTCGCCGGTCGTGTACGGGCTCCGCGCGAGACTGCGGCACAGCCGCATCCGCATGGGGTGCGCGACGGCCTCCAGACGCAGCTTGACTGTTTCCACCGAGGGCGCGCCGCCCGAAGGTTCCGGGCTGCCGACCGGGTACTGCACGACCGGCTGCCAGCCGGGCGCGTGCAGCGCGAACAGATGTGGCCAGCCGAAGGCGGTGGGCAGGAGGGTGAGGCCCGAACCGACGGCGCTCGTGCGGCCCGACATGAGCTTGTCCACGACGACCGCCGCGCCCTGTGCCGTCTCCTGGAGGCTCACGGCGGACGAGACGGCGGCGAGGGCTTCGGCGAGGCCCTTGCGCCGCAGCAGGTCGGTCTTGTGCCGGGCGTCGGCGGCCAGCTGGACCCGGACACGCTGCCAGGTCTCGGCGAAGAACGCCTGGTCGCAGTCTTCCAGCCGCCGCCTTATCCATGCCCGGACGGCCGGCGGGTCGGCCAGCATGCGCCGTACGAAGGCGGACTGGCGCGGCCCGCGCGCCGCCGCCAGCTCCAGCGCGCGCTCACGCGACCGGTCGTCCACCAGCGGGGACGGCGCGCCCGTGTCGTACTGACTCGCGCAGGAGATCTCCAGCGCGGCCGCCACGTACTGCTCGTCGGGCATCCGGTCGAGGTCGTCCAGCTCTTCGGCCAGCGTCTCGCGGGGACAGGGCGGCAGCAGGATGTCCGAGCGGGTGGACCGCCACAGGAACTCCGCCTCGTGCAGCCGGTCGGCCAGCTCGGGCTTGAGCCCGGCCGACGTGGAGGTGACCCAGCCGTGCAGCCGCGCGTGGTGGCCCGGCTCGGACAACGCGTGGAGGGCGGCGCCGAGTTCGGCGAGCGGGGACGGTCCGAAGACGATCCGCTCGTGGGTCAGCCCGGTGATGTCGATGGTCACGCTCATGCACCCATGCTGCACGCCGCCACCCACAGCGCGGCGGACGATTGACGGCGGCGGTCAATCGGCGGGCCCGTTCCTGCCTCAGCCCGCCTGCGTCTCCGCTCCGGCCTCCGCCTTCACGCGGGCCATGAACTCCCGTACGGCCTGCCGGACGTCGTCCGCCGTCCACTCCAGCCCGGCCTGCGCGACCGTCACCTCCGTCACGGAAACACCCGGCGGGCCGGAGCCGGAGTCGAACCAGCGGCGGAAGAGGACCACACCGGTCTCCTCGGCCTGGCGCACGGCCGCCTCGTTCAGCACCCGGGCGTCGTACGGAAGCCAGACCTGGAACTGGTGGGTGTGCGGCTGCCGGGGATGCACCCGGAACCAGGGCGCGGCGGGCACGGCTCCCGATCCGCTGCCGGCTCCCGATCCGGTGCCGGCTTCGGATCCCGTCACCCGCACCGGCTGGGCGAACTCCTGCGCCAGCGCCGCCGCGACCACGCGCGCGTGGGCGACGTACGACGGCAGCCGGGGCAGCTCCCGCTCCAGCCCCAGCAGCGCGGACAGCGCCGCCGGATACTGCTGGAAGACCTGTCCTCCGTACCGATGCCGCCACACCCGCGCCTCCTCGACCAGCGTCGAGGACCCCACGAGCATCGCCCCGGACATCCCGCCGAGGGACTTGTAGAAGGACACGTACACGCTGTCCGCCAGCCCCGCGATCTCCTCCAGGGGCCGGCCGAAGTGCGTCGTGCTCTCCCACAGCCGCGCGCCGTCGAAGTGCACCACCGCGTCGCGCTCGCGCGCCGCCGCCACGACGGCGACGAGCTCGTCCCACGTCGGCAGGACGAACCCGGCGTCCCGCAGCGGCAGTTCCAGCATCAGCGTGCCGAACGGTTCGTCCGTGGCCTGGATCTCCTCGGCCGTGGGCAGCCGGGGCTCGGACGTCGGATGGATCGTCCGCAGGCCGCTCACGACCGACAGGGCGCCGCCCTCGTGCACCTCCGGGTGCGCCATCGGATGCAGGGCCACGGTCGCGTTGCCGGTGCGACCCGCCCAGCACCGCAGTGCCACCTGCTGCGCCATGGTGCCGGTCGGGAAGAACGCGGCGGCCGCGAAGCCGAGGAGGCCCGCCACCCGGCTCTCCAACTCGGCGACGACCCCGTTCCCGTACACGTCCGCCCACTCGTCGAGGTCGTGGACCGACGACGCGTCGGCCGCCAGAGCGGCCAGTTGTTCACCGAGGGGCCGGTCGGCGTGGCTGCGCCAGAGGATCCGTCCGGAGGCGTGCCAGGCGGCCAGCCGCCGCCGTCGTTCGTCCTGCTCGCTCGTGTCTGCCATGGGGCGATCATCGTCCACGGGGCGCGGTCCGCCCAGTGCTTTTACCAGGGCCGCCCACACCCTGTGGACAGTCGGGGAATGCCACGAAACGCTGGCGTAGCATGGCGAGAAATCGTCCGGTACCCGTCGCGGACTGGAACGGAAGGCCCCGCCGCGTGAACGCATCAGCAGTCCCCCTCGATCCTCGTGACCCCCGGGACAGGCCCGCCCGGCTCACGGTCGGAGTCGTCGGTTCCGGGCGGGTCGGACCGGCGCTGGCCGCGGCTCTCCGGCTCGCCGGTCACCGCCCGGTCGCCGCCTCCGGCGTCTCCGACGCCTCCGTACGGAGGGCGGCCGTCCTGCTGCCCGAGGTGCCCCTCGTGACGCCCGCCGAAGTGCTCGCCCGCGCGGAGCTGGTGCTGCTGACCGTGCCGGACGACGCGCTGCCCGGTCTGGTCGAAGGGCTCGCCGAGACCGGAGCGATCCGTCCGGGACAGCTCCTGGTGCATACGTCGGGGCGGTACGGCACGAAGGTGCTGTCGCCCGCGCTCCACGCGGGCGCGCTGCCGCTCGCGCTCCATCCCGCGATGACGTTCACGGGCACCTCCGTGGACGTCCAGCGACTGGCGGGCTGCTCCTTCGGGGTCACCGCTCCCGACGAACTGCGGCTGGCCGCGGAGGCGTTGGTCATCGAGATGGGCGGCGAGCCCGAGTGGGTCGAGGAGGACGCCCGCCCGCTCTACCACGCGGCCCTGGCGCTCGGTGCGAACCATCTGGTCACCCTCGTCGCCCAGTCGATGGAGCTGCTGGGCAAGGCGGGAGTCGAGGCGCCGGACAGGATGCTCGGCCCGCTCCTCGGCGCCGCCCTCGACAACGCGCTGCGCTCCGGCGACGCGGCGCTCACCGGCCCCGTGGCGCGCGGCGACGCGGGCACGGTCGCCGCGCACGTCGCCGAGCTGCGGGAGCACGCGCCCGCCGCCGTCCCCGGCTATCTGGCGATGGCCCGTACGACGGCCGACCGGGCGCTCGCCCACGGCCTGCTCAAGCCTGAGCTGGCCGAGGACCTGCTGGGCGTCCTCGCCGACGGCGACAGCCGGCCGGGAGGCGAGCGATGAGCCTCGAACTGGCCTCCACGCGCGCGGAGCTGGACGGGCTGCTCGCCCGGCACGGCAGCGCGCGGACAGCCGTACGGGAGCAGGCAGCCACACCGGAGGGATCCTCCTCCGCCCGTACGGCCGTCGTCATGACAATGGGCGCCCTCCACGACGGCCACGCGGCGCTCGTGCGCGCCGCCCGCCGGCACGTCGGCCCGGCCGGCTTCGTGGTCGTCACCGTCTTCGTCAACCCGCTCCAGTTCGGCGCGAACGAAGACCTGGACCGCTATCCCCGGACCCTCGAATCGGACCTGAAGACGGCGGAGGCGGCAGGCGCCGACGCCGTGTTCGCGCCGTCCGTCGACGAGGTGTACCCGGGCGGCACGCCCCAGGTACGGATCTCCGCCGGGCCCATGGGCGAGCGCCTCGAAGGCGCCGTACGGCCCGGGCACTTCGACGGCATGCTCACCGTCGTCGCGAAGCTGCTCCACCTCACCCGCCCCGACGTCGCCTTCTACGGACAGAAGGACGCCCAGCAGCTCGCGCTGATCCGGCGGATGGCCCGCGACCTGAACTTCCCGGTCGAGATCGTCGGCGTACCGACGGTCCGCGAGGACGACGGTCTCGCGCTCTCCAGCCGTAACCGCTACCTCTCCGCCCCCGAGCGCCGGACCGCGCTCGCTCTCTCCCGCGCGCTCTTCGCCGCGAGCGACCGCCTCGGCGCCCAGCACGCGCTGCGCGCACGCGCGGATTCCGCGCCCACGTCCACGGCCCGCGCGGCGGCCCTCTCGGCGCTCGGCGAGGCCCGTGCCGCCGCCGACAGCCACGCCGTCGCCCACGCGGCGTCCCGTACGCCGCGGACGGCCTGTGGCGCGCACGCCGTACGGTCCGCGGCCCGCGTCGTCCTCGACCAGGCGGTGAGGGACAGCGACTCCTTCACGCTCGACTACCTCGCCCTCGTGAACCCCGCGGACTTCACGGAGGTCCCGGACGACTACACCGGCGAGGCGATCCTCGCCGTGGCCGCGCGTGTCGGCGCGACACGGCTGATCGACAACATCCCACTGACGTTCGGAGCTTCCCAGTGACCGCCGAGTCCGTACGGGAGCCGAGGCCCGCCCGCCCGGCCGGCATCCAGCTCACCGCGCCCGTGCCCGGCTGGGCCGTCGACGCCGACGTGGTCGTGGTCGGCTCCGGTGTCGCCGGGCTCACCACGGCCCTGCGCTGCACGGCGGCCGGGCTCAGGACGGTCGTCGTCACCAAGGCCCGCCTCGACGACGGCTCCACCCGCTGGGCGCAGGGCGGCATCGCGGCCGTGCTCGGTGAGGGCGACACCCCCGAGCAGCATCTGAGCGACACACTCGTCGCGGGCGCCGGTCTCTGCGACCAGGAGGCCGTACGCACGCTGGTCACCGAAGGGCCCGACGCCGTACGCAGGCTGATCGGAACGGGGGCGCGGTTCGACACGTCGGCGGCCGGCGATCTCCAGCTGACCCGCGAGGGCGGCCACCACCGCCGCCGTATCGCCCACGCGGGAGGCGACGCGACCGGCGCGGAGATCTCCCGTGCCCTGGTCGACGCGGTGCGCGACGCCTCCCTCCGTACGGTCGAGAACGCGTTGGTCCTCGACCTCCTTACGGATGAACACGGCAACACCTCCGGCGTCACCCTCCATGTGATGGGCGAGGGCCAGCACGACGGCGTCGGCGCCGTCCACGCCCCCGCCGTCGTCCTGGCCACCGGGGGCATGGGCCAGGTCTTCTCGGCGACGACCAACCCGGCCGTCTCCACCGGTGACGGTGTCGCTCTCGCGCTGCGCGCCGGGGCGGAGGTCTCCGACCTCGAATTCGTGCAGTTCCACCCGACGGTGCTCTTCCTCGGCGCCGGGTCGGAGGGCCAGCAGCCGCTGGTGTCCGAGGCGGTACGGGGCGAGGGCGCGCATCTCGTGGACGCGGACGGTGTCCGCTTCATGCTCGACCAGCACGAACTGGCCGAGCTGGCGCCCCGCGACATCGTCGCCAAGGGCATCATGCGCCGGATGCGGGAGCAGGGCGCCGAGAACATGTATCTGGACGCCAGGCACTTCGGCGCGAGGATGTGGGCGACCCGCTTCCCCACGATCCTCGCCGCCTGCCGGTCGCACGGAATCGACCCGGTCACCGAGCCGATCCCGGTCGCGCCCGCCGCGCACTACGCGTCCGGCGGCGTCCGTACGGACCTGCGCGGCCGTACGACCGTGCCGGGCCTCTACGCCTGCGGCGAGGTGGCCTGCACGGGCGTCCACGGCGCCAACCGGCTGGCTTCCAACTCCCTCCTGGAGGGCCTCGTGTTCGCCGAGCGCATCGCGGCGGACATCGCCGAGGTCGCGGCGGCCCCCCGCCCCGCGCCGCCCGCCACGTCACCCGCCGACCGGCCCTCCCTCGCGCCCGCCCCCGCCGCGCTCCTGCCGCTCATCGCTCCCGAGGCGCGCCTGACGATCCAGCGGATCATGTCCCAGGGCGCGGGGGTCCTCAGGTCCGCAGGGAGCCTGGGCGTCGCCGCCGATGCCCTGGAGGCCGTGTATCAGGACTCCCTGCGCCCGACGGACCCGGCCGACCCGGCGAACCCCGGCAAACCCGCTCAGCCGGGCGTCGAGTCCTGGGAGACCTCCAACCTCCTCTGCGTCGCGCGCGTCCTGGTGGCCGCCGCCCTGGAGCGCGAGGAGACCCGCGGCTGTCACTGGCGCGAGGACTTCCCGGAGCGGGACGAGACCGACTGGCGACGCCACCTCGTCGTACGCCTCGGTACGGGCCGCGTCCTGGAGCTGAGCCGGACCGACACCCCCGAATTTCCCGCCGCAATCCCCGTAGATCTCTCCGTCCCCAGGGAGCCGTCACCGTGAGCACGCCCGAAGACAGTCCGCGCCCCGAGGCCGTGGACGTACCGCTCATCCAGATCGGCGCCCCGGCGTCCGCCGCGGGGGGCTGCGGCGACGGCTGCGGCTGTTCGGACGGTGAGGAATCCCTGGAGTGCGGCCTCGACCCCGCGCTCGCCGAGCTGCTGGCCGAGGCCGGACTCGACCCCGTCCAGGTCGAGGACATCGCCCACGTCGCCATCGGTGAGGATCTCGACCACGGCCTGGACGTGACGAGCGTGGCGACCATTCCCGCCGACGCCGTCGCCACCGGCGACTTCACGGCCCGCAAGAGCGGCACGGTCGCCGGACTGCGTGTCGCCGAGGCCGTCCTGTCCATCGTCTGTACGGAGGACTTCGAGGTCGAGAGGCACGTCGAGGACGGCGCCCGCGTCGAGGCCGGCGACAAGCTCCTCAGCGTCACCACCCGGACCCGTGACCTGCTGACCGGGGAGCGCAGCGCGCTCAACCTCCTGTGCAGGCTCTCCGGCATCGCGACCGCCACGCGCGCGTGGGCCGACGCACTGGAGGGCACCGGCGCGAAGGTGCGCGACACCCGTAAGACGACACCGGGGCTGCGCGCCCTGGAGAAGTACGCCGTGCGCTGCGGCGGCGGTGTCAACCACCGGATGTCGCTCTCGGACGCCGCGCTCGTCAAGGACAACCACGTGGTCGCCGCCGGCGGGGTCGCCGAGGCATTCAAGGCCGTACGGGAGCGGTTCCCCGACCTCGCGATCGAGGTGGAGACCGACACGCTGGAGCAGGTCCGCGAGGTCCTCGACGCGGGGGCCGACCTGATCCTGCTGGACAACTTCACCCCGGAGCGGACCGCGGAGGCGGTCGCTCTTGTCGCGGGCCGGGCACTGCTGGAATCGTCCGGCACGCTCTCCCTGGAGAACGCCCGCGCGTACGCCGAGACCGGCGTCGACTATCTCGCCGTCGGCGCCCTCACGCACTCCGCCCCGATCCTCGACATCGGCCTCGACCTGCGTGAGGCGGCGCTCTGATGCTGCTCACCATCGACGTCGGCAACACGCACACCGTGCTCGGTCTGTTCGACGGCGAGGAGATCGTCGAGCACTGGCGGGTCTCCACGGACGCGCGCCGTACGGCCGACGAACTGGCCGTCCTCCTTCAGGGACTGATGGGGATGCACCCGCTGCTCGGCGAGGAGCTGGGCGACGGCATCGAGGGCATCGCGATCTGCTCCACCGTGCCCTCCGTCCTGCACGAGCTGCGCGAGGTGACCCGCCGCTACTACGGAGACGTGCCCGCCGTCCTGGTCGAGCCGGGCATCAAGACCGGCGTACCGATCCTGGTGGACAACCCGAAGGAGGTCGGCGCCGACCGGATCATCAACTCGGTCGCCGCGGTCGAGCTGTACGGCGGTCCCGCGGTCGTCGTGGACTTCGGCACGGCCACGACGTTCGACGCGGTCAGCGCGCGCGGGGAGTACACGGGCGGGGTCATCGCGCCCGGCATCGAGATCTCCGTCGAGGCGCTCGGCATAAGGGGCGCCCAGCTGCGCAAGATCGAGCTGGCGAGGCCGCGCAGCGTCATCGGCAAGAACACGGTCGAGGCGATGCAGTCGGGCATCGTGTACGGGTTCGCCGGCCAGGTCGACGGGGTCGTGGCCCGGATGGCGCGAGAGCTGGCCGAGGACCCGGGCGAGGTCACCGTGATCGCGACGGGCGGTCTGGCGCCGATCATCCTCGGCGAGGCGACGGTGATCGACGAGCACGAGCCGTGGCTGACGCTGATCGGGCTGCGACTGGTGTACGAGCGCAACGTGTCGCGCATGTAGCCCGCGGCCGGTCCGTCATCGAGCGCCGGGCGGCCCGCGGGGAGCTCGTCCGGCGGTCGAGCCCCAGGTGGCGCCGGAGATCCCGGCGCGCCGCAGCCGTCGCGTTTAGACGATTTTGTGCGATTCGTGAGTATCGTCACCCCATGCCCACGCCCTACGGATCCCGCGGCGGCATGGCGTTCGGCGCAGACGAATTGCGTGTGCTCCGAGGCGCCCTCGCCGTAGCCCTCCACCCCGCCCCCCTCCCCGACGAGGACGTCCAGGCCTGCCTGCGGCTCGCCGAGTCCGTGGACGAGGCGGTCCGCGAGGCCGGCCGGCTGCGCGCGTTCCTCCTCGCCGATCTCGCCCGCTACCGCGCCGCGCTTCCCGGCTCGGCCGTCGGCTATCTGGAGCTCCTCCAGGACGCTCTGGCGGCCGGGTACGACCCACGCCCGGAGGACCTCATGGCCCTGCGCACCCTGCGCGCCGCACCCCTCGCCGCCGCGCTGCTCGAACACTGTCAGCGGGCCGCGGAAAGCTCCGTACGGGCCCGTCTCGCGGGCCGGTCGCCCGCCGCCCCCGCGCCCCGTACCCGGCTGCTCGCGCTCCAGGGAGGCCGTGCCGAGGCCGACGACCCGCAGCGGCCCAAGGAGGAGCCCGGCAAGGCTCCTGGAAAGGCGCCGGGGAAGCAGCCCGCGCAGCCCGCGCCGCCGCGCCGCCCGACGGCCCCCGGGCGCCCCTCCACGGAGCGTCCGATGCCCAAGCCGTCCGAGGTCTTTCCGCCACGCCGTAAGCCCACGCCCCCGGCGGAGCGGCGGGCCGCCGGATAGCTACTCTGTGGCCATGGACTACGTATCCGCTCTCCTGCCTCCCGTGGTGATGGCCGCATTCTTCATCGGCCTGGTCGTGACGATCGTCAAGAGCCAGGGCGGCGACAACAAGGCGAAGGAGGACGCGGCCGTGGACGCGGCGATCGCCCGCGCGGAGGCCGTGGAGCAGCAGGGCAGGCCGTCCGGCGCCTGACGGCGCCACTGCCGTGGATCAGGACGTACGACTTCCGTGAGGTCGTACGTCCTTTTGTAATGTCAATAACCGACCATTCGGACATCTCGCACTATGGTGACGATGTGCCCCGTCAATTGGGAGACCTGGAAGACGCCGTCATGAGCCGCGTCTGGGAATGGAACCGTCCGGTCACCGTCCGGGAAGTCCTGGAAGACCTTCAGCGGGAACGGTCCATCGCCTACACGACCGTCATGACCGTAATGGACAATCTCCATCAGAAGGGCTGGGTACGCAGGGAAGTCGACGGCCGCGCCTATAGATATATGGCCGTGTCCACGCGGGCCGCCTACGCGGCCGCGCTGATGAACGAAGCCTGGTCGAAGAGTGACAACCCGGCGGCCGCTCTTGTCGCCTTCTTCGGGATGATGTCGCCGGCGCAGCGCGAAGCCCTGGAGGACGCGGTCCGGATGGTGAGCGGCGACCGGGCGGACACCGCGGGCGAAGGCGCGTCCGAGGCGGCGGCGGAAGGTTCACCGGAGGCCTCGCGGGAAGCGAGCCCCGAAGTGCCGGGCGAAGTACCACCCGAAGTCACGCCCGAAGTGGCCCGCGAAGTCCCCGCCGAGGGCGCCGACCGAGAGCATCCCGCCGGGCGATAGCGTCCAGTCATGTCCTCCGAGCTTCGAGAAGTCGATGTAAATGCCATCACCGTCCGGCGGGCCAGGACGAGCGATGTGTCAGCGGTCCGTCGTCTCCTCGACCCGTACGTGAGCGAAGGCATCCTGCTCGACAAAGCGCCGGTGACTCTTTACGAGGACATCCAGGAGTTCTGGGTCGCCGAACGCGACGACGACGCGGGTGTCGTCGGATGCGGCGCACTCCATGTCATGTGGGAAGACCTCGCCGAAGTGCGCACACTCGCGGTGGATCCCCGCTTCCGGGGCGCCGGCATCGGACGCCATGTGCTCGACAAGTTGTTGCGGACGGCCCGCTGGCTCGGGGTGCGGCGCGTATTCTGTCTGACCTTCGAAGTGGACTTCTTCATCAAGCACGGCTTCGTGGAGATCGGTGAGACTCCTGTCGACGGAGATGTCTACAGTGAGCTGCTGCGTTCCTATGACGAGGGTGTCGCCGAGTTCCTCGGTCTCGAACGGGTGAAGCCGAACACCTTGGGTAACAGCCGGATGCTTCTGCACCTGTGAGGGGCGGAAGAACCCGGAACCCTATGTCCGAATCGCGCACGTTTCCCGTGTTCTTGTGCTACTGAACCTCTGCCGGGGGTTTGTGTTTTCCTGAGAAAAGCGGTTTCCTTTCGGCGTACTGCATTTTCGATGAAAGGAAAACCGGTGGCACAGAAGGTTCAGGTCCTTCTTGTTGACGACCTCGACGGTGGCGAGGCTGACGAGACCGTCACGTTCGCGCTGGACGGCAAGACCTACGAGATCGACCTCACGAACGCGAATGCGGACAAGCTTCGTGGGCTCCTCGACCCGTACACCAAGAGTGGCCGTCGCACCGGTGGCCGCGCCGCCGGTGGCCGTGGCAAGGGCCGCGCCGCCGCGGGTGGGAACAAGGACACCGCGGAAATTCGCAAGTGGGCCAAGGAGAACGGCTACAGCGTCAACGATCGCGGTCGCGTTCCGGCCGAGATCCGCGAAGCCTACGAGAAGGCCAACGGCTGAGATTTCGTACCCGTCGATTCTCCACGAAGCAATCGGGCCCGGTGGCACTCCGTCGCCGCCGTGTCCACGAGTCGAACGAGATCGGGGACACCCCCACCCCTGTCCCCGAGTCCGGCACTGCCTCCGGGTCCGTGTCCGAAATGAGTGAGAGCCGGCAGCGTCGGCTCCACCTCGCGTCCAGGCTCGGGGGGCCGCAGCCATACGGCGGCCCCCTGCTCGGCCCGCCGACGCGCGCTCCCCACCCCGTCACCGCCTCGTCGCGCGATCCCCGTCGGACCCCTGGGCCTCCGAGGACCTCTCGGCCCCGGCGCCCCTCCGGGCGGCTCCGGAGCGGTCATCCGGCCGTCGGTGCCGGTCGCGGTCAGATCGAGCGCGATGCCGCCCCATTCCAGCCAGTCGAGCAGCCCCGGCAGTTCGTCGGCACTCCCCGCGGCCACCAGCAGCCGCATCCGGCCCGCCACGAGCGCCACCGGCCCGGTCCCGGCCGCGCCGAGGCGCCGCAGCACCGCCGCGCCGGCGTCGGCGGGCAGCTCCAGAACGTCGAATCGCAGCCCGGTCAGCAGAGCGACGGGCGGGCCCGCCACCGTGGCCCAGCCCAGCTTCCGCTCGTACCAGAGGGCGCTGGCGTCTTCGGCCGGCAGCGGCGCGCGCGGGGACGGAACGGGGAGAGCCATGCTCGGACCAACTCCCCGCCCTGGCATTGAGTTACGCAGAGTCGACGTGCGCTCGCTCTATGTGCTCATCGCAGGGGCGTGCGGAAGCATTCGGGAGTGCAAGGGTGTTCGCCCGTAGCGGAGCGAACGGGGGTGCGCCGCATGGAGTGTCAGTGCTTACGGGTAAGACATTCCTAGTGGGGAGGGGCGACACGCGGTCCTGGACGTCTCACGTTCGCCATCGGCGTACCGATAGCGGGGGTATCTGTCTGGCCTGCGGGAACATCGTCTCGCACCATCAGGTTGGAGCAGGTGTCGGCTGTTCGTGAGGAAAGTTCGCCGCCGACGGCGGGGTGATCACGGCGGATGTCGGCAGTTGGAATGAGCGGTCCCCGCTTGCGGGACTAAGCTGCGGAAGGACAGGGAGGGGACCGACCCCTTTACTGCCTGACCGCTCTGAGGAGCGATTAACGATGTTCGAGAGGTTCACCGACCGCGCGCGGCGGGTTGTCGTCCTGGCTCAGGAAGAAGCCCGGATGCTCAACCACAACTACATCGGCACCGAGCACATCCTCCTGGGCCTTATCCACGAGGGTGAGGGTGTCGCCGCTAAGGCCCTGGAGAGCCTCGGGATTTCGCTCGAGGCGGTCCGCCAGCAGGTGGAGGAGATCATCGGGCAGGGCCAGCAGGCCCCGTCCGGCCACATCCCCTTCACGCCCCGTGCCAAGAAGGTCCTGGAGCTGTCGCTCCGCGAGGCCCTTCAGCTCGGCCACAACTACATCGGCACCGAGCACATCCTGCTCGGCCTGATCCGCGAGGGCGAGGGCGTCGCCGCCCAGGTCCTCGTGAAGCTGGGCGCCGATCTCAACCGGGTGCGGCAGCAGGTCATCCAGCTGCTCTCCGGCTACCAGGGCAAGGAGGCCGCCACCGCCGGCGGCCCGGCCGAGGGCACGCCCTCGACCTCCCTCGTCCTGGACCAGTTCGGCAGGAATCTCACCCAGGCAGCTCGTGAGTCCAAGCTCGACCCGGTCATCGGGCGCGAGAAGGAGATCGAGCGGGTCATGCAGGTGCTTTCCCGCCGTACGAAGAACAATCCGGTCCTCATCGGCGAGCCCGGCGTCGGCAAGACGGCGGTCGTCGAGGGACTGGCGCAGGCCATCGTCAAGGGCGAGGTGCCCGAGACCCTCAAGGACAAGCACCTCTACACCCTGGACCTCGGCGCCCTGGTCGCGGGCTCCCGCTACCGAGGTGACTTCGAGGAGCGCCTGAAGAAGGTCCTCAAGGAGATCCGCACCCGCGGCGACATCATCCTGTTCATCGACGAGCTCCACACCCTGGTGGGTGCGGGCGCCGCCGAGGGCGCGATCGACGCGGCTTCGATCCTGAAGCCCATGCTCGCCCGTGGAGAGCTCCAGACCATCGGCGCGACGACCCTCGACGAGTACCGCAAGCACCTGGAGAAGGACGCCGCGCTGGAGCGCCGCTTCCAGCCGATCCAGGTGGCCGAGCCGTCGCTGCCCCACACCATCGAGATCCTCAAGGGTCTGCGGGACCGTTACGAGGCGCACCACCGCGTGTCCATCACGGACTCCGCGCTGGTGGCGGCCGCGACGCTCGCCGACCGGTACATCTCGGACCGCTTCCTGCCGGACAAGGCGATCGACCTGATCGACGAGGCCGGCTCACGGATGCGCATCCGCCGGATGACCGCTCCGCCGGACCTCCGCGAGTTCGACGAGAAGATCGCGAACGTCCGCCGCGACAAGGAGTCGGCCATCGACTCCCAGGACTTCGAGAAGGCAGCCTCGCTCCGCGACAAGGAGAAGCAGCTGCTGGCCGCGAAGACCAAGCGGGAGAAGGAGTGGAAGGCCGGCGACATGGACGTCGTCGCCGAGGTGGACGAGGAGCTGATCGCCGAGGTCCTGGCGACCGCCACGGGCATCCCGGTCTTCAAGCTCACTGAGGAGGAGTCCTCGCGGCTGCTCCGTATGGAGGACGAGCTCCACAAGCGGGTCATCGGCCAGAAGGACGCCATCAAGGCGCTCTCGCAGGCGATCCGGCGTACGCGGGCGGGTCTGAAGGACCCCAAGCGGCCCGGTGGCTCGTTCATCTTCGCCGGCCCCTCCGGAGTCGGTAAGACCGAGCTCTCCAAGACGCTCGCCGAATTCCTCTTCGGCGACGAGGACGCGCTGATCTCCCTCGACATGTCGGAGTTCAGCGAGAAGCACACGGTTTCGCGTCTCTTCGGTTCTCCCCCCGGATACGTGGGGTACGAAGAGGGCGGCCAGCTCACCGAGAAGGTGCGCCGGAAGCCGTTCTCCGTCGTCCTCTTCGACGAGGTCGAGAAGGCCCACCCCGATATCTTCAATTCCCTTCTGCAGATCCTGGAGGACGGTCGGCTGACCGACTCCCAGGGCCGCGTCGTGGACTTCAAGAACACGGTCATCATCATGACGACCAACCTCGGGACCAGGGACATCTCCAAGGGGTTCAACCTGGGCTTCGCGGCCCAGGGCGACACGAAGTCCAACTACGAGCGGATGAAGAACAAGGTCAACGAAGAGCTCAAGCAGCACTTCCGGCCCGAGTTCCTCAACCGAGTGGACGACACCGTCGTCTTCCACCAGCTCACCGAGGAAGACATCATCCAGATCGTCGACCTCATGGTGCACAAGGTGGACGAGCGCCTGAAGGACCGGGACATGGGCCTTGAGCTCAGCCCGAGCGCCAAGGCGCTGCTCGCCAAGAAGGGTTACGACCCCGTTCTGGGCGCCCGGCCGCTGCGCCGGACGATCCAGCGCGAGATCGAGGACATCCTCTCCGAGAAGATCCTCTTCGGTGAGCTGCGCCCCGGTCACATCGTGGTCGTGGACACCGAGGGCGAGGGCGAGGAGAAGAAGTTCAGCTTCCGCGGCGAGGAGAAGTCGGCACTGCCCGACGTCCCGCCGATCGAGCAGGCGGCCGGCGGAGGCGCCGGGCCGAACCTGACGAAGGAAGCGTAGCGGGAGCTCAACCAAGGCTGAGGCGAGACTGAGCCCAGCCCGAGGGGTGGCCCGGGACCGTAACTGGTCCCGGGCCACCCTTCTGTCATGCTCCGGGGCAGCCTCCGCCGGGGGCTTCTGCCACCCTCTCCGCCACCTCCTCCGCCACCCCGATTCGCCCCTCCGACCGTCTTCCGTCGTGACAAGCCGCACACCCGTTTCCGGGCCTACGACCAGGAATAGTGGTGAAGGGGATGATTCCGGTGGGACCTTCGGAAAGGTCCGCCTCGGGACCTTGGTCCTGAGGGCCCGGGACCTGGACCCGGCCCGGGGACGCGGTGGGCATGCGCACCTCTGACGTGCGGATAAACAGTATTTAACTCGGACATTTAGGATCGGGCCAACGGGATGCTTCAGGTAGTCAAGGGGTCGAGTTACCAGTGTGACAGCTACGACGTCATGTCGTAGATGGGCGGTTTGGGCCGTGATGGGCGGTCGGGTTACCAAGGGATGGCACGCCAGCTCCCGGTGCTCCGAGCGCCGGGTCCATTGATGCCCGGAGGTTTCTCAATGTCGCAGCGCACCACGCCCCGCCAGTCCACGCTCCGTACCCGTGCCGCCATCCTGGCCGCCGGACTCGGAGTGACGACGGCGCTCGGCGCGGGGGTCGCGTTCGCCGCGAACAGCAGCGGCGACGCGGGCACCCACGCGTCGGCCGCCGCCGCCGTCGAGAAGAAGGCCCCCGGCGCCGAGAAGGCGAGCGTCACCAAGGCCGCCGACAAGGCGAAGGCCAAGAAGTCGCCCACCTGGGGCAAACCGGTCTCCAAGTACGAGCTGAGCGCCTCGTTCGGCATCGGTGGCGGCAGGTGGGCCCACAAGCACTCGGGCCAGGACTTCGCCGTCCCCGTCGGCACGAACGTCAAGGCCGCGCACGACGGCACCGTCGTGAAGGCCGGACCCAACGGTGCCGGTGACGGTCCCGCGTACGGCAACGCGATAGTCATCAAGCACGGCACCAAGAACGCGAAGTACTCGCAGTACGCGCACCTGTCCAAGGTGAAGGTTCACATCGGCCAGAAGGTCAACAAGGGCGAGAACATCGCGCTCTCCGGCAACACCGGCAATTCGAGCGGCCCGCACCTGCACTTCGAGATCCGTACGACCCCGAACTACGGCAGTGCGATCAACCCGCTGACCTTCCTGCGCGCCGCGGACGTCACTGTGTGACCCCGTGAGCCTGCACCAGCAGATCGATGGCGACCCCGAGGATGGCTTCACGCTTCTCCTCGGGGTCGCCTTCGACGTCCGTGAGGGCGAGCATGCCGGCGTGCATCGTGAAGATCGCGGTGAAGCAGCGCACGCGGTCCGACATCGAGCCGTCGGGCTTGTTGAGGAGCTCCATCAGCCGCAGCATGCGCCCCTTGAAGGTCTCTCCCACGCTCAGGTCGCGCATCGTGGCCTGGTTCTCCTGCATGAAGCGGAACAGGGGCGCGGCCGCGCCGAGCGCGTCGCTGTAGCGGCGTAGGAGCTCCTTCTTCACCTCCAGGGTCCTCGGCTGCGTCTCGCCCCAGACGATCAGGTCGTCGATCGGCCGGGCCAGATCATGGAAGAGGCTGACCACGATGTCTTCCTTGGTCTTGAAGTGGTAGTACAGCGCGGCCTTCGTCACATCCAGGTGCTCGGCGATCTCGCGCAGCGAGGTCTTCTCGTAGCCCTGCTCGGCGAAGAGTTCCAGCGCTACGTCTTGGATGCGCTGGCGGGTGTCGCCCCGACGCGGCTGCGCTGTGCTGCCCATGACTGCTCTCCCGAAAATTACTTACTTGACGACCGGCAAGTGACAGGTCTACTTTCCCCAGTGTACTTAGCTTGCCGGTCGGCAAGTAAGTAGCGGGGCAGACACAGAAACACTGAGCAGACCAGGAATCAGGGGAGTGGGGGCCATGTCGCTCGACGCGGTGGGGTCGGAACAGAAGAAGAAGGCTGAGCCACAGCCACGCAGTGTGCGAGTGGTACTGCTCGCGCTCATGATCGCGATGCTGCTCGCCATGCTGGACAACATGATCGTCGGCACCGCGATGCCGACGATCGTCGGCGAACTGGGCGGTCTGGAGCACCTCTCCTGGGTGGTCACCGCCTACACCCTCGCCACCGCGGCCTCGACTCCGATCTGGGGCAAGGTCGGCGACATGTACGGGCGGAAGAACATCTTCCTGCTCTCCATCGTCATCTTCCTCATCGGCTCCGCGCTCAGCGGCATGGCCCAGGACATGGGCCAGCTCATCGGCTTCCGTGCCATCCAGGGCCTGGGCGCCGGCGGACTCATGGTCGGCGTCATGGCGATCATCGGTGACCTCATCCCGCCCCGTGAGCGGGGCAAGTACCAGGGCATGATGGCCGGCGTGATGGCCCTCGCCATGATCGGCGGACCGCTGGTCGGCGGCACCATCACCGACCACCTCGGCTGGCGCTGGAGCTTCTACATCAACCTGCCGCTCGGCGCCGTCGCCCTCGCGATGATCGTGACCGTGCTGCACCTGCCCGCGGTGGAGCGGAAGAAGCAGAAGGTCGACTATCTCGGCGCCGCCCTGCTCACGGTCGGCATCACCTCGATCGTGCTGGTCACCACCTGGGGCGGTACGGAGTACGCCTGGAGCTCCTCGGTGATCATGGAGCTGATCGCGATCGGTGTCGTCACCCTCGTCTCGTTCGTGTACGTGCAGACCAAGGCGCCCGAGCCGATCATGCCGCTGCACATATTCCGCAACCGCAACTTCAGCCTGATGCAGGTGATCGGCTTCCTGACCGGCTTCGTCATGTTCGGAGCCGTCCTTTTCCTGCCGCTCTACCAGCAGTCCGTGCAGGGTGCCTCGGCGACCAACTCCGGGCTGCTCCTGCTGCCGTTGCTGCTGTCGATGATGGCCGTCTCGCTGTTCGCGGGCCGGGTCACCACCAACACCGGCAAGTACAAGATCTTCCCGATCGCGGGCGGCGCCCTGATGGTCGTGGGGCTCTTCCTGCTCGCGCAGATGGACACCGAGACCTCCAGGCTCACCTCCGGCCTCTACATGGCCGTTCTCGGCGCCGGTATGGGCTTCCTGATGCAGATCACCATGCTCGTGGCGCAGAACAGCGCCGAGCCCCAGGACATGGGCGTCGCCTCGTCCTCGACCACCCTCTTCCGTACGCTCGGCAGCTCCTTCGGTGTGGCCATCATGGGCGCGCTGTTCACCAGCAAGGTGCAGGAGGAGATGGCGGCGCGCGGCGGTGACGCGGTGACGCAGCAGTCCGCGCAGCTCGACGCGGCGAGCCTGGCCAAGCTGCCGGACGCGGCGCGTGAGGCGTACCAGGTCGCGGTGTCGTCCGGTACGCACGTGGCCTTCCTGCTGGCCGGTTCGGTCGCGGTGATCGGGTTCGTCGCGGCGTTCTTCGTCAAGGAGGTCCCGCTGCGGGGCGCGGGGCCCCAGAAGGCGGGCGAGTCCGGTGACGGCGCGGAAGCGTCCGAGGGCGGCAAGGTCCCGCAGTCCGCTTAGTCCCGCGGTCCGCTTGGTCGCGCGATCGGCTTGGTCGCGCGGTCGGCTTGTAGGACCGCCTTGGCGTGCTGTGGACGGCGGGGGGCCGTTGTCGGTGGGGCGTGCCAGCATCGAAGACGTGGACAGTGAACAAGCAGGTCAGCCGCCGCAGGTGCCCCTCACGCACCTGCGGCAGCTGCGTCTGGCCAAGGACGCCATGGACCGCGACTGGGCGGGCCCGCTCGACCTGGACGCGGTCGCCGCCCACGCCGGGTATTCGCGGTATCACTTCGTGCGCGCCTTCAAGGCGGTGTACGGGCAGACGCCCGGCCGCTATCTCTCCCGCAGACGCATAGAGCGCGCCGAGGAGCTGCTGCGCTCGGCGAATCTCAGCGTGACCGAGATCTGCGTCCTCGTGGGCTTCAGCAGCCTGGGCACGTTCTCCAAGCGCTTCAAGGAGCAGACGGGCAGCAGCCCGAGCGCCTATCGCGCGAAGCACGCGGGCCGCGGAGCAGCGCTCATACCGGGGTGTTACGCGCTGCTGTGGGCCGGTGGCTTCCCGCCCAGGGACACCACGGCGCCGGCGCCGGACCGGCCCGGTGACGACAGCAATTCTGGAGAAGCTCACTGAGGGTGCCGGTGCCTACGGTGGAGACGGAAGCGGGGGCCGCGGTGAGCGGCCCGTGTACGGCACATCTCTCCGAGGAGCACGTCATGATCAAGGGTCTCGCCATCTCCACCGTCTGGGTGCTCGACCAGGACCGGGCCAAGGAGTTCTACGTCGACAAGCTCGGCCTTGAGCTCCGCACCGACATGACGCTGGGCGAGGGCGGGATGCGCTGGCTGACGGTCGGCGCCAAGGACCAGCCGGACGTGGTGCTGACCCTGATGCTGCCGGGCGGGCACTCGATGGACGAGGAGTCCGCCGCCGCGATCAAGACGCTCATCAGCAAGGGCATGCTGGGCGCGGGCGTCCTCGCCACGGACGACATCCAGGGGGACTACGAGAAGCTCAAGGCGCGGGGTGTGGAGTTCCTCCAGGAGCCGCAGGAGCGGCCGTACGGCACGGAGGCGATATTCCGCGACGACTCGGGCAACTGGTTCTCGTTCACCCAGGCCAAGGAGGGCGACCTCGACCTGGAGAAGGAGTGGTCGTAGCCCTCGGGGCCCGGGAGCGGTGACCGGGGCGTGAGCGCGGTCGTGGCTTCTCGGACCGTCACTCCGGGAGTTTGATCATCGGGAAGCTGCCGGTCGTCGTCGGGGCGTGCTCGGGGAGCCAGAGGACCGCTATCGCGCCGCCTGTCTCGTCCGGGGCGGGGGTCAGACTCTCCGGCGCCGCGTTGCGGAAGGTCAGCCGTGCCCCGAGGACGCGTGCCTGACCTGCGGCGATGGTCAGACCGAGACCGTGGCCGTGGCCCGCGCGGTCGCTCGCACCCGTACGGAACCGGCTCGGCCCGTCACGCAGCAGTGCTTCCGGGAAGCCGGGGCCGTGGTCGCGGACGCGCACCACACGGCCCTCGACGGTCACCTCGACCGGGGTGCCCCCGTGCTTGGCCGCGTTGGCCAGAAGATTGCCGAGAATGCGCTCCAGCCTGCGCGGATCGGTGTTCACCCAGCTGTCGTGCACGACATGGATCCGCACATCGGGATCGAGCAGCGCCACCCTCCTGCTGACGAACTCGCCGAGTGCGATCTCCTGAAGCTCGGCGCGTTCCGACGCGCTGTCGAGCCTGGCGACTTCCAGGACGTCCTCGACCAGTGTCCGCATGGCCTGCGCGCGGTCCCTGACCAGCTCGGTCGGGCGGCCGGGTGGCAGGAGCTCGGCCGCCGTCAGCAGGCCCGTCACCGGCGTACGGAGCTCGTGCGCGATGTCGGCGGTGACCCGGCGCTCGGCCTCGATACGTTCGTGCAGCGCGTCGGTCAGGGCGTCGACCGCGCGTGCCAGCTCGTCGGTCTCGTCCCGTACGACCCCGCCCACCGCCTCCCGTACCCGCACATCCGTATTGCCCTGGGCGACCTTGCCCGCGGCGGCCGCCGCCTTGCGCAGCCGGCGCGAGAGCTGCCCGCCGATCAGCACGCCCAGCGCACAGCCCCCGACGACCACGCAGACCGAGCCGATCAGCAGGGCCCGGTCGAGATCCTTCATGATCGTCACGGAGCGGTCGGCGAACTTGCTGTGCAGGGAGAGCACACCGTTCTCCAGCGGTACCGCCGCCCAGACGTCCGGTGTCCCGGCCGCCGAGTCACGCACATACGTGGCCCGTCTGCCCTGCTGCGCCTTCTCCCGCAGGTCGTCGGGGAGCGCGGGGTCGTTCAGCTTCGTACCGAACTTCAGCTCATGGGTCGAGTCGTACATACGCTGCGCGAACAGCAGCCGCTCCAGCTGCACCTCACGCGCGTTGTCGAGCATCGAGACCTGGGCAGCGTTGTGCACGACAAGGCTCAGCGCCATCGCGGTGAGGGCGCCCACCGCCGCGATCGCGATGCTGATCTTCCACCGGACACCGGTGCGCAGGGCGAGCCGCTTCATGCCTTGAGCTTGTAGCCGAAGCCGCGGACCGTCTCGATCCGATCCTGTCCGATCTTCGTACGGAGCCGTTGCACATGGACGTCGACCACCCGCGTGTCACCGCCCCAGCCGTAGTCCCAGACGCGTTCGAGCAGCTTGTCACGGGACAGGACGGTGCCCGGCGCGGCCGAGAACTCGATCAGCAGCCGCATCTCCGTCGGGGTCAGCGCCACGGGCTCGCCCCCTTTGCGCACCTCCATGCCCTCCGTGTCGATCTCCAGATCGCCGAAGGAGCGGGCGCCGCCCTCGTCCACCCGGTCCTGCCCGCCGTGCTCCCCGGCGGGTCCGCCCGCGTGCCCGAAGCGGCGCAGCACGGCACGTATCCGGGCGACCAGTACCGCGCCGTCGAAGGGCTTGGTCACGTAGTCGTCGGCCCCCGCCTCCAGGCCCAGCACCACATCGATCGAGTCGGCGCGTGCCGACAGCATGATCACGGGCACGGTCGACTCGTCCCTGATACGGCGGCACAGACTCACACCGTCCAGGCCCGGCACCATCACGTCGAGCAGCGCGATGTCCGGCCGGTCGGCCCGGAACGCCTCCAGACCGGAGAGACCGTCCGGCATGGCCGTCACCACGAAGCCGTCGCGCTCCAGCGCGAGTTGGGTGGCCTCGCGGATGACGTCGTCGTCCTCGACGAAGAGGACATGGGTCTCCACCATCCGACAGCTCTCAGCTCTCTCAGTCGTCGTTGTCGCTGGTCGTGGACGGCGCGGGGGCGTCCACCGGGCCGTTGCCGACCGCTCCGCTGTAGTTGTTGCGCACCCGGTAGCGCTCCGCGAACCTCGTGTCCGCCCAGGTGTAGGTCACGACGTCCTCGCCGGAGGGGTACGAGACCGGGTCGCCCTTCGCGTACACCTGGCGGGTCACCACCAGCTCACCACGGTCGATCGTGGCGTATACGGCGGGTTCCTCGGCGACGAAGACGTTCTCGTACCGCCGGTCGGACTCACGGTAGACGTACGTCCCGAGCCCGACGGCGTCGTCGCAGGTCATCACGTTGATCACCACATCGGGCGCGGTGCCGCCGGTCAGATTCCCGTACGAGGTGTCCACCGGGTACGCGTCCCTGGCGCACGGCTTGAGGTCGGCCTTGACCTGCCCGCTCACCTTGGGGTCCCGCCGGAGCAGGGCCACCGGGTCGATGTCCTGGGCGGGCAGGGCGGAAGGCTCGGAGGTCGGCGGTGAGACGGGCTCGGCGGTGGCGACGGAGGCCGCGCCCTCGTCCCTGGTGCCGGTCGCGCTCGTGGAACAGCCGATGACGAACAGGCCGAAGCCGATGAGCGCGGCCAGCGCCACACCGCCGGTGGCGGTCGTCACTGTCAGCGTCACCGTCTTCGGGAACCGCTTCGGCGGGGACGCGTCAGCGGTCGCCGGGCCTGCCGCGCGCCACTCGTCGTCGGCGCGCCACTCGTCGTCCGCCCGGTCGTCGGCCGCCCGCTCGTCCGCCGCCCGGCCGGTCGTTCTCGGGGCAGGCTTGCTCTCCCCATCGCGCCTCAGGCCGCGCACCGCTCCTGCCCCCGTCCGTCGCGACGACAACCAGCACGCTGCGGAGCGCGGGCGCGCGGCGTGCGGTGCTCGGGCTGCCGGATCCCCGGCTTCGTCCGCCGCTCCGCGTCGCGGCGCTCCAGCTCCCGGGCCTCCAGCTCCTTGCGGAGTCTGGCGAGCGCCCGGTGCAGCGTGCTCTTCACGGTACCGGTAGACATCCCGAGCGCCGCCGCCGTCTCCTCCGTACTCATCTGCTCCCAGTGCCGGAGCACCACGACGCTGCGCTGCTTCGGCGCCAGGACCCCGAGGATGTCGATGAGCAGGGCGCGGTTGGCGCGCTGGTCGGCGCCGTCCTCGACGCAGGCCTCGGGCAACTGCTCGGTCGGCACCTCTTCGAGCCTTCGCGCCCGCCACCACTCGGTACGGGTGTTGATCATGACGCGGCGCAGATAGGCGTCGGCGAGCGACTTGTCGGCGATGCCGTCCCAGCGGCCGTACGTACGGGCCAGGGCGGTCTGGAGCAGATCCTGGGCGTCGACGGGATTGGGGACCAGACGCCGGGCACTGCGCAGAAGTGCCTCCTGCCGGGTCCTTACGTACTCCTCGAATTCGAGCACCTCGCCGTGCGCCATGCCAACCGCCTCCACCCCGTGAACTGCACCGTGTGCCGCGCTGCCGTGTTCTTCACTGACGTTCCAGAAGTTACGGAGGGGTTGTCACGAGGCCGTGCGCGCCAGCCGTCGGCGGGCGCACGGACATCCATCGGTTGTGTAACGGCGGGGATGGAACGGGCGAACGAGTAACGAGCGAAGTAACGAGCGAAGTAACGGACGAAGCAGCGGACGAAGCAGCGGACGAACGGCGGGACGAACGGGCGCCGGGACAGACGAACGGCCGGCCCGGAGGGGGCCGGCCGAACCGGCCGATTGGGGCGGCGCGGTCCAATCAGGTGGGGCGCGGCGGTCAGGTCAGCGGCAGCCGGTACAGATCGTCCGCCATCGGTTCGACCAGCCCGTCGGCCACGAGCCCGTCCAGCGCCCTGGCCCGCTGCACCGGTTCCTCCCACACGGCGTCGAGCACCGCGAGCGGTACCGGCGCCACCGCCTCGCGCAGCACGGCGAGCAGCTTGCCGCGCACCTGCCGGTCCGTGCCCGCGTAGGTCTGGCCGCGCCGGGCCGGCCCCTGGTGCGCGGGTTTGCCGGCCAGCCGCCAGGCGCACTGCGAGGCGATCGGGCAGCGTGCGCAGTCCTCGTTCTTCGAGGTGCAGACGAGTGCGCCGAGCTCCATGGAGGCGGCGGCCCAGCGGGCGGCCGTCGGCTCGTGGGCGGGCAGGAGCGCGCGGGCCAGTTTGCGCTCGGCGGCCGTCGTCGCGTTCGGCGGGTACTGGATACCGGCGGCCGCGCGCGCGAAGACGCGCCGCACGTTCGTGTCGAGGACGGCGTGCCGTTGCCCGTACGCGAACGAGGCCACGGCGGCCGCCGTGTACTCGCCGATCCCGGGCAGCGCGAGCAACTGGCTGTGCTCGCGCGGTACGTCGCCGCCGAACCGCTCCGTTATCGCCAGGGCCGCCCCGTGCAGCCGCAGCGCCCGGCGCGGATAGCCGAGTCTGCCCCAGGCGCGTACCGCTTCGCCGGGCGCCTCGGCGGCCAGGTCGGCAGGGCGTGGCCAGCGCGCGAGCCACTGTTCGTACACCGGGAGCACCCGGGCGACCGGGGTCTGCTGGAGCATGAACTCGCTGACCATCACGCCCCAGGCGCCCGTGTCGGGGCGGCGCCAGGGCAGGTCGCGGGCGTGCGCGTCGAACCACGCGATGACGGGGTCGTGAAGGGCGGCCGGGGCGATGGCCGGCGCCGTGGTCGCGGAAGTCGCAGGAGTCGCAGTCATGACAGAGCCGATCCTGGCACGTTCGACGGTGGGGGCGGTGCAGCCGCCCGCTGTGGGCCGGTCGTCGCGGGGTGGTGACGGGGGCGCGAAGGGGGCGCGTCGGGACTCGTACGGTACCGGCCGACCGGGGGTGAGCGGTGTGCGGACCGCACATGAACCGGGTGGGCTCAGAAGCGCGAATTGGGCCTTTCGCCCTGTCGGCCGAGCGCGCCGGGGTCTTCCGCCGCCCCGTTTCCGGGCCGGCCCGCCGCGCGGTAGTCCGCGGCGTGGCCCTGCCCCGAGCCCATTCCCTGCCCCGAGCCCGGTCCGGACCCCGAGCCCGAGCCCGGAGCGCCGGTGGCCAGTCCGGTGACCCGCGGAACACGCGGCCCCGGTCCCGCGAACCAGACCACCACTCCCGTACGGCTCATCCGCATCGTCTCGATCAGCACCCGCGCGGGTCGCGTCAGCGCCAGGACCACGAGCGTCGCGACCAGCCCGCCGAGCAGCAGCCCCACCGCCACGTCATGCGGATAGTGCACGCCGACGAAGACCCGCGAGAAGGCGGCGAAGAGCGCCAGCGGGATCGTCAGGAACGCGATCGCCCGCCAGGCGATGGCGAGCGCGATCGCCGAGGCGGCGGCGATGGTCGAGTGGTTGCTGGGGAACGACCAGTCGCCGACCGGCGGGCAGGTCGCCAACGACGCGGCGGCGCCGGAGACCGCGCGACACGGCCGCTCCTCCTGGATGGCGCTCTTGGCCAATTCGCTGCACACATAAGCGACGGCGGTCGCCAGCGGCCCAACTACCGCCCTGGCCATGGCCCGTGAGTCTGCGGAACGCGTGCGCCACCAACTGGCGAGAAACAGAACTCCCAGGATGACGATCACGGCCTCCGTCCCGATCTCGACGAAGTGCCGTACCCATGACGGCGATTGATGGGCGAGATCGGTAATGTCGCGGTAAAGGCCGCTGGTGACGGAGGGGTCCATGGGCACGGACCGTACCCTCCGACCCACCGCTCACGCATCTTGCCATCGGCGGCCGAACCCCTGACGAAAGTGATAAGTGGGGCCAGGCCGGGCGCCCTTCGCATGATGATGATCCGTAAAACTTGCGAGACGAGCGCCATGTGGGGCGGGAGTTGGCGCTGAACTCTCGTAGAGTTGCGCCGTGGGATCTATGCGCAATCCGGTCGGGCCGCTTCCCTCCTCCATCTACTGGCGACGGAGGGCAGTAGCGGCGACTCTGATCGCGCTGCTCGCGTTGCTCGTCGTATGGGTCGTCACCTCCGGTGGTGACGACGGCGGAAAGAAGCGCGACGACGGCGCGAACGGCGATACTCCCCCTCCCTCGATCACCCCCGGACCCTCCGGATCCGGACCCGCGATCAGTGAACAGCCGGGCGGGCGCGACGAGTCGGGCGAGACCGGTGGGAGCGACGGCCCCGGAAGCGGCGGTACGGACGCGGGCGCGGGCTCCGACGGCGGCGCCGGTGGCGGCAACGGCGGCGCTGGTACGGGCGGTTCGGCCGGCTCCGGCGGCGGCGCGGCGAGCGGCGGCAGCGGCGGCAGTGCCGGTGACGGCGCGAACGGCAGCACCACCGGTGAGCAGGTACCGGTCGGATCGAGTCTTCCCAACTGCGCGCCGAGTTCGCTGACCGTGAAGCTGGAGAGCCGCAAGGTCGCCTACGAGCCCGGCGAGAAGCCCTCGTTCAGGCTCGTGGCCACCAACGGGTCGGGGAAGGACTGCAAGGCGGACCTCGGGCCGAAGTCCGTGGTGCTGACCGTCACGAACTCCGAGAGCGACGAGATCTGGTCCTCCAAGGACTGTCCCAAGATCGGCCAGTTGCTGCTGAAGGTGCCGGCGGGCGGGACGGTGACGCGGACCGTGGTCTGGGACCTCACGCGGAGCGTCCCGCAGTGCGCCACACCCCCGCCCGGCAAGGCCAAGCCCGGCACGTACCTGGTCGAGGCGGCGGCGCCCGGCGCGACCGTGAAGCAGGGCCAGACGTCGATCCGGCTGGACAAGGACTGACCACTCGGCGACCCGCTGACGACAACCGCCCGCCGACGAGGCGACCCGCGTACGTGAGGAGGGCCGCACCACCGCGCATTGCGCGGTGGTGCGGCCCTCCTCACACACGCGGGCGCCTGCCCGTATGTCAGACGTACCGCTCCAGGATGGACGACTCCGCCAGCCGCGACAGGCCCTCGCGCACGCTGCGCGCCCGCGCCTCGCCCACCCCGTCCACCGTCTGGAGATCGTCGACGCTCGCCGCGAGCAGCTTCTGCAGCCCGCCGAAGTGCTCGACCAGCCGCTCGATGATCGCGCCCGGCAGCCGCGGCACCTTGGCCAGCAGCCGGTAACCGCGCGGCGAGACCGCCGAGTCGAGCGTCTCGGGCGATCCGCTGTAGCCCAACGCCCTCGCGACGACGGGCAGTTCCAGCAGCTCGGTGTGGGAGAGCGCGTCCAGCTCCGTCATCGCCTCGGCGACCGTACGAGACCGCTTCGCCGTCGGCTCGGGCACGTAGTCCCGTACGACCAGCTCGCGCTCCGGCTCGACGCCCGCGATCAACTCGTCGAGCTGGAGGGCGAGAAGCCGCCCGTCGGTGCCCAGCTCGACCACGTACTCCGCGATCTCCGTGGCGATCCTGCGCACCATCTCCAGGCGCTGCGAGACCGCCGTCACGTCCCGGACCGTCACCAGGTCCTCGATCTCCAGCGCGGAGAGCGTGCCGGCGACCTCGTCCAGCCGGAGCTTGTACCGCTCCAGGGTCGCCAGGGCCTGGTTGGCGCGCGACAGGATCGCCGCCGACTCCTCAAGGACCCGTCGCTCCCCGTCCACGTACAGCGCGATCAGCCGCATCGACTGCGAGACCGAGATGACGGGGAACCCGCACTGCTTGGACACCCGGTCCGCCGTGCGGTGGCGGGTGCCGGTCTCCTCGGTCGGGATGGAGGCGTCGGGGACGAGCTGGACACCGGCCCGCAGAATCTTGGTGATGTCTTTGTCGAGGATGAGCGCGCCGTCGAGCTTGCACAGCTCACGGAGCCTCGTAGCGGTGAATTCCACGTCCAGCACGAAGCCGCCCGTGCACATCGCCTCGACGGTCTTGTCCATGCCCAGGACGATGAGACCACCGGTGTTCCCCCGGAGGATCCGCTCCAGGCCGTCACGCAGCGCCTTGCCGGGCGCTACGGCGCTCAGTGAGGCGCGCATCAGCGCTTCGGTGCCGGATCCACCGGAGCCGGCACCGGATTTTCCGGGTGCTGCTGCCCGGTCGTTGGCTGCCACTGCACTCCTCCGGCTCGTACGGATGGGCGAGACCAGGGCAAAGTCTACCGGCGGTCCTTGCCGTCCCGTGGGGCCTCCGCGCGACCCCGGCGCGGAAGCACGCTGAGAGCCGCCCCCATGTCGGCGACTTCCGTGACCTTCATACCGGCCGGGACCTTCCCCGGATCGGTCGGGACGAGGGCGTGCGTGAAGCCCAGCCGGTGCGCCTCGGCGAGTCGGCGCTGGACGCCCGTCACCCTCCTGACCTCGCCCGCGAGGCCCACCTCGCCGATCGCGACGAGGTTCTTCGGCAGCGGGGTGTCGCTCGCCGCCGAGGCCAGGGCGAGCGCGATCGCCAGGTCAGCGGCCGGCTCCGAGAGCTTCACACCGCCGACCGTCGCGCTGTAGATGTCGCGCTTGCCGAGCGCGCTGATCCGGCCGCGCTGCTCCAGGACGGCCAGCATCATCGAGACGCGGGAGGTCTCCAGGCCCGAGGTGGTGCGCCGGGGTGAGGGGATCTGGGAGTCGACCGTCAGCGCCTGCACCTCGGCGACGAGCGGGCGGCGGCCTTCCAGGGTGACCGTGAGGCAGGTGCCGGGGACCGGCTCGTCCCGGCGGGTGAGGAAGAGGCCGGAGGGGTCGGCCAGGCCCGTGATGCCCTCGTCGTGCAGCTCGAAGCAGCCGACCTCGTCCGTCGTCCCGTATCTGTTCTTGACGCCCCGCACCAGCCGCAGCCGCGCGTGCCGGTCGCCCTCGAAGGAGAGCACGACGTCCACCAGGTGCTCCAGCAGCCGGGGACCGGCGATCGCGCCGTCCTTGGTGACATGGCCGACGAGCAGGGTGGACATGCCGCGCTCCTTGGAGACCCGGATGAGCGCGCCCGCCACTTCCCGGACCTGGGCCATGCCGCCGGCCGCCCCGTCGATCTCCGGCGATGCCACCGTCTGTACGGAGTCCAGGATCAGCAGCGACGGCTTGACCGCGTCGAGATGCCCGAGGACGGCGGAGAGGTCCGTCTCGGCCGCGAGATAGAGATGGTCGTCGATGGCCTTGATGCGGTCCGCGCGCAGCCGTACCTGGCTCGCGGACTCCTCGCCGGTGACATAGAGCGTGCGGTGCTCGGAGTCCGCCGCCTTCGCCGCGACGTCCAGCAGGAGCGTGGACTTGCCGACGCCCGGTTCACCGGCCACCAGCACGACGGCTCCGGGCACGAGGCCGCCGCCGAGGACGCGGTCCAGCTCGTCCACGCCCGTCGAGCGGGCGGTGGCCGTCCGGCTGTCGACCTGGCCGATCGGCAGGGCGGGCGTGCTGACGCGTCCGACCGCCGTGGTCCGTACGGCGGGCGCGCCGTACTCCTCGACGGTGCCCCAGGCCTGGCACTCGGGGCAGCGGCCGAGCCACTTGACCGTCGTCCAACCACAGTCGGTGCAGCGGTAGGACGGCCGGTCCTTGGCGGATTTCGTACGGGCGACAGCCATGGCGCCACCGTATAGGCGACCACTGACAACCCTTGCCGCGGTGGTCACTTCACCCGCCGACGGCTCCCGGCCGGGAGCCGTCGGTGAGGAAGATACGGGCATGGCGGACGTTTCATCCGTACGGATTAAATGTAGGCAAGCGTCGGGAAGGTTGTGCGCTCCCCTGTCTACCGTCGGCGGGTGACGAGCAGCAGACTGGAGCCCCCCGCACACACCACCGGCGCACACCGTGCGCCCCGTCGCGCGCCCCGATCGGGTTCGCACCGGTCGGGAACCCACCGGCCGGAGCCGCACAGCCCGGATACGAACGCGCCGGACACCCGCCGGCCCCCCGTGCGGTACGAGCCCTATCTGGACGGGCTGTTCACGTACTGCCTCTCCGTGCTCTGCGACCACGACGCCGCGACCGAGGTGCTGGGCCAGGTCCTGGCCATCTCCGAACGCCACTACGGGCGTTGCCCCGGGGGCGAGGGGGAGCGCAGGGCCTGGCTCTACGCACTCGCCCGGTGGGCCTGTCTGCGCCGGCTCGGTGAACAGCGTGCGAGCCGCCCGGGGGCGCACACCGGCCGTCGAGAGCCGGATCCGGCCGAGAGCAAGTCCCACGACTCCCTGCCGCCGGAGCTCGCCGCCCGCCGTCGGCGTGAACTCGCCATGCTGGCCTGGCCCGAGGCCGCCGGCACGACACCCGAACAGCGCGAAGCGCTCGAACTGGCCGTACGCCACGGGCTCAGCGCGCGCGACGTCGCCGCGGTCCTGTCCATGGAGCGGCTGCCCGCGGGCGAACTGCTCAACTCGGCCGCCTGTGAGGTCGAGCGCACCAGGGCCGCGCTCGCCGTGGTCGAGACGGGCAACTGCCCCGCCGTCGCCCAGCTCACCGGCGACGACCAGGTGCTTCTCTCGGCCGCGCTCCGCCGCGAGCTGGTCCGGCACGTGGACGACTGCCCGCGCTGCCGCCGCGCCGCCGACCGCGCCGAGGCCACGGGCCCCTGGCCCGGCTCGGCCGCCTCCAGGCGCGCCGCCCGGCCCAGCTCGTCGGGCGTGCCCTCCTGGGCCTCGTCACCCGCCGTCCTGCCGCTGGTCGAAGCCCCTCGGCAGGCGGCGTACCACGCCATGACGAACACCCCGCGCGCCCGTGCCACCACCCCGCGGTTCGGCCGCAACGGCTTCCCCATGGACCCCAAGGACCGCGCCGCCCGCCGTGACCGGCTGCGCGCGCGGGCCGTCACGACCACCGTCGTGGCGACCGTCGTCGCCGCGCCCGTGCTCGCCCTGTGGGCGGCGTACCGGGGCGCGCCGCCGACCGGGGAGGGCCACGGCGGGACATCGGTCAGCGCCGGTGACGCGGAGCGGCGCGGCGCGCAGGGCGCCGATCCGTACGACATCTACGAGAACGCGGGCAACGCCGAGACCCGCTCCGGCGGCCCCTTCGACGGTGGCAGCCAGGACCCGGACGTCTCCGTCGAGGTCATCAGCGACGGCACGGGCGGCCCGCCCGGCACGCCCGGAGCCGGTTCGGGACGGCTCGCCGTGACGGCCGAGTCGACCGGCGACCGTACGAGGATCACGCTCACCGCGACCGGCGGCGAGCCGGTCTCGTGGTCGGCCTGGACCGGCGCGTCCTGGCTGCGGCTGAGCCGTACGTCCGGCACGCTCGCCCCCGGCAGGTCGGTGACCGTCCACGTCCACGTGGACCACTCGCGCGAGCCCTCCGGCCCGTGGCGCGCCCGTATCGGGCTGAGCCCGTCGGGGTCGGCGGTCGCGATCAGCGGTTACGGTGCCAGGCCGCCGTCCTCGTGGGATCCAGGCCCGGGACCGGGTCCCGGCCGGCCGACGCATCCGACGCGCCCGCCCTCCTCACCGCCGCCGGGCACGGGCGGCCCCGGCCCGAGCGACCCGGGCGGCCCGACCGATCCGGGGCCGACCGACCCCACCGATCCGCCTCCCGGCACGGGGGATCCGACTGACCCGCCGCCCGGCACGGGCGACCCGAGCACGCCCGGAGACCCGTCCGGGCCGACCGACCCGGGCGGCCCGGACGGGGCGGACGGGTCGGACAGGGCTCCCGAGTCCACCTGAGCCGTCCGAAGCCGCGGAAGCCGTGGCCGACGACGACCGCCGTACGTATCGCGTAGCCGTCCTCGGTGCCGGGGTCGGCGCCCCGGCCCTCAAGACGGCTCTGCGTCCCTGCGGAGACCGCCGTCCTCCGCCGTCAGGCCGAGGGCGCGGTCGCGGGCGTTCCCGGGTCGGGGTCCGCCGGGTGCGGAGCGACGAGCGGCAGCGCGCTCGCCAGCCGTGCCTCACAGAGCTCGACCAGCGTGTCGTACCCCGCCTTGCCCATCAGCTCCGTCAGCTCGGGCCCGTACGTCCGGTACACCGGCTCGCCCGCCCCGTGCGCCGACGTCGCCGATGTGCACCACCAGTGCAGATCGTGCCCGCCGGGGCCCCAGCCCCGCCGGTCGTACTCGCCGATCGTCACCTGGAGCACCCGCGACTCGTCCGGCCGCTCGATCCAGTCGTACGTACGCCGGACCGGCAACTGCCAGCAGACGTCGGGCTTCGTCTCCAGCGGCTCGCGGTCCTCCCGCAGCGCCAGGATGTGCAGCGCGCAGCCCGCGCCGCCCGCGAAACCGGGCCGGTTCTGGAAGACGCAGGAGCCGTCCCAGCGGCGCGTCTTGCGGGCGCCCTCGTCGTCCGTCTCCACCCAGCCGCTTTCGGCCCCCACGTCGTGGAACTGCCACAGCTCCGGCGTGAGCCGTTTCACCTGCCCGGCGACCCGTTTCTCGTCGTCCTCGTCGGAGAAGTGCGCCCCCAGCGTGCAGCAGCCGTCGTCGGCGCGGCCCGCCTCGATGCCCTGGCAGCCGCTGCCGAAGATGCAGGTCCAGCGTGAGGTGAGCCAGGTCAGGTCGCACCGGAAGACCTGGTCGTCGTCCGCCGGATCAGGGAATTCGACCCAGGACCGCGCGAAGTCCAGCCCCTTCTCGTCGGGCGGAACCTGCTCGTGCTGCTTCTTGGCGCGTCTGGCTTTGCCCGGCTTCGCCTTGTTCGTCTTTGGCACGGGTCCAGCGTATGCGTGTCGTCGCAGTAGCGTTCGCCCATGAGACTCGGAGTTCTCGACGTCGGTTCGAACACCGTCCACCTTCTGGCGGTCGACGCGCATCGCGGCGCGCGCCCGCTGCCCGCCCATTCCCACAAGACCGAGCTGAGACTCGCCGAACTGCTCGACGCGGACGGCGCCATCGGCCCCGAGGGCGTGGACCGGCTGGTGGCCACGGTCGCCGAGGCGCTCCAGGCGGCAGAGGACAAGGGCTGCGAAGCGGTGCTGCCGTTCGCCACGTCCGCCGTGCGGGAGGCGAGCAACGCCGATCAGGTACTCGCGAGGGTCAAGGAGGAGACGGACGTTGACCTCCACGTCCTGACCGGCGACGAGGAGGCCCGGCTGACGTTCCTCGCCGCCCGGCGCTGGTTCGGCTGGTCGGCGGGGCGGCTGCTGGTCCTGGACATCGGCGGCGGCTCGCTGGAGATCGCCTACGGCATCGACGAGGAACCGGACGCCGTGGTGTCCCTGCCCCTGGGCGCCGGCCGTCTCACGGCGGGCTGGCTGCCCGGCGATCCGCCCGATCCGGCGGCCGTACGGGACCTGCGCCGCCATGTGCGGGCCGAGATCGCCCGCAGTGTCGGTGAGTTCACCCGCTTCGGCGAACCGGACCATGTCGTGGCCACCTCGAAGACCTTCCGCCAGCTGGCGCGGATCGCCGGGGCCGCCCGGTCCGCCGACGGGCTCTATGTACAGCGGGAGCTCAGCCGTAAATCGCTGGAGGAGTGGGTCCCCAAACTGGCGGTGATGCCCGCGGCGCGCCGTGCCGCGCTGCCCGGAGTGTCGGAGGGGCGGGCGCCCCAGCTGCTGGCCGGCGCGCTGGTCGCGGACGCGGCGATGGATCTCTTCGGCGTCGATGAGCTGGAGATCTGCCCCTGGGCGCTGCGCGAGGGCGTGATCCTGCGACGGCTGGACCAGCTGCCGATGACGGAGGTCGGAGCGCCGACGGTGCGCTGAGCTCCGACCGCGTCGAACCGCTCGCCCTCCTCAGGAGGGCGAGTCGTTGCACTCGTCACTTTCCCCTCCGGTGCCCGCGAAGCCGCCCGCCGCTGCCCGTACCCTGTCCCCGTGGCAGAACCAGTGGTGCGCATCCCGGATGCGAAGGTCGCGCTGTCGACAGCCTCCGTCTATCCGGAGTCCACGGCGACGGCCTTCGAGATCGCCGGGCGCCTCGGGTACGACGGCGTGGAGGTCATGGTCTGGACCGACCCCGTCAGCCAGGACATCGAGGCACTGCGCCGGCTCTCCGACCATCACCGCGTGCCGATCCTCGCCATCCACGCGCCCTGTCTGCTGATCACGCAGCGCGTCTGGTCGACCGACCCGTGGACCAAGCTCCAGCGGGCGCGGGCCGCGGCGGAGCGGCTGGGCGCCTCCACCGTCGTCGTACACCCGCCGTTCCGCTGGCAGCGCCAGTACGCGCGCGACTTCGTCACCGGCATCTGGCGCATGGCCGACGAGACGGACGTGCGCTTCGCCGTCGAGAACATGTACCCGTGGCGCTACCGGGACCGTGAGGTGCTCGCGTACGCCCCCGACTGGGACGTGACGAAGGACGACTACCGCCACTTCACCGTCGACCTGTCGCACACCGCCACCGCCCGCGCCGACGCGATGTCCATGGTCGGCCGCATGGGTGACCGGCTGGGACACATCCATCTCGCCGACGGCAACGGCTCCGCCAAGGACGAACACCTGGTGCCGGGACGCGGCAGCCAGCCCTGCGCCGAACTGCTCGAACAACTGGCGGGCTCCTCCTTCGACGGGCACGTCGTCATCGAGGTCAACACCCGGCGCGCGATGTCCTCGGCCGAACGCGAGGCCGACCTGGCGGAGGCGCTGGCCTTCACCCGGCTGCACCTGGCGTCGGCGGGAGCCGCCGCCCCTTCCGCGGGATCGCCGCCGGGATCGTCGTCGTCCCCGGACTCCCGCCCGCCGCAGCCGCGTGTGTCGTACGGCCGCCCGCGACTCCGCCGCCCATGACGAGTACGGCCCCGCGCCGCCGTGGCCGCCCCGCACGCTCGGACACGGACACCGGCCCCGGCGCGCGCGAACGGATCCTGGAGGCGGCCCGTACGGAGTTCGCCGAGCGCGGCTTCGACAAGACCTCCGTAAGAGGCATCGCGAAGGCGGCAGGCGTCGACCCCGCCCTCGTGCATCACTACTTCGGTACGAAGGAGGAGGTCTTCGGCGCTGCCATCGAGGTCTCCTTCGAGCCGGCGATGGTGCTCCCCGCGCTGCTGAGCGGGGGAAAGGACGGGATCGGCGAGCGGCTCGCGCGCTACTTCATCAGCGTGTGGGAGAACCCGGTCTCCCGGGCCCCGCTGCTCGCGATCATCCGTTCCGCCGTGACGAACGAGGCGGCGGCGGCCCTGCTGCGTAAGTTCGTACTCCGGCGGCTGCTGGAGCGGATCGCGGTGGAACTGGACGTACCGGACCCCACTCTCCGGGCCGAGCTGGCCGCCTCGCACATGATCGGGATAGCGATCCTGCGGTACGTGATCAAGGCGGAGCCGCTGGCCTCCGTGGACACGGAGGAGATCGTCCGACTCGTCGCGCCGACCCTCCAGCGGTATCTGACCGAGGCCTGACCGAGTCCGGGCGGCTCCGGCGCGAGTCCGGCGCGAGTCCGGGCGGGGAGTGCGCGGAACCTGAACAGGTGTCCCGCATTCCGGACGGACCGTCCAGATCTTGGAGCGGTGGGCGTAGGCTCGAAAAAGTCATTCCCACCGAAGGATCTGCCGAAGGAGCGAGCGACGATGCCCGAGCTGAGGTCCCGCACTGTCACCCACGGCCGCAACATGGCGGGCGCACGCGCCCTTATGCGGGCGTCGGGCGTAGCGAGCGAGGACATCGGCAAGCCGATCGTCGCCGTGGCCAACTCCTTCACCGAGTTCGTCCCCGGCCACACCCACCTCGCCCCCGTCGGCCGGATCGTCTCCGAGGCGATCAAGGCCGCCGGAGCCGTCCCGCGTGAGTTCAACACCATCGCCGTCGACGACGGCATCGCGATGGGCCACGGAGGCATGCTCTACAGCCTGCCGTCCCGCGACCTGATCGCCGACTCCGTCGAGTACATGGTCGAGGCGCACTGCGCGGACGCGCTGATCTGCATCTCGAACTGCGACAAGATCACGCCGGGCATGCTGATGGCCGCGATGCGCCTCAACATCCCCACGGTCTTCGTCTCCGGCGGTCCGATGGAGGCCGGCAAGGCCACCCTGGTCGACGGCACCGTCCGCAAGCTGGACCTGATCAACGCGATCTCGGACGCCGTGGACGAGTCGGTCTCGGACGCGGACATGCTCCGTATCGAGGAGAACGCCTGCCCGACCTGCGGCTCCTGTTCGGGCATGTTCACCGCCAACTCGATGAACTGCCTCGCGGAGGCCATCGGCCTCGCCCTGCCCGGCAACGGCTCGGTCCTCGCCACGCACACCGCGCGCAAGGCGCTGTACGAGAACGCGGGCCGCACGGTCGTCGACATCGCCCAGCGCTACTACGAAGGCGGCGACGAGACCGTCCTGCCGCGCAACATCGCCACCCGCGCGGCCTTCGACAACGCCATGGCGCTCGACATCGCCATGGGCGGTTCCACGAACACGATCCTGCACCTCCTCGCCGCCGCCCAGGAGGCCGGTCTCGACTACGGCCTGGACGAGATCGACGCCGTCTCGCGGCGCGTCCCGTGTCTGTCGAAGGTCGCGCCGAACGTCGCGCCCGGCGGCACGTACTACATGGAGGACATCCACCGGGCCGGCGGCATCCCCGCCATCCTGGGCGAGCTGTACCGGGGCGGCCTCCTCAACGAGGACGTGCACTCGGTGCACTCCGACTCGCTCGACGAGTGGCTCAAGACCTGGGACGTGCGCGGCGGTTCACCCTCCGAGGAGGCCGTCGAGCTGTGGCACGCGGCGCCCGGCTGCAAGCGCTCGGCGACCGCGTTCTCCCAGTCCGAGCGGTGGGACACGCTCGACCTGGACGCGGAGGGCGGTTGCATCCGCTCGCTGGAGCACGCGTATTCGAAGGACGGTGGACTCGCCGTGCTGAAGGGCAATCTGGCCGTCGACGGCTGTGTGGTGAAGACCGCCGGTGTGGACGAGTCGATCTGGACCTTCGAAGGCCCCGCCGTCGTCTGCGAGTCGCAGGAGGACGCCGTCGAGAAGATCCTCCGTAAGGAGATCGCGGAGGGCGACGTGATCGTCATCCGCTACGAGGGTCCGCGCGGCGGCCCCGGCATGCAGGAGATGCTCTACCCCACGTCGTATCTGAAGGGACGCGGCCTGGGCAAGGCGTGCGCGCTGGTCACCGACGGCCGCTTCTCCGGCGGTACGTCGGGCCTGTCGATCGGCCACGCCTCGCCCGAGGCGGCGTCCGGCGGGACGATCGCGCTGGTGCGGGACGGCGACCGGATCCGGATCGACATCCCGGGGCGCTCTATCGAACTGCTCGTCGGCGACGAGGAGTTGGCGGTCCGGCGGGACGCGCTGAACGGTGTGTACGAGCCGGTCGCCCGCGAGCGCAAGGTCTCCGTGGCGCTGCGCGCGTACGCGGCGATGGCGACGAGCGCGGACAAGGGCGCGGTCAGGGACGTCTCCCTGCTGGGCTGAAGCGCGAGGCCGGTGCCGAACGCGACCCCGTCACCCGGTGCGTGTCACCAGGTGGCGGGGTTCTCGCTGTCCACGGCGAAGACGGATCCGTCGGGCGCACCGGCGTAGACCCGCCCGGGTGCGGTCGCGGGGGCGGGCAGCGTCGACATGAAGGCGAGCTTGCCCGACAGCAGACGTGGCTTCGTACGCCCGACCAGCGAGCCGTTCGCCGTGTCGACGGTGATCAGCTGTCCGTCGGCGGCGGAGAAGTAGAGCCGGTCGCCGCCCGTCACGACGGGGCCGGACGAGCGGGCGACGTCGGTCTCCAACTCCCAGCGGGGCTTGGCGCTCTTCCCCTTGGGAGTGGTGTCGAGAGCCACCAGGGTCCCGCCGCGCGCCAGCAGATACGCGGTGTCGTCGCGCACGGCGAACTGCGCCTCGGCCATGGTGTAGGGCAGCGGGACCCGGCGCGCGTCGCCGCTCGCGGGGTCGTAGCGCACGACCGCGTCCGTCATCGAGTCCGGATCGAGCGACGTGAGGAACAGGACGCCGCCCTCGGTGCCCACCGGATCGAGGTTTCCCTCCAGCCGCCGCTGCCAGGCGAGATCGCCGGTCTCCGGGTCCACCGCGCTGACCAGGGTGGTGCGGCCGTCCGCCGAGGACTCGGCGGCGTAGGTGTGACCGGTCGCCGGGCTGTGGAGAGCCAGGACCGGGTCGGTGTGGCCGGGCAGCGGACGCTCCCAACGCTTCTTCCCCGTCCGGCCGTTGAGCGCCTCGACCCGGCCGTCGTTCCTCACGAGCAGGACGGTGTCGCCCGCGTGGTGGACGCCGCCCCGGTGGCCCGAGACGTCCGCGCTCCAGACCGGTGTGCCGTCGTCCTTCTCGTACGCCCGCAGCCGCGCGCTTTTCGCCGAGGTGAGAACGGTGTGCACGAGGCCGCCGGAGACGACGGGGACGGACGCCGTCCCGCCGCCCGAACCGTGCGACCAGATCACCTGTCCGTCGGCCGGGTCGAGCCGGGCGACGGCGACGCCCGCCGTGGAGCAGAGCAGGGTCGCCGAGACGCCGGAGACGCTCGGTGTGTACGAACACGCCGGTGCGGTACCGCGCTTGGCGGTCTTCCCGATGGTCGGTGCCAGCCACGGCTCGAAGGCCACGTCCGCCGTCTCCGCGGCGCCCGAGCCGCGCGGGGCGGACGAGGACGCCCGCGTATCGCCGAATCCCTGCGCGGCCCAGAGGCCGCCGTACACGAGCACCACGGCGCCGATCGCCAGCGCCGGCCACTTGACGTGCTGACGCCGGCCGCCGGCCGCGGTCTTCGGCTCGCCGGACTCGCGCCTCCCGGGCCGCTTCCCGGCGGGCCGGGAAGAAGGTTTCTGCTCGGGCGCGCTCCCCGGCGCGGACGCCGAATGCGCCCCGACGTGGGTGCGCTGCTCGCCCCCCGGCACCGCCAACGGCCGCTCCACGGAACGCCGTTGCGCCGGTATGAACGCGTCCGCCTCGTACGAGGGCGGGCGCAGCTCCGACATGATCTCGTCCGGCGTGGGACGTTCCGCCGGATCCTTGGCCAGGCAACGCCCCACCAGCGGCGCCAGATCCGCGGGCAGCCCCACCAGATCTGCCTCGTCGTGGACCACCTGGTAGGCGACGATGTACGGGCTGTCCGAGTCGAACGGCCCCCGCCCGGTCGCCGCGTGCACCAGCAGCGACCCCAGCGCGAACACGTCGGCCGCGGGCCCCACCTCACGCGGACGCTGGAACTGCTCCGGTGCCATGTACGGCGGCGAGCCGATCAACTTCCCCGTCTCGGTGCGCAGATCGCTGTCCACCGGCCGCGAGATCCCGAAGTCGATGACCCTGGGGCCGTTGTCGGTGAGGAGTACGTTGCCGGGCTTGAGGTCCCGGTGGACGACACCGGCCCGGTGGATGTCCCGCAGCGCCTCGGCGAGCCCTGCCGTCAGCCGGCGCAACTCGGCGGGAGCCATGGGCCCGTTGCTCCTCACCTGCTCGGCGAGGGTCGGACCCGGGATGTATGAGGTGGCCATCCAGGGACGCTCGGCATCCGGGTCCGCGTCGACGACGGGCGCGGTGAACGCACCGCTGACCCGGCGGGCGGCGGCGACCTCCTGACGGAAGCGGGCGCGGAACTCCGGGTCCGCCGCGTACTGCTGGTGCACCACCTTCACGGCGAGGCGCAGTCCGGACGCGGAACGTGCGAGATGTACGACGCCCATCCCGCCGGAGCCGAGGCAGGCCTCCAGGCGGTAACTGCCGGCGTATTCCATGTGTGATTCCCCCGTGTCGCTTTCAGCGAGCGCGACTCACCGAGCCTAGTCGATGGTGCGGCTGTGGCTGAAGGGTGTTGCTAGCCTGCGCGTCGCGGAGAGTGAACATTCAACAAGATCAACAAGGGGGAGGTCAGCGATGGCTGTTGACGAGGCAGGGGAAGTGGCGGAGCTCGCGCGGACGGACGCGGACACCGATGCCGGGGGCGCCGACGCCGAGGCGGTGGCACTCGCCGCGGCGGTCGTCAGATACCCGATCGCGCCGGGCTACCGCGTCAATGTGCGCTCTGGTCCGGGCACGCACTACTCGGTGGTCCGCACCCTTCCGTACAACGTGAAGGTTCCCGTCTACTGCCAGAAGCCCGGCACGTCGGTGAACGGGCCGTACGGGACGTCGAATCTCTGGGACAACATCGCCAACGGCGAGTTCGTCTCGGACGCGTACGTGAAGACAGGCAGTGACGGGTACGTCGCCCCGCGCTGCGCCTGAGGGGCCGAGCCGGCCCCTCGGCCCGTGCGACGGCTCGCGGGGATAATCGTCCTGTGAGCCGGAGAAAGAGTGTGAGCCCGAACCAGGGCGGCGAAGCCGCCGAGACCACCGCCGCCGCGGCGGCGGCGCCGTCCACGGGCGGCGGCCACGACGTCGGTGGTCCCGGCGGTCCCCGGCCCGAGCCGATCCGCTTCTTCGGCACGACCTGGGTCGCCCACGACTCCGGGTACGCGGCACGCCGCGTCGGCGTCGCCGCCGGATCGCTCGTCGCCGCCGTGGGCGCGTGCTTCCTGCTGCGCTTCGCCTACCAGGGCCTGGAGATCGCGAACGCCAGTCCGTTCGTCGGCGTACTCGTCATCGTGATGTTCTCGGTGTGCGGCGCGATCGCGTTCCGCAAGACCTGGGAAGGGTTCTCGAAGCGCCCGGTCGACGCCGCCCGCGAGGAGGCGCTGCGCAGTCTCATGGGCATCGGCTTCATCGGCTCGCTGATCGCGTACTTCCTGCGTTCGCTCGCCGAGGCGCCGGGGGAGGGGCTGCGGCGTACCGAGTACGAGACGGCCGTCACGCGGTACGAGCGCCGCCGCACCGCCCGCACGCGCAACCCCGCCGCCCGCGGGAGCGGACGTGCCAGGCGCAAGTGACCCGGGGCGGTCCGGACGCCTGAGGACACGGCACCCGTACACTCGCCCATCCTTGTCAGGATGGGACGCATGACCGATCGCGCGCTGTCCTTCGATGTCGTCGCCGGCCAGTACGACGCCGCCCGGCCCGGCTATCCGCCCGCGCTCCTCGACGCCGTCGAGGAACTGTCCGGCCGTTCCCTCCGAGGCTCCCGCGTCGTCGACGTCGGCGCCGGGACCGGCATCGCCACCCGTCTGCTGCGTGCGCGCGGTGCCGAGGTCATCGCGGTGGAGCCGGGGCCGGGCATGGCCGCCCAGCTGCGCCGGGGGCTGCCCGACACCCCGCTGGTCAGGGGGCTCGGCGACGCCCTGCCGATCGCGGACGCGTCTGTCGACCTGGTGACGTACGCCCAGTCCTGGCACTGGACCGACCCGGCCCGCTCCGTGCCCGAGGCGCTGCGGGTGCTGCGGCCGGGCGGCGCGCTCGCCCTGTGGTGGAACGTCGCCGACTCCACCGTGCCGTGGGTCGCCGCGCAGGAGGAACGGCTCCACCGGCTCGCGGGCGCGGGCGGGGGCTCCCACGGCTCGGGGGGCCGCCGCTCCGAGAGGCTGCCCGCGGACCTGCCGCGCGTACAGCGCGAGCTGCGCTGGACCCGCACCGTCCCGCTCGACACCCACCTCGCCAATCTCGGCAGCCACTCCCTCTTCCGTGTCCTCGGTGAGGAAGCCACGGCCGCGTGCCTCGCCGAGGAACGCGCCGAACTGCTCAAGGTCTTTCCGACCGGCCAGGTCGACGAGGCGTACTCGGTCGAGCTGACTGTCACATTTCGCGACTCCGCGTCGTCTGTCCTTCGAGGCCCGTTGTCCGACGCCTGACGGCGGGGTGTGCACACCGACCGGGCATGACACCGGCACAGGGGAGAGGAGCGCCGACGCATGGCCGATCTGGCGGCTTTCGAGCACGAGCGCAAGAGGCTGTGGGGCATCGCGTACCGCATCACCGGATCGGTCGCCGACGCGGAGGACGCGGTCCAGGAGACCTGGCTGCGCTGGCAGAGGCTGCCCGACGACGAGGCGGACGACCCCCGGTCGTATCTGACGACAGTCGTCAGCCGGCTCTGTTACGACCAGCTCGGCTCCGCGCGCGCCCGCCGTGAGTCGTACGTCGGGCCGTGGCTGCCCGAGCCGGTGGTCACCGACAGCGGGCCCGAGGACCGGGTCACGCTGGACGAGTCCGTCGGGCTCGCCATGCTGACCGTGCTGGAGCGGCTGACACCGGCGGAGCGCACCGCGTTCATCCTGCACGACGTCTTCGCCGTGCCGTTCAAGGAGATCGCGGAGGTCGTGGGGCGTACGCCGGACTCCGTACGGCAGCTGGCCTCCCGCGCGCGCCGCCGGGTGCGGGCCGACGCGCCCCGCCGCTCCGTCGACCGGGGCGAGCACCGGCGGGCCGTCGAGGCGTTCCTTTCGGCCGTGCTGGGCGGGGACTTCGACGGGCTGCTGGAGATCCTCGACCCCGAGGTGGTCTGGCGCTCGGACGGCGGCGGCAAGGTCACGGCGGCCAGGCTCCCCGTCATCGGCGACGAGAAGGTCGTCCGTTTCGCGCGGCGTCTCATGCGCGACTTCGACCCCGAGCAGATGCACGCCTTCGTACGGGAGGTGAACGGCGCCCCCGGCCTGGTCGTCACCGACCCCGTCGGCGACCGCGGCATGGTGTTCGCCTTCAGCGTGCACGGCGGGGTGATCACCGAGATCGACGCCGTGATCAACCCGGAGAAGCTGCGCCACCTCGACCTCGGGAGTCTGTGATCACGCTCACCGTCACATGCGGGGGTGCTACGTCGTCCCCCTTGTATGACACCCACCAACACGCACCCCTTGCCCTCGGAGAAGCCGCAGGTCGTCGTGGTCGGCGCGGGCTACGCGGGGATGATGTCCGCACTGCGTCTCGCTCCGCACGCCCACGTCACCCTCGTCGACCCGGCCGACCGGTTCACCGAACGCGTCCGGCTGCACGAACGCGCGGCCGGACGCCCCGACGTCACGCACCCCCTCGGCTCGTTCCTCCGCCCGACCGGCATCGTCCATGTCGCCGCCCGCGCCACGGAGATCGACACCGCGGGCCGTGAGGTCCGTACCGACGACGGCCGTGTCCTGCCCTACGACCGGCTCATCCACGCCCTCGGCAGCCGGACCCGGTCCGTCGCCCCCGGTGACCGGGACCGCGCGTACACGGTCGAGTCGGCCACCGAACTGCACAAGCGCCTCCAGGACGGCCCCGGCTCCCTCACGGTCGTGGGCGGCGGCCTCACCGGTATCGAACTGGCCACCGAACTCGCCGAGACCCATCCCGGTTGGCGGGTCGGCCTTCTCACGGAGGGCGTCGTGGGGCCGGGACTCTCCGAGAAGGGCCGCGCTCATGTCCGTTCGGTACTGACCGCACGCGGCGTACGTATCGAGGAGGGCCGCCGCCTCGCGGGCCCGGACGACATCGACACCGACGTCGTCGTCTGGGCCGCCTCCATGACCCCTAACACCGAACTGGCGCGCGCCGCCGGGATCGCCACCGACGCCGCAGGACGCGTCGAGGTCGACGCGGCGCTGCGGTCGGTGTCCCACCCGGAGGTGTACGGGGTGGGCGACTCGGCCGCCGGGTACACCGCCGCGGCGGGTTCGCTGCGCATGGGTTGCGCGGCCGCGCTTCCCTGCGGCTCGCAGGCCGCGAGCGCGATCATCGCCGAGCTGCGCGGCCAGGAGCCGGAACCCCTGGACTTCTCCTACCACCTCCAGTGTCTGAGCCTGGGCCGCCACGACGGGCTGGTCCAGTTCGTACGGCCCGACGACTCGCCCCGCGAACGAGTCCTCACCGGCCGCCCGGCGGCGTTCGTGAAGGAGGGCATCGTCCGCGCCACGGTCCGCTCGCTGAAGCTGGCGTCCCGTCAGCCGGCCCTGCTCGCCCACATTCCGGGCTTCGGCTGAGCTCCCCGGCCTTGACGGTGCGGCGCGGACGGGAGCATTATTCATCAGGTGATGAATAAAGCAGAGGCTGCCATCCGCGCCCACGGGCTGCGCGTAGTGCGGGGCGAGCGCACCGTGCTGCGCGACCTCGACTTCGCCGTACCGCCCGGTCGGATCACCGGCCTCCTCGGCCCCTCGGGCTGCGGCAAATCCACCCTGATGCGCGCCGTCGTCGGCACCCAGGCCAAGGTCACCGGCACCCTGGATGTCCTCGGCCGCCCGGCCGGCGACGCCACGCTCCGCGCCCGGATCGGCTACGTCACCCAGGCGCCCTCGGTCTACGACGACTTGACGGTCCGTCAGAACTTGGACTACTTCGCGGCCGTCCTCGACCCCGGACGCTCCCACCGCGACGCCCGCGAAGAGACCGTCCACCGCGCCATCGCTGACGTCGACCTCACGCCCCACGCCGACGCCCTCGCCGGGAGGCTCTCCGGCGGCCAGCGCAACCGTGTCTCGCTCGCCGTCGCCCTCCTGGGCGCGCCCGAACTCCTCGTCCTCGACGAACCGACGGTCGGCCTCGACCCCGTCCTGCGCCGCGACCTCTGGGAGCTCTTCCACCGCATCGCCGCCGACCGCGCGGCCACGCTCCTCGTCTCCTCCCATGTGATGGACGAGGCCGAACGCTGCCACCGCCTCCTCCTGATGCGCGACGGCGACATCCTCGCCGACGACACCCCCGACGCCCTGCGCACCCGCACCGGCCGCGAAACGGTCGAGGACGCCTTCCTCCACCTGGTCGACGAGGCCAACGCCCACGCACTCCAGGAGACCCCGCGATGACCACCTCGACCCAGACCCCGGCCCCCACCCCGACCCGGAGCTCGGCCCACCCGCCGCGCGCCTTCTCCGGCGCCCGCACCCTGGCCACCGCCGCCCGCGTCCTGCGTCAACTCCGCCATGACCCCCGGTCCATCGCGCTGATGATCCTCGTCCCCTGCGTGATGCTCTTCCTCCTCCGTTACGTCTTCGACGCCGACGCCCGCACCTTCGACGCCATCGGCGCCTCACTGCTCGGCATCTTCCCGCTGATCACGATGTTCCTGGTCACCTCCATCGCCACCCTCCGCGAACGCACCTCCGGCACCCTGGAACGCCTGCTCGCCCTGCCCCTCGGCAAGGCCGACCTCATCGCCGGCTACGCCCTCGCCTTCGGCGCCCTCGCGGTCGTCCAGTCCCTGCTCGCCACGGGGCTCGCCGTCTGGGGCCTCGGCCTGGATGTCGTCGGCTCACCCTGGCTGCTCCTGCTCGTCGCACTCCTCGACGCGCTGCTCGGCACGGCACTCGGACTCTTCGTCTCCGCCTTCGCCTCCTCCGAATTCCAGGCGGTCCAGTTCATGCCGGCGGTGATCTTCCCCCAACTGCTGCTCTGCGGACTGTTCACCGCACGCGAGAACATGCACCCGGTACTCGAAGCGTTCTCGAACGTCCTGCCCATGTCCTACGCCGTCGACGGCATGAGCGAGGTCCTGCGCCACTCCGACGTCACCGGTGACTTCGTCCGCGACATCCTGATCGTCGCCGGCTGCGCGATCCTGGTCCTCGGCCTGGGCGCCGCCACCCTCCGCCGCCGCACCGCCTAGACCTCCCCGGACCCGCCCGCCGTTCCGCCACGCGGACAGGGCAGGCCCGCCCTCGCCGCCGGTGCGAGGATGGTCACGGATGTTCCGTACGACCGCTCGACCACCCCACCGGCGAGGTGCCCCCGCATGACCAAGACCATCGCAGTCCTCGGTACCGGCAAGATCGGCGAAGCGCTCCTCAGTGGCATGATCCGCGCCGGCTGGCGCCCCGCCGACCTCCTGGTCACCACCCGCCGCGCCGAGCGCGCCGCACAGCTCCGGGACCGCTACGGCGTCGAACCCGTCACCAACGCCGAAGCCGCCAAGCGCGCCGACACGCTCATCCTCGCCGTGAAGCCGCAGGACATGGGCAAGCTCCTCGACGAACTCGCCCCCCACGTCTCCGCCGACCGCCTGGTCATCAGCGCCGCCGCGGGTATCCCCACATCCTTCATCGAGGAACGCCTCACCACCGGTATCTCCGTCGTACGCGTCATGCCCAACACTCCCGTCCTTGTCGATGAAGGCATGTCCGTCATCTCCGGCGGCAGCCACGCCACCCCCGCCGACCTCAACCACACCGAGGAGATCTTCGGCGGCGTCGGCAAGACCGCCCGCGTCCCCGAGTCCCAGCAGGACGCGGCGACCGCCCTCTCCGGCTCGGGCCCGGCGTACTTCTACTTCCTGGTCGAGGCCATGACCGACGCCGGCATCCTCCTCGGCCTGCCCCGCGCCCAGGCCCACGACCTCATCGTCCAGGCCGCCATCGGCGCCGCGGTGATGCTGCGCGACAGCGGCGAACACCCGGTGAAGCTCCGCGAGGCCGTGACCTCCCCGGCCGGCACCACTATCAGCGCCATCCGCGAGCTGGAGAACCACGGCGTACGGGCCGCCCTGATCGCCGCCATCGAAGCCGCCCGCGACCGCAGCCGCGAACTGGCCTCCGGCAACGGCTGACCGACCCGCCTCACCGTCGCCGCCCGGTCAGACGGACGCGGCCTTCACCACCTCGTCCGTCGTCACGACCTTCGCGAAGCCACCCCCGTGCAGCGACACCGCGGTCGCCCGCGCCAGCTCCTGCGCGGTCAACTCCCAGCCCCAGGGCCCCTTCTGACCGAAGGTGTACGTCGCGTCGAACGGGACGAGCACGTCGTACCCGAGATTCCCGGCCATGCGCGACGTCGTCTCCACGCACATGTTGGTCTGGATCCCCGCCATCACCAGCTGCCCGATCCCCGCGGCCTTCAGCCACGCACCCAGATCCGGGGTGCCGTAGAAGGCGGAGTTCACGCTTTTCACCACCAGCAGCTCCGACTCGGCCGCGCCCGTCCCCCGCCGCCGCTCGACGTACTCCTTGAACCCGTTCCCCTCATACCCCGGACGCAGAGGCGAATCAGGGGTCACCGAGTCGTGCCGTGTGAACACGACCGGCCGCCCGCTCGCCTGCCACGCGTCGATCAGCGCGGCGATGTTCTCGTCCGCCTCCGGGTTGTTCCGCACACCCCAGTACTCCACCTCCTCGAATCCCTGCTGCACATCGATGACCACCAGCGCCGCGTTCTCCGCTATCTCCATTGCCATGGACACCATGCTCCCGCCCGGCACCGACCCCCTCCAGAGGCGCAGAAGCCAACGACCGATGGTTTACTGCCACGCATGGCGGACGCACCCACCCCCACCCCCCAACGCATCGCACTACTCTCCTTCCCCGGCATCCGAGCCTTCGACGTCTCGGTCATCACCGAGGTCTGGGGTGTCGACCGCACCGACCGCGGCGTACCCGCCTTCGACCTCCACCGCCCGGCCGCCGACCCCGCGCCCATTCCCCTGCGCGGCGGGCTCACCCTCACCCCCGACCGCACCCTCGCCTGGCTCACCCGCGCCGACCTGATCGTCGTCCCCGGCCTGGACGACCACCTCACCCCGGCCCCCGCGCCCGTACTCGACGCCCTGCGACGCGCCCACGCCCGAGGCACATCCATCGCCGCGCTCTGCGGCGGCGCCTTCACCCTCGCCCAGGCAGGCCTCCTCGACGGCCGCACCGCCGTCACCCACTGGAACCTCACCCCCCTCCTCCGCGAGCACCACCCGCGGGTCACCGTCGTCCCCGACGCCCTCTTCCTCCACGACAACAACATCTGGACCTCCGCCGGCACAGCAGCCGGCATCGACCTCTGCCTCCATCTCGTGCGAACCGTCCACGGGGCGGAGACCGCGGCCACCATCGCGCGCTCGATGGTCACGGCGCCCTACCGCACCGGCACCCAGGCCCAGTTCATCGAACGCCCCACCCCCCGCGCCGACCGGGACGAGGACGCCCTCGCCTCCGTACGTGAATACGCCCTGCACCATCTCGACCAGCCACTCACCATCACCGACCTCGCCGCCCACGCGGGAATGTCCCCCCGCTCCTTCGCCCGCCACTTCCAGGCCACCACCGGCACCACCCCTCTCCGCTGGCTCATCGCGCAGCGCCTCGCCGCGGCCCAGAAACTCCTCGAACGCACCGACCTCCCCATGGTCGAAGTCGCGGGCCGCACGGGCTTCGGCAGCGAGGTGACCATGCGCCAGCACTTCGCCGGCCACCTCGGCACCAGCCCGCGCGACTACCGCGCCGCCTTCCGTCAGCCCGCCGGCAGCAGCCCGACCGCCTCGTAGGCCGCATCCACCACCGGCCGGGCCATCTCCCTGGCCCGCTCCGCACCCTCCTTCAGAACCTTGTCCACATGACCGGGGTCCGCCGCGAGCTCCGCATGCCGCGCCCGGACCGGCCGCAACAACTCGACGACGGCCTCGGCCGTGTCTTGCTTGAGTGAGCCGTACGACTCGTATACACCGGCCAGCTCACTTGGGTTCCCGCCTCCGCACGCCGAGAGGATCTCCAGCAGATTGGCCACCCCGGGCTTGGCGACCGGGTCGTACTCGACCTCGCGCCCGCTGTCCGTGACGGCCCGCATCACCTTCCTGCGCACCACGTCCATCTCGTCGAGCAGATAGATGATCCCGGCGCCCGACTCGTGCGACTTCCCCATCTTCGAGCTCGGATCCTGCAGATCCATGACCCGCGCGGCGACCGGCGGATTCGTCGCCCTCGGCACGGTGAACGTCGGCCCGTAGCGAAGGTTGAACCGCTCCGCCAGGTCGCGCGTCAGCTCCACGTGCTGCGTCTGGTCGTCACCGACCGGCACCTCGTCGGTCCGGTACGCGAGGATGTCCGCCGCCATCAGCGCCGGATAGGTCAACAGCGACACCCGCACGCTCTGCCCGGCGGCCTTCGCCCGCACGGACTTCTCCTTGTACTGGATCATGCGCCGCAGCTCGCCGTCCGTGGCAGTGCACTCCAATAGATAGGAGAGCCGGGTGTGCGCGCCGACATGACTCTGCACGAAGACGGTGCACCGAGCGGGGTCGAGCCCCGCGGCGAGCATGAGCGTCGCCGCCTGCCGGCTGAGTCTGCGCACACGGGCCGGATCGTGTTCGACGGTCAGCGCGTGCAGGTCGACGATGCTGAACAGGGCGTCGGCCCGGTGCTGATCCACCTCGGCCCACCTGCGTACGGCTCCGAGGTAGTTCCCCAACGTCAGATGGCCCGTCGGCTTGATTCCACTGAAGATCCGCGTCATCTCACTCGTCCTCCTGGTCGGAGCCGCCGCCCGGGGGCCGGGCTCTCGGACCTCGGAGAGGGGAGAAACGCGAACGGCCGCCAGAGCGGCGGCCGTTGGTCACATACGTGTCAGCAGGCCGCCGTCAGACGGCCCGCCAGCTGAAAGTGCACGCATGCGTAGTCACGGGAGCCAGAGTACGCGCCCCCTACCCCGATGACCCGAAGTTGACACGTCCAAGTCGTGAACGTAATGTTCTCCGGGCTGTCCGACGTGAGCATCGACCCCGGTCGATCCCCGGACGGTCATTCCGCAAGACCACTGCAAACGTGCGACATCCGGTCGCTTGCTTTTGCGCGCGCTTTTGCGAAATGAGGAATCCGCGTTCGAAACGGGACGCGAAACCCCGATTAGCGTCGGGGGAACGGTTCCGCTAAGGTCTCACTTGTCGGAACGGCCGCAGGGCCGGAAAGACAAACCCGCTGACTGGGAATCAGGCGCCGAAAGGTTCTGATAGAGTCGGAAACGCAAGACAGCAGGACCGAAGGGAAG
>NZ_BMMV01000011.1:114632-255124 GCF_014646115.1 Streptomyces camponoticapitis | reverse complement strand
AACCAGTCGGAATAAGACCAGTCATTCACAGCGTCCTCGCTGTGTTTCTATCAAAGGAACCCGAACCCAACCCACCAATGTGGACCAGGCCGGGGTATCAACATATCTGGCGTTGACTTTTGGCACGCTGTTGAGTTCTCAAGGAACGGACGCTTCCTTCGTACTCACCCTCTCGGGCTTTCCTCCGGGCTTCCCTTCGGTCCTGCTGTCTTGCGTTTCCGACTTTATCAGAACCTTTCGGCGCCTGATTCCCAGTCGGCGGGCCGCCCAATGAGTTATCCGCTTTCGCGTTTCCCTTTCGGCGTGTCCACTACGTTAACCGATTCCCCGGGCGACTCATAATCGGGTCTGGAGAGTTCGAATTTCGGCATGCCGAAATAGAACCCGTCAGGGGAAATCGTAGGTAGTGGGTGGCCGCCTCAGGCTGCTGAAGAGCAAGACCCGTGTAAAGCGGCTCGGACTACATTAGGCGTCCCGCCCCGGCGCGTCAAGTTGCCCGTCTGCGTGGAGTGTGGGCGCGGTACGGGCTCACCGTCGGGTCGCCGTCGATCCAGAACCGCCAGGGGTGCGGGGCGCCTTCGCCGCCCACTCCGGTGCGTGGGCCGCTGCGTACCTGGTCACGGGGCGGCGGCGTACCCATGAGTACCGACAGGGGCGCGTCGCCGTCGGCGCACACGTCCGTGCCGTTCAGCGCGCGGTCGACGTCAAGGCCCGTGGCCAACCGGGCGGGACCTTTGGCCAGTTCCTTGTCGTTGCGGGCCGAGACCCGTCGTTTCCGTACCTGCTCCGCTCCCTCCCGGATCTCACCGGCGCGCAGCAGTACACCGCTCGCCCGGCCCTCCGGGCCGCACACCAGGTTGAGGCAGTGCCACATGCCGTACGTGAAGTAGACGTATGCGTGGCCGGGGGGGCCGAACATCACGCTGTTGCGGTCGGTGCGGCCGCGGTAGGCGTGGGAGCCCGGGTCGATGTCGCCCGCGTACGCCTCCACTTCCGTGAGGCGGAGTTCTATCGTTCCTTCCGCCGTGCGGCGCAGGAGAGTTCGGCCCAGCAGGTCGGGGGCGACTTCCAGCACGGGCCGGTTGAAGAAGTCACGGGGCAGCGGCGTACGGTCGGGGCGCTCGATCATGTCGTCCGAGCGTAGCGGGGGAACCGCCCGCGGTCGTGACGCGTATGTAGAGGTCAGGATCTAGGAGGAGTGACTATGGGCTTCAAGAGGCTGCTCGCGAGCATGGGCGCCGGCGGCGCGTCCGTCGAGACCGAGCTGACCGAGCAGAACGTCGTGCCGGGCGGGGTCGTCCAGGGCGAGGTGCGTATCCAGGGCGGATCGGTCGACCAGCAGATCGAGGGACTCTCCGTCGGTCTCCAGGCCCGTGTCGAGGTCGAGGGCGGGGACCAGGAGGTCAAGCAGGACCTGGAGTTCGTCAAGCAGCGTCTCGGTGGTGCCTTCGAGGTCAAGGCCGGTGGGGTCCACATCGTGCCGTTCGGACTTGAGATCCCGTGGGAGACCCCGGTCACGAGCATCGGCGGGCAGCAGCTGCACGGCATGCACATCGGTGTGACGACGGAGCTGGAGATCGCCCGCGCGCTGGACTCCGGCGACCTGGACCCGATCAACGTGCACCCGCTGCCGGCGCAGCAGGCGATCCTGGACGCCTTCATCAGCCTGGACTTCCGGTTCCGCAGCGCGGACATGGAGCGCGGCCACATCCGGGGGACGCGTCAGCGGCTGCCGTTCTACCAGGAGATCGAGTTCGCGCCGCCGCAGCGGTACCGCGGGCTGAACCAGGTCGAGCTGACGTTCGTCGCGGACGACCGTGAGATGGACGTCATCCTGGAGATGGACAAGAAGCCGGGTCTCTTCAGCGAGGGCAGTGACTCCTACCGCGCCTTCAAGGTGGGTCTGAACGACTTCCAGGGCACCGACTGGGCCGCCTATCTCAACCAGTGGATCGCGGACGTCGGCGGGCGTCGCAACTGGGCCTGAGGTCCGTAGGCCTTAGTCTCGGCTTCGGAAGGCCGCCGGGTCCCGCGAGGTCCGGCGGCACCAAGCCGAATCCGGAGGTTCTGTAGTGACCGAGGCGAAGAGGGCTCCACTCCCTCATGACTTCCTCCCGCCGGTGCCGTCCTTCACCGTGGTGAGCGACGACATCGCGCCCGGTGCGGTCCTGAAGGACGCCCAGGTCTTCGCGGCGGGGAACACGTCGCCGCATCTGCGGTGGGAGGGGTTCCCCGCGGAGACCAAGAGCTTTGCCGTGACGTGCTTCGACCCGGACGCGCCGACCGGCAGCGGTTTCTGGCACTGGGCGCTGTTCGACATCCCGGCGTCGGTCACCGAGCTTCCGGCGGGGGCCGGTTCCGGCTCTTTCGAGGGGCTGCCCAAGGGCGCCGTGCACGCCCGTAACGACTACGGGTCGAAGGACTTCGGGGGCGCCGCTCCCCCGGCGGGTGATCCCGCGCACCGTTATGTGTTCACGGTGTACGCGGTGGACAGTGACACGCTGGGCCCGGACTCTGACGCCTCGCCCGCGGTCGTCGGCTTCAATCTGCGGTTCCACACGCTCGCGCGTGCGCAGCTGATCGGTGAGTACGCCGCACCCGCGGAGAGCTGACCGTTCAGCTGTTGTTTGCCCTGCCCTGGTCTTGGAGAGATCAGAGCAGGGCATTTTTTCGTTGCGGGGGTTATTGGGGTCGTCCTCGGAACTCGGTAGGCGGATATTGCGTTGTCCATCTTGGCGCGCCCGGCCAGAGTTGATCCCAGCCCGCCGTCCGGCGGGACGGCACACGGGAGGTGGGCGGAATGCGGGACACGCTGGTGCTGAATGCGAGCTTCGAGCCGCTGTCGACGGTGACACTCAACCGTGCGGTGGTGCTGGTCCTTCAGGACAAGGCCGTCGTCGAGCAGTCCCACCCGGCTCTGCGGGTGCGTGCGGCCGCGGTGGATCTGCCGGTGCCCCGGGTGATCAGGCTCTGCAGGTATGTACGGGTGCCCTTCCGAAGACAGGCACCGTGGTCGAGGCGTGGGGTGCTGATACGGGACCAGCACCGGTGCGCGTACTGCGGGCGGCGCGCGACGACCGTGGACCATGTGCTGCCGAGGTCGCGTGGCGGTGCGGACAGCTGGCTCAATACGGTCGCCTCGTGTGCCGAGGACAATCACCGTAAGGCCGACCGGACACCGGAGCAGGCGGGGATGCCGCTGCTGAACGAGCCTTTCGTGCCGTCGCCGGCCGATGCGATGCTGCTGGCGCTGCGGGCCGGTGAGCGGTCGGCGCTGCCGCAGTGGCTGGCGGGGGCCGGTGCGGCCGCGTAGGTCTTGAGGCCGCGTAGACCCTTGAGTTCTTCCTCTTCCGTCGCTCCCGTCGCCGTTGTCGCCGGACAGCCCGTCTCCGTAGTGCCGGAGGCGGGCTCTCGCGTACGGGGTCCGCTCAGCGGGTGACGAGTTGGACGATGGCGGCCGTGCCGACGATCACGATCATCGTGCGCATCACGGTGGGTGAGAGTCGCCGGCCGACCTTCGCGCCGAGTTGGCCGCCGATGGCGGAGCCGACGGCGATGAGGACGACGGCTGTCCAGTCGAACTCGGCCACGAAGAGGAAGAAGATCGCGGCGATGGTGTTCACGATCGCGGCGAGGACGTTCTTGACGGCGTTGAGGCGCTGCATCTCCTCGTCGATCAGCATGCCCATGAGGGACATGTAGATGATTCCCTGGGCGGCTGTGAAGTAGCCGCCGTAGACGCTGGCGGCCATGACGCCGCCGAAGAGGAGCGGTCCGCCGTCGGTCTTTGTGACGACGTTCTTCCGCGCGCGGTGGCGCTGGACGCTCTTGGAGAGCCGGGGCTGGAGGATCACCAGGACGAGGGCGAGGCTCACCAGGATCGGCACGATCGTCTCGAAGGCCGTCGAGGGCAGTGAGACGAGCAGGATCGCCCCGCAGAGCCCGCCGCAGACGGCGGCTGTGCCCAGGCGGATGATGCGCCGCCGCTGTCCGGTGAGTTCCGCGCGGTATCCGATGGCTCCGCTGACGGCGCCCGGTATCAGGCCGAGCGCGTTGGAGACGGTGGCGGTGACGGGCGGCAGGCCGGTGGCGAGCAGCACGGGGAAGGTGATCAACGTGCCCGAGCCGACGATGGCGTTGATGGTGCCGGCGCAGGTGCCCGCGACGAACACGGCGAGCATCTCCCAGATGGTCACGCGACACGTCCCTCGGTGATCGGTGGTTGTTGAACCGATCATGCCCGAGGGCGGGGCCGTTCCCGTACGACGGGTGGTGCGTCGCACGGGAACGTGACGTACGGATCAGAGACGGACGGATCAGGGAGAGGAGCGCGGATGGTGCCGGGCGGTGGAGCCCGTCAGTCGAGCGGTGCCTGCTGGCGGCGCTCCTTGCCGGTGTTGAAGCCCGGTACGCCGGAGCCCAGGTTGTCGAACGCTCCGCTGAGTCCCTTGAGCGCGTCGCCGATCTCGCTGGGCACGATCCAGAGCTTGTTGGCGTCGCCCTCGGCGATCTTGGGGAGCATCTGGAGGTACTGGTAGGCGAGGAGTTTCTGGTCGGGGTCGCCGGCGTGGATGGACTCGAAGACCGTACGGATGGCCTGGGCCTCGCCCTCGGCGCGCAGGGCGGCCGCCTTGGCCTCACCTTCGGCGCGCAGGATCGCGGACTGCTTCTCGCCCTCGGCGGTGAGGATCGCGGACTGGCGGATGCCCTCGGCGGTGAGGATCGCGGCGCGCTTGTCGCGGTCCGCGCGCATCTGCTTCTCCATCGAGTCCTGGATGGAGGTCGGCGGCTCGATGGCCTTGAGCTCGACGCGGTTGACGCGGATGCCCCACTTGCCGGTGGCTTCGTCGAGGACGCCGCGCAGGGCCGCGTTGATCTCCTCGCGGGAGGTGAGGGTCCGCTCCAGGTCCATGCCGCCGATGATGTTGCGCAGCGTGGTGACGGTGAGCTGTTCGATCGCCTGGATGTAGCTGGCGACCTCGTACGTCGCGGCGCGGGCGTCCGTGACCTGGTAGTAGATGACGGTGTCGATGTTGACCACCAGGTTGTCCTGGGTGATCACCGGCTGGGGCGGGAAGGGGACGACCTGTTCACGGAGGTCGATGCGGTTGCGGATCGAGTCGATGAACGGGACCACGATGTTCAGGCCCGCGTTGAGCGTGCGGGTGTAGCGCCCGAAGCGCTCCACGATGGCGGCGCTCGCCTGCGGGATGACCTGGATCGTCTTGATCAGGGCGATGAATACAAGCACCACCAGGATGACCAAGACGATGATGATTGATGGCATCGCGTTCTCTACTGCCCTTCGCTGCCGAACTGCCGGACTGTCAGATGATCGAGTTTCGCAGAACATGCCTGCGTGTGCGGGGCGTTCGGTCTGGTTGCCTGGTCGGGCTCACGTGGCGCGGGGTGCGCGGCGGCCCTTGGAGGCGGTCACATCACCACCGCGGTGGCGCCGTCGATGTCGGCCACGTCGACCTTCTCCCCCGGTTCAAAGGCCTGTTCGGCGTCGAGTGTGCGTGCCGACCAGATCTCTCCGGCGAGTTTGATCCGGCCGCCGCTTCCGTCGACCCGTTCGACGACAACGGCCTGACGCCCCTTCAGGGCGTCGATTCCGGTGGCCAGCCGGGGAGTTCGGGCGCCTTGTCTGGCCGCCAGGGGCCGGACGACGGCGATGAGCGCGACCGAGACCACCACGAAGACAAGGACCTGCGCCACGATTCCGCCACCGAGCGCGGCGACGACGGCACCGGCCACCGCGCCCGCGGAGAACATCCCGAACTCGGGCATCGCCGTCAGGACGAGCGGTATCGCCAGTCCCACGGCCGCGATCAGCCACCACACCCATGCTTCGATTTCCACATCATCATGGTAGGTGGGCGGGTCCGGTCCGGACAGGGGGTGCGATCAGGTCATCTACGCTGCCCAGGCGCCGTCTTGGCCCTCGGCGGCCATGAGACGGCCGTGGGATCGGCGTGGGATCGGCGTGGGATCGGCAGGGGACGACCGCGCGATCGGCGTGGGATCAGCGCAGCGGGAGACCGCGTGCGGACCAGCGGTCGTCGGACTGCTCCACGACGAGGGGGAGGCCGAAGCAGAGGGAGAGGTTACGGGACGTCAGCTCGGTCTCCATGGGGCCGGCGGCGAGGACCTTGCCCTGGCGGATCATGAGGACGTGGGTGAAGCCGGGGGCGATCTCCTCGACATGGTGGGTGACCATGATCATGGAGGGGGCGTACGGGTCCCTGGCGAGCCGGCCGAGGCGGCGTACGAGATCCTCCCGGCCGCCGAGGTCGAGACCGGCGGCGGGCTCGTCGAGCAGGAGCAGTTCGGGGTCGGTCATCATGGCGCGGGCGATCAGGGTGCGCTTGCGCTCACCCTCGGAGAGGGTGCCGAACCTGCGGTCGAGGTACTCGGTCATGCCGAGCCGGTCGAGGAAGGCGCGGGCGCGCTGTTCGTCGACGTCGTCGTAGTTCTCGTGCCAGGTGGCGGTCATGCCGTACGCGGCGGTGAGGACCGTCTGGAGCACGGTCTGGCGCTTGGGGAGCTTCTCGGCCATGGCGACGCCGGCGATGCCGATGCGGGGGCGGAGTTCGAAGACGTCGACCTTGCCGAGCTTGTCGCCGAGGATCTTCACCTTGCCGGCGGAGGGGAAGAGGTAGCTGGAGGCGAGGTTGAGGAGGGTCGTCTTGCCGGCGCCGTTGGGGCCGAGAATCACCCAGCGTTCGCCTTCCTTGACGGACCAGGAGACATCGTCCACCAGAGCGCGTCCGTCGCGGACCACGGATACGTCCACCAGCTCCAGTACATCGCTCATGAGCGCGTTGTCTCCCCATGCAGTCTTGAGATCTGGCATGCGCCTGTGGGCGCAGCTCCACAGGGAAAACCTACGCCACCGGTCCGGGGGCCAACTCCTTAGGTCCGTTCCCTAGGCTGGGGCCATGCTTTCCGAACCACGCTCAGGACTGTTGGCGGCCTGGGGAAATGCCCTCCTTGCCGGTTTCGTATCGCCGGACGACGCGGCTCTCGCGATCGTCGGGCCGGACGCGGTGCACCGGGTGGCGGGGCTGCCGGGCGAATCGGGGCCGGTCGGGCTGACGCTGGCGCTCGGGCGGCTGCGCGCGCTGGGGGTGACCGGGTACCGGGTGGCGCTGCCGGCGCCGGGTCATCCGCTGGGGCTCAGCGGGCCGCCGGAGTTCAACGCCCGTGCGCTGGAGGCGGAGGAGGCGGTGATCGCCTCGGGGGCGCCGTACGGGCTGGTGCCCGAGGTGTCCGCGGCGGGGCCCGAGGGCGATCTTCATGTGGAGGTGGCCTGGCACTGTCTGCCGGTGCGCGAGGCGCCGCCCGCGGACGTGCCGTCGCTCGGTGAGGCGGAGCGGGAGCTGGCCGAGGCGCTGCGGGACGCGACGAACGCGCTGTCGCAGCTGGACGTGGCGGCGTCGGGGCCGGTGGCCGAGGCGGCGCTGGACGCGTACCGGGCGCGGTCGGAGCGTGGCCGGGAGGTGCTGGCTCCGGGCTATCCGCCGCGTGCCGTACGGGTGCTGGAGCTGGCGCAGCGGGTGGGGCTGCTTGTCGCGCTGGCGCGGGAGCACGGGCACGGCGGGGCGGTGAGCGCGTCGGAGATGGCGGCGCGTGGTGAGTTGCTGCGGCCGGTGGAGCGGGTGTCGCGGCGGGCGCAGGTCGCCGCGTACAACGCGTATGTGGAGGAGATGGAGCGCGGGCCGCGCTGAGCGGGGCCCTGGTGTGTGAGATGTGGCACGGCCCCGGTGCCCGTCGCTGAGGACGGGCACCGGGGCCGTGGCGCCTGGCGGGCGGTGGATCAGTGGTTCAGGCCGAGGTTGCCGAACGCCGGGTTGAGGACGCCGATCACGTTGACCGTGTTGCCGACCGCGTTCACGGGGATGTGGATCGGAGCCTGAACGAGGTTGCCGGAGCCGACGCCCGGGGAGTGCACGGCCTTGCCGTCGGCGTGGGAGCCGCCGGTGGCGAAGGCGGCGCCGGAGCCCGCGGCGACGAGACCGCCGGCGATCATGGTGAGGGCGGCGGCCTTCTTAAGGTTGTTCATTTTCAGGATCCTCCATCGCAAGGGCCGCGGCGGTTCTCCGCGGCACGTCATGGAGAACGCCCGGACGCCTCCGGGGATACGCCGTGTGGGGGACATACACCCGACGGTATGAATCTCAGATCGGAATACGACGCTCCGGATCAGCCGGTGATGCCGTGCCGTACGGCCCACAGCGCCGCCTGCGTACGGTCCGCGAGATCCAGCTTCATCAGGATGTTCGAGACATGCGTCTTGACGGTCTTCTCCGAGAGGACGAGCGCGCGGGCGATCTCCCGGTTGGAGCGGCCGTCCGCGATCAGGGTGAGCACCTCACGCTCCCGGTCGGTGAGCGAGGACCCCCTGCCCTGTCCGGACCCGGGGTCGTCCTGGGCGAGCAGGGCGCCCGCCACCTCCGGCTGGAGCAGGACATGGCCGGCGTGTACGGAGCGGATGGCGCCGGCCAGCGCCTCCGGGTCGACGTCCTTGTACACATAGCCCGCGGCCCCGGCCCGCAGCGCGGGCACCACCGTGCGCTGCTCGGTGAAGCTCGTCACGATCAGCACCCTGGCCGGGTTGGCGAGCTCGCGGAGCTTGCGCAGCGCCTCGATACCGTCCGTGCCCGGCATCTTGATGTCCATCAGGACGACGTCCGGGCGCAGCTCCTCCGCGCCGGCCACACCCTCGTCGCCGTCGGACGCCTCGCCGACGACCTCTATGTCGTCCTGGATCTCCAGGAAGGTACGCAGTCCGCGGCGGACCACCTGGTGGTCGTCCACCAGCAGTACACGGATTCTCTTGTCGTCAGCCACCGGGAACTTCCATCTCGATCGTGGTGCCCTGTCCGGGCGCCGATTGCACCGTCAGCCTGCCGCCGACACCGCTCGACCTGTCCCGCATCGAGACGAGCCCGAGGTGGCGGCCGGCCCTGCGGACCGTCCTCGGTTCGAAGCCCTTGCCGTTGTCGGTGATGCTGAGCACCGCGCCCTGGCCCCGGCGGGCGATGGTCACGTCGACCCGCTCGGCGCCGGAGTGGCGCAGTGCGTTGTGGAGCGCTTCCTGGGCCACGCGCAGCATCGCCTCCTCCTGGGAGGCGGGCAGGGCCCGTACGCCGCAGCTGTCGAAGGTGACATGCGCGGCGTGCGCGCGGTCGAGGACCTGGATCTGGGTGCGCAGGGTGTGGACGAGGCCGTCCTCGTCCAGGGCCGCGGGGCGGAGCTCGACGACGGCGGCGCGCAGCTCGTCGGCGGCCTCGGCGGCGAGGTCGGCGACCTGCTGGAGTACGCCCTTGGCCCGTGCCGGGTCGCGGTCGATGAGGCTGGAGACGGCCTGGGCGGTCAGCCGCAGCGAGAAGAGTTTCTGGCTGACGGCGTCGTGGAGCTCGTGGGCGAGCCGTGAGCGTTCCTCGGCGATGGTCAGCTCCCGGCTGCGCTCGTACAGCCTGGCGTTGGTGAGGGCGATCGCCGCGTGCTGGGCGAGGATGCCGAGCAGTTCCTCGTCCTCCTCGGTGAATCCGCAGCCGCCGGCCGGCTTGGGGCAGCGCTTGTTGGCGAGGAAGAGCGTGCCGATGGTCTCGTCGCCGTCGCGGATGGGCAGCCCGAGGAAGTCGGACATGTCGGGGTGGGCGGCGGGCCAGCCCTCGAAGCGGGGGTCCTCCTTCACATCCGCGAGCCGTTCGGGCCGCGCGTCGTGCAGCATCGCCGCGAGGATGCCGTGCTGGCGCGGGAGCGGGCCGATGGCCTTCCACTGGGCGTCGCTGACGCCGTCGACCACGAACTGGGCGAAGCCGCCGTGGTCGTCGGGCACCCCGAGCGCGGCGTACTCCGCGTCCAGCAGCTCACGGGCGGAGGCGACGATCGTCTTGAGGACGTCCCGCACCTCCAGATGCCTGCTCATCGCGAGGAGTGCGGTGCTCACGGCCGCGAGCCCGGAGCTCGGTCGATGGCTCATGGCCTCACCGTACCGGCGGCCGGGACGGGCCGGATCGGACCTCGGACGCAGGGGACGAGGGCTTGCGGCCTAGGCCGAAGTGCCTCCGGGCGCAGGGACCCGCGCCCGAGGCGACGGGCCGGTTGTCCTTTCTATGTTGAGGACAACGGCACCCGGCGACGCCCGGGGCCGACGCGAGGCGAGAAGGAGCGGACGCCATGTCGGTAGCGATCATCACGGGGGCTTCCAAGGGACTGGGGCGCGCACTCGGCGGGGCGCTCGCCGAGGACGGGTGGGACCTGGTGCTCGACGCCAGGACGCCGGGCGCCCTGGAGGACGCGGCCCGGGAGATCAGGGCCCACGGGACGCGTGTGACCGCGATCCCCGGGGATGTGACCGATCCCGTCCACCGCGCGGAGCTGGTCGCGGCGGCGGGCGCGCTCGGCGGGCTCGATCTGCTGGTGAGCAACGCCAGCGCGCTGGGCGCCGAGCCGCTCGTACGGCTGGACGAGCTGGCGCTCGACGGGCTGCGCGCCGCGCTGGAGACGAATGTGGTGGCGGCGCTCGGGCTGGTGCAGGAGTCCCTGCCGCTGCTGCGGGCGGGCGGCGCGGGCACGGTGATCGCCGTCAGCTCGGACGCGGCGGCGGAGGCGTACGAGACCTGGGGCGGGTACGGGGCGTCCAAGGCCGCGCTCGACCATCTGGCTGCCGTGCTCGCCGTGGAGGAGCCGGGGCTGCGGGTGTGGACGGTCGATCCGGGTGACATGCAGACCGATCTGTACGCGGCTGCCGTGCCGGACGACGGTGACGCACGGCCTGATCCGCGGTCCGTGGTGCCGGGCTTCTTGCGGCTGCTCCGGCAGCGGCCGACGAGCGGGCGCTACTCGGCCACCTCGTTGCTGGGGGTGGCCTTGTGACCGGGGCGGGCACCCGGCGGACGGGCCTGGAGGGGCCGGGCGGCCCGAAGGGGCTGGAGGGGCTGCGGGTGCCCGACGGGCTCTCCGCGCGGGTGCCGGCCGAGCAGCGCGGCTCGGGGCGGGACGACGTACGGCTGCTGGTGTCCCGGGGCACGGAGGTGTCGCACCACGTCTTCGGGGAGCTGCCCGGGCAGCTGCGGGCGGGGGACGTGCTGGTGGTGAACACCTCGCGGACGCTGCCGGCGGCCGTCGACGCGCGGCTCGGGGCCGAGCGGCTGGTCGTCCACTTCTCCACGCGGGGGGACGACGGCCGGTGGGCGGTGGAGCTGCGGACGCCGGGGCCGCCGGGCCGGAGCGGGCACAAGGGAGCGACGCTGGCGCGTGCGGGGGGCCCGGCCGGAGCGGTGGTACGGCTGCCGGGCGGCGGGCACCTCGTGCTTCAGGAACCGCTCGACCCGGCGGGCACGCGGCTGTGGTGGGCGCGGGTCGACGGAGGCGGGGACGTGCCGGGGCTGCTGGGGCGGCACGGCCGTCCGATCCGCTACGGGTACACGGAGCGGGACCAGCCGCTCTCGGCGTACCAGACGGTCTTCGCGCTCCCCTCCCCCGACGGCACGGGCTCGGCGGAGATGCCGAGCGCCGGCCGGCCGTTCACCGCGCGGCTGGTGGCGGAGCTGGTGAGCCGGGGGGTGCAGTTCGCACCGATCAGGCTGGACACGGGGGTGGCGTCGGCCGAGGCGCACGAGCCGCCGTACCCGGAGCGCTTCGAGGTGCCGGCGACCACGGCCCGCCTGGTGAACGCGGCCGTGGCGGGCGGCGGGCGGATCGTCGCGGTCGGGACCACGGCCGTGCGGGCGCTGGAGTCGGCGGCCGGTCCTCGCGGGGGCGTTCGGGCGGCTTCGGGCTGGACGGATCTGGTGATCACGCCGCGGCGCGGGGTGCGCGTCGTCGACGGGCTGCTGACCGGGCTGCACGAGCCGGAGGCCTCGCACCTGCTGATGCTGGAGGCGATCGCCGGCCGCGAGGCGCTGGAGGCCGGTTATACCGAGGCTGTACTGCATCTCTACCTCTGGCACGAGTTCGGCGACGTCCACCTCGTACTGCCGGACGAGAACGCTCACTCTCCGAGTTGCGCCAGCAACCTCTGGTGAAACCGGACCCTGCCTAATGTGACGCCGCACATAGGACGCAGATCACTTACGAAGGTATGTAGTGGACATATCGACGGGTGTAGAGATGTCATAAATGGGTAGTGCGGTGTCTCATTTACCCCCCTTTCAACTATCACGGGTCGTACGTCACACCTTTGCCACAGGGTTTTGCTGCCGCTAAGAATTGCAGCCGTCGCCGCCGCTCAGGCATCTGGCTATCCGGCCTCCGCGACGCCCCGCTATTCGAAGAGGTATGTCGTATGACCGCGCCCAGCACCACTGGCAACCGACTGAACAAGAGCCACCGGCTCTCGATCGCCGGCGTGACAGCTGCCGCCGCCGCGGCCCTCACCTTCTCCTTGATCCCGGGTAACGCATCCGCCGAGGGCTCGGGCAAGGCCGTGGCCGCGTCCACGTCCGCGTCCACGTCCACCGCCCCGGTGGCGTTCAACTCGACCACGGGCGGCACGCAGGCCGCCGCCATCCAGAAGAGCCTGGCCAAGCAGCACAGCATGGCCGACCGCATCGCGGAGATTCACGCGAAGCAGGACTCGGCCGAGGCCAAGGCCAAGGCCAAGGCGAAGTCCGACGCCAAGGCCGACGCCAAGGAAGAGGCAGCCGCGAAGGCGAAGAAGCGTGCGGCCGCGAAGGAGAAGGCCAACCGCTCCGCCGACCGCAAGCCCACCTACGCCAACAACCTGAACGGGTGGATCAAGGAAGCCCTGCACATCATGAAGAAGGAGAAGATCCCCGGCACGTACGAGGGTCTGCACCGCAACATCATGCGTGAGTCCAGCGGTGACCCGAAGGCGATCAACAACTGGGACATCAACGCGAAGAACGGCGTCCCGTCGATCGGCCTGCTCCAGGTGATCAAGCCGACCTTCGACACGTACCACGTCAAGGGCACGCCGCACAGCCAGTACCACCCGGTCGCCAACATCGTGGCCGCGGCAAACTACGCCGCCGACCGGTACGGCTCGATCGACAACGTCGACAGCGCGTACTGAGTCATCGCACGACAAGGCACGGCCACGCACGACCACGCACCGACGCGTGGTACCCGTGACACGCACAGACGCCGGTGGGCGGCACCCCGCGAAGGGGTGCCGCCCACCGGCGGCGTGCGTGTTCCGCGTTACTTGCGCATGACCTCCGGCTCGTGGCGGCGCAGCAACCGCGCCACCACAAAGCCGCACACGATGCCGATGAGCAGCAGGACCGAGAGGTTGAACCCCCACTGCCCGATCGAGTGGTCCCAGAGCGGGTCCAGATCGTTGGGGCTCTTCGGCTCCCACGGCGGCATCAGATGCGCCAGGTCGAGGGTCGAGCCGGTGCCGGCGATAGCCCAGCGCGAGGGCATCAGCCAGGCGAACTGCTCCAGGCCGGGCGAACCGTAGACCTGGAAGAGCGTGCCGGTGAAGACGACCTGGACGATCGCGAACATGACCAGCAGCGGCATGGTCTTCTCGGCGGTCTTCACCAGCGAGGAGATCACCAGACCGAACATCATCGACGTGAAGCCCAGCGCGATGATCACGATGCACATCTCGACGGCCGGCGGCATGATCAGGCCCTCGTCGGGCAGCGCGCGCGGCGCGAAGCCGATGCCGCAGATGATGACGCCCTGGAAGGCCGTGATCACGCCGAGCACGATGACCTTGGACATCAGATACGCGGAGCGGGACAGACCGGTGGCCCGTTCCCGTTCGTAGATCACCCGTTCCTTGATCAGTTCTCGTACGGAGTTGGCCGCACCCGAGAAGCACATGCCGACCGCGAGGATCAGCAGGATCGTTCCGGCCTTGCCGTTGAACTGGGCCGGCGGGTCCGGCGGTCCCAGACCGAAGTCCGCCGGGATCACGACGCTCACCACGCCGAGGACGGCGGGCAATATCACCATCAGACCGAGGAAGCCCCGGTCCGAGGCGATCACCGAGGAGTAGCGGCGGATCAGCGTCCACAGCTGGGAGCCCCAGCTCTGCGGCTTCGGCGGGCGCATCTGCTGCGGCGAGGGCATATGGACGGACTGCGCGGCGACGGCGTCGATGTCGGCGGCGTACATCTGGTAGTGCTGCGAACCGCGCCAGCGGCCCGCCCAGTCGTAGTCGCGGTAGTTCTCGAACGCCGAGAAGACATCGGCCCAGGTGGTGTAGCCGAAGAAGTTGAGCGCTTCCTCAGGCGGTCCGAAGTACGCCACCGAGCCGCCGGGCGCCATGACGAGCAGCTTGTCGCAGATCGCCAGCTCCGCCACCGAGTGGGTGACGACGAGGACGGTACGGCCGTCGTCGGCGAGGCCCCGCAGGAGCTGCATGACGTCGCGGTCCATGCCCGGGTCGAGGCCGGAGGTCGGCTCGTCCAGGAAGATCAGCGACGGCTTGGTCAGCAGTTCGAGTGCGACGGAGACACGCTTGCGCTGGCCGCCGGAGAGCGAGGTGACCCGCTTCTCCTTGTGGATGTCGAGCTTGAGTTCGCGAAGCACCTCGTCGATACGGGCCTCGCGCTCGGACTCGGCGGTGTCACCGGGGAACCGGAGCTTGGCGGCGTACTTGAGCGCCTTCCGTACGGTCAGCTCCTTGTGCAGGATGTCGTCCTGCGGGACCAGACCGATGCGCTGGCGCAGCTCGGCGAATTGCTTGTACAGATTCCTGTTGTCGTACAGGACGTCGCCCTCGTTGGCGGGCCGGTAGCCGGTGAGCGCCTTGAGGAGCGTGGACTTTCCGGAGCCCGAGGGGCCGATGACCGCGATCAGCGACTTCTCGGGGACACCGAAGGAGACGTCCTTGAGGATCTGCTTGCCGCCGTCGACCGTCACCGTGAGGTGGCGGGCGGAGAACGAGACCTCACCGGTGTCGACGAACTCTTCCAGCCGGTCGCCGACGAGGCGGAAGGTCGAGTGACCGACGCCCACGATGTCGTTCGGGCCGAGGAGCGCCGTTCCGGACTTGGCCATCGGCTGACCGTTGACGTACGTGCCGTTGTGGGATCCGAGGTCGCGGATCTGGAAACGGCCGTCGGGCGTCGAGGTGAACTCGGCGTGCAGACGGGAGACCTGGAGGTCGGAGACGACCAGTTCGTTCTCCAGCGCACGGCCGATGCGCATCACCCGGCCGAGAGCCACCTGGTGGAAGGTGGTCGGGCTGCGGTCCCCGTACACCGGTGGGGCCCCCGCCGCGCCACCGGATCCGGGACCGCCATGACCACCGGGACCGCCGGGCGCGGGGCCCCCCGGCCCTCTGTGCTGCGACGGTACGTAGCCAGGCTGCTGTTGCTGCTGTTGCTGGGGCGGCTGCTGTTGCTGCGGCGGCCAGCCCTGCTGCTGAGGAGGCTGCTGCTGAGGGGTCCAGCCGGGCCCGCCCTGCGGTTGCGGCTGCGCGGGCGCGTGCTGCGCCTGCGCGTGCTGCGCCTGCGGCGTCTGGGGCGCTGCCGCGCCGTTGAGACTCAGCCGCGGTCCGTCGGTCGCATTGCCGAGATGCACGGCGGTACCGGGACCGATTTCCAACTGGTGGATCCGCTGGCCCTGCACATAAGTGCCGTTGGTGCTGCCGTGGTCCTCAATTACCCAACTACGGCCCCCCCAGCTGATGGTGGCGTGACGCCACGAGACACGCGCGTCGTCGATCACCAAGTCGCCCTGCGGATCACGCCCCAGGCTGTACGACCTGGACTGGTCGAGCGTCCAGGTCCTTCCGTTCAATTCAAGTACGAGTTCCGGCACTCCATGCCCCACTTGTTGTCCCCCGGGTTACCCCCATCACAGGGAGTCTAGGGATGGCGAACATCGTGGGGAACTATTTCAGGCCCGGCCCCTTATACGAAAGTCGGGCCTCACGAAAGAGCGCAAAATCCCGTTCGTGGCGCGGCGAAACGTAAGTGAACACGCTCAAACCCCACAAGCGGGACGGGGGTCGGGACCGGGGCCGGGTCGTATGCCGGCGCGGGGTTCGGGGACGGCTGTCCGGCACGCGGGACACCCGGTCGCCCCACCCGTCCCGCCCGATACGGTGGGATCACCATGAGCGCATCGCAGCCCCGTCAGACCACTGACGCAGCCCCCACGCTTCTCGTCAAGATCTTCGGGAAGGACCGCCCGGGGATCACCGCAGGCCTCTTCGACACCCTCGCCGCCTACTCGCTCGACGTCATAGACATCGAGCAGGTCGTCACCCGTGGCCGTATCGTCCTGTGCGCGCTCGTCACCTCGCCCGAGGCCGGCGGCAGCACGGAGGGCGAGCTGCGCGCGACCGTCCACAGCTGGGCCGACTCCCTGAAGCTCCAGGCGGAGATCATCTCCGGGACCGGCGACAACAGGCCGCGCGGCAGCGGCCGTTCCCATGTCACCGTGCTCGGACATCCGCTGTCCGCCGAGTCGACGGCGGCCATCGCCGCACGCATCACCTCGACCGGCGGGAACATCGACCGTATCTTCCGGCTGGCCAAGTACCCGGTCACGGCGGTGGAGTTCGCGGTGTCCGGCACGGCGACCGAACCGCTGCGCACCGCGCTGGCGACGGAGGCGGCCGAGATCGGGGTGGACGTCGCGGTCGTCTCGGCCGGGCTGCACCACCGGGCGCAGCGGCTGGTCGTCATGGACGTCGACTCGACCCTCATCCAGGACGAGGTCATCGAACTCTTCGCCGCGCACGCGGGCTGCGAGGAGCAGGTCGCGGAAGTGACGGCCAGGGCGATGGCCGGTGAGCTGGACTTCGAGCAGTCGCTGCACGCGCGCGTGGCGCTGCTGGCCGGACTCGACGCGTCGGTGGTGGAGAAGGTACGCGCGGAGGTACGGCTCACGCCCGGCGCCCGCACCCTGATCCGTACGCTCAAGCGGCTCGGCTACCAAGTGGGCGTCGTGTCGGGCGGGTTCACCCAGGTGACGGACGGGCTGAAGGACCAGCTCGGGCTGGACTTCGCCTCGGCGAACACGCTGGAGATCGTGGACGGGAAGCTCACGGGGCGGGTCGTGGGCGAGATCGTCGACCGGGCGGGCAAGGCCAGACTGCTGCGCCGGTTCGCCGCGGAGGCCGGGGTGCCGCTGTCCCAGACCGTGGCGATCGGCGACGGTGCCAACGACCTCGACATGCTGAACGCGGCGGGGCTGGGGGTCGCCTTCAACGCCAAGCCCGTGGTCCGCAGGGCCGCGGACACGGCGGTGAACGTGCCGTTCCTCGACACCGTGCTCTATCTGCTGGGGATCACGCGTGAAGAGGTCGAAGAGGTGGAGACCGCGGAGGCGGGCCCGTCGCTCTGAGACGAGGCCCTGCCCCGGACCCGTACGCGAGACGGAAGAGCCCCGGCACGCACACCGTGCCGGGGCTCTGTCGTAAGGGAGTTGGGGCGGTCGGGAGGGTGGGAGAGGCGCGTGGTCAGTCGTGCGGGGCCCAGTATTCGAGCAGTGTCCCCACGTCGGGCTCCACGGTCTTCCACGAGCCCGCGATCTCGATGACGGCGAACGCCGAGGTCGGGAACGCGCTCGCGGTCAGCCGGCCCAGCGCGTCACCCTCGGCGCGCGCCGAGAGAGCGTCGGCGAGGGCGTGCATACCCGGGTTGTGGCCGATCAGAAGGAGATCCTTCACCTCGTCCGGCGTCTCGGTGACCAGTGCCAGGAGATCGCCGAGCGTGGCGTCGTACAACCGGTCCTCGTAGACGGTCCTGGGCCGTGACGGCAACTCGTGCACCGCCAGTTTCCAGGTCTCGCGCGTACGGGCCGCCGTCGAGCAGAGGGCAAGGTCGAAGGCGATGCCGGTCTCCGCAATCCGGCGGCCGGACACCGGGGCGTCCGCGCGGCCTCGCTCTGCGAGCGGCCTCTCGTGGTCGGCCACGTCGGGCCAGTCGGCCTTCGCGTGCCGGAGTAGGACAATCCTGCGGGGTGTTTCGACGCTCATGCATCCCAGCTTCGCACGAAATGCGCCGTCAGGCGCGGGGTGTTGAAGGGGCCGCCCGACAGGGGGGAGCGTGACTACGACGCCACTAGCGGGCGAGCGTCTGCTGGATCTGGATCACCACACCGCCGACACCGGGCTCGCTCGCCGCGGCGCCGGCCGGGACGGGACCGGCCATCAGCAGCAGGAGCGCGGCGAACGCGAGGGCCGGGAGCACCACCGCCCACCAGGGCAGACGGATGTCGACGCTGTCGGGGGACGAGTGGTGGGACCGGGTGTGCGTAGGGGCCGCCATGGCCGCCTCCGTAGGTCAGCGGTTGAAGTACCTCAAAGCTACGGATCACCGGCCCCCGCTCCCATCCGGAGACCCACCCACTTGACCCTGACCCTGACCCCCTAGGGGGAGGTGGGGCCAGCCCTACCCTCCCTTCGGGCGGCTCACTCGCCGTACCCCCCACCGGGACGCTCAGGGGGAGGCGATCGAGGCGATGACGGCGATCACGACCATGATGCCGATGATCGTGCCGAACATCATCAGCAGTTTCTTCTGGCCGTTCTGGGGATTCGGATCAAGGACTGGCATGCGCCCAGTTTCTCATCTCAGCATTCGTCCTCGACCGTGCGGTCCCGGCCCGCGACGACCCCCAGAATGATCTGCGGCACCATGAGCCCGCCCATCAGCGTGATCGGCAGCTCCCAGCCGCCGCTGTGCTGGTAGAGCACGCCCACCAGCAGCGGACCCGGAATGGAGATCAGATAGCCGGTGCTCTGCGCGAAGGCGGACAGCCGCACGACCCCGGCGCCCGTCCTCGCGCGCATGCCGATCATCGTGAGTGCCAGCGGAAAGGCACAGTTGGAGACGCCCAGGAGCACCGCCCACACCCAGGCCCCGGCGGCGGGCGCGAGAAAGAGCCCCGCGTAGCCGGTCAGACCGCAGGCTCCCAGGGCGACCACGATCGGACCCTGGTTCTTCATGCGGGTGGCCAGCCGGGGGATCACGAAGGCCAGCGGGACGCCCATGACCATCGTGACGGCGAGCAGCAGCCCCGCCGTGCCCGCCGAAACCCCCGCGTCGCGGAAGATCTGCGGCATCCAGCCCATGGTGATGTACGCGCCGGTGGCCTGGAGGCCGAAGAAGCAGCCGAGCGCCCAGGCGGTAGGGCTGCGGACGATCCTCGGCCCCGCCGCCGGCGCCGCCGAGGCCGGCGCCCGCCCGCGCTCGGGCCGCCGCCCCGTGGCCTTCCGGTCGCGTACGAGAAGCGCCGCCCACGGGAGTACGGCGACGGCGGCGACCACCGCCCACAGCCCCAGGCCGAGACGCCAACTGCCGCCCAGCGCCGAGGTCATGGGGACGGTCGCGGCCGCCGCCACGGCCGTGCCCGCGGACAGCGCCATCGAGTAGAGGCCGGTCATGGTGCCGACCCGGTCGGGGAAGTACCGCTTCACGATCACCGGCATCAGCACGTTGCCGACGGCTATCCCCATCAGCGCCAGCGCGCTCGCCGCGAGGAAGGCGGCCGTGCCGGTGGTGAAAGGGCGGATCAGCAGACCGGCCGTGATGGCCACCATTCCCGCGCAGACCACCGTGGCGGGCCCGAAGCGGCGGGCCAGGCGCGGGGCCGTGACGCCGAAAACGGCGAAACAGAGCGCCGGGACGGAGGTGAGGACGCCGGCGACGCTGCCGCTCATATGGAGTCCGACGCGTACGTCTTCGAGCAGCGCGCCGAGGCTGGTGATGGCGGGGCGGAGATTGACGGCCGCGAGGACGAGCCCGACGACGAGGAGCCTCGTCAGCCACACGGTCTTCCCGGGTGAGGGCACCGGTGCGGAAGAATCGGCGGGCAGGGGCGCGGCGTCCTCCCGGAGCGGGAGTGGGGTCGTGGTCTCGTCCAGCATGGAGCCATCATAGAATCATGGGATGATTGGTTGTCCAATCGCTTGACGTCATCCACGGGACCTCGGGCACACGTCGTCCCTCGGCAGCGAGAACTTGGAGCACCATGGCCCTGACCTCTCCCCGGAGATCCGCGCTCTCCGATCAGGTGATCACCGAGCTGCGGAACCAGATCACGTCGGGCGAATGGCCGGTCGGCTCACGCATCCCCACCGAGCCCGAGCTGGTCGAGCAGCTGGGCGTGGCCCGTAACACCGTCCGCGAGGCGGTCCGGGCGCTGGCGCACAACGGGCTCCTGGACATCCGGCAGGGCTCGGGCACCTATGTCGTCGCCACGAGTGAGCTCGCCGGTGTGATGCACCGCAGGTTCGCCGACGCCGACGCCCGGCACATCGCGGAGGTGCGCTCCACCCTCGAAGCCTCGGCGGCCCGGCTGGCGGCCGAGCGCCGCACGGAGCGGGACGTGCGGCAGCTGGACACATTGCTGGCGCGCCGCGAGGAGGCGTGGGCCGGCGGGGACGCCGATCTGTTCGTGGCCGCGGACGCGACCCTGCACCTGGCGGTGGTCTCGGCCTCGCACAACGAGGTGCTCACCGCGCTCTACGCGGATCTGAGCGATCTGCTGCGCGACGGTCTGCGCGCCGATGTGGGCCGTGAGCTGCGCCCCGCGTTCCATCTGGACCACTCGCGGCTGGTGGAGGCCATCAGGGCGGGGGACACCGAAACGGCGGGCGCGGAGGCGGCGAGCCACGCCTTCAGCTGTCTGCGCGAGACGGCCTGAGGGCGGCCGGGAGCCCCGGTCAGGGCACCACGCGCGCGTGGCTGACCCAGGCCGATTCGATCTCTTTCCAGCAGCGCCCGGTGAGCCGGACGTAGCCGGCGGGCCGGGCCTCCGCGGGCGCGCTGTCGGAGTCGACGTCCCACCAGCGCGCGCACTCGATGTGCAGCTGGACCCGGTCGGTCTCCGGGTACGGGTTGTGGCAGAACGCGGTCACCACGGAGCCCTCGGCCGCCGTACGGCAGGAAGCCCCGAACGGTTCACGCTCGCGCTCCTTGTCGCGCCCGTCCCGACGGTCGCGCACGCCGTCGGGGCCGTCGGCGCCGTTGGTGTCGTGGGAGTCGTCGGCCTCGTGGGCGTCGTCACTGTCCGCGTCCACCGCGACGCGGTCGACACCCAGTACGTCCGCCGCCGAGGTCCTGGCCGCCGGGGGCGGCGACTCGTCCCGTACGACTGCCGTGACGGCGAGGCCCGCCACGATCAGCACCGCCGCCGTCAGCGAGGCAGCCGCCTTGCGCGCTTTCCGGTACACAGCGACACCTCCTCCCCGATCAGTGTGCGGGGAGTTGTCGCTCTTCTCGACTCCTACGGTCACGGAAAGTGACGGTCGAGGCTGTACGACGCACGGAACCGCGTGCCGCCGTGGGGCGGTCACGCGGTTCCGTGGTCGAGCTGTCTTCGCTCAGGCACCCATCATGTGGACGCCGCCGTCGACGTGCAGGATCTCGCCCGTCGTCTTCGGGAAGAAGTCGGACAGCAGCCCGACGACACCACGGCCGGTCGGCTCCGGGTCGGACAGGTCCCAGCCGATGGGCGCGCGGTGGTTCCACACGTCGGCCAGCTCCTCGAAGCCCGGGATGGACTTGGCGGCCATGGACCTGAGGGGGCCGGCCGAGACCAGGTTGCAGCGGATGTTCTTGGCGCCCAGGTCACGCGCGAGATAGCGGTTGGTGGATTCGAGCGCCGCCTTGGCGATGCCCATCCAGTCGTACTTGGGCCAGGCGAACTGCGCGTCGAAGGTCAGGCCGACGACCGAGCCGCCGCGCTCCATCAGCGGAAGGCAGGCCATGGTCAGCGACTTGAGCGAGTACGCCGAGACATGCACCGCCGTACCGACGTCCTCCCACTCCGCCTCCAGGAAGTTGAAGACTCCCTGCGGGCCGAAGGCGATCGAGTGCACGATGCCGTCGAGGCTCGCACCCTCGCCCTGGTGCTCCCGGATCCGGTCGGCGAGGGAGTCCAGATGCTCCTGGTTGGTGACGTCCACCTCGATGACGGGGGCCGGCTTGGGCAGCCGCTTGGCGATGCGCTCGACGAGCGAGAGGCGCCCGAAGCCGGTGAGGATGACGTCCGCGCCCTCTTCCTGCGCCACCTTGGCGGCGTGGAAGGCGATGGAGGCGTCGGTGAGGACGCCTGTGACGAGAATGCGCTTGCCGGCGAGGATTCCACTCATGTGATCAGTGACCCATGCCCAATCCGCCGTCAACGGGAATGACGGCTCCAGTGATGTACGCGGCGTCGTCCGAGGCGAGGAAGCGGACCGCCGCCGCGATCTCCTCGGGCTGTGCGTAACGGCCGAGGGGGACGTTGGCGACGATGTTCTGGCGCTGCTCGTCGGTGAGCACGTTGGTCATGTCGGTGTCGACGAAACCGGGCGCCACGACGTTGAACGTGATGTTGCGCGAGCCGAGTTCACGGGCGAGCGAGCGGGCGAAGCCGACAAGGCCGGCCTTGGAGGCCGCGTAGTTCGCCTGGCCGGCCGAGCCGAGCAGCCCGACCACGGACGAGATGAGGACGACGCGGCCGCGCCTGGCGCGCAGCATCGCGCGGTTGGCGCGCTTGACGACCCGGAAGGTGCCCGTGAGGTTGGTGTCGAGGACGGAGGTGAAGTCCTCCTCCGACATCCGCATCAGCAACTGGTCCTTGGTGATGCCGGCGTTGGCGACCAGCACCTCCACGGGGCCGTGCGTCTCCTCGATCTCCTTGTAGGCCTGCTCCACCTGCTCGGAATCGGTGATGTCACAGCGGACGGCCAAGCAGCCCGAATCCGTCAGGGCCTTGGGCGGTTCGCCCGAGCGGTAAGTGATGGCGACCTTGTCGCCGTTGCCGGCGAAAGCCAGGGCGATGGCAAGGCCGATGCCCCGGTTTCCTCCGGTGACGAGAACCGAGCGGCTCAACGGAGCACCTTTCGTAGCTGTCTGGTACCTGCAAAACCTATCGCCCGAGCCGCCCGTCCGTGGACTCGGGCATGGACAGCGCCTCGGTACGGTCACTGTGGGGTCCCTACATAAACGCGGCGAAACCCCGCTCCGTACCGCATGATTCACTGCGGACACCTTTACCGAGGCGTGTGAAAGGGAGGCCGACGTGCCCCACGAGGTAGATCAGTCGTTTCTGGCACTGCCGCTGAGGGCGCTCGCCGACGCGGCCCTCGCCAGGGCGCGTGCGCTCGGCGCCGATCATGCCGACTTCCGGTTCGAGCGGGTACGGAGCGCGGACTGGCGCCTGCGGGACGCCAGGCCCGCCGGGTCGTCGGACTCGACCGATGTCGGGTACGCGGTACGTGTCGTGCACGGCGGCGCCTGGGGGTTCGCCTCGGGGGTCGACCTGACGATGGACGCCGCGGCCAGGGTCGCGGGACAGGCCGTGGCGATGGCGAAGCTGTCGGCGAAGGTGATCGCGGCGGCGGGTTCGGACGAGCGTGTGGAGCTGGCCGACGAGCCGGTGCACGCGGAGAAGACCTGGGTGTCGGCGTACGACATCGACCCCTTCGAGGTACCCGACGAGGACAAGAGTGGACTTCTCGCGGAGTGGAGCGCGCGGTTGCTGCGCGCGGAGGGTGTCGCGCATGTGGACGCCTCGCTGCTGACCGTCCACGAGAACAAGTTCTACGCGGACACGGCGGGCACCGTCACCACACAGCAGCGCGTGAGGCTGCACCCGCAGCTCTCGGCGGTCGCGGTGGACGGTGAGACCGGTGAGTTCGACTCGATGCGCACCATCGCCCCGCCGGTCGGCCGGGGTTGGGAGTATCTGACGGGCACCGGCTGGGACTGGGACTCCGAGCTGGAGCGGATCCCGGCGCTGCTCGCCGAGAAGATGCGCGCGCCGAGTGTCGAGGCGGGGACGTACGACCTGGTGGTCGACCCGTCGAACCTCTGGCTGACGATCCACGAGTCGATCGGGCACGCGACCGAACTGGACCGGGCGCTGGGGTACGAGGCGGCGTACGCCGGTACGTCCTTCGCCACCTTCGACCAGCTGGGGAAGCTGGCGTACGGCTCGTCGATCATGAACGTGACGGGTGACCGGACGGCCGAGCACGGTCTGGCGACGATCGGGTACGACGACGAGGGTGTCGAGGCCCAGTCGTGGGACCTCGTCAAGGACGGCACGCTCGTCGGTTACCAGCTGGACCGGCGGATCGCGAAGCTCACGGGCTTCGACCGCTCCAACGGCTGCGCGTACGGGGACTCGCCGGGGCATGTGCCGGTGCAGCGCATGGCGAACGTGTCGCTGAAGCCGGATCCGGGCGGGCTCGCCACGGAGGATCTGATCGGCGGGGTGGAGCGCGGGATCTATGTGGTCGGCGACCGCTCGTGGTCGATCGACATGCAGCGCTACAACTTCCAGTTCACCGGGCAGCGGTTCTTCCGGATCGAGAACGGCAAGCTCGCCGGCCAGCTGCGGGACGTGGCCTACCAGGCGACGACGACGGACTTCTGGGGCTCGATGGAGGCCGTGGGCGGACCGCAGACGTATGTGCTCGGCGGCGCCTTCAACTGCGGCAAGGCCCAGCCGGGCCAGGTCGCGGCGGTCTCCCACGGCTGCCCCTCCGCCCTCTTCCGCGGAGTGAACATCCTCAACACGACGCAGGAGGCCGGACGATGACGCGGGCCACGGGAATCGGACGGGGGTCCGGGGGTCGCTCCCCGGGTCGGCACAGTCTCAACACGACGCAGGAGGCCGGACGATGAGCACGAGCAGCAGTGGCAAGCCGCACGAGATCGTCGAGCGGGCCCTCGAACTGTCGACCGCCGACGGCTGCGTGGTCATCGCCGACGAGCACTCGACGGCCAACCTCCGCTGGGCGGGCAACTCGCTGACGACCAACGGTCTGACCCGGGGCCGTACGCTCACCGTCATCGCGACCGTCGACGGCAAGGAGGGCACCGCCTCCGGTGTGGTGTCGCGGTCCGCCGTCACCGCCGACGAGTTGGAGCCCCTGGTGCGCGCCGCCGAGGCCGCCGCGCGTGGTGCGGGCCCCGCCGAGGACGCCCGCCCGCTCGTGGAGGCCGGTCCGGTGTCGGAGGACTTCACCGACGAACCGGCCGAGACGACGTCCGCCGTCTTCGCGGACTTCGCGCCCGCGCTCGGTGAGTCCTTCGCGCGCGCCCGGGCCGGCGGCCGTGAGCTGTACGGCTTCGCGAACCACGAGCTGACCTCGACGTATCTCGGTACGTCCACGGGTGTACGGCTCCGGCACGACCAGCCCAACGGCACGCTGGAGCTCAACGCCAAGTCCCCCGACCGCTCGCGGTCGGCCTGGGCGGGGCGGTCGACGCGTGACTTCAAGGATGTGGATCCGGCGGCGCTCGACGCCGAGCTGGCGCGGCGGCTGGTCTGGGCGGAGCGCCGTATCGAGCTGCCCGCGGGCCGGTACGAGACGCTGCTGCCGCCCACCGCGGTGGCCGATCTGCTGATCTACCAGCTGTGGTCGTCCTCCGCGCGGGACGCGGCCGAGGGCCGTACGGTCTTCTCGAAGCCCGGCGGCGGCACCCGCGTCGGCGACACCCTCGCCGAGCTGCCGCTGGCGCTGCGCAGTGATCCGAACGAACCGGGTCTGGAAGCCGCGCCGTTCGTGATCGCGCACGCGTCGGGCGACGACTCGTCGGTGTTCGACAACGGTCTTCCGCTGTCCGCCACGGACTGGGTACGGGACGGCAGGCTGGACCGGCTGGTCACCAGCCGGCACAGCGCGGAGCTGACCGGGCTGCCGCTGGCGCCCGCGGTCGACAACCTGGTCCTGGACGGCGGCGGTGAGCGTTCGCTGGAGGAGATGGTCGCCGGCACCACGCGCGGGCTGCTGCTGACGTGCCTGTGGTACATCCGCGAGGTCGACCCGGCGACGCTGCTGCTGACGGGGCTCACCAGGGACGGCGTCTATCTCGTCGAGAACGGTGAGGTCGTCGGCGAGGTGAACAACTTCCGCTTCAACGAGTCGCCGGTGGACCTGCTGTCGCGCGCGTCGGAGGCGGGCCGGACGGAGAAGACGCTGCCGCGCGAGTGGGGCGACTACTTCACCCGGGCCGCGATGCCCGCGCTGCGAGTGCCTGATTTCAATATGAGTTCGGTCAGCCAGGGCGTATAACCTCGAAGGGGTTCCGGCGTCGTGGACGCCGGACCGACCTGACTCAGCGAAGGAGACGCGAGAAACGTGACGGATATCGTCGACGAGCTGCGGTGGCGTGGGCTGATCGCCCTGTCCACCGACGAGGACGCATTGCGCAAGGCGTTCGCGGACGGCCCCGTCACGTTCTATTGCGGCTTCGACCCGACCGCGCCCAGCCTCCACCTGGGGAATCTGGTCCAGATCCTCACGATGCGCCGGATCCAGCTGGCGGGGAACCGTCCGCTGGGGCTGGTCGGCGGGGCGACGGGGCTGATCGGCGACCCGAAGCCGAACTCGGAGCGGACGCTGAACGAGCCCGAGGTCGTCGGCGAGTGGGTGGGACGGCTGCGCGCGCAGATCGAGCGGTACCTGGACTTCGAGGGTCCGTACGCGGCGACCATGGTCAACAACCTGGACTGGACGTCGGGTCTGTCGGCGATCAGCTTCCTGCGCGACGTCGGGAAGTACTTCCGGGTCAACAAGATGATCGCGAAGGAGGCGGTCGCGCGGCGGCTGAACTCCGACGCGGGCATCAGCTACACCGAGTTCAGCTACCAGATCCTCCAGGGCATGGACTTCCTGGAGCTGTACCGGCGCCACGGCTGCACGCTCCAGACCGGCGGCAGTGACCAGTGGGGCAATCTCACGGCGGGTACGGACCTGATCCACCGGGTCGAGCCCGAGGCGTCGGTGCACGCCCTGGCGACCCCGCTGATCACGAAGGCCGACGGCACCAAGTTCGGCAAGACGGAGACCGGCACGGTCTGGCTGGACCCCGAGCGGACGACGCCGTACGCGTTCTACCAGTTCTGGCTGAACGCGGACGACCGGGACGTCTCCAAGTTCCTGCGGATCTTCAGCTTCAAAACCCGGGCGGAGATCGAGGAGCTGGAGAAGCTGACCGAGGAGCGTCCGCAGGCCCGGGCGGCGCAGCGTGCGCTGGCCGAGGAGCTGACGACACTCGTCCACGGCGCCGAGCAGTGCGCCGGGGTGGTCGCGGCGTCGAAGGCGCTGTTCGGCCAGGGTGAGCTGACCGGGCTGGACGCGCTAACGCTGGCGGCGGCCCTGTCCGAGGTGCCGCACGCGCGGGTGGCGGAGCTGGCGCCGATGGTGGACCTGCTGACCGAGGTGGGCCTGGCGTCGAGCAAGTCGGCGGCCCGCCGCACGGTGAAGGAGGGCGGGGCGTACGTGAACAACACCAAGGTCACGGACGCCGAGGCCGTACCGGACGCCGGGGAGCTGCTGCACGGACGCTGGCTGGTGCTGCGCCGCGGCAAGAAGAACCTCGCCGCGATCGAGGTCACGGCGGAAACGGCCTCCTGAGCCGGGGACACCCGATACGGCCCGGTACGCCCACCCGCGTACCGGGCCGTACGTGACGTGCGGGTACAGGGTGCGACTCCATCAGGCGGTACCCCCTCTCGTAGGAGGCGCACGGCGGGCGTACCGTGGAGCGGATCCGGCACTGGGAGCGGCCGGCGAGGGAATCGGATGGTGGACCGTGATGCGGAAGCAGCGCAGCACCGAGGTTTTCCGTATCACGGGAGCGAGGCGGGGGCTCGACGAGGACGTGCGCGGCAGACAGCGGCGCTATGTCATCTCCATGCTGGTGCGGACGCTCGCGGTGATCCTGGCCGTGGCTCTGTGGAACGTGGAGCGTTATGTGGCGATCGGCTGCCTCGTGCTCGGCGTCCTGCTGCCGTACGTGGCCGTGGTCATCGCCAACGGGGGCCGGGAGAACGCCGGTTCCCTGCCGTCGACCCACCTGCCCCCGCCGGCCCGGCCGATGATCGCTCCCGCGCCCGTGCCGGGTGGAGCGGAATCCGGCGCGCGGTCCGCGAACTTCGAACACCCGGGTCCCCCGCACGGCCGGAGTTGACTCGAACGCTCTCGAAGCTCAAGAAAAGCTCAGATCAATCATGAAGTTCCAGTGCACTTGAGCCGGTTACCCGTGACATACTTTGTAGGCGCTCCGCATCCCCCGTCGGAGCGACGGACCGACGCCGGGCAGCTCCCCCCGTGGCTGCTCGGCGTCGCCTTTTTCGGGGCCGGTCTCCCAGGATCAGCGGCTGTCGGCCACGCCCCCGTCACGCTCTAGGCTTGAGGTCGTGGACCTCTTCGAATCTCCCGGCGCCTCCGTCGGACCCGACGGACCTGTCTGTTCGGCCAAGGGCTGCCGCGCCGCCGCCGTGTGGGTACTGGCCTGGAACAACCCCAAGCTGCACACGCCCGAGCGCCGGAAGACCTGGCTGGCCTGCGACGAGCACCGCGAACACCTGTCGTCGTTCCTCGGTGTCCGCGGTTTCCTCAAGGACGTCGTCACCCTGGCCGAGTGGGAGCGGGACACCTCACCCGCCGATGGCTGACATGGGCCGGTCGGGCTGGAGGAACAGCGGGTCGTCCAGGCCGGAGCCCGCCTTCTTGCCCCACATCGCCAGCTTCCAGAGCGTCGCGACGGCCTCGTCGGTTGCGTCCGAACGCAGGGCCGCGCGCAGGTCGGTCTCCTCGCGGGCGAACAGACACGAACGGACCTGACCGTCGGCGGTGAGCCTGGTGCGGTCGCAGGCCGAGCAGAACGGCCGGGTGACGGAGGCGATGACACCGACCCGGTGCGGTCCGCCGTCCACGAGCCAGCGCTCGGCGGGGGCGGATCCGCGCTTCTCGCCGCCTTCCTCGGTGAGCGTGAAGCGGGTGCTCAGCGACTGGAGGATGTCGCCCGCGGTGATCATGCCGTCACGCTTCCAGCCGTGCTGGGCGTCGAGGGGCATCTGCTCGATGAAGCGCAGCTCGTAGCCGTTCTCCACGGCCCAGGCCAGCAGCTCGGGGGCCTCGTCGTCGTTGAGTCCCGGCATCAGGACGGTGTTGACCTTGACGGGGGTCAGGCCCGCGTCGCGCGCGGCGGCCAGCCCGTCGAGCACGTCCTGGTGGCGGTCGCGCCTGGTGAGGGTCTTGAAGACGTCGGGGCGCAGGGTGTCGAGCGAGACGTTCACCCGGTCGAGACCGGCGCTCTTGAGCGCCTCCGCCGTGCGCTTCAGCCCTATGCCGTTGGTCGTCACGGACATCTTGGGGCGGGGTGCGAGGGCGGCGCACCGCTCGACGATCCCGACGAGGCCGGGTCGCAGCAGCGGCTCACCGCCGGTGAAGCGGACGTCGCGCACGCCGAGCCGGGTCACGGCGATACGGACGAGTCTGACGATTTCGTCGTCGGTGAGGAGATCCGGCTTCGCGAGCCACTGCAGGCCCTCTTCCGGCATGCAGTACGTACACCGGAGATTGCACTTGTCGGTGAGCGAGACTCGCAGGTCGGTCGCCACCCGGCCGTAAGTGTCGATGAGCACTCGTGAGCCCCCTTCCTCGTGGTGCCTCTGGTACCTCTGGGACTGGCGTCTCGGTGCTCGTAGCAGCCGATCTTCCGAGCGTACGGCAGACCTGTGACATCCACAGGGTCCGTTTGCCACGAGGAGAGGCGTGGCCGCGTCGTAGGACTCTACGACGCGGCCACGCCAAAGGCCCGCTCTTCGATTGAATTCGATCAGTGAAGGGACCGGATCAGTGCGCTCCGGTGCCGGTGAGCGACTTGACCTCCAGCTCGGCGTACTTCTTGACGTCGGGCTCCTCCTTGGAGAGGACCGATCCGAGCCAGCCGAGCAGGAAGCCCAGCGGGATCGAGATCAGTCCCGGGTTCTCCAGCGGGAAGAAGGCGAAGTCCACGCCGGGGAACATCGAGCTGGGCTTGGAGGAGACGACCGGCGAGAACAGCACCAGCAGGACGGACGAGGCGAGACCGCCGTAGATCGACCAGAGCGCGCCGACGGTGGTGAACCGCTTCCAGAAGAGGCTGTACAGAAGCGTCGGCAGGTTGGCGGAGGCGGCGACCGCGAAGGCGAGGGCCACCAGGCCGGCGACGTTCAGGTCGCGGGCGAGGGCGCCGAGCGCGATGGAGACGACGCCGATGGCGACGGTCGCCCAGCGGGCCGCGCGCACCTCCTCCTTCTCGGTGGCCTTGCCCCGGCGGATGACGTTGGCGTAGATGTCGTGCGCGAAGGACGACGAGGACGCCAGCGTCAGACCGGCCACGACCGCGAGGATGGTGGCGAAGGCGACCGCGGAGATGATGGCGAGCAGGATGGCGCCGCCGGTGGAGTCTCCGCCGCCGCCGATCTCCATCGCGAGCAGTGGCGCGGCCGTGTTGCCCGCCGGGTTGGAGTCGGTGATCTCCTTCGGGGTGAGCAGCGCCGCGGCGCCGAAGCCCAGGGCGATGGTCATCAGGTAGAAGCCGCCGATGATGCCGATGGCCCAGTTGACCGACTTACGGGCCGCCTTGGCCGTGGGCACGGTGTAGAAGCGGATCAGGATGTGCGGCAGACCGGCGGTGCCGAGGACGAGCGCGATGCCCAGCGAGATGAAGTCGAGCTTCGAGGTCTCGGTCAGGCCGTACTTGAGTCCCGGCTCCAGGAACGCCGAGCCCTTGCCGCTGTTGGAAGCGGCGGAGCCGAGCAGGTCGGAGATGTTGAAGTTGAACTTGAGCAGGACCAGGAAGGTGATGAGCAGGGTGCCCGCGATGAGCAGGACGGCCTTGACCATCTGGACCCAGGTGGTGCCCTTCATGCCGCCGATGGTCACGTAGACGATCATCAGGATGCCGACCAGGGCGACGATCAGGATCTTGCCCGCGTCGCTGGTGATGCCGAGCAGCAGGGAGACGAGCACACCCGCGCCGGCCATCTGGGCGAGCAGGTAGAAGATCGAGACGACGATCGTGGAGGCGCCCGCCGCCGTACGGACCGGGCGCTGGCGCATCCGGTAGGCGAGGACGTCGCCCATGGTGTAGCGGCCGGAGTTGCGCAGCGGTTCGGCGACCAGCAGCAGCGCGACGAGCCAGGCGACCAGGAAGCCGATGGAGTAGAGGAAGCCGTCGTAGCCGAAGAGGGCGATGGCGCCGGCGATACCGAGGAAGGAGGCGGCGGACATGTAGTCGCCGGAGACGGCGAGGCCGTTCTGGAAGGCGGTGAACTGGCGGCCGCCCGCGTAGAAGTCGGCGGCGCTCTTGGTCTGCCGGCCGGCCCAGACGGTGATGACGAGGGTCGCGATGACGAACAGCGCGAAGAGCGTGATGATCAGCGGCCGGTGCTCGCTGGCGTCGGTGTTGGCCGCCAGCTGGATTCCCGCGGCCTCGGTCAGCTGGATGGTCGGGCTCACAGGTCGGCCTCCATACGGGACTTGATCGCCGCGCCCTTGGGGTCGAGCTTCTGCGATGCGAACTTCGAGTAGAACCAGGCGATGAGGAACGTGGTGAGGAACTGACCGAGGCCGAAGACGAAGGCGACGTTGATGTTGCCGAAGAGCTTGGTACCCATGAAGCCGCCGGCGTAGTTGGACAGCAGCACGTAGAGCAGGTACCAGGCGATGAAGGCGATGGTCAGGGGGAAGGCGAAGGAGCGGTAGGTACGGCGCAGTTCGCCGAATTCGGCGCTCTCCTGGACCTCTACGAACTGTGCTGTCGTGGGCTGGGCAGGGGTGCTGGGGTCCGAGTTGCCCTTGGGCGGCGGCGGTCCATCGGTAGCCACGGAATCTCCTCGTGACGCGGGTGCGATAGGGGTGGTCGGGGGGACGCTGACTGAAGGGGTGATGTTGTCCACCCCCTGACAACGGCACGGAGAGCACGTCGAAGTGGTTCAACACCGGCGATTTTCTGACCGAAATCATTGATGAGCAGGGATGATCAGCGATAGCTTCGCTCGTCATGTACCCGTCCATGCGCGCTGTGCGCAGGGGCGGCCTCACGGATGATGTGGAGAACCCATGGCTCATCTGAGATCCAGACGGCGGCACGCACTGGCTCTGCCCGTCGGTCTGGCGCTCATCGCCTCGCTCGGCTTCCTGCCGGCCGGGTCCGCGTCGGCGGCGCCGGTCGACGACATCCCGGCCGCTGTGTCGACGGACGGCCCGAAGCTGTCGTACGTCGTGAACACCAACGGCGGGCACTCCACCGTCAAGTCGGTGAAGAAAGCCATCACCAAGGCCGGCGGAACAGTGGTGATCGCCTATGACCAGATAGGCGTCATCGTCGTCCACTCGCAGAACCCGGAGTTCGGTCAGACGATCCGCAAGGTCCGGGGCGTCGCTTCGGCGGGAGCCACCCGTACGAAGCCGCTGACGGCCCAGACCACCACGGACATCGAGGCCGAGCAGCCGCTGTCCGCCAAGGAGGCGAAAGCCGCCACGGCGAAGGCGTCCGACGAGCAGGACGCGCTGGAGCCCCTCCAGTGGGACCTGCCGGCCATCAAGGCCGACAAGGCGCACAAGAAGTCGCTCGGCAGCAGCAAGGTCACGGTCGGTGTGATCGACACGGGTGTCGACGACACCCACCCCGACCTCGCGCCGAACTTCGACCGTCGCGCGTCGGTCAGCTGTGTGGGCGGTACGCCCAACACGGCGGACGGCGCCTGGCGTCCCGGCCCCGGGGAGAGTGACCACGGCACGCACGTCGCGGGCACGATCGCCGCGGCCAAGAACGGCACCGGTGTCACCGGTGTCGCTCCGGGCGTGAAGGTCTCGGGCATCAAGGTGTCGCAGCCCGACGGCTTCTTCTACACCGAGGCGGTCGTCTGCGGCTTCGTCTGGGCCGCCGAGCACGGCGTCGATGTGACGAACAACAGCTACTACACCGACCCGTGGCTGTTCAACTGCGAGGACGACCCGGACCAGAAGGCCCTGGCCGACGCCGTCACGCGGGCCACCCGGTACGCCGAGGGCAAGGGCATCGTGAATGTCGCCGCCGCCGGCAACTCCGACATGGATCTGGCCGCCGACGAACTCACCGACGGTTCCAGCCCGAACGACACCACTCCGGGCGACCGTGTGATCGACCCGGACGAGTGCCTGGACATCCCGTCCCAGGTGTCGGGTGTCGTCACGGTCTCCGCGACCGGTGCGAAGAACCTGAAGGCGTCGTACTCCAACTACGGCAACGGGGTCATCGACGTCGCGGCGCCCGGTGGCGACCTCACGGTGTATCAGACGCCGGAGGCGCCCGCCGTCAACGGTCTGATCCTGAGCACGCTGCCCGGTGGTGGCTTCGGCTACAAGGGCGGTACGTCGATGGCGTCCCCGCACGCGGCGGGTGTCGCGGCGCTGATCAAGTCGACCCACCCGTACGCCTCGCCGTGGCTGGTCAAGACGTTGCTGAACGTCCAGGCCGACGCGACGTCGTGCACCAACCCGTACGACATCGACGGTGACGGCACCGTCGACGCGGTGTGCGAGGGCAGCAAGTACAAGAACGGCTTCTACGGTGTCGGCGTGGTCGACGCGCTGGACGCCGTCCGCCGCTGAGCACGGCTGCGTGAGTAGCTGAGCGGGCCGTCCCGGTGGGGCGGCCCGCTCAGTCGTGCACGGCGCCGGCCGTCGGGCTCCGCGCGGCGGGCGGGGCGCCGGTGCGGCCCCGCAGGACGCCCGCCGTGAGCAGGGCCTGGGCCGCGACGTAGGTCAGCATGATCCACAGATCGGCGCCCGGCGGCCGGGGCCACTCGGCGACACCGGTGGCGATGAGCGTGTCGGAGAGCAGGAAGAGCGCGCCGCCCGCCCCGGCGAGCGGTCCGAGAGCGGTCGCCCGGTAGGCCATGGCGGCCAGCAGCAGGCTGTAGGCGGCCACGGGGACGCGCAGTTGGGCGGGGAGGCCCGGCCACAGCAGGGCGAGCGTCACGACGAGCACGAGGCCGTATCCCACCGCCAGGTCGGCACGCGTACGGGCGCGGCCGAACAGCGCCAGATAGCAGAGGTGTCCGGCGGCGAAGCACCCCATGCCCGCGAGGAACGCCCCGTCGGCGGAGGAGAGCAGGAACACGTCGCCGCCCCAGCCGAGGAGCAGCGCGGCGACGAGCGGCCGAGGCCCGCCCCGGGCGGCCACGTACGCGGCGAGGAGCGGCATCAGCAGGGGCTTGGCGACGAGTTGACCGGTACGTGAGCCGACGGCTACGCAGACCAGCTCGCCCACGGCGGCCAGTGCGAAGGCCACCAGGAGCGGCTTCGTGAGGCGGCGGCTCACTCGGGCTGCCAGCCGGGCCCCCGGAACACCCGTCCGGCCCGTTCGCGCCAGTCGCGGGCGGCCCGTACGTCGCGTGCGATGGCGGCGTACTCGTGGGTGGCGACCCGCAGCGGGTTGTAGGTCTCTATGTTCTTCGTGAGCCCGTAGACGGGCCGCTCGGTCTCGGCCGCGAAGGAGCCGAAGAGACGGTCCCAGACGATCAGGATCCCGCCGAAGTTGCGGTCCAGATAGCCGCCCTGGGAGGCGTGGTGCACCCGGTGGTGGGAGGGCGTGTTCAGGACGTACTCGAAGGGCCGCGGCAGCTTGTCGATCCGCTCGGTGTGCACCCAGAACTGGTAGACGAGGTTGGCGGACGAGCAGAAGGCGAGCGCCGCGGGATGGGCACCGAGCAGGATGAACGGGAGGTAGAACGGCCAGACGGTGAGCGAGGTCCAGGGCTGGCGCAGCGCGGTGCTGAGGTTGAACTTGCGGCTGGAGTGGTGCACCACGTGGCAGGCCCAGAGGATCCGCACGACATGGTGGCCGCGGTGCGACCAGTAGTAGAAGAAGTCCTGCGCGAGCAGCATCAGCGGGATCGTCCACCACAGGACGGGGACCCGCAGGGGCGTCAGTTCGTACGCCGCCGTGTAGACCGCCACGACGGGGATCTTCCACAGGAGGTCGAAACCGAGGCTGCCGAGCCCCATGGAGAGGCTGGTGGCGGCGTCCTTGCCCGAGTACCCGGCCGCGTCCTCGTCGGGATGGAGCCGGTAACTCACCACTTCGACCAGGGTGAGCAGGACGAAGGCGGGGATCGACCACAGCACGACATCGGGCAGGTTCGGGGGCATGCCAAGCACCGTAGGGGCGGGTGCGCGGCCCCGGCTAGATGTTGTTACTGACAAGTATATGAGACATCCTGTCAGCGGATTTTGGTGACTTCCACCAACGGGTGACCGGACGGCCCGTCAGCACCCGTGCCGTGCGGACCGGGCGACGGCTGGTCAGAGGCGCGTCACGGACTGTCAGTCGTGGCCCGTATTCTCTGTGACCATGCTCGACGACCCCGCGACTTCGACGATGTGGCCGGCCGCGTACCCCGAGGGATACGCGGTCGTCGACGTGGAGACCACCGGACTCGCCCGCGACGACCGGATAGTGTCCGCGGCCGTGTACCGGCTGGACGCGCGGGGCGACGTCGAGGACCACTGGTACACGCTGGTCAACCCCGAGCGGGACCCGGGGCCGGTCTGGATCCACGGACTGACGACCGAAGTGCTGGCGGACGCCCCGCTGTTCAGGGATGTCGCGCGGGAGTTCTCCGAGCGGCTGGCGGACCGGGTGCTCGTCGCGCACAACGCGTTCTTCGACTGGTCGATGATCTCCCGGGAGTACGCGCGCGCGAAGGCGATCGCGCCCACGCGTCAGCGGCTGTGCACCATCGCGCTCGCCAAGGAGCTCCGACTACCGCTGCCCAACCACAAGTTGGCCACGCTCGCCAAGCACTTCGGCGTCGCGCAGCGGCGGGCGCACCACGCGCTGGACGACGCGCGGGTGCTCGCGGAGGCGTTCCGGCCGAGCCTGCACGCGGCGGCCCGGGACGGGGTGCGGCTGCCGCTGCTCGAATGCCTGCCGCTCACGGAGTGGTCGGACAGCCCGGCGAAGCCGCTGATCGGCCATCAGCCGGCGTACCGACCGGCGACCTGGCGGCCGTCGCGCCGGCTGCCGCCCTGTCCGTATCCGAACCCCGGGCGGTACGAGAGCGACAAGCCGCTCGCGCAGGGGATGCGGGTGGCCTTCTCGGGTGACACGTCGGTCGACCGTGAGCTGCTGGAGGACCGGGCCATCGAGGCGGGGCTGCATGTCGCCACCAGCGTCTCGCGGAAGACGAGCCTGCTCGTGACGAACGATCCCCGCTCGGCGACGTCCAAGACGGTGAAGGCGGCGGAGTACGGCACGCCGGTCGTCGACGAGGCCGCGTTCACGCACCTGCTGCGCGACGTGGCGCCCGCCCGGCCCCCGGCGGTGCCCCCGGCAGACGGGTGATTGCGCCGCGACTCGCCCGCTGTCCGCTCGCACACCGCGCCGCCACGTCCCAACCTGTGGCGCATGGCACGTTGCGAAGTCTGCGGAAACGAATACGGCATGTCCTTCGAGGTGCACGCGCAGGGCGCCGTGCATGTCTTCGACTGCTTCTCCTGCGCCATCCACCGCATGGCGCCCGTCTGTGAACACTGCCGCGTCCAGATCATCGGCCAGGGGGTCGAGGTCGAGGGCCGGTGGTTCTGCGGCGCCCACTGCGCCCGCGCCGAGGGGAAGGCGGGCATCGTCGACCGGGTGTGAGGGCTGTTCGACAGGCGTACGGACGGGCGTACGGGCACTCGGCCGGCGGGGCGGGGCGCAGTCCCGGCGGCCGGACCCGCTGCCGGGCACGGCGGAGCCGCCGGGTACCGTCAAAGGCGTGTACCGGTTCCTCTTGTCACGGCAGTGGGTGATTCTCACCCTGCTCGCCCTCGCCCTCATCCCCGTGATGATCGAGCTCGGCTTCTGGCAGCTGCACCGGCACGAACACCGGGTGGCGCAGAACACACTGATCGCGGACAACCTCAAGACGAAGCCGGTCCCGGTCACCGAGCTCACCTCCCCCGGCCACACCGTGCCGCGCGCCGACTTCTGGCGGCAGGTCGAGGCCACCGGCACCTTCGACACGGCGCACGAGGTCGTCGTACGCCGCCGGACCAACGCCGACGAGACCGTCGGCTTCCACGTCCTGACCCCGCTCGTGCTCGGCGACGGCCGCGCGGTCCTCGTCAACCGGGGCTGGATCCCCTCCGGCGCGGACCAGCGCTCCTTCCCCGACATCCCGGCCGCGCCCAAAGGCGAGGTCACCGTCACCGGCCGCCTCAAGGCCGACGAGACGACCGGCACCAGCGGTATCAAGGAGCTCAGCGACCTCCCGGACCGCCAGGTCATGCTGATCAACAGCGAGCAGCAGGCCAGGTCACTCGGCCGGACCGTCCTCGGCGGCTACATCGAGCAGACCGCCCCCGCGGCGGCCGGCGGCAGCCCCCGGCAGATCCCCGAGCCCGACTCCGGCTCCATCGGCCCGCACATGGCGTACGCCGTGCAGTGGTGGCTGTTCACCGCCGGCGTTCCCGTGGGTTGGGTCATTCTCGTACGGCGCGAAAGGCGCGACCGCGCGGCGGGCGCCGCACGCGGCGCCCCCGAGCGCGAGACCGCCGCCGCATAACGCGCCTGTCCTGCGGGAACAGGGCAGAAGTGACCCAACGCATCGAGGACTACGCCCTCATCGGCGACTTGCAGACCGCGGCTCTCGTCGGCATGAACGGCTCCATCGACTGGTTGTGCCTGCCACGCTTCGACTCGGCCGCGTGCTTCGCGTCCCTGCTCGGCAACAAGGAGAACGGCCACTGGTCGCTCGCCCCCCGGGGGGCGAGCCGCTGCACCAGCCGCCGGTACGTGGGCGAATCGCTCGTGCTGGAGTCCCTCTGGGAGACCAGGAGCGGCACGGTGAAGGTCACCGACTTCATGCCACAGCGGGATGTCGCGCCCGATGTCGTACGCATCGTGGAGGGCGTCAGCGGCTCGGTGGAGATGAGCGCCACTCTGCGGCTGCGCTTCGACTACGGCTCCATAGTGCCGTGGGTGCGCAGGACCGACGGGCAGCGCGTCGCCGTCGCCGGGCCCGACTCGGTCTGGCTGCGGAGCATCTCGCGGGCCCGGCCGGTCGGCGGTGAACTGGCGCCGAACGAGAAGCCGTTGGTCAAGACGTGGGGGCAGGAGTTCAGCACCTGTTCGTCGTTCACCGTCGGCGCCGGGGAGAAGGTCGCCTTCGTCCTCACCTGGCACCCCTCGCACCTGCCGCGCCCCGATCTGGTCGACCCGTTCGAGGCCCTGGAGCACAGCAAGGCGGACTGGGAGGAGTGGGCGGGACTCTGTACGTACAAGGGGCCGTACCGCGAAGCCGTCGTGCGCTCCCTGCTCACGCTGAAGGCGCTCAGCTACGCCCCGACGGGCGGCATCGTGGCGGCGCCCACGACCTCGCTCCCCGAGGAGCTGGGAGGCGTACGGAACTGGGACTACCGCTACTGCTGGCTGCGTGACTCCGCGCTCGTCCTGAACGCCCTGCTGTCCGCGGGTTACGTGGACGAGGCCAGGGCCTGGCGCGACTGGCTGCTGCGGGCGGTCGCCGGTGACCCCTCCGACCTCCAGATCATGTACGGGGTCGCCGGCGAACGGCGGCTCCCGGAGACGGAGTTGCCGTGGCTGAGCGGTTACGCGGGCTCCCGCCCGGTCCGCACCGGGAACGAGGCGGTCCAGCAGCTCCAGCTCGACGTGTACGGCGAGGTCATCGACTCCCTCTACGTGGCGCGGGAAGTCGGCCTGGCCGGGCAGCCGCACGCCTGGGACCTCCAGCTCGCCCTGCTGGGCTTCCTGGAGTCGAAGTGGCGCGAGCCGGACGAGGGACTGTGGGAGGTGCGCGGCCCCCGGCAGCACTTCGTGCACTCCAAGGTGATGGCGTGGGTCGCCGCGGACCGCGCCGTGAAGACGCTGGAGGCGGATCCGTCGCTGCGCGGCGATGTGAACCGGTGGCGGACGATGCGCGACGAGGTGCACCGGGAGGTCTGCGAGAAGGGTTTCGACCCGGTTCGCAACACCTTCACGCAGGCGTACGGTTCGACGGAACTGGACGCGGCGACACTCCTGATCCCGCGCTTCGGCTTTCTGCCGCCGGAGGATCCACGGGTGGTGGGCACGGTCGACGCGGTGCGGGCGGAGTTGGGAGGGGACGGGCTGGTGCACCGCTACAGCACGGAGAGTTCGTCGGTCGACGGACTGCCGGGCGGCGAAGGAACGTTTCTCGTCTGCTCGTTCTGGCTGGCGGACGCCCTGCTCATGACCGGTCGCAGAGAGGAGGCGACGGAACTCTTCGAGCGCCTTCTCGCCCTCTGCAACGACGTCGGTCTGCTCGCCGAGGAGTACGATCCGGCGATCGGCCGGCAACTGGGCAACTTCCCGCAGGCGTTCAGCCACATCGGTCTCGTGGGGACGGCCCTCGCCCTGGCCGAGGAGGACGAGGCAGGATAGGGGCCATGGATCTTGGACTGAAGGACCGCGTCTACGTCGTCACGGGCGCGTCCAGGGGGCTGGGTCGCGCGTCCGCCGAAGCGCTGGTGGCGGACGGGGCGAAGGTGGTTGTCACCGGGCGGGACGAGAAGTCCGTCACGGAGGCGGCGGAGTCGATCGGCCCGAACGCGTTCGGCGTGGTCGCGGACAACGCCGATCCCGCTGTCGCGGAGCGTCTGATAGCCGTGGCACGTCAGCGGTTCGGCGGCTTCGACGGGATCCTGATCAGCGTCGGCGGCCCGGCGCCGGGGCTCGCGCTGGACACGACGGACGAGCACTGGCGGTCGTCGTTCGACTCGGTCTTCCTCGGCGCGGTACGGCTGGCGCGTACGGCGGCCACGGAACTGGGTGACGGCGGGGTCATCGGTCTCGTCCTGTCCGGTTCGGTCTACGAGCCGATCCGCGGTCTCACGATCTCCAACGGCCTGCGGCCGGGCCTCGCGGGATTCGCCAAGTCGCTCGCCGGCGAGGTGGGTCCCCGCGGCATCCGTGTGATCGGCCTGCTGCCCGCCAGGATCGACACGGACCGGGTCCGTGAACTGGACTCACTGGGCGGCGACCCGGCGGCGGCGCGGGCGGCGCAGGAGGCCCGGATACCGTTGCGCCGCTACGGCACGCCGGAGGAGTTCGGGCGTACGGCCGCGTTCATGCTCTCGCCGGCGGCGTCGTACCTGACGGGCCTGATGCTCCCGGTGGACGGCGGCACCCGCCACGGCTACTGACGATCCCCGCCCCGCCGCCATTCCGCCCCCCCTGGGGCCTGAGCCGGGCGGGCCTTTTCAGCTGAGGGAAAGGACGGGTCGGGGAACGGGCCCGCGCAGCGACCCGTCCACCTACGTCACCCGCTGCGCCCGGTGCTTGGCGGCCCGCAGCCTCGCCTCCGTCGGCAGCGCCGCCAGCCCCGCCGAGTCCCGCGCATGCGCCACGGCTTCCTCCGTCAGCTCCTCCAGCGCCTGCCCAGGCACCGCGTGCGGCTCCAGCAGCAGCCGTACCCGCGCCTCCGGCGCCGTGCGCCTGCCCGTCAGGCGGACCCGGGCGCGGGCCACACCCTGCAGCGACTCCGCCTCACTCTGCAGCACGTTCTCCAGGGCCCGGCCGCGCAGCAGCGCGCCCTCGCCGTTGCCGCTCTCGACCAGCACCTCCCCCAGCCGCGCGCGCCGCAGTTGGGACAGCAGCCACCAGAGCATCAGCAGTACCAGGACCGTGAGCACCGCGATGACGACCGGCCACCACCAGCCCTGGGCGCTCCACCGGTCCCGGTCCGCGCGGCTCAGCAGCACGTCGTGCTTGCCGGTGTAGGGCCACCAGGACGGCACGGACACGCCCAGCCCCGTCGCGAGCACCCCGCCGCCCACGCAGAGCAGCGCCAGCCCGACGACGCCCAGCAGGACACGGTTGACGACTCTGAGCATCCCGTCATCCCTTCTTCGGCCGGCGGACACGTACGGAGAGCGCCGGCGGATCGACGAGGCCCAGCTCTCCGATACCGGCGGTGAGAGCGGTGTCGAGATCGGCGCGTACGTCGTCGAGTTCACGGAAGTGGGCCAGGGCCCGCACCCGGACCTTCGAGCGTCGGGCGCGCACCTTGACGGACTGCACACCGGCGACTTCGAGCGCCCGGTCGCGCAGCGCCAGCGCCGCCGCGTCCCGGTCGAGCCCGGCCCGTACGCGCGAGGGGCCGCGCCGCATCGGCAGCACCTGCCGCAGTCCCGGTGTCAGGGCGAGGGCGATCAGCCAGAGGCCGACGAGCCCGGCGACACCCGATCCGACCAGGAGCCAGGTGTCGTCCAGGGGCACGGTGGCGAGCTGGTCGGCCAGCCACCGGCGCCAGTACATGGCCGGATGTTCGGCGCGTACCGCCGCGACGTCGTACAGCACCAGGGCCGCCGCGCCGAGGAGGATCGCCGCGACCACGGCGGCCGGGATCCGGCGCCAGGACCAGAAGCGGCCGGCCTTGGCGTCCCCGTCACCATCCCCGTCACCGGCACCGTGCTCCAGCGTCGGGCGCCGCGGTTCGTACCGCGCGGCGGAGGACGACTGGTCCAGCTCGACCACGTCGGCGCGGACGGAGCCCGGGGAGCTTTCGGTCCCCTTGCCCTCCGGCTCGCTCATTGGGTCCTCCCCTGTGCCGCGCGGGTGTGGACGGAGTGGAGCTGTTCGACCCTGACCACCACTTCGGGCACCTCCATCCCCGCCAGAGCATGTACCCGCTGGACGACCCGGTGACGCACCGCGCCGCACTGGGCGCCGATGTCGGAGGGGTAGTCCAGCTCGACACCGATCCGTACGCGCGCCACGCCGTGGTTGACAAGGACGCCCGCGTGGGGCGCCGTACCGCCGTCCGGTACGCCGCCCAGTGCCTCCCGCGCCGCCTGCGCCGCGATCTTCGCGACGACGCGGTCGGCGATCGTGGTCGCCCCGCGCTCGGCGGCCGCCACCCGCTCACCGGCCACAGCCGGTCACCTCCGACGTTCGTCGCGACCGCGACCGCGGAAGAAATCGCCCGCTTCCAGATCGCCGTCGAGGAACCGGCCGGCCACGAACCCGACCGCGCCCAGGGCGGCCACCAGCAGAAAGGCTCCGAAACCGCCGAAGTATCCGGCGAACGCCAGGGCCATACCGGCCAACAGGCCGACCAGCGCCATGTTCATCTAGTGACTCCTCTTCGGTCTTCCGGAAACGGCCGTTACTGGAGCCGTGACTCGGAATCGTCGTCCTCTTCGTCGGGCAGCTTCACATCGCTGACGGCGATGTTGACCTCGACGACCTCAAGGCCCGTCATCCGTTCCACCGCCGAGATCACGTTCTCCCGTACATCACGGGCGACATCGGAGATCGACACGCCGTAGTCGACGACGATCTCCAGATCGATCGCGGTCTGCACCTCGCCGACCTCGGCCTTCACGCCGCGCGAGACGGACTTGGTGCCGCCGGGGACCCTGTCCCGTACGGCGCCGAAGGTGCGGGACATGCCGCTGCCCATCGCATGGACGCCGAGCACGTCGCGTGCGGCGAGGCCGGCGATCTTCTCGACGACCCCGTCGGCGATGGTGGTCCGGCCGCGGGTGCCCGGGTCGCCGCCGCCCCTCTTCATGGCGGCCTTCCGTTGCTCATCGGCCGACGTCTTGGCGGCGGGCTCGGACTCGTTGCGCTGTGCGGTGTCAGACATAGCGATTCGCCCCTTTCCGGGCGCTGATGGACTCGATGTACACATTAGGGCGCCTTGCCCGGTCTCGCGCCGGGAATGCGGCAGTCTGGGGCCATGACGACTGGGCAGGGCGAGAAGGACGCGGACGGCTGGACCGCGGCGGTACGCGCACGGCTCGACCTCGGCCGGCTGCTCCCCCTCGGTGAGACGGCGGACGGGGCGTGGCTGGCCGAACGGGCGGCGACAAGCGCGCTCCGGCGTGCGGCGACGGAAGTGCGGGGGGCCGAACTGGGCCGGCTGAGGATCTGCCTGGCCGACCCCGGTTCGGCGGAGCCACCCGCCGTGCCCCCGCCGCCCAGTGCGCTGCCGCCGGGGGCACTCCGTATCGAGGGGGACTTCGCCGCGGTCGCGGGCGAGCCGCTGCCGGACGTGGCCGAGCGGGTGCGCATGGCGCTGCACACGCACGCGGTGGACCGGCTCGGTCTGCGGGTGACGGAGGTCGATCTGCGGGTGACGGCGCTGCTGGAGGAGGAGCCGGACGCCCGTGCCGAGGGCGGGGCCGGGAATTCCGTGGCGGGCACTGAGCCCTTCGGGGTAACCGCCGTGGCCCCGAAGGGCACGGCGGCCGTGATCGCGGCGAACGTCCCCGGCGTGGCCCATCTGTCGGGGTCGCTCGGTACGCCGGTGCTGGTGACCAAGGGCCATGTCCGGATCGAGCTGGCGACGTCGCCGGGCCACCACCCGTCGGAGGTGGTACGCGCCGTCCGCCGGGCGGTCACGGCATCACTGCCGAGTCACCCGACGGTGGCGGTACTGATCACGGCGGTCGACGCGACGGACTGAGCCGCGAAGACCGGCCCGGCCGCACTCGGCCGACTCCGACAACGCAGGGGGCACCTCCCGTGCCCGAAGGGCTACGGGGGAGAACGCGCGTTGTCGGGTCGCCCGAGTACGGCCCGGTACGAGGGCGGTCCTCCGCCCTGGGATCGCACGCACCAGACGCCGTGGGCCCCGCCCCGCGGGCGGACGACGCTACTTCCGGAACACGCCCTAGTCGCCGAGGCCCGCCAGGTCGCGCAGACGGCGGGCCTGGGCCGCGCGCTCGGCGGCGCGCTGTTCGTCGTAGGTGCGTGACGAGGCGCCCTGCAGCAGGGCCTTCGTCTCAACGGTGGCGTCGCGCGGCGCGGCGAGCAGCGCGGCGGTCAGGTCCTTCACCGCCTCGTCGAGCTCCGCGGGCTCCACCACCAGATTGGCCAGGCCCGTGCGTTCGGCCTCGTCCGCCTGGACGAAGCGGCCCGTCGCGCAGATCTCCAGCGCGCGGGCGTGGCCGACCAGGCCGACGAGGGGATGCGTACCGCCGAGGTCGGGGACGAGCCCCAGGCTGGTCTCGCGCATGGCGAACTGCACGTCCGACGCGACGACGCGCAGGTCGCAGGCGAGCGCCAGCTGGAATCCGGCGCCGATGGCGTGACCCTGGACAGCGGCGATCGACACGATGTCGCTCCGGCGCCACCAGGTGAAGGCGGACTGGTACGCGGCGATGACCGCGTCCAGGTCCGTGTCGGAACGGCGTGCCAGCTCCGGAAAGGAAGGTTCACCGTCGAAGCCCTCGGGGCTGAACGCCTGCCGGTCGAGGCCCGCGGAGAAGGACTTGCCTTCGCCGCGCAGCACGACGACCCGCACGCTGCCCGGCAGTGACCGCCCGGCTTCCGTCAACGCCCGCCACAGAGCGGGAGACTGAGCGTTGCGTTTGTCCGGGTTGGTCAAGGTCACCGTGGCAACCGCGTCCTCGACGGTGAGCCGTACGCCGTCCTTGTCGAGTACGGGATCGAGCGACGTCATGGGGTGCCTCCGGTTCGGTGCAGTCAGCTCAAATTAGCCAAGTGACTGCACAGTAACCACCCGGTCGACCGCGACGACCGGCCGGGTGGTCACCGGCGGAACCGGTGGCCGGAGAAGCCGTACGCGGTCGTCAGGCCGAGGCCTTCTTGCCGCGTGTCGCTCCGCCGCGTCCCCGCAGCGTGACTCCGGATTCACTGAGCATCCGGTGGACGAATCCGTATGACCGGCCCGTTTCCTCGGCCAGTGCCCGGATACTCGCACCGGAGTCGTACTTCTTCTTCAGGTCTGCCGCGAGCTTGTCGCGCGCGGGGCCGGTTACCCGGCTGCCCTTCTTCAGAGTCTCGGCCACCCGTGCCTCCTCATGGAAGTGCGCTCTGGACTTCTCATGATCACCCCTCGGGCCGCTCCTGGCCACCCATTCAGCAAGGTTCGCACCACAAGCTTCGACGGAGCGCAGCATTCGAACACGAACGGAATTACTACTTCCAGAGCGGCGTATGCAGGCAGAACACCGAAGGCGCATAAGAAACAGCAGGTCAGGACTGGTGTGCCGGAGAGCTGATCCAACTGGTCACGGAACGGCTTGATCGTCGGCGCGCCACGCCAAAGTACGAGACGCACTCACTCAGATGATGGATCACCACTCAGCCGAATGATCCATACGGAGTGGATCACGCCCGTCCCGGGTCAGGCCAGCGCCACCAGATCCGCGTAGTCCGCGCCCCACAGGTCCTCGACACCGTCGGGCAGCAGGATGATCCGTTCAGGTTCGAGCGCCTGGACGGCGCCCTCGTCGTGCGTGACGAGGATGACCGCGCCCTTGTACGTGCGCAGCGCGCCGAGGATCTCCTCGCGGCTCGCCGGGTCGAGGTTGTTCGTGGGCTCGTCCAGGAGCAGCACGTTGGCCGACGAGACCACCAGGGTCGCGAGGGCGAGGCGGGTCTTCTCACCGCCGGACAGGACACCGGCCGGCTTGTCGACGTCGTCCCCGGAGAACAGGAACGAGCCGAGGGTCTTGCGGACCTCCACCAGATCCAGGTCCGGCGCGGAGGACCGCATGTTCTCCAGGACGGAGCGCTCGGGGTCGAGCGTCTCGTGCTCCTGCGCGTAGTAGCCGAGCTTGAGGCCGTGGCCCGGTGTGACCTCACCGGTGTCGGGCTTCTCCACCCCGGCGAGCAGGCGCAGCAGGGTGGTCTTCCCCGCGCCGTTGAGGCCCAGGATGACGACGCGCGAGCCCTTGTCGATGGCCAGGTCGACGTCGGTGAAGATCTCCAGCGAGCCGTACGACTTCGACAGGCCCTCGGCCGTCAGCGGCGTCTTGCCGCACGGCGCCGGGTCGGGGAAGCGCAGCTTGGCGACCTTGTCCGACTGGCGTACGGCCTCCAGGCCCGACAGCAGGCGCTCGGCGCGGCGCGCCATGTTCTGCGCGGCGACGGTCTTGGTGGCCTTGGCGCGCATCTTGTCGGCCTGCGAGTTGAGTGTGGCGGCCTTCTTCTCCGCGTTGGCCCGCTCACGCTTGCGGCGCTTCTCGTCGGACTCGCGCTGCTGCTGGTAGAGCTTCCAGCCCATGTTGTAGACGTCGATCTGGGAGCGGTTGGCGTCCAGGTAGAAGACCTTGTTGACGACCGTCTCGACGAGGTCGACGTCGTGGGAGATGACGATGAAGCCGCCGCGGTACGTCTTCAGATAGTCCCGCAGCCAGACGATGGAGTCGGCGTCGAGGTGGTTCGTCGGCTCGTCGAGGAGCAGGGTGTCGGCGTCGGAGAAGAGGATGCGCGCGAGCTCGACGCGGCGGCGCTGACCGCCGGAGAGCGTGTGGAGGGGCTGGCCGAGGACCCGGTCGGGCAGGCCGAGCGCGGCGGCGATGGTGGCGGCCTCGGACTCGGCGGCGTAACCGCCCTTGGTCAGGAACTCCGTCTCCAGGCGCTCGTACTTCTTCATCGCCTTCTCGCGGGTGGCGCCCTTGCCGTTCGCCATCCGGTCCTCGTTCTCGCGCATCTTCTTCAGGACGGAGTCGAGGTCCCGGGCCGAGAGGATGCGGTCGCGCGCGAGGGTGTCGAGATCGCCGGTGCGGGGGTCCTGCGGCAGATAGCCGACCTCGCCGGAGCGGGTGATGGTGCCGGCGGCGGGGATGCCCTCACCCGCGAGGCACTTGGTGAGGGTGGTCTTGCCGGCTCCGTTGCGGCCGACGAGGCCGATGCGGTCGCCCTTGGCGATACGGAACGAGGCTGACTCGATGAGGACGCGGGCGCCGGCGCGCAACTCGACACCGGTGGCGGTGATCACGGAAAAACTCCAAGGCGGGTATGGACGGCGGAAGGGCGGGCGGAGGGGATTCTTCGACGCCGGCTAATGCACAAGGAGAAATGCCATGGGGCCGAGTCTACCGGGGCCGCACAACTGGTTTACGCCCCATGGGGTCCCCCGGGGGCACGCGGCCGGGCTGCGTTGTCGGTGGCCGGTGCCAGACTGGAGGAACTGAGACACAGGTCACAGCCGAGCTTGGAGAAGGGTGATCAGCATGGCCGGTGCGCCGAGTATCTGTCCGACGCTCGTCTACGAGGACGCGAAGGCGGCCATCAGGACGCTCAAGGATGCCTTCGGCTTCACGGAGGTGAGTGTGTACGAGGGTGAGGACGGCAGCGTCCTCCATGCCGAACTGGCCCATGGGAACGGCATGGTGATGCTGGGGTCCAGGAAGAGCGAGGGCCTCTTCGCCGAGGCGATGGCGGGCGGCGGGCCCGCCGGGATCTATGTGGTCGTCGAGGACGTCGACGCGCACCACGCGCGCGCCGCCGGGCAGGGCGTGGAGATCCTGATGCCGCCCACGGACCAGGACTACGGCTCCCGGGACTACATGGCGCGCGACGCGGAGGGCAATGTGTGGAGCTTCGGGACGTACGCACCGGGCGCCGGCAGCTGAGCCTCCGGCTCCGGGCGCGAAGGGCCGGGCGGTGGACGCTCCGGTGCGTGGTGGATCGGTGCGTGGCTCGCCAGCCGGTCAGGCGCCTCCCGTGTGGACCTGGAACGCCGCCCGGCGTACGGCCTTGGCGAGCGCCGGGTCCGGGTGCGCGGCCGCCAGTGCGACCAGCACCTGCACGGTGCGCGGATGGCCGACGGCCCTGACCTCGTCGAGCAGGGCGGGGACGGTGCCCTGGACGGCCGAGTCGAGGTGGCGGACCAGCAGCGCGGTCTCGCCGTGGTCGGCGACGGCGGCGGCGGTGTCGACCCAGAGCCAGGTCGACTCCTCACGGGTGAGGACGTCCGGTGCGTCCTCGGGGTCCACGCCCTCGTACTCCGCGAGCCAGAGCAACGCGTAGGGGCGCAGGGAGGGTTCGGCCGACGCGGTGCGGACCTCCGGCTCGGCGGGGGCGCCGACGACGCGCAGCGCCTCGAAGGCGAGTCCGCGCAGGAGCGCGTCCTCGCCGCGTGCCACGGCGATGAGTTCGGTGACCGCGCTGCCGACGGTGCGGGCGGCGAGCCAGGCGCGGTATTCGGCGCGGGCCGGTCCGGGGGTGAGCCGGGCGCAGCCGCGCAGCATGTTCTCGGCGGACTGCTCGATGTTGCCCGCCGGGCTCTGCGCCGCGACGCAGATCTGCTCAAGCTTGACCCAGACCGCCCAGTTGCCGAGCGGGGTGAGGGTCGCCTGGCCCTCACCGAGGGTCAGTGCGCCGACGGCGGCCAGCCCCTCCAGCGCCCAGTCGAGAAGCCGCGGCAGCGGGACGGTCGTGGCGGCGGCCGGCGCGGCCTCGGAGCCGGGCTCCGGCGCGGAGGCGGTCGGCGCCGGGGGGCGGGACGAGGTCGTGGGGTCGTACGGCACCTCGCAGCGCTCGTCGCGCAGTTCCGCCACGCGCTGCTGGAGCAGGTCGAGAAGGGCCGGTACGAGCACGGGGCCGGCCGAGAGCTGGAGGAGGGAGAGCACCTGGGGGACGGCTTCCACGACCTCGGCGACCGTCGTCGGGGCGAGGTCGTCCGGGGCCGCGTGGACGAGCGACCAGGCGTCGAAGAGCGCGACCCAGCCGCGCAGGACGGCGGAGTCGTCACGGTCCCAGGCGCGCAGGCGCCAGCCGGGGCGCGCGGTGCCGCCGTGCAGTTCGACGAGCCCGGCGAGCCTGGCGCGGTCCCAGCCCGCGCTCACCTGGTCCGGCGTCAACTCCAGGGCGGCGGCTGCCCGTTCACGGGCCTTCGGAGCGAGCGGGCCCGCTCCGGGGTCCCGGTCGGCCGCGGCCCAGCGGGCGATCCGGACGGCGTCGGCGAGGACGGCCCGCGCCTGACGGGCCAGCTCCGCGGGCGGCGGTGTGCCCTCCGGCGGACGGGGCGCCGGACGTGTTCGCCCGGTGGTCACGGCCCGGCGGGCCGTGGTCAGGGCCCGGGGACGGACCAGTCGGAGTCTGGAGTTGCGCGCCAATTGCTCATCAGGCTTTCGGGACGTCACGGGAGCAGTCTTCCCGCTGATTGCCCGAAAGCCCAAACGGAACCTCCCGCCGGGGCCTTTGCCCGCCGGTCACAGGCCCGGGAAGACACCGGAGCGGAGGGTGGTCGAGGGCCGCCCTGGCGGCCGTCGGTGGCGGTACCGCGCCAAGATGGCGCGCGGGGGTGAGCCAGGGTGACGCGGGGTTACATGAGGGGGGTGAGGAAGCGGCGGAGCGTCTCCTCGTAACCGGTGGGGTCCGCGTTCCACATGGCGCCGTGCGGGGCGTCCGAGACCGTGTGCAGGGTGACCAGGTCGGTGCGGCGGGCGGCCAGTTCACGGGAGGGGTACCAGGGGGCCAGGCCGTCGTCGGGGCCGTGGATGATCAGCGTGGGGACGTCGAGCTTCCCCGGATCGGCGACCACGGGCAGCCGGCCGCCGCGCAGTCCCGTCCGGCCCTGTGCCGCGCGGACGGCGAGGGGCAGCAGCGGGCCGGGGGTGCGGCGGGCTGTGGCCAGGGCGCGCAGGGTGGCCTCCCAGTCGAGCACGGGGCTGTCCAGGACGAGTCCCTTGATCCGGTCCCGCTGTCCGGACTTCCCGGCGGTGTGCAGGGCCATCGTGGCCCCGACGGACCAGCCGTACAGGATGACGTGCTCGGCGCCGCCCCGCACGGCGAACCGGATCGCGGCGTCGAGGTCGCGCCACTCGGAGTCGCCGAGGTGCCCGAGGCCGTCCGGGGAACGCGGGGCGCCCGGGTCGCCCCGGTAGAACAGGTTCAGCACCGGGAGATGCTGATCCACCAGGAACTCCATGACGTTCATCGGGTGCTCGGGGGTCGCGCCGAGGCCGTGCGCGGTGATCACCCAGGTCTCGCGGCTGCCGGGCACGAACCACCCGGGCAGTGTGCCGAGTTCACCCGGGATCTCCACCCGGTCGTATTCGAGGCCGAGCGCGCTGCCGGGGTCGCCCTGGTGGATCTGGGGGGTGAGCCGGACACGGCTGCCGGCGCCGAGGGTGCCGCGGCCGACGCGCTCCAGCCGGCGGACGACGGTGTCGGCGGGGTGCGGTACGTCGTCGATGACCGGTCCGACGACCGCCTGGATGTCCGGGGACTCCAGCCCGTAGGTGCCGGGGCGCAGGGAGGCCAGGCAGCGCGTGAGGGTCACCCGGCCGGCGGCCGTGGCGTGCACGGTGAGCCGTGGATCGCCCGGCAGTGGCCGTCCGGGAGGCGCCTTGAGCGCGGCGTCGCTGGCGTACCGGCCGACCGCGACAGCGGCCGTACCGACACCGATCACTGTGGTGACGGCCGCTGCCGTCGCTCTCGCCGGGCGCATTTTCCCAGTGTCGGTACGGACGGCCGGTACGGCCAGCGGAGCAGGCGTCCGGGGTGACGCGCCAGACGCCGCCCGGGGCCGCCCGGCGTGCGCGGTCAGCCCGGCTGGCCGTAACCCTTGAGCCGCTGCTCGACGTCCCGCACCTGCTGCCGGGAGAGCAGGGTGGGGGCGTGGCCGGGGACGGAGCTCGCGGTGAGCCAGAGGCGGCACATCCACTCCAGCTGGGCCGTACGGTCGTAGGCCTTGTCCAGGGTGGCGGCGTGCGTGACGGTGCCGTGGTTCTGGAGCAGACAGCCCGTGCGGCCGCGCAGCGCGCGCACCATGTTCTCGGCCAGGGCGTCCGTGCCGTACATCGCGTAGGGGGCGACCCGGACCGGACCGCCGAAGTCCGCCGCCATGTAGTGGATCAGCGGGAGTTCGGGCACGAGGGTGGAGACGGCGGTGGCGTGGACGGCGTGGGTGTGGACCACGGCGCCGGCGTCCGCGTTCCGGTAGACCTCCAGATGCATCGGCAGCTCGCTGGTGGGCTTGAGACGGCCGATCACCTGGCGGCCGTCCAGATCCACCGCGACGGTGTCCTCGGGCGTCAGCCGGTCGTACGGCACCCCGCTGGGTGTGACGAGGACCAGATCTCCGACCCGTACGGACACATTGCCCGAGGTGCCGACGACCAGTCCGTCCGCCGCGCTGCGGCGGGCGGTGGCGACGAGGTCCCGCCATGCCCGTTCGATCGCCTGCTCCCGGGCCGCCCGGTGGCCGGCTTCGCGCACGTCCCTGTCCGTGTCTCTGCCCGTGTCCTCGTGCGTGTCCTGGCGCTCGTGTTCGTCTCCGTGGCGCTCGTGCCCGTCTCCGGTTTCCGTCATGCGGCGATCCTGCCAGGTGGCCGAACCGGGGTCGCGCGGGTCCACGGGGGCCACCTTCGGGTGAATCTCAGCAAGGCGCCGACCCCGCCGGGAGGCCGCCGCTCGGCGTCCGGATGGAGCGTCGGGCGAATACCCCCCGGTGAGAGTCACCGCAAAGCCTGCCCCAGTTCATCTTCCGTTCATTCAACGTACCTACGTTCCTGAACGGCCGATGACGTCAAGGGATTGCCAGGGTTAATGGAACACCTCACGCTGCTGCTAGCGATCGTGATCGTGACGGCGCTCGTGTTCGACTTCACGAACGGTTTCCACGACACCGCCAACGCGATGGCGACGACCATCTCGACCGGCGCACTGAAACCCAAGACGGCGGTCGCGATGTCCGCCGTGCTCAACCTCGTCGGCGCGTTCCTGTCGGTCGAGGTCGCCAAGACCATCTCCGGCGGGCTCATCAACGAGCAGGGCATCAGAACAGAAGTGATCTTCGCGGCGCTCGTCGGCGCCATCCTGTGGAACTTGTTCACCTGGCTGCTCGGCCTTCCGTCGAGCTCCTCCCACGCTCTCTTCGGCGGTCTCATCGGCGCCACGCTGATGTCCGTCGGCACCTCGGGTGTCAACGGCGGGGTCGTCGTCACCAAGGTCCTGCTCCCGGCGCTCGCCGCGCCCCTGGTCGCCGGTCTGGCCGCGATGCTCGCCACCCGGCTGACGTACCGCATCGGCCGTAACACGGACGAGAAGGCCACCGCGAAGGGCTACCGCGCGGGACAGATCGCGTCGGCCGGCCTCGTGTCCCTCGCCCACGGCACCAACGACGCGCAGAAGACGATGGGTGTCATCACCCTGGCGCTGGTCACCGGCGGCGTCCTCGCCCCCGGCTCCAACCCTCCGCTGTGGGTGATCGTCTCCGCCGGTGTCGCGATCGCGCTGGGCACCTATCTCGGCGGCTGGCGCATCATCCGCACCATGGGCAAGGGCCTCACCGACCTCCGCCCGCAGCAGGGCTTCGCCGCCCAGACCAGCGCGGCGACCGTCATCCTCGCCTCCTCCCACCTGGGCTTCTCGCTCTCCACCACACAGTCCTGCTCCGGCGCGGTGATGGGCGCCGGCCTCGGCCGCAAGGGCGGAGTCGTCCGCTGGTCGACCGCCACCCGGATGTTCATCGCCTGGGGGCTGACCCTGCCGGCCGCCGGTCTGGTCGCGGCGGGCGCCGAATTCCTGACCGGGCAGGGCCCGTGGGGCATCGCGGCCACGGCCGCGCTGCTCGTCCTGCTCTCGGCGGTCATCTGGTTCGCGTCGCGGCGCCAGCCGGTCGACCACACCAATGTCAACGGCGCGGACGAGTCCGCCGACGCCGACGGGCCCGCGGGCATCGTGGCCGCGGCCGTCGCCGCCGTCACCCCGCCCCCGGTGACCGGCCCGGCGTCGGAGATCGCCGCCACCATCCCGGCCCCGGGGACGGGCACCTCGGACCCGACCACCGAACCGGCCCGGCCCGCGGCCGTCTGACATCAGCGGCCCGACACCGAGGGCCTGACGAAGCGAAGGACTCTTTCAGCATGAACATCGACTGGGCGGCGCTCGGCTCCGTCTTCGGCGTCAGTCTCGTGACCACCGTCGCCCTGGTGGGCCTGTTCACCCTGGGCATCGTCGGGCTCTCGAAGAGCGCGCCACCCGCGGGGGCCGGCACCACGGGCACCGGCTCCGTCGCCGTCGCCCGCACCGGCGCGTACGTCTGCTTCGGTCTGTGCCTGGCGGCCGTGTCGTACGGGATCTACATGATCGTCGCCTGACCGGACCCCGGCCGGACCCCGGCCGGACATGGTGGAGGGGGTGGCCCGTACGTCACGGGCCACCCCCTCCACCGCGTTCGCGCGTCAGCGCGGTTCGCGCACCGCCCGGTACACCTCGTCGGTCGCCGCGTGCGTGTGGGCGAACGCCCGCGCGCCGGAGCCGGCGACGGCGATCCGGCCGTGCGACCGCCTCGCGAGCACGTAGGGGCGCCTCTCCTCCGGCTCGAACAGCGACGGGTCGTCCAGGGAGTTGTACTCGTACGTGTAACCGTGCGCCCACCGGCCGTCGCGTTCGACGCTGCGGATTCCTGATTGATCGCGTTGTCTCCCGCCCCCGCCGTGTGGGCCTCAGCACACTGCCCCGCCGCAGGTCAAAGCCTGGTTGACGGGAATTCGCACGCGTGGTGGACTGCCGAGGCCAATACGGCGACAGCGAGAGGAAGCCGGTGCGAATCCGGCGCGGTCCCGCCACTGTGACCGGGGACAGCCATGTCCCCGGGAGCCAGGAACTCTTGTCGCCGCATCACGTCGAACCAGGGCGCGGACCCTGAGTGAGGACAAGTCGCCATGCCCGGCTGCGGTTCAGCTGTCGCGTTCAGACCTTCGAGTACGAGAACCCCGAGAGCGTCCCGAGGCGTATCGGCGGGCTGAGCGATGCGTGCCGAGTATTCGGCGGGCCGCGAAGTACCGGCCCAGGGAAGCGTTTTCGCGTACGGCGCCACCGCCGGTCTCCTCGCCGACCGGCTCTTCGGCGATCCCCGGCGCGGCCATCCGGTCGCCGCTTTCGGGCGGGCCGCGGGCGCCGTTGAGCGCCTGCTGTGGCATGACCACCGGGGCTGGGGCGCGCTGCACGCCGTCGTGTGCGCGGGGGGTACGGCCGGGGCGGCCGCCCTCGTGGCGCGTGGGCTGCGGCGCCGTACGGCCGCCTCGGTGGCCCTGACCGCCGCCGTCACCTGGACCGTGGTGGGCGGTACGTCGCTGGGGCGCGAGGCCCGCGCCGTCGGCGGGGCGCTGGCGGCCGGGGACGTCGAGGTGGCGCGGGAGCGGCTGCCGCGTCTGTGCGGGCGGGACCCGCAGGAACTGGACGAGCGGCAGATCGCCCGCGCCGTCGTGGAGTCCGTCGCCGAGAACACCTCGGACGCCGTCGTGGGAGCCCTGGTCTGGGGCGCGTTGGGCGGGGTGCCCGGACTGGTCGCGTTCCGCGCCGTCAACACCCTGGACGCCATGGTCGGCCACCGGTCGCCGCGCCATCTGCGCTTCGGCTGGGCGTCGGCGCGGCTGGACGACGCGGCCGGCTGGCCGGGCGCCCGGCTGACGGCGGCGCTGGCGGCGGTGGCGGGCGGCGAGCCCGCGCGGGCGCTGCGGGCGGTGCGGCGCGACGCGGGCCGTCATCCGAGCCCCAACGCGGGCCCCGTGGAAGCCGCGTTCGCGGGCGCCCTGGGTGTACGGCTCGGGGGCACCCTCGCGTACGGCGGGCGGGTCGAGCACCGGCCGGTGCTGAACGGCGGTGGGCGGCCGGTCGAGGTGGCCGACATCGAGCGGGCGGTCGGACTGTCGCGCCGGGTGGGTGTGCTGGCGCTCGGGGTCTGCGTGGCGGGGCGGCTGCTGGCCGGCCATCTCCTGAGGAGGAGGGGCCGATGAGCCGCGAAGGGAGACGCGGGGGCGGTCTGCTCGTCGCCGGGACGACGTCCGACGCCGGGAAGAGCGTCGTCACGGCCGGTATCTGTCGCTGGCTCGTCCGCCGGGGCATGAAGGTGGCGCCCTTCAAGGGGCAGAACATGTCGCTGAACTCGTTCGTGACGCGCGAGGGCGCCGAGATCGGCCGGGCACAGGCGATGCAGGCACAGGCGGCGCGCGTCGAGCCGACGGCGCTGATGAACCCCGTCCTGCTCAAGCCGGGCAGCGACCGCAGCAGTCAAGTCGTCCTGATGGGGCGGCCGGTGGGCGAGCTGAGCGCCCGCGGCTACCACGGCGACGGCGCGGGGCCCGGCCGCCAGGAGACCCTGCTGGGCACCGTCGTGGAGTGTCTGGAGGAGCTGCGGCGTACGTACGACGCGGTGATCTGCGAGGGCGCGGGCAGTCCGGCGGAGATCAATCTGCGGCGTACCGACATCGTGAACATGGGCGTCGCGCGGGCGGCCCGGCTGCCGGTCGTCGTGGTCGGCGACATCGACAGGGGCGGTGTCTTCGCCTCCTTCTTCGGTACGACGGCGCTGCTGAGCCCCGGGGACCAGGCACTGGTCGCGGGCTATCTCGTCAACAAGTTCCGGGGCGACGTGTCGTTGCTGGAGCCGGGGCTGGAGATGCTGCGCGGGCTGACCGGCCGTGCCACGTACGGTGTGCTGCCCTTCCGGCACGGTCTGGGCATCGACGAGGAGGACGGGCTGCGGGTCTCGCTGCGCGGCGCCGTACGCGAGTCGGTGGTGGCCCCTCCGTACGGAGAGGACGTCCTGCGGGTCGCCGTCTGCGCGGTGCCGCTGATGTCCAACTTCACGGACGTGGACGCGCTGGCGGCCGAACCGGGCGTGGTGGTGCGGTTCGTGGACCGGGCCGACGAGATCACGGACGCGGACCTGGTGATCGTCCCCGGTACGCGCGGCACGGTGCGCGCGCTGGCCTGGCTGCGCGAGCGCGGTCTCGCCGACGCGCTGCTGCGGCGAGCCGCCGAAGGGCGCCCCGTGCTCGGTGTCTGCGGCGGTTACCAGCTTCTCGGCGAGCACATCGAGGACGACGTGGAGTCCCGCGCGGGCTCGGTCGACGGGCTCGGACTGCTGCCTGTCCGCGTGAAGTTCGCCCGCGAGAAGACCCTGGCCCGGCCGGTCGGCGAGGCCCTGGGCGAGCACGTCGAGGGCTACGAGATCCACCACGGCGTCGCCTCCGTAGAAGGCGGCGATCCGTTCCTCGTCGACGGCGCCGGCCGCCGTCTGGACGGATGCCGTTCGGGCCAGGTGTGGGGCACGCACTGGCACGGCTCGCTGGAGAGCGACGGCTTCAGGCGCGCCTTCCTTCGCGAGGTCGCCGGCGCGGCCGGGCGGCGCTTCGTACCCGCCCCGGACACCTCGTTCGCCGCCCTGCGCGAGGAGCAACTCGACCTTCTCGGCGACCTGATCGAAGAACACGCGGACACGGACGCGCTGCTGCGGCTGATCGAGTCGGGCGCCCCGTCAGGACTTCCCTTCATCGCACCTGGAGCGCCATGACCACCGTGAGCAACGCGACCACCGTGAGCGACGGGAGCGGTGGGCGGGGCAACACCGTCCTGCTGCTGTCCACCGCCGACACCGATCTGCTGGCCGCCCGCGCCTCCGGGGCGCCGTACCTCATCGGCAACCCGACCCGGGTCGACGCCGCCGACGACCTGCCCGCGCTGATCGCCGGGGCCCGGATCGCCGTCGTGCGTCTCCTCGGCGGCAAACGCGCCTGGGAGGACGGGCTCGCCGCGCTCGCCGCGTCCGGCATACCGACCGTGCTGCTGGGCGGGGAGTCCGTTCCGGACGCGGAGCTGATGGCCGACTCGTCGGTGCCCGCCGGTGTGGTGGCCGAGGCGCTGCGCTACCTGGTCGAGGGCGGGCCGGAGAATCTGGCGGAGTTGGCACGGTTCCTCTCCGACACCGTGCTGCTGACCGGGGAGGGGTTCGAGGCGCCGCGCCCGATGCCCGAGTGGGGTGTGCACGGTGAGCGCTCCTTCGTGGAAGGGCGGCCGACCGTCGGGGTGCTCTTCTACCGCGCACACCAGCTCTCCGGGAACACCTCCTTCGTGGACGTGCTCTGCGACCGCGTCGAGGAGCGGGGCGCCAACGCCCTGCCGGTGTACTGCGGTTCACTGCGCGGCGCCGATCCCGCCCTCTACGAACGGCTCGGCGCGGCGGACGCGCTGATCGCGACCGTGCTCGCGGCCGGCGGCACCGTCGCCTCGGACGCGTCGGCCGGCGGGGACGACGAGGCCTGGGACATCGGGGCACTGGCCGACCTCGACGTGCCCGTCCTGCAAGGGCTCTGTCTGACGTCGTCACGGGCCGCCTGGGACGCGTCGGACGCCGCCCTGTCCCCCATGGACGCGGCGATGCAGGTCGCGATCCCGGAGTTCGACGGGCGGCTGATCACGGTCCCGTTCTCCTTCAAGGAGCAGGGCCCGGACGGGGTCCCGGTGTACGTCGCGGACCCCGAGCGGGCCGGCCGGGTCGCCGGGATCGCGGTGCGTCACGCCCGGCTGGCGCACATGCCGAACGCGGAGAAGAAGCTGGCGGTGGTCTTCACCGCGTATCCGACGAAGCACTCACGCGTCGGCAACGCGGTCGGTCTCGACACCCCGGCGTCGGCGGTGCGGGTGCTGGACGCCCTGCGCGACGCCGGTTACCGGGTGGGGGACGGCGCGGACGCGCACCCCGACAACGGTGACGAGCTGATCCACCGGCTCATCAGCGCCGGTGGCCACGACGTGGAGTGGCTGACGGAGGAGCAGCTGGCCGTCGCGCCCGCGCGGGTGCCGCTGGCCGACTACCGCGCCTGGTTCGACACGCTGGAGCCGGAGCTCCGCGCGGGCATGCTGGAGCACTGGGGCGAGCCGCCGGGCTCGCTGTACGTGGACGGCGAGGACATCGTGCTCGCGTCGCTCCGGTTCGGGAACGTTGTGGTGATGATCCAGCCGCCTCGCGGCTTCGGCGAGAACCCCATCGCGATCTACCACGACCCGGACATGCCGCCGTCGCACCACTACATGGCGGCGTACCGGTGGCTGGAGACGGCGGCCGACCGGAACGGCTTCGGCGCGGACGCGGTCGTCCACATGGGCAAGCACGGCACGATGGAGTGGCTGCCCGGCAAGGGCCTCGGTCTGTCGGCGGGCTGCGGCCCGGACGCGGTGCTCGGTGAACTGCCGCTGATCTACCCGTTCATCGTCAACGACCCCGGCGAGGGCACCCAGGCCAAGCGGCGCGGCCACGCCACGGTCGTGGACCATCTGGTGCCGCCGATGGCACGGGCCGACACCTACGGGGACCTGGCCAAGCTGGAGCAACTGCTCGACGAGTACGCGCTGGTCAGCGATCTCGACCCGACGAAGGCCCCGGCCGTGCGCGCCCAGATCTGGACGCTCGTCAAGGCCGCCGAGCTGCACCATGACCTGCATGTCGACGAGCAGCCGGACGAGGACGACTTCGACTCGTTCGTCATGCATGTCGACGGCTATCTCTGCGAGATCAAGGACGTCCAGATCAGGGACGGTCTGCACATCCTCGGCGGCGGCCCCGAGGGCGAGGCACGGGTCAACCTGGTGCTCGCCGTGCTGCGGGCCTCGCAGGTGTGGGGCGGCGAGGCGAACGCCCTGCCGGGCCTGCGGGCGGCCCTCGCGGAGCACTTCGGGCTGGTCGAGAAGGAGTTGCTGGGCGAGCCGGGGGCGCCGGTGAAGGTGCCGGCCGAACTGACGGATCTGGTGGCGGGTCCCGCGCGGTCGGCGGCGGACGCGATCGATCTGCTGGAGCAGCTCTGCCGGCGGCTCGCGGAGGGCATGGAGGAGCGGGGCTGGGAGCTGACGGCGGCGGCGCCGCTGGTCGGTGAGGTCCTGGGGCACGAACTGGCGTCCGCGGTGGCCGTGCTGGGCTTCGCCTCCACCGAGGTGGTGCCGAGGCTGGCCCGTACGACGGACGAGATCTCCAACATCCTGCGCGCCCTGGACGGCGGTTTCGTCCCCGCGGGCCCCTCCGGGTCTCCGACGCGCGGGCTCGTCAACGTCCTGCCGACGGGCCGCAACTTCTACTCCGTCGACCCCAAGGCCATTCCGTCGCGGCTTTCGTGGGAGGTGGGCCAGGCGCTGGCCGACTCGCTGATCGCGCGCTATCTGGCCGACACGGGCGCCTATCCGGCGTCGGTGGGGCTGACCGTCTGGGGCACGTCCGCGATGCGCACCCAGGGCGACGACATCGCCGAGATCCTGGCGCTGCTGGGCTGCCGGCCGGTGTGGGAGGACGCGTCGCGGCGGGTCACCGGTTTCGAGATCGTGCCCGCCGCGGAGCTGGGGCGGCCCCGGATCGATGTGACGGTGCGGATCTCGGGCTTCTTCCGGGACGCCTTCCCGCATGTGGTGGGGCTGATCGACGACGCGGTACGCGCGGTGGCGGAGCTGGACGAGCCGGCCGAGGCCAACTACGTACGGGCGCACGCCGATCAGGACACGGCGGAGCACGGCGACCGCCGGCGTGCGACGGCGCGGATCTTCGGGTCGAAGCCGGGTGCGTACGGGGCGGGTCTGCTGCCGCTGATCGACGCGCGGAACTGGCAGTCGGACGCGGACCTCGCCGAGGTGTACGCGGTGTGGGGCGGTTACGCGTACGGGCGCGGGCTCGACGGGCGCGCGGCGCGCGGCGACATGGAGACCGCGTTCCGGCGGATCAAGGTGGCTGCGAAGAATGTCGACACGCGGGAGCACGATCTGGTCGACGCCGACGACTACTTCCAGTACCACGGCGGCATGGTCGCGATGGTGCGGCATCTGACGGGTGAGTCGCCCGAGGCGTATGTGGGTGACAGCGCGACGCCGGACCAGATCAAGACACGGACGCTGGGCGAGGAGACGCACCGGGTCTTCCGGGCGCGGGTGGTCAACCCCCGCTGGATGGCGGCGATGCGGCGGCACGGCTACAAGGGCGCTTTCGAGATGGCCGCGACCGTGGACTACCTGTTCGGGTACGACGCGACGGCGGGCGTCGTGGACGACTGGATGTACGAGAAGTTGTCGGCCGAGTACGTCTTCGCGCCGGAGAACCAGGAGTTCATGCGGCAGTCCAACCCGTGGGCGCTGAGGGGCATCACGGAGCGGCTGCTGGAGGCCGCCGAGCGGGGGCTGTGGGCGGAACCGGACGAGCGGACGCTGGAGCGGCTGCGCGCGGCGTATCTGGAGCTGGAGGGCGATCTGGAGGGGGGCGGCGAGTGAGCACGGAGCCGCGCGGGGCGGACTCCCGGGGCCCCGCCCCGGGGCCGCGCCCCCGAACGCCGGACGGGCCGAACACGCCGATCCATGCCTTGGAGGCACTGTGAGTACGCCGTATCCCTTCACCGCACTCGTCGGGCAGGACGATCTGCGGCTCGCGCTGCTGCTCAACGCCGTGTCCCCGGCCGTGGGCGGGGTGCTCGTGCGGGGTGAGAAGGGGACCGCCAAGTCCACCGCCGTACGAGGGCTCTCGGCGGTGCTGCCCGACGTCGCCGTCGTCGCGGGCTGCCGCTTCTCCTGCGACCCGGGAGCTCCCGACCCGGCATGCCCCGACGGGCCGCACGAGACGGGGCCGGGGGCTTCGCGGCCCGCGCGGGTGGTCGAACTGCCGGTCGGCGCCTCCGAGGACCGGCTGGTCGGCGCGCTCGACATCGAACGGGCCCTGGCGGAGGGCGTGAAGGCCTTCGAACCGGGACTTCTCGCCGACGCCAACCGGGGAATCCTGTACGTCGACGAAGTCAACCTGTTGCACGACCATCTGATCGACGTCCTCCTGGACGCCGCCGCGATGGGCGCCTCCTACGTGGAGCGTGAGGGCGTCTCCGTACGTCATGCCGCGCGGTTCCTGCTCGTCGGGACGATGAACCCCGAAGAGGGCGAGCTGCGGCCCCAGTTGCTCGACCGGTTCGGGCTCACCGTCGAGGTCACCGCCTCGCGCGAGCCCGATCTGCGGGTGGAGGTCGTACGGCGGCGGCTCGCCTACGACGACGACCCCGCCGGATTCGCCGCGCGCTGGGCCGACGAGGAGAACGAGCTGCGGGCCCGCATCGTGGCCGCGCGGGCGCTGCTGCCCGAGGTGCGGCTCGGCGACGCGGCGCTGCGGCAGATCGCCGCGACGTGCGCCGCGTTCGAGGTGGACGGCATGCGCGCCGACATCGTGATGGCCAGGACCGCGACGACGCTCGCCGCGTGGGCGGGGCGCACGGTCGTGCTCGCCGAGGACGTGCGGCAGGCGGCGCTGCTGGCGCTGCCGCACCGCAGGCGGCGCAATCCGTTCGACGCGCCCGGCCTGGACGAGGAGAAACTGGACGACACGCTGGAGGAGTTCGGCGGGGGCGAGGACGACTCGCCGGACGACGATCCGGACCCCGACGGGCCCGGAGGCGGGCAGCCGCCCCAGGACGGCTCCGACGGCCCGCAGGGGCCGGAAGCGCCCGAAGCACCCGGGGGTTCGGCCGATCCGGCGGACTCCCCCGAGCGGCCCGAAGAGGGGCAGGGCGGCCGGCCCGCCGGGGGCGGTGAACAGTCGGCCGTACGCGCCGCCGAGCCCTTCCGTACGAAGATGCTCAGCGTGCCCGGTCTCGGTGAGGGCGCGGCAGGACGGCGTTCACGGGCGCGTACCGACCACGGCCGTACGACCGGGGCCCGGCGGCCACGGGGCGCGCTGACCAAACTGCATCTGGCCGCGACCGTCCGGGCCGCCGCGCCGCACCAGCGGGCGCGCGGCCGTTCGGGGCGCGGGCTGGTCGTACGGCGCGACGATCTGCGGCAGGCGACCCGCGAGGGGCGCGAGGGCAATCTGGTGCTGTTCCTGGTGGACGCCTCCGGGTCGATGGCCGCGCGGCGGCGCATGTCGGCCGTCAAGGGAGCGGTGCTGTCGCTGCTCCTGGACGCGTACCAGCGGCGCGACAAGGTGGGTCTGATCACCTTCCGTGGGAAGGACGCCACGCTGGCGCTGCCGCCGACCTCCTCGGTCGACGCGGCGGCCGTACGGCTGGAGTCGCTGCCCACCGGCGGGCGGACCCCGCTGTCCGCCGGGCTGTTGAAGGCGCACGACGTCCTGCGGGTGGAGCGGATGCGCGATCCCGGGCGGCGCCCGCTGCTCGTCGTGGTCACGGACGGGCGGGCGACCGGCGGGGCCGATCCGGTGGCGCTCGGTACCCGCGCGGCGCGGCTGCACGCCGCCGAGGGCACGGCGTCGGTGGTCGTGGACTGCGAGTCGGGGCCGGTACGGCTGGGGTTGGCGGTCGCGCTCGCGGGAGAGCTGGGCGGCACGGCCGTCACACTCGACGAGCTGCGGGCGGACAGCATCGCGGGGCTGGTCAGGGATGTGCGGGGCGCCCAGGGCGCTTCTGGGGGCGCGCAGAGGAGGGTTGCCTGATGCCGCAGGGACAGCCGGCGGTCGTGCCGGACGACGGGCTCACCACCCGGCAGCGCCGTAACCGCCCGCTCGTCGTCGTCCACACGGGCATCGGCAAGGGCAAGTCGACGGCGGCGTTCGGGCTGGCGCTGCGGGGCTGGACGCAGGGCTGGCCGATCGGGGTGTTCCAGTTCGTCAAGTCGGCGAAGTGGAAGGTGGGCGAGGAGCACGCGCTGAAGGTGCTGGGGGCGAGCGGCGAGGGCGGTTCGGTCGACTGGCACAAGATGGGTGAGGGCTGGTCCTGGGTGCAGCGGGACAGTCAGCTTTCCAATGAGGACGCGGCGCGCGAGGGCTGGGAGCAGGTCAAGCGCGACCTGGCGGCGGAGACGTACCGGCTGTATGTGCTGGACGAGTTCGCGTACCCGATGCACTGGGGCTGGGTGGACACCGACGAGGTCGTACGGGTGCTGCGGGACCGGCCGGGGACGCAGCACGTCGTGATCACCGGGCGGAACGCGCCCGAGGCGCTGGTCGAACTCGCCGATCTGGTCACGGACATGACGAAGGTCAAGCATCCGATGGACGCGGGGCAGAAGGGGCAGAGGGGCATCGAGTGGTGAACACCGCCCCGGTCTCCGCCGTCTCGCCGGTGTCCGTGCCGCGGCTCGTCATCGCCGCGCCGGCGTCCGGCAGTGGCAAGACCACCGTCGCCACCGGGCTGATGGCGCTCTTCGCCGCGCGTGGCCTCGCCGTGTCCCCGCACAAGGTCGGGCCCGACTACATCGACGCGGGTTACCACGCGTTGGCGACGGGTCGGCCGGGCCGGAACCTGGACGCGTATCTGTGCGGTACGGAGCTGATCGGACCGCTCTTCGCGCACGGCGCGGCGGGCTGTGACCTGGCCGTCGTCGAGGGCGTGATGGGGCTGTACGACGGCGCCGCCGGACAGGGCGAACTCGGGTCCACCGCCCAGGTGGCGAAGCTGCTGCGCGCGCCCGTGGTGCTCGTCGTGGACGCGTCGTCGCAGTCGCGGTCGGTGGCGGCGCTGGTGCACGGGTTCGCTTCGTGGGACCCGGAGGTGCGGATCGGCGGGGTGATCCTCAACAAGGTCGCGTCCGACCGGCACGAGGCGTTGCTGCGTGAGGCGCTGGACGAGTCGGGGGTGCCGGTGCTCGGCGTGCTGCGGCGGGCGGCCGAGATCGAGACGCCGTCGCGGCACCTGGGGTTGGTGCCGGTGGCGGAGCGGTGGGAGGACGCGACGAGTGTTGTGCGGGGGGTGGCGGAGCGGGTGCGGGTGGGGTGTGACGTGGAGGGGTTGCTCCGGTTGGCGCGCGGTGCGCCGCCTTTGGACGTGGCGGTGTGGGATGCGGGGCGTGCGGTGCGGGAGGCGGGGGGTGGCGCCCGCGGCGGGCCTGTTCCCCTGCCCGCCCCTTCCCACCACCGGGGCTCCGCCCCGGACCCCGCTCCTCAAACGACGGAGGGGCTGAATCGGCCCGCCGGGCTCAAGGCGCCGGAGGGGCTGGATGCGCCCGTCGTCGCCGTTGCCGGGGGGTCCGCCTTCACCTTCTCCTACGCCGAGCACGCCGAGCTTCTCCGCGCCGCCGGCGCCGATGTCGTCGTCTTCGATCCTCTCCGGGACGAGCGACTGCCGCCCGGCACCGGGGGGCTGGTCGTCGGCGGTGGGTTTCCCGAGGTGTACGCGGCCGAGTTGGGGGCCAACGAACCCCTCCGGAGAGCCGTCGCCGAACTGGCCCGCTCCGGCGCCCCCGTGGCCGCCGAGTGCGCCGGGCTGCTCTATCTCGCGCGGTCGCTGGACGGGGCGCCGATGTGTGGTGTGCTCGGCGCCGACGCGCGGATGTCGGAGCGGCTGACGCTCGGATACCGGGAGGCCGTCGCCGTCGGGGACAGCGTCCTCGCCGCCGCCGGAACGCGCCTGCGGGGGCACGAGTTCCACCGGACCGTGCTCGAACCGGGGGCCGGTACGGCGCCCGCGTGGGGGCTCGTGCGGCCGGAGCGCCGGGTCGAGGGATTCGTACAGCGGGGCGTGCACGCGAGCTATCTGCATACGCACTGGGCGGCGGCGCCCGGCATGGCACGGAGATTCGTCGAAAGGTGCACGGCATGAGCGGCAGACTCGTCGGGATCGGGGTGGGGCCCGGTGACCCCGAACTGATAACGGTGAAGGGCGTGCGTCTCCTGCGGGAGGCGGACGTCGTGGTCGTACCCGTCATGGCGGCGGCCGACGGCACGGACGGCGGGGAGCCCGGCCGCGCCGAGGCGACCGTGCTGCACCACGTCGGTGCCGAGAAGGTGCGGCGTGTGGTCTTCGCGCTCAACGAGCGCGCCGACCGGGCCCGTCGTGAGGCCGCCTGGGACGCGGCGGGCGAGCGCGTCGCCGGGCTGCTGCGCGCGCATCCGTACGGAAGCGTGGCGTTCGCGACGATCGGCGACCCGAACGTCTACTCGACCTTCACCTATCTCGCGCAGACCATCGGTGAGTTGGTACCGGGCACGGTCGTGGAGACCGTGCCGGGGATCACCGCCATGCAGGACCTGGCCGCACGCGGCGGCGCCGTTCTTGCCGAGGGCACCGAGCCGTTGACGCTGGTGCCGGTGACGGCGGGCGCCTCCGTACTGAAGGACGCCCTGGACGGTCCGGGCACCGTGGTGGCGTACAAGTTCGGGCGGCTGGCCGGTGAGGTCGCCACCGCGCTGCGGGAGACCGGCCGTACGCAGGGCGCGGTGTGGGGGTCGGCGCTGGGGCTGCCGGAGGAGTCGATCCGCCCCGCCTCCGAACTGGAACAGGGGACGCTGCCGTATCTTTCGACGCTCATCGCACCCGCGCGGCGCGACGGCGGGCGCGGGGGCAAGCTGTGAGCGCCCGCCGACGCGGGTCAGTTGGCCAGCGCCACCACCAGCCAGATGAAGCCCACGCCGCCGACGGTGCACAGCAGCGTCGACAGCGCCGGGTGTTCGTGGTGGGCCTCGGGCAGGATCTCGGCGGCGGCCAGATACAGCAGTGCGCCGCCGAAGAACCCGAGATAGCTGCCGACCAGTTCCTCCGGAAGGGTGAACAGCAGCGTGGAGGCCGCCCCGACGACGGGCGCGACGGCGTCGGCGAAGAGCATCGTGAACGCCCTGCGGCGGTCGTTCCCGTAGAGGCTCGTGAGGGTGTACGTGTTGAAGCCGTCGGCGAAGTCGTGGGTGATGACGGCGAGCGCGACGGTCGCGCCCATGCCGCCGCCGACCTGGAAGGCGGCGCCGAGCGCGATGCCGTCCATCAGGCTGTGCAGCACCATCGCGGACGCCGCCGTGAGGCCCACCTCGGGCGCGCGGTCGGTCCGGCCGGCGCCGCCGCTGTGGCCGTGCGCGGTCTCGGCGTCCGCCGCGCCGTGTGCGGCCCTGCGTACGGCCAGCAGCCGCTCCACGACGTGTGCGAAGAGGAATCCGCCGACGAACAGCAGAAGCGCCCGGTGGACGCCCAGGAAGTCCTCGCCCGCCGCGTCCATGGCCTCCGGCAGCAGTTCGAGACCGACCACGCCGAGCATCAGCCCGCCGGCCAGACCGAGTACCAGATGGCGGCGGTCGGTGACGCGCTGCGCCGTCCAGCCGCCGAAGAGCGTCATGAGGAACGCGCCGAGCGCGACGAACACCGCCATGCGCCCTTGCTAGCCGATCGGACCCCCGGTCCGCACCTCCACGTTCACCCCTTCCGCTCCCCCGCCCCGTTGACCCGCGAGGACCCCCGCTCATGACCGATCACACCGCCGGCAAGGTGACCTTCGTCGGCGCGGGCCCCGGCGCCGCCGACCTGCTGACCTTCCGCGCCGCGCGCGCCATCGCCGCGGCCGACGTCGTCATCTGGGCGGCCAGCCTGGTGCAGGAGGAGGTGCTCGACCACGCGCGCGAGGGCGCCGAGATCCTCGATTCGGCGGCGCTGTCTCTGGAGGACGTCGTCGCCGTGTACGAACGGGCGGCGCGCGAGGGGCTGAAGGTCGCCCGGATCCACTCCGGGGACCCGGCCCTGTGGGGCGGTACGCAGGAGCAGGTGGACCGCTGCGACGCGCTCGGTCTGGAGGTGGAGATCGTGCCGGGCGTCTCGTCGTTCTCGGCGGTCGCCGCCGTCGCTGGGCGGGAGCTGACGATTCCGGAGATCGCGCAGTCGGTGATCCTGACCCGGCTGGGCGGCGGCAAGACGCCGATGCCGCCGGGTGAGGAGGTACGGGAGTTCGCCAGGCACGGCACGACGATGGCGGTGTTCCTGTCGGCCGCGCGGTCGGGACAGCTCACGCAGGAGCTTCTGGAGGGCGGCTATCCGACCTCGACGCCGGTCGTCGTCGCCCATCAGGTGACCTGGCCGGAGGAGCTCGTCGTGCGCTGCACGATCGGCACGCTGGAGGAGACCGTCAAGGAGCACAAGCTCTGGAAGCACACCCTGTTCCTGGTCGGACCGGCGCTGTCCGCGTCGGGAACGCGCTCGCACCTCTACCACCCCGGGCACTTCCACGGGTTCCGGCGGGCCGATCCCGCCGCCCGCAAGGCTCTGCGCGAGGAGCGGACCCGGGGCGCCGCACGGTGATCACCGTCATCGGTACGGGGACGGGGACACCGCTCTCCGCGGACTCCCTGCGGGCCCTGGCCGAGGCGACGCTGGTCGTCGGCGGGCGGCGGCATCTCAAGGAGGCCGCGGCGGTGGCCGGACTGCCCGAAGGAATCCCACGGGTCGAGCTCGGGCCGCTGGCGCCCGCGCTGGACGTGATCGCTCGGCACCACGCCGGTGCGGACGCCGGGCGTGCCGTGGTGCTGGCCTCGGGCGACCCGGGGCTGTTCGGGATCGTACGGGCGCTGGCCGGGCGTTTCGGGGCCGGCGCTCTCGACGTACGGCCCGCCGCCCCGTCCGTCGCCGTGGCGTTCGCCCGGATCGGCCTGCCGTGGGACGACGCGGTCGTCGTCAGCGCGCACGGACGCGACCTCCGTACGGCGGTCAACGTCTGCCGCGCGCATCCCAAGGTGGGGGTGCTGACCGGTCCCGGAGCGGGCCCGGCCGAACTGGGCGCGGCTCTCGCGGGCACCGGGCTGCCGCGCACGCTCGTCGTCGCGTCGGCGCTGGGCGACCCGGACGGCGAGCGGGTCCAGCGTCTGTCCCCCGCCGAGGCGGCGGGCCGCGAGTGGCCCGAGCCGCTCACCGTGGTGCTCTGCCTGGACGAGGTGCGGGCGCACGCCCCGGTCCCGCGCACGCTGGCCGGTAGCGGCCCGGGGCCCGCGCGCTGGGCGCTCGGCGAGGAGGAGTTCGCGCACCGCGACTCCATGATCACCAAGTTCGAGGTGCGTGCGCTGGCACTGGCCAGGCTCGGGCCGAGGACGGGCGACCTGGTGTGGGACGTCGGCGCGGGCTCGGGTTCGGTGGCCGTGGAGTGCGCGCGCTTCGGCGCGGCGGCGATCGCGGTGGAGAAGTCGCCCGACGGTGTCGAACGCGTCCGCGCCAACGCGCTGGCGCACGGCGTCGACGTCCAGACGGTGCACGGTGCCGCCCCGGCGGCGCTGTCCCGACTGCCCGATCCGGACGCCGTGTTCGTCGGTGGCGGCGGCCGTGAACTGTCCGCCGTCGTCACGGAGTGCGCGCGCCGGGCGCGCCGGACGGTCGTGGTGTCGGTGGCCGCCCTGGACCGGGTGCCGGCGGTGCGGGCGGCCCTGACCGACGCCGGGTTCGCCACCGGCGGCGTACTGCTGCACTCCTCGCGGCTCGCGCCGCTGCCCGGCGACGTGACCCGTCTCGCGGCCACGAACCCTGTCTTCCTGCTGTGGGGCGACCGCCCCGCCGCGCCGGAACCCCACCCCCTGCAAGGAGCGACCCAGTGATCGGCCTGATCTCCGCGACGGCGGCGGGCGCCTCGGCCCGCGACCGCCTGGCCACGGCCTGGCCCGGCCGCACGCGCGTCTACGACGGTCCGGTGGGCCGGGCGGTGGAGCGCGCGTTCGCCGAGTGCGAACAGTTGGTGTGCTTCCTCGCCACGGGGGCGACGGTGCGGCTGCTGGCCCCGCTGCTCGCCGGCAAGACGACCGACCCGGGTGTCGTGTGTGTCGACGAGGCGGGGCGGTACGCGGTGTCACTGCTCGGCGGCCACGGCGGCGGGGCGAACTCCCTGGCGTCGGAGGTCGCGTCGGTCCTGGCGGCCACGCCGGTGATCACGACGGCGACGGACGCCACGGGCGTCCCGGGCCTCGACACGCTGGGCCTGCCGGTCGAGGGCGCCCTGGCGGCGGTCACGCGCGCGGTGCTCGACGGCGCGCCGGTGGCGCTGCGGGCGGACGCCGTGTGGCCGCTGCCACCGCTGCCACCGAACGTGACGCGCGGCGGGGCGGACACCGTGACGCCGGGCGGCGCCACCCTCCTCCTCACCGACCGGGTCGTGCCCCTCGGGCCGACGGACGTCGTCCTGCGCCCGCCCTCGCTGGTCGTCGGCGTCGGCGCCGGCAGGGGCGTGAGCGGCGACGAGGTGTACGACGTCGTCCGGGACGCCCTGCGGGACGCCGGGCTGTCGGTGCTCAGCGTCGCGGAGCTGGCCACGGTCGACGCCAAGGCGGACGAGCCGGGGATCGTCGAGGCGGCCGGCAGGCTCGGGGTGCCCGTCAGGACGTATCCGGCCGGCGTGCTGGCCGGGGTCGCCGTGCCCAACCCGTCCGACGCGCCCCTCGCGGCCGTCGGCACCCCGTCCGTCGCCGAGGCCGCGGCGCTCACCGCCGGGCGCGGCGGTGAACTCCTCGTACAGAAGCGGAAGTCCAGCCCGGAGGGGCGGCCCGCGATGGCGACCTGCGCCGTCGTGCGCAGGCCTCCGCGCGGGCGGCTCGCCGTCGTCGGGCTCGGGCCCGGCGCCCGGGACCTGCTGACTCCGCGCGCCACGGCCGAACTGCGGCGCGCGTCGGTGCTGGTCGGGCTCGACCAGTACGTCGACCAGATCAGGGACCTCCTCCGGCCCGGCACGCGCGTCATCGAGTCGGGGCTCGGCCACGAGGAGGAGCGGGCCCGTACGGCGGTGGCGGAGACCCGGGCGGGCCATGCCGTGGCCCTCATCGGCAGCGGCGACGCGGGCGTGTACGCGATGGCGTCGCCCGCGCTCGCGGAGGCGGCCGACGACATCGAGGTGGTGGGCGTACCGGGTGTGACGGCCGCGCTGGCCGCCGCCGCGATTCTCGGCGCGCCCCTGGGACACGACCACGTCTCGATCAGCCTGTCCGACCTGCACACGCCGTGGGAGGTCATCGAACGCCGCGTCCGCGCGGCGGCCGAGGCCGACATCGTGGTGACCTTCTACAATCCGCGCAGCCGGGGCCGGGACTGGCAACTGCCCAAGGCGCTGGAGCTGTTGGCGGAGCACCGTACGGCGACGACGCCTGTCGGAGTCGTACGCAACGCGTCCCGCCCCGACGGCACCAGCCGGCTCACCACGCTCGCCCGGCTCGACCCGGCGACGGTGGACATGATGACGGTGGTGACGGTGGGCAACACGGCCACGCGTGAGATCGCGGGCCGTATGGTCACGCCCCGGGGCTACCGGTGGCAGTCGGAGGGAGCCCGATGAACCTCGACCCCGCTGTGGACCGAGTCGTCCGTCCCCGAGTCGTCCATCCCATCGAGGAGGAGTCGTTCCGCAGGCTGCGCGCCCGCGTCGACACCTCGCACCTCGCGCCGCTCACACGCGCCGTCGTGGAGCGCGTGATCCACTCGGCGGCCGATCCGGCGTATCTGGACGATCTCGTCTGCGACGAGGCCGCGTTGGCCGCCGCGCACGGCGCGCTGCACGCGGGCGCGCCGGTCGTCGCCGACGTAAAAATGGTCGCCGCCGGCATCACCCGCCGCACCGCGGTCTGCCGTCTTGAGGAGGCCGTGTCCGGGCCGGGGCTCACCCGTTCCGCGCACGCGGTGCGCCTGGCGTACGAAGAGGTCGGCCCCGGCGCGCTCTGGGTGATCGGCTGCGCCCCCACCGCGCTGGAGGAGCTGCTGCTCCTGGACGCCGCGCCCGCGCTCGTGATCGGGCTCCCGGTCGGCTTCGTCGGCGCCGTCGAGTCCAAAGCCGCGCTGCGCGACAGCGGGCTGCCCGCGGTGAGCAACGTCTCGGAGAAGGGCGGCTCCGCCGTGGCCGCCGCGGCGCTCAACGCCCTGCTCTACCACCCGTATCAGCCACCCCGGCACCACCTCGCCAAGGAGAACGCGTGACCACCCCCCGACCCGCACTGCTCATCGCCGGCCACGGCACCAGGGACACCGGGGGCGCCGAGGCCTTCCGGGAGTTCGTACGGGAGTTGGGCAGGCGGCACCCCGAACTGCCCGTGGCGGGCGGCTTCATCGAGCTGTCGGCGCCGCCCATCGGCGACGCCGTGGCCGAACTCGTCGAGCGGGGTGTCACCCGGTTCGCCGCCGTCCCTCTGATGCTGGTGTCCGCCGGGCACGCCAAGGGCGACATACCGGCCGCGCTCAGGCGCGAGCGGGAGCGCCACCCGGGGATCTCGTACACCTACGGCCGTCCGCTCGGCCCGCACCCCGGGCTGCTCACGGTCCTCGAACGGCGCCTGGAGGAGGCCCTGGCGGGCCTTGAGGGGTTCGACGGCGACAGGTCCGAGGTGACCGTGCTGCTGGTGGGGCGCGGTTCGACCGACCCCGACGCCAACGCGGAGGTACTGAAGGCGGCGCGGCTTCTTTGGGAGGGGCGCGGTTACGCGGGCGTGGAGACGGCCTTCGTGTCACTGGCGGCGCCGGACGTGCCGAGCGGGCTCGACCGCTGCGTACGGCTCGGGGCGCGCCGGATCGTGGTCCTGCCGTACTTCCTGTTCACCGGGATCCTGCCGGAGCGGGTCGTGCGGCAGACACGGGAGTGGGCGGCGGCGCATCCGGAGACCGAGGTGGCCTCGGCCGATGTGGTGGGTCCCACGGAGGAGTTGCTGGACCTGGTCATGGAGCGCTATCGCGAGGCGGTCCAGGGCGATCTGCGGATGAACTGCGACTCGTGCGTCTACCGGATCGCGCTGCCCGGTTTCGAGGACAAGGTGGGGGCGCCGCAGCAGCCGCACTTCCACCCCGACGACGACGGGCACGACGGGCACGGACATGGCGGCCACGGGCATCAGCACGGCAGCGGACACGGCAGTCATGCGCACGCGCACTGACTCCGACGACCCCGTCTCCCCCGGCCTCGCCCACCACGATCTGCGGCACCACGGCGACGCCGAGGTGCGGGACGACGGCGCGGACCTGACCGACCTCGCGGTCAACGTCCGCCCCGGCACACCCCCCGACTGGCTGCGGGAGCGGATCGCCGCGTCGCTCACCACCCTCGCTGCCTACCCGGACGGACGCGCCGCACGGGCCGCCGTCGCCGCGCGCCACGGGCTGCCGGTGGAGCGGGTGCTGCTGACCGCGGGTGTCGCGGAGGCGTTCGTCCTGCTCGCCCGCGCGCTTCCCGCGCGCCACCCGGTCGTGGTGCACCCGCAGTTCACGGAGCCGGAGGCGGCGCTGGCCGGCGCGGGGCACACCGTACGGCGCGTGCTGCTCGACGCCGGTGACGGCTTCCGGCTGGATCCGGCGGCCGTCCCCGAGGAGGCGGATCTGGTGGTGGTCGGCAATCCGACGAACCCGACGTCCGTGCTGCATCCGGCCGAAGACCTCCTTCGACTGGCGCGTCCGGGGCGGACGCTGGTCGTGGACGAGGCGTTCATGGACGCGGTGCCCGGGGAGCCGGAGGCGCTGGCCGCGCGCGGCGACGTCCCCGGGCTCGTGGTGCTGCGCAGCCTGACCAAGACGTGGGGGCTCGCCGGTCTGCGGATCGGCTACGTACTGGCCGATCCGGCGACCGTCGCGGCTCTCGCGGCGGCCCAGCCGCTCTGGCCGGTCTCGACGCCCGCGCTGGCCGCCGCCGAGGCGTGCGTGACACCCGCCGCGCTCGCGGAGGCCGAGGCCGCCGCGCGCCGCAAGGCGGTGGAGCGGGCCCATCTGCTGGCCGGGCTGGCCGAGTTCGACGGCGTACGCGCCGTGGAACCGGCCGCGGGGCCCTTCGTGCTCGTGGCGACGGACTCGGCCGACGCGGTACGGGAGCGGCTGCGCGCGCTGGGCTTCGCCGCGCGGCGCGGTGACACGTTCCCGGGGCTCGGGCCGCGGTGGCTGCGGCTCGCGGTGCGGGACCGGGAGACGACGGACCGCTTCCTCCGGGCGCTCGGCCTCGCCCTGTCGGCGGTCCGCGCCTGAGCGGCGCACGCCTACGGGACGGGTCGTCGGACGGGCCCGGGCCGGTCCGACGACCGCGCCCCGTCAGCTCCTGTCGCGCCCGCGCACCAGCAGCATCGCGCCGCCGCCCACGGCGAGCAGCAGCACCGCCCCGCCCACCAGATACGGCGTCGTCGAACTGCCTCCCGTCTCGGCGAGGTTCTCGGGGGCCGGCTCCGAGGCCGTCTGCGGTTCGACACCCTCCTTCTCCGGCTCCGGGCGCTCCTGCTCCACCGGCTCGGCGGGTGCCTCACAGGTCGCCTCGGCGAGCGTGAGGGTGCCCTGGACGTCGGCGACGTTCAGCTTGAGCGGATTCACCGCCACCCGCAGTCCGAGCGCGGTCGCGGCGGCGGTACGGGACGTGGTCCGCGTCTTCGACAGGTCGAGCGTCACCTCGCCGACGCCCGGCACCTCGACGCGGGTGGGCCCGCCCGCTGTCAGCGTGACCTTCTTACCGAGGACGGTGACGGAGCCGAGCAGGTTGGACTCGGCGACGGGCTTCTTCCCGACCTCGCAGACCGCCTTGGAGGTGACCTCCTGGACCTCGATGAGCGACAGCAGCGGCAGCCCGGGGACATGGACCTTGGCGCGGGCGATGTCGGCGTAACCCTCGGCCTTGCGGTCGTCGGCGGTCGCCCGCGCGGTCGCGGCGTCGGCGCGCAGCAGGGTGAAGGGCCTGCCCTTGTCGACCCCGTCGAGTTCGACGGTCAGCGCGGTCCTGTCGGCGTCGGCCGGGGCCCGCACCTCGTTGAGCGACGCCCGCAGGGGCACCTCGACCGACTTGTTGAGCAGGGACACGTCGAGGGCGGTCCGCAGAACGACCGCGCCCGCCTTGCCCTTTCCCGAGGTCGCTCCGGTTCCTCCGGTGGCCTGCGCCGGGGCGGCGAGCACGACGGGCGCCGCGACCAGGGCCGCGGCTGCGGCCAGTGCGGCGGAGCGGCGTGCGGGCATGCGGAAGACATTGCTGTTCAAGATGGTGGAACCCCCACAGAGATTTGACGTCGCCGACCGGCCGGCACGGGGACACATGGGCGGCGGCGACCGAGACACCGGAATCCTTACGCACCGAGAGTGAACTGGCGGACACCTGCGGTGAGTTCACTCCAAAGTGGGGTTTCCGTGTCCACGTTCGAATCTGCGGGTACGGGCGTTCCTCCCGGCCACCCACACGGAGGACGCACGGTCGCGCACCCGGCCGTTCCGGCAGGGGCGCGCCGAACGTCAGCCCACGACGCGCCCGTTGAGCACGATCCGCCGCGGCGCCGCCAGCACCCGCACATCCACCCTCGGGTCCCCGTCCAGCACCACCAGATCGGCCGGAGCGCCCTCCTCAAGGCCCGGACGCCCCAGCCAGGCCCTCGCACTCCACGCGGTCGCCGATACCGCCTCCAGCGGCGGAATACCGGCTTTCACCAACTCCGCGACCTCGTCGGCCACCAGACCGTGCGCCAGGGAACCGCCCGCGTCCGTGCCGACGAAGACCGGGATGCCCGCGTCGTACGCGTCGCGCACCGTGTCGTAACGGCGTTCGTGCAGCCGCCGCATATGGGCCGACCAGCGCGGGAACTTGGTCTCGGCGCCCGCGGCGAGATCCGGGAACGTGGCGATGTTGACCAGCGTGGGGACGATCGCGACGCCGCGCTCGGCGAAGAGCGGGATCAGGTCGCCGGTGAGCCCCGTCGCGTGCTCGACGCAGTCGATCCCCGCCTCGACGAGGTCGCGCAGCGCGACCTCCGCGAAGCAGTGAGCCGTCACGCGGGCGCCGAGCCGGTGCGCCTCCGCGATCGCCGCCTCGACGTCGCCGCGCGGCCAGCACGCGGTCAGGTCCCCGGCCTCACGGTCGATCCAGTCGCCGACGAGCTTGACCCAGCCGTCGCCGCGCCGGGCCTCCTGGGCGACGAGCGCGACGAGGTCGCCGGGCTCGACCTCGTGGGCGAAGTTACGGATGTAGCGGCGGGTGCGCGCGATGTGCCGGCCCGCCCTGATGATCTTCGGCAGATCGTCACGGTCGTCGATCCAGCGGGTGTCGGACGGCGACCCCGCGTCGCGCAGCAGCAGCGTGCCCGCGTCCCGGTCGGCGAGCGCCTGCTTCTCGCTCGTCGCCTCGTCCACCGGGCCCCGGGTGTCCAGACCCACATGGCAGTGGGCGTCGACCAGGCCCGGCACGGCCCAGCCCGCGACCGTCCGGATGTCACGCGCGCCGGACGGGCGTTCATAGGTGGTCCGCCCGTCCACCACCCACAGCTCGTCCCTGACGTCGTCGGGACCGACGAGCACCCGCCCCTTCACATGCAGCACCGCGCGATCACTCATGGGCCGAACTTTACGAGGCGCTGAGTACTCTCGACGAGGGAGTGTCCGAACACCGTTCGAGCGACGACCGACCCGCCCCGACCGCCCACCGACCGACCCGAAGAGAGCACACCGCCGTGACCCACCCCCTGCTGGATCTGACGCCCCTCACCCCCGCCCACTTCGCGGCCGTCGAGCGACGGGTCGCCGCCCTGCTCGACACCGAGCAGGACGTGGTGATCATGCAGGGTGAGGCGCTGCTTCCCCTGGAGGGCTGCGTCCGCGGCGGCGCCCGCCCCGGCTCGACCGCGCTGAACGTCGTCACCGGTCCGTACGGCCGGACCTTCGGCAACTGGCTCCGCGAATGCGGTGCCACGGTCGTGGACCTTCAGGTGCCCTTCCACGGCGCGGCGACCGCCGAGCAGGTCGAGCGCGCGCTGGCCGAGCACCCGGAGATCGACTTCGTGTCGCTGGTGCACGCGGAGGCGGCCACCGGAAACACCAACCCCGTGGCCGAGATCGGCGAGGTCGTCCGCGCCCACGGGGCCCTGTTCATGCTGGACGCCGTCGCGTCCGTCGCGGCCGAGCCGCTGCTGCCCGACGCCTGGGGCGTCGACCTGTGCGTGATCGGCGCGCAGAAGGCCATGGGCGGCCCCGCCGGGGTCTCCGCGGTGTCGGTCAGCGCCCGCGCCTGGGAGCGGCTGGCCGCGAATCCGGGGGCGCCGCGCCGCTCGTACCTCTCGCTCCTCGACTGGAAGGAGCGCTGGATCGACACCGGCCGTGCCGCTCTGCCGCACGCCCCGGCCCAGCTGGAGATGCTGGCCCTGGACGCCTGCCTGGAACGCATCGAGGAAGAGGGGCTCGCCACCCGAATGGCGGCACATGCCTCGGCGGCCTCGGCCACCCGATCGGGCGCGCTCGCACTCGGCGGTGGAATTGAGCCGTACGTGTACTCCGCGCGGGACGCCGCGCCGGTCGCGACCACGCTGCGCACCCCCACCGGGATCGACGCCGCCGCGCTGGTCGCCGACGCCCTGGCCGCCGATCCCTCGGTGCCCCTGATCGCCGGGGGCGGGGCGCTGGCGAAGGAGATGATCCGGGTCAACCACTACGGCTCCGACGCCACCCAGCGAGCGGTGCGCTCGTCGCTCGCCGCACTGGGCGCCGCGCTGAGGGCCGCGGGCGCCGATATCGATCCCGCGGCGGCCGAGAAGGCAGTATCCGACAGTTGGCCCGCAATCGCATCCTGAAAACAAAGGAAGCGTTAATTCGAGAATACGGGAATACATTCTTCTCCGCACAGCTTCCCGTATTCGTCTGCCCGCTTTTTTTGATCCTAAACGCCAAGGTTTCAACAACGGCGAGGGCGTAATTCCGACAGGGGTCGAGAGCGTTACGCATATGTGACCGAGTACACAAGCGCGCCCGTCTTGCCCGGTACCTCCTGGTCAAACCACCCCATACCCCCTACCCGTCACCGTGGCGCACGCGCCCGCGTGATAACACAGATCGGGTCGCCGCCCAACCCCTGCCGACGATGCGATTTCCGAATCCGCTCGGTAAATTCAATAGACATGACTGCCGTCCAAGCAGACCTTGCAGGTGTCCGAAGCGAATTCACGCGATCCCTCCGGATCGACGCCCCACGAGTGGAGGACGGGGCCGCGATCTGGCGCATCGCACGCGATTCCGAGGTGCTCGACCTGAACTCCTCGTACAGCTATCTGCTGTGGTGTCGTGACTTCGCCGCGACCTCGGTCGTGGCCCGCGACACCTCCTCCGGAGCCGACGGGGCCCCCATCGCCTTCGCCACGGGCTACATCAGGCCCGAGAGGCCGGAGGCCCTGGTCGTCTGGCAGGTGGCCGTCGACAGCGCCCACCGGGGCAAGGGCCTCGCGGGCACCCTGCTCGACTCACTCGTCGGACGGGTCACCGAGGAGCAGGGGATCACCTCTGTCGAGACGACCGTCACCCCCGACAACACGGCGTCGGACCGCATGTTCCACGCCTTCTCCGAGCGTCATGGCGCGACCCTGGAGCGCGAAGTGCTCTTCGACGGGGAGCTCTTCCCCGACGAGGGACACCAGCCCGAGGTGCTGTACCGGATCGGCCCGCTCACGACCTGAGCAGAGCGCCACTCCCCCAATCCCTCACTCCTCTCTCCCCCACCCTTCAGGAGACTGCTATGACCATCACCCCGCCCGTCCTGAGTGTCTTCGAGACCCTCGAATCCGAGGTACGGAGCTACTGCCGCGGCTGGCCGGCCGTGTTCGACCGCGCGCAGGGCAGCCGTCTCACCGACGAGGACGGTCACAGCTACCTCGACTTCTTCGCCGGCGCCGGTTCTCTCAACTACGGGCACAACAACCCCGTACTGAAACGGGCGCTGATCGACTACATCGAGCGCGACGGCATCACCCACGGCCTGGACATGGCGACCACCGCGAAACGCGCCTTCCTGGAGTCGTTCCAGAGTGTGGTGCTGCGGCCCCGTGACCTGCCGTACAAGGTGATGTTCCCGGGCCCCACGGGCACCAACGCCGTCGAGTCGGCACTCAAACTGGCCCGCAAGGTGAAGAACCGCGAGTCGATCGTCTCCTTCACCAACGCCTTCCACGGCATGTCGCTGGGCTCGCTCGCCGTCACCGGCAACGCGTTCAAGCGCGCCGGAGCGGGCATCCCGCTGGTCCACGGCACCCCGATGCCGTTCGACAACTACTTCGACGGCCAGGTCCCGGACTTCCTCTGGTTCGAGCGGCTGCTCGGCGACCAGGGCTCCGGGCTCAACAAGCCCGCCGCCGTCATCGTCGAGACGGTGCAGGGCGAGGGCGGCATCAACGTCGCCCGCGCCGAGTGGCTGCGCGCGCTCGCCGATCTGTGCGAGCGCCAGGACATGCTGCTCATCGTCGACGACATCCAGATGGGCTGCGGACGCACCGGCGGGTTCTTCTCCTTCGAGGAGGCCGGCATCACCCCGGACATCGTCACGCTGTCGAAGTCCATCAGCGGCTACGGCATGCCGATGGCGCTGACGCTCTTCAAGCCGGAGCTGGACATCTGGGAGCCCGGCGAGCACAACGGCACGTTCCGCGGCAACAACCCCGCCTTCGTGACCGCCGCCGCCGCGCTCAACACCTACTGGGCCGACGGCCAGATGGAGAAGCAGACCCTGGCGCGCGGCGAGCAGGTCGAACGCGCACTGCTGGCCATAGTCGAGGAGTGCGCGCCCGACAGTGTGAGCTTCCGCGGCCGTGGCCTCGTCTGGGGCATGGAGTTCGAGGACAAGCAGCGGGCCGGCGCGATCTGCCGCCGCGCCTTCGAACTGGGGCTCCTCCTGGAGACCTCCGGCCCGGAGAGCGAGGTCGTGAAACTGCTTCCCGCGCTGACCGTCACGCCCGAGGAACTGGACGAGGGCCTGCGCACGCTGGCCCGCGCCGTACGAGAGACCGCCTGACCGCGAAGGTCACCCCTGGGGCCCGGGTCTGACCCGGGCCCCAGGGGGGCACCCGAACAAGACAACGCGGCACAGCACAGCAGCACGCCGCAGCACAGAAGGGTCCCAGTCACCGTGATCGTCTCATCGTTGAAGGACATCGAGAACACCGACCGCCACGTGAAATCGGCGTCGGGCACCTGGGAGAGCAAGCGCCTGGTGCTTGCCAAGGAGAAGGTCGGCTTCTCCCTGCACGAGACCGTGCTCTACGCGGGTACCGAGACACCGATGTGGTACGCGAACCACATTGAGGCGGTGCTGTGCGTGGAGGGCGAGGCCGAACTCACCAACGACGACACGGGCGAGACGCACTGGATCGTCCCCGGCACGATGTACCTGCTCGACGGCCACGAGAAGCACACGCTCCGTCCGAAGACCGACTTCCGCTGTGTCTGCGTCTTCAACCCGCCGGTGACAGGGCGGGAGGACCACGACGAGAACGGCGTATACCCGCTGCTGACCGAGGAGGGCTGAACGACCATGACCACCGCCCCTGCACGCACCGACCTGTACCCGACCCGTGGCGTGGGTGAGGTGACCACCCCGCGTCAGGACCCCGTCGTCTGGTCACCCCCCGGCACCCCCGGCCCGGTCACTCCTGGCGAGCTCCAGGGGCTGGAGCGGGACGGATTCCTCAGCGTCGACCAGCTGATCGGCGCCGACGAGGTGGCGCTCTACCGCGCCGAGCTCGACCGGCTGGTCACCGACCCGGCTGTCCGGTCCGACGAGCGCTCGATCATCGAGCCCAAGTCCCAGGACGTACGGTCGGTGTTCGAGGTCCACAAGATCAGTGAGCTCTTCGCCGGTCTGGTGCGCGACGAGCGTGTGGTGGGCCGGGCCCGGCAGATCCTCGGCTCGGACGTGTACGTCCACCAGTCCCGTATCAACGTGAAGCCGGGCTTCGGCGCCTCGGGCTTCTACTGGCACTCGGACTTCGAGACGTGGCACGCCGAGGACGGTCTGCCGAACATGCGGACCATCTCCGTGTCGATCGCGCTGACCGAGAACTTCGACACCAACGGCGGCCTGATGATCATGCCCGGGTCGCACAAGACCTTCCTGGGCTGCGCGGGCGAGACGCCGAAGGACAACTACAAGCAGTCGCTGAAGATGCAGGACGCGGGGACGCCCTCGGACCAGGCGCTCACCGCCCTCGCCTCGGAGCACGGCATCAAGCTCTTCACGGGCAAGGCCGGTTCGGCGACGTGGTTCGACTGCAACTGCATGCACGGCTCGGGCGACAACATCACCCCGTTCCCGCGCAGCAACGTCTTCATCGTCTTCAACAGCGTGGAGAACGCGGCGGTCGAGCCGTTCGCGGCGCCCGCCCCGCGGCCGTCGTTCATCGGCTCCAGGGACTTCACGCCGGTCCGCTGAGTCCGCCTTCGCGGAAGGTGCGGGGCCGGTCGTCACGACCGGCCCCGCACCCATGGGTGGGACCCGGTGCTCAGCCCGCGAGGACGTCGAGCGCGCGGTCCACGTCCGCCGTGGAGTTGTACAGATGGAAGGCGGCGCGCAGATTGCCCGCGCGGACGGCCACCTTCACGCCCGCCGCCACCAGCCGGGGATGCAGGTCGCCGAGGCCGGGGACGGCCACGACGGTGGAGCCGGGGGCGGCGACCGGCTCGTGTCCGAGGGAGGCCAGGCCGGCCCGGAAGCGGTCGGCGAGCGCGGTGACATGGGTGTGGATCCGCTCGACGCCGACCTCCTCCAGCACGGCCAGGGACTGTTCGGCGCCGTGGTACGCGAGGAACGCCGTCGGCTCGTCGAACCGGCGGGCGGAGTGGGCCAGTTGCTCGACCGGGCCGTACGTGCTGGCCCAGATGGACTCGCCCGAGACCCATCCCGCGTGGATGGGCACCAGGCTCTCCTGCGCCTCCTCGGTGACGGTCAGGAACGAGGTGCCGCGCGGGCTCACCAGGAACTTGTAGCCACCGGTGACCGTGTAGTCGTACGCCCCCGCGTCCACGGGCAGCCAGCCCGCCGCCTGGGTGCAGTCGAGAAGCGTACGGGCGCCGTGCGCCGCGGCCGCGGCCCGTACCGCAGGCAGATCGGCGATACGGCCGTCGCCGGACTGGACGGCCGAGACGGCCACCAGCGCGGTCTCCGGCCGGACTTCGCCGGCCAGCGACTCCAGCGGCACGTATCGCGGCTTGAGATCACCGCGTACGGCGAACGGGGTGACGACGGAGCTGAACTCGCCCTCGGCCATGAGGACTTCGCTGCCCGGCGGCACCGAGGCCGCGATCAGACCGACATGGACCGCCACGGAGCCCCCGACGGCCACGCGCCCGGCGGGAACCCCCACGAGGCGGGCGAACGAGGCACGGGCGGCGTCCACCGAGTCGAAACTGCCCCCGCCGTCCCCTGCCCCGGTGCCGTTCTCGGCGGCCAGCGCCTGTACCGCCTCGACGGCCCGGCGCGGGAGCAGACCGCAGGTGGAGGTGTTCAGATACGTCGTCGCGGGCTCGAACTCGGAGCCTCCCAGACTGTTCATGACCTCACCCTGGGACCCCCGCCCCTCTCAGTCAATCACGCCTTCCCCAGGGGAAGGCCCAAGGGATCCTTATGGATGGGTGTGGGACCCCGGGATCTCGCAGGAGCCGTCCGCGTCGCAAGTGGCGGCCGGGTCGTCCCCCGTGACGCCTCCGACCGGCGTGATCGCACGTCCCTGCCACGCCTGTTCCAGCGCCTGGGTGAAGACCTCGGCGGGCTGGCCGCCGGAGACACCGTAGCGGCGGTCGAGGACGAAGAAGGGCACGCCGGTCGCGCCGAGTTCGGCGGCCTCCCGTTCATCGGCCCGTACCTCGTCGGCGAACGCGTCCTCGTCCGCGAGGAGCACCCGCGTCTCGGCCTCGTCGAGGCCCGCCTCCACGGCGAGATCGACCAGCGTCTCCAGGTCGTAGACGGAGCGCTCCTCGGCGAAGTTCGCCCGGTAGAGCACGCTCAGCAGCTCGTCCTGCCGGCCGCGTGCCTTGGCCAGATGGAGCAGCCGGTGGATGTCGAAGGTGTTGCCGTGGTCCCGGTCGCCGACGCGGTAGCCGAGCCCTTCGGAGCGCGCGTGCGAGGCCACCTGCTCCTCCATGGCGAGGGCTTCCTGCCGGGAGCGGCCGAACTTGGCGGCGATCATGTCGACCACGGGAGCGACGTCGTCCTTGGCGTGCCCGGGGTCGAGCTCGAAGGAACGGTGCACCACCTCGACGTCGGCCCGGTGCTCGAAGGATTCGAGTCCCTTCTCGAACCGGGCCTTGCCGATGTAGCACCAGGGACAGGCGATGTCGCTCCAGATCTCCACGCGCATGTGTCTGCTTCTCTCCAGGGCAGGTCGGTGCGGAGCCTCCCTCCGCTCCTACCGCAACCCGTCGGACACACGTCCCATTCCCGGCTGTCCCGGCCGTCTCACCGCGCCCCGGCCGAGACCCGGCGCACGACGCTGAGCAGGTACTCCTTCCGGTTGAGCGGGTCGTGGTCGGTACGGGAGCGGACCGGGGGCGGGCCCTGGACGGGCTGGTGGTGGTCGAAGGACGCCTCCAGGACCCCCTCGCCGCTCGTGAGTGTCGGCAGCTGTTGTTCGAGGGCGTGCACCTGGGCCGCCGGAATCTCGCCCTCCACCACATACGACGTCCCGCGCACCGACGGTGTGTGCGGCACGGCCCGCCGCCGGGCGAGAGCGGGCAGGACCACTCCGAACGTGTCGGCCGGTACATCGAGGCGGAAGTGGTGCATCGGTTCGCACACGACCGTGCCCGCGTCCTTCAGCGCGGCCATCAGCACCAGCGGGGTCAGCAGCCGGAAGTCACCGCCGGTGCTCGACATGCTCTTGTCGAACGTGGCGTGGGCGTGACTCTGCCGGGGCGCGTAGCCGCAGCGGGTCAGCACGACGACGCAGTCGGGGACCGCCCACCCGTACAGCCCCTCGCGCAGGGTGAGCCGCACGGTGTCCTCGATGGCTTTCATGAACGCGTAGGGCATGGAACCGAGTTCGACCTCCAGCCGGAATTCCACGCCGCTGCCGGGCGGCGCGGGTTCGACCCGCAGTCCGACGGTCGCGAGGAACGGATTGGGTTCCTTTCCCATGACCTCCGCCGCGTTTCCCGTTCCGGCGAGCCTTTCGACACAGATCGTCGTCGTCTCATGGAAGGTGACGTCGACGCCGTATTCGTCGGCGAGCGTCGCCTGGATGACCTCTTTCTGCACCTCGCCGTAGAGCGAGACCGAGATCTCCCCCCGGATCTCGTCCTGCCGCAGATTGATCAGCGGGTCCTGCTCGGCCAGTTGGGTGAGCGCGGCGTGCAGCGCGCCCTTGTCGGCCCGGTCGCCGGGGACGACGACGGTCTCCAGCGTCGGCGGGGAGAAGTGGCGGCGGGCGGCGGTGGCGGCGGCCGGGTCGCCGATCACGTCGCCGATCCGGATGTCACCGAGCCCCCAGAGCTTGCCGATCCGGCCCGCGCCGACGGAGGCGCGGCGCACCGACGAGCCGTCCTCGAAGACGTTGATCGCGGTGACCCTGCCCTCGGCGCCGTCCCCGACCGGCAGCCGGTCGCGTACCCGCAGGGCGCCGGAGAACATCCGTACGTACGCGATCTTCTCGCCGGCCGAGCCGCGCTCGACCTTGAAGACCGAGCCCGACGCCGGACCCCGTTCGTCGCCCGCCGTGACGGGCAGCAGTTCCCTGATGGCGCCGGTGAGCGTGTCCACTCCCGCGCCCGACACGGCCGAGCCGAAATACACCGGATGGATCAGCGCCCGCCCGGTCCGCGCGGCCAGTTCGCGGCGGAGCCTGTCGTACGAGAGGCGGGCCGGGTCCTCGACGTACGCCGCGAGGAAGGCGTCGTCCTGTTCGGCCAGTCGCTCGGCCAGCTGGCCGGTCGGGGAGAAGGCCGGGTCCGTCGCCCCGTACGGAATGAAGTCGGCGCCGCGCGTGCCGAGTCGGCGTACCGATCCCATCGGGACGACCGCGGGTGTGAGCTTCGCGGCGAGATCACGCAGGAGGCCGTCGTGGCGGGCACCGGCACGGTCGATCTTGTTCACGAAGACGAGCGTGGGGACGCGCAGCCTGCGCAGCGTCCGCATCAGGACGCGCGTCTGCGCCTGGACACCCTCGACGGCCGAGACGACCAGGACGGCGCCGTCGAGCACACTCAGGACTCTCTCCACCTCGGCGATGAAATCCGGGTGTCCTGGGGTGTCGATGAGATTGACGGTGACGTCGTCGATGGCGAACGAGACGACGGCGGACTTGATGGTGATGCCGCGTTGGCGTTCGAGTGCCAGGGAATCGGTCTGCGTGTTCCCGTCGTCGACACGGCCGATCTCGTCGATGACTCCGGCGGCGTGCAGCAGCCGCTCAGTCAGGCTGGTCTTACCGGCGTCGACGTGCGCCAGGATTCCCAGGTTGAGCGTACTCACTAAGCGTCATGTCCTTTGAATAGGCAGGGGTTCCCTTCCGCTGGATGGACAGTGACGCTCGGCGCATGACGGCTCCTGGGGTGGTGTCGGGCTCGACGGCGGAGCGGCTCGGCCGCTCGGCTTGACGTCGGGGAGTACAGCAAACCCCCGACCGCCCGGCAAGCGATTTACCGGGTGTGTCGGGGGTCTCGGCCGCTGGGGCCGGGGGTCTCGGGCGCCTGCCCGGGTTCCGCTGGTCTACGAGGCGGTCGCGGGCTCCGCGCGGCCGTCCACCCGGCGCGGCAGCCCCGCCGGGTTGTCGTCGCGCAGCTCCCGCGGGAGCAGCGCGGCGGGCGTGGACTGGTAGGTGACGGGCCGCAGCCAGCGCTCGATCGCCGTGGCGCCGACGGAGGTCGACGTGGAGGTGGACGCCGGGTAGGGACCGCCGTGCTGCTGCGCGGGGGCGACGGCGACGCCGGTGGGCCAGCCGTTGACGAGGACGCGCCCGGCGAGCGGCGTCAGGTCGGCGAGCAGCCGCGCGGCGCCGGAGTCCGCGTCCTCGGCCTCGCCGTCGGCGAGGTGCAGCGTGGCGGTGAGGTTGCCGGGGAGGCGGCCGAGGACGGCACCGATCTCGGCGTCGGAGCCGTAGCGGGCGACGACCGTCACCGGGCCGAAGCACTCCTCCAGGAGCAGATCGTGCGGCCCGTCGGCGGCCAGGCGCCGCGCCGGTACGGTCAGATAGCCCGCGCTGACGGTGTGGTCGCCGCCGGCGCCGGGGGTGATCGGGGATGCCACGTCGGGCAGTTCGGCCCGCTCGCGTACGCCCGCGACGAACGCGTCCCGCATCCGGTGGTCGAGCATCACGCCGGGCTCGGTCTCGCTGACTGCCGTCGTGAGCGACTTGAGCAGACTGTCGCCCGCGTCGCCCTCCGGGACCAGCACGAAGCCGGGCTTGGTGCAGAACTGGCCCTCGCCGAGCGTCATCGACCCGGCCAGTCCGGCGCCGAGCTGCTCGGGGCGCTCGGCCGCCGCCGCCTCGGTGATCACGACGGGGTTGAGCGAGCCGAGTTCGCCGTGGAAGGGGATCGGGGTGGGCCGGGCCGCCGCCGCGTCGAAGAGGGCCCGTCCGCCGCGTACCGAACCGGTGAAGCCGGCCCCGGCGACCAGCGGGTGCTTCACCAGCTCCACACCGGCCTCGAAGCCGTGGACCAGGACCACCACGTCCTCGGGCAGGCCGACCTGCGCCGCCGCCCTGCGCAGGGTGGCGGCGCAGATCTCGGAGGTGGCGGGGTGGTCGGGGTGCGCCTTGACGACCACCGGGCAGCCTGCCGCGAGCGCGCTCGCGGTGTCGCCGCCGGGGACGGAGAAGGCGAACGGGAAGTTGCTGGCCGAGTAGACGGCGACGACGCCGAGCGGCACCTTCCAGCGCCGCAGGTCGGGCCAGGGCGGCGTACGGTCGCCGTCGGCGTGGTCGATCCGTATGTCGAGGAACGCGCCCTCGTCGACGACATCCGCGAAGGCCCTCAACTGGGCGGTCGTACGCGCGAGTTCACCGGTGAGCCGGACCGGTCCCAGCGCGGTCTCGGCGTCCGCCGCCTCGATGGCGTACGCCCCCGACTCGTCGAGGAGATCCGCCGCCGTACGCAGAAGCGCCGCACGCGCGGTACGGTCGGCGAGCGCGGGCCGGGCGGCGTGCGCGCGGCCCACAGCGCGGTCGACCTCCTCGGCCGTGGCCTCGACCGCGACCTGCTCACGCGGCTTCCCGGTTCGGGGGTCGACACTCCAGACTGGTACTGCTGCCACCGCGGCTTCCTTCCAATTCCTGTGTCGTCCACTGTCATCACCGAGGCGCTGTTCGGTATTCTGAACAAAGTTCCTGATGATGAATCCAAGGGGACTCTATTTCTGTGCGTTCTGTGTGGTCAAGAGTGGTCAAGATAGGGGCGAGGGACAATGTCGGCTGCGGAAACGGGTGGAGCACAAGTCAAGTCCGCTGTACGGACGGTGGAATTGCTGGAGTACTTCGCCGGCCGCCCCGGGATGCACTCCCTCGCTTCGGTGCAGGAAGCGGTCGGCTACCCGAAGTCCAGTCTCTACATGCTGCTGCGGACCCTGGTGGAGCTGGGCTGGGTGGAGACCGACGCGACGGGCACGCGGTACGGCATCGGCGTCCGGGCCCTGCTCGTCGGCACGTCGTACATCGACGGTGACGAGGTGGTGGCCGCCGCCCGCCCCACCCTGGACCGGCTCTCCGACGACACGACGGAGACGATCCACCTGGCGCGGCTCGACGGCACGAGCGTCGTCTATCTCGCCACCCGCCAGTCGCAGCACTATCTGCGGCCCTTCACCCGCGTCGGCCGCCGGCTGCCCGCGCACTCCACCTCGCTCGGCAAGGCGCTGCTCGCGACACACAGCGACGAGCAGGTCCGAAAGATGCTGCCGGAGACGATGTCGGCACTGACCGAGCACACGATCACCGACCGCGAGAAGCTCATCGAGGAGCTGAACACGATCCGCGAGCAGGGGTACGCCGTGGACCGTGAGGAGAACACCCTCGGGCTGCGCTGCTTCGGCATCGCGATCCCGTACCGGACCCCCGCGCGGGACGCGATCAGCTGCTCGGTGCCGGTGGCGCGGCTCACGCCCGCGCACGAGCAGATGATCAAGGACGCGCTGTTCGACGCGCGCGACCGGCTGACGCTGGCCACCCGCAGGCTCTGACCGCGCACTTCGGTACGGCCGGTCTCCCCCGTGCGGCGGAGGGGGATCGTCGCCGAGCGGGAGGTGCTTCGGACCGGGGGCCGGAAGCGTGGGGGGCATGAAGGCCCGACTCCCCACGGATCCCGGCCGGCGGGCCGCCGGGCCGGCGGTGCTGACCTACGCTGTGCCGATGGTCGCCGGGTTCCCGCCGCTCAGCGGTTTCGTGTCCGTCCCGCGGCGCCGCGCGGCATGAAGGCGCTGATCCGGCGGTCGGCCGCGGCACTCCTGCGCCCCCTCGTCGGCGGACGGGCGCGGCTGCGCTGGACGCATCTGATCCTCGGCGGCGCGCTGCTGATGCCGTATTGGCTGCTCGGCACCGTGATCGTCGGCCCGCTCCTCGACGCCGACGCGATGTTCTCCAACTCCCTCGGGCTCCAGTTCGGCGCGTACGCGGCCGCTCTGCCGCTCGCCGCGGCGAGCGCGCTGTTCCCTGTCGTACGGCCGCTGTCGGTGGCGGCGGCGCGGGCGCTGTGCGGGATCGCGGAGGGCTCGCTGGCCGATGGACCCGCCCGCTCGCGCGCGGCCAGGGCGCGTACGGCCGGCTGGTTCACCCTGCATGTCGGGCTCGGCGGGATCATCAGCGGTATGTCGCTGGCGCTGCCGCCGTTCGCGGTGGCACTGATGGTGCTGCCGCTGTCGTCGGAGCTGCGGGAGTCCCGGCTGGGGATGCCCCGTGTCTTCGGCCACGGCTGGGTCGTCCCTCTCGCGCCGCTCGCCGGGATTCTGTCGCTCGTCGCGCTGGCCGCGTGCGCGGCGGCCTCGGCCGCGCTGCTGGCCCGCCTGGCGCCCGTGCTGCTCGGGCCCACGCCGTCCGACCGGCTGGCCGCCGCGGAACGCCGCGCGGCGGATCTCGCCGTACGCAACAGGCTCGCCCGCGAGTTGCACGACTCGGTCGGCCACGCGCTGAGCGCGGTGACCCTCCAGGCGGGCGCGGCGCGCCGGATCCTGGACAGCGACGCGCCGAAGGACATGGAGTTCGTACGGGAGGCGCTGACCGCGATCGAGGAGACCACCCGGCGCACGGTGGGTGAACTGGACTCCGTGCTGGGCCTGTTGCGCCAGGACGACGATCCGGACGCGGACGGGGGCGCCGCGTCGGGGCCGACGCTCGACGCGCTGGAGGGACTGCTGGCCCGCTGCGGCGTGCCCGTCACCCTGACCGTCGCGGGCGACCGCGGCACGGCGGCGGTGCCCGAGCCGGTGTCGCGCGAGGCGTACCGCATCGTCCAGGAAGGGCTGAGCAACGCCCTGCGGCACGGCGGGGCCGCGCCCGTCACGCTCCATGTCGCCCTGAGCACCGAGAAGTTGGAGATATCGATGGAGAATCCGCTGCCGGGCGCCGCACCGGCGCCGGTCGGACAGGCCGCCCCGGAGCCCGTCGTACAGCCCGTCGTACAGCCGGTCGTCGTACGGCCCGGGGGCGGGCGCGGACTGCGCGGCGTCGCCGAGCGCGCCACACTGCTCGGCGGGCACGCGGAGGCAGGGCCGGACGGCCCGCTGTGGCGGCTGGCCGTCACCCTCCCACTGCCCGCCGACGGCGGCTCCCTGAGGACCCGCCGGTGAACGGGATCCGGGTGGTGCTCGCCGACGACGAGCGGATGGTCCGTACGGCGCTGCGCGTCATCCTGGAGGCCGAGCCGGACATGTCGGTCGTCGGCGAGGCGGCGACCGGCACGGAGGCGGTCTCCGTCGTGCGCGCGGTCCGCCCGGACGTCGTGCTGATGGACGTCCGGATGCCGGAGATCGACGGCATCCGCGCGACCGAGCGGATCCTGGGCGACGGCGGACCGGGGCCGCGCGTGGTGGTGGTGACGACCTTCGAGAACGACAGCTACGTGTACGACGCGCTGCGCGTCGGCGCCTCCGGATTCCTGCTGAAGCGGGCGGCGGCCGAGGACCTCGTCCAGGCGGTCCGGCTGGTGGCGCGGAGCGATTCGCTGCTCTTCCCGGCCGCGGTGCGGGGGCTGGCGGCGCGGTACGCCCGCGGACAGCCCGCGGCGCCGCCCTGGGCGCGCCGGCTGACGGAGCGCGAGGCGGACGTGCTGCGGCTGATGGCGACGGGGCTGACGAACGCGGAGATCGCCGGACGGCTCGGCGTCGGTCCGGCGACGGTGAAGTCCCATGTGGCGGGGGTGCTCGCGAAGACGGGTGTCAGGGACCGTACGCAGGCGGTGATCGCGGCGTACGAGTCGGGGTTCATCAGCCCTCGGTGACGCCCCCGCCTCCGGTCGCCCCGCCCGGTATGAAGAGTTTCTGAGAAGAGGAGCGGGGCGGAACGCACCGTACGGTCCCGTTCGTCCTCCGTGTGGGATGAACAAGACAATCAGGCGCACCGCGGTCGTCTGTCTGCTCATGGTCCTCGCCCTGCTGGTGCGGGCGACCTGGGTGCAGGCGTACCAGGGCAAGGCCCTCGCGGACAACGAACGCAACCGACGCACGCTCATCGACCAGTACGCCCGGCCGCTGGGCGACATCGTCGTGGCCGGTTCCGCCGTCACGGGCTCCGCCAGGACGTCGGGCAGCGACAACCTGAAGTACAAGCGGACGTACACGGACGGCGAGCTGTACGCGGCGGTCACCGGCTACAGCTCGCAGGCCTACCGCTCCACGCAGCTCGAAGGCATCTACTCGCACGTCCTGGACGGCACGGACCCCCGGCTGAAGAATCCGCTGGACGCGCTCACCGGCAAGCAGACCGCGCCGGGCAGTGTCGTGACGACGATCGACCCGGAGGTCCAGAAGGCCGGTTTCGACGCGCTGGGCGACAAGAAGGGCGCGGCCGTCGCGATCGACCCGGCGACCGGCAAGATCCTCGGGATGGTCAGCACCCCGTCGTACGACCCGTCGACGATCAGCGGCACGACCGACGGCGACGCGTGGAGCCGGCTGAACGCCGACGCTGACAAGCCGATGGTGAACCGAGCGCTGCGGCAGCCGCTGCCGCCCGGTTCGACCTTCAAGCTGGTGGTGGCCGCGGCGGCGCTGGAGGACGGTCTCTACGGATCGGTGGACACCCGGACCCAGAGCCCGGACCCGTTCACCCTGCCCGGCACGAGCACGGTCCTGCGGAACGAGAACACCTCGGCGCCCTGCGAGGACGCGACGATCCGCACGGCGCTCCAGTACTCGTGCAACAACGTCTTCGCGAAGATGGCCGCCGACCTCGGCGAGGACAAGGTGCGCGCGACGGCGTCGAAGCTGGGCTTCGGCGATCCCGAGCAGGACGTGCCGGTGCGGGCCGCCGAGAGCGTCTATCCGTCCGGCATGGACGACGCGCAGACGGCGCTGACGGGCATCGGCCAGTTCGAGGTCACCGCCACGCCGCTCCAGATGGCGATGGTCTCGTCCGCGCTGGCCAACGACGGGATCCTCGAATCGCCGCACATGGTGTCGAAGGTCGTGGACGCGGGCGGCGACACACTCACCTCTTACGAGGACGAGTCGTCGCGCCGGATCGTCTCGTCCTCGACGGCCGAGCAGCTGCGCAGCGCGATGGTGACGGTGGTCGACAGGGGCACCGGCACCAATGCCCGTATCGACGGCGTCGAGGTGGGTGGCAAGACGGGCACGGCCCAGCACGGCGTGGACAACAGCCAGACGCCTTACGCCTGGTTCACCTCGTACGCGAAGGACGCGTCGACGGGCGAGGAGGTGGCGGTGGCCGTCCTGGTCGAGGACTCGGGCGCGGCGCGCTCGGAGGTCAGCGGCAACGGTCTGGCGGCCCCGATCGCCAAGAAGATGATGGAGGCGGCGCTGCGCTGACCCGGTGGCCCCGCCACCGTCCGGGACCCGTGCCAGGATGTGCCGATGGGGTGGGAGAAGAACTGGGCCGTGGGCACCGTCCTTCGGGACCGCAACGCCGGGCTGTATCTGACCGGTGTGGTGGTGTCCGGCTTCGGTACGTCGGCGATGTGGCTGGTCGGCGGGATCTGGGTGAAGTCCCTCACCGGGTCGGACAGTCTGGCGGCCCTGACCGTCTTCGCGATGTGGGCGCCGACGCTGGTGGGGCCCCTGCTGGGAGCCGTCGCCGACCGGTGGCGGCGCCGACCGCTGCTGGTGTTCTGCAACCTGGCCATGGCCGCGCTGCTGCCCCTGCTCCTCGTGGTCGACTCGGCCGGCCGGATCTGGATCCTGTTCGCGGTACTGCTGGTGTACGGCGTCAGCGGTGTGGTGCAGGACGCGGCCGAGGCCGCCCTGGTGGCGACGGCGTTGGACAAGCGGCTGCTCGGTGACTTCAACGGGCTGCGGATGACGGCGAACGAGGGCATGAAGCTCCTCGCGCCGCTCGCGGGCGCCGGGCTGTTCGCGGCGTACGGCGGCGGGAAGGTCGCCCTGCTCGACGCCGCGACGTTCGCCCTGGCCGCGGGGCTCTTCGCGCTGATGCGGGTCCGGGAGGAGAAGCCGGTGCCCCGGCGCACCGGGAGCCGGCTGTCCCGTACGGCGGAGGGCGCCCGGGTGCTTTGGAACTCACCGGTCCTGCGCCCCCTCGTCCTGGCGGGATCGGTGACGATGCTGCTCGCCGGGCTCAACGGCGCCGCGATCTACGCGGTGGTCGACAAGGGCCTCGGACACGCGCCTACGTACGTAGGTCTGCTCTACGCGCTCCAGGGCGTCGGCTCGGTCGCCGTCGGGCTGGTGGCCGGTCCGCTGATGCGCGCGATGCCGGAGCGGCTGTTCGCCGCCGGTGGCATCGCGCTCTTCGCCGTCGCGGTGGGGCTGCGGGCCCTGCCGTACGACGCCGTGGTGCTGGCGAGCGCGGTGGCGGTGGGGATCGGGCTGCCGTGCGTGCTGATCGTCGCGCTGACGGCGGTGCAGCGCGAGACTCCGGAGGCCGTGCTCGGGCGGACGGCCGCCACCGCCAACACCCTGATCTACGTGCCGAACGCGGTGTCCCTCGCGCTCGGCGCGGGACTGATCGCTTTCGTCGACATCACGGTGCTGCTGCCGGTCACCGGGGTGATCGGGCTGCTGGCGGCGGTCGGCCTCGCCTTCTACGGAGGGCTGCCCCGGGGTGGTTCAGCCGAGACGTGAGAGCCCGGCGGTGACGGCGGCGAGATCCGCGTCCGACGCCAGGCCCGCGTGGTAGAGCCGCAGTTCGGTCGCGCCGAGCGCGCGCGCCCGCGCCGCGTCGTCGGCGAGGGTGCCGGGGGACCCGCCCATGCCCGTGACAACGGTGAAGTTGGCGGCCAGCACGGTGGATTCGCGGCGGTGGGCCGCGAACGGTGTCAGCATCGCCTCCGCCGCACCGCCGGTGCACGGCAGGACGACCCCGTCGGCGGCGTCCAGGATGTGAGCCGGGTCGACACCCGCGTTTGCCCCGGTGCGGTGGCTGTGGGGGTCCGCGTGGAGCAGCACCTGGAAGCCGGGGCCGCCGCGCGCTCGTACGGCGGCGACGGTGGTCTCCTGGAGCGTACGGGCCGCGTTGACCCGCCAGTCGAGGGTGGCGGCGGTGAGCTCGGCCCCGAGGAGCTTCTCGATTCCGGGCGGACCCGGCGGGCCGCCGGGCGCCTGTGCCCCGTTCCAGACGGGCTCCAGGGCACGCCTGACGGCGGCGTTCAGCTCGTCGGGGTCCAGGCCCAGGGAGAGATACCCGGCGCGGCAGACCGTACAGAAGCAGAGCGACATCAGATACTGCGCCGCCTCGCCGAGCGGGACGCCGCCGATCTTGTCGTGGGCGTGCAGGTGCGCCAGCCCGTACCAGCCGAGGGATTCCAGTTCGGTGCCTGCCGCGCCGGGCCGTACGGCGGCTTCCGCGGCGAGCGAGAGCACATACGTACGGACGGCGGGTCGCGCGATGCACGGGGCCCAGGGGTAGCGGTCGCCGTAGACGTTGACGACGGAGGTGTCGGGATGCTCGGCGCCGAGGCGGGAGTTGTGCGCGAGGACGACCCAGGTGTGCACGTCGAGTCCGGCGCCGGCGAGCGCCGCCGCGGCCTCGCCGAAGGCGTCGCCGGGGGCCCACTCACCGGCGGCGTACGGGCGCAGCTCGGCGTCCGCCCAGCGGTCCTCGTCGATCGGGTACAGCACGGCGGAGTGCTCGGCGGTGACGACGCGGTGCCGCGGGTGACGCGGTGTCAGGGCGCGCGTGGAGTGGTAGGCGGAGGCGAGCGTGACCTGCCGGACGCCGAGGTCCATGACGCGGGCGGGCGCGTCCGGGTCGCCCAGGACGTCCCAGGGGTAGAGGAAGGCCGAGGTCTTCACGCGCCCTCCCCCGGCTCCTCGTCACGGAGCAGCCCGTAGCCGCGTTCGATGATCTCGGTGAGTTCCTTGATGTGCGCGGGCTGCGGCTCGCTCAGCGGGGTGCGTACCTCACCGACGTCGTAACCGCGCAGTCTGACGCCCGCCTTGACGAGTGAGACGGCGTATCCGCGTCCTTTGGAGCGCAGTTCGACCAGCGGCCGGTAGAAGCCGTCGATGAGGCTGTTCACGGTTGTGTCGTCGGCGGACGTGAGGGCGCGGTGGAACGCGAGGGCGATCTCGGGCGCGAAGGCGAAGACGGCGGAGGAGTAGAGGGTGATGCCGATGCCGCGGTAGGCGAGCCCGGTGAGTTCGGCGGTGGGCAGCCCGTTGAAGTAGAGGAAGTCACGGTCGGGCTCGGCGGTGCGTACGGCGCTGAGGATGCGCTGCATCAGGTCGAGGTCGCCGTGGCCGTCCTTGAGGCCGATGATGCCGTCGACCCTGGCGAGTTCGACGACGGTCTCGGGAGTGAAGACGGCGTTGTCGCGCTGGTAGACGATGATCTCCAGCCCGGTGCCGGCGGCCAGCGCCGAGTAGTGGCGCAGCAGGCCCTCCTGGTCGGCGACGACCAGGTAGGGCGGCATGGCGAGCAGTCCGTCGGCGCCGGCCGCCTCGGCGATCTCGGCGTATCTGACGGCGATCGCCGTACCGTAACCAGCTGCCGCCACGACGGGGACCGCTCCCGCGGTCTCCTCCACGGCCGCCCGCACGCACTCCCCGAACTCCTCGGGGGTGAGCGCGTGGAACTCGCCCGTGCCGCAGCAGGCGAAGACCGCGGCGGCTCCCGCGTCGACGCCGCTTCTGATGTGCGCGCGGAACGCGTCGAGGTCGAGGGCGCCGTCCGGACCGTACGCGGTGACGGGGAAGAACAGCGGCCCGGCGACTCTGTTGAGGCGGGCGGCGAGCGGGGCTGAGGTCACTGGCGCTCCCTGGGCCGTGCGGCGAGCACTCACGCTCGTGCACAATTCTGATCGGCGTCCATATTTCTGAACAGCGCCACGCTAGGGCAGCCGCGTGGCGCCGGTCAAGACGGAAAACCGCAACTCACGAGCGGATCGACCGCCTCCGCGCGACACTTGACGGTGGCTTCGAACGCTCCTTAGCTTGTCCACGCATATGAATCACATCCATGGATCTGACCGATTCTGATCGTTTCACGTCCACCCCCCGTACGTCCGAGGAGATTCACGCCCATGCCTCAACCGCGAACCGTCCTGCTCACCGGCGCCGCGGGCGGCCTCGGCACCCTGATGCGCGGCCTGCTGCCCGCCTACGGTTACGAGCTCCGGCTCTTCGACGCCACTCCCATAGAAGGCGAGCCGGACGCGATCACGGCGGACCTCGGCGACAGGCACGCGCTCCGCGAGGCCGTCCGGGGCGTCGACGCGATCATCCACCTCGCCGGGATCTCGCTGGAGGCGTCGTTCGACAAGATCCTGCGGGCCAACATCGAGGGGACGTACAACCTCTACGAGGCGGCGCGCGAGGAGGGCATCGCACGGGTGGTCTTCGCCTCCAGCAACCACGCCGTCGGGTTCACGCCACGGCCGCAGGGCTCCTACCCGCTCGACTCGGACGCGCTGATCCCGATCGGGACCCCGCGCCGCCCGGACACGTTCTACGGCGTGTCCAAGTGCTTCGGCGAGGATCTGGCGCAGTTCTACTGGGACAAGCACGGGCTGGAGAGCGTCTCCGTACGGATCGGGTCCTGCTTCATGGAGCCGACCTCCGTACGGATGCTGTCGGTCTGGATGAGCCCCGGCGACGGCGCGCGGCTCTTCCACGCCGCGCTCACGGCCGAGGACGTCCAGCACAGCGTCGTCTACGGCTCTTCCGCCAACACACGCCTGTGGTGGGACCTTTCAACCGCGCGGGCGCTGGGGTACGAGCCTCAGGACGACTCCGAGCAGTACGCGGACAAGCTCGTCGCCGAACAGGGTGAGCTGGACCCGGAGAACCCCGACCACGCCCATCTGGGCGGCCACTTCTGCACGCACCCGCCCCAGTGGCCGTACTGACCCGTACGGGTCAGGGGCGCGAGGGTAAGGGAACGGCAAAGAGGAGTCGTTCGTTACGTCTGGCATGACAGCTATGACCCCCGGCTCGAACATCCCCCTCTCCGCCGCCCGCGTGGCGGTGGACGTCGCCGCACCGGTGCGGCTCGACGTATCGGGCCTGCTGCTCACCGCCGACGGCAAGGTGCGCTCCGACGACGACTTCATCTTCTACAACCAGCCGACGGGCCCGGGTGTGACCTACCGGTCCGGCGGCGGTTCGGCTCCGGACGCGATCGTGGTGGACACCTCCGCCGTCCCCGCCGGAATCGAGAAGATCGTCGTCACGGCCAGCCCGGACGCGGCGGGACAGAGCTTCCAGGGCATCGAGCCCACAGCGACCATCCGCAACGCCGACGACGGCAGCGCGCTCGCCACCTTCACCCCGCCGAACCTGGGTTCGGAGACCGCCCTCGTGGTCGTGGAGGTCTACTTGCGCAACGGCGCCTGGAAGGTCCGCGCGGTCGGCCAGGGGTACGCGAACGGGCTGTCGGGCATCGCCACCGACTTCGGCGTCTCGGTGGAGGAGCCCACGGCGCCCGCCGCGGCCGCCCCGCAGGCCCCGCAGGCGCCGGTGACCCCCATGGCCCCGGTGCCGCCCTCCGCGCCCGTACCGCCCCCGGCTCCGTCCCCCACGGCGGCCGACCCCCGGATCGCGGCCCCCGTCGCCCCCTCGGCCCCCGTCCCGCCGTCGGCTCCCCCGGGTCCCGCGCAGGGCACCGGGAAGATCAACCTGGACAAGGGCCGCGTCAGCCTCCAGAAGAACCAGACGGTGTCGCTCGTCAAGGGCGGTGCGCCGCTGCTGACCCAGGTCAAGATGGGGCTCGGCTGGGAGCCCGCCTTCCGCGGCAAGGACATCGACCTCGACGCCTCCGTGATCGCCTACGGCCCCAACCGCAACCACCTGGACAGCTGCTACTTCGGCAAGCTGGCCATCCTGGGCGGCTCGATCAAGCACTCCGGCGACAACCTCACCGGTGAGGGCGCCGGGGACGACGAGACGATCGTGGTCGACCTCGGCCGGCTGCCGGCCGAGGCCACGGGCCTGGTCTTCACGGTCAACTCGTTCACCGGCCAGAAGTTCAACGAGGTCGCGAAGGCCTACTGCCGGCTGCTCGACGCGGCGACCGGCGAGGAGCTCGTCCGCTTCGACCTGACGGGCGCCGAGCCGCAGACCGGGGTGATCATGGCCAAGCTGATCAAGCAGTACTCCGGTGAGTGGGAGATGACAGCCGTCGGCGAGTTCGTGAAGTCCCGTACGGTCCGCGGCATGGTCAAGCCCGCCGCCAGGTCTCTCTGACCACCGCTTGGGACATGCCTGTCCGGGCCGCCGCGGTCACGGGGATCGCGGCGGCCCGGGGGCCTGGGTCTTCAGAGCTTGGTCAGTTTGGAGAAGGGGCTCAGGATTCGACCCTGGCGGCCCGAGAAGTCGATGAGCACGGCGTTCTCACCCTCGACTCCGATGACTCTGCCCAACCCGAACTGGTCGTGGGAGACCCGGTCTCCCACATCGAAATGCTCGGGCGGAGGTGAGGCCGGGCCTTGGCGGTTGAAGGGACTGGACGGCAGGTGGCGCCGGGAACCGGCTGACTTTGTCATTAGTTGGAGTATGCGCCCAACGGCACCCGCCGCGCCATGCCCGACAACCGACGGGCCGCTGGATCACTCGTTCCCCAGTGACCCCACGGCCCTCCCCGGTCCCCCGTTCCCGCACTCAGTCGGCCCACGGCCAGTCGGCGTCCCGGCCCGCCTCCAGCAGCGGAACCATACGGAACGCGGCGTCGGAGAGACCGCCGAACGTGTGCCGGTTCCGCGTACCCGAGGGACCGTGTCCGGCCCGGTGTCCCGCCAGATTCCAGGTGTAGACGGGAACGCGCTCCGGGACCTGCCCGGCCGGGTCGCCGTAGTGGCTGTACGCCGCCTGCTCGTCCGTGACGATCAGCACCCGGTCATGGCCCCGGTAGTGCGACCGGACCGCCTGGGAGGTGTCCGTACCACCCAGGCTGCCGAAGCGCCCGAGGACCTTCAGCACGGACTCGCCGTCGCGGTACCTCACCTTGCCGCTGGTCGAACCGAACTCGACCAGATCGGCGCCGGCCGCTCGCATCGCCACCGCCGTACCGAAGATCGCCGCGGCGTCCGCCCGGTTGAGCTGCGAGCGGTCCGACATCGGCGACCACATCGAGCCGGAGCGGTCGACCAGGATGAGCGTCCGCCCCGGCAGCGCGGGCACATTGGCCAGCGAGTGGCCGAGCGCCCGCTCCAGCGGGTAGGACCAGCGCAGCGACGGCGCGTGCTGGTACGCGGCGAGATAGCGGAACGGGAACTGCCGCGAACGGGCGACCACCGCCGGGTCCGACAGCTCGGCGGCGACCTTCGCCGCGACCTCGTCGCCCACCCCGGCCTCGTCGAAGTTCCGCAGGTTGCGCAGCAGCGCCATCGGTCCCATCGACGGGATGACGGCCTCCCACGCCGCCGCGTCCATCGGACCCTGGAGCCAGCCCGCCAGCATCTCCCAGGTCATGCCCGCCCCGGCCAGCCGCTCGGCGGCGCCGGGAGACGTGATCACCGTGCGCCGCTCGGCGACGGGCAGCGCCATCAGCTCCCGGTGCGCGGTGAGGGTGCGGTTCGACGCGGGCGGAACGGCGGTGTCGGGGTGATGCCGGCGGTCCAGGGCGTAACGGAACAACTCGCCCTGCCATGCCTTCGCCGGGTCGGGAGAGGCGTGCACGAGATTGAGGATGTCCCCGAACCGATAACCCCTGGACGCGGTGTCGTACTTCAACAGCGACTTTCCGCTGTAGAGCCGCCGCACCGCGTCGGCCGTTCCACGCTTGACGGGCTTGGGAATCCGGCGGCCGTAACGGGACGTCCAGTAACCGAGCATTTCACCGGGCTCATCGGCGCGCAGCAGTACGGAATCGATGACCTGACGATTCGACGGGCCGGTGGTGACGTCCAGTTCGAGGCGTGCCCTGACGTATTCGGCGGCGCCGACAATGGCGGCCGTCCGCATGTTGGCGTCACGGCGCAGCCAGCCCAGCAGACCGGCCGTCCACCGCGGGTCGTCGACGGCGAGCTCACGTACGAGGGCCGCGAAGCGGTTGTCACGGTCGTCCCCGGACTCGTAGAACGTCCGCTGGGAGACGAAGTTGGCGACGGCCAGCAGGAACAGCTCGGACCTGGCGTCGCGCGAATGTCCGGTGCCGCCCTGGTGGGTACGGGTGTCAGGGCCGGTCGAACGCACGGGCGACTTGCCGCGGAGCACGGAAAGACGGGTGTTGAAACGTGCCATGGGAATTCCCCCGAATTCGATGAAAGTCCAGAGATCAAGGCCGGCGGAACCGACAAGGTGCTCTGCCGACTGAGCTACACCGGCTCGTGAGCCGATGGCAGGACTCGAACCCGCGACCGCCCCATTAACAGTGGAAGTAGGTCCCGCCTTCGCACCTGGACAGATATGACTTTAGGAGAGCACCCGGTGAGCGGCCACGGGTTTTAGCGCGGCGGCGGGGCCCGGTCCTGGCGCGTGGCGAGGCCGTTCCCGGACAGGAAAAGGGCCCGTACCGCGGGGGATGCCGCAACCTTGGGACGCTCGTCGCGCGTCGCACTGATCGGTCCCGTACGCGGTGGCGGGTCCGGAGGGGGAGCCACAGTGGAAGAACTCGGGGGGTACCGGCTGGTCGCCCTGCTCGGCGAGGGCGGCATGGGCCGGGTCCATCTCGGCAGGGCCCCGTCCGGGCGGCTGGTGGCCGTCAAGACGGTGCACGAACACCTGGCGGCGGACCCGCGGTTCCGGGAACGGTTCCGGCGGGAGGCGGCTGCCGCGCGCTCGGTGGCGGGGCCGTTCACGGCCGCCGTGCTCGCCGCCGATCCGGAGGCCGTACGCCCTTGGCTGGCCACCGAGTTCTGCACGGGTCCCACCCTCACCGGGGCGGTCTCGGCCCTCGGGCCGCCGGCATCCGGCGAACTCGCCGCGCTCGGGGCCGCGCTGGCCGAGGCGATCGCCGCCGTGCACGCTGCGGGCCTCGTCCACCGCGATCTCAAACCGTCGAACATCGTCGTCACGCGCGACGGCCCGATGGTCATCGACTTCGGGATCGCCCGGACCGCCGCGGACGAGAGCCTGACCGGCAGTGGAGAGGTGGTCGGCTCACCCGGCTTCATCGCGCCCGAACTGCTCACGGGGACGGGTGAACCCGGCCCGGCCGTCGACGTGTTCGCGCTCGGGGCACTCCTCGCCTACGCGGCGACCGGTCGTCCGCCGTTCGGCACCGGCCCGGTGCACCAGGTGCTGTACCGGACGATGCACGGCTCCGCGGATCTCGACGGGACGCCGGACAGGACGGGCGGGGGCGGCGCGGCGGGGTGGCGGGAACTGCTCGGGCGCTGTCTGAGCCAGGAGCCCGGCGACCGGCCCACCGTGGCCGAGCTGCTGAGCGTGTGCGCGGCGTGGACCGAGGGCGATCCGTGGTGGGAGCGGGAGGCGGTGTCCGGGCTGATCCGGCGCCGCGAGGAGGAAGTGGCCGCGCTGATCGCGAAGGCGCCGGAGGCGGAAGCGGAGGCCGAAGCCGTAGCGGACCCGGAAGAGTCGCGGGACGAACCGGCGGACGAGCCCGGTGACGGTCCGGCCGACGAACCGCGAGCACCGGCCGCGACCGTCCGGGGCCCGGCTCCCGGGACGACGCTCGCGCCCCGCGCGGGCGCCGACGCGGTCCCGAGCGGGGGCCGGGGCGCGTCACGAAGGCGGTTCCTGCGCTGGGGCGGCGCGGCCCTCGCGGGCGGCTCGGCGATCGGCGCGGTCGCCTGGCTCACCGAACTCACCGGCGACGGCGGCGACAAGGAGGAGGCGGAGTCCGGCCCGTCCGGCTCACCGGGCCCGTACACGCTCGGCCGCGCCCTGTGGACCCGCGACATCGGCGAGGCCACCCCGATGCGGCACGGCGATGCCCTCTACCTGATGTCCAAGGACGCGCTGACCCGCGTCGACCCGCGAACCGGGGCCGTCGCCTGGAGCTACTCGGCCGAGGGCATCTCCCGGGTCGTGCCCGGTGACGAAGTCGTCCATGTGGCGCGCTCCCTCGGCATCCTCATGATCGACATCGCCGCCCTGGACGCGGCGACCGGCGCCGAGAAGTGGTCCGCCACTCCCATGGTGCGCAACCCTCACCGCCCTCCGGAAACGGGTGATTCGGCCACGTCCGACCCGGTCCTCTCGGTCGCCGGCGAACACTGCGCGCTCTCGCTCACCCCGGACGTCCTCTGTGTCGTCACCTACAGCTCGTACGCGACGCTGTGGGCCCGGCGCGTCGCGCGCAAGCGCCCCTGGCGCGCCTACGGTTACGACCCGCTCTCCGGAGCCCCGCTCTGGTTCCACGAGGGCGCGCCGGCGGAGGTGGCGGGACTCTACGAGAAGGACGGCCGGATCGGTGTGGCGGCCGCGAACCCCTTCTCCGCCGAGGTGAGGGAGACGGACGAACCGCTGACCGTGCTGCGCGCCTCCGACGGCACGGTCGACCGCGAGATACCGGGCGGCGCGCGCTATCCGGAGTCACACCTCGGCGCGCGCGGCACCCGCTACTACGCGCGGGCCGGACGGCTGAAGGCCGTCGACCTGGCGACCCGGCGCACCGACTGGTCCCTCGCCCTGGAGGAGGACACCGACGCCACCATCACCCCCACGGCCACCGACGGGCTCGTACACACCGCGGATCACCGCACCTTGAAGGCACTCGACGCGGACACCGGCCGCACCCGCTGGAGCCTCACGGACGTCGGCCGGCTGAAGGGCGGTTCGCCGGCGGTGGCCGACGGGCTGGTCTACGGAATGGGCACGGCGCCGGAAAGCGACGAGGAGATCGGCGACAGCCCGGGGTGGGGGGTGCACGCACGGAACGCGGCGACCGGCGCGCTCGTGTGGGCGGCCGAGACGGGCGAGACGCACACCGTGATCGTCCGGCCGGGCGCCGGGAGCGCCGACGGCGCGGACAGTGAGGGCGCGACCGGCGCCGAGGCCGGGCTCGTGCATGTCGTGTCGGACTCGGGCACCCTGTCCACCTTCGCCGCACCGGAGCCGACATGACCGATCCCCTGCTGCCCGGCGACCCCACCACGCTCGGCTCCGTACGGCTGCTCGGCCGGCTCGGCGCCGGTGGCATGGGCCGGGTCTATCTGGGCCGTACGACCGGAGGCCGGCTGGTCGCGGTCAAGACCGTCCACGCGCACCTCGCGGCCGAGCCGCACTTCCGCGAGCGGTTCCGGCGCGAGGCCGCCGCCGCCCGCGCCGTGACGGGTGCGCACACGGCGGCGGTGCTCGACGCCGATCCCGCGTCCGAAGTGCCGTGGCTGGCCACCGCCTACCTGCCGGGCGTCACACTGCGCCGTGCGGTCGCCGCGGCCGGGCCGCTGGGCGTGACGGTCGTACGGTCGCTGGGCGCGGCGCTCGCCGAGGCGCTGACGAGCATCCACGGCGCGGGACTTGTCCACCGTGATCTGAAGCCGTCCAACGTCCTGGTCACGGCCGAGGGGCCGCGCGTCATCGACTTCGGGATCGCGCGTGCGCTCGGGGACCACGGGATGACGGAGGCCGGGGACATCATCGGGACGCCCGGGTTCATCGCCCCGGAGCAGATCACGGGCAGCTCGCCGGTGACCGTGGCGGCCGACGTCTTCGCGCTGGGCGCGGTCCTCGCCTTCGCCGCCACCGGCCGTAATCCCTTCGGGGACGGAACGGTGGCGATCCTGCTCTACCGGGCCGTGCACGAGGAGCCCGACCTCGACAACGTGCCTCCGGAGCTGCGCGGGCTGGTCGCCGGCTGTCTGGACAAGGAGCCGGGGCAACGGCCCTCGGTCGGCGAGGTGCTGGAGCGGACAGCCGACCCGGAGGCGCCGCTGTGGTGGCGGGAGGAGCCGCTGCGGAGCCTGGTCCGGGGTGAAGACCGCGCCGGCGGCGATCACGGCGACGGCGAGGACCCGCCGCCTGAGGACACAGCCGTGGTTCCCACGAAGCGGGTGACGGCCGCGACGGCCACCCGTCCCGCGGCGCCCCGCCCCGAACGCGCCCCCGGCTCCGGTCCCGGTCCGGACCCCGGTCCCGGTCCGGACCCCGGTCCCGGTCCGGACCCCGACCTCGCCTTCGAGCGGGCGAAGCGCATGCGGCGGCGCGGTCAACTGGCGCGCCGGGGAGTGCTGGTGGCCGGGGCCACCACCCTGACGGGGCTGCTGGGCGTCGCCGTCGTACGCGGCTGGGGAAAGCCCACCTCCGGCAGTCCCACCACCGGCCACGGGGCACAACTCACCCTCAAGAAGGGCTCGGCGACGCCGGGTGCGCTCCGCTGGAGCCTCACCGCCGATCCGGACGGCATCGACGCCCTGCTGCTCTCCGGCAACACCCTGCTGCTGCAAGGGCGCCTCACCGTCACCACGGGTTACGTCCGCGCCTGCGCGGTCTCCGACGGTGCCGGCCGCTGGGAGCTGGAGTCCACGGAGGGCACGCCGACCGCGTGGGGCGTGGCGGACGGGACTCTGGTGGCGCCCGACGTCGGGCTGCCCGTCGTCGCCGTCGGCTCCGGGAGGAAACGCGCCGAGGCCGACCCGATTCGGAGTTCCCGACCGGTCTGGGTCACCGTCGCCGACGGCGCGTCGATCTCGGCGTACGAGGAAGAGACGGACGCCAAGGAGCTGATGGCCGTCGATCTGGCCACCGGCGCGAAACGTTGGGAGCGGGAACTCGGCGGCACGCAGCCACCGGCGGTACTGGGCCGCACGATGCTGCTGGCCGCCACCCTGGGATGGCGGATGGAGGGTGTCGACGCCGCGTCGGGCAGGACGATCTGGACGTACGAGGGGTTGAAGGACGGGAGCGGCCAGACGCTCGCCGCCACCGCGCTGCCCGACGCGGGGAACTTCGCCGTGCTCACCACCGAGGGCAAGCTGCACGTCATCCGCGCGCGCGGCGGAGAACACGTCGCCGTCGCGGCCGGCGCCTACGCCGTGACCGCGGGCGCCACGGCCATCGGCGCGGCGGGCGGCACCGGTCTGCTGGCCACGGCGGGCGAGCTGCACGGCTTCGACCCGGTCAGCGCGAAACGGCGCTGGTCGCGGTCGCGCCCCACGCTCGGCGTCGAGACGAGCTGGCCGCGGCGGACGGGCGGACTGCGCGGCCCGGTCTCGGCGGGCGGTGTGGTGCTGCACTGGTCGAAGGCGGACACCCTTGAGGCCGTCGATCTCGCGTCCGGCGAGGCCCGTTGGACGCGGCGGCTGACGGGGATCGCGAAGGTACCACCGGTCGTCGCGGGCGACACGGTCTACGCGGCGTCGGGCGACACCTGCACCGCGCTGCGCCTCGCCGACGGCGCGCCACGGCGCGCGTGGTCGCTGCCTGACATCATCGACGGGCTCGCGGCCGACGCGTCGGGCTGGTACGGCCGGATCGGCACGTCGGAGGTACGGGCGTACAACGGCGTCACCGACTGACGCCGGGCCACCCCATCCGCCTTCCCGGTCCGCGTCCGTCTCCCAGTCCGTCTCCCCCTCCGAAGGGCCGCTTCATGAACTTCCCCCAGACCGGCCGCCGGGTCCTGGTCACCGGTGCCTCACGAGGGCTCGGCCGCGCCGTCTCCCGCGCCTTCGCCGCCAACGGCGACCGTGTCGCCGTCCACTACGGCACCCGTGAGGACGACGCGCGCCGCACCCTCGACTCCCTCGACGGCACGGGTCACACGCTGCTGGGCGGCGACCTGTCGGACCCCGGGGGCGCCGCGCGGATCGCCGACGCGGCGCACGAGGCGCTGGGCGGCATCGACGTGCTCGTGAACAACGCGGCGGTGAACGAGCGTCATCCGCTCCCCACGACCTCGTACGAGGACTGGGCGGCGAGTTGGCAGCGCCATCTGTCGGTGAACCTGCTCGGTACGGCGCTGCTCAGCCATCGCGCGGCACGGTCCATGATCGACCGGGGCACGGGCGGCCGGATCGTCAACATCGGTTCCCGCGGTGCCTTCCGGGGTGAGCCGGACCATCCCGCCTACGGCGCCACGAAGGCGGGGGTGCACGCGCTGGGCCAGTCACTCGCGGTGTCGCTCGCGCCGTACGGCATCGGCGTCGCCTCCGTCGCACCGGGCTTCTTCGAAACGGAACGGGTCGCCGACCGGCTGACGGGGGCGGAGGGCGAGGCGATCCGGGCACAGAGCCCGTTCGGCCGGGTGGCGAGCCCGGAGGAGATCGCCGCGGCCGTCCTGTGGCTGGCCTCGCCCGAGGCGGAATGGTCGTCGGGAACCGTACTGGACCTCAACGGCGCGTCGTATCTGCGGACTTGAGGAGGTGGTTACGGCTCCGGCGGGCGCGGCGAAGGTGGTCCCGGCACGGCAGCCGGGTCTGGGGACGAGCGTCGCCGCACAAGGTGGCGCGGGCGGTGGCGAGCGACTCGGCGACCTGCCGGACCCCCCGGCGGGGTCCCGGTGACTCCGATGGGCGGTACCCCGCGCGCACCCGGCACCCCGCCCGCCGTCAGCCCCCGCTGCGCGACCGTGCCTTGAACGCCGCCTTGCGGGCGTCCTTCGCCGCCTTGCGGTCCTGGTGCAGTCGGCCCATCGCCTCCAGCACGTCCGCCGTCGCCGGGTGGTCCACCCGCCACGCCGCGTCGAAGAAGCCGCTGTGCTGGCCGACCAGGCCCTCCACCAGCTCCTGGAGCTCCACCGGCTCGCCCTCCGCGTCGAGTTGGGCGGCGATCGTGTCGATCGCCAGCCAGAAGATCATCGACTCGGGCGGCGGCGGCACGTCGGCGGCCCCCAGTTCGGCGAGCCAGACGCGCGCGAGCCCGCCCAGCTCCCTGTCGTCCAGGACCTCGCGCACCGCGGGCTCCGCCTCGGCGCCCACGAGCGCGAGCGCCTGCTGGCAGTGCAGCCGGCGCAGCGGGGCGCCGGGGTCGGTTCCCTTGGCGGCGAGGAGGAGTTCGCGCGCCGCCCCGGCGGGTTCGCGGCGGGCCAGCCACTGTTCGGTCTCGGCTCGGGCCGCCGGTTCGGGGAAGTGCGCGACGCCGTCGAGCAGCGCGTCGGCGCCCTTCTCGGCCAGGTCGCCGACGGCGGGCGCGTCGACGCCCGCGTCCCGCATCCGGGACCTGATGCCGTGCAGCCCGAGCGGGGTCAGCGTGACCACGCCGTACCGGGACACGTCCTCGTCGTCGCCCGACGGCACGGCGTCGGAGCCGCCTTCGGCGTCCTCGACCATCAGGGCCTCGTCCACCGGTACGTAGGTGACGAGCCCGATCGGCTCCAGCAGCGCGAACTGGTCGTCCAGCCGCATCATCGCCTCCGACACCTGCTCAAGGACGTCGTCGGTGGGCTCGCCCATGTCGTCGGGCACGATCATCGACGCGGCGAGAACCGGCAGCGGTACGGGGACGGGATCGGTCCCGCCCTCGCCGACGGTGAGCAGATAGAGGTTGCCGAGCACGCCCTCCAGGAACTCGGCCTCCACCTCCGGGTCCCAGTCCAGCGCGTCGAGGTCGATCTCGCCGTCATCGCCGATGGCGCCCGCCAGATCCTCCAGGACGGGCGCCGTCGCGTCGGCGAAGACGACGTCCAGGGCGTCCAGCCAGAGCGAGAGGATGTCCTGCGGGCCGCCGGACGCGATCAGTTCGAGCGCGGCCCCGGCGCTCACGGTCCCGCCGGCCCCGGAGTCCCCGCCCCCGCCGCCGTCCGTCTCCTCGTCCTGGCCGGGGTCCTCGACCTCGACCAGCCCGGTGTCGACGGCCACCCGCCACGCCTCGCTCGCGTCGGCCTCCGCCTCCGCGCGGGCCTGCGCCGCCAGTGCCTCGTCGCTCTCCGTCGGTTCGGGGCTCTGGGTCCCGACGAGCCCCAGCACCTCGGCCGCCGCGGGCAGTTGCTCCTCGACGAGCTCACCGCCCGCCCCGACGCGCGTCTCCGGCCCGGCCCAGCGGGCGAGGCGGACCGCCCTGGTGAGCAGCGGTACGGCGAGCGCGTCCCGCGCCAGCTCCGCGTCCGAGGGCAGCCGCACCGGCGGCAGGGTGGGGCGGTCTCCGGACATCTGGTGATTCTCCTTGCGCCTTACGGGGTCCAGGGCGCCCAAGCGTAGACGTATTTCACCCCATCCCACCCGGTTCACTTGGCCGACAACGCGTGTACACCCGCGCACCCTTGACAACATATGGGCCCACACAAGAGTGTGACGCGCGTAGAACCACGTCTCCAACTCCGCCTCCCACACTCCTCCTTCCTCACTTCCGGAGTCCCGCAATGCCTTCCTCCGTACCGAGAACCGCCGCCGTTTCGGCCCTTGTCGCCGCCGCACTGGCCGCCGGTCTGCTCGCCGGATCCTCCTCGGCGTCGGCCGCCGACATCAGGATCCACGGCATCCAGGGCCCTGGCCGGATATCGCCGCTCGTGGGTACCCCGGTGGCGGACGTCCCCGGCATCGTCACCGGCGTACGGACCTACGGCTCCCGGGGCTTCTGGTTCCAGGACCCGTACCCCGACAAGGACCGCGCGACCAGTGAGGGCATCTTCGTCTTCACCAACGCGGTCCCGACGGTCGCCGTGGGCGACTCGGTCAAGGTGTCCGGCACGGTCACCGAGTACATCCCCGGGGGCGCCGCCTCCGGGAACCAGTCCCTCACCCAGATCTCGTCGCCGAAGATCACGGCCGTCTCCTCCGGCAACAAGGTGCCCGCGCCGGAGACCATTTCGGCCAAGACCGTCCCCGCCGCGTACACGCCGAAGGGCACCGCGGCGACGGGCAACAGCATCAACGGCCTTGAGCTCAAGCCCCGCAGCTACGCGCTGGACTACTACGAGTCGCTGGAGGGCATGAACGTCCGCGTCGGCACCTCGCGCGTGGTCGGCGCCACCGACCCGTACTCGGAGCTGTGGGTTACGGTCAAGCCGAGCGAGAACGAGACCCGCCGCGGCGGCACGCTCTACAGCTCGTACGAGGACCAGAACACCGGCCGTCTCCAGATCCAGCAGCTGGCCCCGATCGCCGAGCAGCCCTTCCCGAAGGCCGATGTCGGCGACGTGCTGGCGGGCGACACCGAAGGCCCCCTGGACTTCAACCAGTTCGGCGGCTACACGCTGACCGCCCGCACACTCGGCAAGGTGACCGGCAACGGTGCGAAAGCCGAGACGACGCGTGCGCAGCGCCGCGACGAGCTGGCGGTGGCGACGTACAACGTCGAGAACCTCGACCCGTCCGACCCTCAGGAGAAGTTCGACGCGCTGGCCGCCGCCGTCGTCGGCAACCTCTCGTCGCCGGACATCCTGGCGCTGGAGGAGATCCAGGACGACAACGGCGCCACGGACGACGGCACCGTCTCCGCGGACCGGACGATCGCCAAGTTCACGGCGGCGATCGTGGCGGCCGGCGGCCCCGCGTACGAGGCGCGGACCGTCGACCCCGAGGACAAGACCGACGGCGGCGAGCCCGGCGGCAACATCCGCCAGGTCTTCCTCTTCAACCCCGAGCGGGTCTCCTTCACCGACCGCGCGGGCGGCGACGCGACGACGGCGACCGAGGCCGTACGCAAGGGTGGCAAGGCCGCCCTGAGCCTCTCCCCCGGCCGGATCGACCCGGCCGACGCGGCCTGGGAGAACAGCCGCAAGCCGCTGGCCGGTGAGTTCACCTTCCGCGGCAAGCCCGTCATCGTGATCGCCAACCACTTCGGCTCCAAGGGCGGCGACGAGAGCCTGGTCTCGCACCACCAGCCGCCGAACCGGATCTCCGAGCCGCAGCGGCACCTCCAGGCGAAGTCCGTCAACGCGTTCGTGAAGGACCTCCAGAAGATCCAGCGTGGCGTCGACGTGCTGGTGGTCGGCGACATCAACGACTTCGAGTTCTCCGCCACGACGAAGGCGCTCGCCGCCGGCGGCGCGCTGTACCCGGCGGTCAAGTCCCTGCCGGCGCCGGAGCGTTACTCGTACGTCTACCAGGGCAACAGCCAGGTTCTCGACCAGATCCTGACGAGCCCGTCGATCGACGACTTCGACTACGACAGCGTCCACATCAACGCCGAGTTCGCCGACCAGAACAGCGACCACGACCCGCAGGTGCTGCGCTTCCGCCCCTGACCGGCCCGTCGCTCCCTGAACGGCGGTGGTCCGGCCGTACCCCACATACGGCCGGACCACCGCTTCCCCGGCCCGCGCCGGACGGCCGGTGCGGGAGCCCGGGTCCGATCCGGACGACGGGAGCCGGCCTCAGAGCCGGTCGACCGGGCCGGGGCTGAGGCTGATCGCGGGTGTGTACCTGTTGACCGTGCTGCTCACGCGGCCCGGGAAGTTCCGCACCCTCTCCCACAGCTCAGTGCTCGAACCGATGCCCTCGCCGGGCGAGTTGAGCGCGGCGATATGGCCCTCCGCGTTCTCCCACTCGGCGTAGTTGAGCACCCGCGTGCCGTCCGTGCTCACATGGAAGTGGGCGGCGATCGCGGCCGGCCCCATGTGCACGTCGTTGGCGAGGGCCGCGACGACGGTGTCCGTCCACTCCCGCTGGCGCCCGCGGTCGGGTCCCTCGAACTCGATGTCCACGATCACCACGCAGCCGGGCTCGCGCGTGTCGCCCTCGGCCGCCGTCTCGCTCCGGTACAGCTCGTACGAACCGGGCCCGGCCCTCTCGATCTCCGGCACGGCCGCGTCGATCTCCGCCTCGTAGGCGTCCCGCCCGGTACGGAAGAAGTCCTGATACCCCGCCTCGTCGCGCCACTGCGAGTAGTGCAGCAGGCTCCGGCCGTCCTCGCCGACCATGAGGCTCCACGACAGAAGACGGGGGTCGGGCCACTCCTGGCTCGGCCCCACCTCGCTGATCGCACTCACCGTCGCCCGCTGCCGTTCGGGCTTGTCCACCAGCCAGGTACCGACCTTGACCACCCCCACACCGGGGCGGGTGATCTCGGGAAGAGTGGTGATCCGCACGGACATGATGCTCCTTGTTCGTCGCCGCATGCCCGTGGTGCGGCGACGGTCATGCTGCTCACCTGTGAAACGGTCTTGGGGTCAGAAGGACTCCGCCCAGTGCGCCACCCACTCGGCGAAGCCGGGCTCCTTACCGAAAGGCGCGGCGCCCACGTCGCTGACGGCCCATATTCGGCCGCGCTGCGCGCCGGTGACGACGAGGTGCCAGTACAGGCCGCAGCCGTCCGTGCCCAGCACGATGCTGCCGTCGTTGCTGACTTCGTCGATCAGCGGCTCTATCTCCTCGTACGGCCGGGGGTCGTCCTCCCACACCCATGCCTCGGTGAGGGGGAAAGCCTTGGCGGGCGCGCGCTGCGCGCCGCCCGAACCCCAGTCCGCGGGGAGGCACTTCAGCGGTATCAGCCCGTCGACATCGGCGGGACCCTCACCGCTGCCGTCGCATATCTCGGCGACGAGCGTGCGGTACGGCTCCGGGAGCACGATGCCCTGCTCCCGCTCGAAGGCGTGGACGGCGTCCCAGCCCAGCGGGGGTCTGCGGAGCTCGGGCGGGAAGGCGGCGCGCAGGGCGTCGAGGTCGGAGGGATCGGCACGTTCGGTGTCCATACGTCCCATTGGATCACCGACCACTGACAGGATCGACCGCCGCCCACGAGGTCACGTCCAGGGTGCCGTCCGTGCCGAGATCGATGGAGAGCGGCAGGGAGACGGGCTCCTCGCCGGGGGCGGGCGTGACGAGGATGTGGGCGCCGGGGGTGGGGGCGCCGTCCAGAGAGGTGACGCGGTTGTTCCAGTGCAGCACCGCGCTCGCGAGGCCGCCCGGCGCCAGGGTCAGCTGCCGGGGGCGGTCGTCACGTCTGCCGGTGTAGGTGTAATCACTCTCATGAGTGACCTTGACCTCGACCGGCTCGCGGGACTCGTCGAGGAGTTCGATACCCGGGTGGCCCTTGACGCGGTAGGGCTCGTCGCCGCAGTTCCAGAGCTGGACGGTGACCACGCGATGGCCCATCGCGGCGTCCTCGCCACCGATCACGACGTCGAGGCCCGACGGCGGGCATCCGGGCGCGTTCACTTTCGCGGACGGGGACGCCGGCGCGGGCTCGGCCAGTGACGGGAAGGGCTCGACGGAGGGTGGTGGGGCGACGGACGGCGGCGGGGGCCCGCTCGGTGCGGAGGGGGCGGGGCCACCGCCCTTCTCCGCCTCGATCTCGCTCATCACGTCCGAACAGCCCGCCGTCAGCAGCAGGACGAACGCCCCGGCCAGCAGCGCGGCCGGGCGGTGTCGCCTCGTCATCGGTTCCCCGTCCCCCGTGGTGTGCGCACCCGGGCGCGTACGCGACTGTCGCACGCGCCCGGGCGCTCCGTCAGTTGTGGCTGTGCAGAACGTCGTTCAGGCCGCCCCAGACCGCGTTGTTCGGGCGGGCCTCGACCTTGCCGGTGACCGAGTTGCGACGGAAGAGGATGTTGGAGGCGCCGGACAGCGCACGCGCCTTGACGATCTCTCCGTCCGGCAGCGTCACACGCGTACCTGCCGTGAGGTAGAGGCCCGCCTCGACGACGCACTCGTCGCCGAGCGGGATACCGACGCCCGCCTCGGCGCCGATCAGGCAGCGCTCGCCGATCACGATGCGCTCCGTGCCACCGCCGGAGAGGGTGCCCATGGTGGAGGCCCCGCCGCCGATGTCCGAGCCGTCGCCGACGACGACGCCGGCGGAGATCCGGCCCTCGACCATGGAGACGCCGAGGGTGCCCGCGTTGAAGTTGACGAAGCCCTCGTGCATCACGGTGGTGCCCTCGGCGAGGTGCGCGCCGAGACGGACGCGGTCGGCGTCGCCGATGCGCACGCCCTTGGGGGCGACGTAGTCCGTCATACGAGGGAACTTGTCGACCGAGCCGACCTGGAGGTGCAGGCCCTCCGCGCGGGCGTTCAGACGCACCGTCTCCAGCGCGTCGACGGCCACCGGACCGAGCGAGGTCCAGGCGACGTTGGCGAGCAGACCGAAGATGCCGTCGAGGCTCTGGCCGTGCGGCTTGACCAGGCGGTGGCTGAGCAGGTGCAGACGCAGATAGACGTCGTGCGCGTCCAGGGGCTTGTCGTCGACCGAGGCGATGACCGTACGGACGGCGACGACCTCGACCCCGCGGCGCGCGTCGGGCCCGACGGCCTTGCGGGCGGCGTCGCCGAGCAGTTCGGCCGCGACGTCGGCGGTCAGCCGCTCGGTCCCGGCGGGGCCCGGCTCGTCGCTGAGCACGGGTGCGGGGTACCAGGTGTCGAGAACGGTCCCGTCCTCGGTAAGAGTGGCGAGCCCGGCGGCGACGGCGCCGGTGGTGCGAGTAGCAGTCGTGTCGGTCATGAGCGAAACCTAACGGGCGCCCGTACGCGGAGGCCAACCGGTCTCGGCGTACGGGCGCCGGGGCCCGTCCGGAGGAAGCTCGGACGAGGGCCGGGCTGGTGGGCCCGCCCGGCGCCCGAGCGGGGACCTGGCGGACGGAGTGGTCATCCGGTCCAATCCACCGGGAGCGCGCCGTGCTCGGGCGCGGCTCTGCCACCGGCCGCCGACGCCCCGGCGAGGATCCGGCCGAGCATCTCGCGCGTGTATCCGGCGTCGTACCGCCGTCCGGTGAGCAGTACTTGCAGGCAGATGCCGTCGAGGAGCGCGACCAGCGCGCGGGCGGTGACGGGGTCGACCCGGTCGGCCAGGATCTCCGTGATGCCGTCGCACCACTCGGCGGCCACCGGCCGCAGCGCCGGGCGGCGCAGGGCGGCGAGGTACAGCTCGTACTCCAGCTCCACTCCGGCGGGGTCCGCCGCCAGCCACCGCCCGGTGATCCGGGCCAGCTCGTCCGCGATGTCGCACTCCGGGTCGGCGAGGGCGCCGCTCTCCCTGACGACGGCGGCGAAGCCCTCGTTGGCCTGTCGCAGCGCGGCGACCAACAGCTCGTCCAGGGAGGCGAAGTGGTACGTCGTGGAGCCGAGCGGCACATCGGCCTCGGCGGCGACGGTGCGGTGGCTCAGCCCGGCGATCCCGGTGCGCCCGGCCACCCGGATCGCGGCGTCGATGATGCGCTGGCGCCGCTCGGGGTCGTAACGCCGGGCCATCAGTGGGCTCCGCCCACGTTGAGGAGGACGACACCGGCGATGACGAGCACGATGCCGGCGAGCTTGGCCGGGGTGGCCGCCTCGCTCAGGAAGACCATGCCGATGGCGGCGACGGCGGCGGTCCCCACACCGGCCCAGATCGCGTACGCGGTGCCGATGGAGAGGGTCTTCAGCGTCTGCGCGAGCAGGGCGAACGCCAGCACGTAACCGACCACGGCCCCCAGCGAGGGCCAGAGCCGGGTGAAGCCGTCGCTGTACTTCATCGCCGTGGTGCCGGCCACCTCCGCCACGATCGCGACGGCGAGCAATCCGTATCCCAATCCCATGTGTACGAGTGTACGCATGGGATGCGTACCCCCGTACACAAGACGGACGGATCCCCGGCCGCGCCGCCGACACCGCCCGGCGCCCCTTGACCCCACACGGCCGAGCGGGCCCCACGGTCACTGAGACCGCGGAGCCCGCTCACCCGGGCCCGTGCCCGAGTCGTACCCGTCCTGGTGATGTCAGACGTTGAAGCCCAGCGCGCGCAGCTGCTCGCGCCCGTCGTCCGTGATCTTGTCGGGACCCCACGGCGGCATCCAGACCCAGTTGATCTTCAGCTCGCTGACGATGCCCTCGGTCGCCGACTTCGCCTGGTCCTCGATCACGTCCGTCAGCGGACAGGCCGCCGACGTCAGCGTCATGTCGAGGGTGGCGACATTCGACTCGTCGATGTGGACGCCGTAGATGAGGCCCAGATTGACGACGTCGATCCCCAGCTCGGGGTCGACGACGTCGTAGAGCGCCTCGCGGACCTCCTCCTCGGAGGCCGGCTTCATCATCACGGTCTCGTTCTCGCTCATGCCGTCTCCTTATGCGCGGGGTCACCCAGTGCCTGGGCCGTCGCGTCCTTCCACGCCATCCAGCTCAACAGCGCGCACTTCACACGGGCGGGGTACTTGGAGACACCGGCGAACGCCACGGCGTCCTCCAGCACCTCCTCCATGGCGTCGTCGGGTTCGAGCTGACCCTTGGACTGCATCAGCTCCAGGAACGCGCTCTGGATCTTCCGCGCGTCGTCCAGTTCCCTGCCGACCAGCAGCTCGTTCAGGACGGACGCGCTGGCCTGGCTGATGGAGCAGCCCTGGCCCTCGTACGACACGTCCTCGATGCGCGAGCCGTCGTACTTCACGCGGAGCGTGATCTCGTCACCGCACGTCGGATTGACGTGGTGCACCTCCGCGTCGCCGTCCCGAAGACCGCGCCCGTGGGGGTGCTTGTAGTGGTCCAGGATGACTTCCTGGTACATGGAATCCAGCTTCACCGGTCAATCCCTCATCCGAAGAAATTACGGACGTGCTCCAGTCCGTCGACCAGGACATCGACCTCGGACTGCGTGGAGTACAGATAGAAAGACGCCCGTGTGGTCGCCGGAATTCCGTACCGCAGACAGACCGGCCGTGCGCAGTGGTGACCGACCCGGACCGCGATTCCCTGCTCGTCGAGCACCTGGCCCACGTCGTGGGGGTGGATGTCTCCGAGTGTGAAGGAGATCGTGGCGCCGCGCTCCTCGGCCGTGGACGGGCCGATGATCCGCAAGGAGGGGACTTCGAGCAGCCGCTTCACCGCGTACTCGGTGATGGCGTGCTCGTGGGCGGCGATCTTGTCCATGCCGATCGCGCTCAGATAGTCCACGGCCGCGCCGAGGCCGACGGCCTGGGCGATCGGGGGCGTGCCCGCCTCGAACTTGTGCGGGGCCGGGGCGTACGTCGACGAGTGCATCGACACGGTCTCGATCATCTCGCCGCCGCCGAGGAACGGCGGAAGGTCCTCCAGCAGCTCCTGGCGGCCCCACAGCACACCGATGCCGGTCGGGCCGCACATCTTGTGGCCGGTGAATGCCACGAAGTCGGCCTGCAGCGCCTGCACGTCGACCGCGACGTGCGGGGCCGCCTGCGAGGCGTCGATCAGCACCAGCGCGCCGACCTCCTGGGCGCGGCGGACGATCGCCTCGACGGGGTTCACCGTGCCCAGGATGTTCGAGATCAGCACGAAGGAGACGATCTTCGTCTTCTCGGTGATGATCTCGTTGATGTTCGACAGGTCGAGCCGGCCGTCGTCGGTGAGACCGAACCACTTCAGCTTCGCTCCGGTGCGCTGCGAGAGCAGCTGCCACGGCACGATGTTGGAGTGGTGCTCCATCTCCGTGATGACGATCTCGGTCTCGTGGTCCACGCGGTAGGGCTCGTCGGCCCAGCCCAGCATGTTCGCCACGAGGTTGAGCGACTCGGAGGCGTTCTTGGTGAAGATCACCTCGTCGCGGCTCGGCGCGTTGATGAAGGCGGCGACCTTGTCGCGGGCGCCCTCGTACAGGGCCGTGGCCTCCTCGGCGAGCACATGGACGCCGCGGTGCACGTTGGCGTTGTGCCGCTCGTAGTACTCGTTGAGGGCATCGAGCACCTGGCGCGGTTTCTGGGACGTCGCCGCGTTGTCCAGATACACGATCTTCTTCCCGTCGTGGACCAGCCGGTCCAGCAGGGGGAAGTCCTTACGGACCGCTTCGTCGAGCAGTCGGTCCGACCCGGTGAGGAGGCCTGACGGCTGTGTCACGCGGATACGCCACCCTTCACGTACGCCTCATAGCCCTCGTTCTCCAGCTTGTCGGCCAGTTCCGCGCCGCCGGACTCGGCGATACGGCCCTGTGCGAAGACATGCACGAAGTCGGGCTTGATGTAGCGGAGGATCCGCGTGTAGTGCGTGATCAGCAGCGTGCCGACCTCTCCGCTCTCCCGGACGCGGTTGACGCCCTCGGAGACCACCCGCAGCGCGTCGACGTCCAGACCGGAGTCCGTCTCGTCGAGGATCGCGACCTTGGGCTTGAGCAGTTCGAGCTGAAGGATCTCGTGGCGCTTCTTCTCACCGCCGGAGAAGCCTTCGTTGACGTTGCGCTCGGCGAACGCCGGGTCCATCTGGAGCTGTTCCATCGCGGTCTTGACCTCCTTCACCCAGGTACGCAGCTTGGGTGCCTCACCGCGCATGGCGGTGGCGGAGGTGCGCAGGAAGTTGGAGACGGAGACGCCGGGGACCTCGACCGGGTACTGCATCGCGAGGAAGAGCCCGGCGCGGGCGCGCTCGTCGACCGTCATCTCCAGGACGTCCTCGCCGTCCAGCGTCACGGTGCCACCGGTGATCGTGTACTTGGGGTGGCCGGCGATGGAGTACGCGAGGGTCGACTTGCCCGAGCCGTTGGGGCCCATGATGGCGTGCGTCTCGCCCTGCTTGACGGTCAGGTCGACGCCCTTGAGGATCTCGCGGGCACCGCCCTCCGCGTCGACAGTGACGTGCAGGTCGTTGATTTCAAGGGTTGCCATGGGTGACTCAGGACTCCTGGGTGACGGAGACGAGCACATCGTCCCCTTGGATCTGTACGGGGTATACGGGAACGGGGCGCGTCGCGGGAAGGCCGTTCGGCTTGCCCGTACGCAGGTCGAAGCTGGAGCCGTGCAGCCAGCACTCGATCGAGCAGTCCTCGACCTCGCCCTCCGAGAGGGAGACGTTCGCGTGCGAGCAGATGTCGTTGATCGCGAACACCTCGCCCTCGGTACGGACGACGGAGACCGGTATGCCGTCGAGTTCGACCCGCTTGGGGGTGCCGTCCTCCAGCTCGGTCAGTCCACAGACACGGACGAAGGCCATCAGATCGATGCCTCCAGCTCCGCCTCGATCTTGGTGAGCAGGCGCTCTTCGACGTCCGGCAGTTCGATCTGCTGGACCAGCTCGGCGAAGAAACCGCGGATGACGAGGCGGCGGGCGTCGACCTGCGGGATGCCGCGCGACATCAGGTAGAAGAGCTGCTCGTCGTCGAACCGTCCGGTGGCCGAGGCGTGACCGGCGCCGGCGATCTCGCCGGTCTCGATCTCCAGGTTCGGAACGGAGTCGACCCGGGCGCCGTCCGTGAGGACCAGGTTCCGGTTCATCTCGTAGGTGTCCGTACCCTCGGCGACCGCGCGGATGAGCACGTCGCCGATCCAGACGGCGTGCGCGTCGTCGCCCTGGAGCGCGCCCTTGTAGACGGCGTTGGACTTGCAGTGCGGGGCGTTGTGGTCGACCAGGAGCCGGTGCTCCTGATGCTGGCCCTTGTCGGTGAAGTAGAGACCGAAGAGCTCGGCCTCGCCGCCGGGGCCCGCGTACTGCACACGCGGGTGGAGCCGTACGACGTCGCCGCCGAAGGTCACCACGATCGACTTGAACGAGGCGTCCCTGCCCACCAGCGCGTTGTGCTGGGCGACATGGACGGCCTTGGCGTCCCAGTCCTGCACGGACACGACGGTCAGCTTGGCTCCGTCGCCGACGAGGAAGTCGACGTTGGCGGCGACCACCGCGTCGCCGGTGTGGTCGATGACCACGACCGCCTCGGCGAAGGCGCCCAGCTCGATCACCTGGTGCACGAAGGCGGTGCCGCCCTGGCCGTGCAGGTTGATCCGGATCGGCTCGGTGAGCACGGTCTCCTTGGGAACGGAGACGACCGACGCCTTCTCGAACGCGCTGTACGCCTGGGCGGCCACGCGGTCGGCCGGGACGCCGGCCCTGCCCACGCGCGGGTCGTCGCGGCCGACGGTCTCCTGGGTGACACCCGCGGGGGTGTACACCTCCGTACGGATGAGGCCGTCGGCGACGGCCGTACCATCGTGGAGACCGCGCAGCCGCTCCAGCGGGGTGAACCGCCACTCCTCCTCGCGGCCGTGCGGAACTGCGAAGTCCGCGACGTCGTAGGACGGCGGCGCGCTCATGCGCGTGGCGACGGTCGACTCGGCGGCCACCGCGATCGAACCGGCGGTGGTCGAACCCACCGGAATGTTCAAAGCCTCAGCCATGGCTGTCGTCGTGCTCTCTCTCTGCCTCTTGGGGAATCGGTCGCTGCTGCTGGCTTCCGCGCGGCGGCGTCAGCCGACGGAGCCTTCCATCTGGAGCTCGATCAGCCGGTTGAGCTCCAGCGCGTACTCCATGGGCAGTTCCTTGGCGATCGGCTCCACGAAGCCGCGCACGATCATCGCCATGGCCTCGAACTCGGTCATACCGCGGCTCATCAGATAGAAGAGCTGGTCCTCGGAGACCTTGGAGACGGTCGCCTCGTGGCCCATCGACACGTCGTCCTCGCGGACGTCCACGTACGGATAGGTGTCGGACCGCGAGATGGTGTCGACCAGCAGCGCGTCACAGAGCACGTTGGACTTCGAACCGGGGGCACCCTCACCGATCTCGATGAGACCTCGGTAGGAGGTACGGCCGCCGCCTCGCGCCACCGACTTGGAGACGATGTTCGACGAGGTGTTCGGTGCCATGTGGACCATCTTGGCGCCGGCGTCCTGGTGCTGGCCCTCGCCCGCGAAGGCGATGGACAGGGTCTCGCCCTTGGCGTGCTCGCCCATCAGGTAGACGGCCGGGTACTTCATGGTGACCTTGGAGCCGATGTTGCCGTCGACCCATTCCATGGTCGCGCCCTCGTAGGCCACGGCACGCTTGGTGACGAGGTTGTAGACGTTGTTCGACCAGTTCTGGATGGTCGTGTAACGGCAGCGGCCACCCTTCTTGACGATGATCTCGACCACGGCGCTGTGCAGCGAGTCCGAGGAGTAGATCGGCGCGGTGCAGCCCTCGACGTAGTGGACGTAGGCGTCCTCGTCGACGATGATCAGCGTCCGCTCGAACTGGCCCATGTTCTCCGTGTTGATACGGAAGTAGGCCTGGAGCGGGATCTCGACGTGCACACCCTTCGGCACGTAGATGAACGAGCCGCCGGACCACACGGCCGAGTTCAGCGAGGCGAACTTGTTGTCGCCGACCGGGATCACCGTGCCGAAGTACTCCTGGAAGAGCTCCGGGTTCTCCCTGAGGGCGGTGTCGGTGTCCTTGAAGATGACGCCCTGCTCCTCCAGGTCCTCACGGATCTGGTGGTAGACGACCTCGGACTCGTACTGGGCCGCGACACCGGCGACGAGGCGCTGCTTCTCCGCCTCGGGGATGCCGAGCTTGTCGTACGTGTTCTTGATGTCCTCGGGCAGGTCCTCCCAGGACTCCGCCTGCTTCTCCGTCGACCGGACGAAGTACTTGATGTTGTCGAAGTCGATGCCCGACAGGTCGGAGCCCCAACTCGGCATGGGCTTCTTGCCGAACAGCTTCAGTCCCTTGAGACGGAGCTTCAGCATCCACTCCGGCTCGTTCTTCTTCGAGGAGATGTCGCGGACGACATCTTCGGAGAGACCGCGCTTGGCGGCGGCACCGGCCTTGTCGGAGTCGGCCCAGCCGTATTCGTACTTGCCCAGTCCTTCGAGCTCAGGATGGGCGGTCTCCGTGGGGAGCGTCATGCGGGGTTCCTCCCGGCCGTGCTTTCGGATGCGTGGTGATCGGTCTGCTGGCTGATCTTCGGTGGATCGGTCTGTGGGGTGCCGCCGGTCCCGGGGGGACCGGGTGGCGCGCCGTGCCCGGCGGCGTGGGGGATGAACGTCGTGCACACCCCGTCGCCGTGGGCGATGGTCGCCAGCCGCTGCACATGGGTCCCGAGCAGTTCGGAGAAGAATTCCGTCTCCGCCTCGCACAACTGTGGATACTTCTCGGCCACGTGGGCCACCGGGCAGTGGTGCTGGCAGAGCTGCTCGCCCTGCTGGTTCGGTGCGCTACGAGCCGTAGCAGCGTACCCGTCGGTGCTCAGCGCCTTGGCGAGCGCCTCGGTCCGCTTCTCTGGCGGAGCCGCCTCGACGGCTTCCCGGTAGCTCCCAGCCTGGGTGGCGATCCGGTCGCGCGCGAACGCGGCGACGGCCGCGTCACCCTTGGCGCCGCCGCCCGCGCCACGGGCGATCCACTCGATGGCGTCGGCGGCGAGCTTGTCGTACGACTGGTCGAAGGCGTCCCTGCCGCAGTCGGTGAGGGCGAACACCTTGGCGGGCCTGCCACGCCCGCGTGAGCCGTAGACCCGCTGGTCGCGCGGCTCCACGACGTCGTCGGCGACGAGCGCGTCGAGATGGCGGCGGACGGCGGCCTGGGTGAGCTTCAGGCGCCCCGCGAGGTCGGAGACGGTGGAGGGGCCGTGGTCCAGGATGGAGCGCGCGACCCGGTTGCGTGTGGAACGCTCACCGGTCGCGAGTTCCTCCTGAGGAGCCTCGCCAACGTATTTCACAACGCCATTGTTGCGTAATTCCCTCGACAGTGACAACAGCCGCCCGGTACGACGAGTGGTGCCCTGCGTCACTTAGGGTCACCTAATAATTCCGGGGCCGATGCGCCGGTCGGAGTTCGCCCGCCCCCGGACCCGGGGCCCGGCGGGCCGCTGCCTAGACTCACGGCATGCGCAGCGTCGTCGGAGAGCCGGTGGTCCAGGTCCGGGGCCTGGTCAAGCGGTACGGGGCCAGAACCGCGGTGAACGGCCTGGATCTGACGGTCCGGGCGGGCACGGTGTCGGCGGTCCTCGGGCCCAACGGAGCCGGCAAGACCACCACGATCGAGACCTGCGAGGGCTATCGCCGGCCGGACGCGGGAACCGTACGTGTCCTCGGCCTCGATCCGGTGAAGGACGCGGCGCGGCTGCGCCCCCGTACAGGCGTGATGCTCCAGTCCGGCGGCGTGTACTCCGGCGCCCGCGCGGAGGAGATGCTGCGCCACATGGCCGCACTGCACGCGAACCCGCTGGACGTCACTGAGCTGATCGAGCGTCTCGGGCTCGGCGGCTGCGGCCGTACGGCCTACCGGCGGCTCTCCGGAGGCCAGCAGCAGCGGCTCTCGCTCGCCATGGCGGTCGTCGGCCGGCCCGAGCTGGTGTTCCTGGACGAGCCGACCGCGGGGCTCGACCCGCAGGCCCGGCGCTCCACCTGGGACCTGGTGCGCGAGCTGCGCGCCGACGGTGTGACGACGGTGCTGACCACGCACTTCATGGACGAGGCCGAGGAGCTGGCCGACGACGTCGCCATCGTCGACGCCGGGCAGGTCGTGGCGCACGGCACCGTCGAGGAACTGTGCCGGGGCGGCGCCGAGAACACGCTTCGCTTCACCGGCCGCCCCGGGCTCGACCTCGGCTCGCTGCTCAAGGCGCTGCCCGACGGCTCGGTCGCGGCCGAGCTGGTGCCGGGCGCCTACCGGATCGGCGGCACGATCGATCCGCAGCTGCTCGCGACGGTGACGACCTGGTGCGCGCAGCACGGCGTGATGCCGGAGAGGATCTCCGTCGAGCGGCACACGCTGGAGGACGTCTTCCTCGAACTGACCGGCAAGGAGCTGCGTCCATGACCACGGGTACGGACACGGGCGCCGGCCGGTACTCCCCCGCGCCGGGCGCGGCGCCGCTGCCGCGGATGATCGCCGCGCAGACGGCCTTCGAGACGCGGATGCTGCTGCGCAACGGCGAGCAGCTGCTGCTGACCGTGATCATCCCGAGTCTGCTGCTGGTGCTGTTCTCGACGGTCGACATCATCGACACGGGCTCGGGCGCGTCGGTCGACTTCCTGGCACCCGGTGTCCTCGCGCTGGCGGTGATGTCGACGGCCTTCACCGGACAGGCCATCGCGACGGGCTTCGAACGGCGTTACGGGGTACTGAAGCGGCTCGGCGCCTCGCCCCTGCCGCGCTGGGCCCTGATGACCGCCAAGACGCTCTCCGTCCTGGTCACCGAAGCGCTCCAGATCGTGCTGCTGACCGTCATCGCCCTCGCGCTCGGCTGGTCGCCGGAGGGCAACCCCCTCGCCGTGCTGCTGCTGCTCGTCCTCGGGACGGCCGCCTTCTCCGGGCTCGGGCTGCTGATGGCGGGCACGCTCAAGGCCGAGGCGACGCTGGCCGCGGCGAATCTGGTGTTCGTACTGCTGCTGGTGGGCGGCGGCGTGATCGTTCCGCTGGAGAAATTCCCGGACGTGGCACAGACGCTGCTCGGTCTGCTGCCGATCTCGGCCCTCTCCGAGGGGCTGCGTGAGGTGCTCCGGCACGGTGCGGGGATGCCCTGGGACGACCTCGGGGTACTGGCCGTCTGGGCGGTGCTCGGGCTCGGCGCCGCGGCCCGTCTCTTCCGCTGGGAGTAGCCGCCCGGGGCCCGCGCCGACGCGCGGGGACCCCTCGTGACTGCGTTCACAAGGGCCCGCCTACGATGGTTGCCGTGTGGAATCCCCTCGACTACATCGCCCAGCGCTGGACGCCGTCCCCCCGTACGCTGCGGCGTGCCGCCCTCTCCGCCGTCGTGATGACCGTCGTCATCATCGTCACCGGCGGCGCCGTGCGGCTCACGGGCTCCGGGCTCGGCTGCGACACCTGGCCGAAGTGCACGGACGACAGCCTGTTCGCGACGTCCGAGCAGGGTCTGCACGGTGCGATCGAGTTCGGCAACCGCATGCTGACGTACGTCCTGTCGGCGGCCGTCGGCTGGGCGATCGTCGCGGCCCGGTCGGTCAAGCCCCGGCGGCGCGGCCTCTCCCGGCTCGCCTGGAGCATGTTCTGGGTCGTGGTGCTGAACGCCGTGATGGGCGGCATCACGGTCCACATGGAGCTCAACCCCTGGACCGTGGCGGTGCACTTCCTGCTCGCCAACGCCCTGCTCACCGTCACCGTGATCGTCTGGCAGCGCACCCGCGAGGGCGACGCGACGTCCCGGCCGCGGGTCCCGCGTCCCGTACGGAAGCTGGGCTGGGCACTGGTCGTCGCGACGGGCCTGCTGATCGCCGCGGGGACAACGGTGACCGGCTCCGGCATGCACGCGGGCGACAGCAGCGAGGTGCCCCGGATGCCGTTCGACTGGGTCGACGCGGCGCATGTGCACGCGGCGACGGCCTGGGTGGTCTGCGCGCTGGCGATCGCGATGTGGCTGGTGCTGCGTGTCGTGGACGCCCCGGCCGACACCCGCGCGCGGGCGCGTGACCTGCTGATCGTGCTGCTCGCGCAGGGCGGTGTGGGTTACGTCCAGTACTTCACCGATGTGCCCGAGATCCTGGTCGGCATCCATATGCTCGGCTCCGCGCTGACCTGGATCGCGGTCCTGCGGCTCGCGTTGAGCCTGCGTGAGCGGCCCGTGACGGACCCGGAGATCCCGGCGCGGACGGATCCGGCCGACCCGGCGCTGAGCAGGGCCTGAACGGGCGGAACCTCCCGGGAGCCCCGGGCGGTCAGGTCTCGTCGAGACCGTAGATCCGGCGGGCGTTGCCCGAGGCGATCATCTCCGCGACGCGCTGCGCGTCGGCGAGCGCCCATGAACCGTCCGCAGCCCAGCCCCCGAGCACCCGCGCCACCGCCTGCCGGAACACCCTCGCGCCCACCACGTGCAGTTCGGGGAGTCCGCGCGCGCCGCTGGAGTAGAGCAGCTTCCCGAAGGGCGCCAGCTCCAGCACCTCCGCCAGTACGTCCGCCGCGCGGGCCCCGGTGCGCGCGAGGGCCGGGCCGAGATCCACGTACACATGCGGGAAGGCGGCGGCCAGCCGGGCGGCCTGCCGGTGGTACGGCAGGCCGTGCAGCAGCACCAGGTCGGTGCCGAGCCCGGCCGTGGCCGCCGCGAACCCCGCGATCCGCGCCGGACCGCCGTCCGGGCAGTTCGCCCGGCACCCCTCGCCGCCGCCCGCGTGCAGTTGGAGCGGCAGCCCGGTGGCGACGGCGGTCCACAGCAGATGCCGCAGCAGTAGGGGGTCGGTGAGCCGGCCGCCGACCCGCCGCCCGGCCAGCCAGCGCCCGGCCGCCGCGCGTACCTCTCCCGGGTCGGGCGGCTCGGCCGCCGGGGCGGGGCCGTGGCGCAGGGCGGCCACGGACACGAAGGCGACGGCCGTGCCGGCCGCGGTGTGCACGGCGTGGGCGAGGTTGGCGAGCAGCGAGTCGACGGTGCCCGAGGTGTCGGCGATCTGCTGGGCGAGCAGTTCGAGCCGGACGATCTCGCGGGCCTCGGCGGCGCCGGCCGCCGCGATCTCCTCGGGGGCGGTCAGATCGCCGGGCAGCCCGGTGTCGACCAGATAGGTGGTGACACCGGTACCCCGCAGCAGCCGCCGCCCGGCCTCCAGCACGCCGAGCTCCCGGCGCCGGGCCAGATAGCCGGCGGGCGAGGTGTGCGGCTCCAGCCCGAGGAGCGGCGGACACCAGCGCCGTACGGCGAAACCGGTCTGGGTGTCGAAGAAGGTGGTACCCGCGGCGGGCGGTCCCGCGGTCCTGCCGAGCTGAGCCTCGAAGGTGCCGAGGCCCAGCTCCGTACGGAGCACGCCATGGCAGTTCTGGTCCACCAGAGTCGTTGTCTCGATCATGGCGCTTCCCGTCGTGGACCGAATCCCTACAGTCCTAACGGGCCAGGCGCGCTCGGGTGTTGGCCACCGCGGCGATCGGGACCGAACGCGCCCTAGGGATTGGCGGGGCCGCCGACCTGGATGCCGGCCATGCGGGTCCACTCGTACGGGCCGGTGCGGACCTTCGCTGCGAACTCGCCGTCGAAGGACTCGTGCACCGTGATCCCCGATTTCTCGACGGCCTTCAGCGCCACGTGGTGCGAAGGGGCAAGGAGATCGCCCCAGTCGCCGTCCCGCCCAACGAGCACGATGCGGGTGCCCGCCCGGCCCAGATACGCGAGCTGCCCCTCGGCGGCGCCGCCGTGCCGTCGCGCGAACGCGCCGATCCGCTTGGCCAGTCGGGCCGCGCGCCGCTCGTTCCGCGCCTCCTGCCGGCTCGCACGCGCCGCCCCGTCGCCGGTCCGCTCGTCAACCTCGGTGTCTGCCATGGACAACATGCTACCGACGAGTAGCCGTACTAGCGCAGGAAGGGGTCGACCGCGACGGCCACGAAGAGCAGCGACACGTAGGTGATGGACCAGTGGAACAGCCGCATCTCCTTCAGCTTGGCGCCCGTCGCACCGGACTTGGCGCGTGACTGGAGCCCGTGCGCCTCCCAGAGCCACCAGCCGCCGGCCACCAGGGCCACCGACGTGTAGAACCAGCCGGTGTAGCCCAGCGGCGTCAGCAGCAGCGACACCGCCACCATCACCCAGCTGTAGAGCACGATCTGGCGGGCGACCACACGGTTCGACGCGACGACGGGGAGCATGGGCACGCCCACCCGCGCGTAGTCCTCGCGCACCTTCATCGACAGCGGCCAGTAGTGCGGCGGCGTCCAGAAGAACATGACGAGGAAGAGGATGACGGCGGCCCAGGACAGCGAGTTGGTGACGGCCGACCAGCCGATGAAGACCGGCATACAGCCGGCGATGCCGCCCCAGACGATGTTCTGCGACGTCCGCCGCTTGAGGATCATCGTGTAGACGACGACGTAGAAGAGGAGCGCACCGAGCGCCAGCGCCGCCGACAGCCAGTTGACGAGCAGACCGAACCAGAGCGTCGAGATCACTGCCAGGGCGAGCCCGAAGACCAGGCCCTCGCGGGGGGACACCATGCCGGTCACCAGCGGACGCTGCGACGTGCGGTCCATCATCGCGTCGATGTCGCGGTCGATGTACATGTTCAGCGCGTTGGCGCCGCCGGCGGAGAGATAGCCGCCGACGCAGGTGACGAACACCAGCCACATGTCCGGCACGCTCTGCGCGGCCAGGAACATCACCGGCACCGTGGTGATCAGCAGCAGCTCGATGATCCGTGGTTTGGTCAGCGCCACGAACGCTTTGACGCGGGCCCCGAACGGCCGATGGCCCCCCGGGCTCGGAGTCAGGACGACCCCTGCGGGTCGGGACTCGACGGCCGTCACGCACACCCCAGACAGAGAAATCCCAGCAAGCTTCGGGCGTGAAGGCCCGGTAAAGACTTGCGCGTACCACGCCACTCTAGACGTTGCCCAGATGCCGTTCTTATCGGGGGTGGGCTCGTGTTGACGCCTGGTCGGAGCGTCGCGCGCGAGGTCGGACTCCGCCCCGCCGTCGCCCCGGGGAGGCGCGCCCGACACCCTCCCGGCACCCCGGCGATGTCTCCTCTTAACGGAAGCGGACGGGCACGGTCGCGAGGCGCCACAAGGGTAGGCTCGGCAACGAACCGGTGCGCCCTCAGACACCGGGATTCGACATGTGGAGAGGAGCCCTGACTCAGGGTGAGCACCAAGCCGACCACCACAGACCTCGAAGAGTGGACCGACCTGGACCGCAAGGCGGTCGATACCGTCCGTGTCCTGGCCATGGATGCCGTACAGAAGGTCGGCAACGGCCATCCCGGTACGGCGATGAGCCTGGCCCCCGCCGCCTACGTGCTCTTCCAGAAGCTGATGCGGCACGACCCGGCCGACGCGCAGTGGACCGGACGCGACCGGTTCGTACTCTCCGCGGGCCACTCGTCGCTGACTCTCTACATCCAGCTGTATCTCGCGGGCTACGGCCTGGAGCTGGACGACCTGAAGGCGTTCCGCACCTGGGGGTCGAAGACCCCGGGGCACCCGGAGCGCGGCCACACGGTCGGCGTCGAGACCACGACCGGTCCGCTCGGCCAGGGTGTCGCCAACGGCGTGGGCATGGCCATGGCCGCCCGCTACGAGCGCGGCCTCTACGACCCGGACGCGGCCCCGGGCGCCTCTCCCTTCGACCACACCATCTGGGTGATCGCGGGTGACGGCTGCCTCCAGGAGGGTGTCTCCGGCGAGGCGTCGTCGCTGGCCGGCCACCAGAAGCTCGGCAACCTCGTCCTGCTCTGGGACGACAACCACATCTCCATCGAGGGTGACACCGGGACGGCCGTCTCCGAGGACACCCTGAAGCGGTACGAGGCGTACGGCTGGCACGTCCAGCGCGTCGAGCAGCTGCCGAGCGGTGACCTGGACCCGGCGGGTCTGGCGCGCGCTCTGAAGGCGGCGCAGGCCGAGACCGAACGCCCCTCGTTCATCGCCGCGCGCTCGATCATCGCCTGGCCCGCCCCGAACGCGCAGAACACCGAGGCCGCGCACGGCTCGGCGCTGGGCGACGACGAGGTGGCCGCCACCAAGCGGGTGCTCGGCTTCGACCCCGAGCAGACCTTCGAGGTCGCCGACGAGGTCCTGGCGCACACGCGCCAGGCGCTCGACCGGGGCCGCGAGACGCGCGCCGAGTGGGAGAAGACGTTCGCCGCGTGGCGTACGGCCAACCCGGAGCGCGCCGCCACCTTCGACCGGATCCGCGCGGGCGAGCTGCCCGACGGCTGGGAGAAGAAGCTGCCGGTCTTCGAGACCGGCAAGGGCGTCGCCACCCGCGCCGCGTCCGGCAAGGTGCTCCAGGCGCTCGGCGCCGTCATCCCCGAGCTGTGGGGCGGCTCGGCCGACCTCGCGGGCTCCAACAACACCACGATCGACAAGACGTCGTCGTTCCTCCCGGCGGACAACCCGCTGCCGGAGGCCGACCCGTACGGCCGCACGGTGCACTACGGCATCCGTGAGCACGCCATGGGTTCGACGATGAACGGCATCGCGCTGCACGGCAACACCCGTATCTACGGCGGCACTTTCCTGGTGTTCTCCGACTACATGCGCCCGGCCGTCCGGCTCGCGGCGCTGATGCAGGTGCCCGTCACGTACGTCTGGACGCACGACTCGATCGGTCTCGGCGAGGACGGCCCGACACACCAGCCGGTCGAGCACCTCTCGGTCCTGCGTGCCATTCCCGGTCTCAACATCGTGCGTCCCGCGGACGCCAACGAGACGGCGATCGCCTGGCGCGAGATCCTCAAGCGGCACGCCAAGGGCGCTCCGCACGGGCTGGCGCTGACGCGTCAGGGCGTGCCGACGTACGAGGCCAACGAGGGCGCGGCCAAGGGTGGTTACGTGCTGTTCGAGGCCGAGGGCGGCGAGCCCCGGGTCGTACTCATCGGTACCGGCTCCGAGGTCCAGCTCGCCGTCGAGGCGCGCGAGCGGCTGCAGGCCGAGGGCATCGCGACCCGCGTGGTGTCGATGCCGTCGGTCGAGTGGTTCGAGGAGCAGGATCAGGCGTACCGGGACAGTGTCCTGCCGCCGTCCGTGAAGGCGCGGGTGGCGGTCGAGGCCGGAATCGGGCTCACCTGGCACCGTTTCGTGGGCGACGCCGGCCGCATCGTCTCGCTGGAGCACTTCGGTGCCTCGGCGGACGGCAAGGTCCTCTTCCGGGAGTTCGGATTCACCGCGGACGCGGTCGCGTCCGCCGCCCGGGAATCTCTGGCAGCCGTGACGCGCTGACGTTGGTATACGACAAGTAGGAGATGCAACTCTCATGACAGACGCACTCAAGCGCCTCTCCGACGAAGGCGTCGCGATCTGGCTCGACGACCTGTCGCGCAAGCGCATCACATCAGGCAATCTCGCCGAACTGATGGACCAGCAGCATGTCGTGGGCGTCACGACCAACCCCTCGATCTTCCAGAAGGCGATCTCGGCGGGTGACGGTTACGAGACCCAGCTCACGGATCTCGCGACCCGCCGGGTGAGCGTCGAGGAAGCGGTCCGCATGATCACGACGGCGGACGTCCGTGACGCCGCCGACGTGCTGCGTCCGGTCTTCGACGAGACACAGGGCCAGGACGGCCGCGTCTCCATCGAGGTGGACCCCCGACTGGCGCACAACACGCGGGCGACCGTCGCCGAGGCCAAGCAGCTGGCCTGGCTGGTGGACCGCCCGAACACCTTCATCAAGATCCCGGCCACGGAGGCGGGGCTCCCGGCGATCACCGAGACGATCGCCCGGGGCATCAGTGTCAACGTGACGCTGATCTTCTCGCTGGAGCGGTACCGCAAGGTGATGGACGCGTACCTGTCAGGTCTGGAGAAGGCGAAGGACGCGGGCCTCGACCTCTCGAAGATCTACTCGGTGGCGTCCTTCTTCGTCTCCCGCGTGGACACCGAGATCGACAAGCGGCTCGACGCGCTGGGCACGGACGAGGCGAAGGCAGCGCGCGGCAAGTCCGCCGTCGCCAACGCCCGGCTGGCCTACAAGGCGTACGAAGACGTCTTCGGCGGCGACCGCTGGGCGGCCCTGGACCGTGTCCAGGCCAACAAGCAGCGCCCGCTGTGGGCCTCGACGGGCGTCAAGGACCCCGCGTACCGGGACACGATGTACGTCGACGACCTGGTCGCCCCGCACACGGTGAACACCATGCCGGAGGCCACGCTGGACGCGGTCGCCGAGCACGGAGCGGTCACCGGTGACACCGTGAGGGGTACGTACGACCAGGCGCGCGCCGATCTCGAAGCCATCGAGAAGCTGGGCATCTCCTACGACGACGTCGTCCAGGTGCTGGAGGACGAGGGCGTCGAGAAGTTCAAGACGGCCTGGACCGACCTGCTCAAGTCGACCGAGGCGGAACTCAAGCGCCTCGCCCCTTCGGAGGACTGAACCCTTGACCGCAACCCACGGAGCGAATCCGCTTCGTGACGCCGCGGACCGACGGCTCCCGCGTATCGCGGGGCCGTCGGGCCTGGTCATCTTTGGCGTCACGGGCGATTTGTCCCGTAAAAAGTTGATGCCAGCCGTCTATGACCTTGCCAACCGGGGCCTTCTGCCACCGGGCTTCTCGCTGGTCGGGTACGCCCGCCGCGAGTGGCAGGACGAGGATTTCGCGCAGGAGGTCCACGACGCCGTCAAGGCGCACGCCCGCACACCCTTCCGTGAGGAGGTCTGGCAGCAGCTCATCCAGGGGATGCGCTTCGTCCCCGGCGACTTCGACGACGACCAGGCCTTCGAGAACCTGAAGTCCACCATCGAGGACCTGGACAAGGTGCAGGGCACGGGCGGCAACTTCGCCTTCTACCTCTCCGTGCCGCCGAAGTTCTTCCCCAAGGTCGTCAAGCAGCTCAAGAAGCACGGGCTGGCCGACCAGAAGCAGGGCTCCTGGCGGCGCGCGGTCATCGAGAAGCCGTTCGGCCACGACCTGACCTCCGCCCAGGAGCTCAACAAGGTCGTGCACGAGGTCTTCCCGTCCAACGAGGTCTTCCGGATCGACCACTACCTGGGCAAGGAGACCGTTCAGAACATCCTGGCGCTGCGCTTCGCGAACACCCTCTTCGAGCCGGTCTGGAACCGGTCGTACGTCGACCATGTCCAGATCACCATGGCCGAGGACATCGGCATCGGCGGCCGGGCCGGCTACTACGACGGCATCGGCGCCGCGCGCGACGTCATCCAGAACCACCTCCTGCAGCTCCTCGCGCTCACCGCGATGGAGGAGCCCGCCTCCTTCGACGCGGACGCGCTGGCCGCCGAGAAGACCAAGGTGCTCGGCGCCGTACGGCTGCCGCACGACCTCGGCAAGGACACGGTGTTCGGGCAGTACGCCGCGGGCTGGCAGGGCGGCGAGAAGGCCGTCGGCTACATCCAGGAAGACGGCATCGACCCGAAGTCGACCACCGACACCTACGCCGCGGTGAAGGTGGAGATCGACAACCGCCGCTGGGCGGGCGTCCCGTTCTACCTCCGTACGGGCAAGCGCCTCGGCCGCCGCGTCACCGAGATCGCGGTCGTCTTCCAGCGCGCCCCGCACTCCCCCTTCGACCACACGGCGACCGAGGAGCTGGGGCACAACGCCCTGGTCATCCGGGTTCAGCCGGACGAGGGCGTGACCATGCGGTTCGGTTCGAAGGTGCCGGGCACGGCGATGGAGGTGCGGGACGTCTCGATGGACTTCGCCTACGGCGAGTCCTTCACGGAGTCCAGCCCCGAGGCGTACGAGCGGCTGCTGCTCGACGTCCTGCTCGGCGACTCCAACCTCTTCCCCCGTACGGAGGAGGTCGAGCTGTCCTGGAAGATCCTCGACCCGATCGAGCGGCACTGGGACAAGCACGGCAAGCCCGCGCAGTACGAGTCCGGGACCTGGGGTCCGGTCGAGGCGGACGAAATGCTCGCACGACACGGACGGAGCTGGCGTCGGCCATGAAGATCGACCTTACGGACACCACGTCCAGCAAGATCAACAAAGCGCTGGTCGAGGGACGCCGGGCGATCGGCACCCCGGCCGTCGGCATGGTCCTCACCCTGGTCCTCGTCACCGACGAGGAGAACGCCTACGACGCGCTCAAGGCCGCGAACGACGCGTCCCGCGAGCACCCGTCGCGCAAGCTGGTCGTCGTCAAGCGGGTCTCCCGCTCGGCGCGCGACCGCTCCAAGGCGCGCCTCGACGCGGAGGTGCGGGTGGGTGTGGAGGCCGGTACCGGCGAGACGGTCGTACTGAGGCTGTACGGCGAGATCATCGACCACGCCCAGTCGGTCGTGCTGCCGCTGCTCCTGCCCGACGCGCCGGTCGTGGTCTGGTGGGCGGCGAACGCGCCCGAGAACCCAAGCAAGGACCCGCTGGGCACACTCGCCCAGCGGCGGGTGACGGACACGTACACGGCCGAGAACCCGATCGAGGAGCTCAAGGCCCGCGCCGCCGTCTACACACCGGGCGACACGGATCTGGCGTGGAGCCGGATCACCCCGTGGCGCTCGATGCTGGCCGCCGCGCTGGACCAGGTCGACTGCAAGGTCACCGCGGTCAGTGTGGAGGGCGAGGAGCTGAACGCGAGCTGCGAGCTGCTCGGCATGTGGCTCGCCGACCGGCTGCACGTCCCGGTCACCCGCGCGGTCTCGGCCGGCCCCGGTCTCACGGCCGTCCGGATGGAGACCGACTGCGGGCCGATCGAGCTGCGCCGGACGGACGGCTCGCTGGCGACGCTGGCCATCGAGGGCCAGCCCGACCGGGCGGTGGCGCTCAACCGGCGGGAGACCTCGGAGCTGATCGCCGAGGAGCTGCGCAGGCTGGACCCGGACGACACGTACGCGGCGACGCTGCGGTTCGGGGTGGAGCGGGTGGAGGCGGCCAAGAACGGGGCGCACGGCTCGGGTACGGGCTCGGGCTCCGGTCCGGCGGCGAAGAAGGCGCCGGCCGCCAAGAAGGCGACGTCCAAGTGAGCGTTCCGCAACTCGTCGTCCACCGCGACAAGCAGCTGATGGCGTGTGCCGCGGCGGCCCGGCTGATCACGAAGATCGTGGACGCCCAGTCCTCGCGGGGTTCCGCGTCGATCGTCCTGACCGGCGGGCGCAACGGCAACGGCCTGCTGGCCGCACTGTCCGAGGCGCCCGCCCGGGACGCGGTCGACTGGACCCGGCTCGACCTCTGGTGGGGCGACGAACGCTTCCTCCCGGAGGGCGACCCGGAACGCAACATCACCCAGGCGCGGGCGGCGCTGCTGGACTCGGTACCGCTGGACCCCTCGCGAGTCCACGCGATGCCGGCGTCCGACGGCCCGTACGGCTCCGACATCGAGGCGGCGGCAGCCGCGTACGAGACGGAGCTGGCCGCCGCCGCGCGGCCGGAGGACCACGCCCGGGTCCCGTCCTTCGACGTGCTGATGCTCGGCGTGGGCCCGGACACCCATGTGGCCTCGCTCTTCCCGGAGCTGCCCGGCGTCCGGGAGACCGAACGCACGGTGGTCGCGGTACACGGCGCCCCGAAGCCACCGCCGCTGCGCATCTCGCTGACCCTGCCCGCGATCCGGGCGGCGCACGAGGTGTGGCTGCTGGCGGCGGGCGAGGACAAGGCGCGGGCGGCGGAGATCGCCCTCTCCGGGGCGGGCGAGATCCAGGCCCCCGCGGCGGGGGCGTACGGCCGCGCGCGGACGCTGTGGCTTCTGGACGAGCCGGCGGCGTCGAAGCTGCCGCAGGCGCTGTATCCGGCGGCGTCCGCCTGATCCGCCGCGAGTGCGCCTGATTCCGCGGGCGTTCGCCTGACGGAACACCACCTCGCCGGCCCGACGGCCCGGTCCGCCTCCCCGGCGGCCCGGGCCGTCGCTGTCAGTGGGTCCCGATAGCGTTCCAGCGCCCGAACTCCAGCCCGCCCGGTCGTTCAAGACCACAGCCGCAGACCGTCCCGCGTCCGGGGCTGAGGCCCGACAAATAGCCCGCCCGGCGTTTGAGGGCACGGCCGAAGGCCGTACGGGTCAGGCGCGGAGCCCCCGCAATCAGCCCGCCCGGCGTTTGAGGGCACGGCCGAAGGCCGTACGGGGTCCGGGGCGGAGCCCCGGTTGTGGGAAGGGGCGGGTAGGGGAACAGGCCCGCCGCAGGCGCCCCGCCCCGCCCCACCACCCCCCGCTACTCCTCCAGGAACGGCTCCAACAACCCCGGCACCGCCTCCGCCGCGAACGCCACGCCCTCCCCCGCCCCCACGTCGTAGACGTGATACCCGCCCTCCCCCGCGGCCGTCGTCGCCGTCAGCGTCACCAACCCGGCCCGCCGCTGAAAGTACGACTGCTTCACCGTCCACCCGACAACCCCACCGCGCTGCAGCACGACCGTCGACCGCCGCACCGTCCCCGACCGCGCCACCAAGTACCCCCCGCTGAGCCCATGCCCCAGATTGCGGTACGCGTCCAGTGCCAGCGCCACCGCGATGGGGACCAGCACCACCGCGCACCCGGCCGCGATCGGCAGCAGCACATCGGTCACGAGCAGACCGAGTACCACCAGCACCAGCACCGGCACCAGCGCGGACCCCACCGCCCACCGCAGCCGCCGCCCACGCGCGGCGAGCGGGTGCGGTGTCAGCCGGGCCGTGCTCGTCGGGGAGGTCGTCTCGCGCAGGACCCGCGCGGCCACCTCGTCGGCGAGCGCCCTCGGCGCGGCCGGCAGCAGCGTCTTGAGGTCGGTGTGCTTGTCGTCGTCGTCCTGGGCGATCCCCGTCGCGACGGCGTCGACGCGCGCGGCGCCGACGAGCCGCACACCGAGCGGTTCGACCAGCTCCACGCCCCGCAGCCTGCGTTCCTCTATCGAGACGGACCGGGAGGTGAAGAGACCTCGCCGCACGCGCAGCGTGCCACCGGGCTCCCGCTCCAGCCGGTAGTTCCACCACATCTCGACCCAGAGGCCGAGCGAGCCGACCACGCCGGCCAGGAGCGCGGCGGCCAGGAGCACGACGATCATGACAACGATCGAGGTGCCCCGGAACCGGTCACCGATCCAGACGAGCACCTCGTGCTGGACCCCGAACCACTCGCCGACCTGCATCACGCCACCCGCCGCCGCGCCGCCCAGCAGGGGCGCGACGAAGGAGAGAGGGGCGTACCGGATCCAGCGGGGGTCCAGAGAAGCCAGCATGCCGTCCCGGTGCGCTCCGTCGGCGGCATCGGAAGGGGTGCGGTCCAGCAGTTCCGTACGGAGGCGCTCACCCTCCGCGCGGGTGACCGGGTCGAGTTCGAGGGTGGATTCGCCGCCGGTCTGCTCCCCCGTACCGATGCGGACCTTCACCAGGCCGAGGATCCGCAGCAGAAGGTTGGCCGTGAGGTCGACGGTCCTGATCCGTTCGCGTCCCAGTGACCGGCGTTTGACCAGGAACAGCCCTGTGTGGAGCTCGGCCCGGTCGGGACCTGTTCGGTAGCGGGTGCGGCGCCATCGGATGTAGTCGGCACCGGTTCCACCGGCGATCAGCAGCAGGGCCGGGGGCAGGACCCAGGCGAGCGCGCGCCCCAGCCCCATACCGCCTGCGAGCCCGATGACGGTCGGTACTCCGGCTCCGCAGGCGACGCCGGACATGACGGCTGCGGTGACCAGCAGGGTGCGCTTGTCGAGCTTGCGCCATCCCTCCCCGGGCGCGGGCACCGCGACCGTGCTCACGTCGCGTCCCCGGGCGTCGCCTGGGTTATGTGCGTCAGCCGCTCGGCCAGTTCCGCCGCGAGTTCATGGCCGAGCCCCTCGATCCGTACCGCTCCTTTGGAGGACGCGGTGGTGACGATGACGGTGGAGAGCTTGAACAGCTGCTCCAGCGGGCCCCGTACGGTGTCCACGGTCTGGATCCGGGACATCGGCGCGATCCGCCACTCCTGCCAGAAGTAGCCGGTACGGACGTAGACCGCCTCGTCCGTCACCTCCCAGCGGTGCACCCGGAACCACCACATCGGCATGAACACCGTGCAGGCCAGACCCAGCACCGCGAGGACGGCGGCTGGCACCAGCAGCCAGGTGCGGGCCGGGGCTATGAGCGCGCCCAGCACGGCGAGGACGGCCACCGGCGCCAGGGTGAGCAGCAGCCACTGCGCACGCCACCAGGCGACCGCCCTCTCGTTCAGCGTGTTGTTCGGCGGCCTGAGCCGCCGCTCCTCCCCCTGGCTCATCGGCTCAACGCCCCCGCAGTGCCCGGTACTTCTTGACCAGTTCGGCCGTCGAGGCGTCCAGCGGCTTGTCCTCGGAGCTCTCGCGCCCGCCGTCGATCTGGGCGAGGACCGGCTCGATCTCCTTGGCGAGGACCTTGCCGAGTTCGACGCCCCACTGGTCGAACGAGTCGATGTTCCACACCGCGCCCTGGACGAAGACCTTGTGCTCGTACAGCGCGATGAGCTGGCCGAGCACGGAGGGGGTCAGGGTCTCGGCGAGGATCGTGGTGGTGGGGTGATTGCCCCGGAAGGTCTTGTGCGGCACGAGTTCGGCGGGGACGCCCTCGGCCCGGACCTCGTCGGGTGTCTTGCCGAAGGCCAGCGCCTGGGTCTGGGCGAAGAAGTTGGCCATCAGCAGGTCGTGCTGGGCGATCAGCTGGTGCGGCAGGTCGTCCACAGGCTGGGCGAAGCCGATGAAGTCGGCGGGGATGATCTTCGTACCCTGGTGGATCAACTGGTAGTACGCGTGCTGTCCGTTGGTCCCGGGGGTGCCCCAGACGACGGGTCCCGTCTGCCACTCCACCGGCTCGCCGTCGCGGTCCACGGACTTGCCGTTGGACTCCATGTCCAGCTGCTGGAGATACGCGGTGAAGCGCGACAGGTAGTGGCTGTACGGCAGGACGGCATGCGACTGGGCGTCGAAGAACTCGCCGTACCAGACCCCCAACAGGCCGAGCAGCAGCGGCGCGTTGGACTCGGCGGGCGCGGTGCGGAAGTGCTCGTCGACGAGGTGGAAGCCGTCGAGCATCTCGCGGAAGCGGTCGGGGCCGATCGCGATCATCAGGGCGAGACCGATGGCGGAGTCGTACGAGTACCGCCCGCCGACCCAGTCCCAGAACTCGAACATGTTCGTCGTGTCGATGCCGAACTCGGCGACCTTCTCGCCGTTGGTGGACAGCGCCACGAAGTGCTTGGCCACGGCCTCCTGGCCGGCCTGGAGCTCGGTCAGGAGCCAGTTGCGGGCCGAGGTGGCGTTGGTGATGGTCTCGATGGTGGTGAAAGTCTTGGAGGCGATGACGAACAGCGTCTCGGCGGCGTCCAGATCACGTACGGCCTCGTGCAGGTCGGCCCCGTCGACGTTCGACACGAAACGGACCGTCAGATCGCGGTGGGTGAAGGACCTCAGGGCCTCGTAGGCCATCGCGGGGCCGAGGTCGGAACCGCCGATGCCGATGTTGACGATGTTGCGGATGGGCCGGCCGGTGTAGCCGAGCCATTCGCCCGCCCTGACCTTCTCGGAGAAGGCGGCCATCTTGTCGAGGACCGCGTGCACGCCCGGCACCACGTTCTCGCCGTCGACCTCGATCACCGCGTCGCGCGGGGCGCGCAGCGCGGTGTGCAGCACCGCCCGGTCCTCGGTGGTGTTGATCTTCTCGCCGCGGAACATCGCGTCCCGCAGCTCGGCGACGCCGGTGGCCGCCGCCAGGTCGTGCAGCAGCGTGAGCGTCTCGTCCGTCACCAGATGCTTCGAGTAGTCCAGGTAGAGGTCACCGACCTGGAGGGTGTAGTGGGTGCCACGCGCCGGGTTCTTGGCGAACAGCTCCCGCAGATGAGTCTCACCCAGCTGCTCGCGATGCTTGCCCAGCGCGCTCCACTGGGGCATCCGGTTGAGCTTTGCGCGGCCTTCTGCCTTGTTCTCGGACATCTTGCTTCAGCCCACTTCTTCTCGTACGTGACTGCCTGCGTGAGTGCGGTGCCCAGCTGCCCTCCCAACCTAATTGATCAGAGCGCCGAGCGATGCGACAGCGAGCGTGAACGCACCGGCCGCCAGCAGCGCGGGCGTGTTGAGCCCCCAGGCGGCCGCGGCCAGGCCGCCGAGCAGCGCGCCGAGCGGGGCGCCGCCGATGGCAAGTGTGCGGAAGGCGGAGCTGATCCGGCCGAGCATCTCGGCGGGGCTCCGCTCCTGTATCAGCGTCGCCTGGTTCACGTTCCACACCATGCCCATCACCGCGAACACGGCCATGGCCGCGACGGCCACCCACAGGTCGCGCACCGTCCCCAGGACGACCAGCGCGCAGGTCTGGACGATCCCGGCGACCAGGATGCTCCGGGTCCGCCCGATCCGGAGGGCGAGCCGCGGTGCGACGAGCCCGCCGACGACACTGGCGACGCCGTAGGCGGTGATGACCGCCGCGTATCCGCTGTTGCCCGCGGACAGCCAGCCGGTGATGTGCAGGACGAGGGTGGCGATCAGGGCGCCCATGCCGATGTTCGACAGGGCGGTCGCCACGGACAGACCCCGCAGTGCGCTGTCCCGCCACAGCGCGCGTGTCCCGTCCGCCATCTCCGCGCGCAGGGTGCTGCCCGCCGCCCTCGGGGCCTTCGCCGGGGCGTCGGTCCGCAGGGAGGCGATGAGCAGCGCGCCGACGACATAGGTGGCCGCGTTGGCCGCGAAGGGGGCGGACGCGCCGATGACCAGGAGCGCGGGGACCAGCGGCGCCGCCAGGAAGCCGCTCGCGACCTGCTGGCCGGTCATGAGGCGGGCGTTGGCGCCGGCCAGCGTCTCGCGGGGAACCACGGCGGGCAGCAGGGCCGTGGCGGCGTTGTCGAAGAGGGTCTGGAGGGTGGTCAGCAAGAAGGCGAGGGCGAGCAGCAGCGCGATCGTGCCGTGGCCCTGTGCGACCGCGAGCGCGAACCCCGCCATCAGCACGCCACGCGCGAGATCCACGGCCCACATCGCCCGCCGCTGGTCCACCCGGTCGGCGACCGCGCCGCCCAGCAGTCCGAACAGCAGCCAGGGCACATAGCCGCAGGCGGTCACCGAGGCGATGAGGAGGGGGTCGTCGGTCAACGAGGCGGCGAGCAGCGGCAGTGCGGCCGTACGCAGCGAGTCCCCGAACCGGGAGATCACGGCGGCGCTCCAGAGCCTGCCGAATCCCCCACGCCACGCGGGCACTCGCGCCGGGGCCGGCTTCTCCTCGGCCGCCGGGGCGTCGACCGGTGCGTCCACCGGCGCATCGGGTGTCGCCCCGGCCTCCGTCCCGGCCGTCGACTCGTCCGTCGTCACAACTCTCCCTTTCGGTCTTCCTCTTCGGACCGTAAGGGATGCCACTGACAATCGGCCGTCCGCGAAAACGGCACCGGCCGGGCACCTTTGGGTGTCCGGCCGGATGAATGCTTAGATCTCGCCACGCAGTTTGGCGAGGGCTTCAGCGAGAATCGCCTCGCCGTCCGCGTCGCTGCGCCGCTCGCGTACATAGGCGAGGTGTGTCTTGTACGGCTCGGTACGCGGTGGGTCCGGGGGGTTGTCCCGGTCCTGGCCGGCCGGGAATCCGCACCGTGGGCAGTCCCACGTGTCCGGAACCTGTGCGTCACTGGCGAAGCTCGGCTGCGTCTCGTGCTCGTTGGAGCACCAGAAGGAGATGCGCAGGCGTGGCGCGGACTCGCCACGCTCGGCCTCACCCATCGGCCCCGCTCCGACCCGGCTTCCCCGGATCGCGTTGCCACTTGCCACGGTCGTAACTCCCTGCGTGAATGGTGCCGCAAGCATCAAGCGTCGAGAGGCATCCCCGCTGTCGAGCGCCCCAGTCTACGTATGGCCCAACGCGCGTCCAGTGCGTGGAGTTACACCCCCCACCGCCGGGACGCAGGGCCTCATGATAGGCCGCGCCCCCGGCGACGTACTGTACGACCGGTCAGCTGTCCAGCTTCATCAGCAGACCAAGCACGACAATGCAGGCGAACCATCCCATACCGACCACGATGGTAATGCGGTCGAGGTTACGCTCGGCGACCGAGGAACCACCGACGGACGACTGCATGCCGCCACCGAACATGTCGGAGAGACCGCCGCCCTTCCCCTTGTGCATCAGCACCAGCAGCATCAGCAGCAGGCTGAAGACGATCAGGGCGATCGAGAACCCCATAATCACGGCTGGACCCTACTTTCCGGAATTCTCTCGAATTGAATCGGGATTGGACGGAACTTTCGTGGACAACGGGGGCCGGCGGCACATATGAGATGCCGGTCGGCCCCCGTCAGGGTACGACGGATCCGCGCCCTCGCATACTTACTGGTCGCGGAACCTGACGATCTTGACGAACTCCTCGGCGTCCAGCGCCGCACCGCCGACAAGGGCGCCGTCCACATCCGGCTGCGCCATGATCGCGGCGACATTCCCGGCCTTCACCGAGCCGCCGTACTGAATACGGACCTGGTCGGCCAGCTCCTGCGAGTACAGCTCCGCGAGCCGCCCGCGGATCGCTCCGCAGACCTCCTGAGCGTCCTCGGGGGTGGCCACCTCGCCGGTGCCGATGGCCCACACCGGCTCGTACGCGATCACGACGGTCCCGGCCTGGTCGGCCGGGACGTCCTTGAGGCCGCCGTCGAGCTGCGCCAGCGTGTACGGGACCTGCTCGCCGGCCTTGCGGACGTCCAGCCCCTCGCCGACGCAGAGGATCGGGGTCAGCCCGTGCTTGAAGGCGGCCCGCACCTTCGCGTTGCAGATCTCGTCGGTCTCGGCGTGGTACTGACGGCGCTCGCTGTGGCCGACGGCCACGTACGTGCACTTCAGCTTGGCCAGCATCGGCCCGGAGACCTCGCCGGTGTACGCGCCGGAGTCGTGGGACGAGATGTCCTGGGCGCCGTACTTGATCTTGAGCTTGTCGCCGTCGACCAGCGTCTGCACGGACCGCAGGTCCGTGAACGGCACCAGGACGGCCGTCTCGACCGCGTCGTGGTCCTTGTCGGTCAGGGCGAAGGCGAGCTTCTGGACGTGCGCGATGGCCTCGAGGTGGTTGAGGTTCATCTTCCAGTTGCCCGCCATCAGCGGGGTACGGGCGGTCTTCTCGGTCGGGGTTTCAGCTGCCATCAGTAGGTCAGTCCTCCAGTGCGGCGAGGCCGGGAAGCGTCTTGCCCTCGAGGTATTCGAGGCTGGCGCCGCCACCGGTCGAAATGTGGCCGAATGCGTTTTCGTCGAATCCGAGGATCCGGACGGCGGCGGCGGAGTCGCCACCACCGACGACCGTGAAGGCGTCGGAGTCGATCAGGGCCTGGGCGACGGCCCGGGTGCCCTCGGCGTAGTCGGGGTGCTCGAAGACCCCCATGGGACCGTTCCAGAAGACGGTGGCCGCGTCGGCGAGCTTCGACGAGTACAGCCGGTTGGTCTCCGGACCGCTGTCCAGCCCCATCCCGTCCGAGGGGATGGCGTCGACTGCGACGGTCGTCGGGTTGGCCGGTGCCTTGGTCTTCAGGTCGGGGAAGGCCGGTGCGACCAGGACGTCGACCGGCAGGACGAACTCCACGCCCCGCTCGTCGGCGCGCTTCAGATACTCCTGGACGGCCGGGATCTGGTCCTCCTGGAGCAGCGAGGCGCCGACCTCGTGGCCCTGGGCCTTGAGGAAGGTGTACGCCATGCCGCCGCCGATCAGGATGCGGTCGGCCTTCTCCAGCAGATGGTCGATGACGCCGAGCTTGTCGGAGACCTTGGCGCCGCCGAGGACGACCGCGTACGGCCGCTCGACGTCCTCGGTGAGCTTCTTGAGCACACCGACCTCGGTGGCGATCAGACCGCCCGCCGCGTGCGACAGCCGGGCCGGCAGGTCGTAGACCGAGGCGTGCTTGCGGTGTACGGCGCCGAAGCCGTCGCCCACGTAGAGGTCGGCCAGCTCGGCGAGCCGGTCGGCGAAGGCCCCGCGCTCGGCGTCGTCCTTCGAGGTCTCACCGGCGTTGAAGCGGAGGTTCTCCAGGACGGCGACCTGTCCGTCCTTCAGGGCACCGACGACCGCCTTCGCCGAGTCTCCGACGGTGTCGGTCGCGAACGCGACGTCGGCGCCGAGGAGTTCACCGAGCCGCGCGGCGGCGGGGGCCAGCGAGAAGGCGGGGTCCGGCGCGCCCTTCGGGCGGCCCAGGTGCGAGGCCACGATCACCCGGGCGCCGGCCTCGGCGAGCCTGGAGACGGTCGGCCGCACGGCGCGAATCCGGCCGTCGTCCGTGATGGTGGTGCCGTCGAGCGGCACATTGAGGTCGGCCCGGACGAAGACGCGCTTGCCGGCGACCCCTTCGTCGAGAAGTTCGTCGATCGTCTTCATGTATCAGTGACTCCTTGAGAGCGGCTCCACGTCCCGCGACGTCGCGAGCACACAGAAGAGCGAGCACAGACAGCACACAGACGACAGGGCCCGGTCAGCGCCACGTCGCGCCGCACGAGCCCTGTCGTTCACATCGGGAGTTGCCTACCGGACCGCTGTCAGAGCTGACCGCCGACGAAGGTGGTCAGGTCGACCAGCCGGTTGGAGTAGCCCCACTCGTTGTCGTACCAGCCGATGACCTTCACGCTCTTGCCCTGGACCATGGTCAGGGAGGAGTCGAAGGTGCAGGAGGCCGGCCAGTTCACGATGTCCGAGGAGACGATCGGGTCCTCGGTGTACTCGAGGAGGCCCTTCAGCTGACCCTCGGCTGCCTTCTGGAACGCGGCGTTGACCTCGTCCTTGGTCACCTCGCGCTCCAGCTCGACGACCAGGTCGGTGACGGAGCCCGTCGGGACCGGGACGCGCATCGCGATGCCGTCGAGCTTGCCCTCCAGCTCCGGGATGACCAGGGCGGTCGCCTTGGCGGCACCCGTCGTGGTCGGAATGATGTTCTCGGCGGCGGCGCGGGCGCGGCGCAGGTCCTTGTGCGGGAAGTCCAGGATGCGCTGGTCGTTGGTGTACGCGTGGACCGTCGTCATCATGCCCTTGACGATGCCGAAGTTCTCCAGGAGAACCTTGGCCATCGGCGCCACACAGTTGGTGGTGCAGGAGGCGTTGGAGATGACGTGGTGGTTGGCCGCGTCGTACTTGTCCTGGTTGACGCCCATCACGATGGTGATGTCCTCGTCCTTGGCCGGAGCCGAGATGAGGACCTTCTTGGCGCCGCCCGCGATGTGCTTCGCGGCGTCCGCCTTCTTGGTGAAGATGCCGGTCGACTCGATGACGATGTCGACGCCCAGCTCACCCCAGGGGATGTCGGCCGGGTTGCGCTCGGAGAGCACCTTGAACGTCTTGCCGTCGACCGTGATCGTGTCGGCGGTGCTGCTCACCTCGGCCTTGAGGCGGCCCATGATCGTGTCGTACTTCAGCAGATGAGCGGTGGTCGCGGTGTCACCCAGGTCGTTGACAGCCACGATCTCGATGTCCGCACCCTGCTCCAGCAGCGCGCGGAAGTAGCTACGACCGATGCGGCCAAAGCCGTTGATGCCTACGCGGATCGTCACGAACCGATCTCCTCGTTGGTACGCCGGGTTTCGACGCCGGCGAGTGCGTATGGGATGTCCCCGACCAGTTATGACCCTACCTCTCCCCAGACGCCTCGGTGACATCGACCGGGGCTACGGAAGCGGCGGCGTCCCGTACCGCCCGGTAGGGGTACGGG
>NZ_BMMV01000011.1:76354-114615 GCF_014646115.1 Streptomyces camponoticapitis | reverse complement strand
GCCGCGGGGTTGACGCGGCGCCGGTGGAGCCTGCGCGGTCAGCGCCGCAGGGCCCGCAGCGCCTTCCCGATCAGCTCCGCGCGCCGCTCCGTGTCCGTGACCTGCTCCAGCCCGAAGCCGAGCAGGACGGTGTCCCTCGTGGTCACCGCCGCCGCGCCGGCGCCGACGTCGTACGTCCCCGCCGCCGCGCTGGTGAACCGCGGGAAGAGGTCGGGGGCGAGGACGGAGGAGGTGACCGTGTACGCGCCGGCCTGGTCCAGCGGGTTGCCGGGCGCCGCGCCGAGCGGTCCCGACGTGCCGAGGAGCGCGCCGGCCCCGGTGAAGCCGGTGGCGCCCGCCGTGGAGGAACGCCCGTACGCGCCGAGGTAGTACTGGCTGAAGTCGTTCGTCTGGGTGCGTCCGACCTGCGCGTTGCCGCCGGCCCGCTCGCCCGCCTCGATCAGCTTGCCCCCCTCGTTGAGGAAGTCGCGCACGGAGATCTGCGTATCGCCGTCCGAGGTGACGTCGCCGGTGTGGTGGACGGCGGTGGAGAAGTGGCTGAGGACGCCCAGGGGGTGCGGTGCGCCCTGCGTGGCGACGTCCCAGACGACGGCGGTACGGCCGTTGGCCCGCAGCGCGTCGACGTAGGCCCGCGCGTACTGCGTGGGCGCGCCCTCGTCGGCGATCACCAGGGTGCCGGCCCTGGGGCGCTCGGCGACGGTGTAGGTGAAGCGGTCGCTGGTGGTGCGCTTGCCGCTCTTCGTACGGCCGGTGAACCAGACCTCGACGCGGTCGCCCGGATCGGCGTCCTCGACCTCGGCGCGGTACTCGTCGAAGTGGAGGTTGTCCTCGCCGCCGTAGGTCTCGCCGCCCTTCCAGGCGCGCAGGTCCTCGTCGTGCGTCCGGCCTCCGTTGATCCGGTAGTTCAGCTCCTTGTCACGCACCGACTTGCGGGCGGTGACGGCGACCTTCTGGTCCGCGCCGCGCGCGTAGGAGGTGGTGAAGGTGTCGGGGGTGAAGTCGGGGGCGCTCAGACCGACCGTGGAGGACGGCTGGTCGGGGTGGGCGGCAGTCTCGGCGACGGAGAGCGCGAAGGGGATGTTCTTGGCGAACTCCGCCTGGATCAGCTTCTCGTCGTCGGGGAAGTTGAAGCCGGAGCGGCAGTCGTCCGCCTCCCAGGCATCGTCGGGGATGCTGTCGGACACGGTCTCGCAGGTGGTCATCTCCGGGGTGAACATCATGATCCCGTTGACGTTCGCGCCGTGGCCGTCGGCCTCGCCGTTGGTGGTGTACAGCTCGGAGGAGACCTGCGGGTAGTAGCCGGGGACCGCGGAGTTCTCGGGGGTGCCGGCGAGCGAGCGGTAGAGGATGTCGTCGGGGGTCGGGGTGGCGACCTGCCAGCCGACGCCGTAGAGGAGCAGTTCCGCCGCGGAGTGGTAGTTGATGCCGTAGTCGAACCCGATGCGCTTCTGGAGGCGGTCGATCGCCTGGGTCTCGGGCTCGGAGCCGGGTGACGCGCCCCGGTAGGTCTCGCCGGTGGACTGCGGGGACGAACCCTCGTTGTCGTAGCCCCACTTGTAGGTGAAGTTACGGTTCAGGTCGATGCCGTCGCCGCGGCTGATGACGCCGTCGCCGTTGACGTCGCGCAGGTTCTTGCGCCAGAGGCGGTTGGCGTCGGCGGCGTGGGTCCAGTCGTAGCCGTCGGGGTTTGCGGAGAGGACGAACCACAGCTCGGTGGAGTCGACGATCTTCGTGATCCTCGGGTCCTTGCCGTAGCCGTCCAGATAGTGGTGCATCAGCCGCCGCGTCATCTCGGGGGTGATCCACTCCCGCGCGTGCTGGTTGGACATGTAGAGCACGGAGGGCTTGGCGCCGTCCTTGCTCCTGCCCGCTCCCTTGGTGAGCTTGAGGGCGAGGATGTCCTTGCCCTGGATGGTCTTGCCGATGGAGACGACCTTGGTGATGCCCGGGTTGGCCGCGCCGGCCTCGGTTATCTCCTCCTGGAGACCGCCGGGACCGCTGTACGGCCGGTACACGCCGTCCCCGGCCGCCTTCAGCCGGGATTCCGTTTTCGCGGAGATCTTCCGCTCGGTGACGTCGACGCCCTGGGCCTCCAGATCGCGCGCCTGGTCGTCGGTGAGGAACAGCTCGACCTTCGCCGTACCGCCCTTCGGCACCGACTCGCCCAGTTCGTGGGCGTCCTGGCCGGCCGCGAGGAGCAGTGGCACCTGCTCGGCGGTGACCTGTGCGTCGAAGACCTTCAGGGTGTCCCCGGCCGCGGCCGGGGATTTCTCGGTGGCCGTGTCGGCCTGGGCGCCGGGTGCTGCCGTGATTCCGCTCAGCAACAGTGCGCCCGCCGCGAGGATCGCTCTCGCTCCGCGTCTCATGTGCCCCCCTTGCTGTGGTCCGCCACAGGCGTGACGGGACGCCGACAGGCTCGCCAACCCGCATGGTCATGTCAAGGGCGCATCAAGGCCATGCAAAATGCCGCTGTCGGTCCCCGTGGGGTACCGGCAGCGGCACGTTGGCGTCGCGGTCCCGGCTGGCGCACTCCGGCCGGCGCACTCCGGCCGACGCGACGCGTTCTCCCGTTGGTCGCGCTCTCCCGACGCGCGCGTTCTCTCTGTCGGCGCGTTCTCAGCCGACGAGGCCGTCCGCCATCTCCTCCGACAGCGTCGACTCCGTCCCCGGAATGCCCAGGTCCTGCGCCTTCTTGTCCGCCATCGCCAGCAGCCTGCGGATCCGTCCCGCCACCGCGTCCTTGGTGAGCGCCGGATCGGCGAGCGCGCCCAGCTCCTCCAGCGACGCCTGCTTGTGCTCCATGCGCAGCCGGCCGGCGGCGGCGAGGTGCTCGGGCACCTCCTCGCCGAGGATCTCCAGCGCCCGCTGCACCCGGGCCCCGGCCGCCACGGCCGCGCGGGCCGAACGGCGCAGATTCGCGTCGTCGAAGTTGGCGAGCCGGTTGGCCGTCGCGCGGACCTCGCGGCGCATCCGCCGCTCCTCCCACGCCAGCACCGACTCGTGCGCGCCGAGCCGCGTCAGCAGCGCCCCGATCGCGTCCCCGTCCCGTACGACGACCCGGTCCACGCCACGTACCTCACGCGCCTTGGACGGGATCTGCAGCCTGCGGGCCGCGCCGACGAGCGCGAGGGCCGCCTCCGGTCCCGGGCAGGTCACCTCCAGCGAGGAGGAGCGTCCCGGCTCGGTGAGCGAACCGTGCGCGAGGAACGCGCCCCGCCAGGCCGCCTCGGCGTCACAGGTCGCGCCGGAGACCACCTGGGGAGGCAGTCCGCGGATCGGCCGGCCACGGCCGTCCACCAGACCCGTCTGACGGGCCAGCTGGTCACCGCCGGTAATCACCCGTACGACGTAGCGGCTGCCGCGGCGGAGTCCCCCGGGGGCCATCACCACCAGTTCGGAGTTGTGCCCGAAGATCTCCAGGATGTCCTTGCGCAGCCGGCGTGCGGCGATGCTGGTGTCCAGCTCCGCCTCGATCACAATGCGTCCGCTCACCAGATGGAGACCACCCGCGAACCGGAGAATCGCCGAGACTTCGGCCTTCCTGCAGCACGTACGGGTGACGGGAAGCCGGGCGATCTCGTCCTTCACCGCTGCCGTCATCGCCATGGGCCGATCCTTCCATGCATCCGAAAAATACGGTCGTACGCGGCGGCCAACAGTTCCGGGTCGTGCTTCGGAAGTCCATCGGGTCGGGCCACGGGAGCCAGCTCGACCGCGGCACCGAACCGCATCGCGGCGTCGGAGAGTGATTCGCTGTCGGGCACGGCGGCCTCGTCGGCCAGCACCACGTCCAGGGCGAGTTTAGGGGCGTGTCGTCCCAAAACCTCCAAATGACGCTGCGGTGAGAAGCCATCGGTTTCACCGGGTTGCGGCGCGAGGTTCAGCGAGAGCACCCGGCGGGCCTTCGTCTCCACGAGCGCGTCGAGCAGCTCGGGCACGAGCAGATGGGGGATCACCGAGGAGAACCAGGACCCGGGGCCGAGCACCACCCAGTCGGCGTCGAGGACCGCGGCGACGGCCTCGGGGACGGCCGGCGGGTCGTTCGGCACCAGGTGCACGGACTGCACCTCGCCGCGGGTCAGGGCGACCGTGGCCTGTCCCCGTACGGTGTCGATCTCGTCCGGGCGGTCCGGGTCATGGCCCCGTACGAGCGCCTGGAGCTCCAGCGGCACCGCGGACATCGGAAGCACCCTGCCGTGGGCACCGAGGAGTTTGCCGACCAGGTCCAGGGCCAGGACATGGTCACCGAGCTGTTCCCACAGGGCGACGATCAGCAGATTGCCGACCGCGTGTTCGTGCAGGTCACCCTTGGACTGGAAGCGGTGCTGGATGACGCGGGCCCACGTCTGGCCCCAGTCGTCGTCGCCGCACAGCGCCGCCAGCGCCTTGCGCAGGTCACCGGGCGGCAGCACGCCGAGCTCCTCGCGGAGCCGGCCGCTGGAACCGCCGTCGTCGGCGACCGTGACGACCGCCGTGAGATCGCCGGTGATCCGGCGCAGCGCCGTCAGGGAGGCGGACAGCCCCATGCCGCCGCCGAGCGCGACGACCTTGGGCTGGGCGCCGCGGCCCCGGCCGGCCAGCGCGGGCGTGTCCCTGCGCAGCCGCCGCAGCCGGAAGTTGCGTCCGGTCACTCGCGCCCCAGGTCCCGGTGGACGACCACGGTCTCGATTCCCTCTGCGGCCAGCCGGGCGCCCAGCTTCTCCGACATGGCGACGGAGCGGTGCTTGCCGCCCGTGCAGCCGACGGCGACGGTCACATAGCGCTTGCCCTCACGGCGGTAGCCGCCGGCGATCAGCTCCAGCAGTTCTGTGTAGCGGTCCAGGAACTCCTTGGCGCCCGGCTGGTTGAAGACGTAGCCGGACACCTCCTCGTTGAGGCCGGTGAAGGGGCGCAGCTCGGGGACCCAGTGCGGGTTCGGCAGGAAGCGGCAGTCGACCACGAGGTCGGCGTCGACCGGCAGGCCGTACTTGTATCCGAACGACATGACGGTGGCCCGCAGCTCCGGCTCCTCGTCGCCGGCGAACTGGGCGTCCATCTTGGCGCGCAGCTCGTGGACGTTGAGGCTGGAGGTGTCGATCACCAGGTCGGCGTCGCCGCGCAGCTCGCGCAGCAGGTCGCGCTCGGCCTCGATGCCGTCCACGATCCGGCCGTCGCCCTGGAGGGGGTGCGGACGGCGTACGGACTCGAAGCGGCGCACCAGGGCCTCGTCGGAGGACTCCAGGAACACGATCCGCCGGGTGACCTGCTTGGCGTCGAGGTCGGCGAGCGATTCGCGGAGGTTGTCGAAGAAGCGGCGTCCCCGGACGTCGACGACCACGGCGATGCGGGCGACGTTGCCCTGCGAGCGGGCGCCCAGCTCGACCATGGTGGGGATCAGCGCGGGTGGCAGGTTGTCCACGACGAACCAGCCGAGGTCCTCAAGACACTTGGCGGCCGTGCTGCGGCCCGCGCCCGACATGCCGGAGATGATCACCAGCTCGGGGATGGCGGGCTCGGGGACGGGCTCCCCGGGGCCGTGGGTCCCTTCGACGGGCTCCCCCGCGTTCTTCCCGGTGGTCTCCCCGCCCGCTTCCCGTGCCGCCCCCTCCGCGCTCTCCTCGGTCTCACCCGTACTCACGTCTGCCACTCCGTCCCGGTCTTGCTCAGTCATGCGTGCTGCCCCCGTCGTCTTCCATGATCTCTCCTGTCGCCGTGTTCACAGCGGGCGCGGCCGGTGCCGCCTGGGCGAGGGCCACGGCCACGGACTCGGCCGTCTTGCGGCCGAGCCCCGGCACCTCACAGATCTGCTCGATTGTGGCCTGCCGGAGCTTCTTCACCGAGCCGAAATGCTTGATGAGTGCCTGCTTCCGGGTCTCGCCGAGGCCGGGAACGTCGTCCAGGGGGCTGCTGCGGATGCGTTTGGCCCGCTTGGCCCGCTGATAGGTGATGGCGAAGCGGTGCGCCTCGTCGCGTACGCGCTGGAGAAGGTACAGCCCTTCGCTGGAGCGGGGCAGCACCACGGGGTCGTCGTCATCGGGCACCCAGACCTCTTCGAGACGCTTGGCGAGGCCGCAGACGGCGACGTCGTCGATGCCCAGCTCGTCCATGGCCCGCTTGGCGGCCGCCACCTGGGGCTGTCCGCCGTCGACGACGACGAGCTGCGGCGGGTACGCGAAGCGCTTGGGCCTGCCGTCGTCCTCCTTGAGGGACGACGGCAGCAAGTCGCCGTTGTTCCCGTCCTCACCCGGGGCGGTCGGGTGCTGGGGAGGCTGTTCCTGGGCGTTCGGGTCCCGGACGGCCTGGTCCTGGGCGTCGGCGCCCTCCTCCTCCGTCCACTCACCCGTCCGCTCCTTCTCGGCGAGGTAGCGCTTGAAGCGCCGGCCGATCACCTCGTGCATGGAACGGACGTCGTCCTGGCCCTCGAAGCCCTTGATCTGGAAGCGGCGGTACTCACTCTTACGGGCGAGGCCGTCCTCGAAGACGACCATCGAGGCGACGACGTCGTCACCCTGGAGGTGCGAGATGTCGAAGCACTCGATGCGCAGCGGCACACTGTCCAGCCCGAGCGCCTGCGCGATCTCCTCCAGGGCCCGTGAGCGCGTCGTCAGATCGCTGGCCCGCTTCGTCTTGTGCAGGACGAGCGACTGCTGGGCGTTGCGTCCCACCGTCGCCATCAGGTCCTTCTTGTCACCGCGCTGCGGGATCCGCAGCGAGACATGTGAGCCCCGGCGGTCGCTCAGCCACTGGGAGAGCGCGTCGGTCTCCCGCTGGTCCCCCGGCAGCGCCGGGACAAGGACCTCCTTGGGAACCGAGTCGCCGGCCTCCTCCCCGTACAACTGCTGGAGCGCGTGCTCGACCAGGCCCGCCGTGTCGACCTCCTCGACCTTGTCCGTCACCCAGCCGCGCTGGCCGCGGACACGCCCGCCACGGACGTGGAAGATCTGTACGGCCGCTTCCAGTTCGTCCTCGGCGACGGCGATCAGGTCGGCGTCGGTGGCGTCGGCGAGGACGACGGCGTTCTTCTCCATCGCCCGGCGCAGCGCCCCTATGTCGTCGCGCAGCCGGCCCGCCTTCTCGTACTCCATGTCCTCGGCGGCGACCGCCATCCGCTGCTCCAGCCGGCGGATGTACGCGCCGGTGCGGCCGGCCATGAAGTCGCAGAACTCCTCCGCCAGTTGGCGGTGCTCCTCGGGGGTGACACGGCCGACGCAGGGCGCCGAGCACTTGCCGATGTAGCCGAGGAGACAGGGCCGTCCGGTGCGCTCGGCGTTCTTGAACACCCCGGCGGAGCAGGTGCGTACGGGAAAGACCCGGAGCATCAGGTCGACGGTCTCGCGGATGGCCCACGCGTGGCCGTACGGACCGAAGTAGCGCACGCCCTTCTTCTTGGAGCCGCGCATGACCTGCACGCGCGGGAATTCCTCGTTCAGCGTGACCGCGAGATACGGATAGCTCTTGTCGTCGCGGTACTTGACGTTGAACCGGGGGTCGTACTCCTTGATCCACGAGTACTCCAGCTGGAGCGCCTCGACCTCGGTGGAGACGACCGTCCACTCGACGGAGGATGCCGTGGTGACCATCGTGCGGGTGCGCGGGTGAAGATTCGCCAGGTCCTGGAAGTAGCTGGAGAGCCGGGGGCGCAGGCTCTTGGCCTTCCCGACGTAGATCACCCGTCGGTGATCGTCACGGAACCTGTAGACCCCCGGGGAGTCGGGGATCTGTCCCGGCTTGGGGCGGTAGCTGGAGGGGTCGGCCATGTCTTCCACCCTACTTGCGGGCACCGACAGTGTGGCCGCGCCGGGTGGGACGGAGGGGGTGTCGCGCGGCTTGCGAGGGAGCGCTCAGGCGTCCGGGCCCGCGACGAGTCTGCCGTCCTTCGCGCTGATCGGCACCTCGGGGAGCGGCACCGTCGCCGGACCCTTCGTCGCCTTGCCCGTCGTGACGTCGAACCGGCTTCCGTGGCAGGGGCAGTTGCCCTCGGTGCCCTCCAGTTTCTCCAGCACGCAGCCGGCGTGGGTGCACTGCGCGCTGAAGGCCCTGTACTGGCCCTCGGCGGGACAGCTCACCACCAGACGCTCCTCCCGGTAGAGCTTCGCACCGCCGACCGGTACCGCGTCCGCGGCGCCGAGGTCGACCGGGGCGGTCGGGGTCGGCTCCTCCGCGTGACCGAGCTTCGACTCGGTGGAGCAGGCGGCCACGCCGGCACCGGCCGCACCGGCCAGTGCGACCCCCTTCAGGACGGTACGACGGGGGGTGGGCCGGGCGGGCATGGTGTCTCCACTGGTCGGGAAGGCTGGCGCTGATCCCGACCCTACCCGTGGCGATTCGGGCGCCCGCCGGGGGCATCGTGCGCGGCCGGCCGCGCACACGCTGTCGCGCGTGAGAACGATGGGTTACGTTCGGCGGCGTGATCGTCGTCGCCGGAGAGGCACTGATCGACCTGGTCCCGCGGTCGGCCGCCGATGTCCGGGCGGGCGAGTCCGGCGGCGGTGGGGCGGTCGGTGGCGCGGGCGGCGGGGCGGGTGGGCCGCTGCCGTCGTTGCCTCCTCTGCTGCCCCGGCCGGGCGGCGGCCCGTACAACACCGCCGTCGCCCTCGGCCGGCTCGGCACGCCGACCGCCTTCTGCTCACGCGTCTCCACCGACGGCTTCGGCGCTGCCCTGCTGGACGGTCTGCGGTCCGCGCGCGTCGACACCTCCCTCGTACAGCGGGGCCCCGAACCGACGACGCTCGCCGTCGCCTCCGTAGGAGGCGACGGTTCGGCCGGCTACGGCTTCTACGCGCGGGGCACCGCCGACCGGCTCTTCGAGCTGCCGCCCCAACTGCCGCCGTCGGTAAGGGCGCTCGCCCTGGGCACCTGCTCGCTCGTGCTCGAACCGGGCGCGAGCGCGTACGAGGCCCTGTTGCGCCGTGAGGCGGACCGCGGGGTCTTCACCCTGCTCGACCCGAACATCCGGGCGGGGCTGATCCCGGACGCCGGTGCCTACCGGGCGCGCTTCGCGGGGTGGCTGCCGTCCCTGTCGCTGCTGAAGCTCTCCGAGGAGGACGCGCGCTGGCTGGGAGGCGTGCCGAGCGGCCCCGCTGCCGTGGTGCTCACGCGGGGCTCCGACGGGCTGAGCGTACGGACGCGGGCCGGGGTGGAGGTCTCCGTGCCGGCCGCCGCGGTGGACGTCGTGGACACGATCGGTGCCGGCGACACCGTGAACGCCGCGCTGCTGCACCGGCTGGGCGCCTTCGACGCCCTGTCGGAGGGGGCGCTCGACGCGCTCGACGCGGGGCGGTGGCGCGACATCCTCGGCTTCGCCGCGCGGGCTGCCGCCGTCACCTGCTCCCGCACCGGCGCTGAACCTCCTTATGAGGCCGAGGTGGCGTAGGGGGAGACGGAGTGGACCGGGGCTTCGGCTGCGGCTGCGGCCTCGGTACCGACGAAGGCGCCGGGGACGGGGACCCGAGCGGGGCCGGACCGGCGACGGGGTCGGGGTCGGGGTCGAGGTGGGCGGGAGCCGCCCGGGAGAGCGCAGGCGGCGGCAGGAAGCCCGTGCGGGTGAAGTACTCCACGTACGTACGGAAGAGCTCTTCGTCGATGTCGCCGCAGACGATCCCGGTGCCCGCCAGCGCCCGCCGGGTGTCCCGCGCGTCGAAGAGCGCGCTCCCCTCCGATCCCCCTCCGCGCGTCTCGGCCGCCATGGCGGCGAGCAGCGGGAAGGCCGCGTTGCCGGGATCCGCCTCGGTGGCGGCCAGCCAGTCGGCGGGCGGTACGTCCTCGACGGCGTGGCCGAGCGCGCGCAGGCGCGTGACGGCGGTGTCCATACGCAGCGGGCGCTCCCCCGCGAGATGGAACGTCCGCCCCGCCGACCGGGGTTGACGGGAGAGCGCCACCACGGCGGCGCTGACGTAGTCCACCGGCACGAGATCGAAGGCGGTGTCGACCCCCGACGGGGCGACACCCGCCTGCACGCAGCCCTTCAGCAGCAGCCACATGAAGTCGCCCGTCTGGCAGACCCCGGTGGTCGACTCGCCGGCGATCCGGGTGGGCCGGTAGACGGAGATGGGCAGCCCCCGGTCGCGCGCGGCCTCCACGAGCTGTTCGGCCGCCCATTTGCTCTGGGTGTAGCCGTGTTCGAGCGCGGCCGGCGGTCCGGTCGGGTCCTCGGGGCGGATGGACCGGACGGGGCGCCCGGGGCCCTCATCGCCGCCGGCCGCGCCGCCCCCGTACACACCGACGGTGGAGATGTGGTGGACGGGCACGGTGCGGTGCAGGGCGGCGAGCCGCAGGATCTCCTGCGTGCCGTGCACGTTGGCGGCTCTCAACTGCTCGTAGGAGAAGACCAGGTTGACGGCGGCCCCGGCGTGATAGACGACATCGACGGTGCGGGCGAGCCGGTCGAAGTCGGCCGCCGGGAGGCCCAGCCCGGGCAGGGCCAGGTCGCCCGGGATCACCGAGACGCGGTGCTCGCTGGACGGGTCGTTGAGGCCGTACGCGTCGACGGCCGAGCACAGTCGTTTCTCGGCGCTCGGCTGATCGCTGCCGCGCACCAGACAGTGGACGGTGGCATCGGTCTGTCGCAGCAGCTCCCTCAGCAGGAAGGCGCCGAGGAAGCCGGTGGCCCCGGTGAGGAGGATGTGTTCCGGGTCCGGCACGACGGTGCGGACATCGGCCGCGGCAACGATGTCGGGGGCGAGCCGGATGTCGCCGCCGAGGCCGGCAGGGACCTCGCCTCCTACGGAGGAGACACCTACGGTCGGGGGCCGCTCGTCCCGCGCCCTCTCCTCGGCGTCGTCCACCAGTGCGGCGAGGCCCGCGACGGTCGGTGAGGTGAAGACCGAACGGAGCGGCACCTGTACGGCCAGTTCCTCCCGGAGGGCGAGGACGAGCCGGGTCGCCAGCAGGGAGTCGCCGCCGAGAGTGAAGAAGTCGTCGTGCACGCCGACGGGGCCGAGGCCGAGCAGGGCCGACCACAGGTGCGCGATCCGCTCCTGGGTGGCGGTACGGGGCGCGTCGTCGGCCTCCGCGGTGTCGCTCCCGCCGTGACCGGTCCCCTCGGCCAGTGCGGCGCGGTCCACCTTGCCGCTGCGGGTGAGGGGGAAGCGGTCGACCGGTATGCAGCGCGCCGGGACGAGCGGCTCGGGCAGCCGGGCGCGCAGTGCCCGCCGTATCTCCTCCGGACCGGCCACCACCGGGTCAGTGGTGATGAAGTAAGCGAGGAGGCGCTTCCCGGCCCCCGGGCCGAGGTCCTGGGCCACGACAGCGGCGTCGGCCACGCCGGGCTGGGCGCGTACGGCTGCCTCCACCTCGCCGGTCTCCACCCGGTGGCCCCGGATCTTGACCTGGCCGTCGCCCCGGCCCACGTACTGGATCCGTCCGTCGGGCAGCAGCCGGGCCAGGTCGCCCGTGCGGTAGAACCGAGTGCCGCCGCTCGCGCCCGTGCCGGGGATGTCGCCGGAGACGAACCTCTCGGCGGTCAGCTCCGGGCGCCCCACGTAGCCGCGCGCGACCACCGGTCCCCCGACGCAGATCTCCCCCACGGCGCCCGCCGGCACCGGCCGCAGGCGCTCGTCCAGGAGCGCGACCGCCGCGCCGTCGACAGGCCGCCCGATGCCCGGCAGATCCGGCCAGGCGGCCGGGTCGGGGCCCAGCCGCTCCGCCGTCACGACGTGCGTCTCGGAGGGGCCGTACTGGTTCTCCAGAGTGGCCTGGGTGAGCGAGCCGAAGAACTGCCGCAGGGCGGGCGTGACATGGAGCTGCTCACCCGCCGTGAGGACCTCCTTGAGAGAGTCGCAGCGGCGGCCGGTCGCGCACGCGTACTCCGCCAGTTGCTGCAACGCGACGAACGGCAGGAACAGCCGCTCGATCCGCTCCGCCGCGATCAGGTCGAGCAGTTGGTGCGGATCTCTCCGGACCTCCTCGTCCACGAGGACGAGCGCGCCGCCCGCCGCCCAGGTCGCGAAGATCTCCTGGAACGCGACGTCGAAGCCGAGGGGCGCGAACTGAAGCGTCCGCGCCCCCGCACCGGTTTCCGGCCCGGAGGCCGACCTGCGGCGCTGCCACTCGATCAGATTGGCGAGCGGGCCGTGTTCCATGGCGACGCCCTTGGGCAGGCCCGTCGAACCCGAGGTGTAGATGACGTACACCAGGTCGTCCGGGGCCACCGGCACGACGGGGGCGACCCGGTCGCCCTGTACCGGGCCCTCGGGCAGCTCGTCGATGAGGACCGCCCGCACACCGGCGGGCAGTTCGGCCGGCCGGTGTGCGCGCTGGGTGAGCAGGACTCCGATCCCGCTGTCGCGCACCGTGAAGGCGATCCGCTCCGCCGGATGGTCCGGGTCGACCGGCACACAGCTGCCGCCCGCCTTCAGCACCCCGAGGACGGCGACCGGCAGGTCCGCCGTCCGGCCCAGGCAGATGCCGACGGGGCGGCGTACGGCGCCCTGAGCGACGAGCAGCGCGGCAACCCGGTCGGCTGCGGCGTCCAGCTCCGCGTACGAGAGCATCCGCCCGTGCGCGACGACGGCCGGGGCGTCAGGTGTCCGCCGGGCCGAGCGCGCGAACGCCTCGTGCACGAGTGGCACTTCGGGGGGCGGCGGCGCGCCGTGGGCCCACTCGGTGAGCACCCGCCGCTGCTCGTCGGCGGGCATGACCGCCAGGTCCTGGAGCGCGGTCTCCGGGCGGGCGACGGCGTCGGCGACGAACGTACGGAACCGGACCGCCAGCCGCTCGGCCGTCGCCCGGTCGAAGAGGTCGGCGGAGTACTCCCACAGCGCGCGATACCCGTCCCCGTCGGGCATCAGATGCAGGAACACGTCGTATTTGGCCGTCCCGCCGTGCACCTGGATGCGCTCGGCCGCGACGCCGGGCAGGGAGAGCGCCGACGGGGGCGCGTCGTCGACCGCGAACACCACCTGGAAGAGCGGGAAGCGGCTCAGCGTGCGTTCGACACCCAGCTCGCGCACCAGATGGCTGTACGGCACGTCCTTGTGCCGGACGGCCGATCTGACCTGATGCTTCATCTCCTGGACCAGATCCGTGAACGAACGGTCGTGGCGCGGCCGTCCGCGCAGTGGCAGCACATCGGTGAGGCAGGCGATGAGGTCCTCGGTCTCAGGCTCGTCGCGGCGCGACACCGGCGTACCGATGACCAGGTCCTCCTGGCCGGTGTGGCGGCCGATCAGCGCGGTCAGCGCGGCGGCCAGCACCACGAAACGCGTCGTCCGCAGCCGAACGGCGATGCGGCGTATCCCCGCTCCCGTGGCGGCGTCGATCGCGAGCTCGACCTGGCCGCCGTGATGACTGAGGGCGGGCGGGCGGGGACGGTCGGCGGGGAAGGACGACTCGTCGGGCGCGCCCGCCAGTTCGGACCGCCAGTGCTCGACGAGCCGCGCGCGGTCATCGCCGCCGGTGCTGCGCTGGTGCTCGGCGTACGGCCCGGACTGGACGGGCAGCGCGGGCAGCCGGGGCGCCCGGTGCCCGACCTCGGCGCGGTACAGCTCGCCGAACTCCTGGTCGAGGAGGCTGAAGCACCAGCCGTCGATCACGGCGTGGTGGATCGCGACGGCGAGCACCGACTCCTGCTCGGCGCCCGGGCCTTGCCCGGAGTCGTCCGGGCCGTGCCCGATCACCAGCAGCGTGGCCTTCAGCAGCGGCGGCTCCGCGAGGTCCAACTGCCGGGTGACGGCGTCCCTGAGGGCCGTTTCACGCTCGTCCGCGGTGATCCGCCGTACCTCGACCGGGACCCGCGTCGGCGGGACGACGATCTGCCGTGGAGCGCCGTCCACCAGCACCAGCCGACTGCGCAGCGCCTCGTGCCGGGCCACGATGCCGGTCAGCGCGGCTTCGACGGCAACGATGTCGAGGGCTCCGCGCAGCCGGTGGACCCACGACTCCAGATAGCGCGAAGTGCCTTGCTGGTACTGGTCGTTGAGCCAGATCGACTCCTGCTCGAACGACATCGGGTAGGTACGCGGTTCCATCGCTTCTCGCTTCGTGGTGCGAACGACTGGGACGGACCTCTGGGGGGTGGCGGACGAGGCCGGTGCGGCGATATTCAGACACCGATCATGCGTCTATCAGCCCGGCGGGTCCAACAGTGCGGCGATGTCGATCTTTCCGTTGGGTGTCCGGGGGAACGAACCGATGCGCCGGACCTCGTCCGGGACCTGGGCGCGCGGCAGTACGGCGGCGAGCGCTTTCCGTACCGCGTCCGGCTCCGCGTCCCCGCCGACGACCGCTGTACCGGTGTCACTTCTCCCGCTCGTCCCGCCGAGGGGCTCCTCGGTGTAGAACATCGCCAGACGCTCGTACGCACCGCTCCGACCAGCCACGGGAACCACGGCACACTCCCGTATCCCCGGCAGCCGCAGGGCCGCGGCCTCCGTCTCGGCGGGCTCGACGCGGTGCCCGGAGATCTTGATCTGCCGGTCGGCGCGGCCGTGGAAGTGCAGCACCCCGTCGCCGTCCAGCCTGCCGAGATCGCCGGTGCGGTAGATCCTTCTGGGGCCGGTGCCGGGGTCGAACGTGGTGAAACTCTCCCTCGTGGCCCGCTCGTTGCCGAGGTAACCGTCGGCCAGTCCGTCCCCCGAGACGCAGATCTCACCGAGCGCGCCCGGCGGCACCTCACGGTCGCCGTCGAGGACATGAACCGCGGTGCCGGGGACGGGCGTGCCGAGCGGGATGCCGTACTCGGCCTCGCAGTCGGCCGGTCGGATCCGGTGGGTGGTGACGAAGACACAGCATTCGACCGGGCCGTAACCGTTGAGCAGCGTGATTCCCGGGTGTCGGGCCAGGAACGCACGGATGTGCGGGGCGGAGAGGCGCTCGCCGCCGGTGAACACCTGGCGCAGTCCGGTGAAGCAGTCGGGGTCCTCGTCCACGAAGAGGTTGAAGAGCGCAGCGGTGAGCCAGACGGTGTCCAGACCGGTGGTTCGGACGAGATCGGCCAGGTCGTCGGGGAGGAAGTAGTCGCCGTCGACGAGCACGATCGTGCCGCCGGTGGTCAGCATGCTCCACAGTTCGAGGGTGAGCGCGTCCCAGGAGACGGGGGCGGCCTGGGGCATCACGTGGCCGGGGCCGAAGTCGGCGAAGCTGTTCGGGCCGAACAGCCGGGTGGTCGCGCGGTGCGGGGAGAGCACGCCCTTGGGGGTGCCGGTGGTGCCCGAGGTGAAGAACACCGTGGCGGGAGCGGCCCCGTCGTCCACCACGTCCGAGGTGCCCGACGCGTCGGACCAGTGCGTGAGGCGTGCGTCGGGGGCCCGTTCGGCCGCTTGGGTCAGCTCTTCGGCGGGTGGCTGCCATACGGCGTGGCCGCCGGCGTCCAGGAGGGACAACTCGCCGCCGCCCGGGGACGGGGCCACGACGACGGGCGGCGAAAGCATGCCGAGAACGGTGCGCAGCCGGTCGGCGGGGAGTTTCGGATCCAGCGCCGCGTAGGCGGCACCGCGTTTGAGTACGGCGAGGAGCACGGCCACCAACTGGGGTGAGCGTGGCAGCAGTACGGGCACCAGTCGCCCGGGGCCCACCCCGAGGCGGCCGAGTTCCACGGCGTACGCCTGCGCCGCGAGGTCGAGCGTCCGGTAGCTGACGCGCCGGCCCGCGAAGACGAGTGCCGTCGCGTCCGGCCGGAGCCCGGCCTGCCGCGCGACGGCCTCATGGATGAGCCGCGCACCGACCGGCCGCGTGGCATTGAGCCGCCCATCGGATGTGGGAGACGTGGGAGGCGTGCGGGACATGCGGGACATGAGAAGTCGGTCCCCGTCCCGGTCAGACGGCTTCGCCGCGGGCCATCACGGCTGCTTCGAAGTCCCCGACGGTTTCGCTGTCGAAGACCGTGTCGGGAGAGACCCGGATACCCAGCTCTCTCTTGACGCGGGTGCATATGCGTACCGCTTGGAGCGACGTGCCGCCGAAGTCGTAGAAGCTGTCGGAGGGCTTCAACTCATCGGCTCCGAGGACCTCAGCCATGATCCTGACGACGGAAGCGCTCTCAGCGCGCTGCTGCTCGGACACCTTCATCTCGCATCCTGCCGATTGATGGAAGGTGCCCATTCTGACCCAGATCCCGCGCATACGTTCGGCCGAGGCGCCCTCGGGCGACGCCTCGGCCTCCTGATGTCAGGCCTTACGGGACCGCGCGGCCGTCCTCTTGGCCGCGGCCGTCTTGGCGCCGGCCTTCGTCGCGGTCTTGCTCCCGGCCTTCGTCCCGGTCTTGCTCGCGGTGGTCTTCGCCGCCGTCTTGCGGGCCGTTGACTTCGTCCGGCCCGACGAGGCCGCGTCGCTCATCCGCTCCCCGTCGAGGATCTCCCGCAGGAACTTTCCGGTGTGGCTGGTCGAGACCCCGGCCACCTGCTCCGGTGTGCCCTCGGCGATGACGAGCCCGCCGCCGTTGCCACCCTCGGGTCCCATGTCGACCACCCAGTCCGCCGTCTTGATGACGTCCAGGTTGTGCTCGATGACGATGACCGTGTTGCCCTTGTCGACCAGCCCCGACAGCACGTTGATCAGCTTGCTGATGTCGTCGAAGTGCAGCCCGGTGGTGGGCTCGTCCAGCACGTACACCGTCCGGCCCGTGGACCGCTTCTGGAGTTCGCTGGCGAGCTTCACACGCTGGGCCTCGCCGCCCGAGAGAGTCGGCGCGGACTGGCCGAGCCGCACATAGCCCAGACCCACCTCGTTGAGCGTCTTGAGGTGGCGCGAGATCGTCGGGACGGCCTCGAAGAAGTCGAGCCCCTCCTCGATCGGCATGTCCAGCACCTCGGCGATGGACTTGCCCTTGTAGTGGACCTCCAGGGTCTCCCGGTTGTAACGCGCTCCGTGGCAGACCTCGCACGGGACGTACACGTCCGGCAGGAAGTTCATCTCGATCTTGATGGTGCCGTCGCCCGCGCAGTTCTCACAGCGTCCGCCCTTGACGTTGAAGGAGAAGCGCCCGGGGAGATAGCCGCGGACCTTCGCCTCCATCGTCTCGGCGAAGAGCTTGCGCACATGGTCGAAGACCCCGGTGTACGTCGCCGGGTTGGACCGGGGCGTACGGCCGATGGGCGACTGGTCGACATGCACGACCTTGTCGACCATGTCGTCCCCGTCGACCCGGGTGTGGCGGCCCGGCACCGACTTGGCGCCGTTCAGCTCACGGGCCAGGTGCATGTAGAGGATGTCGTTGACCAGGGTCGACTTGCCGGATCCGGAGACGCCCGTGACGGCGGTGAACACGCCGAGCGGGAACGACACGTCGATGTCCTGCAGGTTGTTCTCCCGCGCGCCGTGCACCGTGAGCCGCCGCTTGGGGTCGATCGGCCGGCGGATCTCCGGTGTCGGGATGGCCTTCTTGCCGGACAGATACTGGCCGGTGATCGACTCCTCGTTGTCCAGGAGCTCCTTCAGCGTGCCGGTGTGGACGACCTTGCCGCCGTGCTCGCCCGCCCCGGGACCGATGTCGACGATCCAGTCGGCCACCTTGATGGTGTCCTCGTCGTGCTCCACGACGATCAGGGTGTTGCCCATGTCACGCAGCCGGATGAGGGTCTCGATCAGCCGGTGGTTGTCGCGCTGGTGGAGACCGATGGACGGCTCGTCCAGCACATAGAGCACGCCGACAAGCCCGGAGCCGATCTGGGTGGCGAGCCGGATGCGTTGAGCCTCGCCGCCGGAGAGTGTGCCAGCCGCGCGATTGAGCGAGAGATAGTCCAGACCGACGTCGACCAGGAACCTCAGCCGTTCGTTGACCTCCTTGAGGACCCGCTCGGCGATCTTCTTGTCCCTGGCGTTCAGCGTCATCTTGCCGAGGAAGTCGGCGCACTCGCTGATCGACATCGCGGCGATGTCGGCGATGGACTTGTCCATGACCGTGACCGCGAGGACGAGCGGCTTGAGACGGGTGCCGTGACACGTCGGGCAGGGCACCTCGCGCATGTACCCCTCGAAGCGCTCCCTGCTGGTGTCGCTCTCCGCCTCCGAGTGCCGCCTCTTGACGAAGGAGACAGCGCCTTCGAAGGACGGGGTCGTGTACGCCCGCTCGCGGCCGTACCTGTTCCTGTACCGCACCTCGACCTGGGTCTTGTGCCCGTACAGCAGTGCCTTCTTGGCACGCTGCGGCAGTCCGGCCCACGGGATGTCCGTACGGAAGCCGACGGACTCGGCCAGTCCGCCGATGAGCCGGCCGAAGTACTCCCTCGTGTGGCCGTGCGACCACGGGTGGATCGCACCCTCGTCCAGCGACTTCTCCTCGTCGGGGACGATCAGCTCCGGGTCGACCTCCATACGGGTGCCGATACCCGTGCAGTCCGGACAGGCGCCGAAGGGCGAGTTGAAGGAGAAGGAGCGGGGCTCCAGCTCCTCGAAGGACAGGTCGTCGTACGGGCAGTACAGATGCTCCGAGTACATCCGCTCGCGCTCCGGGTCGTCCTCCGGGAGGTCGACGAAGTCGAGCACGACCATGCCTCCGGAGAGCCCGAGCGCGGTCTCCACCGAGTCGGTCAGCCGGCGCTTGGCACTGCCCTTCACCGTGAGCCGGTCGACGACCACCTCGATGGTGTGCTTCTCCTGCTTCTTGAGCTTCGGCGGCTCACTCAGCTGGATGGTCTGCCCGTCGACCCGCGCCCGGCTGTACCCCTTGGTCTGGAGGTCCGAGAAGAGATCGACGAACTCACCCTTTCGCTCCCTGATCAGCGGCGACAGCACCTGGAAGCGGCTGCCCTCAGGCAGCTCCAGGACCTTGTCGACGATGGCCTGCGGCGACTGGCGGGTGATCGGCCGGCCGCACACGGGGCAGTGCGGCTTGCCGATACGGGCGAAGAGCAGCCGGAGGTAGTCGTAGACCTCGGTGATCGTGCCGACTGTCGACCTGGGGTTGCGGGAGGTCGACTTCTGGTCGATGGAGACGGCCGGCGAAAGGCCTTCGATGAAGTCGACGTCCGGCTTGTCCATCTGGCCGAGGAACTGCCGGGCGTACGAGGACAGCGACTCGACATAGCGACGCTGTCCCTCGGCGAAGATCGTGTCGAACGCGAGGGAGGACTTGCCCGACCCGGAGAGCCCGGTGAAGACGATGAGGGAGTCACGCGGGAGGTCGAGCGAGACGTTCTTGAGATTGTGTTCGCGAGCGCCACGGACGATGAGACGGTCGGCCACGCCGGTCCGCACCTTTCTGGAGAGAAGCAGGGGGCGGAGCCCCCGTTCCAGAGTAATGGGGGTCGCCAAATCGATGGACTGCCAGATGGAATGACCCGGGTCACTGGGGCACCGGGCTGCGAGGACTCCTGGTCAGGATGCCGCTCACGAGCTTATAGCACGTGCATTCGATTTACCGCAGCTTACGGCTGCCTTCACCCGAAGGAGTGGCCGGGCTAGGGTCGGCCCCATGCTCGATCATGCGCGCGACCTGGAATCCCTACATGAAGCGACCGAGCGGCTCCTCACCGCAGCCGCCGGACTGGACAACGCCTCCCTGGCCGAGCCGTCACGGCTGCCGGGCTGGAGCCGCGGTCACGTACTGGCCCATCTCGCCAGAAACGCCGACGCACTCGTCAATGTGCTCGAAGGCCGGCCCATGTACCCGGACGCCGTCACCCGCGACAGGGACATCGAGCGGGACGCCCCCCGGCCCCTGGACGTCCAGGTCGCGGACGTACGCGCCACCGCCGAGCACTTCCGGCGGGTGGCCGCAGTCCCCGCCGACTGGGCACGCACGGTCGCGCTCCGCAACGGTGTGACGGACGTCGCCGCCCGGGTCCCCTTCCGCAGGCTCGTCGAGGTCGAGCTGCACCATGTCGACCTGGGCATCGGCCGGGAGCTCGAAGACCTCTCCGACGACTTCACCGACCGGGAGACCGACTTCCTCACCGAGCGCTTCGCCGGGCACCCGGACGTGCCCCCGCTCGCCCTCACCTCGCCCGACGGGCGCACCTGGCGCACCGGCCGCGCGGACGGCACTCCGGCGGCCGTCACGGGCCCGGCGGCCGAGCTCATGGGCTGGCTCGCCGGCCGTCGGGACGGTGCCGCACTGAAGACGTCGGACTCCTCACTGCCCGTACTGCCGCCGCTATAGGCTGAGTCGTATGACCTACAACGGAGCCGTGAAGCTCGACGGACCGGCCGATGTACACGAGTTGACCGACCTGATGATCTCCAAGGTCGCGGTCGGCGCGATGAACAACAACGCGTATCTGCTGCGCTGCCGGGCCACCGGGGAGCAGCTGCTGATCGACGCGGCGAACGACGCGGGCACGCTGCTGACGCTGATCGGTGACGACGGCATCGCCTCCGTCGTCACCACACACCGGCACGGCGACCACTGGCAGGCGCTGGCCGAGGTCGTGGCCGCCACCGGCGCCGAGACGTTCGCCGGACGGTACGACGCCGAGGGGATTCCCGTCCCGACCGAGGTGCTGGTCGACGACGGCGACAGAATCCGGGTCGGACTGATCGAGCTGACCGCACGCCATCTCGTGGGTCATACACCGGGCTCGATCGCGCTGGTCTACGACGACCCGCACGGCCACCCTCACCTCTTCACGGGCGACTGCCTCTTCCCGGGCGGCGTGGGCAACACACATCAGGACCCCGAGGCGTTCGCCAGTCTGATCAACGACGTCGAGACGAAGCTCTTCGACCGGCTGCCGGACGAGACCTGGGTCTATCCGGGACACGGAGACGACACCACGCTCGGGGCGGAGCGCCCGCAGCTCCCGGCCTGGCGCGAGCGCGGCTGGTAGACACACGGAACCGGGGCGAGCGGCTGGTGCCACTCGCCCCGGTTCGCTGTCTCCCGTACGTCGCGCGGTGCCCGGCGTACCCGGCGTGCGCCGTACGGTCGGACGGTCAGGCGTCTATGTCGGCCTTGCCCTGACCGTCCTTGCTGTCCTTGCTGTCCTTGTTCTCGACGCCCTCGGCCGCCTCGCGCTCCGCCTGCTTCTTGGAGGCGATCAGGCTGGTGATCGTGGTCACGATCAGCACACCGCAGATGACGGCGAGCGAGAACGAGATCGAGATCTCGGGGACATGCACCCCGTTCTCGTGCAGAGCGTGCAGCACGAGTTTGACGCCGATGAAGCCGAGGATCACCGACAGGCCGTAACTGAGGTGGACCAGCTTCCTGAGCAGGCCGCCGATCAGGAAGTACAGCTGCCGCAGACCCATCAGCGCGAAGGCGTTGGCGGTGAAGACGATGTACGGGTCCTGGGTCAGACCGAAGATCGCGGGGATCGAGTCCAGCGCGAACAGCACGTCGGTGGTACCGATGGCGAGCATGACCACCATGAGCGGGGTCAGTACACGCTTGCCGTTGTTGCGGATGAAGAGCTTCGTACCGTGGTACCTGTCGGCGACACCGAAGCGCTTCTGGACCGACTTCAGGAGTCGGTTGTCCTCGATCTCCTCCTCTTCCTCACCCGCGCGCGCCTCCTGGATGAGCTTCCAGGCGGTGTAGATCAGGAACGCGCCGAAGATGTAGAAGACCCACGAGAAGCTGCCGATGATCGCCGCGCCCGCCGCGATGAAGACCGCGCGCAGGACCAGGGCGATGAGCACACCGACGAGCAGCACCCGCTGCTGGAGGTGCGAGGGCACCGAGAACTTCGCCATGATCAGGACGAAGACGAAGAGATTGTCGACACTGAGCGACTTCTCGGTGATGAATCCGGCGAAGAACTCGCCCGATGACTGGCTCTCGCCGAACACCAGCAGGCCGATGCCGAACAGTGCGGCCAAAGCTATCCAGACGACCGTCCAGATTCCGGCTTCCTTGATCGACACGTCATGGGGCTTGCGCCCGATGAGGAAGTCGACCCCGATCAGGGCACACAGACCAAGAACGGTCAATGCCCACGTCAACAATGAAACGTCCACTGCGCCTCCGGCGTCGTACGGCTACTGATCAGCGTCGTCGCTGCCGGAGGTCTCTTCCACCCGTGCGTCTCATCTGCGCCGGCGGGCCGACGCCCCGGGACCGATGGCGGTCCGTATTGACGGGTACGTCGCGGTGCGGGAGTACTCCCCTCCGTTCAAAGGAGAGTACAGGAACCACCAAGAAAAGGTAAAGTTCAAGGTCAAGCTCGCGCAAAGGCACAGGTCAGGCGCTCTTCAGCGAGCTGGGGCGGATATGGCCACCCGGATGGGCCGTACGAGTACCGGGAGCCCGGACGAGTCAGCGGCGCCAGGCGCGGCGGGCCTCGGCGACCTGTTCGAGCACCCGTCGGAGTATCTGGCTCCCCGGCGGCATGGTCAGCGGCTCGAACGTCCACGCGTGGCCCACCCAGGGGTCGGCGAGGTGGTCGTCGGCGACCGGGGTGATGCGCAGCAGCGAGCGCCACAGCGGGTCGAGCACGGGCCCGTACGCGCTGGCGTCCTCCCGGTCGGCGACCATCATCAGATGGACACCGACGGCCGGGCCCTCGTCGGCGAGATAGCGCAGCTGTGTGACGGCTCGGTCGTCGAACCCGTGCGGGAAGTCGTTGACGATGAGCAACTGCTCGGCGGTGTCGAGATCGGGCGGCAGGGAGTCGGCTGCGCCGCCCCTGATGGCCATCTGGACCAGGTCCACGCGCTGGGTGAGCCTCGCGAGGACGGCGGAGACGCCCGCGGCGCCGCTCGCCGGCGGCTGGTTCAGCACACCCGAGCCAACCAGCGGGGCCAGGGACGCGGCTGCCGCGCCCGCGGCGTCGATCACATGGACGGTGAACTCACCCGGCGGGTAGGCCGCGAGGAGACGGGCGGCATGCCCCACGGCGTTGTCCATGGCGAGCCTGCGCAGCTGCCCCTCGTCCAGCATGAGGGCCGCCTCCGAGCCCGACCTGCCGCTGTCGATCCACAGACCGCGCTCCAGCGGGAGCCGGACCAGCATGGGGATCCGCAGGTCGGTGCGCTCGGGGAGATGCAGATCGCCGAGGCGCAGCGCCATCGGGTTGTCCATCGGAACGCGGTAGGCGTGCCAGACGGGGTTGTCCCAGCGGGCGTACGCGGGCGGCAGCGCGGGCTCGACGACCTCGGTCTCGGCGGCCAGCTGGCCGAGGTCCCGGTCGAGCGCCTCGCGCGCCTGGTCGGTGAGCTGGTCGCGCTTGGCGCGGGCGACCTCGCGGGCCGCGTCGCCGGTGCCGCCTATCCGGCTGCGCGGGTCGGACAGGACACGGTCGAGCTCCTGGTCCATCCGGGACTCGGCGAAGTCGACGGCGCTGCGGTAGGCGGCGGTGGCGCGGGCCAGGTCCTCGAACATGCCCCACACCTGGTTGTACAGGCGCTCCTCCATGGACCAGCCGGTCGCGTCGCCCGCGACCGGGCGGGACGCCTGGCCCGGCTGGGCCGGCGGCGACGCGGGCGGCGGGGTGGGCGGGGTCGTGGTGCGGCGGCCCGGGTGCGTGTAGTTGACCCGTCCGCCCGTGGTGCCGTGCGCGGCGGCGGCGGGCTGCTGGCCCTGGCTCTCGGGGCCGGTCGGCCCCGGGCCGGGGGTGCCCGGCAATTGGTGCGGCGTGGCGCCTGCGCCGGAGGTGATCCCGGCGCCCTGCGTGGCTCCCGCGCCCGCGGCTCCCGCGGCGCCGCCGGCGCCCGCGGCGGGCTGACCGGGCTGAGTGGCCGTGGCGGACCTGTCGGAGCGGACACGTACGCCGTCGGCCGTGCCGCCTGTCAGGGGCGCCTGGATCGCGCTGGCCATGTGCCGGGCCACCGCCTCCTGGATCCCGGAGGCGAATTCGCGGGCCCCGGGCAGGCCCTGGTCGCGGAAGAGCTCGGCGAGTCCGCCCGCGTACCCCTGGCCGACGGCGCGGACCTTCCAGGCGCCCTGGCGCCGGTAGAGCTCCAGCGCGACGACGGCGGACTCCGCTTCGAGGTCGGTGATGGTGAAGCTGGCGATCTCGGCGCCGTCCGTGGAGGTGACGGCGGCGAACGGGGCCGCGGTGGCGCCGAACCTGGACGGCCCGCCGCCTCCTTCGGGGAGCGCGAGCAGCACGTGCACCAGATGCGCGCGGTCGGGCACGGCCTCCAGGTCGACATGGAAGCGCAGCCCCGCGGCGGCCTGCCGCGACACCTCGATGCCGGGCAGGGTGGGCGAGCCGGGGTGGGCGATCCACTCGACGCCGAGGACCGTGCCCCGCTCGTCGCCGAGGGTGGCGCACGCCAGGACCGGTGCCGCGGCCGTCACCCGGATCTCCAGTCGGCTGTGGGGCAAGGGGTGGTTCTGCCCCCGGACCAGCTCGGCCGTCATCGCCTCTGTCCCCTCGTCGGTCACGCTTCGGTGCCGCGTAGTGATGTCGTTCGGTGGTACTGCTCGGACTGTGGTGCCGGGTGTGCTGTCTGGTACGGCGTGCGAACCGCTCTGTGGGGCCCGCCCTGTTGTGCTGCTCGGCGGGACCGCTCGGCAAGCGGTGCAGCTCCCGGCGGCCGTGCCTCCGGGAGCTGCGCTTGCGCTGGCGAGCCGTGCCTACAGGTGCGGCAGGATCGCCGGCATCAGGTCCTGGAACGTCCGGCCGTTGGCCGGGTTGCCCAGGGCGGTCATCTGCCAGCCGGCGCCGGCGCGGTGCACCTTGGCCATGATCTGCGCGGTGTACTGACCGCCGCCGTCGAGCGTGTAGCGGGCGAGCTCGTCGCCGTTGGTCTCGTCCACAATGCGGCAGAAGGCGTTCTGCACCTCCTGGAACGTCTGTCCGGTGAACGAGTTCACCGTGAAGACGATCTGGTCGATGTGCACCGGAACGCGCTGCAGATCGACGAGGATCGCCTCGTCGTCGCCGCCCTGACCGGCGCCGCCGACGAGATTGTCACCGGTGTGCCGCACCGAGCCGTCGTCGCTGACAAGGTGGCGGAAGAAGACCACGTCGACCGGCTGCTTGTCGGCGAAGAGCACCGCCGAGGCATCCAGGTCGATCTCGCGGGTGCGCGACCCGAACAGGCCGCGACGCGGGGCGGCTTGCCAGCCGAGCCCCATGCGCACCGCGGTCAGGGTGCCGCCGCCCCTCTTCTCCAGGCTGATGGCCTGTCCCTTGGACAGGTTGACCCCAGGGCCCCCCGGCGCACTGCCCCTTGATACGTCCGCCACGCGCTGTCCCCTCTCGGAAGTTCCCCGCAACCGTCCGTGTGTGCGGTTGTCCCGTACCCTACGCAGTCACACTGACAGCGCAGGAGACTTCGGCCGTTTTTGTGTCGGTCTTGCAACACACCCGGACACGGGGCCGTCAGGCCAGCCCCACTTCCCTCATCTGGCGCAGCTCCTTCTTGAGTTCGCTCACCTCGTCACGCAGCCGCGCGGCCACTTCGAACTGCAGATCCGCGGCCGCCGCGCGCATACGGTCCGTCATCTCCTCGATGATTCCGGCCAGTTCGGCCGCGGGCCGGTCGGTGACCACCGCGCCCTGCTTGCCCGCCTTGGCCGCCCTCGCGCCGGAGAGCGCCGGCACGGGGGCCTTGGCCTGCTTGCCCTCCTTGCCCTGGCGGTAGCCCGTACCCAGCAGTTGCTCGGTGTCGACCTCTTCGCGCGCGATGGTCGCCACGATGTCGTTGATCTTCTTGCGCAGCGGCTGGGGGTCGAGACCTCGCTCGGTGTTGTACGCGATCTGCTTCTCGCGGCGGCGGTTGGTCTCGTCGATGGCCTGCTCCATCGCCGGAGTGATCTTGTCCGCGTACATATGGACCTGGCCCGACACGTTGCGCGCCGCGCGGCCGATGGTCTGGATCAGTGAGGTGCCGGACCGCAGGAAGCCCTGCTTGTCGGCGTCGAGGATCGCCACGAGAGACACCTCGGGGAGGTCGAGGCCCTCACGCAGGAGGTTGATGCCGACGAGTACGTCGTACTCCCCGGCGCGCAGCTCGCGCAGCAGCTCGATACGGCGCAGTGTGTCGACGTCGCTGTGCAGATAGCGGACCTGTACGCCCAGCTCCAGGAAGTAGTCGGTCAGATCCTCGGCCATCTTCTTGGTGAGGGTCGTGACCAGGACACGCTCGTCCTTCTCGGTACGGGCGCGGATCTCGTGCACCAGGTCGTCGATCTGGCCCTCGGTCGGCTTGACGACGACCTGCGGGTCGACCAGTCCGGTGGGACGGATGATCTGCTCCACGTACCCGTCGCCGCGCGAGAGCTCGTACTTGCCGGGGGTGGCCGACAGATAAACGGTCTGGCCGACGCGCTCCTGGAACTCCTCCCACTTCAGCGGGCGGTTGTCCAGCGCCGAGGGCAGCCGGAAGCCGTGGTCCACCAGGGTGCGCTTACGGGACGCGTCGCCCTCGTACATGGCGCCGATCTGCGGCACGGTCACGTGCGACTCGTCGATGACCAGCAGGAAGTCCTCCGGGAAGTAGTCCAGGAGGGTGTTGGGCGCGGTGCCGGGCGAGCGGTCGTCGAAGTGCATCGAGTAGTTCTCGATACCGGAGCAGGAGCCGATCTGGCGCATCATCTCGATGTCGTACGTGGTGCGCATGCGCAGCCGCTGGGACTCCAGGAGCTTGCCCTGCTTGTCCAGGTCCGCGAGGCGCTCCTCCAGCTCCCGCTCGATGCCGTTGACGGCCTTCTCCATGCGCTCGGGACCCGCGACGTAGTGGCTGGCCGGGAAGACGTACAGCTCCCGGTCCTCACTGATGATCTCGCCGGTGAGCGGGTGGAGGGTGGAGAGCGCCTCGATCTCGTCGCCGAACATCTCGATCCGGACGGCCAGCTCCTCGTAGACCGGGAAGATCTCGATGGTGTCGCCGCGGACCCGGAAGGTGCCGCGTGTGAACGCCATGTCGTTGCGTGTGTACTGGATGTCGACGAAGCGGCGCAGCAGCTCGTCCCGGTCGTACTCCTCGCCCACCTTCAGCGGCACCATCCGGTCCACGTACTCCTGGGGCGTACCCAGGCCGTAGATGCAGGAGACGGACGCGACCACGACCACGTCACGGCGGGTGAGCAGCGAATTCGTCGCCGAATGGCGCAACCGCTCGACCTCGTCGTTGATCGAGGAGTCCTTCTCGATGTAGGTGTCCGACTGGGGGACGTAGGCCTCTGGCTGGTAGTAGTCGTAGTACGAGACGAAGTACTCGACGGCGTTGTTGGGCAGCAGCTCGCGGAACTCGTTCGCCAGCTGGGCCGCCAGCGTCTTGTTCGGAGCCATCACCAGGGTGGGGCGCTGAAGCTTCTCGATCATCCAGGCCGTGGTGGCCGACTTGCCGGTGCCCGTCGCGCCGAGCAGGACCACATCCTGCTCACCCGCGCGGATGCGGCGCTCCAGGTCCGCGATCGCCGTCGGCTGGTCGCCGCTGGGTTCGTAGGAGCTGATGACCTCAAAAGGCGCCAAAGTACGTTCGATCTTGGAAACTGGCCGCATGCATCCACCGTACGACCCCCCACTGACAGTCGGGTGTGGATCACCAGTCGTGGACGCCCCGCGACCCGCCCCCGGACCGCCTGGACATCGCCTCCTCGGCGGTTTCCCCGTACGTGGGCTCCCACCGGGCCCGCTGGGCGGGTACGCCGGGCAGAGGGCGCTCGTGGGGTCCCCGGCCCGGCAGACCGCGGGGCAGCGGGGCGTGCCGTTCCCGGCCGCCCGTGACCATCAGCGGGTCGAAGATCACCACGACGGCGGCCAGCAGCAGGAAGACTCCGGGCCCCACCAGCATGGGCCCGAGCAGCGTGGCCGCCGGCTCGCCCCCTTCGGTTCCCTCCGCCGGGCCGCCGGAGGTCCGCAGATGGACGTGGACGGCCGCCATGCCCGTGTAATGCATCCCGGTGACGGCGACGCCCATCGCCACGCTGGCGGCCACGCTCACCAGCATGCCGTGCACGGACGCGGCGGCCCAGAGTGCCGTGGTGGCCGCCACGACGGCGATCACGACGGAGCCGCCGACGGTCAGCGTGTCGTACTCGACGCTGCCCCGCAGACGCATTCCGGCCATGCCCAGGTAGTGCATGCTCGCGATGCCGAGCCCGGTGACGGTGCCGCCGGTGACCAGGGCCATCGTGGTCGCGCCGCGGTAGCCCACGATGAACAGGCCGACGCCGACCATGACGATCGCCAGGCCGAGGCTGGCGAAGGTCGTGGCCCGGTCGTAGGTGACGGGTGTCTCCGCCACGCTGAAGCCCGTCATGGCGATGAAGTGCATCGTCCAGACACCCGAGCCGATCGCGATGGCGGCGAGCGCGAGCCAGCCGGCCTTGCGGCCGCTTTCCGGGGTGTGCAGGGATCTGATGGCGCAGCGCAGGCCCAGCGCGCCGCCGAGGCAGGCCATGAGGAAGGCCGCCACGGGGGTGATCAGGCCGTAGCTGAATCCGTCGGTGGTGCCCTGCATGCGGTACGCCCTTCGCTCCTGATGAGCCGTCTGCGGAAGCGCTGGTTCGGGGGCGAGGGTATGACCAGCGGCACGGCATGCAAACATCAGGTCACCCTTTTGTCGACATGGAGACCGCCCGGGGGCCGGGCTCGGGCGCATTCCGTTCACGTTGTGGCCAACCTTCGCCTGTCGCGTGTTGGCCGCCGGCTGTCACCCTCGGCCCGTCCGTGATCGATCGACGCTAGGAGTCCACGTGTACGCACGCACCTCTGTGACCGCGACCGTCGCGCTGCTGGGAGCCGCCGCGCTGGTTCTGCCGGGAACCACGTCGGCCGCCGCACCGCACACCACGGCCCCGCAGACGTCCCCCGTGTCCGCCCGCCAGGGCACCGACCCGCTGGTCATCGCGCACCGCGGCGCCTCCGCCTACGCCCCGGAGAACACCCTGGCCGCCGTCGACAAGGCCGAGGAGCTGGGCATCGACTGGGTCGAGAACGACGTCCAGCGTACGAAGGACGGTCAGCTGGTCGTCCTGCACGACACCGACCTCAAGCGGACCACCGACGCCGAACAGGTCTTCCCCGACCGGGCTCCGTGGAATGTGAAGGACTTCACCGCCGCCGAGATCGCGCGGCTGGACGCGGGCAGCTGGTTCGGCGCCGAGTGGGCGGGCGCGCGGGTGCCGACGCTGAAGGGGTATCTGGACGCCGTCGAGGACAACCGCCAGAAGCTTCTTCTGGAGATCAAGGCGCCCGAGCTGTATCCGGGCATCGAGAAGGACATCCTGCGCGTCCTGCGCGCGGAGGGCTGGCTGGACCGCGCGCACGTCAGGAACAAGCTCGTCATCCAGAGCTTCGGCGCGGACAGTGTGAAGGCCGTGCACGAGCAGCGGCCCGACGTGACCACCGGATTCCTCGGTGCGCCGGCGGTGGCCGACCTGCCGTCGTACGCGAAGTTCACCGACCAGATCAACCCGACGCACTCCACGCTGACCGCCGAGTACGTCGCCGCCGTGCACCGGCTGAAGGGCGCGCACGGGAAGCGGCTCCAGGTCAGCACCTGGACGGTCAACGACGCCGCGGGCGCGCTGCGGGTGGCCGGGTTCGGCGTGGACGGCATCATCACCAACAACCCCGACGTGGTGCGGGACGCGGTGGGCTGACCGGCCTCGCCACAGGGGCCTCTCTCCACAGGTCGGGGCCCGTTGTCAGACCCTGGCCGTAGCGTTGTCGGCATGAACAGCGAAGCTCGGTCGGTGGAGTGGGCCGTCGTCGGAAGCGACATCGGCCCGCTGCTGCTGGCCGCCACCGGTGAAGGACTTGTGACAGTTGTCTTCCACGCCACGACCGGGCGGCGGGAGACGGCACTTCGGCAGCTGGAGGGTCGGCTCGGGGCCGAGCCCGTCGAGGATCCGGCGGGCCGGCTGGCCGAGCCGATACGTCAGCTGGCGGCCTTCTTCGACGGCACGCTCCGGGAGTTCGGGCTGCCGCTCGACTGGTCGCTGTCGGGCGGCTTCAACCGGCAGGTGCTGCGTGAGCTGGCGACCGGCGTTCCGTACGGCACGGTCGTCGGCTACGGCGATCTGGCCGACCGGGTGGGCAGTCCGGGCGCGGCCCAGGCGGTCGGCGCCGCGATGGGGTCCAACCCGCTGCCGATCGTGGTGCCGTGCCACCGGGTGGTGGAGAGCGGCGGCGGGCTGGGCGGCTTCGGGGGCGGTCTGGAGACCAAGCGGCAACTGCTCGCGCTGGAAGGTGTGCTGCCCGCGCCGTTGTTCTGAGCCGCGTCCCTTGAGCTCGCGCCGCGTGCGCTCCGGTGCTCGGCCCGACGTTTGCGGGGCCCCGTCCCGTGCCAGGGATGGGACATGCCCGACACGACACTGCTGCTCTCCCCCGAGGTACGGGAGGCGCTCGACGCGCGCCGGCCCGTGGTCGCCCTGGAGTCGACGATCATCGCGCACGGTCTGCCGCGACCGCGCAATCTGACCGTCGCCGAGGAGTTGGAGGAGCTGGTACGGTCCGGCGGCGCCGTCCCCGCCACCGTCGCCGTCCTGGACGGCCGGGCCCATGTGGGCCTGGACAAGGACCAGTTGGAGCGGATCGCCGGGGACCCGTCCGTCCGGAAGCTGGGCCACCGCGATCTGGCGCCCGCGCTCGCCACGGGGGCGAGCGGTGCGACGACCGTGTCTGCGACGGCGTTCCTCGCGGCCCGCGCGGGGATCCGGGTCTTCGCGACCGGCGGCCTGGGCGGTGTCCACCGCGACTGGACCAGCGCGCAGGACGAGTCGGCGGACCTGCGGCTGCTCGCCGGGACCCGGATCACGGTGGTCTGCGCGGGCGTGAAGTCGATCCTCGACGTACCGGCCACCTTGCAGCGGCTGGAGACCCTGGGCGTCGGGATCCTCGGGTACGGCACCGAGCACTTCCCGGGCTTCTACCTGACATCGTCCGGGGAGCCCGTCGACTGGACGGTCCGCACTCCTGAGGAGGTCGCGGCGGTGATGGCGGCGCAGGACGCGCTCGGCGGGCCGGGGGCGGCGCTGATCGTCGCCAACCCGGTGCCGGAGGCGGAACAGCTCGATCCGGAGCTGCACGACCGGGTGCTCGCCGAGGCCCTGTCGGACTGCCGGGAGCAGGGCATCGGCGGGCAGGCGGTCACGCCGTTCCTGCTGGGTGAGCTGATGCGACGTACCGACGGCGCGTCCCTGGAGGCGAATCTCGCGGCCGTACGCGGCAACGTACGGCTGGCCGCGCGGATCGCGGCGGCGCGGTGAGCGGTGCGGGCTCCGCGGGTGCCGGCCTCGCGACGGACGGCCCCGGACGCCCTGACGGGAAAGACGATGGTGGCGCGGACGCGTTGCTGATCGTCGGGGACGTCGTCACCGACGTGGTGGCCCGGCACCGTACACCGCTCGCGCACGGCACCGACACCGCCGCCGAGATCCGCACACTGCCGGGCGGCGCCGGGGCCAACGCGGCCTGCTGGGCGGCGGCCACCGGATGCGCGGACGTCCGGCTGCTCGGCCGGGTCGGCACCGACGCCGCCGCGTGGCACGGGGACCGGCTGCGAGCGGCCGGCGTCCGCCCGCTGCTCGTCGTCGACGACGACACGCCGACCGCCACCGTCGTCTCGCTGGTCGACGCCTCCGCCGAACGTACCTTCCTCACCGACAGCGGCGCGGTCCTGCGCCTCTGCGCCGCCGACTGGTCCGACGAGCTGCTCGACGGGGTGGGCAGACTGCACCTCTCCGGCTATCTCTTCTTCGCCGCCACGAGCCGCCAAGTGGTGCGCGCCGCCGTGGAGTCGGCGGTGGCGCGTGGTGTGCCGGTGAGCGTGGACCCGGCATCGGCCGGCTTCCTCGCGCACCTGGGCACCGAGGTGTTCCTGGCGTCGGCCGACGGGGTCGGGGTGCTCCTGCCGAACGCGGACGAGGCCCGGCTGCTCACCGGGGCCCCGGACGTCGAGAAGGCGGCGGCCGAGCTGAGCCGCCGGTTCCCGCTCGTCGTGGTGACGCTGGGCCCCGGCGGCGCGCTGGTGGCGGCGGACGGAGCCGTCACGGCGCGCGTTCCGACCCGTCCCGCGCGGGCCGTCGATTCCACCGGGGCGGGAGACGCCTTCAACGGCGGCTTCCTCGCGGCCCTGCTGACCGGCGCCGGCCCCGCGGCGGCAGCGGCGGCGGGCTGCCGCGCGGGCGCTCTGGCGGTCGCGCTGACCGGCGGCCGGCCACCGGTGCCGTAGGGCCTCGCGGTTCAGCCCTGCCGCAGAGCCCACGCCGGGTGGCGCGGATCGTCCGCCCGTACGAGGACATCGGCGGCCTCGGCGGGGCCGACCTCCCGCTCGTACCGCTCGAAAGCGGGCAGCGTCCACTGCTCGCCCTCGTCGGTGCGGCGGCGGAGCGCGGCCGGTGACAGCCGCAGATGCACCGTGAGGTCGAACGGGAACCAGTGCCCGAGCAGCAGCGGTCCGTGCACCAACAGCACGCCTCCCGGGGGGAGTTCGACGCGGCGGCTGCGGGTCGCGCGGTCGGTCGCCGGATCCCAGAGATCGGGCAGCACCAGGCCCGTCCCGCCCGTCTCCACCGGCCCGAACACCTCCCGCCACAGCGCGCCCGTGTCGAACCAGCCGTCGTAGTACGAGTCGGGCTCGTGCCGCCCGTACTCGTACCGCAGCGACGCGGGCCGCAGGAAGCCGCCGGTCCCGACGACGAGCACCGAGCGGCCCCGCACCCGAAGGGCGTCGGCGAGCGCCTCGGCCGGTACGCCGGGGCGGGCGGCGGGAGCGCCGTCCACCGCCACACGGAGCCAGGGGCTGCCGTCGCCGGCCTTGGTCTCCATGGCACGCTCGGCCAGGACGTCGGTCAGCCGCTCCCAGGTGATCGCTTCGAGTCTCACCGTCCCATCATGGTCCAGGGGCGGTGCCGCGGAGGTGACGGGCGCGTCAGGGAGCGGAAGCGGTCACGGCCTGTGCCCGACCCGCCGCGCCCGGGGCCTACGCCGGGTCGTAGTCCTGGACGCGGCGGCCGTGGCCGCGGTCCGTCAACGCCGGTAGCCGGGTGGTCATTTCCTCGACGATCCGCGGGACGTCAAGCGTCAGCAGCTTTCGGTCGCGCATCAGGATCCGCCCGTCGACGATCGTGGTCAGCACGTCGGCGGAGCGGGCGCTGAAGACGAGAGTCGCCGCGTGGTCGTGGATCGGCTGCGTGTGCGGTCCCGTCAGATCCACCAGGATCAGATCGGCGCGCCGCCCCGGGGCGAGTGCGCCGATCCGGTCGCCGAGGCCGACCGCGCGGGCGCTCTGGGTGGTGGCGTGGTCGAGCGCCTGACGGGCCGTCAGCCAGCCGGGATCGCGCTCCGCCGACTTCTGGGTCAGTCCGGTGAGCGTCATGCTCTCCCAGACGTCGAGGGTGTTGTTCGACGCCGCCCCGTCCGTCGCCAGACCGACGGGCACACCGATCGAGGCCAGCGCGCGCATCGGTGTCATGTCCCAGCCGAACTTGAGATAGCCCTTGGGCGCGGTCGCGAACGCGATGTGCCCGGTGCCCCGGCCGAGTACGACGAAGTCGTCGTCGGTGAGCCCGGTGCCGTGGGCCACGAGCAGGTCGACGTCGAGCAGCCCGGCGCGACGCAGCGCCTCGATGGGAGTGTGGCCGTGCGCGGCCACGCTCGCGGCCGTCTGGTCTCCGTTCTCCGCCGCGTGGATGTGCACCAACAGGCCGTGTTCGCGGGCGAGTTCGGCGGTCGCGGCGAGATCGTCATCGTTCACCGTGTACGGCGCGTGCGGCGCCAGGGAGGTGGTGATGCGTCCGTCGGCGGCGTCCCGCAGCCGCAGCGCGAAGTCGAGGGACCGCTCGCGCCCGGCGGCGCCCTCGCTGGAGAAGAAGCCCCAGCCGAGGTTGGCCCGCAGCCCGCTCGCCTCGGTGGCGGCGGCGATCGCGTCCATGGAGAAGTAGTGGTCGGCGAAGGTGGTGACCCCGCCGCGGATCATCTCGGCGCAGGCGAGCAGGGCGCCCAGTTCGACGTCGCGGTCGGTGAGGTTGACCTCGATGGGCCAGATCCAGTCGTTGAACCACTCCTCGATCGGCACGTCCTCGGCGATGCCGCGAAAGGCCACCATCGGTGTGTGCGTGTGGCAGTTGATCAGTCCTGGCATGGCGAGCTGCCCACGCGCGTCGACGCGTTCGACGGCGGGCAGACCGGCGACTGCCTCCGGCGTGGTGATCGACTCGATGACACCCTCGCGTACGACGATCGCGCTGTCCTCGACGAAGCCGATACCACCGGCCCCGTGGGGGTCGTCGTGCGTCAGCGTGGTGCAGCCGGTGATGACGAGATCGGCGGGCCGGCTCTCGGGAGCGGTGGTCATCGCAGCAACGTACTGGGTGCGAAGGGCGGTGGTCATGCACTCATGCGGGTGGTTTCCGGCGGGATCGGGCGTCTCGTGAGGGTGGCTCGGCGGATGATCACGCGTGTGAATCCGCATGGGGCAGCCCTTGCGGACATCCCGAGAGAGAGCGAAGCCCGCCGTGCCGAACGTACCCACCGTTCCCACCGCCCCGGAGCCGTCCCGGCCGGGCGGCCTCCGTACCTCCCGCGCCCCTCGCACCCCTCGGCAGCGCGCGGGGCTCGCCGTCGCGGCCGCCTCGGTCGCCGTACTGGGCGTCGGAGCCCCCGCCGCGTACGCGAGCCTCGACAGCGAACAGCGCTCGCCCCAGCGGCAGTCGACGGAGCAGCAGCCGACCCGGACCCGCCACGGCACGGCATACGTCGAGACACGGCTCTTCTTCGGCACCGAACGCCCCGACGGCGGGGCCGCTGTGACCGACCGTCAGTTCATGGCGTTCATCGACCGCCATGTCACCCCGGGCTTTCCGTCCGGACTGACGATCCAGGAGGGCCGCGGCCAGTGGCGCGACTCCAACGGCGCGATCGAGCGCGAGCGTTCCTACGAGCTGATCCTGCTGTACCCGGAGGCGGAGGCGAAGTCACGCGACGCCCGGATCGAGCGGATCCGGGACGCCTACGTCCGCGCCCACGCCCAGGACTCCGTGGCCAGGCTGGACGAGCGGACGCTCGCCGACTTCTGAGCGGAGCGGGCGGAGAGCCGTAAACCCCGCCCGCGGCGGGCATTTCTCCTCCATGACAGTTCGCCCACTGCTCCTCCTCGACGTCGACGGCCCCCTCAACCCGTACGCCGCCCGGCTGACACGGCCGCGTGGGTACACGACCCACCGTCTGCGCCCGTCGAACTGGCTCTCCCGCCAGGCGCCGGGATCCCGGCGCCACAGACGCGGGCTGCGGGTACGGCTCAACCCCGCCCACGGCCGAATACTCACCGAGCTGCCCTTCGAACTGGCCTGGGCCACCACCTGGATGCACGAGGCCAACACCATGATCGCACCGGCCGTCGGGCTGCCGGACGATCTGCCGGTCATCGAGTGGCCGGAGCTCTTCGCGAAGGACCCGGACGGCCTCTTCTGGAAGACACGTCCCCTGGTCGAATGGGCGGACGGCAGGCCCTTCGCATGGGTCGACGACATGATCACCGACCTCGACACGACGTACGTCTCGACCCATCACGACGGGCCGGCGCTTCTTCTGCGCATCCACCCGCGACGAGGTCTGCGGGAGCGGGACTTCGCGACGCTGGTGCGGTGGGCGGAGCTGCTGTGACCCGTGCCTGTCACCGGCGCGGGCCCCCGGCTTCCGGAGAAGTCCGGGGGCCGGGGGCCCGTCCGTCCCGCGCAGTACCGCGCGGGCGGTCATGGGGCGGTGTGATCGTCAGAGGTCGGGGATCACCTCGTCGGCACGCCGTCAGCCCGTGAACCCGGCGAGGATCTTGCTGAATTCCCAGGGCTCCTGCTCCGTTCCCGAACAGGTGTCGTCGTTCGGGTACTCGCCGGGACACGGCCGGTCGCGGTTGACCGACCAGAAGGAGAGCCGGGCCAGATGGTGCTCCTGGGCGTAGTCCTTGATGGCGCGGAAGTCGTCGGTGGTGATGGTCTCGCCGACATCGGTGATGCCGTTCATCGAGGACAACCCGCTGTGCGCGTAGGCCTCTTCGTCGCTGTAGCCGTAGGCGTTCTTGACCGCGTTCTTCAGGCCGTCCGTGGCCCGGGCGGTCAGCTCGGCCATGTTCTGGCCCTCGCCGCCGAAGTTGAACGGCATGATCGTCCAGCCGTCGACCTCCAGTTCGGAGGCGGCGGCGCGGTCGATCATGCCCGTGTCCGGGCCGGACTGGTCGCTGGGGAAGGTGACATACGTGATGAGACCCGGGTTGTCGGCCTTGACCTGCTTCAGCGCGTCGATCGTCTTCTGCTGGACGGCCGGGTCGTCGTAGGCGTCGCCCTCGATGTCGATGTCGATCGCCTTCAGGCCGTACGCGTCGATGACCTTCTGGTACGCGCCCGCCAGCGCCGTACTGTCCTGGCACCGTATTTCGAGCTTGTCACCGCCGGCGCCGCCGAAGGACGGGACGATGTCGCCGCCGGCGCCGCGCACCGCTTCCACGGTCCGCTCGTCGACGCCGCCGGTGAGCGGTCGGCTGCCGTCCCATTGCGGTTCGCAACCACCACTGTCGAGCACGAAGGCCATCGTGAACCAGCTGACGCCGGTGGCCGTCATGACCTCGTTCGGGTCCGGCGGGTCGCCCCAGCCGTTGTAGAGGTACGGCGCGACGGCCGGTGGGGCGGCCTTCGGCGCGGACCGCGTGTTCGGGATGTTCGGCGTATTCGGTGCGCCGTTGGCGGTCGCACTCGCAGTCGCAGCCGCGAGGGAGACGGCGCCTGCGGCGAGGGCGAACGCGCCGAAAGCCGCTGTGGAAACGCGCAGGGCACGGCGACGCTTCGCTCGTGTCCCATGGCGTGCTTGGTTGCTCATGGGGCCTTCCGATGTGGGGGGAGGGAAGGTGTTGTACGGCTCGGGCAGGCGGTTGCGTGGTGCTGCCAACAGCCGCTGGGGCCGGGTTAATTCAAAGCTTGAGTTAACTCGTGAGGTCAGAGTGCGTCAAGGGGTTCAGACCGTTGAGAGGCGTTCACCGCTTGACTTCTGCAACGCTGTAAAAGCCCCTCGGCGAGGGCCCGTTGGGGCACCTCACCCGCCCGTTCGGGCACCCGCCGGAACGCCCCGCTCCAACCCGCCGGGACCCTCCCGACCAGGCGGATCGAGACATGCCGCGATTCCGTTCGACCATTGGCATGGACCTGCCCATGATCCTTGGATACGCTCCGGCCGGGGCGGATGAGAGCGCTCTCACCCGCCGGCTGTCCCACTGTTCCAACCCCACGATCGCTGGAACAACCGAAGGGCGAATGCCTTGAGACGCAAGACAGTTGTACGCACCGGCCTGTCCGCACTCCTCCTCGTCGGCACGTGGGCGACGGCCGGGCTCGCGCCCGCGTCGGCCGCCACTCCCGACTCCGCCTCGGCGTCGGCCTCGACATCGATGTCAGCTCCGGCGTCCGCATCGGCGTCGAAGGCGGCCCCCGCCACGTCCGCCGGCCTGCTCACCGCCATGCAGAAGGAATTCGGTCTGACGAAGAGTCAGGCCGTGGCCCGGCTCGCCGCCGAGAAGACGGCGACCGCCGTCGACGGCAAGGCACAGCGCGTGGCGGGAGCGTCGTACGGCGGCTCCTGGTTCAGCGCGGCCGACAACAGGCTCACCGTCGCCATCACCGACAGCGGCAAGGCGGCCGCCGTGCGCGCGACAGGCGCCACGGTCAAGCTCGTGAAGCACAGCGAGCGCGCCCTCGACGCGACCATGAAGCGGATCGACGCGCTCTCCGCGCCGGCCGGCGTCAGCAGTTGGCGCGTCGACCCGAAGACCAACCGGGTCGTGGTGAACGTCCTCGCGTCGGAGCGTGACAGCGAGGCCGTCACCGCGTTCGTCGCGAAGGCCAGAAAGACCGGCCCGGTAACCGTGGCGGAGACGACCCACGCTCCCGCCACCACTGCCGCCGGGACCGTCGGCGGAGACCCGTACTACACGGGCAACGTCCGCTGTTCCATCGGCTTCTCCGTGCACGGCGGCTTCGTCACCGCCGGTCACTGCGGCCCGCGCGGCCAGTCGGTGCGCGGCTGGGACAACTCCGCCATAGGCAACTTCCAGGGATCGTCCTTCCCCGGCAACGACTACGCGTGGGTGAACGTCGCCAACGGCTGGTGGACCGTGCCCGTCGTCCTCGGCTGGGGCAGCGTGTCGGACCAGTTGGTACGTGGTTCCAACGAAGCCCCCAACGGCGCGTCGATCTGCCGCTCCGGCTCCACGACGCACTGGCGCTGCGGCAACGTCCTGGCCAAGAACGTGACGGTCAACTACGCACAGGGCGCCGTCCACCAGATGGTCCAGACGAGTGCCTGCGCGGAGGGCGGCGACTCGGGCGGCTCGTTCATCAGCGGCGACCAGGCGCAGGGCGTGACGTCCGGCGCCTCGGGCAACTGCACTACCGGCGGGCAGAGCTTCTACCAGCCGATCAACGAGATCCTCAGCACCTACGGCCTGACGCTCCACACCGCCTGACCCGGCCGGGCCCCACACGGGCCGCGGCCACCAGGCACCACAGTCGCGGGGGGGGG
>NZ_BMMV01000011.1:0-76338 GCF_014646115.1 Streptomyces camponoticapitis | reverse complement strand
CCCCCCGCCGCGACAGGCACTCGGGCCGCCTCACCGACGACAACGGAACCCGGGATGGTCGGGCGGTCGCTCCCGCCGCCAGTGCCGCCAACTCGGGTTCCACCGCGCCCCCTTGGTCCGCCGGTCGTAACGGAGAGGAGTCTGGCGGTCACCGTCCGAGCAGGGCCGTCAGTGCGCCCACCGGGTCCGTGTCCGGGGTGCCGCGGGGCCACCAGTCCTCCTGGTCGGGGTCCGACTCGTAGCCGTACCAGAGGCCGTCGCGGCCGAAGCGGAGTTGGAGCGAGCGCTCGGAGAGGCGGTTGCGCCAAGGGCGGAGGTGGGGGAAGTCGGCCGCGATCAGGGCGGGGCGGGCCCGGTCGAAGGGGCCGGCGGGTGGGTCCCAGGGCTCTTCCAGGACGGACAGCCCCGCGAGGCCGCCCTGGCGCCAGGCGGCGACGGCGCGTGAGAGGTCCATGGGGGTGTGGTCGGTGCCCGCCGCGAGGTCGCGGTAGAGGGCGCGGGTGGAGGCGGTGAGGCCGGAGCCGGGGTGGGCCGCGGCCAGACGGACGGCGTCCTGCCAGGGGGTGAGGCCCCCGACGGGGTCGATACCGGTCGCGAGGAAGGTGTGCGCGCGGGCCGCCGCCTCGGTGGCGAGCAGGTCGAGCGCCAGTGGGTCGGGGGCGCCGGTGGTGTGCGGATAGACGGGCGGGCGGCCCGGGTTGGCGGGCAGCGGGAAGGGCGGCGGCAGGGTCCGCGACGGGTGGGAGGTCACCGCCGCCGCCGCGTCGACCGTGGGCATGGGCGGTGCGGACGTGCCGCGCTCGGCGGCGGAGCGGGTGGCGTTGCGGCGTGTCAGGTCGGCGAGGATCTCGTGCTCGCCGCGTCCGCGCATCAGGAACAGCACGAACGGGTCCTCGTCCAGCAACCGCGCCGTCTGGTAGCAGAGTGCCGCCGCGTGCTTGCAGGGGAACCCGTCGTCCGGGCAGGAACAGTCGGGCGTGAGATCCCCGGCGGTGGGCAGCAGGTCCGCCGTGGCGGCCAGCGCGTGCGGCATGTCCTTGTCGAGAAGGGCGGCGATATGGTCCGGGCGGGCCGCGGCGGTGTCGAGAAGGCTTTCCCAGTCGCCGTCGCCGAGGGTGCGCAGACGGATCTCCGTACGGTACGGGCGCGGCCGGGAACCGTGCACGTAGGCCATCACCCGGCCCGGGGTGACCGTGATCGCGTCCACGTGCCCGCCGCCCGCGTAGGCGCGCCCGCGTCGCAGCCGGGCGGGGTCGAGCGCGGAGTCCTCCATGGACTCCACCCAGGCGTTGCCCCACCAGCTGGCGGCGTAGTCTCCCTCGCCCGCCGCGCCGGGCCGGGGCGGCAGGGCGGGGAACGTACGGCGGCGGTCGTCGTGCCGGGGGACGCGCGGCGCGGTCATGACGGCCTCCGCAGCGAGACCAGATCGGCCAGCTCACGGTCGGTCAGCTCGGTCAGGGCTCCCTCGCCCGAGCCGAGTACGGCATCGGCCAGGGCGCGCTTGGCGTCCAGCATCTCGGCGATCCGGTCCTCGACGGTGCCCTCCGCGATCAGCCGGTGTACCTGCACGGGCCGGGTCTGCCCGATGCGGTAGGCACGGTCGGTGGCCTGCTCCTCGACGGCCGGATTCCACCAGCGGTCGTAGTGCACGACATGGCCGGCCCGGGTGAGGTTGAGGCCCGTGCCGGCGGCCTTGAGCGACAGCAGGAACACGGGCGTCTCGCCGGACTGGAACCGGTCCACCATCCGCTCGCGCTCCGCCACGGGCGTGCCTCCGTGCAGGAGTTGGGACGGGATCGCGCGGGAGGTGAGATGCGCGGAGAGGAGCCGCGCCATCGACACGTACTGCGTGAAGACCAGGACCGAGCCGTCCTCACTGAGGATCGTGTCGATCAGTTCGTCGAGCAGGGCCAGTTTCCCGGAGCGGCCGGTGAGCCTGGCCCGGTCCTCCTTCAGATACTGCGCCGGGTGGTTGCAGATCTGTTTGAGCGCGGTGAGCAGCTTCATGACGAGACCGCGCCGGGCGATGCCTTCCGCGTTCTCGATGGCGTCCATCGTCTCGCGGACGACGGCTTCGTAGAGGGAGGCCTGTTCGCGGGTGAGCGGCACCGGGTGGTCGCTCTCCGTCTTGGGCGGCAGCTCGGGCACGATGCCGGGGTCGGACTTCTTGCGGCGCAGCAGGAAGGGGCGGACCAGCCGGGAGAGCCGTTCCACCGCCTCGTCGCTCGCGGTGGTGCCCGCCGACCCCGCGTGTTCGACGTTCTCCACGACGCGCGCGTGGCGGGCGCGGAAGGATTTGAGCGGACCGAGGAGTCCGGGAGTCGTCCAGTCGAGGAGCGCCCACAGCTCGGAGAGATTGTTCTCCACGGGGGTGCCGGTCAGGGCGACACGGGCGGGCGACGGGATCGTGCGCAGGGCCTTGGCGGTGGAGGAGAACGGGTTCTTGACGTGCTGGGCCTCGTCGGCGACGACCATCCCCCAGGTGTGGGCGGCCAGTTCGGGCGCGCTGCCGCGCATCGTGCCGTAGGTGGTGAGGACGAAGCCGTCCGTCACCCCGTCGAGCGTGCGGCCGGAGCCGTGGAAGCGGTGGACGGGGACGCCGGGCGCGAAGCGGGTGATCTCCCGCTGCCAGTTACCCAGAAGGGATGCCGGGCAGACCACCAGCGTGGGGACGGGGCGGGCGCGGTGCAGATGGAGGGCGATGACGGTGATCGTCTTGCCGAGGCCCATGTCGTCGGCGAGGCAGCCGCCGAGGCCGAGCGAGGTCATCAGGTCGAGCCAGGCGAGGCCGCGCAGCTGGTAGTCGCGCAGGGTGGCGTCCAGGGCGGCGGGCTGCGGGACGGCCGCCGGGCCGGCCACGAGCCGGTCGCGCAGGACCGCCAGCGCGCCGGTCGGCACGGCGTCGACCGTCACGCCGTCCACCTCGGCCGATCCCGTGAGGGCGACGGCCAGCGCGTCGACCGGGTCGAGCAGGCCCAGCTCCCGCTTGCGGGCCTTCCGCACGAGATCGGGGTCGATCACCACCCACTGGTCGCGCAGCCGCACGATCGGCCGGTGCGACTCGGCGAGCGCGTCCATCTCCGCCTCGCTGAGCGGATCGCCGTCGAGCGCCAACTGCCAGTTGAACTTGAGCAGTTCGGTGCTGTCGAAGAACGGCGTGCCGTCCGTGGCCGAGCCGGGCGCGGCGCGTACGACGGCGGCGGCCGAGAGCGTACGCGCCAGCTCCCGGGGCCAGTGAACGGCCACTCCGGCGGCGGCAAGGCTCGCGGCACCGGGACCGAGCAGTTCGTACAGCTCGTCCTCGGAGAGCGGCAGCGCGGCGGGGACGTCGTACTCCAGCAGCCTGGCGAGCGGCGGCCAGACACGGGCGGCGCGGCGCAGCGCGAGCAGGGCGTCGATCCGGGCGCGCGGTCCGAAGATGTCGTCACCGTCACCAGCCCAGAGCTGGGCCGCGTCCATGACGAGCGTCGGGTCGGCGAGGCTGTGGATCTGGACGAGGGCGGCTCCGGCACGCCGCTCGGCGCCGGACTCCTCCGGCGTCTCCTGTGGGGACGAGGAGTCGAACAGTTCGTACGCCGACAGGTCGAGGCGCAGCGAGACGCGCACTCCGGCGTCCATACCGGCCGCCGCTTCGGCCGCCCACGAGCGGGCGCGGGGCAGATGCTGTGCAGCATGCGCGGCGAAGGGCGCGCCGGCGGCGAACGCGGCCGCGGGCGTACGGGGCAGGGCGTCGGCGACCGCGTCGAGGAAGGCCCGCACCAGCGCTTCCGGCTCGGGCAGCCGCAGCGGGAGCAGATCGGGGAGGGGGACGGCATGCGCCTCGTACGGCATGGCGGCGGCGATGGCGCGCAGCTGGGCGATGTCGTCAGCGTCGAGCGGGCCGGCCCGCCAGGCGTCGTGGTCGGACGCGGTGAGGCCGGGCAGCAGCCGGCCCCGGGCCGCCAGGTGGAGCGCGTGCAGGGCGGCGGCGCCCCAGCAGGCGGCGGAAGGGTGCGCCGAGGCGTCGGAGCGGGCGCGGACCAGCAGGGGCACGGCGTCGGCGACGGGCATGAGCAGGGCGCGTACGACCCGGGTCCGCACGCCGCCCACGCCCGGGAGCGGACCGTCGGTGCCGTGTTCGTCGGAGGCGTCTGCCCCCGAGCCGTATCCACCGGATTCGTCCGCGTCGGAGCCGCCCTCGTCGTCGGCCGGGACCACGACCGTGAGATCGCCCGTGGTGAAGCCGCTCTCGGCGGGCGGCTCCCCCTCCGGGGCCCAGAACGCGACGCGCCCCTCCCGGGGCAGGCCAGCCGGAAGGAAGACCACGGCGCAGCGGGCCGGCGGTGTCGCGGAGGCGGCGGCGTCCCCGTCCGCGTGCGTGGCCCCGTCCCTGTCCGCCTTCGTGGCCCCGTTCTTGTCGGCGTCCCTCTCCGCGTCCCTGTCGGCGTTCGCCGGGGCGCCCGAGGAGGCGCGGTCAGAGGCGCGGAGGGTCGACAGCGCGTCGTCCAGCGCGTGTCGCGCCATCGTCACCAACTCCTTCCGCCCAGGTCGCACACCTGCGAGATCTCTTTACGGCGAGTCTAGGCGGGGGGTCTGACAGTGCCCCCGTCATGCCTGAAGGCCGCACCCTCAAGGCGGGAGGATGCGGTCTTCAGACGCGACGGCGGGTGGCCATGGATCAGACCCGCCGGCGCACCAGGGCGGCGAGTTCCACGGTCTTCTGCCGCCGCACCCACGCGACCACGGCGAAGAGGACCAGGAGGATCACGGGCGTCAGCGCGTTCTGACCGTCGAAGACGGTCACCTGAGTGATGAAGGCACCGATCATCAGACCGATGAGCGCGATCGCCGACGCTCCGGAGAGGATCGGGACGACCAGCGCGATGGCACCTGCCAGCTCAAGGCCACCGGTCAGATACATGAACCAGTCGCCGAAGCCGATCTCGTCGAACGACTCGGCCGCCACCGAGTGGCCGATGATCTTGGGACCCGCGCTCGGGATCGCCAGGAACAGCGCGAGAACGATCTGGAGCGTCCGGACCGCGATGTCCGTGCGGCGCGAGGGCCCGGCCTGAGCCGTGCCGGCGGAAACGGCAGCGGCGGTGGAAGGCGATACGGGCCGCGCGGATGCGGTCGGTGCGGGAGTGGTCGTAGCCTCGGACATTGGGGGTCTCCTCCGTTGAACACGTGGTGTGTTTTCAGGGAGGTAGACACTTGCCGCGCCTGGAACTCATCGTTCTCCGGGCGGTCGGATCGACGGACTTTCCGACGGGCTCCACCGTCGGCGGGTTTCCCGGCCCGCACCCGGTGCACGGGGCGCGGACCGGGTACGTCACCAACAGGAGGTGCGATGCCATGCGCACCGGAAATGAACCCGCCACCGCCCGCAGTCCGCTACGGATGCGCTGGTGGCTGAGCGTCTGGGGCATGTTCTGGTTCACCCTCGGCACGGTCGCCTTCGCGGTCGCCGACCAACCGGGCTGGTCCGCCGCCTGTGGGGTGCTGCTGCTGATCGTCGCCACGGACTTCGTGCTGGTCGTCCGCCATATGCGCCAGGGGTCGCGCTACCAGCCGAGCCGCGACGTACCGCCGTTCGAAGATCACAGCCGACGGCGTCGCGGCACCGCTTACGAGAGGCCCTGGAGGTGGAGGAAGAACGGCGACAGGGGCGACGACCTCAGTCGTCGGAGTCGAAACGCGCCGCCTTGAGGTACTCGGGGTTCGGATCGAGCGCCGCCGCCAGCCTGAAGTGCTTCGTCGCGTGCTCGGGACGCCCGGCCCGCTCATAGGTACGGGCCAGGGCGAAGTGCGCGAAGGCGTTGTCCGGCTCACGCTCCAGGACCAGCTCGAACTCCAGCTCGGCGGGCCGCAGTTGGGCGGCGGCGAAGAACGCGCGGGCGCGCAGCAGCCGCGCAGCCGTGTTCTCGGGATGCGCCGCGATCACCGAGTCCAGCAGCTTGACCGCGCCGCGCGGGTCACGTGCGGCGAGCAGCTGCTCGGCCGCGCGGTAGTCGATGACGTGGGTCTCCGGGCTCTCGGGCACGGTGGAATCCTTCCCCTCGGTCCGCGCGTTCAACGTCGCACAGGTTGCCGGTATTCCAAAACGGGTCGATGGGCGCGTCACCGGTCCGTGGGCACGTCGCCTGTTGGCGATGAACCGGCGGTCGCCCGGTCGACCAGCCGCTCCCAGACCTCCCGGACCCGCGGTTCCAGCTTCTCCAGCGGCCCGTCGTTGTCGACCACCAGATCGGCGGCGGCGATGCGCTGCTCGCGGGTGGCCTGTGCCGCCATCCGCGACCTGGCGTCGGACTCGGCCATGCCTCGGAGCCGTACGAGCCGGTCCAGCTGTGTCCCGGGGGACGCGTCCACGACCACGACCAGGTCGAAGAGCCCGGTCAGCCCGTTCTCGACGAGGAGCGGCACGTCGTGGACGACGATGTCGTCCTCCCCCGCCGCGCTCTCCAGCTCCGCCGAACGCTCGCGGACCAGCGGATGGACGATCCCGTTGAGGGTGGCGAGCTTGTCGCTGTCGGAGAAGACGAGCGAGCCGAGCTTCGGCCGGTCGAGCCTCCCGTCGGGCGTCAGGACGCCGGCGCCGAAGGCATCGACAACGGCGTCGAGCCCGGGAGTCCCGGGCTCGACGACCTCTCTGGCGATCTTGTCCGCGTCCACCAGCACCGCGCCGTAAGAGACCAGCAGTCGTGACACTTCGCTCTTTCCGGCACCGATCCCGCCGGTCAGGCCCACTTTCAGCATGTCCCGCAGCCTAGAGCGTGCGGCGGGCGTTTTACGAGACTGCCGGACGTCCGGGGGACGCCCGGCCGACTCAGGAGACGCCCCCCGCGCCTCAGGAGTCGCCCTCGCGCTCGGCGAGGAACTTCTCGAATTCGAGCCCGATCTCGTCCGCCGACGGAAGCTCGACCGGCTCGGCCACCAGATTGCCCCTGCTCTCGGCACCGGACACCGCGTCGTACTGGTGCTCAAGGCCCTGCACCATCGTCACCAGCTCCTCGTCCCCCTCGCTGAGCTGGCGCTCGATCTCCGTCTGGGTGCGCTGCGCCTCCGTACGGAGGGCGTGCGCGACGCCCGGCAGGACGAGTCCCGTCGCCGCCGTGATGGCCTCCAGCGCGGTCAGCGCCGCGTCCGGATACGAGGACCGCGCCACGTAGTGCGGGACGTGGGCGGCCACTCCCAGAACGTCGTGGCCCGTCTCCATCAGCCGGAACTCGACGAGCGCCTCGGCGCTGCCGGGCACCTGGGCCTCGTCGAAGGGGCTGCGATGGCCCGGCATGAGGTCGGTGCGGTTGCCGTGCGGAGTGATGCCGACGGGGCGCGTGTGCGGAACGCCCATCGGGATACCGTGGAAGTTGACGGCCAGCCGCACGCCGAGGCGTTCGACGACCTGCGACACGGCGGCGGCGAACCGCTCCCACTCCACGTCCGGCTCGGGTCCCGACAGCAGCAGGAACGGGGCGCCGGTGGCGTCCTGGACGAGCCTTACCTCCAGTGTCGGCGTCTCGTAGCTCGACCAGCGGTCGCGCCGGAACGTCAGCAGCGGGCGGCGGGCGCGGTAGTCGACCAGTCTGTCGTGATCGAAGCGCGCCACCACCTGGTGAGGCAGCGACTCCAGCAGGTTCTCGACGATCTGGTCGCCGGTCTCACCCGCGTCGATGTAGCCCTCGAAGTGGTACAGCATGACAAGACCCGCGGACTCCTGCGCGAGCGCCATGTCGACGACTGCCAGGCCCTTGGGCTCCCACTCGTACAAATCCTGCGGATCAAGCACGATTACCGGTCCTCCTCGTGTTCCTCAGGAAGAACGCGCCTCCGGGCGTGAGCATTCCCCGGCGGCGCACGCCGCATCCGGCCGGCGAAGGACGGACCGGTACCCGTCGGTACGGGCGCCGTGGGTCCCGGCGCCGGTGGTGCGGGAAGCAACAGGCCGACAGCGTACGGTACTTGGCCGCGGTTGATCTTCACGGCCCCGGCGGTGCGGGCATGCGTAAGGCCCGTTCCCCGAGGGGGAACGGGCCTTACGTCGAGCTGTCGACCGGTTACGGAGTCAGAGCGTCAGCTCTGGCCACCGGCCAGCTTCTCCCGCAGGGCGGCCAGGGCCTCGTCCGACGCCAGGGCGCCGGAGTTGTCCTGGGACTCCGAGGAGTACGAACCGCCGCCGCCACCGCCACCGTTGCCACCGGAGGCCGCGGGAGCCGCGCCGGCCGGGGCGGCAGCGCCCTCGGCAGCGGCGGCCTCGTCGGCCTCGCGGGACTTGATGACCTGCGCCTGGTGCTGCTCGAAGCGGGTCTGCGCCTCGGCGTACTGGGTCTCCCACACCTCGCGCTGAGCCTCGAAGCCCTCGAGCCAGTCGTTGGTCTCGGGGTCGAAGCCCTCGGGGTAGATGTAGTTGCCCTGGTCGTCGTACGAGGCAGCCATGCCGTACAGGGTCGGGTCGAACTCGACCGACGCCGGGTCGCCGCCGAACGCCTCGTTGGCCTGCTTCAGCGAGAGGCTGATGCGACGGCGCTCGAGGTCGATGTCGATGACCTTGACGAAGATCTCGTCGTTGACCTGGACGACCTGCTCCGGGATCTCCACGTGGCGCTCGGCCAGCTCGGAGATGTGGACCAGACCCTCGATGCCCTCGTCGACGCGGACGAACGCGCCGAACGGAACGAGCTTGGTGACCTTGCCGGGAACGACCTGGCCGATCTGGTGCGTCCGGGCGAACTGCTGCCACGGGTCTTCCTGCGTCGCCTTGAGCGACAGGGAGACACGCTCGCGGTCCATGTCCACGTCGAGAACCTCGACGGTGACTTCCTGGCCGACCTCGACAACCTCGGAGGGGTGGTCGATGTGCTTCCAGGAGAGCTCGGAGACGTGCACGAGACCGTCGACACCGCCGAGGTCCACGAACGCACCGAAGTTGACGATCGAGGAGACGACGCCGGAGCGGACCTGGCCCTTCTGCAGGGTCGTGAGGAAGGTCTGGCGAACCTCGCTCTGCGTCTGCTCCAGCCAGGCACGGCGGGACAGGACCACGTTGTTGCGGTTCTTGTCCAGCTCGATGATCTTGGCTTCGAGCTCCTTGCCCACGTAGGGCTGGAGGTCGCGGACGCGGCGCATCTCGACGAGAGAGGCCGGCAGGAAGCCACGGAGGCCGATGTCGAGGATGAGTCCACCCTTGACGACCTCGATGACGGTGCCGGTGACGATGCCGTCTTCTTCCTTGATCTTCTCGATCGTGCCCCAGGCGCGCTCGTACTGCGCGCGCTTCTTGGACAGGATGAGACGGCCTTCCTTGTCCTCCTTCTGGAGGACGAGGGCCTCGATCTCATCGCCCACGGCGACGACCTCGTTGGGGTCGACGTCGTGCTTGATCGAAAGCTCGCGGGAGGGGATGACGCCTTCGGTCTTGTAACCGATGTCGAGCAGGACCTCGTCCCGGTCGACCTTCACGATGACGCCGTCGACGATGTCGCCGTCGTTGAAGTACTTGATCGTCTCGTCGATCGCGGCGAGGAATGCTTCCTCGTTACCGATGTCGTTGACCGCAACCTGCGGGGTGGTGGCGGTGGTCTCGGTGCTGCTCGTCATGTGGGTAAAGGCTCCGGTACGGACATTGAGTCGTAGGTACTGCCACGCCGAGAGCCCGTATCGCCATCTGCCGGAAGCCGGACAGCCGAGGAAGCGCCATTCCTGATGAGGAAGGCGCCTCGAACAACCGAGGGGACCTACAACAGATGCGAGCGCGGCCTGCTACGTCTGAGGCGCGCAAGCCCGCAGCGCAACCTTTAGCATACGGGGGCAGCCGGACACGGTCAATGCGCGAAGGCGCACACCCGGGGCGGAACGCCCCATACCCGGCACAACAAACGTTTCATGAGGCCACAACGGCCGCACCGTAGCTCGGGCCGCCACCGGCCGACCACAGGGCGGCACAGGTGCGTACGGCCTTTCCGCACACTACGACGACGGGCACGATGAGCCAAGACCAGGCAGAGCATCAGCACACGGAGCGTCAGACGGAGTGGGAGCCCGAGGCCACCCGGCGTGACAGCGACAGCACCGAGAGCAGCCGCGCCAACCGGGGCTGGTGGAACCGGAACGCGGACGACTACCAGATCGAGCACGGCACCTTCCTCGGCGACGACCGGTTCGTCTGGGGACCCGAGGGTCTGGACGAGGTGGAGGCGGAGCTTCTGGGGCCGCCCGAGTCGCTCAAGGGTCTCGACGTCCTGGAGATCGGGGCGGGCGCGGCGCAGTGTTCGCGCTGGCTGACGAAGCAGGGCGCGCGACCGGTGGCACTCGACCTCTCTCACCGGCAGCTCCAGCACGCCCTGCGCATCGGGGACGAGGTGCCTCTCGTGGAGGCGGACGCGGGGGCGCTGCCCTTCCGCGACGGCTCCTTCGACCTGGCGTGTTCCGCGTACGGCGCGATCCCCTTCGTGGCCGATCAGGTGCGGGTGTTCCGCGAGGTACGGCGGGTGCTGCGGCCGGGCGGGCGCTGGGTCTTCTCGGTCACGCACCCGATCCGTTGGGCGTTCCCCGACGAGCCGGGGCCCGAGGGCCTGTCGGTGGCCTCGTCGTACTTCGACCGCACCCCGTACGTGGAGCAGGACGAGCAGGGGCGCGCGATGTACGTCGAGCACCACCGGACGGTGGGCGACCGGGTACGCGACGTCGTGGCGGGCGGTTTCCGGCTCGTCGACCTGGTGGAGCCGGAGTGGCCGGCGTGGAACACCCAAGAGTGGGGCGGCTGGTCGCCCCTGCGCGGGAATCTGATCCCGGGCTCGGCGATCTTCGTCTGCGTACGAGACTGAGGGCGTGATCCGCGAAGACGTCCTCGGCGCTCTCCCCGTCCGCACCGCCCTGCCCGCGCTGGAGGCGGCCCTCGACGGCCCCGGATGCGCCGTGCTGTGCGCGCCGCCGGGCACGGGCAAGACGACGCTGGTGCCGCTGGTGCTGGCCGGCCTCGTGCCCGTGCCCGGCGGCGCCGCGGGGGGACCCCGGAGGCGGGTGGTCGTCGCCGAGCCGCGCCGGATCGCCGCGCGTGCGGCGGCCCGTCGGATGGCGTGGCTGCTGGGCGAGCGGGTCGGCGGGAGCGTCGGTTTCACGGTGCGCGGGGAGCGTGTGGTCGGACGCGACACGGTGGTGGAGGTGGTGACCACCGGCGTACTGCTCCAGCGGCTCCAGCGCGACCAGGAACTCGAAGGCGTCGACGTGGTGATCATCGACGAGTGTCACGAACGGCATCTGGACGCCGACACGGTGGCGGCCTTCCTGCTGGACGTACGCGCCACGCTCCGTCCCGAACTGCGGCTGGTGGCGGCGTCCGCGACGACCGACGCCGAGGGGTGGGCGCGGCTGCTGGGCAACGCGCCCGTAGTAGAGGCGCGGGGAGTCACGCATCCTTTGGAGGTCGTGTGGGCGCCGCCCGCGCGCCCGGTGCGTCCGCCGCACGGGATGCGGGTCGACCCGGCGCTGCTGACGCATGTGGTCTCGGTGGTGCGCAGGGCGCTGGCCGAGCGCGCGGGCGATGTGCTGGTGTTCCTGCCGGGCGTCGGCGAGATCGGCCGGGTGGCGGGCCAGTTGGGCGACCGGGACGGCTTGGGCGCCGAGGTCCTTCAGGTGCACGGCCGGGCCCCGGCGCAGGTGCAGGACGCGGTGCTCGCGGGGTCGGGGGACGGCGACCGCCGCGTCGTACTGGCGACCTCGGTGGCCGAGTCGAGCCTGACGGTGCCGGGTGTGCGGGTGGTGGTCGACTCGGGGCTGGCGCGTGAGCCGCGTACGGACCACGCGCGGGGGTTGAGCGCGCTCACCACCGTGCGGGCCTCACAGGCGACTGCGCGGCAGCGCGCGGGACGGGCGGGGCGCGAGGCGCCGGGGGCGGTGTACCGGTGCTGGGACGAGGCCGAGGACGCGCGGCTCGCGCGGTTCCCGGCGCCCGAGATCAAGGTCGCCGATCTGGCGGCGTTCGCGTTGCAGGCCGCGTGCTGGGGCGATCCGGACGCCTCGGGCCTCGCGCTGCTCGACGCGCCGCCGGCGGGGGCGTTGGCCGCCGCACGGGCCGTGCTGGCCGCGATCGGGGCGGTGGACGCCGAGGGCCGGGTGACCGACCGGGGCGTCCGGATGTCCCGGCTGGGCGTCCATCCGCGTCTGGCCCGCGCGCTGCTCGACGGCGCCCGGGAGGTCGGCGCACGCCGGGCCGCCGAGGTGGTGGCGCTGCTGAGCGAGGAACCTCCGAGGGGGTACGGGGACGACCTGGCCGCCGCGTGGCGCACGGCGGGACGGGGCGGCGACGGGTACGCGGCGCGCTGGCGCCAGGAGGCGCGAAGGCTGGCCTCCGCCGGGGGGCGCGGTGGCGAGGCCGACGGCGACGGCCGCCGGAGGGGCTACGGGGACGGCGAGGCGAACGGGCCGGCCGACGATGCCGTCGTCGGGGTCGTCGCCGCGTACGCCTTCCCCGAGCGCGTGGCGCGCGCCCGTGGCGGCGGCGCGTTCCTCATGGCGTCGGGGACCGGCGCCGAACTCGCCGACGGGTCCGGGCTCCGCAGCGCGCCGTGGCTGGCCGTCGCGGTCGCGGACCGGCCGCCGACCGCGGCCTCCGCCCGGGTGCGGCTGGCCGCCGTCATCGACGAGGACACCGCCCGGAACGCCGCCGCGCATCTGCTGGTCTCCGGCGAGGAGGTGCGCTGGGAGGACGGTGACGTCGTCGCCAGACAGGTGCGGCGGCTGGGCGCGATCGAACTGTCCGCGCGGCCGCTGCGCGGGCCCGACCGGGCTCTGGTGCGGGCGGCACTGCTGGAGGGTCTGCGGCGCGAGGGCCCCGGCGCCCTGCTGCACTGGACCCGTGACTCGGAGGCGCTGCGCGAGCGACTGGGCTTTCTCCACCGGGCGTTGGGCTCTCCGTGGCCGGACGTCTCGGACGCGGCCCTGCTCGACGGCGCCGACGATTGGCTGGAACCCGAGCTGTCGAAGGCCCGGCGCCGCGCGGACCTGGCGCGGATCGAGGCGGGCCAGGCGCTGCGGCGGCTGCTGCCGTGGTCCTCGGGGCAGGCGGGGCGGCTGGACGAGCTGGCGCCGGAGCGCCTCCAGGTGCCGAGCGGATCGCGCGTACGCGTCGACTACGGCGGGGAGCAGCCCGTACTGGCCGTGAAACTCCAGGAGTTGTTCGGCATGACGGAGACACCGAAGGTCGCGGGCGTGCCGGTGCTGGTCCATCTGCTCTCCCCCGCCGGGCGCCCCGCGGCCGTCACCGCGGATCTGGCGTCCTTCTGGCGGGAGGGCTACCGCGCGGTACGCGCGGAGCTGCGCGGGCGTTACCCGCGCCACCCGTGGCCGGAGGACCCGACCCAGGCGATCGCGACACGTCGCCTGAAGGACCGGCGCTAGGGTCTGTCGTTCGGATCAGGCCGGATCGGGGAGCGCCCGGCGAGACACCCCCAGGGCGCGTCCGCGAAGTCCCGCCTGCCCCGGGGCGCCCGGCACGCACGCTCGCCGCGTTGCAGAAGTCGGCCAAGGACGCCCGGTACGAGGCCGATTCTCCGCCTTGCGACGCACCGCGCCGGACGCCCCGGATCAGCCCCGCGGGCGGGCCCCAGGCCGTGTCTCAGAAGTCCCGCCCGGCTCACGGCGCCCGGCACCCATGCTCTCCCCCGCAGCCCTTCGGGCCCGGGAGTCGTGGGCAGGCCCCGGGCGGCAGCCCGTAAGCACGCCGAACAAGCCGGCGCCGCCCCTCCGTCAGGGACGGAGGGGCGGCGTTCGCTCGTCGGCGCGCTCAGCCTGTATGTGCTCGGCGGCAGAGCTCCTGGTAGGGGCTACGCGGGGGCGGCGACCTTCAGTTCGATCGTCACCTTCGCGCCGCCCGCCGTCTCGATCTGCAGCAGGAACGTACCCGTGGCGTCGTCCGCGAAGATCTTCGGCAGTACCAGCAGGCCCTGGTCGTTCGTCCTCAGACCCTCCAGGCTCCTGAGCGGCTGACCGTCCGCGCCCTTGAAGTACGGGCCCTTGTCGGCCGGAGAGGCGTCGTCGGCCGACTTGATCATGGTGGCCTTGACCGCCACACCCGGGGCCGTCTGGCCCTGGTTGGTGGCCTTGACCTCGACGGTGTCGGCGAACTCCGCGCCCGGCGCCGCCGTCAGTTCCTTGTCGCTGGTCCGGACGACCGCGTCCGCCCGGCGCTCGGTGACCGTCGCCGTGAAGTCGACGGCCGGGACCGTACGGCCCACGACACTCGCCCGCACCGTGAAGTCGCCCGTCTTCTCGCCCGCCTGGAGCGCGGGCGCCGTGGCGACCCCGTCGCTGCCACTGGTGACGGTGGCCTGCTTCCCGCCGCCCGCGAAGGTCGCGTCGGTCTCGCCGACGATCTCGAACCGTACGGCCACCTTGCCGACAACCTTGCCCTTGGCGTCCTCGCCGCGCACCGAGACGCGCTCCGCGAACGCGCCGCCCGCCGTGGCGGACAGCTTCCCGGTGCCCGCGTTCTCCAGCCGCTGGACGGTGGGCGCGGGGGTGGTGGGCGGCGGCGTCGTCGGCGGCTTGGGGGGCTTCGGAGGCTTGGGCGGCTTGGGCGACGGCGAGTCGCCGGGGTTCTGGGGGCTCGGGGAGCCGCCGGGGTTCGGCGGAGTCGGGTCGGGGCTCGGGGAGTTCCCTGAACCGCCCGGGTTCAGCGGGCCGGGCCCCGAGGGCAGCACGCCGGTGCCGTCCGGCACCTCGTGGGTGCCGCGCTTGTAGTAGTCCAGCCAGGACAGGACTGTCGCCAGATACTCGTTCGAACGGTTGTAACTGAGTATCGCCTGCTCAAGATTGGACTTCACCGACAGGTCGCGGTTGTTGGCGCAGAGATAGCGGCCGGCGGCCAGCGCCGCGTCGAAGATGTTGTTCGGGTCCTTGCGGCCGTCGCTGTTCGCGTCCTGGCCCCAGGTGGCCCAGGTGGACGGAATGAACTGCATCGGGCCCACGGCACGGTCGTGGGTCTTGTCCCCGTCGTACTCACCGTTGTCGGTGTCCGAGATGTTGGCGAAGCCGACACCGTTGAGCACCGGGCCCAGGATGGGCGTGAGCGTGGTGCCCTCGTCGTCGACCCTGCCGCCGCGCGCCTGGCCCGACTCGACCTTGCCGATCGCGGCGAGAAGTTGCCACGGCAGTTTGCAGCCGGGGTTGGTGATCGCGATGCTCTGTTCGGCCTGCTTGTACGCGGCCAGCACCGAGGCCGGTATCCCCGCTTCCGATTCACCGCCGAGGCCCGGCAGGTCGATCGAGGCCGCTGGCTTGTTCGGGGTGTTCAGCGGCGGGAGATCCGTGTGGTACGAGGAGTCTCCGGAGGCCGAGCCGTCCCCGTCCGGCACGCTCGATCCGGACGCCTGCTTTCCGCCGCCGTCACCACCACCGGAGACTATCGCCGGGGCCTGTGAGGCGGAGAGTGCGGCGACCGCGAGTGCGGCGACCGCGGTGGTGGTCGCCCCTCTGCGGAGCCGGCGGCCGAATTGCGCTGCCATACGTCTGGTCCCTCCCGATGAACAGCTGTTCGCGCTCCCAGCGCGAGGACTCAGGCGACCCTACGGCAACTCCCTGTGTACGCACACGGGGTGGTGACCGCTTTTCACCGCTTCGCCACCTCCCGGCTTCCCGTACGTCGAACCGGTGGCCGGGAAGGGGCGTCGTTCATACTGACCCGGTGCCAGGTGGGCGTGTTCCCTGCCTGATTGAACGACGACACGCCCCAGGGGGACCTGCCATGCCTTTCACGTTGAGCCATGCCGCCGCGGTGCTGCCTGGCATCGGACGGGACGGCAGGTCACGGGGGCCGCTGCTCGCCTCCGCGCTCGTCGCCGGCTCGATGGCACCCGACATGACGTACTTCGCCGCGACCGCCGTGCCCGCCGCCATGGAGTTCGGCGAGGTGACGCACGGCGCACCGGGCCTGTTCACCGTCGACGTCGTCATCGCCGCGGTCCTCGTGGGTATCTGGCTGATTCTGCGTGAACCGGTGCTCGCGCTGCTGCCCGCCGCCTGGCAGGGACGGGCGCACGCCTTCGTACGAGGACCCGACCGGCGCGGTGGACGAAGGGGGGCGCTCGCCGCCCGGTTCTACGTCTCGGCGGTGCTCGGCGCGTCCACCCATGTGGTGTGGGACGCGTTCACGCACATCGACCGGTGGGGCACCCGGATGGTGCCCGTTCTGGGGGAGGTCGTCGCCGGCTTCCCGCTGTACACCTACACGCAGTACGGCAGTTCGGCGCTGGCTCTGGTGGCGCTCTGCTGGTTCACGGTCTCCGCCGTGCGGCGGCTGCCCCGGTCGCCCGCGCCTGCCTCGGTGCCCGTGCTCGTACGGCGCGAGAGGGCCGTCGCCTACGCGCTGCTCGCGGGGTGCGCGCTGGCCGCCATGGCGCACCGGTTCATCCGTTGGTACGACTACCACGGGCAGGTGTCGACGCCGTTGGACGTCATTCCGACGCTCTGCTTCGGCGCCGGGGCGGGGCTGGCTGCGGGACTCGTGCTGTACGGAACAGGCATGCGGCTGCGCGCCGCCCGCACGAAGCCGGTGGCGCCGCCCGCCGCGAACGGCCCGACGGCCCCGGACCGTTCACGTACGGGATCGCGCTGAACCCCTGAGCGGGGTACGACGCGGGGCCCGCCCTCAGTGGGCGGCCGAGTCCCAGTCCGGGCCGACGCCCACGGAGACGTCCAGCGGCGCCCGCAGCTCGGTCGCCGCGGCCATCTCGCGGATCACCAGCTCCTCGACCCGCTCCCGCTCACCAGGGGCGATCTCCAGCACGATTTCGTCGTGGACCTGGAGGAGCATGCGTGAGGCCAGCCCGGCCCCGGTCAGCGCCGAGTCGACCCGGAGCATCGCGACCTTCACGATGTCCGCGGCCGTGCCCTGGATCGGGGCGTTGAGCGCCATCCGCTCGGCCATCTCACGGCGCTGACGGTTGTCGCTGTTGAGGTCCGGGAGATAGCGCCGGCGGCCGAGCATCGTCTCCGTGTAGCCCGTGGCCCTCGCCTCTTCGACCGCTCGCTGGAGATAGTCCCGTACGCCGCCGAAGCGCTCGAAGAAGGTGTCCATCAGGCCGCGCGCCTCGGCCGCCTCGATGTTCAGCTGCTGGGAGAGCCCGAACGCCGAGAGGCCGTACGCCAGTCCGTACGACATCGCCTTGATCTTGCGGCGCATGTCGGGGGTGACGGCGGCCCGCTCCACACCGAAGACCTGGGAGGCGACGGTGGTGTGCAGGTCCTCGCCGGAGGTGAACGCCTCGATCAGACCGGCGTCCTCGGACAGATGCGCCATGACGCGCAGCTCGATCTGGCTGTAGTCGGCGGTCATCAGCGACTCGTAGCCCTCGCCGACGACGAACCCGCGGCGGATCGCCCGGCCCTCGTCGGTGCGCACCGGCACGTTCTGCAGGTTGGGGTCGGTGGAGGAGAGCCGGCCGGTCGCCGCCACCGTCTGGCTGAAGGTCGTGTGGATACGGCCGTCGGCCGCGATCATCTTGACCAGGCCCTCGACGGTGACCCGGAGCCTTGCCTGCTCGCGGTGGCGCAGCATCAGGACGGGCAGTTCGTGCTCGGTCTGCGCGGCGAGCCAGGCCAGCGCGTCGGCGTCCGTCGTGTAACCGGTCTTGGTCTTCTTGGTCTTGGGCAGGGCCAGCTCGCCGAAGAGGACTTCCTGGAGCTGCTTGGGCGAGCCGAGGTTGAACTCGTGGCCGACCGACGCGTGCGCCTCCTTGACGGCCTGCTGGACCGCGGCGGCGAACTGCTGCTCCAGGGCGACCAGATGGGGCTGGTCGGCCCAGATGCCGTTGCGCTCCAGTTTGGCGAGGAGGGCGGAGGTGGGCAGCTCGATGTCCTGGAGCAGGCGGGTGGCCCCGACCTCCTCCAGCCGTCCGGTGAAGGCCTCGCCGAGATCGAGCACGGCGCGCGCCTGCGTCATCAGTGCGTCCGCCTCGGCCTGGTCGTCGCTGCCGAAGGCGAGCTGTCCGTCGCCGGCGGCGGCCGGGGCGAGTTCGCGTCCGAGGTATTCGACGGCGAGGGCGTCGAGCGCGAAGGAACGGCGGCCGGGCTTGACCAGATACGCGGCGAGCGCGGTGTCCATGGTGACGCCGCCGATCTGCCAGCCGTGCTCGGGGGCGACCCGCATGGCGCTCTTCGCGTTGTGCAGCACCTTGGGGTGGTCCGCCGCGGCGAGCCAGGCGGAGAAGGCCTTCTCGTCGGCCTCGTCGAGCTGGGTGGTGTCGAACCAGGCGGCGGCGCCGTCGGCGGCGGCCAGCGCGACCTCGCTGATGCTGCCCGTGCCGAGCGCCCAGGTGTCGACGAGAGCGACGCCCAGCGGCTCGTCGCCGTGCTCGGCGAGCCAGGGCGCCAGCTCGCCGGAGACCAGGACCCTGCCGTCGAGCTCGATGCCCGCCTCGGGGGCCGGGGCCTCGTCCTCGACGGCGCCGGGGTCCACACCGAGCAGCCGCTCGCGCAGGCTCGGATTGCGGATCTCCAGGACGTCGAGCACACCGGTGACAGCCGTCCGGTCGTACGGAGCGCGCTCCAGGTCCTGCGCGGTCTTCGTCAGCTCGACGGTGCGCACGAGCTCGGTGAGATGGCGGTTGAGCTTGACCGAGGGCAGGTGCTCGCGCAGATTCTGCCCGACCTTGCCCTTGACCTCCTCGGCGCGCTCCACGAGCTCGGCGAAGGAACCGAACTGGTTGATCCACTTCGCGGCCGTCTTCTCGCCGACACCGGGGATGCCGGGGAGGTTGTCCGACGGGTCGCCGCGCAGGGCGGCGAAGTCCGGATACTGCGCGGGGGTCAGTCCGTACTTCTCCTGGACCTTCTCCGGGGTGAAGCGGGTCAGTTCGGAGACGCCCTTGGTGGGATACAGCACCGTGGTGTGCTCGCTGATGAGCTGGAAGGAGTCCCGGTCGCCGGTGACGATGAGGACCTCGAAGCCCGCTTCCTCGGCCTGGGTGGCGAGGGTGGCGATGACGTCGTCCGCCTCGAAGCCGTCGATGGCGAACCGGTGCGCGTTCATCGCGTCCAGCAGTTCGCCGATCAGCTCGACCTGGCCCTTGAACTCGTCGGGCGTCTTGGAGCGGTTGGCCTTGTACTCGGGGAACTCCTCCGAGCGCCACGTCTTGCGTGAGACGTCGAAGGCCACCGCGAAGTGCGTGGGCGCCTCGTCACGCAGAGTGTTGGCCAACATCGAGGCGAAGCCGTAGAAGGCGTTCGTCGGCTGCCCGGAGCTGGTGGTGAAATTCTCCGCGGGCAGCGCGAAGAACGCCCGGTACGCCAAGGAGTGCCCGTCCATGAGGAGCAGGCGAGGACGGTTGTCTGCGGTCTTCTTCGATGCTGTCTCAGCCACGTACCCGATCCTGCCACGCCCCACTGACAATCCTGACCCGCGCTCCACCCCGAGGGGCCCCCGGCGGTGCGTGACAGGATCGGGGGGAGAGTTGTCGGGGACGGAATCGCGGGACGAGTCCCGTCGTACGAGTGAGGGAGAGCGTGATGGCACGCAAGCCGCCTTCAGGTGACCCGGTCCAGGACGCGCCGCAGGTCGCCGACCCGCAGCACAGCGCGGCCGGGCTGCCGGCCGTGGCGCATTCGCTGCGGGTGGCCCAGCAGCAGATGGGCGTGCGGCGCGCGGCGCGGACGCTGCTCAAGGTCAACCAGAAGGACGGCTTCGACTGTCCGGGCTGCGCGTGGCCGGAGGGCGACCACCGGCATACGGCGGAGTTCTGCGAGAACGGTGTGAAGGCGGTGGCCGAGGAGGCGACGCTCCGCCGGGTGACGCCGGACTTCTTCGCCGCGCACCCGGTCGCCGATCTGGCGAGGCGCAGCGGCTACTGGCTGGGCCAGCAGGGCCGTATCACCCAGCCGATGCTCCTGGAGCGCGGCGCGGGCGGCAGCGCGCACGGCGACAACGGCGGCGGTGGAGCCGGCAGCGGTGAGGGCGGCGGTGACCGCTACGAACCGGTGAGCTGGGAGCGCGCGTTCGCGATCATCGCCGAGGAACTCAACGCGCTGGACTCCCCCGACGAGGCGCTGTTCTACACCTCGGGCCGTACGAGCAACGAGGCTGCCTTCCTGTTCCAGCTGTTCGCCCGCGAGTTCGGTACGAACAATCTGCCGGACTGCTCCAACATGTGCCACGAGTCGTCCGGTTCGGCGCTCTCCGAGACCCTGGGCGTCGGCAAGGGCAGCGTGTCCCTGGAGGACATGCACCAGGCCGACCTGATCATCGTCGCCGGGCAGAACCCGGGGACCAACCACCCCCGGATGCTCTCCGCCCTGGAGAAGGCCAAGGCCGCGGGCGCGAAGATAATCTCGGTGAATCCGCTGCCCGAGGCCGGCATGGAGCGGTTCAAGAATCCGCAGACGCCGCAGGGCATGATCAAGGGCGCGGCGCTCAACGACCTGTTCCTCCAGATCCGCATCGGCGGCGACCAGGCCCTCTTCCGGCTGCTGAACAAGCTGATCCTGGAGGCCGCCGAGGAGGACCCGTCCGCCGTCGACGAGGCGTTCGTCGCCGAGCACACCCACGGCTTCGGGGAGTTCGCCGCCGCCGCGCGGGCCGCCGACTGGGACGAGACACTCATCGCGACGGGTCTCGACCGCGCCGACATAGAGCGCGCGCTGTCCATGGTGCTGGCGTCCAAGCGCACCATCGTCTGCTGGGCGATGGGCCTGACGCAGCACAAGCACTCGGTCGCGACCATCCGCGAGGTCGTCAACTTCCTTCTGCTGCGCGGCAATGTGGGCCGGCCCGGCGCGGGGGTGTGCCCCGTGCGCGGACACTCCAACGTCCAGGGCGACCGCACCATGGGCATATTCGAGCGGCCCGCGCCGGCCTTCCTCGACGCCCTGGACCGGGAGTTCGGGATCACCTCGCCGCGTCACCACGGCTACGACGTCGTCCGGGCCATCCGGGCGCTGCGCGACGGCGACGCGAAGGTCTTCTTCGCCATGGGCGGCAACTTCGTCTCGGCGTCGCCGGACACGGAGGTGACGGAGGCGGCGATGCGCAACGCGCGGCTGACCGTGCACGTCTCGACCAAGCTCAACCGCTCGCACGCGGTGACCGGCGCGCGCGCCCTGATCCTGCCGACCCTCGGCCGTACGGACAAGGACGTGCAGGCGGGCGGCAGGCAGGTCGTGACCGTGGAGGACTCGATGGGCATGGTGCACGCCTCGCGCGGCAACCTCGCCCCCGCGAGCCCGCACCTGCTGTCCGAGCCCGCGATCGTCGCCCGGATGGCGCGCGCCGTCCTCGGCCCGGAGTCGCTGACTCCCTGGGAGGACTTCGAGAAGGACTACGGCTCGATCCGCGACCGGATATCGCGTGTCGTTCCCGGCTTCGAGGACTTCAACGAACGCGTCGCCAGGCCCGGCGGTTTCCAGCTCCCGCACGCGCCGCGCGACGAACGGCGCTTCCCCACCTCCACCGGCAAGGCCAACTTCACCGCCGCGCCCGTCGAGTACCCGGCGCTGCCGGAAGGCCGGCTGCTGCTCCAGACGCTGCGCTCGCACGACCAGTACAACACCACGATCTACGGGCTCGACGACCGCTACCGGGGCATCAAGGGCGGCCGCCGCGTCGTGCTGGTGAATCCGGACGACGCACGCCGACTGGGCCTGGCCGACGGCTCGTACACGGATCTCGTCAGCGAGTGGAAGGACGGTGTCGAACGACGGGCGAGCGGTTTCCGGGTGGTGCACTACCCCACGGCCCTCGGCTGCGCCGCCGCCTACTACCCGGAGACGAACGTGCTGGTGCCGCTCGACTCCACGGCCGACACCAGCAACACCCCGGCGAGCAAGTCCGTCGTGGTGCGCTTCGAGCACCGCTGACAGCACCGCCGGCGGAACTCCCCGGTCCGGTCCGCGCGTCGGTCCGTCCGAGCGCACGCCCCACCTAAGCGTTCGCTCAGCCATCTGATAAGACGGTGCGTACCGGCGCGCGCGGACCCACGCACGGAGGCCGGTCGCCGAATCGCGCGGCGGAACGCACCGAAACATGCAATGAACACGTATCGCACCACACAGCCGATCGGAGCCGGGCCCATGGGTGAACAGCCAGAAGCGAACGACGAGTCGGCGGCGACGTTCCCGAAGGAGGTCGTCGACGAGTACGCGCCGTACGACACCGACCTGACGTCGCTCTTCTCCGCCGGGGACCTCGGCAGCCGGATGGGCCTGAAGGTCACCGAGGCGTCCCCCGAACGCGTCGTCGCCACCATGCCGGTGGAGGGCAACACCCAGCCGTACGGGCTGCTGCACGGCGGCGCCTCCGCCGTACTCGCCGAGACCCTCGGCTCCATCGGCGCGATGCTCCACGGCGGGCGCGACAAGATCGCCGTGGGCGTGGACCTCAACTGCACGCATCACCGCGGCGCGCGCGGCGGAGTGGTGACCGGTGTCGCGACCCCGCTCCACCGGGGCCGGTCCACCGCGACGTACGAGATCGTGATCACCGACGAACAGGGGAAGCGGGTGTGCACGGCCCGGTTGACGTGTCTTCTCCAGAGCGGCGACGGCACCGGATTCATGGCACGGAAAGACGGCTGAGGGGCGAACCTCAAGGGATGCTCAAGCGGGCCGGGGATGGCACCGAACGGGCCTCCCGGGGCCCGCGGTGACCAACAGGTGAGACGCGCGACCGGCGTCGGACGGCCGCGAAACACGGCGGAAACGAAGGTCCGCCGGGACTTCCGCGGTGCCCCGCCCGCCGCCGGAGCCCGGCGAGGGAGAGCCAGGTGGGACCCTCGATGGTGACGTTGTGTTACGCCCTGCGGGGCGATCCATTGTCGTGGCGCCCGAAGCGCAGTAGCGTCGGCGCATGAGCGGTATCGGCCCCGTCGAACCGGGCGAGGACACCTATCACCATCCCGCGGCCCCGCTCACGGGTGCGACGCGGCCTCGCCTCCGTCTCACGGTGCCTCCGCGGCACCGCCGCAAGGCCGCGCTGGGCGTCGCCGCGACCCTCACGGCGGGCGGCTGCGTGTACGTCCTGACGGCCCCCTCGCCGCCCCCCGGGCCACCACCGCCCTGGCCGTCGCAGGTAGTTGGCTTCGCCTACGGGGGCGCGGCGCCGAGGAGCGGGCACATGGGGGCGTTCACCTTCGGCGTCAGCATCTCGACCGAACCCGGCCGGCGTGTCACGGTCGACGCCATCACCCAGCCGTCCCCGGCGCTGGCCGTTTCGACCGAGCCGCCGGCGCCGTTCACCGTGGCGGCCGGAGACTCCCGCGAGGTGCTGGTGACCGTCTATGTGCTCGACTGCGGGGAAGTGCCTCGGAACACCGGACTCCCTTTCCTGGATGTCACGTTGCGTAATGACCGGGCCGTCCAGAAACAGAGTCGGATCCTCGGCGGCGGATACCCGGAAGACCTCGGCGCGGCCATCGGAAAGGCATGCGTCCACTCCGTTCCGTAGTCGGCCGACTACCGGTCCGGTCCTGCTGGTTCTCACTATGTGGACTCACCAACAGTCTCAAATCACACGTCTTTCCCCTCCGTCGCGGGCTTCATCACGCTTCCGTCATAACAAGAGCGTCACATCCTTGGTCCCACCTCTGCACCACCCCCACCAGCGCGCTTAGAGTCACGGCCAGTCACCGCGCCACCGGATTCCTTTCAGTTCGGTTCCAGCGCTCGACCCGGCTTCCCAATCAGGGACAGCCGTGCCAGGGGAAAGGACTGATCGTGCGTCACCGTTCCTTGTTCATAGTCACCACTGCTGTCACTGTAGGAGCCCTCACGCTTTCGGCTTGCGGCTCCCGCGACGACAGCAGCGAGGGCGGCGGCGGCGGAAAGAAGACCGTCGTCATCGGCCTCGACGCGCCGCTGACCGGAGACCTCTCCGCGCTCGGCCAGGGCATCAAGAACTCCGCCGACCTCGCCGTCAAGACGGCCAACAAGAACAACGAAGTCGAAGGCATCACCTTCAAGCTGGAGTCCCTGGACGACGTCGCCCAGGCCGCCACCGGCCAGCAGAACGCCACGAAGCTCGTCGGCAACCAGGACGTCATGGGCGTTGTCGGCCCCCTGAACTCCGACGTCGGCCAGGCCATGCAGAAGGTCTTCGCCAACGACAACCTGGTCCAGGTCTCGCCCGCCAACACCAACCCCGAGATGACTCAGGGCAAGGACTGGCAGACCGGCAAGAAGGTCCGGGGCTTCGACACGTACTTCCGTACGGCCACCACGGACGCCATTCAGGGCCCGTACGCCGCGCAGTACATGTTCAACGAGAAGAAGCTCAAGAAGGTCTATGTCATCGATGACAAGAAGACCTACGGAGCCGGTCTCGCCGCCACCTTCTCCGCCGAGTTCAAGAAGCTCGGTGGCACGGTGGTGGGCACCGACCACATCAACCCGGACGACAAGGACTTCTCGTCCGTCGCGAGCAAGGTAGCCCAGAAGGACGCCGACTTCGTCTACTACGGCGGCGAGTACCCGGCCGGCGCCCCGCTGGCCAGCCAGATCAAGAACGCCGGCGCGAAGATCCCCACCGTCGGTGGTGACGCTCTCTTCAGCGCCGAGTACATCAAGCTGGCCAAGAAGAACTCCGAAGGCGACGTCGCCAGTTCCGTGGGCGCGCCCCTGGAGACCCTGGAAACCGCCAAGACGTTCATCAAGGACTACGCGGCCGGCGGCTACGACGGCGCGTTCGAGGCGTACGGCGGCTACGCCTACGACTCGACCTGGGCGATCATCCAGGCCGTGAAGGCAGTCGTGGAGAAGAACGACGGTGAGCTGCCCGGCGACGTCAAGGACGCGCGCAAGCAGATCACCGAGGCCATGCAGGACGTCAAGTTCGACGGCGTCACCGGCACGGTCGGATTCGACGAGTACGGCGACACCGTGAACAAGCAGCTCTCCCTCTACGAGGTGAAGGCCGGCAAGCACGTGCCCGTCAAGACGGGCGTGTTCGAGGGCTGACCGGGCTCACCAGCCCTCCCTCCTGTAGGACCTACCACCGCGCGGGGGCGCCACAGCGCCCCCGCGCGGCCGTATCTGACCCCACTCATTCGGAGGCCCCGCGGTGAACGATCTGCCGCAGCAACTTGCCAACGGCCTGCTACTCGGCGCGCTGTACGGACTCATCGCAATCGGTTACACGATGGTCTATGGCATAGTCCAGCTCATCAATTTCGCCCATGGCGAGATCTTCATGATCGGCGGCTTCGGTGCGCTGACCGCATTTCTCTGGTTGCCCAGCGGTACCAGTCTGCTCATCGCACTGCCCCTCATGATCCTCATGGCGATGGCCTGTTCCGTGCTCGTCGCCGTAGGAGCCGAACGCTTCGCCTACCGGCCCCTGCGCGACGCGCCCAGGCTCGCGCCACTGATCACCGCGATCGGCCTCTCCATCGCACTGCAGCAAGCCATCTGGGCCTTCTACCCGGACGCCACGAAGTCCCGCCCCTTCCCCGAGTTCGAGGGCGGCAGGCTCGACTTCGGCGCGTTCGCGATCAGCCGCGGTGACCTCTTCCTGCTCATCGCCGCGCCCCTGTGCATGATCACGCTCGGCGTGTTCGTCTCCAAGACCCGCACCGGGCGCGCCATGCAGGCCACGTCGCAGGACCCGGACACGGCCAAGCTGATGGGTATCAACACCGACCGCATCATCGTCACCGCGTTCGCCATCGGTGCCGCCTTCGCCGCCATCGCGGCGGTCGCCCACGGCCTCAAGTACGGCGAGGTCAACTTCAAGATGGGCTTCATCGCCGGACTCAAGGCCTTCACTGCCGCGGTCCTCGGCGGTATCGGCAACATCTACGGAGCCATGATCGGCGGCCTGGTCCTCGGCCTCGCCGAGGCCATGGCCACCGCCTACATCGAGAACATCCCCGGCATGTCGCAGCTCGGCGGCGGCGCCTGGAAGGACGTGTGGGCGTTCGTCCTCCTCATCCTCGTACTGCTGCTGAGGCCACAGGGTCTACTCGGCGCACGCGTCTCGGACAGGGCGTGATACCGATGACCACCACCACATCCGAAACGACCACCGCGCCCGCGGCCCACCGGGAGCACCGCCCCGTCATCGGCCTGCCGCCCACGGCGGCGAGCATCGGTGCCGCGGTCGGCGCCGTCGTGACGTTCGCGAGCACCTTCCTCGCCTGGACCTGGACCGCCGAATTCCCCGGCGACCTCACGGTCACGGGCTACCCCGGCGGCCTCCAGCTGCTCACCCTCACCGGTGCGCTGCTGACCCTGCTCTTCGTCGCCGCCGGTTACGGCGTACGCGGCCTCTGCTGGCTCTCCCCCGGCGGCAAGAACGGGCCCGTCCTTCTCTTCGCCCTCGGTACGTTCGCCACCACCTGGTACACGGTCATCGCGATCGCCGTGAAACTCGGCGGACTCGCCAACCTCGAACCGGGCGGCTACGTCGCCGCCGTCGCCTCGCTGATCACGCTCGTCGCGGCCCTCGGCCTCCCCAGCGACGTCGCGCACGAGCACCCCAGCCCCAACGCCTGGCAGCGGTTCGTCCAGTCGTTCAAGGCGCCCACGCCCGAGGAGGCCGCACCGCTTCCCGGCTGGGCCGAGATCCTCATCATCGCCGCCGCCTTCGGGCTCGGCCTGTTCGTCTTCACGTACGGCATCGACACCGAGGCCGCCGAGCTCTTCATCGGCTACATCCTCCTCGTCGCCTTCGGCGCGACCGCCGTTTCGCGTGCCGGCCTCAACCGCCGCCTCGCGAGCCTGACCTCGAAGCACAAGAACGTGACCGTGACCGCGGCGTTCGTCTCCGCGTTCGCCTTCCCGTTCACCCAGAGCAACGACGCGTACGCCTCCATCGGTACGAACATCCTGATCTTCGCCACCGTCGCGCTCGGACTCAACGTCGTCGTCGGCCTCGCCGGCCTGCTCGACCTCGGTTACGTCGCCTTCCTCGGCGTCGGCGCCTACACGGCCGCCCTCGTCTCCGGATCGCCGTCGTCCACCATCGGGCTCCAGCTGCCTTTCTGGGCCGCCGTCCTCTGCGGCGCCGGTGCCTCGCTGATCTTCGGTGTCGTCATCGGCGCGCCGACGCTGCGACTGCACGGCGACTATCTGGCCATCGTGACGCTCGGCTTCGGTGAGATCTTCCGCATCACCATGCAGAACCTCGACGGATCGTCGGGCCCCGATGTCACCAACGGCTCCAACGGCATCCCGAACATCCCCGACCTGGACCTCTTCGGGTTCAACCTCGGGGAGCCACATACGATTCTGGGCGTCGAACTCGGCAGGTTCTCCAACTACTACCTGCTGATGCTGCTGTTCACGATCATCGTGGTGACCGTGTTCCGCCGCTCCGACCAGTCGCGCATCGGCCGCGCCTGGGTCGCCATCCGCGAGGACGAGACCGCGGCCAGGGCCATGGGCATCAACGCCTTCCGGCTCAAGCTGCTCGCCTTCGCGCTGGGCGCCACCCTCGCGGGCATGGCCGGCACCGTACAGGCGCACGTGACCTTCACCGTCACCCCCGCCCAGTACAAGTTCGTCGAGGCCGTCCCGCCGAACTCGGCGTTCCTGCTCGCCGCCGTCATCCTCGGCGGCATGGGCACGGTCAGCGGTCCCCTCATCGGCGCCTCGCTGCTCTACCTCATCCCGGCGAAGCTCCAGTTCATGTCCGACTACCAGCTGCTGCTCTTCGGCATCGCGCTGATCCTGCTGATGCGATTCCGCCCCGAGGGCCTCATCGCGGACCGCAGGAAGCAGCTCGAATTCCACGAAACCGGGCAACTGGACGCCCCCAAGGGCGATATCGGCCTCAGTAAAGCGGGGGTGTGACCCGAATGACCACCGACATCGAACCCACCGGCGCCGGATCCCCCAAGGCCGCCGCGGGGACCGCCGTCCCCGTGCTCCAAGCCACCGGCGTCACCAAGAAGTTCGGCGGCCTCACCGCCGTACAGAACGTCGATCTCCAGGTCAACACCGGTGAGATCGTCGGCCTCATCGGCCCCAACGGCGCGGGCAAGACCACCTTCTTCAACTGCCTCACCGGTCTGTACGTCCCCACCGACGGCACCGTCACCTACAAGGGCACCGTCCTGCCGCACCAGTCCCATCTGGTCACCAAGGCAGGCATCGCCCGTACGTTCCAGAACATCCGGCTCTTCGCCAACATGACGGTCCTGGAGAACGTCCTCGTCGGACGCCACACCAGGACCAAGGAAGGCCTCTGGTCCGCACTCCTGCGCGGCCCCGGCTTCAAGAAGGCGGAGAAGGAGTCCGAGGAACGCGCCATGGAACTCCTGGAGTTCACCGGCCTCGCGGCCAAGCGCGACCACCTCGCCCGCAACCTCCCCTACGGAGAACAGCGGAAGCTGGAGATCGCGCGCGCACTCGCCAGCGACCCGGGCCTCCTCCTGCTCGACGAGCCCACCGCCGGCATGAACCCGCAGGAGACCCGCACCACCCAGGACCTGGTCTTCGCCATCCGCGACCAGGGCATCGCCGTACTCGTCATCGAGCACGACATGCGCTTCATCTTCAACCTGTGCGACCGCGTCGCCGTACTCGTCCAGGGCGAGAAGCTCGTCGAGGGCACCGCCGAGGTCGTCCAGGCCGACGAGCGGGTCGTCGCCGCCTATCTCGGCACCCCCTACGAGGGCGCCCCGGGCGCCGAGGAAGTCTCCGAGGTGGAGGCCGCGGAGGCACACAGCACGGTAGGCAAAGAAGGAGACACCAAGTGACCGCACTACTGGAGGTGGAGGACCTCAAGGTCGCCTACGGCAAGATCGAAGCCGTCAAGGGCATCTCCTTCAGCGTCGAAGCCGGTCAGATCGTCACGCTCATCGGCACCAACGGCGCCGGCAAGACGACCACGCTGCGCACCCTGTCCGGGCTGCTCAAGCCCTCCGGGGGGCGGATCGTCTTCGACGGCAAGCCGCTTCAGGGCGTCGGTGCGCACAAGATCGTCGCGATGGGCCTGGCGCACTCCCCCGAGGGCCGCCGGATCTTCCCGCGTCTCACGATCGCGGAGAACCTCAAGCTCGGCGCTTTCCTCCGTAAGGACGCCGCCGGCATCGACAGCGACATCAAGCGCGCCTACGAGCTGTTCCCGATCCTCGGCGAACGCAGCAAGCAGGCGGCGGGCACCCTCTCCGGCGGCGAGCAGCAGATGCTCGCCATGGGGCGGGCGCTGATGTCGCGGCCCAAGCTGCTCATGCTGGACGAGCCCTCCATGGGACTCTCGCCGATCATGATGCAGAAGATCATGGCGACGATCGCCGAACTCAAGTCGCAGGGCACGACGATCCTCCTCGTCGAGCAGAACGCCCAGGCGGCGCTGTCACTGGCGGACCAGGGCCATGTGATGGAGGTCGGCAAGGTCGTGCTCTCGGGCACCGGACAGGACCTGCTGGTCGACGAGTCGGTGCGGAAGGCGTACCTGGGCGAGGACTGAGTCCCCGCGCGCGTACGTATACGGAACGGAAGAAGGCCCGCGTCCCGAACGGGATGCGGGCCTTCTCGCGTCGCGCCGGCCGCTCTACTGCCCCTTCGCGGCCTTCTTCTCCTCGTCGTCCTCGATGACGGCCTCGGCGACCTGCTGCATCGACAGCCGCCGGTCCATCGACGTCTTCTGGATCCACCGGAACGCGGCGGGCTCCGTGAGGCCGTACTGGGTCTGCAGGATCGACTTCGCGCGGTCCACGAGCTTGCGCGTCTCCAGGCGGGTCGTCAGATCGGCGACCTCCCGCTCCAGCGCCTTCAGTTCGTTGAAGCGCGAGACGGCCATCTCGATGGCGGGCACGACGTCCGTCTTGCTGAACGGCTTCACGAGATACGCCATGGCACCGGCGTCCCGGGCGCGCTCCACGAGATCGCGCTGGGAGAAGGCGGTGAGCATCAGGACGGGCGCGATCGACTCCCGCGCGATCTTCTCCGCGGCGGAGATGCCGTCCAGGACGGGCATCTTGACGTCGAGGATGACGAGATCGGGTTTGTGCTCCCGCGCGAGCTCGACGGCACGCTCACCGTCGCCGGCCTCGCCCACCACGGAGTAGCCCTCTTCTTCGAGCATCTCCTTGAGGTCGAGGCGGATGAGCGCCTCGTCCTCGGCGATGACGACTCGCGTCGTCAGGGGCGGGACATGCGACTTGTCGTCGTCGGAGACGGGCTGGGGCGACTCGGGGGCGGTCACTGAGGCTCCTCGTTCCAGGCAGATACTGCTCGTCAAGAGCCTACCCAGCTACGGTATGGTTGTGTCACGGAGGGGACGGCATTTCCTTCGTTTCAAAGGGCGCCCCGGTAGCCCAGCGGTAGAGGCAATGGTCTCAAACACCATCCAGCGTGGGTTCGAATCCCACCCGGGGTACTTTCCCTCCATTTCCATGATCGCACCAGACCTCCGCGATCATGCGGGATCGCGCGATCACACCGAGCCCCGCTCCCGGTTCACGGGAGCGCGACGGACTCGGTCGCACCCAAGCCGATCCGAACGGCATCCGAACAGCATGGGACGCGAATGAGCCCTCCCCGTTTTGTCACAGTCGTGATACTGTTCTGAAATGCCAGCCCGAATTGACCTTGAACAGCGTCGCAAGGATGTTATCGAGGCGGGTTTCCGCCTGTTGGTCGCCGAAGGCCTCAGCGGTTTGTCGCTGCGGAAGGTCGCCGCCGAATCCGGATTGAACATCGGATCGGTGCGCCATTATTTCGATGATCATCAGAACCTCCTCATTGCCGCCGCGACCGAGGTCAGCGATCGCATGGGGAAAAGGCTCACCCGGTATTCGACCGACACCTTGGTCGGACTCGAAGGCGCGGCCGCCGTGGACGCGTTTCAGGCCCTGGTCGAGGAACTGCTCCCGATCGACGAGGAACGCCGCGTCGAGTCGATCGTACTGATGGAATTCATCGTCGCCGCACGGGTGAATCCGATCTTCCGCCCGGTGACCGAGAAGATGGCAGCCGACATGCGGCTGGTCATCACCGACGCCCTGAGCGTTCTCGATGTGCCCGACCCGGCCGAGGAGGCCGAACGGCTCGTCGCCGTCCTGGGCGGGCTGATCGTCGATTCCGTGACTCCGCACGGCTCACTCGGCGTCGAGCGTCTCCGCAAGACGCTACGGGCGCATCTGTGCTCGATATTGGCGACCGCCCCCGTCGCCGTACCGACCACCGACTGACCTGATCCACGCACCATCAGGCACCGTCGAAGCACAGAAGGAGATCAGTTGTGCCCGCGTGGCTGTTCGCGCTGCTCGCTGCGGCTTTTGTCCTCTACACCGACGACTATGTGATCGCGGGGGTTCTGCCGGAGATCGCCCGCGATCTGAATGTCAGCGAGGCGCAGGCGGGGCAGTTGGTGACCGTCTTCTCCCTCACCGTCGCCCTGGCCGCGCCGGTCGCCGGGGTCGCCCTCGCACGAGTGTCCCGACGGCGTCTCTTCACGGCCTCCTTCCTGATCTTCGTCGTGGCGAATCTGCTGGCGGCCTCGACAACCGGCTTCGGTCTTCTGGTGGCCCTGCGGATCGTCGCGGCGCTCGCCGCGGCGGCCTCGACTCCGGCGGTCTTCGCCTACGCCGCCGAGCGCGCTCCGGAAGGCCATATCGGCAGGTACGTCGCGGTGGTGGCGCTCGGCGTCACGGGCTCGATCGCCGCCGGAGTCCCGATCGGCACCTGGATCGGCGGCCACTTCGGCTGGCGGGCGACCTTCGTCGCGGTGGCGGTGGCGGGAGCCGGAGCGCTGCTCCTCCTGCTGGTGACCCTGCCACGCGAGAGCGCCGAAACCGGTGAAGTCCTCACCGTCTCCGAGCAGTTGCGGGCCCTCGCCAGCCCGCCGGTGTCGCTCGGACTCCTGGCGAACTGCGCACTCATGACCGGATCGATGATGATGCTCACCTACATGGCGCCGTACCTCGCCGCGGTGAGCGAGGCCAGCATCGATCAACGGGCCCTCGCGTTCAGCCTCTCCGGCTTCGCCGGCATCGTCTGTATCTGGGCCGGTGGGAAGGCCACCGACCGGTGGGGTCCCGACCGGACCCTGGTCGCCGGAATCAGCCTCTTCACCGGGATCATGGTGCTCCTGGGAATGCTCTGGCTCGCCCGTCCCGTGCCGTTCTCCGTCCTCGTCGTGGTCGGGACCATCTGGGGCGGCATGGCCTTCTGGAACTCTCCGGCGATCCAGGCCCGCCTCTATCTGCTCGCCGGACCGGCCGCGGCTCAGGCACTGGCGCTCAACACATCGAGCACCTACCTCGGAGTCTCACTGGGCGGAGCTGTCGGGGGCCTGACTCTCAACAGCGTGGGAGCCGGACTTCTGCCGGCCGTCGCGGCCGTCCTCGGACTGAGCTCGCTGGCACTGCTGGCACTGGCCATCGGCGCCTCGAAGAGGACGCTGAGCGGCAAGGCGGTTCTCGCGGAACCTTGATTCCCACAAGCGTGAAGGATGGAGTTGAGATGAATAATTTCATTCTGTTCGGTCCCGCCGACGCCACGGCAGACTTTCGCGGATACGAACCGATACTGCGAAGTTCGGCCACCGCGAGGTCCATCTATCGCGAGATCGCCGACGTGCTCGGGATTCCGGCGGACAGACTCCTCGATGGAGAGGTCCCCCATATCCATCCGGTGCCACTTCGCTGGTACAGACAGATGGCCGCCATGCTCAGCGTCGCGCGAATCCTCCAGGACGATCAGGGTGCGGCCGCCGTGTACGGGGGAATCTCCCTGGGTGAGCTCGCGGCACTGCATTCGTCCGGAGCCGTTCCGACGGAACTGGTGGTGAATTTCCTTCATGAGAGGCACCTGCGGGACACCGACCGGGACGAGGCCATAGGGTTCGCGTTCGTGCCGGCCCCCGTCGACTGGCGCTACTACGAGCAGCCGGGTCGTATGACCATCTCCTGCGACTACGGGTCGATCTTCGACGGCGCCGGCCGAATGATCATGGTCTCCGGCTTACGTTCGGCGCTCGAATCGGCCCGTACCGAGGGTCCCGCGGATCTACAGGTCGTGGATCGTTCCCTCGCTCATCAGGCCTATCACTCGCCGTTCCGGGAGCCGAGTCGTCAGCGGCTCGAATCGCTCCTGGAACGGAACTCCCTCGCCCAGCCCTCGACTCCGGTGATCACCGCGATTCCGGGCATGCACGCGCTGTCCACGGGAGCGGAGGCCGCGAAGGCACTCGTCGTCAGTGAGACCCAGTCCCTCGATGTCCCGGGTCTGGTGGAGGCCTTGCGGGACCACGGGCCCGACAAGGTGTATGTGATCAGCTCGTTCCTGCGCCAGCTGGAGATCGATTTCCATGCGCCGACCGAGTATCTGGACGATTCCTGGCTGGCGCAGAAGTTCGGCCAGTGACCTTCGCGTGACCGCATCCGAAGGAATTCCCTGTGCTTGAATCCGAGCAAATACTCGATCCGACGACCAGGTCCATCGCCGAAGCCGGCTGGGACGCACTCACCAGAAACGATCCTGATCTCCGGGCGCTGCTGGACGCCGAAGCGCGTTATCAGACCACGACCCTGTCGATGGTCGCGTCGGCCGGCGTCGCCGCTCCATCCGTCCTCTGCGCGAATGGGACGGCCCTGTCGAACGTGACCGCGGAGGGCTATCCCGGGGCTCGATATCATCCGGGCGCCGTGCACTTCGACGAGATCGAGACGCTCGCTGTCGAACGTGCGAAGAAGGTGTTCGGCGCCCGGTACGCGAATGTGCAGCCGCACTCCTGCTCATCCGCCAATCTGGCGGTGCTGGCGGCGCTGCTCCCCCGCGGCGGCAGAATCCTCGCACTGGATCTCGACTCGGGCGGCCATCTCACTCACGGCGCGAGCGCGTCGGTCAGCGGCAGGTACTACGACGTGGCCAACTACGGCGTCGAGGCGGACGGAACTCTCGACCACGACACGGTCCTCGGCCGGGCGCTCGAACACCGGCCGGACGTGATCATCGCGGGAGCCAGCGCCTACCCCCGATGGATCGATTTCGCCCAGTTCAGGACCGTCGCCGACCGTGTCGGCGCCTATCTCCTGGCGGACATCTCCCATATCGCGGGACTCGTCGCGGCGGGGCTGCATCCAAGTCCGATCGACTACGCCCACATCACGACGACCAGCACGTACAAACAGCTCGCCGGCCCCAGGGGCGGCCTGATCCTGCTCGGCAGGGACCACCGCCGGACAAGCCCGGACGGTCGGACGGAGCTGTGGCGGCTGATGCAGCGCGCCGTGTTTCCGGGGTTCCAGGGCACCCCGGATCCCTCCTCGATCGCGGCCAAGGCGCGCGCGCTGGCGATCGCGTCGAGCGGCGGCTTCCAAGCCACGATGAAACGGGTCGTGGACAACGCGAAGGCGCTGTCCGACGAACTCCTCACACTGGGGTACGAAGTCCTGACCGGCGGCACGGACAACCACATGGTTCTGGTGGACGTCAGAACCGCGGGACTCACCGGAATCGTGGCGGAGCGCGCACTCGAAGAATGCGACATCCTGGTCAACAGAAACAAGATACCCGGAGACTCCTTTCCGCCTTCGGTGGGGGGCGGCCTGCGTTTCGGTACCAATATCCTCGCGCAGCGTGGAATGGGAACGTTCGAGGTCCGCGAATGCGCGGGCATCGTGCATGAAGTGTTGTCCGGCATCGAATTGAAGGATGCCACTCATTACGAACTGAAGGCGTCGCTCCGCGACTCCGCGCGCGACCGGGTAAGTGCCCTCTGCGCCCGCTTTCCGCTTCGGTTCACCTATGAGGAGACTTCCCCGTCGGAAGGGTTACCCAGGACGTGATTTTCTCCGATTCCTCGTCCCAGCTGAATTCCTGTCCCCTGTCTTCGGCACTGGGACGTCGTCCCGTACCGAACCGGGCACGACCGGGCGATCGTCTGAACCGGCGCCTCTACACGGAGCTTCCGGCCTCGCTCTCGGAAGCGTCCCGCGAATCGCTTCTGGCGGTGGCGCTCGCGGCGCTGGTCCACCGCTACACCGCTCTCGGCCGGGTCTCCATCGACAGGCTCGACGGCCCGTACAGGATCTCGGTCGAAATGGCCGATGACTCGTCGAGCACCGCCGATCTCGTCGAGAGCGTGGATGTCTCACCGCTCCCGGACCGCACCCACGGAGCCTTCGCCCTCTCGTTCGCCGGCGATTCCGGTGGTGCGGACGGCGAGACCCCGTACGAACTGGTCCTGTACGCCGGCATGGGTTCGCCGGGCATGACCCTCAGTTTCGACGCCGTCAGATTCGAGGACGGTTCCGTCGACCGGATCGCGGGCCACTTCAAGGTTCTGCTCGACCAGATGGCGAAAGCCCCGGACGCTCCCGTCTCACGGCTGAACATCCTCACGGCCGCGGAGGCCGACACCATGCTCCGCGTATGGAACGAGACGCGGACTCGTCTTACGGACGACATCTGCCTCCACCAGGCGTTCGAGGCACAGGCGGCGAAGAACCCCGACGCCCTGGCCGCCGTCTTCGGCGGGGACCCGTGGTCGTTCGACAAGGTGAACCGGCGGGCGAACGAACTGGCCCATCGCCTGATCGCCCTCGGAGTCCGGCCGGACAGCAGGGTCGGCATCCATCTGGAGAAGACGGCGGGCCTCCTGATCGCGATCCTGGCCGTCCTGAAGGCCGGCGGGGCGTACGTCCCACTGGATCCGCAGTACCCCCGGGACCGCCTCGCGCGGATGCTCCTCGGCACCAACTGCGAGGCGCTGATCACCGGTCGGACCCTCGAACGGATTCTTCCCGCACGGGCGCCTCACCAACTGGTGGTCGACGAGGTGTGGGGCCGGCCCGATCCCCTCTCCGAGAATCCCGTCACCGAGGTCCGCCCGGACAGTCTCTGCTATGTGATCCACACCTCGGGTTCCACCGGATCCCCGAAGCCGATCGCTCTCTGCCACCGTGGCGTGCTCAACAACATCGCCGACCTCAACGCGAGATACGGGGTGGGACCCGATGATTCGGTTCTCGCGCTGTCCTCACCGAGTTTCGACATGTCCGTGTACGAGTTCCTCGGTCTCACCATCGCCGGTGGCACGGTGGTCGTCCCCGATCCGGAGTCCGGCTACCACCCGGATTCCTGGCTGGATCTGGTTCACCGGCACCATGTCACCGTATGGAATTCGGCGCCTCCGCTGATGGAGCTGTTCCTCGATTTCGTCGAGATCACCGGTGATGCCCGCCCCCTCCCCCTGAGGCTCTCCCTGACCGGCGGAGACTGGGTGCCCGCGACGATGCCGGCACGGTTCCGGAAGGTCGCTCCCGGGCTCGAATTCGTAGCCCTGGGCGGTGCGACAGAAGCCTCGATCCACTCGACCGCCTTCGAGGCGGAAGAGTCCACGGAGTGGAGCGGCGGACACCTACCCTACGGCCGGCCCCTCGCCAACCAGCGGACGTTCATCCTCGACGACCGGATGATGCCTGTCCCGGTCGATGTCGCGGGAGAGCTCTATCTGGGGGGAGTTGGCCTGGCCCGGGGCTATCTCGACCGCCCTGTGGAGACGAGCGAGAGATTCGTCCAGTGGTCCTACGGCGAGCACCCCGCGCAACGTCTGTACCGCACGGGCGACATGGCGAGGTTCTCGCCCGACGGTCTGATCGAGATCCTCGGGCGAAAGGACTTCCAGGTCAAGATCAACGGGATGAGAGTGGAACTGGGGGAGATCGAGTCCACCATCGCCGCTCACCCGGGCGTCAGGCGTGCGGTGGTGGTGTCCAGGGTCGCGCCGAACGGTCATACGTCGCTGGCGGCGTACGTGACCGCCGAACCCGCCCTGGCGCCGGATCACGCGTCGGTCCTCGACTCGCTGCGCGCACGGCTTCCGAAGCACATGATCCCCTCCTCGATCGAGATCGTTGAATCGCTGCCCCTGAACGGGAACGGCAAGGTGGACCGTCTCGCGTTGAGTTCACCGACAAAGGAGGGCGTCCCCGCTCCGCGTGAACCGGCCGAACCGGCCGAACCGGACCGATCAGCCGGACCGGGCGGGCCGGCGGACGACGGGAAGTGGTATCGCCTGGTGATCGACGCGTGGCTGGACGTCCTGGGCGTCGACCACCTGGAGGGCCACGACAACTTCTTCGAGCACGGCGGGGATTCCATGAAGGCCATCAGAGGCATGGTCCGGATCGACCGACGGCTGCGGCTGTCGGACATCTACGAGTATCCGACGGCGACCGCTCTCGTGGCTCATCTGACCGCCGTCTACGGCGAGTGTCCGAGTTCCCCGTCCTAGAGTCGCCCGACCTCCGGAGTAGTCATGGCCGTCTATCTCGTGACCGGCGCCGCGGGTTTCATCGGCGCCAACTATGTGCACCGCCTGCTGGAGTGGGAGCCGTCGGACGCCGAAGTGATCGCGGTGGACTACCTGGGCTTCGCCGGAAATCACGCGAACCTGGCTCCCGTGTCCGAACGCATCGTCTTCGAGAAGGCCGACATCGCCGACCTGGAGACCATGCGGGCGATCTACCGGCGGTACCGTCCCGACTTCGTCGTGAACTTCGCGGCCGAGTCGCACAACGACCGCGCGATCCTGGAGCCGAGCGCGTTCATGCGGTCGAACGCGCTGGGGGCGCAGGTCATGGCCGAGTGCAGCCGGCGGGTGCCCGTCCGGTCCCATGTCCATGTGTCGACGATCGAGGTGTACGGCGAACTGGCCCCCGGGAACGAGTGGTTCACCGAGGGGTCCGCGCTGAACGCCAAGACGCCGTACAGCGCGGCGAAAGCGGCCGGCGATCAGATCGTGCGCGCCTACATGCGGACGTATCCGGACCTGAACATCCGGATGACCCACTGCGCCAACAACTACGGCCCGTACCAGTTGCCGGAGAAGCTGATTCCGCTGGCGGTGACCAACCTCCTGCGCGGTCGAAAGGTACCGGTGTACGGCGACGGGTCGCACAGCCGCGACTGGCTGCACGTGGCCGATCACTGCGCGGCGGTGCACCGGGTGCTCCATGCCGACCTGGAACCGATTCCGGCGCGGGCGGCCACGGAGCCGGAGCTGCTGCCGATCTTCGACATCTCGGCCCGCTGTGAGGTCGGCAATCTGGACATGGCGAGCCGCGTCATCACGATGCTCGACCTGGACCCGTCGGAGTGGATCGAGCACATTCCGGACCGGCCGAACCACGACCGCCGGTATCTGATCAGTCCGGAGAAGATCGAATCGGAGCTGGGCTGGCGGCCGGTGCACGACTTCGACGCCGGTATGGCCGAGACGGTCGCCTGGTATGTGGAGCATCGCGAATGGTGGGAGCAGATCATCGAGGAGAGGGGCGAACTCGGCTTCGACTGGGCCGGGGTGCGCGCCGCCGGGAGCGCGCCCTGACATGTTCGCCATGCCCGCAACTCGCCCCGCGGATAAGCCGGTCAGGCGTACGAAGGGCGGCGCGATACGGGCTGACGCCCGGCTCAAGAAGGCGAACAGACGCAGGTCACAAGGGATTTGAAGCGGGGACTCCTGCCTGAACCTTTACGTTTTATCACGGGCGGGATAGAGTGTACTCGCGACCACCCCGGGGCGACCGGGTGCAAGTACTGCAATTTTGAACGAAGTACCTCCACAGATGCGGTGAAGGGGGCGAGTGAGAATGCGGTCGGTTCCACCGAGGAACGAAGTCAAGATGTACCGACCGCAGGTGGAACCTTCCTCGCTGATACGTCTCCGGCAGGTTATCGAGTCCGGCTGGATCGGCCTCGGACCCGTCACCGGACAGTTCGAACAAGAGCTCGCCGTATCGGACTTGATCGGAAAGAATCCGGTCGCGGTCAATTCGGGCACCGCCGCCCTGCATCTCGCGCTCGTCGTGGCCGATGTGCCGAAGGGTAGCGCGGTAGTCGTTCCCGCCAATACGTTCGTATCGACGGCGGCCGTCGCGCTCCAGCATCAGTGCCGGGTGATTCTCGCCGACATCGAACGCGCCACGGGCAACGTCGACTTGGAATCGGTGCGGGAGATCCTGGACACGGAGCCGGACGTCAGCGCCGTCATCGCGGTCCACTACGCGGGGATCCCCTGCGACCTGGCCGGCCTGAGCGAGCTCTCCCACAGGTACGGGGTGACGGTCATCGAGGACTGCGCCCATGCCATCGGTTCGGTGTGGCAGGGCCGCCCGATGAGTGAGTCGCCGAACATCCAGGCGTATTCGTTCCACGCGACCAAGGCGCTCGCCATCGGTGAAGGGGGATGCGTCACCTTCCCCGATGCCGCCTCCGCGGAGCGGGCGAAGCGTCTGCGCAGACTCGGCATCGATATGAGCGCCCGATCCTGGGGAAATCCGTACGACATCCCCGAGCTCGGTTTCAAGTACAACATGGGCGATATCGCGGCGGCTGTCGGGCTGGCCCAGTTGGAAGGACTGCGGGAGAACCTTCGAAAGCGCCGGTCGAACCTGATTCGATACCGGGAACGGCTGGCCGATTCGCCGGTGGAACTCGTACGTGAATCCGGTGATTCCGACCGCTCCGGAGGTTTCGCCGTACCGATCCTGGTCAAGAATCGAGAACGGGTGAGGAAGGAACTCGATGCCGCCGGAATCGAGTCCGAAATCTACTTCAGGCCGCTGGGCGCATTTCCGATCGGTGCTACGCGTCCCACTCCCGTCGCCGAGCGCTTCGCCCAAGACGTCATCTGTCTCCCCATACATCCGCTGATCAGTCTCGACGAGATCGACTACGTCTGTGACCGGTTAAGCGAATGTGTGGCATGAATGCTGGCGCGCCAGGGACGATCCGTGAGATTCGGGAATCCAGAATGCAGACGATTGAATCCGTTCCGGAGTTACGCGCGGAGTGCCATCGCCGGCGTAGTTCGCTCACCGCACACGCACTCCCCGTTCCGCTGACCGGCCTCCGGGGCTGGTCGATGACGGAGGAGGGAGTCCTCGCCCACCGGACCGGCCGGTTCTTCCGGGTGGTCGGTGTACGAGATCTGTCGGACACGAATCACCCCTTCGAACAGCCGCTCATCGAGCAACACGAAGTCGGTGTGCTGTGTCTGTTCGTCACGCGGTTCGACGGCGGGTTCTACGGACTGATCACGTTCAAGTTCGAGCCGGGGACCCCGGACGGGATCGAGGTCGCGCCCACCGTCCAGGCCACCCGCAGCAACTACGAGGCCGCCCACGGCGGTAGGCGCGTTCCTGCCGTCGATCTCGCGCTGTCCGACGAAGTACCCACGCTGGCCGATGCCTTGCAGCGCGAGCAGGAGTCCTGGTTCCTCGGGAAGGTCAACCGCAACCGCATCATCCTGCTCGACGCGGACGACGCCGTAGACGTCGGCCGGACCGTCCCGGAGAGTCACTGGGTGCCGATGGCGGTCCTCCTGGCGGCGGCGCTGGAGAGCCGTCTGCTCAACATGGATCTGCGCTCGGTGCTGTCGATGTGGCCGCTGGAGGCCACCGCGTCCCAGGAGGGCCTCGGCCGGGTGACGACGGGACCGCGTCCGAGCGGAGAGGCACCGGACCCGGCCGGCTCGAATCCCGAGGTCGTACCGTTGAATCGGTTGGCGCGGTGGCAGGTCGCGGACAGCATCGAGCACCGCGAGCGCCGGTTCTTCGCCGTCGTGGGCTGCCGTGTCGAAGGGCAGGGCCGTGAAGTCGCTTCCTGGGACCAGCCGTTGCTCGCGCCGGTCGGTATGGGTCAGTGCACGCTGTTGGTCCGGTCCGGTCCCGACGGTCTCGACCTGCTCGTCGCGGAGAGAGTGCGGATCGGATCCGTCCGCGGCCCCAGTCTTGAGCCGCGGTTCCTGCGAGGCGACATCGCCGACTACGCGACGGCCGCCCGGCGGCGATCGATGGTCGCCGAGTCGTCGGGGCTCGTCCGCTGCCGCGACATCCACTCCGCGGTGCACGCCGAGGAAGGGGGACGGTTCCGCGGCGCCCTCGCCACCTACCAGTTGGGCCTGCTCGCCGACGGCTTCGACGAGGAGCCGGCCGACGGGTGGGTCTCCCTCAGCGAGATCGAGGAGCTGGATCAGCGCGGTGACCGGCTCAGCGTCGAGCTTCGCACCTGTCTGACGATGATCAAGGGCCTCATCACGATCGGAACGCTGAAGCCATGATCGCCGCGATCGGGAACTCCGCATACCTGGGCCGGCGGGTCGCTCCCCCGCTCCGGGAACTGAACGGCTCGGACGATCCCCTCGTCCTGGGCACCGATCACCCGCGCAAGGCCCGGTCCGCCGCAGGGCCGGAGCGGATCCAGATCACCGACCGCGCGACCGGCCGTCACTTCGACGACTGCCGCGCGGCGTTGGCCGCGGGGAAGCACGTTCTGGCGGAGAAGCCGGTGCCGCGCATCGTGGAGACCTCCGGGCCGGCCAACGACACGCGAGCGTGCCTCTCCGCGGGAATGACCCACCTGCGGGATTCGACGACCGCGGGGCTGGTCGACTTCCCGGCCATTCTGCGCCGAGTCGCCGCGCTGGAAACCATAATTTAGGCATTCCCGCGCACACCCATGTCTCTGGACCAAGGATCGACCACGGCCCGATGAGGGTCGGAAGGCGGTATGCAATGGGGACGACGAAGCCTGCGAAAGCAGGAGTCGCCGGAATCGTTCTGGTGGGAGGCACCGGATCACGACTGTTTCCGGCCACCCGTGTAGTCAACAAACATCTGCTCCCGGTCTACGACAGGCCGGCCATCGCATTCTCCATGGATGTGATGAGAGAGTGCGATGTCGATTCTCTGGTCATCGTCTGCAATGCCGCTGACGAAGAGATTTTCCAGACCATTCCCGCCTGGCTGGGGTATTCGGAGATCGACATCCGGACGGTGGTCCAGAAGGAACCGAACGGCATCGCGGGCGCGATCGCCTGCGCCAGGGACTGTCTGGAACCCGAGGGGTACGAGCGGATCGTCGTCTCGCTCGGTGACGCGCTCTATGTGTCCGGCTCGACCTGGTCACGGGAAATACTCAGGCCGGCCGACGCGACGGGATGCGCCGCTGTCGTCGCGGTCATCGAGCACCCCGATCCGAAGGACTTCGGGATCGTGGAGAGCACCGCGAGCGGGAGGGTCGTCCGGGTTCAGGAGAAGGCCGAGGTGCACGAGAGCAGCCAGGTGTGCACGGGGCTCTACTCCTTCGACGACTCGGTGTGGACGAGGCTTGAGGCGATCGTCCCGTCCAGCCGCGGCGAGTTGGAGATGACGTCTCTGCTGGAGTCGTACATCCATGACGGGGGCCTCACCTCGGTGACCGTGCCCGCGGAAGCCGGTTGGTTCGACATGGGGACACCCGACCGTCTGGTTGATGCCGCGGTCGCTCGCCGGCGACTGCTCGCGTAATTTCCGCCATACATCGGGAGAAAGAATTGACTCTCCAGCAGGAGAACACGGAAGCGTCGCCGGTCACTCTCGACCCCATTGTCATCCGGGACGCAACGGAAGCGGACCGCACGACCATTCAGGGGCTGCTGCACGGTTCGCTCAGAAGGAACTACGACGGTGACCACATCGCGCAGGCCGACAGAATCCTCGACGCGCACCTCGCCGGCGGCAGGGACCCCGTGGGCCACTTCTCGAAGACACAGCATGTCTATGTGGCCGAGGCGGGCGGCGAAGTGGTCGGCGTGATGAACATCGCCGAGAAGCGCCAGGGAACGATGAAGATCAGCCCTCTCATCGTCAGCCCCGACTTCCGGGGCTCCAACGGCGCCGGATCGGCGCTGCTGGCGAAGTCGGTCGAGGTCGCGAAGGCCCGCGGGATCCGACAGCTCTACGGGACCGTCGCCGAGCCGAGTTCCTGGATCGAGACTTTCTACTTGAACCGCGGCTGGACCTGCGGTTCGCAGTCGAACAGTCAGTACCGTCCCGGCGTCGTCGAGCACGCGATCTACTACACCGTCGACGGAGGGGATTCCGATACGACGGGACGGGAGCTTCTGAAGTTCGAGGAGTACTCGGCCTCGAAGTACGAACAGCTCCGAGGATTCCTCGCCTCCCGCATGGACGCCTTCGTCGACGGCCTGGACGAGGATTTCGTCCGCGCACTGGTCGCGGGGCACGAGAGGCGGCTCTCCCAGGAGGTGGAGTCCAAGTACAAGGAAATCTGTCTCGGATACGAGTCCGACGTACTGAGCTCCGTCGTCGCGTTCGGTCCCAAGAAGGGCGGGGCGGTCAAGCTGATGCCGTTGAGCGCGACATCGGAGAGCGCGTTGCGGGAGACCCTCAGATTCGCGCAGTCCTGGGCCCGGGGGCGTACTCACAAGCTGTACACGCATCAGCATGTGGATCCGGCGGTGGTGAGGGCCTTCCAGAGTGAGATGTGGACGCTCGAAGGGCTGCTCCCGGAGGCGTACTCCGCGGGAAAGGTGGCGGCCCAGTGGGGCTGGCTCGCCGGTGAGACCACTCATCTGGGCCGCGACTCCGACCGGTTGAAGGCGTACACCGAGCGCTTCCTCACCTTCGTCCGCGAGCGGGGCTGGGACCAGCTGGAGGAGGCACGCAGCCTCGCGATGGCGGTCGGCGGCGAGGCCGGCGAGCTGCTGGCCGAGCTCCAGTGGCTCAGCGAGCCCGAGATCGTGGAACTGCTGCGCACGGACAGTGAATTCAGGACCAAGCTGTCGTTCGAGGCGGCGGACATTCTCAACTATCTGATCCGGCTGGCGAGATACTGCGATTTCGATCTCGTCGAGGCGGCGGACAAGAAGCTGGCTGTCAATATCGACCGATTCCCGGTGGAGGAAGTTCACGGGCTGAAGGGGAAGAGATACAAGGCCGACCGCTGAGTCCGGAAAAGCCGATCCGTCGGATGAGGAGTCGAAGCCGGTGAACATTCTCTTCGTATGCAGCGTCTACCATCCGGTGACCGGGGGCGCGCAGGATCCTGTCGACCAGCTCGGCGGTGTGCTGGTCGCACAGGGCCATCATGTGGACGTACTGACACGGCACGTTCCCGACACCACCCCGAAGCAAGAGGTACGCAACGGAGTCCGTATCCACCGGGTCGCCAACCCGGTGCTCCCCTCCGACTTCAGAGAATTGACGGCGGAGCTCAAGGAGTTCGCCGGACGCGTCCGGAAGCCCGACGTCATTCACGTCGTCGGTCTGCGCCGGCCCCTTCCGATGATCGCGGAACTGCTTGCCTGTCTGTGGCGCGTACCGGTCATCCAGACCGTCGGCGGCTACGACATCCCCGACGCGGTCGATCCCGACCCGAGGCTCGTCTGGCTGACCGGACGGGACTTCGTCCTCCCCGCCATACGGCGGGCGGACCTGCTCAACGCGGCGTCCGACGATCTCGCCAGGCAGACCGAACTGCTGGTCGGGGAGAGGTCCCCGGTGCCGACGCTCTACGTGGGTATCGACCACGACCTGTTCAGCGGTGCGGTCCCGCACGCGGAGGCGGCCGCCCTGGGGCCCTATGTGCTGTCGCTGCGCCGCCTGGAGCCCGCGAAGTCCGTGGACCGGACGGTCGAGGCCGTGGGCCTGCTGCGGGACGAGATCCCGGAGCTCCATCTCGTCGTGGCCGGGGACGGCAGCGAGCGGTCCGCTCTGGAGGCCCAGGTCGAGCGGCTCGGTCTGACATCCCGGGTCCACTTCATCGGAGAGGTTCCGATCGAGGAGGCGGCCTCCTTGCTGAAGGGCGCGTTCGCGACCGTCGTGGCCTCGAGATCCGAGGGCGGCGGGCTGGTCAATGTCGAGGCCCAGGCAGCCGGCTGTCCGGTGATCGCGACCCGGGCCGGCGGTATCGGTGAGTACCTCGGAGGCGAGGCGGGCGCGCTGTACGTGGACGCACCGGACGGCCCGATGATCGCCCGGGCGATCCGGACCCTGTGGTTCGACCCGGATGCCAGGGAGCGGCTCGTCGCGGCGGCACGACCGCTGTCGGAGCGACTGTCGACACGTGCGCTGGCATCGGAGTACACGGCGGTCTACGCGGATCTCGTCGAGGCGTACCGGCCACGGGACTTCTCACCCTGGGACATGGTCACGGCCGCCCTGTGGGAGGAGTTCTCCCTCGCCTCGGGGAGGAGCCCCACGCTGGAGCACCCATGGCGAGCGCCGCAGGCGGTCGAGGATCTCGTGCTGTCGACAGCGGACGCCGAGTTCCGGGCGCTCGGCAGGGGGGCGAAGGCCTTCTACTACCTCGCCTGGTCCAGTGGTGTGCCGGTCGAGCAGCTGCGAAAGGTGTGCGAGTTCGTGCTGCGGGCCACCGACGAGATGCCCAAGGACACCGTTGCCGCCGGCCTGGAACACGCCGCGGACTGGGGCCGCTTCGACATCGAAAGCTGCCTCGGATACATCCGAAACTAGGAGACGCATGTCGAAGGGTTCTACGCCACCGGCCACCTCGGTCACGTCGAAGCGGTTCTACGACGCGTATTCACGCGGCTACTCCGCCTACCTCGAACGGCATGCCGGATACTTCCGGGCGGTCGAGAGAGTGCTGGCCGAGGCCGCAGGGGACCGGGAAGGTCTCGCGTTGCTGGACGTCGGCACCGGTACCGGCGAACGTCTCCAGCGCATCGTCACGGAGATCCGTCCCTCACGTGTCGTCGCCATCGACGAGAGTCCCGAGATGGCCGCCCTCGCGCGGAGGAACTGTCCCAGCGCCGAGGTGCTGGCGATTCCTCTGGCGGCGCCCCAGCTGCCGGCCGCGCTTTCGTCGACGTCCGATGCCTTGACCGTGGACGCCGCGAAGTCCGACGGGGCGAAGTTCGATCTGGTGACCTGTCTGTCGAACGTCCTGGGCCATGTCCCGCGGGCACAGCTGCTGACGGGACTGAAGCAGGTCAGGAGCCTGCTGAAACCGGGTGGTTCATTCGTCTTCGACGTCAACAACCGCTACAACGCCGTCAGTTACGGCCGGTTCAGAGCCGTCCGCAATCTCGTCAGGGATCGCTTACTGCCCGGCGGAGGGGATTTCACCACGGCGTACAGAAACGGCGACGAGGTGTTGCGGACCTCTGTCCATCTCTTCAGTCCGTCCGAAGTGGCCGGGCTGCTCGGGGAGTCCGGGTTCACGCTGACGTTCCTCGGCTTCCGGGACTACTCGACAGGGAGAGAACGGGGCCGATTCGGCGGCAGCATCGTAGCGAAGGCGGTCAACGCATGAGCATGTCCACCGCCCCCGGCCCAAGGGTGTTCCTCGCGGCGCCTTTCGGGAACTACATGCGGGGCGACGCGTTCCTGCCGGAGAAGAAGACGGAGATCCTGGGCTACCACACGCGGCTCTCCGAGCTGGGCGCGTCGGTCTTCAGCTCCCATGTCAACGAGGCCTGGGGCGCGGCGGGGCTGCCGCCCGAGGACTGTATGCGGGACGATCTCCGCGCGTTGCACGCGGCCGATTCCCTGTGCGCGCTCGTCGGTGACGAGCCCTCCGCCGGAGTGGCGTTCGAGCTCGGTTACGCGGCCTCGGTCCGCCGTCCCACCGTCCTGGTCACCTCTTCCTTCGGGTCCCTCTCCTCCATGATCCGAGGGATGGGCACCCTGCTCGAACTGGAGGTGATCGAGGGGGAATCGGGCAGCCGGGCGGTTCTGGAGAAGGCCTGTTCCGCGGCGTTCGATCTGGGCGCGGCACATCGCCGGGCGGATCGCTTCTGGGAGAGCGCCCAGGTGGAGCGCGCACTGAAGTTCCGCTCGCTGGGAGGAGAAGCGTGAGCGCGTCGAATCCGGCCGCCGGCGGTCTTCGGATCGGCGTCCTGGGCGTGAACTTCGGCTGGGGGCCGCACGCCGCGCTGGAGACCATCATCAGTGAGATCAGACGGACCGTGTCCGGGGAGTGCCGGGTCGTCGCCTTCGGGAGCGAGTACGGACGCTCCCTGATGGACAACGTGGTCGACGAATGGTGCGAGTTCGACGGGTCGGACTACGAGTCGCTGACACGGGCCGCCGCCGAGAAGAACCTGGATGTGGCTCTCGTAACGCTGGAGGGATTCGCCGCCCGCGCGTTCGAGGCGGCGGGGGTGAGAACCGTCTTCGTCGACCTGATGCCCTTCCTCTGGCACGGGGCCGACCTGGCCGTGCCCCCGCTGGAGGTGAGCCGGTACCTGGCCCTGCGGCTTCCCGGGCTGTCCCCCGAGACCCTCGGCTGGATGCGGAGCATCCACAATCTGACCTGGATCGGCGCGGTCGTTCCGTTGCGGCCGCCGGACACGGCGCGGGACAGCCAGGGGTACGCGGAGGGAAATCGGCGGGCGATCATCACTCTCGGCGGAATGCTCGGTCTGGCCACGCGGGACACCACCACCTATCCGGCGCTGGTGCTTCCGGGCGCCGTCGAGGCTCTGGTCGAATCCGGATTCACCAGCATCGTGATCGCCGGCAACACGTCTCGCGCGGCGCTGGACGCCGTCGTCGCGCCGTATCTGGGACAGGCGGAGTTCCGTCTCGGTCCGCTGACCCGTGCCGAGTACCGCGGCCGTATCGCGGAAAGCGCGCTGTGCCTCAGCCAGCCGGGGCTGATGAGCCTGTTGGAGGCCAGTTCGTGCGGGACGCCGTTGATCCGGCTGCCACCGCAGAACGTGTCCGGTTTCCAGCAGGCCGAGATCCACCGGATCGGGACCGGTGCGGACACCGGCGTGCGGTGGCCCAGCGAGGTCGTCGACGAAGAGGTGGTCACGCGGAAGGCGCGGGAGACCGAGGCGGCGGGGAACGACTATGTCTATGCGGCGATCGCGGACGGGCTGCGCCGGCGGCGGGAGACCACACGCCTCTTTGTCCGGACACAGTTGGAGAAGCTGATTCCGGAGTGTCTGGCGCTTCCCCCCGACATCTGGACCGGCCTGGTGGAGAAGGTGGGGACGGACGGCGCGAAAATGGCCGCGGAGGTCGTGCTCGACACGGCCGACGCCGTAGCCAGGGCTTGACGGGGCGTCGCGATGGCCAGGACCGTGATCATCTTCGGCGCCAGGGGATTCATCGGAAGACGGGTGGCCGCGGCGCTGACGGCGGACGGGTGGCGCTGTATCGGAGTGGATCGGTACGGGCGTACGACGGGTGGTGTCGGGGACATCAACGGCCCCTACTTCTCCGGGAGCGACTGGTCGCCCGTCGCGCTGCCGCGCTTCCTGCGGCGCTGTGGCCCCGCCGCGGTCGTCAATGCCGTCGGTGCCTCATGGTCCACCGATCCCGCTGTGCTCCGACGGGACAACGTCCTCTGGCCATGCCGTCTCGGCGAAGCGTGTGAAGTGTCGGGGTCGACGGAATCCATCCTTCATATCGGTTCGTCGCATGAATACGGGGCCACCGCCCCGGGCGTACCGGTGAGCGAATCGAGCGGCCTGGCTCCGGTGACCGAGTACGGCAGGTCGAAGACGGCGGGAGCCTCTTACCTGATTCGCGCGGCCTGTCGCATGAACAGTCCGGCGACGGTGGTGCGCGCGTTCAATGTGATCGGTCCGGGTCACGGCACGCACGGAATCTGGGCATTGGCGGTGGGGCTCTACCGGGCGGCGGCGGAGGCGGGGGCGGACCGGGTGGTGGCCAATGTCCCTTATCCGGAAACGGCACGAGACCTGGTCGACGTCCGGGATGTGGCCCGGCTGGTGTGCCTGGCCGCAGGAAGAGGCTCGGGAGCGTCGGTGGCGACCTACAACGCGGGGTCCGGGACCGCGACAAGCATCAGACAGCTCTTCGACGCTTTCACCGAGCAGACCGGGATTCCCTATCGCTTCGTACGGAGTCCCGTCGATCTGCGCATCGGATCGGCATGGCAGCGCGCCGATGTCTCACACGCGGAATCACGCCTCGGCTGGATGAGGAACTTCACCCTCGCCGACTCCATCCGTGCCTGCCTCGCCCTCGATGAACCGGCCGCGACCGCACTCGTCTGACTCGGCCGTACCACGGCACACCCACGGAACCCGGGAGACCCATGCATACCCATACCTCGATTCTGGCCGCGCGGCTGGCGGACCGGGGCGGCTGGACGGACACCGCGGCGGTCACGGACGAACAGACGGGTGAGACCTACCGGCACAGGGATGTCCACACCCTGGCCGGGGATCTCGCCGCCGAATTACTCGATCACGGCATCCGCGCGGGTGATCACGTCGGGCTTCTGGTGGGTGACCGGCCGGCGTGGATGCCGGCGTTCCTCGCCCTCCATGCCGTGGGCGCCGTTCCCCTGGTCGTGAATCCGGATCTGGACGAGCACATCCGGTCGAGGATGCTGCGAATCCTGCCCACGGAGTTCGTGATCTCCTGTCAGGACGACTCGCTGAAAATCGATCGATTCGGAGCTCGGCAGCCGGCCGGGCGCGATGTCCCTGCGGACGGACACGCGGCCTCCCGCTACTACCTCTACAGCTCGGGTACCACCGGAGATCCCAAAGCCGTGGCACATACGAGCACGGATCTCGCTGTCTTTTACGAAGCGGTCTGCGGCCCGAACGGTCTGGACATCGATGCGACGGACACGATCGTCTCGCTCTCCCAATACTATTTCACCTACGGATTCAACAATCAGTTCGTCTATCCGCTCTTCAGCGGTGCCTCGGTCGTACTGAACAGCCGTCGCAGAAACGAGGAGGAGTTCGCCGACTCGCTGCACCGGCACGGCGCCACCGTGGCGTTCTCCGTGCCGTCGGCACTCGCCAAGCTGGCCGACCACATCGAGAGTTCACCCGTCGAGCGCCCCGCGTCCCTCCGGGCGATCGTCTCCGCCGGCGAGCCACTGCCCGAGTCGGTCGCGGCCCGGATGGAGGACCTCTGGCAGGTCCCGGTGCTGGATCAGATCGGCTCCACGGAGGTGGGCAACGCCTTCTGCGCGAACGGAACGAGGCGCCGGGCGGCAGGTACCGCCGGTCTCGTCTGCCCCGGTTACCAGGTGGAGCTCCGGACCGGCTCGGACGCCCTCCCGCGGGTGGCGGGACCGGCGCGGAAGGCCGGCGCGGTGTGGGTGTCCGGTCCGACCATTCCTGAGACCGCGGTCACCGCGAAAGGTCCGACACAACTGCTCGTCGACGGCTGGCTGGAGACGAAGGACTACGGGTACTGGGCCGACAACGGTGGTCTCGTGGTGGTCGGCCGAACAGACGACTTCCTCCATGTCGGGGGAATCTCCCTGTCGGCGGTGGAGATAGAGGCGGCCATCAGGGACTGTGCGGGCGTCGAGGACTGCGCCGTGGTCGCTCCGGTGGTCAACGGTGTTTCCACACTCACCGCGCTCGTGGAGCTCGACGAATCGATCAGGGAGACCGAGGAGTTCTTCACCGGTCTCCGGTCGCACCTTCGCCGAGAGCTGGAACCCTTCCGAGTACCGAAACAGTGGACACCGGTCCCGGGAATCCCCCGAACCGCCAGCGGAAAGATCATGAGACACAGACTGATCATGTCTCTCGACGGAGCACCACCGGGAATGATCAAATGATCCGTATCCTCCTCATCGACAACTACGATTCCTTCACCCACAACATCTGGATGTATCTGAGCGAGATCGCGGATGTCGAATGCGTGGTCGTCAAGAATGACGATCCGATGGCGTCGTTCTCGTTCGCGGACTTCGACGGCATCGTGATCTCACCCGGCCCCGGAAGTCCTGACGTACCCGCCGACGTGGGCATATCCAGGACCGTCGTGACGGCGACGGACAAGCCGATTCTCGGAGTCTGCCTCGGGCACCAGATCATCGGCAGCGTCTTCGGGGCGAAGGTCGGGCCCGCGCCGAAGATAATGCACGGGAGGACTTCCCGGGTGCGTCACAACGGTGACCGGCTGTTCCGTGGCATGACCGAGGTGTTCACCGCCGTACGGTACAACTCGCTGGCCGTGACGGATGTCGGGGCGCCGCTGGAGCTCATCGCCGAGGACGAGGACGGCATCGCGATGGCGATCCGCCACGGAGACCGGCCGGTATGGGGAGTCCAGTTTCATCCCGAGTCGATTCTCACCGAGGACGGAAAGGTCCTCCTGAGCAATTTCGTCGGGATCGTGGGCGAGAACAAGGCGTCGTCGTCCGGTCACCTGGCCCTGAGCGGCACGATCGACTGCGGTTGGGTGTGTCTGTCGGGAGAGGTCGACGGCCGGTCGCTGTTCGAGGAGTTCTGCGGCTCGTCGACGGAGTCCTTCTGGCTGGACAGCTCCGACACCGACCAGGGCCGGTTCTCCATCATGGGAGGCATGCCGGGCGCCCGCTCGACAACGGTGAGTTACCGGGTGGCCGACCGCCGCGTCACGGTGACCGAGCCCGACGGCTCGGTACGGTACGTGGACTCCGATGTGTTCACCTTCCTCAAGGAGCGGCAGTGCGCCGTCCGCACGGACCGGGAGGAGTTACTGCCCTTCGAGTTCCGCCCCGGCTTCGTCGGGTATTTCGGGTACGAGTTGAGGGCGGACACCGAGAGAATGGCCATCTCCCGGCATTCGCACCTCCCCGATGCCCGATTCCTGCTCACCGATCGCTATGTGGTCGTCGACCATCGAGAGCATCGCGTCTATCTGCTGTTCGCGTCCGGGCGCGGCCTGGGGAACGGCGCCGACGCGCGGGCATGGTTCGAGAAAGCCTCCCGGGCGGTGTCGCGCGCGATGTCGGCCCCTCCTCGCGACATCGCCCCGGCGTCCCGGGCGTATCCGAGGGACGTTGTCTTCCGGGACAGCAAGAGGTCGTATCTGGAGAAGATCCTCCGATGTCAGTCCTACCTCACCAGCGGTGACTCCTACGAACTCTGTCTGACCAACACCGCCTCGGTGGCCGGCTCCCTCGATGCCGTCGCGACCTACGCGCGTCTTCGGGCCGCCAGCCCGGTCCCCTACGGCGCGTTCCTGCGGACACCGGGCTTCTCCGTGCTGTCCGCCTCGCCCGAGAGGTTCATGACCATCACCGGTGATCGGCTCGTGCGCGTGAGCCCGATCAAGGGCACCCGTCGGCGCGGTGCGACCGAGGACGAGGACTCGGCACTGAAGCGGGAGCTCGCGACCGACGAGAAGGAGATCGCCGAGAATCTGATGATCGTCGATCTGATGCGGAACGATCTCAGTCGCGTCTCCGAGGTCGGATCCGTCCGTCCCGTGGAGTTGTTCGGTGTCCACACCTTCGCGTCGGTGCATCAGATGGTGAGCACCATCGAATCGAGACTGCGGCAGGATGTCGCGGCGGTGGACTGCATCCGCCGGTCGTTTCCGCCCGGCTCGATGACGGGGGCTCCGAAGCTGCGCAGCATGGAGATTCTGGCCGGTCTGGAGGAGGAGCCCAGAGGCGTCTATTCGGGCGTGCTCGGTTGGGTGTCCCTGGACGGGCGCGCCGACCTGAGTGTGGTGATCAGAACTCTTGTCGTCGAGGAGAACTCCGCGTCGTTCGGGGTCGGCGGCGCGATCACCTTGATGTCGGACCCGGAAGCGGAGTACGTCGAGACGCTGGTGAAGGCGACCGCCCCGACGTCCGCCTTCGGGGGATGCCTCGATTGATGCCGTACGTCCGAGACAGCCATGGGTGAGCGATCAGGAGGCAGTGTGTCCACGGACATCAACAAGGAACAGATTCTGGAGCTCACCCGCAAATACCATCAAACCCGGGCCGCCACGGAGTTCGTACCCGGCGTCACTCCCATCTGGCCTTCCGGTGCGGCGCTCGACGAGGACGACCGGGTGGCACTGGTGACCGCCGCGCTGGACATGCGCATCGCGGCCGGGGTCAGCGCGCAGAAGTTCGAGCGCGGTCTGGCGAATTTCTTCGGGCTGCGGAAGGCGCATCTGACGAACTCGGGTTCGTCCGCGAACCTCCTGGCGGTGTCGGCGCTGACCTCCCGGACGCTCGGCGAGCGGCGGCTGCGCCCCGGGGACGAGGTCATCACGGTGGCCGCGGGCTTTCCGACCACGGTGAATCCGATCGTCCAGAACGGCTTGATCCCCGTATTCGTCGATGTCGAACTGGGCACGTACAACACCACGGTCGACCGGGTGGCAGCCGCGGTCTCACCACGTACGCGCGCGATCGCGCTGGCCCATACGCTGGCAAATCCCTACCAGGTCGCGGAGATGGCCGAACTCGCGGAGCGGCACGGCCTCTTTCTGATCGAGGACAACTGCGACGCCGTGGGCTCGACCTATCAGGGACAACTCACCGGTACCTTCGGTCACTTCGCCACGGTCAGCTTCTACCCCGCCCATCACATCACCACGGGCGAAGGCGGTTGCGTGCTGACCGACGACCTGAGGCTGGCACGGCTCGTGGAGCAACTGCGCGACTGGGGGCGGGACTGCTGGTGCGAGCCCGGCCAGGACAATACGTGCTTCAAGCGTTTCGATTACCAGCTCGGCACCCTCCCGCATGGCTACGACCACAAATACATCTTCTCCGAGATCGGCTACAACCTGAAGACGACGGATCTACAGGCGGCGCTCGGCGTGAGCCAGCTCGGGAAGGTTTCGGAATTCGGTGAGATCCGGCGCCGGAACTGGAATCAACTGCGCCGGTCGCTCGACGGATTGCCGGGACTGCTGTTGCCGGAGCCGACTCCGGGCAGCGATCCGAGCTGGTTCGGATTCGTTCTGACGGTACTGACGGAAGCGCCCTTCACCAGGCAGGAGTTGGTGGCATTCCTGGAGGAGCGGCGTATCGGCACCCGCCGGCTTTTCGGCGGCAATCTCACCCGTCACCCCGCCTACATCGGGCGGGACCACCGGATTTCCGGCGGGCTGGCCAACACCGACACCATTACCGACAACACCTTCTGGGTGGGGGTCTATCCCGGCCTGAGCCCCGCGATGATCGAGTATATGGCCGAAACCATCACCGAGTTCGTACTCCGGCGCGGTCGCGGTGCGGTGTGAAATCCACGATCCTGTTATCACATCCGTGATACCATTTCGCGGTGGGATATATCGATGTCAACTCTGTTTCTTACACGCTGCCTGACGGTCGGGTGTTGCTGGACGAGATCTCGTTCCGGGTGGGTGAGGGGAAGAAGGCCGCGCTGATCGGCGCCAACGGGTCCGGCAAGACCACGTTGCTGCGGACGATCGCCGGAGACCTGGCACCGCACGGTGGGGTGGTGAACCGTGGCGGAAGCCTGGGCGTCATGCGGCAGTTCATCGCTCGTGAGGGCGCCCAGGTGCGTGATCTGCTGCTGTCCGTGGTGGACCCACGCGTCCGCCGGGTCGCGTCGGCCATGGACGCGGCGGAGGCGGCCATGGGGGCGAGTGAGGACACCTCGGCGCAGATGGCGTATGCGAACGCGCTGGCCGAATGGGGCGACGTCGGCGGGTACGACGCCGAGGTGTTGTGGGACGTGTGCACCACCGAGGCGCTCGGCATGCCCTTCGAGCGGTGCCGACGGCGTGCGGTCCGGACGCTGTCGGGCGGTGAGCAGAAGCGGCTGGTCCTGGAGGCGTTGTTACGCGGCCCGGATCAGGTGCTGCTGCTCGACGAGCCGGACAACTTCCTCGACGTACCCGGCAAGCGGTGGCTGGAGAGCCGGCTGACCGAAACACCGAAGACCGTCCTGTACATCAGTCACGACCGCGAGTTGCTCGCCCGCACGGCGCAGAGTGTCATCACCGTCGAGCTGGGTGGAGCGGGAAACACCGCCTGGGTCCACCCGGGCGGTTTCGACACCTACCACCAGGCCCGGCTGGAGCGCTTCGAGCGGTTCGACGAGATGCGCAACCGGTGGGACGAGGAGCGCGCCAAGCTGAAGTCCCTCGTGCAGATGTACAAGCAGAAGGCCTCCTACAACTCGGACATGGCCTCGCGCTACCGCGCCGCCCAGACGCGCCTCGACCGGTTCGAGAAGGCGGGCCCGCCTCCCGCGCAGCCCCGTGAGCAGCATCTGGCGATGCGGCTGCGCGGTGGACGCACCGGCAAACGGGCCGTGATCGGCGAAGGTCTGGAACTCACCGGGCTGATGAAGCCGTTCGATCTGGAGGTCTGGTTCGGCGAGCGGGTCGCCGTGCTCGGTTCCAACGGCTCGGGCAAGTCGCATTTTCTGCGGCTGCTCGCCGCCGGCGGCACCGCCCCCGAGCCCGAGCACCAGCCGGTGGGTGATCTTCCGGTGGAGCCGGTGTCGCACACGGGGGTGGCGCGGCTGGGCGCGAGGGTCCGTCCGGGCTGGTTCGCGCAGGTCCATGGCCGACCCGATCTCGTCGGCCGCACGCTGGTCTCCATCCTGCACCGCGGCGACGAACACCGTGCCGGGCTGCCCCGCGAGGAGGCGTCGCGGGCACTGGCCCGGTACGAACTGGCGAACGCGGCGGAGCAGGACTTCGACTCCCTGTCCGGGGGCCAGCAGGCGCGTTTCCAGATTCTGCTGCTCGAACTCGGCGGTACGACGCTGCTGTTGCTGGACGAGCCCACCGACAATCTCGATCTCGTCTCCGCCGAGGCGCTGCAGCACGCGCTCCGCGGTTTCGAAGGGACCGTTCTCGCGGTGACGCACGACCGGTGGTTCGCCCGGGAGTTCGACCGGTTCTTCGTCTTCGGTTCCGACGGCACGGTCTACGAGGCGCCCGAGCCGGTGTGGGACGAGAAACGGGTCGTACGCCGGCGCGGCTGAGGTGCGCCAGGGCGCACATCGCTCCCCCCGGCGCACGCAGGGCCGGAGCGATGAGCTCCGGCCCGGTGTGCGTCCGAGGGGCGTACTACTTCGGGCTGTCGTCCTCGCCGATGTGGTGCACACGGACCAGGTTCGTGGAGCCCGGGACGCCCGGCGGGGAACCCGCCGTAATCACCACGATGTCGCCCTTGTCGCAGCGGCCGATCCGCAGCAGCTGCTCGTCGACCTGCTCGACCATCGCGTCCGTCGACTCGACGTGCGGGCCGAGGAACGCCTCCACACCCCAGGTGAGGTTGAGCTGCGCGCGGGTCGCCGGGTCCGGGGTGAAGGCCAGCAGCGGGATCGGCGAGCGGTAGCGGGAGAGGCGCTTGACCGTGTCGCCCGACTGCGTGAACGCGACCAGGAACTTCGCGCCGAGGAAGTCGCCCATCTCGGCCGCCGCGCGGGCGACCGCTCCGCCCTGCGTGCGCGGCTTGTTACGTTCGGTGAGCGGAGGGAGGCCCTTGGCCAGCACGTCCTCCTCGGCCGCCTCGACGATACGGCTCATCGTGCGGACCGTCTCGACCGCGTACTTGCCGACGCTCGTCTCGCCGGACAGCATCACCGCGTCGGTGCCGTCGATGATCGCGTTGGCCACGTCCGAGGCTTCCGCGCGGGTCGGCCGGGAGTTGTCGATCATCGAGTCGAGCATCTGCGTGGCGACGATGACCGGCTTCGCGTTGCGCTTCGCAAGCTTGATCGCGCGCTTCTGCACGATCGGCACCTGCTCCAGCGGCATCTCGACGCCGAGGTCGCCCCGGGCGACCATGATGCCGTCGAACGCGGCGACGATGTCGTCTATGTTGTCGACGGCCTGCGGCTTCTCGACCTTGGCGATGACCGGGACGCGCCGCTCCTCCTCGTCCATGATGCGGTGGACGTCGTCTATGTCGCGTCCGCTCCGCACGAACGAGAGCGCGATGACGTCGGCGCCGATGCGCAGGGCCCAGCGGAGATCGTCGACATCCTTCTCGGAGAGCGCGGGGACGGACACCGCGACGCCGGGGAGGTTGAGGCCCTTGTTGTCGGAGACCATGCCGCCCTCGACGACGGTGGTACGGACGCGGGGCCCGTCGACCGAGGTGACCTCAAGCGTGACCTTGCCGTCGTCGACGAGGATGAGCTCGCCGGCGGTCACGTCGTCGGCGAGTCCTTCGTAGGTCGTGCCGCAGGTGTGGCGGTCGCCTTCGAGGGGTTCGACGGTGATCGTGAATTCGTCGCCGCGTTCAAGCAGTACCGGGCCCTCACGGAAGCGCCCGAGGCGGATCTTCGGGCCTTGAAGGTCGGCGAGGATTCCCACACTGCGGCCGGTTTCCTCGGCGGCCTTGCGTACGCGCTGGTAGCGCTCCTCGTGCTCGGCGTAACTGCCGTGGCTGAGGTTGAAGCGGGCGACATCCATTCCGGCCTCGACCAGTGCCTTGATCTGGTCGTACGAGTCGGTGGCGGGCCCCAAAGTACAGACGATTTTCGCTCGGCGCATGAATCGAGACTAAACCTTACCGCCGGGTAGGTAATTGGTCTCACATGACTACTCAACAACCTTTGCATGAAGGGTTGTTGACAAGTGTTGAAGTGGGCGGCGAGGTGCTCTGATGAGCGCTATCGGGGAATTCCCGGGTGCGCCTTCGGTCAGAGAACCGGCGGTGTCATCGTGAAGCGCGCGTTCACCTGCGCGTAAACGGTCTGGCGCTGCGGTTCGAGGTCCAGCGCGGGCGCGGCGCCGGCGACCTCGGAGCCACCGCCGTAACTCATCGCGTACGACTGGGCACGTGGAGCGAACGGCACGGCGTTCTCCGCGCCGATGTCGGCGAGCTCGACGAGGGCGGCCAGGTTCGCGCCGAGCGCTCCGGCGTACTCACGGGCCCGCTGGACCGCCTCGCGGACCGCCTGCCTGCGGGCCTCGCCGTGCGCGGGCGAGTCGGGCCGCAGCGCCCACCAGGGGCCGTCGACGGTGGTGAGGTCGAGGTCGGCGAGGCGGGTGGTCAGTTCGCCGAGTGCGGTGAAGTCGGCGAGCTCGGCGCTGATGTTCACGCGGCCGTGGTAGGCGCGGATACGTTCGCCGCGGCCGTGCCGGGTGAGTTCCGGGTTGATGGAGAAGGAGCCGGTCTCCAGCTTCTCGACGGAGTCGCCGTACGACTTGATCAGGGCCAGGACCTCGTTGTTGCGGCGGGTGAGATCTTCCAGGGCGGTGCGCCGGTCGGTGCCGCGCGCGCTGACCATGACGCCGATCCTGGCGATCTCCGGGTCGAACTCCAGGCGCGCCTCGCCCCGGACGGCGACCCTCGGGGTTTCCGGGGTGCCGTAGGGGGCGGAGACAGGGGCGGGTGCGTCGGTGGTCACGGCTGGGTTCTCCCTCGTACGACGGCGGGTTGTGGGGGCATCCGGGGGGGCGCGGCGTACGGCCTCCTCCGGTCCGTCCGGCCACTCTCCCATCCGGCTCCCGTTCGGGCACGACATTCGGCGGTCATCGGATCGAAACCCGATGGGGGTGTTCGATTCCGCGTTACTGCGTCAGAATCTAGCCGCCTTATCTACGCGCGTTGTGCGCACAGTTGACGAGTACGAGGGAGTAGCGATGCCGCTGAACCGAAGGACGTTCCTGGGCCGGTCGGCCGCCGCCGGAGCGGGTGTCGCGATCACCGGGGGCGCCGTCGTGCCCGCCGAGGCGCGGGAGCACGGCGACGGCCACGGGCATGGCCACGGGCGTCCGAAGCGGTACTCGTTCACCGTGATGGGCACCACCGACCTGCACGGCAACGTCTTCAACTGGGACTACTTCACGGACAAGGAGTTCGACGACAAGGACCGCAACGACGTCGGTCTGGCGAAGATCTCCACCCTGGTGAACCGCATCCGCGAGGAGAGGGGCCGGGGCAACACCCTGCTCATCGACGCGGGCGACACCATCCAGGGCACCCAGCTCTCGTACTACTACGCCAAGATCGACCCGATCACCGCGAAGCGCGGCCCCGTGCACCCGATGGCGCAGGCGATGAACGCGATCGGTTACGACGCGGCGGCGCTCGGCAACCACGAGTTCAACTACGGCATCCCGGTGCTGCGCAAGTTCGAGGAGCAGTGCCGTTTCCCGCTGCTCGGTGCCAACGCGCTGGACGCGAAGACGCTGCGGCCGGCGTTCCCGCCGTATGTGATCAAGCGGCTGCGGACGCCGCACGGGCGTGATGTGCGGGTGGCCGTGCTGGGGCTGACGAACCCGGGCATCGCGATCTGGGACAAGGTGAACGTCCAGGGCAGGATGACGTTCCCGGGTCTGGAGGAGCAGGCCGCGAAGTGGGTGCCCAAGCTGCGGTCGATGGGCGCGGACGTCGTGATCGTCTCCGCGCACTCGGGATCGAGCGGCACGTCCTCCTACGGAGACCAGCTTCCGCACATCGAGAACGCGGCCGGTCTGGTGGCCGAGCAGGTGCCGGGCATCGACGCGATCCTGGTCGGTCACGCGCACAGCGAGATCCCGGAGTACCGGGTCACCAACAAGGAGACCGGCAAGGACGTGGTGCTGTCCGAGCCGCTGAAGTGGGGGCAGCGGCTGACGCTGTTCGACTTCGACCTGGTGTGGGAGCGGGGCCGCTGGTCGGTCGAGAAGGTGGGCGCGCAGGTCCTCAACTCCAACACGGTGGAGGAGGACCGGAAGATCACGGGGATGCTCGCCGACGAGCACCGCAAGGTCGTGGCCTACGTCAACCAGGTCATCGGGACGTCGACGGCCGCCCTGACGACGGCGGACGCGCCCTGGCGCGACGAGCCGCTGATCGACCTGATCAACCATGTGCAGACGGAGACGGTGAAGGCCGGTCTCGCGGGCGGTGAGTGGGCGGCGCTGCCGCTGCTGTCGCAGGCGTCGTGCTTCTCGCGTACGGCGGGGATCCCGGCGGGCGAGGTGACCATCAAGGACGCGGCGGCGCTGTACCCGTTCGAGAACACCCTGGAGGCACGGCTGCTGACGGGTGCTCAGATCAAGGACTATCTGGAGTTCTCGGCGAAGTACTACGTGCGGACGGCCGCCGGGGCGCCGGTGGACACCTCGAAGCTGACGAACGCGGACAACATCCCGGACTACAACTACGACGTGGTGTCGGGGCTGACGTACGACATCGACATCGCCAAGCCGGCCGGTTCGCGGATCGTGAATCTCTCCTTCGAGGGCAAGCCGCTCGACCCGGCGGCGAGGTTCGTCCTGGCCGTGAACAACTACCGGGCGAGCGGCGGCGGCAACTTCCCGCATGTCGCGGGCGCCCAGCAGTTGTGGGCCGACCCGGACGAGATCCGGAACACGATCATCACGTGGGTGCAGACGGAGAAGACCGTCGACCCCGCCGCGTTCGCCTCGGTGGACTGGAAGCTCACGCGCGACGGCACCCCGGTCTTCTGACTCGTCGCGCGATGAAGCGCCGGCGTGGTGCCGTCCCCTCGGTACCACGCCGGCGCACCCCTTCGTGGGCGCCGGCGCGTGGCTCCGGCGCCCGGCGTCAGCGCATCTCGGAGAGCGGCACGAGACCCCTGGGCGCCGGCACCTGCCGGTGCCTTTCCTGTCCGTCGAGGCCGAAGCTGGTGAAGGCGGTGCGGCGCGGCAGCGGGTAGGGCTCGGTGCCGGTGAGGGAGTTGAGGATCGTCGCGCTGCGCCAGGCGGCGAGTCCGAGGTCGGGGGTGCCGACACCGTGCGTGTGCCGTTCCGCGTTCTGTACGTACACCGAACCGGTCACCGACGGGTCGAGCATCAGCCGGTACCGGGCATCGACACGCGGGCGCTGGGAGTTGTCGAGGCGCAAGTACGGTTCGAGTCCGGCGAGCAGCGGGCCGAGCGGGCGCTCCCGGTAGCCGGTGGCGAGGACGACGGCGTCGGTGGTGAGCCGGGAGCGCCCGGACTGCTGGGCGTGTTCCAGATGGAGTTCGAGGCGGGTGGCGCCGACGCGTCCCGCCGTACGGACGAGGACGCCGGGGGTCAGGACGGCGTCGGGCCAGCCGCCGCGCAGCGTACGGCTGTAGAGCTCGTCGTGGATGGCCGCGATGGTGCCGGCGTCGATGCCCTTGTGCAGCTGCCACTGGCGAGGGACGAGTTCGTCGCGTACGTGTTCGGGCAGGGCGTGGAAGTAGCTGGTGTAGTCGGGGGTGAACTGCTCCAGGCCGAGCTTGGAGTACTCCATGGGCGCGAAGGCCTCGGTGCGGGCCAGCCAGTGGAGCTTCTCGGCGCCGGCGGGGCGGGCGCGCAGCAGGTCGAGGAAGACCTCGGCGCCGGACTGCCCGGAGCCGACGACCGTGATGTGCTCCGCCGCGAGGATCCGTTCGCGGTGGGCGAGGTAGTCGGCCGAGTGGATCACGGGGACGGCGGGAGTGTCGGCGAGGAGCTTGAGCGGTTCGGGGACGTACGGCTCGGTGCCGACCCCGAGCGCGACGTTACGGGTGTAGGCGCGGCCGAGTGCCTCGACCTCGCCGTCCCCGTCGAGCTGGGTGAAGTCGACCTCGAAGACGGCGCGTTCGGCGTTCCAGCGGACGGCGTCGACCTGGTGGCCGAAGTGGAGGCCGGGGAGCTGTTCGCTGACCCAGCGGCAGTAGGCGTCGTACTCGGCGCGCTGGATGTGGAAGCGCTCGGCGAGGTAGAACGGGTAGAGCCGGTCGCGGGCCCTGAGGTAACTCAGGAAGGACCAGGGGCTCGACGGGTCGACGAGGGTCACCAGGTCCGCCAGGAAGGGCACCTGGAGGGTGGTGCCGTCGAGGAGCAGCCCGGGATGCCAGTGGAAGGCGGGGCGCTGGTCGAAGAAGGTGGCGGCGAGGCCTCCGTGGACGCCGTCGGCGAGCGCGGCGAGGGAGAGGTTGAACGGTCCGATGCCGATGCCGACCAGGTCGTGCGGCTGGTCGTGATCGTCTGCTGACAGGTCGGTCATGGAGGTCCTTCACGGCGCGTGGGCCAGATACACCAGGGGTCCGGGGTCGGTCGGGTGGTGCCCACGGTGCACAACGATCCGAACCCGGCGCGGGTAGCGGTGTGCGCTGAAGGAGAGTGCGTCGTCGTGGAGAGCTGTCTTTCGTAAGGAGGACGGGCCGGCCCGTCCTCCTTACGTAAGACGGCGCCGTCAGCCGGCCCGCACCCGCAGCGCGCGGCGCAGGTCGTCCAGTTGGTCGACGAGCTTGCGGCGCAGCGCGGGCAGGAGGTCCCCTCCGGCCAGGCATTCCTCGCCCAGGCGCAGCGTCTCCTCGTCCACGGCGTGCAGCGGGAACGCGTAGCGGCCGGCGAATTCGGCGATGGCCGGGCCGCGGCGCGCGGCCAGTTCGACGGCGTCGCTGTAGAAGCGCGGGACGTACTCGCGTACGAGGTCGGTCTGTTCGGGCTGCCAGAAGCCCTGTGCGGTGGCGGTGAAGAGGTAGTTGGACAGGTCGTCGCCGAGGAAGAGCCGTTCCCAGGCGGCGGCCTTGGCTTCGCCGTCGGGGATGGCGGCCCGGCAGCGGGCGGCGCCCTCCTGGCCGGTGGCGCTCAGGTCGCGGGCGAGTTCTTCGGCGATGGCGGCGTCGTCCACGGCGCCGAGGACCGCGAGGCGGTAGAGGATGCGCCAGCGCAGCTCGGGGTCGAGTTCGGGGCCGCCGGGGACACTGCCCGAGCCCAGCCAGTCCTGGATGCCGTCGGGCTGGGTGGCCGCGGAGATGAAGTGGCGTACGGCGGTGAGGCGCAGACCGGGCGCGTTGCCGTCCTCCGTGCGGCGGATGAGGGCGCGGCAGATGGTCGTGAGGGTGGCGAGGACCCCGGGCCGGTCGTCGGGGCCCAGGTAGCGGTCGGCGATCTGGGTGGCGGCGAAGCCGAGTACGCCTTGGACGATCGCGAGATCGGACTCGTGGGGCAGGTGGGTGCGCGCGGCCTCCAGGTAGGCGGTGGGGGCCAGTTCGCCGTCGCGGACCATGTCGCGGGCCGCGTTCCAGACGACGGTGCGGGTGAGCGGGTCGGGGATGGCGGAGAGGGAGTCGAGGGCGGTGGCCCAGGAGCGGTCGTCGAGGCGGACCTTGGCGTAGGCGAGGTCGCCGTCGTTGAGGACGACCAGGTCGGGGCGGCGGCCGGGGCGGACGGTGGGGCCGTCCTGCTGTGGGATGTCGATCTCGAAGCGGTCGCGCGGGGCGAGCCGGGTGGGGTCGACGAGGTCGCGGTCGTAGGTGCTGACGGCGATACGGTGCGGGCGGCTGCCGTCCTGGGCGACGTCGAGGGTCCAGCCGGCCTCGGGACCGTCGCCGTCGACGGTGGGCGTGAGGGTGTCGACACCGGTCGTACGGAGCCACTGCCCGGCCCACCGGTGGACGTCGCGGTCGGTGGAGGCCGCGAGGGAGTCGATGAAGTCGGCGAGGGTGGCGTTGCCGAACTTGTGCCGGGCGAAGTGTGTGTTGATGCCGGCGAGGAAGTCCGTCTCACCTAGCCAGGCGACGAGTTGGCGCAGCGCGGAGGCTCCCTTGGCGTAGGAGATGCCGTCGAAGTTGAGCATCGCGGACGCGGTGTCGGGCACGGCGTCGGGGTCGGGCGCGACGGGGTGGGTGGAGGGCCGCTGGTCGGCGTCGTAACCCCAGGCCTTGCGGTCTATGCCGAAGGCGACCCAGGTGTCGGTGTAGCGGGTGGCCTCGGTGAGGGTCTGGTAGCCCATGTACTCGGCGAAGGACTCGTTGAGCCAGATGTCGTCCCACCAGGTGAGCGTGACGAGGTCGCCGAACCACATGTGGGCCATCTCGTGGGCGATGACCATGGCCCTGGTCTGCCGCTCGGTGTCGGTGACGGCGGAGCGGTAGACGAATTCGTCGCGGAAGGTGACGAGGCCCGGGTTCTCCATGGCGCCCATGTTGAACTCGGGGACGAAGGCCTGGTCGTAGGAGTCGAAGGGGTACGGCTCCTTGAACTTCACGTGGTAGCGGTCGTAGCAGGCGCGTGTGATGGCGAGGATCTCGTCGGCGTCGGTGTCGAGATGGGGCGCGAGCGAGCGCCGGCAGTGGATCCCGAAGGGCAGGCCCGCGTGTTCGGTGCGCACCGAGTGCCAGGGGCCGGCGGCGACGGCCACGAGGTAGGTGGAGATGGGCGGGGTCGGCGCGAGGCTCCAGCGGCCGTCGCCCTCGTCGGTGGCGATGCCGTTGCCGAGGACGGTCCAGCCTTCGGGTGCGGTGACGGTGAGATCGAAGACGGCCTTGAGGTCGGGCTGGTCGAAGACGGCGAAGATCCGCTGGACGTCTTCGAGGAACATCTGGGTGTAGACGTAGGTCTCGCCGTCGGTGGGGTCGGTGAAGCGGTGCATGCCCTCGCCGGTGCGGGAGTAGCGCATGGTGGATTCGACGCGCAGTTCGTGCCGGCCTTCGGCGAGGCCGGTGAGCGCGAGCCGGTTCTCGGTGAGGGCGCCGGGGTCCAGGGGCTGTCCGTCCAGGGTGATGGAGCGCAGTCGTGCGGGCTTCAGCTCGACGAAGGTGTCTCCGGCCGCGAGGGCGGTGAACTCGATGGCGGCAAGGGATTCGAAGGTCTCGTCGCCGGTGGTCAGGTCGAGGGCGACCGTGTACCGGTGGACGTCGATGAGCTGGGCACGGGTCTGCGCTTCGTCGCGCGTCAGTACGGACATGGGGACATGCTGCCCGATGGCTGTCGGAACGCGCAGCGGGTGGGGATTGCGCTGTCAGCGCACGGGGCGGGGCACGGAAGCGCGGTGTCCGTACCGCGGGTCACCGGTCGGTCAGGCCGGGCCGTCCGTGCGCCCCGAGCTGTCCGCGATGGTCTCGTGGTGCCGGATCACCTCGGCGATGATGAAGTTGAGGAGCTTCTCGGCGAACGCGGGGTCGAGCCGGGCGCTCTCGGCGAGCTGCCGGAGCCGGATGATCTGCCGCTGTTCACGGGCCGGGTCGGCGGGCGGCAGCTGGTGCGCGGCCTTGAGGAGGCCGACCTGCTGGGTGCATTTGAACCGTTCCGCCAGCATATGGACGACGGCCGCGTCGATGTTGTCGATACTCCCGCGGAGCCGGTCCAGCTCGGCCTGGACGGACGGGTCGATGCCGCCGTTGTCACCGTTGTCGCTCGTGGTCATGGTGCGGAAGCTTAGGTCCTGCGGGGCACCGGCAGGGGTGGCGTCTCAAGGAGAGCGTGTGGTGATCGTCGGTGGGTGGTCGGGGTCCGGGACGCGGTCGCTCCAGCCGCCGGGGACGGTCCGGCCCTGGCGCTCGCGGAAGCGGACCGGCGCGGTGCCGACCCGGCGGGTGAACAGCCGGGAGAAGTACGCCGGGTCGTCGTAGCCGACGCGGCGCGCGACGGCTGCGACGGGCAGTTCGGTGGCGGCGAGGAGTTCCTTGGCGCGGCCGAGTCTGATGCCCAGCAGATAGTCCTTGGGGCTGCATCCGGCGCCCCTGCGGACGGCGCCGCGCAGTTCGGCGGGGGTCATGCCGTGCCGGGCCGCGTGTTCGGCGACGGAGAGCGGCAGGAAGGCGTCGCGGGCGAGGGCCTGGAGGACGAGGTCGCCCTCGGCGTTGGTGTCGGCGCGGGCGCGGCGCAGGGCGACGAGGAGTTCATGGACGGCCGCGCCCGTCTCGACCTCCAGGAGCGGGTTGTCGCGCCGTGCGGCGCGGACGATGCGGCCGACGGCGGCGCGGGCGGGCGCCGCGTCGGAGAGCGGCACGACGGGGCGGTCGGTCTGGATGTAGCCGAGTTCGGTGTACGTGGTGGTGGCGGGGCCGGTGAAGTCGACGAAGCTCTCGTCCCAGCCGGTCCCGGGGTCGGCGCCGTAGTGGTGCGGTACGCCGGGGAGCAGCCAGAGCAGCGCGGGCGCGGTGACGGTGGTCCGGCGGCCTTCCGGGTCGCGGTACCAGCCGCTGCCCGCGCCGACGACGACGGCGACGTGGTGATCGAGGACGCGGGGGCCGACCGTGGGCAGCCGGCCGTGCTGGAGGCCGACGCCGAGACAGACCAGACCGAGGCGGTGGTGGACGGGGCTGGGGGTGAAGTACCGCATCCAGGTGTGGTACATCCGCTTCCGCTCCTCTCCCGCCGGTCCGGTCGGCTCCGCGCCCGGCCGGTTCGTCCGCGCGACCGGTTCCGGTCGGCTCCGTTCGCCCGGTCCGTCCATGCACCGCTGATCTTTGTCCATGGACCGGTCCCTGACCAGGGGTGAGGGTGGCCGTGGCACGTGATCGGAGCGAAGGGCGGCGGCGGTGGCCGATTTCACTGTAGGTGACAAGGATTTCCTGGTGGACGGCCGGCCGGTGCGGCTCCTGTCGGGGGCGCTGCACTACTTCCGGGTCCATGAGGAGCAGTGGCCGCACCGGTTGCGGATGCTGCGCGCGATGGGCCTGAACTGCGTGGAGACGTACGTCCCGTGGAATCTGCACGAGCCCTCGCCCGGCCGCTTCACCGACGTGGAGGCACTGGGCCGGTTCCTGGACGCGGCCCACGAGGCGGGGCTGTGGGCGATCGTGCGGCCGGGCCCGTACATCTGCGCGGAGTGGGACAACGGAGGGCTGCCGCACTGGCTGACGGCGGCGGTGGGTGCGCGGGTGCGGACCGGCGACCCGGAGTTCCTGGGCCCCGTGGAGCGCTGGTTCCGGCGTCTCCTGCCGCAGGTCGTCTCCCGCCAGACCGGGCGCGGCGGACCGGTGGTCATGGTGCAGGTCGAGAACGAGTACGGGAGTTACGGCTCCGACCTGCCGTACCTCTCCACTCTGGCCGCGCTGCTCCGTACCGGCGGAATCGACGTGCCGCTGTTCACCTCCGACGGCCCGGAGGACCACATGCTGACCGGCGGCTCGGTGCCGGGTGTCCTGGCGACGGTGAACTTCGGGTCGGGGGCGCGGTCCGCGTTCGCGACGCTGCGCGAGCACCGGGCCGGGGGACCGCTGATGTGCATGGAGTTCTGGTGCGGCTGGTTCGACCACTGGGGCGGTGTGCCGGCGGTGCGCGATCCGGTGGAGGCGGCGGGGGCGCTGCGGGAGATCCTTGCGTGCGGTGCGTCGGTGAACATCTACATGGCGCACGGCGGTACGAACTTCGCGGGCCGGGCGGGCGCCAATCGCGCGGGCGCGCTGCACGACGGCGCGCTGGAACCGGACGTGACGTCGTACGACTACGACGCGCCGGTGGACGAGGCGGGGCTGCCCACCGAGAAGTTCTGGCTGTTCCGGGAGGTCCTGGCGGAGTACCGGGAGGGGCCGCTGCCCGACGTGCCGCCCCCTCCCCCGGTGCTGGGCGACGGGCCCTCGCGTGTCGAGACGGAGACGTGGGTGCCGCTGGACGAGGTGATCGACGCGCTCGGCGGGCCGGAGACACTGACGCCGATGCCGCCGTCGTTCGAGGAACTGGGCGTGGACCAGGGGCTGGTGCGCTACCTCGTGGAGGTGCCGGGTCCCCGGCGGCCGTATCCGCTGACGCTGTCGGGGCTGCGTGATCTGGCGGTGGTCCAGGTCGACGGGGTCCGGGCCGGGGTGCTGCGTGAGGAGGACCCGGTGCTGGCGGAGCCGGTGGCCGGGCCCGCGGTGGTCGAGGCGTGGGTGGAGTCGCTGGGACGGGTCAACTACGGGCCGCGTACGGGCGAGCCGAAGGGGATCACAGGCGGTTTCCTGCACGAGCGGCAGTATCTGCACGGGGTACGGGCGCGGGGGCTGCGGCTGGACGCCTTCGACGACGCGGCGGCCGTCGGCGCGCTCCCGTTCCGCGCCCCGGCCTGGCCGGGGGCGCGGGGGCTGTACGGGGGTTCGTTCGACGTCGTGGCGCCCGGTGACGCCCGGCTCCGGCTGCCGGGCTGGACGCGCGGCTTCGTCTGGGTCAACGGCTTCTGCCTGGGGCGCTACTGGGCGGTGGGCCCCCAGGAGTCGCTGTACGTGCCGGGGCCGGTGCTGCGCGCGGGGCGCAACGAGGTGTGGGTGCTGGAGCTGGAGAGCGCGGGAGCGGGGCACGTACGGCTGGCGTGACGGCCCGTGCCGGACGGGCCTCGTGGCCCGCCCGGCGCCGAGTCGCTACACCTCGCGGACCTCGAAGGCGTCGAGCACGAACTCCGCCGTGCCGTCGTCGCCCACCTTGCGCAGTCCGACCCACGCCTCGCCGTCGTCCGGGGCGGTGAACTCGTGGCTCAGGACGGTCGGTTCGGTGGCGACGGGCAGCTCGGTACGCGACAGCTCCCGCTCCCCCGGCCCGTCCACGGCCGTGATCCAGGCGTACTGGCCGGCCTTCTCGTTCTCGTAGCGGTAGGTGACGCGGTAGCGCCTGCCGGGTTCGAAGCGGACCGTGTGGGGCACCGTGCGGTACACCAGCCCGTCGTTCTCGCCGCGTGACTTGAGCGATTCGGTGCCGTCGACGACGTCGTCGACGGCCTTGCCGTTCCAGCCGCGCTGGGTGAACGGCGCGTGCCGCTGGGCGATATGGGTGCGCGGGTCGGTGGCGCCGCCCGCGTCGCCCTTGACGAAGACGCCCCAGCCCTGCGGGACGTGCTGGAAGTCCTCGAAGACCAGCGCGCCGGGACGCGACAATCGCCGCGCGCCCACGTCGCGTACGTTGTCGAGCCGACGAGGGTGTCGCCGGTCTTGGCCTTGTCGATCTCGACACGGGCGGCGAGCAGGGTCGCGCCGCTCTGGTCGCTCCGTACGGAGAGCAGGGCGAGTTCCGGCAGTTCCAGGGTTCCGACGCGCAGGGCCTCGGTGTCCGCGATCCGGGTGACGCGCCAGTCGACGCGCCATCCGTCGACGGTGATCTCGGCGTCGATCTCGGTACCGCCGTCGAAGGCGAGCGTGTACGCGGCCCGGTCGCGGCCGGCGGGCCGGGTGCTGACCTTCGGGGTGTGCGGCACCCCGTCGATGAGGACGCCGGTGACGGGGGCGCTCCGCCCGTGCAGGACGGCGCGGGTGGAGCGGTCGGTGTACGACACGACGCGCGGGAAGCCGCTGTCGACGCGGACCTCCAGCTCACGGGAGCGCAGGACGGTCTCGCGGGTGCCGGGGGCGGGTGCGGGGGACGCCGGTACGGTGCCTGTGCCCGGCACCGTACCGGCTGCGAAGGCGCCGCCCGGAGCGGCGAGGGCGGCGCCGGCCGCCACGACTGCGGTGGCGGCCACAACGGTTCTGCGGCGGGGGCCTCGTTCTGCTGCGTTGGCGTTCACGTCGCTCCTCTTCGTCCACGGTGTTCCGTGCACGTCAATTTGCGTCGCGGGGAGCGGGTGCGCCCATGGACAAAGGCGGGACAGGTCTTGAACTAACGCGCCGGCGGCGTGTGCTGACCTGCCCCGCCCTCGGGGCCGGGCGCTCTACGGGGTCGGATCAGCTCGGATCAGAGAGCCCGGAGGGGATCAGAGAGTGGCCGCGGCCGACGCGATGGCGGAGGCGAAGGTGGAGACCTCGGTGTAGACACCGGGGTAGTTGGGCCGGGCGCAGCCGTTGCCCCAGCTCACGATGCCGACCTGGATGAAGGCGCCGGCGTTGTCCTTGCGGAACATCGGGCCGCCGGAGTCACCCTGGCAGGTGTCCGTGCCACCGGCCGCGAATCCGGCGCAGATCTCCTCGCCGGCGATGATCTGGCCGCCGTACGACGAGTTGCAGCTGGCGTCGGAGACGAACGGGACGGTGGCCTTGAGGAGGTAGCGCTGCTGGGCGCCGCCCTCACGGGCCGCTCCCCAGCCGGCGACGGTGAAGTTGCCGTTGTTGTAGGCGGTGGTGGTGGCGATCTTCAGGGTCGGCAGGTTGATCGGCTGGGCGAGCTTGATCAGCGCCCAGTCCTTGCCGGTGCCGTTGTAGCCGGGGGCCTGGAGGACCTTGGTGGAACGGACCTTGATGGCGCTGGTGCTCTGGAGGTCCACGACGCCCGCGGTGGCGGTGATGCTGGTGTTGTTGCCCGATCCGCTCACACAGTGGGCGGCCGTCAGCACGACGGTGGACGAGTACAGCGAGCCACCACAGCCCATCGAGAGGCGGACCATGAAGGGGAACTCGCCCTGGGCGGCGCGGGTGCCGCCGACGACGGGCGGCGCGAGGGGGGCGGCGGCCTGCGTCTTGGGCGCGTCCGGCACGGGCGCGGCGGAGGCGGAGGTGGTCTGGAGGCTGATGGCGGCGAGCATGACAGCGCCGGCAGCGATGCATCTCTTGAGGACACCCTGAATGCTCAACGGTCTGCCTTTCGTGGGGGCTTGAGGGATTTGCTCCTGTCATGGCACACGGGTCGACGCGCGTTGCGCGCCGTTGGCATGAGCCCGACAGGAACGCGATCCGGATTATCCGGAGGGCAGGAGCGGCCCCACAAGATACGGATCTCGGCCAACCGAACGGTCGGCCTCCGGTCGCCGTCCGGCCACCGAACACCGGAACCCGCCCAGACCACCGGTCGCCGCGCGCGCGTCCGCCGACACTGCGCCCACACGGACGAAAGCCATGCGACCGAAGGAAACGGGAGAAACAAGAGAGAGGGGCGGGGTCCGGACCAACTGGTCCGGAACCCGCCCCTCCTCGTTCGTGTCACCTCACGCGCGTCACACGCCTACCGCATGGCGTGCCGCGCCTGACGATCCGTCCGTCAGAGACCCGCCGCTGCCGACTGGATGTCGGCGGCGAAGGTGGACACCTCGGTGTAGACGCCCGGGAAGCCCGGCTGCGCGCAGCCCTGGCCCCAGCTCACGATGCCGACCTGGATCCAGCCGCCCGCGCCGTTGTCACGGAACATCGGGCCGCCGGAGTCGCCCTGGCAGGTGTCGACGCCACCCTCCTCGATGAAGCCGGCGCAGATCTCCTCGGACGGGACGAGGCTGCTGCCGTACGCGCCCTCGCAGTCCGCGTCGGAGACGAACGGCACGCCGGCCTTCAGCATGTAACGCTGCTGGCCACCGCCCTCGGTCGCGGCGCCCCAGCCGGCGACGGTGAAGTCGCCGCTGTTGAAGCTGTCGTCGGTCGCTATGTCGAGCGTCGGCAGGTCGATCGGCTGGGCGAGCTTGATCAGCGCCCAGTCCTTGCCGGTGCCGTTGTAGCCGGGGGCCTGGAGGACCTCGGTGGAGTTGACCTCGACGGCGTCCGGGCTCTCCAGGTCCACGACGCCCGCCGTGGCGGTGATGCCGGTGTTGGGCCCGGAGCCGTCCACGCAGTGGGCGGCGGTCAGGACGATGTCCTGCTCGTAGAGCGCGCCGCCGCAGCCCATGGAGAGGCGGACCATGAAGGGGAACTCACCCTGCTCGGCGGGGGTGCCGCCGACGACCGGCGGGGCCGGAGTGGGGGCGGCGGACGCGGATGCGGGCTGCAGGCTGACACCGGCGAGGACGACCGCGCCGACGACGGCACATCTCTTGAGGGCACGCAGGAAGCTCAACTGACTGCCTTTCGTGGGGGGAAACAGTGCATTTGGTTGTCTTGCGTGGGGCTGTCGTGCGTGAAGCTGTGTACGGATGACGCTCAGCACGTGGGGGTGCCGTACGCATGGCGGAGCCGACCGACGACCGGTGAGACAACGAGGTCGCCCGCGTCCGCCCGCCACAGCGTGATCCGGATTATGGGGAGGAAATCAGCCGTGGCACAAGATGCAGGTTTCAGCCAACCGAACGGTCGGACCTCCGGCGGCGTCCGGGGACCGGCGCGGGGAGTCCGTCGACCGGTCGGCGGACCACACGCCCGCACCCCCGCGGCCCACGCCCCTACGGGGCTCACCGCCGTACAGTTGAGGACGGTCGACCGTCCTACGAAGGGGTAGTGGCGTGACGGACAGAGGCGCGACGAACGGCAGCCCGGTCGTACACGGCTACCCGCATCTGGAGACCGCGCGGGCCGCGATCACCGCGCTGTACCGGCGGATGTCGGGTGACGGCATCCGGCAGTACGACGCCAGCGTCGCGCCCGCCGACGTCGCCTTCGCCGATGACGACGACCTCCATCTCGGAGTGGCGCGGGTGGCCCGCGCGCTGCTCCAGCAGCTGCATCTGCCGGACGCCCGGATGATCGTCAGCTTCCGCGAGATGGAGCACGCGGCGAGTGTCGAGCTGACGGCCGGGCCGGAGTACTTCATCGAACTCAACGACCGCTTCCGGACGCACCGCAGGGACATCGGCGCCGCCCTCGCGCACGAGATCACCCATGTCCTGCTGCACCGGCTCGGGCTGAGCTTCCCCGGCACCCGCGACAACGAGATCCTGACCGACACCGTGACGACGTATCTGGGCGCGGGCTGGCTGCTCCTCGACGCGTTCCGGGAGGACCGGGACTCCAGCCAGAAGCTCGGCTATCTGACGCCGGAGGAGTTCGGCTATGTGCTGGCCAAGCGGGCCATCGTGTTCAACGAGGACCCGGCCATCTGGTTCACCAGCCCCCAGGGCTACACCGCGTACACGAAGGGCAAGGCCCAGGCCCTGCGGGACGAGCAGCAGCCGCCGCTGACCACGGCGGGGTGGTCGGGCCGGCACCGGTACGCCAAGGAGCGCCGTTACGCGCTCGACCACCCCGGCGAGTCCGGGGACGCCGGGCGCCCGTACGCCTTCGAAACACTGCCGGACGGGCTGCGGGTGTCGTTCCCCTGTCCCACCTGCCATCAGCGCATCCGCGTGCCGGTCCGGGGACGGGTGCGGGCGCGGTGCCAGCTCTGTCACACCGTGCTCGACTGCGACACCTGAACTCCCTTTGTACCGAGGGGACTTCACCGCACCGGAGGAAGTCTGTCGATTTATCGATTTGGCGGGAATGGTCTCGCCGGGCGAAGGTCGAGGGATGACGAACGAGCGGACAGCGGACTCCGACGACGCGCCCGGCAGCCCGCCCGGCGCCGCGCCGGACGAGGCTCCGGACGACGCACCCGACGACGGACGCGACGACGCGTCGGACGCGCTTTTCGCGGCCGTGTACGAGGGCCGGGAGGACACGGTCGTCACTCTGCTGCGCTCCGGCGTCACCGCCGAGGCGACCGATCAGGACGGCCAGAGCGCGCTCTACGCGGCGGCCGTCAGCGACGAACCCGGCGCGGTCCGGCTGCTGCTGGCGGCGGGCGCCGACCCGGAGCGGTCGAGCGGACCCGGCGACGGTGACCTGCCGCTGTGCGGGGCCGCGTGCGGCGGTCATACGGAGGTGGTGCTGGCCCTGCTGGCGGCGGGCGCGCTCCCCGACCGGCGCGAGGCGTACGGCTTCACGGCCCTCGCCTGGGCCGTCGGGCAGGGCCACGCGGCCACGGTGGAGGCGCTGCTGGCGCACGGGGCGGACCCCGACCTCCCCGGTCCCGGCGGCGGCGTCCCCGACGGCGAGCCGCCACTGGTGACGGCCGCCCGGCGCGGCTCGCCGTCGACCGTACGGGCCCTGCTGCGGCACGGCGCCGGTGCGCGCGAGGAGGCGCTGGCCGAGGCCCGGCGGTGGACCGCGCCGGAGGCGGTGGAGCACGAACTGCACGCCGAGCTGCTGCCGATGGCCGGTGAGGGCGACGAGACGGTGGTACGCCGGATCGAGGAGGACGGCGGGGTGACGGTCGTCGTGGAGACGTTGAGGGACGGTGTGCCCGTCGCGAGCCTGGAGCGGCAGACGGGGCACGGGGCGATCACCACCGTCCTGGAGGAGTCCCTGGGTCTGCCCGCGCCGTTCGAGGAGCTGGCGGGGCGGGCGCTGCGGTGCGGGGTGCCCGAACGGGACGACTGGCGGGAGCCGGTGGCCGCGCTGTGGCGGCGCGGCGACGAGGAGTCGTTCCAGGCGTCGCTCGCCTGGCTGGCGAGCGACGATCCGCTGCGCCGCGCCTTCGCCGCCGACGTACTGGCCGGGCTCGGCATGGCGGACGGGGAGAGGCCGTTCGCGGACCGCGCGCTGCCGCCGCTGCGGGAGTCGTGCGCGCGGGCCCGGACACCGGAGCTGATCGGCGCGTGCGTGACGGCGCTCGGTGCGCAGGGCGATTCGGCCGTCCTGCCCGAGATCCTGCGGCACACGGGGCATCCGGACCCCGGGGTACGCCGCCGGGTGACCGCCGCGCTGGCCGGACTGGTGGCGGGTGACCACGAGGAGGGGATCGCTGCGCTCACCGCGCTCAGCGCCGACATCGACAACCCGGTGCGGGAGCGGGCGACGACGGCCCTTGCGGCGGCCGACGCGGACACGCCCGGGATCCGTGAGGCACTGGCGGCGCGGTTGACGGATCCGGTGGCGGTCACGGCGGCCGAGGCGGCGCGGGGACTCGCGGCGCGGGAGGATCCGAGGGCGGTGGACGCGCTGGCCAGGATGCTCGCCGACGGGAGGGTGGCCGGTCACGCGCGTGAGACGGCGGCCGCCGCGGTGAGCGGTCTGCCGGACGCGGCGGTCCGGCGAAGACTGGAGGGCCTGCTGCCGCGCGGCCGGTGAGTGAACGGGGGCCGCCGAGTGGCCCCGGGGACCTGACGACGGTTCAGAGCAGCCGCAGGGTGCCCGGCGCCCGCTCGTCGATGATCTCCGTGAGCCAGTCGAAGACCGTGCTGCCCCGGCCGGCTTCGGCTTCGTCCAACTGTCCTTGGACGAAGCCCCTGTTGCCCTCGGGAACGCGTGCCAGCCGGCCCCGGAGCTGCCGGGCCGTCTCCTCGTGCCCGAGCGCGCGGCGGGAGAGTTCGTGGTCGCGCCACTCGATGACGAAGTCCCGGTCCTCCGGCGTCCCGAAGCCGCCGCCGAGGCAGTCCGCGAAGGCGTCCAGATTACGGCCGAAGTAGCCGTCCGGACCGTTCACGGCTTCGCCGATCACCTGCCAGAAGCGTTCGAGACCGGTGACCTCCGCCCCGGGGATCACATACGTAACTGTCATGGGGCGGAGGCTACCTGTCGGTCGTGGTGCGGACGGTGAGCGATCAGCAGCCGTGGTCGACGAGGTCGAAGGACTCGTAGTGGTCGGCGGTGTAGTAGTCCTGCTGCGAGTTGCCGGTCACGATGCGGCGCGCGCCGCGGTCCGGGGAGCCCGGCGTCTCGACGGTGTACTCGTGGTAGTAGCCGGTGGACTCCTGAGGCAGGATGCCCTCGCGGTTCTGGAAGACCCCGCCGTCCTGCGGGTACGGGAACGGCCCGCCCTGGTCGATCAGGTCGAGGGTGTCGTGCGCCTGGGACGGCAGGTCGGAGTAGCAGATGTCGCCGACCGCGAGCGGGGCGGCCGTGGCGGCTCCGGCCGCCGTGCCGCCGACGAGGAGGGTGGACAGGAGGGCGGCCGCGCCGCCGATGAGGGCGATTCGTGGGGGGATTCGCATGCCCACATGATGACGCGCGTAGACATGGGCACGTCAATCCCAAGTCCGTGGAGTTTTCGGGAAGTTAACCGGTCGGTACGGGCACGACATCCGCCCGTTGTCGCCGGTTTGTCGTCGGGGGCCGGACAGGCTGACTGCCTCTCCGGCCCCCGGTGAACGACTCCGGGCCGGCTACGCGGCGGTGCGCCGGCCGCCCTCCGCGCCGCGCTCCGGCGGGCGGCCACGACGGCCGCCCCGGCTGCCGCGCCCGGAACCGCCGGCCGCGCCCAGCCGTGACCCGCCGCCCGAGCCCGCGCCGTTGGTCCGCCGCGCCGGGCGCGACGCGCGCGCCTTCTGCGGCTTCCGTACGACGGGCTGCGGCACCTCGATGGTGATCGCGACCCCGGAGGGCTCCCGCGCCCCGGTCAGCCGCGTCAGTTCCTCGTCGGTCGACTTGACGCTGGTGGTCCTCGGGGCGATGCCGGCGTCCGACATCAGCCGCGTCATGTCCCGCTTCTGCTCGGGCAGTACGAGCGTCACGACGCTGCCCGACTCACCGGCGCGCGCGGTGCGTCCGCCGCGGTGCAGATAGTCCTTGTGATCGACGGGCGGGTCCACGTTGACGACCAGGTCGAGGTCGTCGACGTGGATGCCGCGAGCCGCGACGTTCGTCGCGACGAGCACCGTCACCTCACCGGTCTTGAACTGGTCGAGCGTGCGGTTGCGCTGCGGCTGGGACCGGCCGCCGTGCAGGCCGGAGGCCCGTACACCGCTCGCCAGCAACCGCTTGACCAGCCGGTCCACCGACCGCTTGGTGTCCAGGAACAGCAGCACCCGGCCCTCGCGGGCCGCGATCCGCATGGTGACCGCCTTCTTGTCGGTCTCGTCCATGACGTACAGGACGTGGTGCTCCATCGTCGTGACAGCGCCCTGGGAGGGGTCGACGGAGTGCACGACGGGGTCGGTCAGGTACTGCCGTACGAGCCGGTCGATGTTCTTGTCGAGCGTCGCCGAGAACAGCATCCGCTGGCCGTCCGGCCGTACCTGCTTGAGCAGCGCGGTGACCTGCGGCATGAAGCCCATGTCGGCCATCTGGTCGGCCTCGTCGAGGACGGTGATGGTGACCTGGTCCAGCCGGCAGTCGCCGCGTTCGATGAGGTCCTTGAGCCGTCCGGGTGTCGCCACGAGCACTTCGGCGCCGCGGCGCAGCGTCCCAGCCTGCTTGCTGATCGACAGGCCGCCGACGACGGTGGCCATGCGCAGGTTCACCGCGGTGGCGTAGGGCGTGAGGGCGTCGGTGACCTGCTGCGCCAGCTCGCGGGTGGGTACCAGCACCATCGCGTACGGCGCGCGCGGCTCGGCGCGACGGCCGGCGAGGCGGGCCAGCAGCGCGAGGCCGAAGGCGAGGGTCTTGCCGGATCCGGTACGGCCCCGGCCGAGGATGTCGCGGCCCGCGAGGGAGTTCGGGAGGGTGGCGCCCTGGATCGGGAAGGGCTCGGTCACACCCAGGGAGGTGAGGGTCTTGAGCAGTGCCGCGGGCATGTCGAGCTCGTCGAACGCCTCGACGGCGGGCAGCGCCGGGGTGATGGTTTCCGGGAGCGTGAACTCCTGGGGGCGCGCGACGCGGCGGACCGGCGCCTTCGCCGAGCCTTTTGCGGGGCTCTTGGCGCGGGAGTGGACCGGTCGCTTACCGGCCGGGCGGGGTGCGCGGGCCGGGCGTTCGGGGCGAGTCATTCGGTGAAGAACCTTCCTGGGGCGTTTCCGGCCCGGGCCTAGGGCCTGTCCGCAAAGTCATGGGAGCCAGAGTTGTAGGCAGGCGAGGGTGACCATGGCTTGGTA
>NZ_BMMV01000010.1 GCF_014646115.1 Streptomyces camponoticapitis | reverse complement strand
CGTGCAGGGAACTACGGTGCTCGCGGCGCTCTACGCAGTTCGATGCACCAATTGAGATGGTCTCTTACTCGTGGCGGCTGCGGGGAGCACCCATGGACGACGACCTTCAGATCGACAGCGACGAAGACCTCTTCCGTAATCCCGTCTACTACGAACCGGCTGGCCGCAACCTCGACTTGGACCGCCCCGACCTCGGCGTACCGCAAGGCCAAAACCTCCTGAGTGTGCTCCTGCGCATGCGAGGACGTGTCCCAGTCGAAAAGCGCGGGCTCATCTGCCCCGACTGCCGGGACCTCCGCGGCCGGCGCGTTCCCATGTACCTCGTCCAGCGTGACAGCGTATGGCTTGCCTCCCACTACCGGAAACCTGGGGAGAAGCCCATCAGCCACGAGTCCGACGAGCACCTCGCACGCAAGGAACGCGTCGCGAAGGACTCCGAAGATCACGGCTTCCACGCCGACATCGAGTCGCAGACCGCCGACGGGCACGCGCGCCTCGATGTACGCATCGACGGCGCCAACGGCATCGTCCTGGGCTACGAGCCGCAGCTGAGCGCCCAGACGGCCCGCGGAATGCGTGCACGGGAGGGGTTCCGGCGCCGCGGCGGTATTCAGTCGGTCTGGGACTTCGCCGACCCCGACCACGCAGGCATCGGCACCGTCCCTTACGTCCGCACGCCCAACCTGCCAGCCTCTGTCATCCGCGTGCAGAAGAACCCCATCGCCGTCCAGGATGGCAACTTCGTCCTGGAGGAGGGCCAGTGCAGCCAAAACGGCGCGCTCACCCGGTGCCCGGAGAAGCCCTACGACCCGGAGAACCCGACCGACGCCGGGTACTGCGGAGGCTGGCATCGCGTCCTCATGCCCGCCCATCAGTCAAGCACCTTCACAGGGGAAGGCGGCCTCACCCTCACCCGGTTCATCGTGGAAGCTGCGGCCGGTGAGCGGATCCCGTTCCAGCGGGGCGGCCACCACGGTTGGCTCCCCGCACAGCAGTGGAAGCAGTACCTCGAGGCGAACGGGCCCGCCCTGGACGACAAGGAGCCCCAGCCATCCGTACGACAGGGGGACCGGCGCGACAGGTGCACCGAGGACCGTTCCGCTTCGCAGGTGCGGGCTGAACCGAAGCAGAGACGTGGCAGCCGTGCCATCGTCCTTGAGTCCCGCCCCCGGGAAACCGAAGCCGCCAGGGTTCCGGTCGACGCGTCGGGTCAAGCGATCCCGCTCTGCCGCTTCGGCTGCGGTCAGCCCGCAAGCCTTCCAGGACCCGAAGGGCTGCCTGAGCACTTCTCATGCCGCAGGAAACATGAGACGTGATCTATCGGATCCGCTGACCGCCCCTCGCTGCGTCACCCAGCGCCAGAGCTCGCAATCCGCATACGGAGCTCTCCCTGCCAGCGGAAAACGCCGCCCATTGCCGCAGAGGAACAAGGCCGACTTCCAGTGCAGAGCCCCGGTCCGCGCCGCGCTCTGCCCTGTGAGTCGAACCGAGAAGACGTCCGTAAGCCGTGGGAGTCCTCTGGGACTTTTCTGGGACTTCCGGCTTCATCAACCGGCACGAGCATGAAACAACTGAAAGACCATTCAAGCAGGTCAGCGACCAAAGACCCCTCATCGCAGCAGGTCACCGCGCTAGCTGTAGCTGGTCTCTTCCGCGACAAGTGACCATCAGGAACCAGCAGCTTCTCGCAGAGCGTCGCCCTCCCTTGGCGCCCCGTAACGCCCACACCGCACATAATGCGCACGCACAAAACCCCAGGTCAGTCGTCCTTCTTCACCGGCTCAAGGATCGCCACGCACTCCACGTGGTGCGTCATCGGAAACAGCTCGAAGTTTCCGTTCGTCCTGCTCGCTGCCAATGGCCATCAGAACCTGCCCTCGCCCCACGTCCCCAGCACGAAACCGGCCTCGCCACATCAAACCGCAGACGAGGGGCGTACTACTCAAGCCAGCCGAGCCGGGAGAATTTTGTTGGCAGGGCGGAGCCGGGGGAATCCTGGCGAGACAAGTCGGCACCCTTCCGGAAACCACCGAAAGACACGCTCCCAAAGATCAGAAAGTCACAAGGCGACAAAGGACCAGATCAGCTCCCCGGCGCCGGTCTCGGCAACGAAGCCTCCCGCCATTTCGGGTGACGCTTGACCACCACCGAGGCCAATTTCTTCCTGTTCATCACTGGAGCCATCACCCTGCATGGCCAGTCCATCTCCGCTCCGGAGAGCATGATCAGTCGCGCCTTCCTCCGATTGCGCTTTCTCCACTCAGGGCGAAGGCGGATCGTCAGAAGACGTGCAGCCCGCAGCGAACCCGGATTACCAAGAGTCCTTCCACGTTCAGGCTGGCAGCAGCTCGGCCGTCGCGGGCAAAGACTCACTGCCGCTGCGCCGGGACCGCCGAGCATTCTTTTTCGACGGACGGTCGGCGCCCTTGAGCCGTCTGCCTGTGAACCGGTGCCCGTAACGGCCGTCTTCGAGAAATCTCGGGGATAGCGCAAGGCCAGCTCCGAGACCACCAACTCGGCAGGAAACGCCCGAAGGCATGAACGATTTACGGCACCTCACCCTCGCCTTTGGACAAAGCGTGCCGCCGGCACAGCTGCCCGGGTGGAGCTGGCCACCTTCACACCAACGACCGTACGACGCCAAGCCTCACGCCCCCACCGATGACAGAATCTGATTACTCGTCAGTAAGGTCAGCAAAGGGTCAGCAAGTGTTTGATCAGACCTGGTCACAGGTGCCAACACCTGCGACCGTCACGCACTCCGAAGGAGCACCCACCAGCAGGCACAGCTGAGCCCCCTCGCCGGGCCGGTGAGGGGCCTCGGCGAAGGCCACGCGGCAGACCTTCGCAGGATCAATCGGGCCAGGTCAGCGCACCCGGCCACGTGGCTTCAGGGCCACCGGGGGGAGCGCCGGGGCCGGGAGGCGGGTGCCCGCGTAGCCCGTGACGTCGCCGAAGCGGGGGGTCTCCATCCAGTCCTTGCGGGCCGCCTCGATCTCCTCGTGGGAGCGGCCGATGAAGTTCCACCACATCACGATCTCCTCCTCGAACGGCTCGCCGCCCAGCAGCATCAGGCCGGCCTCGGAGTCCGTGTGGAGCGGGAGTTCCGTTCGGCCGCAGCCGAGGTAGAGCATCGAGCCCGCCGGGACCGGGACGCCGTCGACCTTCGCCTCGCCCGACATCGCCAGGACCGCGTACTCGAAGTCGGGGTCGAGGGGCAGGCGGGCGTCGGTGCCCGGGGTGAGGGTGAGGTCGGCGCCGACCAGGGGGGTGTACGTCGTGCCCGGGGAGGTGGTGCCGTCCAGGGTGCCCAGGATGACGGTGGCCGTCAGGCCCGGAGCCGTGACCACCGGGAGGTCCGCGTGGTGCTGGAAGTGCGGGTCCACGTTCCGGTGCGCGTCCGGGAGCGCGACCCAGAGCTGGGCGCCGTGCAGGAACCGGGCGTGGGCGCGGGGGCTCTCCTCGGAGTGGCTGATCGCGCGGCCCGAGGTCATGAGGCCCAGCTCTCGGGGGCGTACCGTCTGGAGGCTGCCCAGGCTGTCGCGGTGCAGGACCTCGCCGTCGTGGAGCCAGCTGACCGTCTGGAGTCCCATGTGCGGGTGGGGTGGCACCTGCATGCCGGACTCGTCGGCGATGTCGTCCGGGCCGTAGTGATCGACGAAGGCCCACGCGCCGACCATGCGGCGCCCGAGGTTGGGCAGCAGCCGGCGTACTTCCGTGGACTCGCCGAGCTTGACGTGACGGGGGCTGAGGAGTTCACGCACCGGCTCGGCGACGACGAAGCCGCGGCCGCCGCAGACGGAGAGCGTCGCCTGACGATCAAGATTGCTCATGGCGCCCAACCTAATCCTGTCCGGTACCCGGGGGCAGCATCCACGCGATAACGGTCGCGCAGGTAGTGGAATGTTCAACCACCTTACCGTGTTGTGGAGTGACGTAAGCGATCAGCCGGGTACCAAGGGAGGGCAAGTGAACAGCACCTACTACGACTTCGGAACCGCCGCCGAGCGCTGGGCACGTGCTCAGCAGTTCTTCGACGCCCAGGAGTACGTCACGGCCGCCGGCATCCTCGAAGGGCTTGTCGCCGAGGTCCCGGAGCAGGTCTCGGCCCGGCTGCTCCTCGCCCGTGCCTACTACCACTCCGCCCGGCTCCGGAAGGCCGAGACCGAACTGCTCGCCGTGCTGGAGCGGGACCCCGTCGAGCAGTACGCGCGCCTCATGCTGGGCCGCACGCTGGAGCGGCAGGGGCGGGACGGCGACGCCGGACCGCACCTGCGGATCGCCGCCGCGCTGGCGGGCGAGACCGTGTAAACCGCACATCCCCTAGCGCAGGGCGTCCAGACGTCGCCGCGCCGGGCCGAGCGACCTGCCCCTGGCCGGAATGTCCGACCAGGGGCGGGTGCGCGCCTGCTCCAGCACGTTCGTCACCGTCCAGCGCCGCGCCGTGACCGCCGGATCCCTCAGCTGGTCCCAGCTGATCGGCGTCGCGACCGGCGCGCCTTCCTTCGGGCGTACGGAGAAGGGTGCGACGGCCGTCTGCGCGTACGCGTTGCGCTGGACGTCCAGATAGAGCCGGCCCGCGCGGGCGTCGGTGCGCTGCTCGGTCGTCAGCCGGTCCGGGTCACGGGCCGCCAGTACCCGCGCCACGTCCATGGCGAAGGCCCGTACGTCGTCGAATGCCGTACGCCGGTCCAGCCGGACGGTCACATGCAGCCCCTTGGAACCGGTCGTCATCGCCGTGGCCGGCAGGCTCAGCTCGTCGAGGAGTTCGCGGAGCAGCAGCGCGGCGGCGCGTACGGGCTCGAAGTCGTCCTCCGCAGGGTCCAGGTCGAAGACCAGCCGGTCCGGGAAGTCGGGGCGGTCCGCCTGTGACAGCCAGCGGTGAAAGGTGATCGTCGCCTGGTCGGCGAGGAACACGAGTGTCGCGACGTCGTCGCACACGGGGTGCGTGACCGTCCCGCCCTTCTTCGGCATCTCGGCCTGCCGCGCCCAGTCCGGATAGTTGCCCGGGATGTTCTTCTGCATGAAGCGTGGACCGCCGAGGCCGTCCGGGTACCGCTCCAACATCAGTGGTCTGCCCTTGAGTTCGGGCAGCATGTAGCGGGCGACCGAGCGGTAGTGCTCGACGAGGTCCGCCTTCGTGAGGTCGGGTCCCCGGTCGGTTCCCCGGCCGGCGCCGGAGTCGGCGGCCGGGAAGAGGACCTTCCGCGGCCGGTGGATCTGTACGGTCCGGCGGCCCGCCCGTACGCTCCCCTCCCCCGCGCTACCGGAGTCCGCAGTCATCGCGCTCACGCTCCTCGGCCGCGCCGGTCCCGCCGGCCCTAGTGGGTACGGGGCCGCCGCGCGCGGCCCGGTCCTGATGCCTGCCTGCCGCGCGGCGCGGGCACCCTGCGTCGTTCGTTGCGGCGCAGCCGGCGGCGTTCCTCCTCGTCCGTGCCGCCCCAAACCCCGGACGTACGGCCCGTGTCGAGCGCCCATTCGAGGCACCGGCTCTCCACCGGGCAGCTGTGGCACACCGCCTTGGCCCGCTCCGTCTGCTCGGCGGCGGGATCGGAATCCCCCACCGGGAAGAACAGTTCGGGATCGGCGCCCACGCAGGCCGCGTCCCGCAGCCAGTCCCACGCGTCGGCGCCGGAGCCCGTCCGGCTCTCGTCCGTCGTTCCTGTCTGATCGATGTGCAGCCGCGCAGTCATTCAGTCCTCTCCCCGCACCACGTTCCAGTCCTGGTCCACCGTCTCCTGGCGTCCTCGGCCGTCTCTCGTCTCGTGTTCAGCCGTCGTGACGCGCGCCGGCAGGCAGGTGCGCAACCGCCCCTCGCGCTTGGGCGGCGGGCGGAGCGTGCCCATGGGGCCCTTCGGGCCGTGGCCGCTCTCCATGTCGGTCTCCATCTCTGTCTCCTTGTTCTCCGTACGTCAGAGCGCGTACCCGACGTCTCGGGCCCAACACGGAGTACACGTCGGCATCCGTGAGGGACGGACCACGAGTTACGGGTCGCGGGCTGTGGGTTACGGGTAGCGGGTGCGGGCCGCGAGTGACGGACTGGACGCTGTCAGGCCGAGGCCAGGGACGGCACGAACGCCGGCGCCAGGGCCGCGGCCGGAGCCGGCTCCTTCGCCGCGGCGTCGGTCCCGCCCACCGGCGCGACGGGCAAGCGCAGGACGTTCTGCGGCGCCTCGACGCTCCTGGTGAACCAGACGACTTTGCCCTCTTCCGTGCCACAGGTGCCCCAGCTGTCGCTGAGTGAGGCGAGACGGGCCAGTCCGCCGCCGCCGGCCGAGGGCAGTCGGGGCAGCTCAGGACCGTTGTCGGAGACGGCGGCCGTGAGATACCGGCCGGTCCAGCGGAGTTCGACCATGCACTTGTTGTCCTCACCGACATGGCGGTGGACATTCGTCAGCAGTTCGTCGATGCCCGAGCAGACCGGGTCGACGTGCTGGTCGAGATTCCAGTGTCGAAGGTGCGCGGCGACAATGCGCCGGATTTGCGATACGCGCTCCGGAGAGGCGTGCAATTCCACCACGTAGTAACGGCTCAGTGGAATCGTCATGGTCGAAGGCTCCTCACACACAGAGGCCCACGTACTTCACCTCGTTGTAGCAACGACCCCCGAATACGAAGCGTGAGCGTCAGCCACTTCTGGGTCACTGAAAAGACTGACCCGAAGCAGCCGAATGCGCAACTTGTCGGATTCACCCACCGATTGCCCCAGCCGATGTCGGGCCGTTGTGTCTGCCAGCGGCCCGGGAGAAAACGTGCAGGTCGGAGTGGGTTCCTGGCCGGTCGGGCCGCCCTGCCGACACGGCTGGGGCGGCCGACCGAAATCGCTTACACCCGGAAGCCATGTTTACCGCCGGCTCCGGGGTTCTCAAGCACGGAGAGTGTCCAGCCGCAGCTGGGCCTCCTGCTCCTGGTCACCGGCCGCCGTACCCAGCACCTCCACGGCGAACGCGCCGCCGAGCTCCTCCTGGAGTTTGGCGACCGCCCGGTAGCCGCCCTGGACGTCCGCGGTCACCGGCCTGGTCAGCCGGGTCGGGGCGGCCTTCTCCCGTACCTCCGAGACGTCGAAGGTCGAGCTCCACACCGTCGGGCGGGCGCCCGCCACCTCCTCCGGCCGGTCGTCCGGCGCGCGGTCGGAGGCGAAGACCGTGCGCAGCGCGCCGAAGACGGCGTGCGCGTCCTCCGCCTCGCAGCCGCTGAGTTCCACCGTCACCTCTGTGTCGCCGCCCTGTGCCGACGTGGGCTTCTCTGAGCTCTTCACCGTGGGTACCTCCGCTCGGAAGTGCGCGCCGGGCCGGTCAGCCCGACGGCTCGTCGGGGACGGGCTGCTCGTGCACCCCGCCCGTGCTGGGGCTGCCGCGCCTGCCGGCGCCGGCCTCGTCCGTCTCCGGGAGTTCCGGGTCGGGCTCCTCCTCGGTGCCGGCCTCTTCCTCGGTGTCGGCCTCCTCCTCCGAGTCGGCGTCCGCATCCCGGTCGGGGTCGGGGTCGGAGTCGAGGTCGCCGGACGAGCCCAGACCCTCGACCTCCACGTCCAGCGGATCATCTCCGGGCCGGGCGTGCTGGTCGGGCAGATCCCTCGGGACGGCCTCGCCGCCGCCGCTGTCCTCGGAGTCGTACTCGCCCGGATGTCGGTCGTTCACCGTGATTCCCTTCGTCGCCGGGTCTTCGCGCGGTGGTCCCGCGGTCGCCGCGGCCCATGTGCCGAGTCCTCGCCGCTTACCCGCTCGCGGCCCCCGGAACCCGGCGTACGGAGCCCTGGCCCGGCGGCCGCCGTCAGCGGCCCGTCAGGCTGAAGAGGCCGCCGTCGGGGTCGCGCAGTGTCACCCGCTCCCCCTCCTCGTACGCGGTGGTCCCCGCCGCCACCACGACACCGCCCATCTTCTCGGCGGTCTCGGCCGCGGTTCTGACCGCCTTCACGCCGTCCACCGGGAACGAGACGTGCCAGCGCGGGCGCATGTGCGGATCCATCGCCGCCTCGATGCCACCGCTGCTTATTCGCGCCACGACGTGCCCGGAACCCCGTCCCGTACGGAGCACGACATGGTCCTTCTCGTAGCTGACGTCGATGCCGCCGGGGCCGTCGTCGCCCCAGTGCAACACCTCGCCGTAGAAGATCGCCGAAGCGATGGCGTCGTAGGTGCGCAGTTCCAGGCGGAAGGGCGGTTCGCCGAGCTCGACCGTCGCGTCGGGCAGCGGTTCGCCCTCCCAGAAGCCGAAGACGGCGCCGTCCCGGTCGGCGGCGAGGGCCGCCCGCCCCATCTCGAAGGCGAGGGGGCCCACGGCGACCGTGGCACTGCGCTCCCGGATACGCGCCGCCGTCGCGTCCACGTCGCCCACCACGAAGTACGGCGTCCACGCCACGGCCACCTGGAGGGCGGGGGCCAGCGCGCCGATGCTCGCGATCGGTACGCCGTCGGCCTCGGCCACGACGAACTGGTCGCCGAGCTCGGTCGGGCGGAAGGTCCAGCCGAGTACGGCACCGTAGAACTTCTGCGTGTCGGCGAGGTCGCGGGCCAGCAGGCTCGCCCAGCACGGCGCCCCGAACACGGGATGCCTCGGTGCCATGGCCGCTCACCTCACTCCGGTCGTGCCGGTGGATGCCCCGGTGCTCCCCTCCGCTCCCTGACGACTGTGCCAGCAGAGCACGCGGCCCGCATGTCGCCCGCGGCACCGATTCGGCCCGGGCGGGCGGGGTACACGCCGCGAAGCGGCCGGTACTTCCGGTTGATCCTCATCTACGGTGGGCCGACTTGAACCAGAGAAATACCGATCCGAAGCAGTCCGACCCCGATCCGAGCTGGTCCGACGCGAGGCAGTCCGACCCCGATCCGAGCAGGTCCGACCCGAGGCAGTCCGACCCCGGGCAGCCCGACCCCAGGCAGCCCGACATGGCGAATCCCGACGCGCGGGAGTCCGACGCCAAGACCCGCGTCACCATCCTCGTGGCCCTCGCCGCGAACATCGTCATCGCCGCCGCCAAGGCCGTCGGCGGTCTCCTCTCCGGATCGCCCGCCCTCCTCTCGGAGGCGGCGCACTCCGTGGCCGACAGCACCAACGAGCTCTTCCTGCTCACCGCGCTGCACCGCAGCCGCCGCCCCGCCGACCGCCGCCACCCCTTCGGGTACGGCAAGGAGCGCTACTTCTGGTCCCTGCTCGCGGCGGTCGGAATCTTCGTCATGGGCGGCTGTTTCTCCTTCTACCAGGGCTATCACGCCCTGGTCTCCGACACGGGCGAGGAGCCGAGCGGCTACACGGTCGGCCTGATCGTCCTCGCCGTCGCCCTGGTCGCCGAAGGCAGCTCCCTGCTCCGCGCCCTCCACCAGCTGCGCGGGCAGAAGGGCAGCGGCAAGGACCCCGCCGTACGGACCGTCGTCGCCGAGGACGCGACCGCCGTGCTCGGCGTGCTGCTCGCCATGGCGGGCATGGTGCTGCATCTGATCACCGGCGAGGTGGCCTGGGAGGCGGGCGCTTCCATCGGGATCGGTCTGCTGCTGGTGTACGTGGCGTACCGGCTCGGCGCGGAGGCGCGCGTCCGGCTCGTCGGCGAGTCCGTCGAGCCGGAGCTGCGCGGCCGGATCGCCTCGCTCCTCGACGCCCAGCCCGAGATCGACAATGTCGCCCAGCTGCTGACGATGCGGCTCGGCCTGGACTCGGCGCTCATCGCGGCCCGGATCGATCTGGTGCCGGGGCTCGACAGCGAGGAGATCGAGCTGATCTGCGTACGTATCAAGCGGTCGGTCGTCCGAACATGGCCCGAGGCCGACCATGTCTTCCTCGACATCACGGAGGCACCGTCGGAGGCCCCGTCGGACGCCCCGTCGGAGGCGTGTCCGGCCGCCACTTCGGACATCTCCTCGGACACCCCGGCCAACGTCCCGTCCAAGGTCCCTTCGGATGTCGCCCCCGGTTCGGGGCAGGACGCCGCCCCGACTCTCCGCGGTACGTAAGTCCTCCGGAAAGAGGGCCGGGGGACCGGCGACGGCGCCCGGTGGGTGGTGGCAGACTGGCCGCCGATCCTTCGAACGGAGCCCCCAGGTGCCCATGATCCGTCGCCTCCGCCGGGCGGTGCGGCGCGTCTACCGCAGCACAGTCGACCTCAGCCACCCAGCCCGGTCGCCGCTCGGCAGCGCCGTTGTGAACTGTGTGGTCTATGTGGACGGCATACGGCAGCCGGGCGACTGCCCGGCCGAGGAAGCCGTACGACGGGTCCGGAGGTCCGGCAAGGGATTCGTCTGGATCGGTCTGCACGAGCCGGACGAATCCGAGTTCAAGGGGCTCGCCCAGCTGTTCGGGCTCCACCCGCTGGCGGTCGACGACGCGGTGCACGCGCATCAGCGGCCGAAGGTGGAGAGTTATGACGACACCCTGTTCGCGGTCTTCAAGACCTGCCGCTATGTCGAGCACGAGATGCTCACCTCCACCAGCGAGGTGGTGGACACGGGCGAGTTGATGGTCTTCACGGGACCCGACTTCGTGATCACGATCAGGCACGGCAGGCACGGTTCGCTCGGCCCGCTGAGGGAGCGGCTGGAGGCGGCGCCCGAGCAGCTGGCGATGGGGACGTCGTCCGTGCTGCACGCGATCGCGGACCAGGTGGTGGACGACTGTCTCGCCGTCGCCGACGCCGTGCAGGACGACATAGACCATGTGGAGACCGCCGTCTTCAACGAATCGGCGGGCCGGGCGGGCCGGGGCGAGGCCGGGCGCATCTATCAGCTCAAGCGGGAACTGCTGGAGCTGAAGCGGGCGGTGGCACCGCTGGACCGGCCGCTCGGTCTGCTGGCGAACCGGCCGATGCCGGGTGTCACTCCCGCCGTACGGCCGTACTTCCGTGACGTCACCGACCATCTGGCGCGGCTCACGGAGCAGATAGCCGCCTTCGACAATCTGCTGGACTCGATCCTCCAGGCCCATCTCGCGCAGGTGACCGTCGCGCAGAACGAGGACATGCGCAAGATCACCGCGTGGGCCGCGATCGTCGCCGTGCCGACCATGGTGTGCGGCATCTACGGGATGAACTTCGAGCACATGCCGGGCCTGGGCTGGACGTACGGCTATCCGGCCATCGTGGCTCTCATGGCCACCGCGTGCTACGTCCTCCACCGCAGCTTCCGCCGCAACGGCTGGCTCTGACTCCCCGGTACACCCAGGCCGGTTACACCTCCTCGTGTCGACCGGCCGAGACGTACCCATGCGTTCGAAAATATGTGCGACTTTGATTGGGTACGGTGTACGCTAGCCGCTCGCCGAGAATCACGAGGAGCACTCCGTGAACATCCCAGCCGCCGACAGTCACAACGTGATCCAGGTCCGCGGGGCCCGCGAGAACAACCTGAGGGAGGTCTCCGTCGACATCCCCAAGCGCCGCCTCACGGTCTTCACCGGTGTCTCGGGATCCGGCAAGTCCTCGCTCGTCTTCGGCACCATCGCCGCCGAGTCCCAGCGCCTGATCAACGAGACGTACACGGCGTTCATCCAGTCGTTCATGCCGAGCATGGGCAGACCCGACGTCGACTCGCTGCACAATCTGAGCGCCGCGATCGTCGTCGACCAGGAGCGGATGGGCGCCAACTCCCGTTCCACGGTGGGCACGGCGACCGACGCGTACACCATGCTCCGGATCATCTTCAGCCGGCTCGGCACCCCGCACATCGGCACGTCGACCGCCTTCAGCTTCAACGCCGCCGAAGGCATGTGCGCCGAGTGCGAGGGGATCGGTCAGGTGTCGAAGATAGACATCGACCAGCTCGTGAACCGCGAACTCTCCCTGAACGAGGGCGCGATCACCGTCCCCGGTTTCCAGGTGGACGCCTGGTACTGGCAGGTCATGGTCGCCTCGGGCTTCTACGACCCGGACAAGAAGCTCAAGGACTTCACTCCCGAGGAGTGGGAGCTCTTCCTCCACAAGAGCGCGACGAAGGTCAAGGTCGGCTCCAACAACATCACGTACGAGGGACTCGTCACCAAGGTCAACCGCACGATCCTGGTCAAGGACCGGGACTCGATGCAGCCCTCAGCCCGGGCGTTCGTGGACCGGGCCGTCGTCTTCGCCGAGTGCCCGTCCTGCGGCGGCAGCCGGCTGAGCACCGCCGCGCTGTCCTCGAAGGTCAACGGCGTGAACATCGCCGAGTGTTCGGCGATGCAGATCAGCGATCTGGCCGAGTACGTACGGAAGATCGACGACCCGGGTGTGGCGCCGCTGCTCGGCAGTCTGCGGGACCTGCTGGAGTCGCTGGTCGAGATCGGGCTGGGATATCTGAGCCTGGACCGCGTCTCGTCCTCCCTCTCCGGCGGCGAGGCGCAGCGCGTGAAGATGGTGCGGCATCTGGGCTCCAGCCTCACCGACGCCACGTACATCTTCGACGAGCCCACGATCGGACTGCACCCGCACGACATCCGGCGGATGAACGATCTGCTGATACGGCTGCGGGACAAGGGCAACACGGTGCTGGTCGTGGAGCACAAGCCCGAGGTCATCGCGATGGCCGACCATGTGGTGGATCTCGGGCCCGGCGCGGGTACGGCGGGCGGGCAGATCTGCTACACCGGCGACGTGGCGGGGCTGCGCGCCTCGGACACGCTGACCGGACGGCACCTCGAACACCGGGCGCGACTGCGGGAGTCGGTGCGCGAGCCGAGCGGACAGCTGTCCATCGAGGGCGCCGATCTGCACAACCTGAAGAACGTGAGCGTCGACATCCCGACCGGTGTGCTGAGTGTGATCACCGGGGTCGCGGGGTCGGGGAAGTCCTCGCTGATCCACGGCTATCTCTCCAACAGGGACGGCGTGGTGGTGGCCGACCAGTCCCCGATCCGGGGGTCCCGGCGGAGCAACCCGGCCACGTACACAGGGCTGTTGAGCCCCATCCGTACAGCCTTCGCCAAGGCCAACGGGGTCAAGGCCGCGCTGTTCAGCGCGAATTCGGAGGGCGCCTGCCCCAACTGCAACGGTCTCGGGCTGGTCTACACCGACCTCGCGATGATGGCGGGCGTCGCCTCGGTCTGCGAGGAGTGCGAGGGCAAGCGGTTCACCCCGGAAGTGCTCACGTACCGGCTGAACGGCAAGAACATCAGCGAGGTGCTCTCCATGTCGGTCGCGGAGGCGTACGACTACTTCACATCCGGGCAGGCGCACGCGATCCTCGGCCGGCTCACGGATGTGGGGCTGAGCTATCTGCGGCTCGGCCAGCCTCTGAACACCCTGTCGGGCGGCGAGCGGCAGCGGCTGAAGCTGGCGATCCAGATGGCGGAGAAGTCGTCCGTCTACATCCTGGACGAGCCGACCACCGGGCTGCACATGGCGGACGTGGACAAGCTGCTCGCACTGCTCGACCGGCTGGTGGACGCCGGCAACACGGTGATCGTGATCGAGCACCACCAGGCGGTGATGGCTCACGCGGACTGGCTGGTCGACCTGGGGCCGGGCGGCGGGCACGACGGCGGGCAGATCGTCTTCACGGGTACGCCGGCCGATCTGGTCGCGCACGCGGACACGCTCACGGCGCGGCATCTGCGGGAGTACGTGGGTACGAGGCCGTAGCCCAGGTCGCGCGTCCGGAGGCCGTACTGGTGGAGCCCGGCGGATCGGCGGCACGGGCCGCATATATCCGCTGGGCCCACGCTCCCCCTACCGGCACAATCACGGTCATGTCACTCACCGTCGATCGTCTGCTTGTCGCACTCGAACCGCTGCCGTACCCGAAGCGGCTGGGGCACCTTGCCCACACGGTCCGTTCGCTGCCCTCGCAGGACGAACTGGTTTCCCTGGTGGACGAGTTGGCGGGCCGCGGCATCTACGAGCGACGACTCGCGGCGTTCGCCGCGCTGGTCGGCCGGCACCTGGACTTCCTGGCCGGGCGGCTGACGGACCGGGACCCGGTGGTACGGGCGTACGCGCTGCGCGCGGCCCGTACGCTTCCGCTCCCGGACGCGGCGATCGAGACGGCGTACGAGGACGCTTCGGCCGATACGCGGCAGCGGCTTGGCGAGGTGGTGCTCACCGGCGGGCGTACGGCGCTGGCGGAGCGTCTGGTCCCGAAGCTGCGTGTGCGGTGGGGTGACTACGCGGCGGCCAAGCTGCTGCCCGTCTGTTCCGCGGAGTTCGTGGCGGCGGCGCTGCCCGGACTCTCCTACGCCGTCGAGTCCTGGACCAGGCTCGGGATCAACTTCCCCGACCAGGTGCTCGACCACGTGGAACGGGAACTCGCGGACCGCCCGCGCTCCGAGCGCGACGCCGTCTGGCACCGCTGCGCCGAGGGTGTGGCCGCAGCCCTCGCCACCCGCGCGGAGCGGGTGCTGTCGATGCTGGAGCGGCACGGTCCCGACACCCTTCCGGCGGCGCCGGCCGAGCGGCTGAACCAGTTGGTGGCCGTCGACGCGGACCGCGTCGTACGGCTGCTGATCCCGAGGGACCGGGGCGGACGGTCGTACACGCCGTTCCCGTCGGCGTCCGTCCTGCGGCGGATCGTCCACGCCGACCCTCCCTCGCTGCCCGCTCTCGGACACTACTGGGCGGACCAATACCCCCGATTCTTCGCCAAGTTGCTCAAGGCGCTGCCGCCCCACCGCCGGAGCGAGTTCTTCGACCTGGCGACCGCGGGTATCGAGGTGGGCACCGACCTCGTCCTGCCGGTCCTCGCCCTGCTGCCCCGGGAGCGCCGCTGGGCGGAGGCCCGGCGGTGGGCGGCCCGCCGCCGCGAGACCGGAGGGTCCTGGTACGAGATCCTGGAGCTGGTCGCGTACGGCCCGGTCTCCGAGGCACGGCCCGAACTGCTCGCGGGAACCCGTCGCCCGGACGCGGCCGACCGGGCGAGCGCCTGGCCGCTGCTGATCGCCAACGCCGCCCGCTCCCGCGACCGCGCGGCCGTGCACGAGACGCTGAACGACTTGCCGCGGCTGCGCAACGAGCAGGATCCCGTGCGCTGCGCCGCCCTGAACGCGCTGTCGGATGTGCCCCCCGATCTGTTCACGGCCGAGGACACGCGGACGCTGGACCGCGTCCTGCTGGACGCCCTGGAGGCGCGGGACATCTCCTGCGGCACCCGGGAGGCCCTGCGGTCTCTGGCGGTCGAGCTGTTGCGCGAGAACGCGGGGCGCGGTGAACAGGCCCTGGTCGTCTGGTCGTTGGGGGCGCTGGAACGCATCGCCGCCCATGTCGGCGTGGGCCGCCTCGGTCCGCTCGACCGGACCCTGCGGCGCGGCCAGGAGCACCAGGTGCTCGACGCGCTGCGTCCGTGGCTGGACGCGGCGATGGACAAGGCCGACTACCGGCTGCTGTTCACGCTGACCAGCTCGCTCGGCACGCGCGCGCACCGGATGCCCGTCCTCCAGGGGCTGCTCGAAGAGCCCCTGAAGTACGGCGACGACAACGCGTTCGAGACGGCGGCGAGTCACTGGCTCGCGCCGCCGTCGACCCGCGACGAACGGGTGGCCAGGGTTCTGGAGCTTGAGCCGTCGGCGGCGGTACTCGCCCCGGTCGAGAGGGTTCTGACGAGGCGTCGGACGGATCTGCTGGACGTGCTGCTCGGCGGGCCGCCGCCGTACGGCCGCTTCCTCCGGCGCGGCGCGCGCCGGCCGCTGCCCGAACTCCGCGGCGCGGGGCGCTGGTTGCCGCGCCAGCAGGCCGCGGCGTGCGCCATGGCCGCGGCGGCGGCGGGTGACGAGTCGCAGCCGCTCCACAGTCGCGCCGCCGCGATCCGGGCCGCCGCGGCGGTCCCGGAGCACGGGCGCGCACTCGCCCTGCGGTACGCCGACTCCCCGGACGTGGTGCTTGCCGAGGCCGCCCTCGCCGCCCTGGTGTGGGCGGACGATCCGCGGGAGGCGCTTCCCGTGCTGCTCGCCCACGCCGGTGGCGAGCGCGCCCGGGTGGCCGTGTACGCCGCGTCCCGGGCCGCGCGATTCGTCGCGCCGTCCCAACTCTCCGAGCACCTGGGAGCGTTGCTCACCGCCGAGGACGGCGTGAAGGTGACGAGCCGGAAGGAGGCGGTACGGCTCGCGGCCACCCTCCTGCCGCTCCCCCGCGCGGCGGCACTCCTCTCGGCGGCCTTCCACGCGCCGTCCCCGCACCCCGATGTACGGGCCGCCGTCGTGGCGTTCTCGACCGGCCTGCTTTCCGAGGAGGAGACGTGGTCGGTCCTCACCGCGGCCACGGAAGGGGCGCCCCAGGTCCTTCAGGCGGTCGTACGGACTTCGGTCTGGTCCTTGCCGGAGATCCACCGGCCCCGTTACGCCCGCCTGGTGGGCGAGGTGTGCCGGGCACCGGACCCCGAGGTGGCGACCGCCGGACTGGGGGTGCTCCCCCAGTGGGTGCGGTACGCCCCCGAGGCGGTCGAGGGGCTGTCCGAGCGGGTGACCGACCTCCGCGAGGGAGAGGGGACACGCGCCGTCTGGCGGCGGGCCGTCGCGACGATCGGCAACCTGGCAGTCTCGGGCCTGCCGCACCCCGTCGGCGGCGCGGCGCCGGGAAGCCTGTTCCACGACACGCTGGCGGCGCTGCTCCCGGCGATCGCGGCCGGCGAGCCCGGCACGGCGCCGGACCGGGATCTGCCCTGCCGCCGCCGGGTGCGCTCGCTTGTGGGTGCGCTGCCCGGCAGGCCGACCCCCGAGACCCGCCCGGTGCTGGAGGCCGTGGCAGCACAGCTCGCCGCCGAGCCGTCTCTGGCCGGGGCCCGCGCGGGGCTGCTCTGCGCCCTCGTCGACATCGACGCCGACCTGCCCGAACTCACCGCTGCCTTGCGGGACTTGGCGGCCAACGCGGCCGGCCGGCCCGCTCTGGCGGTGTCGACGGCGGAGCGTATGCGCGGTCGGTTCGACCGCGTCGGCCCGCTGTCGAACCCCGCGACGGTCCTGGCGGCGGCCACTCGTCTGACCGCCACCGACGATCCGGCCACCGGCCTCCTGGCCGTCGCCCTGGTGTCCGCCAGAGGCCCCCGCCTCGGCTGGCCCGACGACTGGCGCGGGGCCCTGCACGCGCTGCGCACCCACCCGTCGGCGGACGTGCGGGACGCGGCGCTGGAGGTGCACATCCGGACGGAGTGAGCCGGGGGCTGGGGCGGGCGGCACGCGGGACCGCCTCAGCCCCGGTACGTCTCCAGCAGTCGCAGCCAGATCTCACTGATCGTGGGGTAGGACGGGACCGCGTGCCACAGGCGGTTGATCGGGACCTCGCCGGCGACCGCGATCGTCGCCGAGTGGAGCATCTCGCCGACGCCCGGACCCACGAACGTCACGCCCCGCAGGGTCTCGCTGTCCAGGTCCACGATCATCCGGGCGCGGCCCCGGTAGCCGTCCGCGTACAGGCCCGCGCCCGAGACGTTCTCCATGGCGTAGTCGACCGCGCGGACCCGGTGGCCCGCTGCCTCGGCCTCCTTGAGGGTGAGACCGACCGCGGCGACCTCCGGGTCGGTGAAGACCACCTGCGGGATCGCGTCGTGGTCGGCCGTCGCCGCGTGGGCGCCCCAGCGGTCGGTCTCCAGCAGGGGCACCTTCCGCGCCCTGGCGCCGATCGCGGCACCCGCGATGCGGGCCTGGTACTTGCCCTGGTGGGTGAGGAGTGCGCGGTGGTTGACGTCGCCGACCGCGTAGAGCCAGTCGCTGCCCTCCACCCGGCAGCTGTCGTCCACGGGCAGCCAGGAGCCCGGCTTCAGGCCGATGGAGTCCAGGCCGATGTCCTGGGTGTGCGGTGACCGGCCGGTCGCGCAGAGGATCTCGTCCGCCTCGATCCGCTCGCCGTTGTCGAGGACGACCGTGACCGGTCCGGTGCCGCCGTCGCGCTCGACCGAGGCGACGGAGACGCCCTTACGTACGGAGGCGCCCGCTTCCGTCAGGGAATCGGCGACGAGTTCGCCCACGAAGGGCTCCATACGCGGCAGCAGACCGTCGCCCCGTACGAGCATCGTGACGGACGAGCCGAATCCTTGGTAGGCCGTGGCCATCTCGACTCCGACCACTCCTCCGCCCACGACCACGAGCCGGCCGGGCACGGTCGACGAGCTGGTCGCGTCCCGGCTCGTCCAGGGATTGGCGTCCGCCAGGCCAGGCAGGTCGGGGACCAGGGCTGTGGTGCCGGTGCAGACGGCGACCGCGTGGCGGGCGGTGAGGACATGCTCGCCGCCCTCCGCGTCGGTGACGGTCACCCTCTTCTTGCCGTCGAGCCGGCCATGGCCTCGGTAGAGGGTGGCGCCGATCGAGTCGATCCAGGCGACCTGGCCGTCGTCCTTCCAGTTCGAGGTGAAGTAGTCGCGGCGCGCGAAGACGGCCGGTACGTCGAGCGGGCCCTGAGCCGACTGGCTCAGTCCCGGGACGCTGCGTGCTTCCGCGCGGGCGATCACCGGTCGCAGCAGGGCCTTGCTCGGCATGCACGCCCAGTAGGAGCACTCGCCGCCGACCAGTTCCCGCTCGACGATCGCCGCGCTCAGCCCGGCCGCCCTGACACGGTCGGCGACGTTCTCCCCGACCGGTCCCGCGCCCAGCACGACAACGTCATATTCAGTAGCTTCCGTCATGGGAACAGTCTGATGCGGCGCCTGCCGCATGGCCACACGATCTTCGGGAATGGGCCAGGAATACGGCTGTGGTACGCACCGTTGTCGGAGGCGGCTTCATTCGGAGAGAACAGGAAGAGGTATCTGGCATGGCCACTGTGGAACTCACCAAGGAGAACTTCGACCGGACGGTGTCGGAGAACGACTTCATTCTGATCGACTTCTGGGCTTCCTGGTGCGGTCCCTGCCGTCAGTTCGCCCCGGTGTACGAGCAGGCGTCCGAGCGCCACGACGACCTGGTCTTCGCCAAGGTCGACACGGAGGCGCAGCAGGAGCTGGCCGCGGCGTTCGAGATCCGCTCGATCCCGACGCTGATGATCGTCAGGGACAACGTCGCGGTCTTCGCCCAGCCCGGTGCGCTGCCCGAGACGGCCCTGGAGGACGTGATCGGACAGGCACGCGCGCTCGACATGGACGAGGTCCGCAAGTCGGTCGCCGAGGCCGAGGCCGCCGCGAAGGCGACGGGCCAGGCACCGGGCGACGGGACGGCCGGCGCGTAAGGACCGCGCGTCAGCGTTCCAGTACGAGGGCCAGTCCCTGGCCCACACCGATACAGAGCGCGGCGAGACCGGTTCCCGAGCCCGCCGCCGCGAGCTGATGGGCGACGGACCCCGCGAGGCGCGCGCCGGAGGCACCCAACGGGTGGCCGATGGCGATCGCGCCGCCGCGCGGGTTCACGACAGCGGGGTCGAGCTCGGGCCATTCGGCGAGGCAGCCCAGCGACTGGGCGGCGAACGCCTCGTTGAGTTCGAACGTGGTGAGGTCGGCGAAGTCGCGGCCCGCCTTTGCCAGCGCGCGGCGTACCGCCTCGACCGGGCCGAGGCCGAAGAGCTGCGGTTCGATGCCGGTGACGGCGGAGGTGCTGATCCGGGCGAGCGGTTCACGCCCGGTGGCCCGCAGGCCCGCCTCGTCCACCAGGAGCAGGGCGGCGGCGCCGTCGTTCAGAGGTGAGGCGTTCCCCGCCGTGACCGTCCCCGCACCCTCCTTACGGAAGCTGGGCCGGAGCTTGCCCAGTGCTTCGATCGATGTGCTGTCGCGGATGCACTCGTCGCGTACGAGCTCCACTCCCGCGTACGGCACGACCTCCGCGTCGTACAGACCCTCGCTCCAGGCCCGCGCGGCCTTGCGGTGGCTCTCCAGCGCGAACGCGTCCTGCGCGTCCCGGGTGATGGCGTGCTTGTCGGCGATCTGCTCGGCGCCCTCGCCGAGCGGCACCGTCCACTCGGCGGGCATCCCGGGGTTGGTCATGCGCCAGCCCAGCGTCGTGGAGTACATCTGCTGATGGCCGGCGGGAAAGGCCCGCTCGGGCTTCTGGAGCACCCAGGGTGCGCGGGACATGGACTCGACGCCGCCCGCCACGACGACCGACGCGTCGCCGAGCGCGATCGCGCGCGCCGCCTGGATGACCGCTTCGAGCCCCGAGCCGCAGAGCCGGTTGACGGTGACGCCCGGGACGGAGACGGGCAGCCCGGCGAGCAGGGCGGCCATGCGCGCCACGTCGCGGTTGTCCTCGCCGGCCCCGTTCGCCGCGCCGAGCACGACATCGTCGATCCTGGCCGGGTCGAGTTCCGGCGTACGGTCCACGAGCGCGCGCACGACATGGGCGGCGAGATCGTCCGGTCGTACCGAGGAGAGCGCGCCGCCGAACTTGCCGATCGGTGTGCGGACGGCGTCGACGACGTAGACGTCACGGATGGTCATCGGATCGCTCATCGGCTCTCTCCCCTTGAGTCGGCGTGAGTCAGCTGTTCACTGACGCACTCTTTCATGGGAGGTACACGCGGGCCGAGGGGGAGAGAAGGGGCCCGGGCGCCCGGGCCGGTCAGCTCGTCCGGGGCTCCGCGGCACCCCAGGTCGTGTCTGGGGTGTCGACGACGCGTGCCGTCAGGCCGTAGTCGACCTCGTAGCCGTCGATCAGCAGACCTTCGACGGTGCGGGTCTCCGGGTCGATGTCCGCGACCATGCCGCCGCCCTCGTAGCGCGGATAGCCGGACTCGCCGGTCTCTCCGGTCGTCTCGACCACGGCGGAGCGCAGCGCGGTCGCCGCGTCCGGCGGACCGTCGCCGCCGGCGGTGTGCTCCGGTACCAGCAGGATCTCGAAACGCCGCGGGTAGGAGTGCCAGGCAGTGCTCATGCTGGTGACGCTAGACAACGGGAGGGCGGCCCGCATGTCCGGCGGGGTGACCGGATCCGGCTCGCCGGGTCCGGTCCGCCGGTCCGGCGGGTCCGGTCCGCCGGGCATCGCCTCCTCAGGAGGCCTGCCTCAGCTCGACTCGCGCCGCACGGCCAGCGCCCCCATCAGATCGTGACGCTCCGGTTCACCGCCGGGATCGCGCACCACCCGGTCGACCAGGGCCGCCAGCCGCTGCCCGGTGACGAGGTCGATCCGTACGGTCGAGAGCCTGGGCCGGAGCAGCTTGCCGAGCAGCAGATTGTCGGCGCCGAGCACCGCCACGTCGCCGGGGATGTCGACACCCGCGTCCTGGAGGGCCCTCATCAGGAGCATCGCGTATTCGTCGTTGTAGGCGTACACGGCGTCGAGGTCCAGGCCGCCCCAGCGGGCGGCGAGCGCGCCGGCCGACTCCTCCGTGTACGACAGTGGCACCGGCTCCACACGGGCGCCGGTGGACGACGCGGCGGCCGCCCGCGCACCGGCGAGCCGGGGCTCCGAGAAGAGCTCCAGGCCCGGTTCCTCGGGCATCACGACGCCGATCCGGCGGCGTCCACGCTCCAGCAGATGGTCCACGGCACAGTTGCCGATCTCTCGCTGGTCCATGACGAGGGCGTGAGCGCCCTCGACGCGCCGCGGTCCGAGGGTGATGACGGCCTTCGCGCCTGAGCGCTTGAGTATCTCGACCCCGTGCGGGGTGAGGGCGATCTCGCCGAGGGAGACGACGGCGACCGGGCGCAGTTCGGCCCAGGCGCGGGCGGCCTCGTCGCCGTCGAGGCCGAGGCTGCCGTACTGGACGACGGTGTAGTCCAACCGCCGCAGCGCCCACTGGAGTTCGTTGAGGAAGCGGCTGTGCAGGGGGCCGATGGGGACGTGTGCGGTGGGAAGCAGGACAATCCTCGTGTGTCCCGCGCGCAGGCTGCGCGCGGCGGCGTGGGGGATGTACGCGAGTTCTTCGGCGGCCTCGCGGACCTTGCGGCGGGTGGGCTCGCTGATCCGTACGGCGGAGGTGTTGTTGAGGACGTACGAGACGGTGGCCCTTGAGACTCCGGCCAGCCGGGCGACGTCGGCGCTGGTGGGGACGGGACGCTCGGCGGGGCGGCCCACGAGGCGTTCGGCACGCGTTTCGGGGGGCCGCGGAGAGGGCGGGGAAGTCCTCGCGGAGGGTCTTGGGGACGGCTGCGGGGAGGGCTGTTCAGGTAACTGGCTCATCGCCCCCCGCATCCTTCCAGACGGGTCTTCGGCGGGATCCGCCGCCCGGGGTCCCGTTCGATCACCCCATGGAGAAGGCGCTTTCGGGCGCTCCTACGTACGAAAGGGATCGTCTTGCGACTGCACACCCACACCTGGGGCGAGGGCGACCGCGTCGCGCTCCTGATCCACGGCATCATGGCCGACCACCGCACGTGGCGACGGGTGGGGCCCGAACTGGCCACGCGCGGACTGCGCGTGGTCGCCGTCGATCTGCGCGGCCACGGCGCCAGTGGCCAAGGGGCTTACGCGCCGGAGGACTTCGCCGACGATCTGGTGGAGACGCTGCCCGCCGGGGCGGAGGTGGCGATCGGCCACTCCCTGGGCGGCATGGCGCTCGCGCTCGCGGTGGAACGGCTCGCGCCGCGGCGTGCGGTCTACTGCGATCCGGCCTGGCATCTGCCGGGCCCGGGGGCGGGTGAGACCGAGAGCGCGGGACCCGCGCGGCTGGCGGCGGCCAAGACCCTTTCCCTGCGAGGAGATAACCACGCTCAATCCCCGCTGGGAGGAGGTGGACGTGGACATCGAGCTGGCGAGCCTCGCGGTGTGGGACGAGCGAACGGCGTACGGCATCGCGCCCGCGTTCGGCGCGGATCTGCGGCCCGCACGGCCGGTGGTGCCCTCGCTGGTGACGATCGCCGATCCGAGCCCGATGGTCTCGCCCGAGGACGCGGTGGAGCTGCGGTCGCGCGGCTTCGAGGTCCGGACGGTCGAGGGCGCGGGGCACACGGCGCACCGCGACGACTTGGACGCCTTCATGGCCGCGCTGAAGGGATGGATCTGAGCGGAGGAGGCGGCGACGGCATGGGGGGCGACCACAGAGTCGGGCACGGAACCGGGCCGACCCGGGCGCCGGCCGGGGGCGCGCAGGCTCTACCTTCGGTCGGATGAAGCCCTTCACCGACTCCGGCGCCCCCGACCACTCCCCCGAGCCCCAACTCCCCGGCAGGAGCGGTCCCTCCGCCACCACCGAGGCCGATCCGCGCGACGTGGGGCCCGTACGCACCTCGTACGCGCCCGACAAGGACGGCGATCCGGATCCCGGCGAGATCGTCTGGACCTGGGTGCCTTATGAGGAGAACGACGGGCGCGGCAAGGACCGGCCGGTCCTCGTCGTGGCCCGCGAACCGGCCGGGACCCTGCTCGCCGTGCAGCTGTCCAGCAAGCGGCACGACCGGGACCACGAGTGGGTGCCGATCGGGGTCGGGCCGTGGGACCGGCAGGGCCGTGAGTCGTGGGTGGACCTCGACCGGGTGCTGCGGATCCACGACAAGGGCATGCGGCGGGAGGCGTGCGCGCTCGACCGGGGGCGGTTCGGCCGGGTCGTACGGCGGCTGCGGGAGCGTTACGGCTGGCGCTGAGCCGGTATGCGGGGGCCGCCCGATCCGCCGGGGCCCGAGCCGCCCGGTCCGTCCTCGGCCGCGTCCTCGGCGCCGTCCCTCGCGCCGTCCCTCGCGACGTCGTGGACGACGTCGCTGGCCACGTCCGCGAACGTACGCCGGAAAGCGGCCGACGTGGCGGAATCGGCCGTCCGGTCGAGCACCGCGAAGACGACCTGGTCGAAGTGGCCCGAGAACCGGCCGCCGCCCGCTCCGGACCCGTCCGGCGGCGCGACGAGCAGCGCCCGGAAGGCGCCGGCCACCTCCGCCGGGTCGTTGCGGAAGACCCCGCACCCCCATGCCCCGAGCACGAGGCGCCGGTACCCACCGGTCACCGCCACCTCCAGGACCCGCTCGGCGCGGGCCGCCAGCGTGGCCGGAATTCGCGGGCTCTCCTCGGGCCGGTCGCGCGCGACGACCCCGGCGTTCGGGGCGGGCGAGGTGAGGAAACCGACGGTGAACGGGACGTCGAGCAGCCGCCCCCGGTCGTCGCGGAAGACGGGTACCCCGGGCGAGTGGATCACGCGGTCGCTGTAGAACGGGCTGCGGTCGGCGCGGTGGCGCGCGTAGTAGTCCGGGGCGCGCAGCAGGGTGACGTAGAGGGCGGAGGCCCGGCAGAGCGCCTCTTCCTGGGCCTGTGCGCCGTTCAGGTAGCCGCCGCCCGGGTTGCGCGCCGAGGCGAAGTTCAGAACGGCCACGGGACCCGGCGCCGCCGAGGTGATCCGCCGGGCGGCCTGGAGGCTGCTCTCGCCGGTGACCTCGAAGGATGTCGTACGGGAGGTGTCCGGGGTGACCGGTACGGGCTCGGGCCCGTACAGCCGCGTGCCCTCGGTCGCGGCGGTCAGCAGCGCCGCGAGTGACACCTGGCGGCCGTCCTCCGCGCGGTATCCGCCCGCCTCGACAATCTCCTCGGTGTGCTTCGCGATCCCCCGCAGACGTGCGCTCATGCCAGGCATCCTGGGGGAGAAAACACGCTCGGGGCAACCAGGTTTCCCGCCCGCGGGGGCACTCTTGTGCGGATCACCGGGAGTGGCCTTAGGTTGGAACGCAGTGCCCCGCCCCGAACCCCGGGGACGGGGTTTGGGCACGGTCTTCGACAGGAGGATCCGGCCATGTCGTCGGAGGAAATCGCAGCTGCGGGCCCGTCTCTCACCGAGGACGACGCCGAGGCGCTGCTGCGCGGCATATGTTTCAAGACAGGTCCGCCCCGCATCGTGGGTGTCGAACTGGAATGGCTCGTGCACGATCTGTACGACCCCGAACTGCCCGTTCGGGCCGAGCGTCTCGACAAGGCCTATGCCGGCCTTCGTGACGTGCCCCTGCGATCGGCGCTGACTTTCGAACCGGGCGGTCAGCTGGAACTCAGCTCGGCGCCCGCCTCCTCCCTGATGGAGTGCGTCAACTCCACAGCGGCGGACCTCGCCGCCGTACGCCGTGAACTGCGTACGGCCGGTCTCACGCTCACCGGCTTCGGACAGGATCCGTGGCACTCACCGGGCAGGCTCCTCCAGGAGCCGCGGTACGACGCGATGGAGACCTACCTCGACCGGATCGGCCCCTCGGGCCGCGCCATGATGCGTTCCTCCGCCTCCGTCCAGGTGTGCCTCGACGCGGGTACCGAGGAGCCGGGCCCTCTCGGGTACGGCAGACGCTGGCAGCTCGCCCATCTGCTGGGCGCGGTGCTGGTGGCCGCGTTCGCCAACTCGCCCGTCCAGGCGCGCCGTGCCACCGGCTGGCGCTCCACCCGGCAGGCGCTGTGGGCGGACCTCGATCCGGCCCGCACCAAGGCGCCCGCTCTGCGGCGGGAGCCGCGGGCCGCGTGGGCGGCGTACGTCCTGGACGCGCCGGTGATGTGCGTCCGGACCCCGGTCGGTCCCTGGGAGGTTCCCGAGGGGCTGACCTTCCGGGAGTGGATCCGCTCCGGGCTGCCCCGCCCGGCGGTCCGTGCCGATCTCGACTACCACATCTCCACCCTCTTCCCGCCGGTTCGCCCGCGCGGTCATCTGGAGCTGCGGATGATCGACGCCCAGCCGGGCACCGACGGCTGGATGGTGCCGCTGGCGGTGACCACCGCGCTGTTCGACGACCCCGAGGCCGCCGAGACGGTCTACCGCACCGTGAAGACGCTCGCCGAGACGGCTGGCCCGCTGCCCGCGCCGGGCAATCCGCTCTGGGTCACGGCCGCCCGCGACGGCCTCAGCGACCCGGAGCTGCACGCGGCGGCGGTGGAGTGCTTCGCCGTCGCGCTTCAGGCGCTGCCCCGTACGGGCGCCACCGAGGCCGTTCAGGAGGCCGTCGCGGCCTTCAACGAGCGGTACGTCCTGCCGGGCCGCTGCCCCGCCGACGACACGCACGTCCCCGAAACCGGGAAGGAAATCCGCACATGACCGAGAACGCCGGGACACCGGCCGAGACGGCGGACGGGACCACGGACGGGATATCCGTCGACGCGCTGCGGCGCCGGGCCTTCGACGCCCTGACCACCGCGCGCGAGCGCACCGCACTCCTCACCTCCTGCGTGGACGAGCCCGAACTGACCGCGCAGCACTCGCCGTTGATGTCACCGCTGGTCTGGGACCTGGCCCATATCGGCAATCAGGAGGAGCAGTGGCTGCTCCGTACGGTCGGCGGCCGGGAGGCCGTCAGGCCGGAGATCGACTCCGTGTACGACGCGTTCGAGCATCCCCGGGCGCTGCGTCCCACGCTCCCGCTGCTCGCGCCCCGTGAGGCGCGCGCCTACGCCTCGGACATCCGGGGCCGGGTCCTGGACATCCTCGACAGCAGCCCGCTGCGCGGCGGTCCCCTGCTGGACGCGGGATTCGCCTTCGGGATGATCGCGCAGCACGAACAGCAGCACGACGAGACGATGCTGATCACCCATCAGCTGCGCCGCGGCCCCGCCGCGCTGACGGCGCCGGAGCCCCCGGCCGCCGAACCGGTGGACGCGGCGGACCTGCCTGCCGAGATCCTGATCCCGGCCGGGCAGTTCACCATGGGCACCTCGGCCGAGCCGTGGGCGCTGGACAACGAACGGCCCGCGCACCACCGGCTGGTGCCCGCTTTCCACCTGGACACCGTGCCGGTGACCAACGGTGACTATCTGCGGTTCATCGAGGACGGCGGCTACACCGACGAACGCTGGTGGGCCCCGGCCGGCTGGGACCAGATCCGTGAACACGACATCGCCGCACCGCTGTTCTGGCGGCGGGAGGCCGGGCAGTGGACGCGCCGCCGCTTCGGCACGGTCGAGCCCGTCCCGGCCGACGAGCCGGTGCTGCACGTCAGCTGGTACGAGGCGGACGCCTACGCCCGCTGGGCCGGACGGAGGCTGCCGACCGAGGAGGAGTGGGAGAAGGCCGCCCGGCACGACCCGGTCAGCGGCCGCTCAAGGCGGTACCCGTGGGGCGACGAGGACCCGACGCCCGAGCGCGCCAACCTCGGCCAGCGCCATCTGCGGCCCGCGCCCGCCGGCAGCTATCCGCGGGGCGCGTCGCCGCTGGGCGTACGGCAGTTGATCGGTGACGTGTGGGAGTGGACGTCGAGCGACTTCCTTCCCTACCCCGGCTTTGTCGCCTTCCCCTACCGGGAGTACTCGGAGGTGTTCTTCGGCGGGGCGCACAAGGTGCTGCGCGGCGGCTCGTTCGCCGTGGGTGATGTGGCCTCCCGCGGCACCTTCCGCAACTGGGACCTGCCGGTGCGCCGGCAGATCTTCGCCGGGTTCCGTACCGCCCGTTCGGCCGGGGACGCGTGATGTGCCGTCATATCGCCTATGTGGGAACGCCGGTCGCGCTGCGCGAGGTGCTGATTACCCCCGAGTACGCGCTGTACCGGCAGTCCTGGGAGCCGCGCCGGCAGCGGAACGGGACGGTCAACGCCGACGGTTTCGGGGTCGGTTGGTACGCGGACGGTGATCCGCTGCCCGCGCGCTACCGCCGCACGGGCCCCATCTGGGGCGATCAGAGCGTCGTCGACCTGGCGAGGGTGGTCAGGAGCGGTGCGGTGCTCGCGGCCGTGCGGGACGCCACCGAGGCGGGCTCGGACGGCGAGGCGGCGGCGGCGCCGTTCGCTTCCGGACCGTGGCTCTTCAGCCACAACGGCGCCGTACGGGGCTGGCCGTCGAGCCTGACGGCACCGGCCGCCGCCCTCTCCCCCGCCGAACTGCTGTCGCTGGACGCCCGGACCGACTCGGCGCTCGTGTGGGCGCTGGTGCTGCACCGGCTGCGGGACGGCGACGGGATGGGGCAGGCCCTGACCGACACGGTCCTGGAGGTGGCCGAGGCCGCGCCAGACTCCCGGCTGAACCTGCTGCTCACGGACGGTGCGACGGTCACGGCGACCGCCTGGGGGGACACGCTCTGGTATCTCGCCGAGCCCGGCCGGAGCACGGTCGTCGCCTCGGAGCCGTACGACGACGATCCGCGGTGGTGCGAAGTCCCCGACCGCACGCTGCTGGTGGCGACCCGCACCGACGTCCTGCTCACTCCCCTCAAGGAGCCCCCCTCGTGAGCCCGTACCAGCTGACCCGCACCCTGCCCGAGGACGCCACCGACGCCGCGCTGCGCGCCGATGTGCTGCACGGGCTGACCCGTACGCCCAAGTCCCTGCCGCCCAAGTGGTTCTACGACGCCAGGGGCAGCGAGCTCTTCGAGGAGATCACCACCCTCGACGAGTACTACCCGACGCGCGCCGAGCGGGAGATCCTGCTCGCCCGCGCGCCGGAGATCGCGGCGGCGACGGGGGCCCGCACGCTGGTCGAGCTGGGGTCGGGGTCCTCGGAGAAGACCCGGCACCTGCTCGACGAACTGCCGGTGCCGCACGCCTACGTACCGGTGGACGTGAGCGAGAGCGCGCTCGTCGGGGCCGCCGAGTCGCTGCTCGTCGAGCGTCCCGGCCTCCAGGTGCACGCGCTCATCGCCGACTTCACCAAGGAGCTGGAGCTGCCGGACACACCGGGGCCGCGACTGGTCGCGTTCCTCGGGGGCACGATCGGGAATCTGCTGCCCGACGAGCGCGCGGACTTCCTCGCGTCCGTACGCGCGATGCTCGTGCCCGGCGACGCGCTGCTCCTGGGGACGGATCTCGTCAAGGACGAGTCCGTACTGGTCAGGGCCTATGACGATGCGTCAGGTGTGACGGCGGCCTTCAACAAGAACGTGCTGGCCGTCGTCGACCGGGAGCTGGGGGCCGACTTCGACCCGGCGGACTTCGACCATGTGGCGCTCTGGAACAGCGATCAGCGGTGGATCGAGATGCGGCTCAGGGCGCGCCGGGCCCTCACCGTGAAGATTCGCGAACTGGACCTGGTGGTCGCCTTCGAGGCGGGTGAGGAGATGCGTACGGAGGTGTCCGCGAAGTTCACCGAGGACAGTGTTCGTACCGAACTGGCCGGTGCGGGGATGGAGTTGGCGCACTGGTGGACGGACGAGGCGGAACGGTTCGCGCTGTCGCTGGCGACGGCGGTGTGAGGGACCGCGGAGGATGGGACCGCGGTGCGAGAGACAGCCGCGTGAACAACGCCGGTCCGGTCGCCGCCGGCCCGGGTGACAGCACTCTGGGCCGCGCGCGCCAGTGAGCGCCGGTCCGGGTGGCTCCCGGCGGGGATCAGGGGCAGGACCTCGATCTCCGCCGTGAGCCCCCGGGTCAGCACCGCGCGCCACAGTGAGGCCGCGAGCGGGTCGTCCCCGACGAAGGCGGCGGGACCCAGCGGGCTGTAGCCGATCCGTACGGGAAGGACGGCCGCCCCCGCGTCCAGCGCGGCCTGGAACATGGCCGCGGTGAACCGGCCCTGGTCCCTGCCGCACCAGGTGCTGCCCTCGGGGAAGACGATCACACGGGAGCCCGCGCGCAGGGCGTCACGCACGTCGCGCACCGTGTCCGGCAGCGCGCGGAGCCGGTCGCGCTCCACGAAGAGGGTGCCGCCGAGTGCCGCCACCACACCGAGGACGGGCCAGCGCCGGATGTCGCTCTTGGCCAGCAGCCGGCCGGGGAGCAGGGTCGCGACGAGCGGGATGTCCAGCCAGGAGATGTGGTTGGCGACGACGAGCACCCCTCGCGGCGCTTCGCCGGAAGCCGCGGCCGGGGCGCCGGGCGGTGTCCCGCCGGCCTGGACGCGCACCCCGAAGAGCCGGATCACGGTACATGTCCACCGGCGGGTCAGCCGGTCGCGCACACCGGCGTCGAACAGCGCGACGAGGGGGATGAGCAGGGTCCCGGCGATCACGGCGCCGAGGCCGGCCGCAAGGCGCGCGGAAGCGGCGACCGGGCCCCGGCGCGGAGCGTCCGGGAGAGGGGCGCAGAGCCGCGGGGTACAGGGCGCCGTGGGCAGCCAGGCGCTCATCGCGCCGGGGCGAGCGAGAGGAAGTGCCGCAGGTAGCGGGGGTTGGTGCGGCGCAGCGACAGCAGGACGTACAGGTCGGCGACCCCGAACTCCGGGTCGTGCGCGGGCGCGCCGCAGACCCAGGCACCGAGCCTGAGGTAGCCGCGGAGCAGCGCGGGGAGTTCGGCCCGCGCCGCCGGCAGGGTCTCGCTGTCGGGGGTCCAGAGACGGTGCGGGGTGACCCAGTACTCCTCGGGCGCGAGATTGCGGTCCTTGACCGTGTTCCAGGTCGCCGACGCGAGGGCGCCGCCGTCGCCGAGCGGCAGGGAGCAGCAGCCCGCCATCCAGTTGTGCCCGGTGCGGGTCATGTAGCGGGCGAGCCCGGCCCAGATGAGCGCGATGACGGCGCCGTTGCGGTGCAGGGGGTGGACGCAGGAGCGGCCGACCTCGACGAGGTCGTCGCGTATGTGGTCGAGCCTCTGGAGGTCGAACTCGCTCTCGGAATAGAGCCGTCCGGCGACGCGGGCGCGGTCGGGCGGCAGGAGCCGGTACGTCCCCACGACCTCGCCGGTCTCGGCCTCGCGTACCAGCAGGTGGTCGCAGTGCGCGTCGAAGGCGTCGCTGTCGAGGCCGGGCTCGGGCGCCTCGATGTGCGCACCCATCTCGCCGGCGAAGACCATGTAGCGCAGGCGCTGCGCGGCGCGTACGTCCTCCTGGTCGCGGGCCAGGGAGACGAGATAGCGCTGGTCGGGGTCGGGTGCCGGGGCGGGGAGCGGGAGCTGCGGGGGTGCCGTGGGGAGGGGGGCGGGGACGACGGCGGGCGAGGCGGACATAGAGGTCTCCTGTGCCGGACAAAAGGAACGAGCGGTGGTGGGACGCCGCTGGTGCGGCGCCCCGGCACCTTGTTTCTTCCGTGACCGGCTGGATTCGACATGACAGCCTGGCGGAGCGGGGATGTGGGACGGCTGAATGGCCGGAACCAACGGGTAATGGGTTGGTAAAGCGGCCGTCCCGGAACGGGAGCTTCGATGCGCCCGCCGGGCCCGGGGGCGGTCCGCCGACCCGGTGGAGCGCCCCGGACCCCCGAATCTACCGCAGCGCCGCGGAGATCTTCTCGACGGCCGCCTCGGCGGCGGTCTTCGGGTCCTCACCCTGGAGGACGGCGGTCATGTACGGCTTGATCGGGTTGTCCAGCTCGACATCGGCCCACTTCGGCGAGTTGGGCGTGGCCCGTCCCTGTGCGGCGCCGGCGGCCATCGCGGCCGTCGCCTCCTGGCCCTCGATGACGCCCGCGAGGGTCGTCTTGTTCGGCACGTAGCTCATGGTCCTGGCGAGATCCGTCTGCCACTTCTCGCCGGCCAGTGCCTTGACGACCTCGACGGCGGCGGACCGGTGGGAGGAGTTCTTGGGGACGATGAGGTCGGAGCCGCCGGTGAAGACGGAGCCGGGCGCCGCGGAGGTCTTGCCGGGGATCGGGAAGAAGCCGAGCTTGCCCTTGAGGTCGGGGTTCTTCTCCTCGATCTGGACGGCGGAGTTGGGGGTGTCGATCATCTGCGCGATGTCGCCCCTGGCGAACTCCTCCTCCTGCACCGGGGTTACCTCGTCGGAGTCCTTGGGGCCGTCGCCGAGTGCCTGCAACTCCTTGTAGAACTTCATGCCGTTGATCGCCTCGGGGGTGTCGAGCCGGCCCTCCCACTCTCCGCCCGACTCGACCGCCAGCTCGCCGCCCTCGTCCCAGATGAAGCCGGAGAGGGTGTACCAGTCCTGACCGGCGAGGTAGATGCCCTGCTGGGCGCCCTTGTCGAGTTCGGCGGTGATGTCCAGCCACTCCTCGCGGGTCTTGGGCGGCTCCTCGATACCGGCCTGTGCGAAGAGGTCCTTGTTGTAGATCACGACGCGGTTGGCCGCGTACCAAGGGATGCCGAACTGGGAGCCGTTGATGCTGCCGGGTTCGGCGAGACCCGGCAGCCAGTCCTCACTTCCCAGGTCGCGTACGGACTCCAGGGTGAGGTCCCGCAGACCGTCGCTCTCCGCGTACTGGGCGACCTGTGTGTTGCCGACCTCGATGATGTCCGGCGCGTCGTCGTCCTCCAGCGCGGCCATCACCTTCTTGCCGATCCCGGTCCACTCCTGGATCTTGACCTCCAGCCGGACCGAGGGGTTCTCCTCCTCGTACGCCTCGGTGAACCGCTCCAGGAACTCGGTGGAGACGCTGTCCTTCATGAGCCAGATGGTGATGACCTTCTCGTCGTCACCGGGGAGCATGCCGCATCCCGCGAGGGCGATGGAGGACACGAACACGGCGGAGCCGACAAGGAAGCGGTTCTTCACGTAGGTCACCTTCTGGCGTGCGGGCACGTAGGAGAGAAACCCGACGTGGGGGGAGCAAGAGTGCTCGCACGGGCATTCGGCGATTTTGGTATGGACCAGGTAACCGGTCAAGCCCCGCGCAGCTCCCGGGACCCCTACCGCACCCCTCTCCTGCCGCGCGCGGCGCCTGATCGTGGGGCACGGTGGGGTGAGACCCGCGACCGCGCGAAGAGGAGAACGACCCCCATGAGCAACCACACCTACCGGGTCACCGAGATCTACGGCACCTCAGAGGTGGGCGTCGACGAGGCCATCCGCAACGGGATCGGCCGGGCGTCCGAGACCCTCCGGGAGCTGGACTGGTTCGAGGTGACACAGGTACGCGGGCATATCGCCGGCGGCCGGATCCAGCACTACCAGGTCGGACTCAAGGTCGGCTTCCGCCTGGAGGACGGCGACACGGCGGGCTGAACCGGGCGCACCGCCCCACCGGCCGGTCGGGGGGCGACGGGCCCGTGGGCGGGCCGGGCCCCTCAGGTGCGCCCCTCGCGCTCCTGCCCGTCCTTCAGCGCTTGCGACGTACTCGCCCAGCGGGCGCGTACGACCCGGAAGCCCGCGCGTTCCACGGCGTCGCACACCAGCTCGTCGTCGTCCACGAGCATGCGGATCTCCCGGCCCGCGGCCAGCTTGCCCAGCCGCTCCACCTTGGTCGTGCGGGCCGGCCTCCGGTCGTCGTTGCGGCGCATGAACAGCCGGCCGTCGGGGAGCCCGTTCGCGCTCAGCCACGTGAGGGTGTCCTCGCGGCAGCGCTCGGGACGGCCCGTCAGATAGACGACCTCGCACTCCCGCGCGCTCGCCAGGACCAGCGCCACGCCCTCGGCGAGCGGCGTGTCGTCCCCCGCCGCGTCGAAGAAACCGTTCCAGTCCTTCGGCTTGCGCTCCAGGAAGTGCTGGCGGTGCGCGGTCTCCGCGAGCGTCCCGTCCAGATCGAATACCGCCAGTGGTCTTCCATTGTCCGTCACACGCCCAGCCTAAGGACTGTCCCGTAATCCCCGGCGGGCGCACGATGTCGGCTACGGCACCTCGCCGCGTTGTCGGATCGCCCGAATACGCCCAGTATGAGGACGACCCTCCGCCTTGCGATGCACCGCATCCGACGCCGTGCGCTGATCCACCGGGGATTACGGGACAGCCCTTGGAGAGGGCCCGGGGAATCCCCGCGCCGCATCGGTGTTGAACAGAGTGTGAGCTCAGCGATCGCGAACATCCCGTTCTCCGTACTCGACCGCTCCCGCACCCGGGAGGGCCGGGACGCTTCCGAGGCACTGCGTGACACGGTGCGCCTCGCACGGCGGCTGGAGGCGCTGGGCTACCACCGCTTCTGGGTCTCCGAGCACCACAGCGTGCCCGGTGTCGCGGGCTCGGCGCCCACCGTGCTGGCGGCTGCCGTCGCCGCGGCGACCTCCACGATCCGCGTCGGTACGGGCGGGGTGATGCTCCCCAACCACCGGCCGCTGGTCGTGGCCGAGCAGTTCGGGGTGCTTGAGTCGCTGTTCCCCGGGCGGATCGACATGGGCCTCGGCCGGTCGGTCGGCTTCACGGACGGGATACGCCGGGCGCTCGGCAAGGACAAGGGCGCCATGGATCTCGCGGACTTCGCCGAACGCGTCGAGGAGTTCCTCGGCTGGTTCACCGGCGACCAGCGTCTCTACCCGCAGGTGCACGCCCTGCCCGCCGAGGGCCTGCGCCCGGAACCGTTCGTCCTGGCGATGGGCGAGGGCGCCGACATCGCCGCCGCGGCGGGTCTGCCCATGGTCGTCGGCGACCTGCGCGGCCGTGACCGCATGCTGCGGGCGGTCGAGCGCTACCGCGAGGGCTTCCGCCCCTCCCCCTGGGCGGACCGCCCGCACGTGGTCATCTCGGGCACGGTCGCGGTCGCCGCGACCGAGGAGGAGGCACGCCGCCTGCTGATCCCGGAGGCCTGGTCGATGGCCCACTCCCGCACCCGGGGCGTCTTCCCGCCGCTCGCACCCGCGGAGCGGATCGAGACGCTGACGATGACCGCCAAGGAGCGGGAGTTCTACGAGTCGGGGCTGCGCGGCCATGTCCAGGGCACGGAGGAGCAGGTGGCCGCCGCCCTGGAGGCGGTGATCAAGGAGACCGACGCGGACGAGGTGCTGCTGACGACCAGCACGTACGACCGCGACGCGCTCCTGGACTCCTTCACCCGCCTGGCAGGGGTCGCGGGACTGACCCGGGTCCCTGTCCCCAACACGGCGGCCGATTCCGCGGGTTGAGGCGTGGTGACGCCCTACCGGGCCACCTTGCGCGTCGCCCGCAGCCACTCCTTGTTCATCGCCGTGATCGACGGCAGCGGGATGCCCTTCGGGCAGGCCGTCGCGCACTCGCCGGTCAGGGTGCAGCCGCCGAAGCCCTCCTCGTCCATGGTGGCGACCATGTCGAGGACCCGGGTCTCACGCTCGGGCGCGCCCTGGGGGAGAACGTTGAGGTGGTTGACCTTGGCCGAGGTGAAGAGCATCGCCGAGCCGTTGGGGCACGCGGCCACGCACGCGCCGCAGCCGATGCACTCGGCGTGCTCGAAGGCGAAGTCGGCGTCCGCCTTGGGCACCGGCGTGGCGTGCGCCTCGGGGGCGGAACCGGTGGGGGCGCTGATGTAGCCGCCGGCGCCGATGATGCGGTCGAACGCCGACCGGTCCACGACCAGGTCCTTGACCACGGGGAACGCACCGGCCCGCCACGGCTCGACGTCGATCGTGTCGCCGTCGGAGAAGTGCCGCATGTGGAGCTGGCAGGTGGTGGTGCGTTCGGGGCCGTGGGCGTCACCGTTGATGACGACACCGCAGGCGCCGCAGATGCCTTCGCGGCAGTCGTGGTCGAAGGCGACCGGGTCGTCGCCTTCGAGGATCAGCTGCTCGTTGAGCGAGTCGAGCATCTCCAGGAACGACATGTCCTCGGAGATGCCGTCGATGTCGTACGTGACCATGGCGCCGGTGGCGTCGGCGGCGCTCTGCCGCCAGACGCGCAGGGTGAGCCTCATGCGTAGCTCCGCTGGGTGGGGTGGACGTACTCGAAGACGAGGTCTTCCTTGTGCAGGACGGGCGCGGTGCCGGTGGCGGTGAACTCCCAGGCCGCCGCGTACGAGAAGGCTTCGTCGTGCCGTTCCGCCTCGCCGCCCTCGGTCTGGGACTCCTCGCGGAAGTGGCCGCCGCAGGACTCGGCGCGGTGCAGCGCGTCGAGACACATCAGCTCGGCGAGCTCCAGGTAGTCGACGATGCGATTGGCCTTCTCCAGCGACTGGTTGAACTCCTCGCCGGTGCCCGGCACCTTGATCCGGCTCCAGAACTCCTCGCGGATCTGCGGGATACGGTCGAGCGCCTTGCGCAGTCCGACCTCGCTGCGGGCCATCCCGCAGTGTTCCCAGAGCAGTTCGCCGATCTCCCGGTGGAAGGAGTCGGGGGTGCGGTCGCCGTCGACGGCGAGCAGCAGCCGCAGCCGGTCCTCGGTCTCGGCGACGGCCTCGGCGACCGCCGGGTGGCTGTCGTCGACCGTGTCCTGGTGCGGGTTGCGGGCCAGGTAGTCGTTGATGGTGGACGGCAGGACGAAGTAGCCGTCGGCGAGGCCCTGCATGAGCGCGGACGCGCCGAGCCGGTTGGCCCCGTGGTCGGAGAAGTTGGCCTCGCCGATCGCGAACAGCCCGGGAACGGTGGTCTGGAGGTCGTAGTCGACCCAGAGCCCGCCCATCGTGTAGTGGATGGCCGGGTAGATGCGCATCGGTACCTGGTACGGGTCCTCGGCGGTGATCCGCTCGTACATCTCGAAGAGGTTGCCGTACTTCTCCTCGACCGCCTTGCGGCCGAGCCGGCGGATCGCGTCGGCGAAGTCGAGGTAGACGCCCTGGCCGCCGGGGCCGACACCGCGGCCCTCGTCGCACACGTTCTTCGCGGCGCGGGAGGCGATGTCGCGCGGCACAAGGTTGCCGAAGGAGGGGTAGATCCGCTCCAGGTAGTAGTCCCGCTCGTCCTCGGGGATCTCGGCGGGCGGGCGGGTGTCGCCATGGGCCTTCGGCACCCAGATGCGGCCGTCGTTGCGCAGCGACTCGCTCATCAGCGTGAGCTTGGACTGGTGGTCGCCGGAGCGCGGGATGCAGGTGGGGTGGATCTGGGTGAAACAGGGGTTGGCGAAGTGCGCGCCGCGCCGGTGGGCCCGCCACACGGCGGTGGCGTTGCTGTTCTTGGCGTTGGTCGAGAGGTAGAAGACGTTGCCGTAACCGCCGGACGCGAGGACGACGGCGTCGGCGAAGTACGTGGACACCTTGCCGGAGATCAGGTCGCGGGCGACGATGCCGCGGGCCCGGCCGTCGACGACGATCAGGTCGAGCATCTCGGTGCGCGGGTGCATCTCGACGGTGCCGGCCGCGATCTGCCGGGACAGCGCCTGGTAGGCGCCGAGCAGCAGTTGCTGACCTGTCTGGCCACGGGCGTAGAAGGTGCGGGAGACCTGGACGCCGCCGAACGAGCGGGTGTCGAGGAGACCGCCGTACTCACGGGCGAAGGGCACGCCCTGGGCGACGCACTGGTCGATGATCTCGACGGAGATCTGGGCGAGCCGGTGGACGTTGGACTCGCGGGCCCTGAAGTCGCCGCCCTTGACGGTGTCGTAGAAGAGGCGGTGGATGGAGTCGCCGTCGTTGCGGTAGTTCTTCGCGGCGTTGATACCGCCCTGGGCGGCGATGGAGTGGGCGCGGCGCGGCGAGTCCTGGTAGCAGAACTGGACGACGTGGTAGCCCTGTTCGGCGAGGGTGGCGCCGGCGGCGCCGCCCGCGAGCCCGGTGCCGACGACGATGACCGTGTGCTTGCGGCGGTTGGCCGGGTTGACCAGCTTGGCCTCGAAGCGGCGGGTGTCCCAGCGCTCGGCGACGGGGCCGCCCGGGGCCTTGGTGTCGACGAGGGGTTCGCCGGTGGAGTAGTCGGTGTACGTGGGCGGGAGGATGTCGTCCATATCAGCTCACCAGTCCGGTCATGACGCCTACGGGCAGGGAGATGAAGCCGACGGTCAGCACCAGCGCGAGTCCGTTGGCCGTGATCTTCAGTACCCGGTCACGGGTGGCGCTGCCCATGCCGAGGGTCTGTGCGGCGCTCCAGAAGCCGTGCCGGATGTGCATTCCGAGGGCGAGCATCGCGGTGATGTAGATGACGTTGCCGTACCAGGTGGAGAAGGTCGCGACGACATTCTCGTACGGGTGACCCGGCTGGGCGTTCTCGTTGACGGTGAGGGTCGTCAGGTCGAGCAGGTGCCAGACGATGAACAGCGCCAGGATGATGCCGCCCCAGCGCATGGTGCGCGTGGCGTAGCTGGCGCGGCGGCGCTTGTGCACGTAGGAGGTGGGGCGGGCGGCGATGTCGCGGCGGCTGAGCTGGTACGCGCAGACACCGTGCAGGATCACGGCGGCGAGCAGCCCCACGCGCACGATCCACAGGGCCCACTCGTAGTGCAGGACCGGCTCGCCCATGGTGCGCAGCCAGTGTCCGTACTCGTTGAACTCGCCCGGGCCGAAGAAGATCTTCAGATTGCCCAGCAGATGCGCGACGAGGTAGCCGAGGAGGACCAGGCCGCTGACGGCCATGACGGCCTTCTTGCCGACCGTGGATCCCCAGAGGGTGCCGAGCACCGAGGGCCGTTTGCCGGGTCGCCCGCCGCCCGGGTCACCGGCCTTCCGGTCCGCCCGCTTGTCCGTACGCGTTGCCAGAGCCATGGCACGCACGCTAGAGCCGCACCCACCAAGAGGTCCAAGACATGGTTCGGCTCATGTCCATAGCCTCTTCCTATCGTGGGGCTAATCTGGACGCATGCAGTTCCAGCAGCTCGTCTATTTCGTCGCCGTCGCGGAGACCCTGCACTTCACCCGGGCCGCCGAGCGGGTGCATGTCTCGCAGCCGTCGCTCTCCCAGCAGATCCGGGCCCTGGAGAAGGAGCTGGGTGCCGAGCTGTTCGGCCGGGCCCGGGGGAATGTCGCGCTCACCGACGCGGGAGAGGCCCTGCTCCCGACGGCCCGGCGGATCCTCGCCGACGCGGAGACCGCGCGCCACGAGGTGCAGGAACTGGTCCAGCTGCGGCGGGGCCGGGTGCGGCTGGGAGCGCCGCCGAGCCTCTGCACCGGGCTGCTGCCGGAGGTCCTGCGCGAGTTCCACGATCAGCACCCCGGCATCGAGCTGCTGATCGAGGAGAGCGGTTCGCACGATCTCGTACGCGAACTGGCGCGCGGCGCCCTGGACTTCGCCCTGGTGGTGCTCCCGCTGCCGACGCCCTCCCCCGCCCTGACGACGGTCGAGCTGCTGCACGAGGACCTGGTGGTGGTCTCGTCGGCCGCCGCGCCCGGACCGCGCCGGCCGGTCCGGATCTCCGATCTCCAGCGGGAGCAGCTGGTGATGTTCCGGCACGGCTACGACCTGCGGGAGCTGACCGTCGCCGCGTGCCGGGCCGAGGGGTTCGAGCCGACGTTCACCGTCGAGGGCGGCGAGATGGACGCCGTTTTGGGGTTCGTACGGGCCGGACTCGGGGTGGCGGTGGTGCCGAGCATGGTCGCGCGGCAGGCGGGGCGTGATCTGCGGGTGACACCGCTGGCGCCGCCGGGACTGCGCCGTACGATCGCGCTCGCCCACCGCAGCGACGTCGCGCCGCCGCGCGCCGCGCGCGAGCTCCAGAGGGTGCTGTTCAGCACGCGGGCACGGAGCGGTACGGGCGGCTCGGGGGCCGGCCGCGGGGCCGGGGACGGGGCGCGACGCGCGTAGCTGAACGGGTGGCCGGTGATCGCTCCGGCCACCCGTTACGGACCTACCTGGCGCTTCAGACCGCGTCGGCCAGCGACAGCGTGTGCAGCATCTCCGGCGGGCCCGGACGCGCGTAGTACCAGCCCTGCGCGGTGTCGCAGCCGAGCATCCGCAGATGCTCCGCCTGCGTCCCGGTCTCCACGCCCTCCACGGTCACGGCCAGCTCCAGGCTGTGCGCGAGGGAGACGATCCCCTCGACGATCTTGATGTCGACCGGGTCGGCGGGATGCTGCTGCATTCCCTGGGTGAAGGAACGGTCCAGCTTGAGCACGCTCACCGGCAGTCTGCGCAGATTCGCCAGGTTCGAGTAGCCGGTGCCGAAGTCGTCGAGCGCGATGTCCACACCCATCTCGGCGAGCTGTCGCAGCGGCTTGAGCAGATCCTCGTCCGCGCCGATCAGCGCGGACTCGGTGACCTCCAGACAGAGCGAACCCGGTTCGAGACCGACCCGTTCCAGCACCTCCACCGTGTCGGCCACGAGACCCGGGTGGTGCAGCTGGGCGGGCGAGAGGTTCACATTGATCCGCAGCGGGCCGCCGAACGTGCCGGCCGCCAGCTCCTCCTGCCAGGCCCGGGCTTGGCGTACGGACTGCTCCAGCACCCAGCGCCCGAGCGGCACGATCAGCCCGGTGTGTTCGGCGAGCGGTATGAACCGGTCGGGGCCGAGCACCCCGTGCGTCGGGTGGCTCCAGCGCACCAGCGCCTCGGCGCCGTGCACCGTGCCGTCCGCGAGATGGACCAGCGGCTGGTACTCGATGAAGAACTCGCCGCGCTCCAGCGCGGTCGGCAGCGACGTGGTGAGCCCGTGCCGGGTGATGGCGCGGGCGTCGGCCTCGGCGTCGGCGTGCTCGAACCGGTTGCCGCCCGCCGACTTCGCCCGGTACATGGTGATGTCGGCGCTGCGCAGCACCTCGGCGGCGCTGAACGCGCCCGCCTCGCCCTCGACGATGCCGATGCTGCCCCGGACGGTGAACTCACGGCCGTCCAGGCTGATCGGGGTGGCCAGCACGCCGAGTATGCGCGACGCGAGGTCGTTCACCTCGCGCTGGGTGTCGGGGCCGGTGGTCAGCGCCACGAACTCGTCGCCGCCCAGCCTGGCGACCATCTCACCGGGCGCCGTCGCGCAGCTCTGGAGCCGGTCCGCGACCTCGACCAGCATCCGGTCGCCCGCGGAGTGGCCGAGGCTGTCGTTGATCGCCTTGAAGCCGTCGAGGTCGAGGTAGCAGAGGCCGAAGCGGGCCGGCTGCCGGGTTCCCGGCGCGGTCTCCTTCGGCCTCGCCCCGGGGTCGCCGTGCGCACCGTTCTCCGCCGGTTCCTCCGCGCCGTCCCCGGCCTTGTCCTTGGCGGTCTCCTTGGCGTCCGTGGCCGCCGTGTCCCTCGCGGGAGCCAGCGCCTTCTCCAGCCGCTCGAAGAACAGCGTCCTGTTCGGCAGTCCGGTGAGAGCGTCGTGGGTCGCCTCGTAGCGCAGCCGCAGATTGAGCAGCCGCCGCTCGGTGGTGTCCTCCAGCAGCACCAGCTGGTACTGCGGGACTCCGTCGACGTCCCGGAGCAGCGAGACCGTCAGATTGGTCCACAGGACCGTGCCGTCGTTACGGAAGAACGGTTTCTCCGTACGAAAGTCCTCCCGCTCGCCCCGTATCAGCTCACCGTGCATCCGCCAGACCTGCGGGACGTCGTCGGGGTGCACCCACTCGCTGACGTTCCTGCTGCGGACATGGTGTTCCAGGCCGCCGAACATCTGGGTGAGGGTGTCGTTGACCTCCAGCACATGCCCGTCGAGATCGGCGATGCCGATGCCGATCGCCGCGCCTTCGAACACCGCCCGGAACCGGGCCTCCGTGGCGTGCAGCGCGTCCTCGGCCGCGCCGCGCGCCGCGAGGGCGGAGCGGGCGATGGCCTCCTGCTCGGTGAGGGTGCGTTCACGAAGCGCCAGGGCGAACCCGGCGGCGAGCGCGTGCTGGAGCCGGGCGCAGCGCGCCCGCAGCTCCTCCGCGGCGAGGTCGTCGGCCGGATCGGCCGTCGCGCCGCAGTACAGCACCAGATAGGCGTCGACGACACCGAGGGAGCGCGCGAGCGTCTCCGGGTCGGTGCAGTGCGCCGCCACCAGCGCGGCCCCCACGCTGTGTGCTGGAGAGGCGTCGAAGATCTTGTGGTGCAGCGCGTCCCTCAACCGGCGTGCCAGGGGCAGCAGATGGTGTTCGAACTCCGGCCGGGTCAGTGACGTGGCCGTCGCCGGGAAGATCGCCCGGCTCCATATCGTCGCGAACCGCCTGAGCCGGTCCTCCACTCCGTCCGGTTCCGCCTCGGCGTCCGGGACCTCCGCGGGCACCATCACGCCTTGCGTCCCACTCCGGCGAAGCCCGACAACGCGTACGGGTCCTCCTGGCCGTCGGGGCTCTCGGACCGCCAGTTCCCCATGGCCACCAGACCGGGCTCGACCAGCTCGTAGCCGTCGAAGAACCCGGAGATCTCCTCGCGGGTGCGCATGACCAGCGGGTTGCGGATCTCCTTGTAGACGCCGACCGTCCCCGCGACCCGCTCCTGGGGCAGCGGGATGCCCGCGTACGCGGCGTGGGACACGACGACGACGCTGCCCGGGGCGAGGGCCTCGGTCAGCTCCGCGACGGCCCCGAAGGGCTTGTCCTCGTCCTCCAGGAAGTGCAGGACGGAGACGAGCAGCAGACCGACGGGCCGGTTCAGGTCGAGGAGCCCCCGGACCTCAGGGCTGTCGAGGATCTGTCTGGGTCTGCGGAGGTCGGCCGCGACGACGTCCGCCTTGTCGTTGCCTTCGAGGACCGCCCGGCTGTGCGCCACGGCGACCGGGTCGTGGTCGACGTACACCACCTTGGCGTCGGGATCGGCGGCCTGGGCCACCTCGTGCACATTGCCGAACGTGGGAATGCCGGAGCCGATGTCGAGGAACTGGGTCACGCCCTCGCCAATGGCGAAACGGACGGCACGGCGCATGAACGCCCTGTTCGCCTGCATGATCTTGGGCAGCCCCGGCATGAACTCCATTGCCTTACGGGCCGCTTCCCTGTCCACTTCGAAATTGTGCGAACCGCCCAGATAGTAGTCATAAATGCGGGAAACGCTCGGCACCGATATGTCGATGCCTTGCGGTGCCCAGGCGGGACGCTCCATCGAGATCTCCAACAAGTCGCCACGGTGAACGGCCTTGTACATGGCCGGTGTTCGAGCCGAGGCTACTGATCGCCCGCCAAGAGAGCGAGCGGAAACGGAAATTAGCGGTCCGTTCTCGGTCACACCCGAACCCGTCACGCAAGCGGTCCGCCGTCACGCACGGGTGCGTGACGGCGGACCGATCGGTCGGAGGCGCGACGTGGGGACTACTTGGGCGCTCCGACCAGCTTGGAGTCGGGAGCGACGGCGTACCAGGTGCCGCCGACGCCCTGACCATTGGTGTCACCGGGCTTGGTGTCCCCGGCGAAGGTGTAGATCGGCCAGCAGTCGATGGTCTGCTGCTTGATTCCGTCGGGCCGGTCGAACGTCACGAAGCCCTTCTTGATGATGCCTTCGGTGTCGTTCTTGTCCACCGGAGCGACTACCGGCCACTTTTCGAGGCAGGCACCGGTGCAGGCCGTCTTCATGGGCCACGCACTGTCCTTCTTGAACCGATATACCGTCATACCCTTGGAGTCGACCACGATTTCGCCGAGCTTGGGATCCTTTCGCACGGACAGTCCGGCGAGATCGGCCTCGCTGCCGCCGGCCGCGTCCCCTCCGGCCGCTCCGGGGGCGGCCTTCTTTCCGTCCGGCGCGGAGGCGAACCAAGTTCCGCCCACACCCTGCCCGTTGGCGTCACCGGGATTGGTGTCCTTGGCGTAGCGGTACATCGGCCAGCCGCCGAGGGTCAGTTGCTTGGTGCCGTCGGCGCGGGTGACCTCTCCGATCTTCGAGGCGTCGGTGCCCGCGGCCGCCTTGACGTCACCGGCCGCGACGACCGGCCATGCCTTCTCGCACTCGCCCGCACAGTTCGACTTGGGGGGTTCGGCGGTGTCGTTGTCGAACCGGTAGAGGGTGAAGCCCTCGCTGTCGGTGACGACCTCGCCGAGCTCCTTGCTGTCCCAGACGGCCAGTTGGCCGGCCGTCTTGGGCTTGGCCGCGGACTCGTCGCCGTAACCGCTGTCCGATCCGTAACCGGCGTCGGCGGGTGCGGCGGCGCCGACCGCCTCACCGTTGGGGCTCTCACCCTTCTCCTGACCGCACGCCGTCGTCAGGGCCAGTACGGCCACCGCGGTCACCGCGAGCGAGGCGTTCCGCCAGGTGTTCATGTCAACTCCCGTAGTTCGTAAGCTAGTTGGGGCGCCAGGGCCGCGCCGTTCATGGTCCTAAGTACGCACGGGGGGGTAAGGAGCGTTCAACGCCTCTCAAAGAATCTTCAGAAAGAAACCTGGAGAGGCCCGATTCCCCCCGATCAGGGGAATTCAGCGCCATTTCGGTACGACGCGGGCCGCGCTGAATCATGCTGCCGCCGTGTACAGATCATTCGTCGTGCGGACCCTGACCGTCACCGGACTCGTCTGCATACTCAGCGCGCCCGTCCCCGCCGTCGCGTCCGTCTGCGTCTCGGCCTGGACCGGGCCGGGCGGTGCGGGCGCGGTCGTGGTCATCGGCGACGGGCCCTGCTGGCCCGAACCGCCGCCGCCACCGCCGCCTCCCCCACCGCCTCCGCCGCCCGAGCCGCCACCGCCACCGCCACCGCCTTCACCGCCGCCGGCTCCCGAGCCGCCGCCGGAGCCCTCACCACCGCCGCCCCGGCCCGAACCGGAGCCGGAGCCGCCGGTGGTCGCCGCGCCCGCGCCCGTACCGCCACCGCCCGCGCCGCCGCCGGTGCGGCCCGCGGTCGTACCGCCCGCTCCCCCGCCGCCGCCCGTCACACCCCCGGCACCCAAGCCGTCACCGTCGCCGTCGCCACCGAAGACCGATCCGCCGGAGGTACGGGTCCTGCCCGCGTACAAGGCGCCGGCCCGCAAGCGGCCGTCGGACGGCACCTCGGTCGTGATGCTCATGCTCCTGCTCACGGCACCGGCGGTGCTCGCCGCCGCCATCCTTCGCCCACGTTCCCGCTAGTTGACGGAGACCCATGTCGGAATGGCTTGTCCTGTCCCTCGCCATGGCCGCGGCCTGCGCGGTCGTCGTGGCAATCGTCCTCATCAACAACCGCCGGGTGCCGGCCGACGACGATCCCTCCGAGAGCCCTGACGTCCTCGAATACATGACGATGATGATCGGCGTGGTCTACGCGATCGTGCTTGGCCTGGCCATCGCGGGCGTCTGGGAGGCGCGCGGCGGCGCCCAGGAGTCCGTACGCCAGGAAGCCCAGGCCCTGCACGAGGTGCAGGCGCGGTCCGAGGTCTATCCGGCCGAGGTCCGCGACCGGATCCGGGGCGACGTCGACGCGTACGTCTCGTACGTGGTCGACACCGAGTGGCCCTACATGGCGGACCACGAGAGTCTCAGCGAGAAGGGAACGGCGCTGCTGGAGCGGGTACGGCGCAGCGTCACCGACTACGTGCCCGCCAACGACCACCAGGCCCAGGCCTATCAGCCGCTGGTCGACCAGGTGGCGGCGGCCGACGACGCGCGAGGTGCCAGGGGGGAGAACGCGGGGGCGACCATGCCGGGGGTCGTCTGGTTCGGCCTCATCACGGGCGCGGTCGTGACCGTGGGGCTGATCTTCACGCTCCAGATCCGGCGCACGTGGCGGGAGCTGCTGCTGGCCGGGCTGTTCAGCGCCCTGATCGCCTTCCTGCTCTTCCTGATCTGGGACTTCGACGCACCGTACGGCCGGGGCATCGCGGCCACGGCCGCACCGTTCACCGATCTGTTCCCGCACATCCGTATGTAGGGCGGTCCTCGGCCCCGTGTAGCGGCGCGGGGCCGGTCCTTCTCAGGGGCCTCTCCTTCGGACGCCGGACGGAATCGCGCCCGCGGACCGTCCGGCGATCCGGCCGTACGGGGGGCGGGAGACAGGGGTTTTCCGTGGGCCGGCGACCCGCACGGACCAGTCGGGTGACATGACAACCCGTTCGCCGGACTGAGATCGCGGCTGTGCCGGGGCACTCCTAGCGTGCCGGGTATCGAGGTGCATTTCCCGCCATCCGCGGAAATCAGTTCCGCACTGCTCCTCGGAGACCCGGAGGATTGTCCATGCGCGCGATACGTGCCGCGTCCGCCGCTCTACTGGGAGCGGCCGCACTCGCACTGACTACGCCTGCCGTGGCCATGGCCACGGCGGCGGCCCCGACCCCCTTCGGCTTCGCCGTCACCCCTTCGGTGATCGCGGCCGGCGGCCAGGTGACCCTCACGGTCACCGGCTGCAGCAGCACCGCCACCGCCGAGTCCGGGGTGTTCGACGACACCCCCATCCCCTCAGGGGGATCGGCGCGCGCCTCCATCTTCTGGGACGCCAAGCCCGGAGCGATGTACGAGGTGACGTTCACCTGCAACGGTCAGCAGGGCACCACCGACCTCACCATCTCGGGCGGCACCCCGTCGCCCACGCCGACCCGGACGTCGACCTCCACCCCGACCCGGACACCGAGCCCGGTCGTGACCCGCACGGCGACGACCAGCTCCACGGCGATCGCGCCTCCCGGGGGTGTCCGCGGCGGACTCGGCGGCAGCTTCATCGGCATGAACGCCACCGAACTGGCGATCGGCACCGGCCTGGTCGCCGCGGCGGCCGCCGGCACCGTCGTGGTCGTCCGCCGTCGCTCGGCGAGCCGCGGCCACTGACCGGCCGCCGGACCGGCGGCGGCCCGAAAGCTCGTCGCCCCAAGTCCTGTTGAGGACTTGGGGCGACAGGCGTTCGCCGTACGGAGGCCCGGCCGGTCAGACGAGCGTGTTGCCCGTACGACGGCGGCGGGCGATGAAGACCGTGCCGCCGACCGCGGCCGTAGCGACCAGACCGGCGCCGACCGCCATCTCGGTCGAGCTCGGGCCGATGGAGCCACCGAGGCCACCTTCCGCACCCTGTCCGGCCAGCACCCGGAAGCGGTGGGTCGCGATGCGGCTGTTGTCGCTGCACTTGACGGACAGGTTGTAGTCGCCCGGCGTGGCGTGGTTGTGGATACGGGCCCTGGCCTCCGAGTGGCCCGAGGAGTTCACCGACAGCTGCGCCTTGGGAAAGGCGTTGGACGTGACATGACCGCCGTGGCCGCAGCCCTCGACGGTGATGTGCAACGTACCGCCCTGGTGGACGGAGAACGGGTTGACGGTGATGTTCCTCGGACCGTTGGTGGCCCCGGCCATCGGGGCGGAGAGCGCCACGGCGGCGCAGGCCGCGGCAGTCACCATGAGAGCGCGTGAAGCACGCATCGTTGAGCCTCCAGCGGAAGACGCCCCAAAGCGGTGCTCCGGGAAATTCGACGAGTACGCCCTCCATGACGAACCATCACCGGCCAGCACTTTCGACGCATTTCGGCACTGGTCCACCTCGGTGAGGCGACACGCCGGAGATCGCCGCCGCAGCTGACGGACTCGCAGGTCACAGAGCGTCAGAAGTTTTTGTATGACGAGTACTCGAATGGGGCAGCTGTGCCGGCGCGGACGGCCGCACCACCCATTCGCCCTCCAGTTCTCGCCGACCCGGACCCGCGCGCTTAGCGTGCGTAGCAGGCGCCCACGAAGGGAGAACCATGGGCCTGGACCACGGCGGCTCGGAGTCGAGGAGACGCTCGCCCTGGGGCGTTCTGGCCCTTGTCATGCTCTCTGGTCTCGCACTGATGCGGAACGGGGCCGACGTCTCTCTCGGCCCTCCCCAGCCTGCCTCGGCCGCGGCGCTGGACACCCGGCAGGAAGCGGTCACCGACCCCCAGACCGTCCCCATCGTGAAACCGCTGCCGTACGCCCCCATGTCGCGCGTGACGATTCCGTCGATCAAGGTCGACGCCCCGGTGATGGACGTCGGGCTCGACCCGGAGGGCTGGATCGCCGCCCCGCCGGCCCAGGACGCCAACATGGCGGGCTGGTACCAGAACGGCGTCGCCCCCGGCCAGCGCGGCACCTCGGTCGTCGTGGGCCATGTCGACAACCTGGCGGGCCCCGCGGTCTTCTACGGCCTCGGCTCGCTCACCAAGGGCGAGCACATCGAGGTGACCCGCTTCGACGAGCGGGTGGCGGTGTTCGAGATCTACGGCGTGGAGGTCTTCTCCAAGGACGACTTCCCGGGGGCCCGGGTGTACGGCGACACCGGGCATGCCGAACTGCGTGTGATCACCTGCGGCGGCGGCTACTCCAAGGCGGGCGGCTACGACGGCAACGTGGTGGTCTTCGCCCGTCTGGTGGAGACCCGCTGAGAGTCCCGACCGGGTGGTGGGCGGGGCGGCGGGCCCGTCCCGCCCACCACCACCCTCAGGGCCTCGGTACGGTGATGCCGTACCCCTCCCTCAGCAGCCCGGGCAGATAGTCCCGGAGCGCGGCCACACTCTGCGAGCGGTCACCGCCCGCGTCGTGCGACAGCACCACGACTCCCGGCGCCGCCCCGTCGATCACTCTGCGGACGATCTTCCCGGTGCCCGGTGACTTCCAGTCGAGGGTGTCGACGGTCCAGGCGAGCGGCTCCATTCCGAGGTCGGCGCCGATCTCGAAGGTGTGCCGGTTCCAGGAGCCGTACGGGGCGCGGAACCAGAGCGGTGGACGGCCCAGCGTCTGCTCGATCACCTCGCTGGTGCGCTCCATCTCCGCGCGGATCCTGCCCGGCCGCAGCTTCGGCAACTCCGGGTGCGACCAGGAGTGGTTGCCGACGATGTGCCCGTCGTCGGCCATCTCACGCAACAGGTCCCGCCGGCCGTTGGCCATCTCTCCGCAGACGAAGAACATCGCGCGCACGTCGTGCTCGCGCAGCGTCTTGAGGATGCCCGGGGTGTAGCGGGGGTCGGGCCCGTCGTCGAAGGTGAGCACCATCGAGCGGCCCAGGTCCGGCAGCTCGAGTAAGGGCGCGCGGCGTACGGGAAGCCTGGCCGGCCGGTACTCGGGCGGCTGGAACTCCGTCATGGGACTCAGCCGGTAGGAGGACGGCCGGCCGGGCAGGGCCGCGGCCTGCGGACCCGGCGCCGGGGAGCCCGTCGGCGGGCTCGCGGTCGCCGGACGCTCCGGTGTGTGGGCCTCCCCCGCGGTCAGCAGCCGGGTCAGCCCGACGGCCCCGAGAACGGCCGCGACCCGCAGCAGGGCCCGGCGCCCCGGAATCAACTGGTCCCTTTTGATGGCTTCCATGGCCAATGGCTCGCACGGCGGGCGCGTCCTGTCCCTCAACGACACCGTGGAGGGCCGGGAAAGCACCCGATGGGATGAGCGGATGAGCTTCCGCCGGGCGGGACCCGGCGCGCGGCGTTCGGAGTTGTTCGCCCGAGGCACCCGCCTGGGGCCCTCCCCCGGGAGCCGATAGCCTCTCTGCCGTGACGGATCAGCAGCCCTCCCCCTTCGAGCGTGGCACGGACGGCCCCAAGGTGATCGTCGCCGGTGTGGACGGCTCCGAGTCGTCCCTCCGCGCGGCGTCGTACGCGGGTGGTCTCGCCCGCCGCCAGAACGCCCTGCTCGCCGTCGTGTACGTGCAGCCGCTGCTGCCGTCGGGCGCCGCCCTCGGGGCCCCGGTCGCCGATACGACCGAGGAGATCGCCGAGAGTCTCGCGGCGGAGATCCGGGCCAACGCGGAGCGGGTCAAAGACATATGGGACGTCCGCTGGGAGTTCCACACGCTGCGCGGTGACCCCTACAACGGGCTGGTCACCGCGGCCGACGACCTGAAGGCGGACGCCGTGGTCGTGGGGGCGTCGGAGTCGGCCGGGCACCGGTTCATCGGCTCGGTGGCGGTGCGGCTGGTCAAGGCGGGCCGCTGGCCGGTGACGGTCGTCCCGTAGGACGTTCGCAGGCGTTCCGTCGACCCCTGAACGCGGACCCACGGTCTCGGGCCGGGGCTCAACGGCCCATCGTGAGGCCGTCCTTGGCGGCGCCGCGTCCGAGGACCGCCGCCTCGATCGCCGCCCGTGCCGCCCGGTAGTCGTCCCCGGCCGGGTCGTCGTCCCGCACCCGCGCCAGATTGACCACGCGTCCGACGTTGTTGTCCATGGTCTGCGGGATGAACTCCGCCTTCGTCACCGGCCAGCGCTCCCCCTCGGTCTCGGGCGGGGCGAAGGTGAACCGGCCGATCGAGCCCTGGGTGCCGCGCGGGTCGAACCGTCCGGCGTTGTTGGTCATCTCGCCGGCGATCTGGTCGCCCATGCCGTAGATGATCCAGGTCCCGTTGACTTTCTCGTACGCCTGCGGGACATGCACGTGCGTGCCGATGATCAGGTCGATGTCGGGCCGGCCGTCGGTCGTGGACGCGGTGAGCCGCCGGCCGAGGTCCAACTGCTTCTCGTCGGGCGCCTCCTGCCACTCCGTGCCCCAGTGCATGCTCACCACGACGACGTCGGCGCCCGCCGCACGGGCGGCGCGCGCGTCGGCGACGATCTTCTCCTCGTCGATGATGTCGACCGCCCAGGGCTGCCCGGCGGGCAGCGGGTTGCCGTTGGTGTCGTAGGTGTACGCCAGTTGGGCGATCCTCGCGCCACCGGCGTCGAGCAGCGCGGGCCGGGTGTCCTCCTCGGCGGAGCGCGCCGAGCCTGCGTGTTTGACCCCGGCCTTGTCGAGTGCGCCGAGGGTGCGGGTGATGCCGTCGGCGCCGGCGTCCAGGGTGTGGTTGGAGGCGGTGGAGCAGGAGTCGTAGCCGGTCGCCCTGAGCGCGGTGGCGATCTCGGGCGGCGACTTGAACGACGGATAGCCGGTGAAGGGTCCGCCGTCGGGGCCGTACACCGTCTCCATGTGACAGATCGCCACATCGGCGGCGGACACGACGGGCTTCACCCCGGCGAGCATCGGTACGAAGTCGTGGCCGGTACCGCCCGCGTCGACGTTCGCCCGGCTGATGACGGAGTCGTGCGGCAGGACGTCCCCGGAGGCGACGAGGGTGAATCCGCGCTGCGGGCCCGCGTCGCCGCCCGCCGAGGAGCCTGTCCCGGCGCCGTTCCTGACGGGGCGGTCGGAGGCCGTGCCGGGGGCGCCGGGCCCGGCGCAGCCCGCGATCGTACCGAGCAGCAGGGCCGCGGCTGCCACCGCTCCGTGTCGCATGCGCGTCGTCATCGGTCAGGCTCCTTCATTGATGCGGAAGGCGACCAAACGGTCAACGCATACATATCGTCAGATTAATATGACTAATGCTTGTGGATCGGCGAACCACCCGAAAGGGACGAAGCGGATCGGGCCAACCGTTCACCGCACCACTCGCCGCGCGGAGCGACCGCTCGTCGCAGACCCTTGTGAGCCGTCTGTCCCCGGACGTACCGGATGCGTTCGGATACGCCAACGGCAACGACGCCGCACACCCGGACCTCCGCGAGAAGGGACGTTCACGATGACCACCGCCACGGCCACGGCGACGACCGACGAGCGGGCGCTGGCGGAGTTGCAGCGCGAGCACGGCGCCGCGCTGCTCCACTTCCTGCTCGGTCTGACCTACGGCGACCGGCAGCGCGCCGAGGATCTGCTCCAGGAGACGCTGGTCCGCGCCTGGCAGCACCCCGAGGCGTTCGAGGGCCCCTACGAGTCCATGCGGCCCTGGCTCTTCACCGTGGGCCGCCGGCTGGCGATAGACGCCCGCCGCTCACGGCTGGCCCGCCCGGCCGAAGTCAGCGACGGCGTCCTCGAAGCCACCCCGGAACCGGGCGATCCCACGGAGCGGTCCGTCGCGGCGCTCGACGTACGGCAGGCGGTGAAGTCGCTGAGCCCGGAGCACCGCGCCGTACTCGCGCAGATCTACTTCAAGGGGCTCAGTGTCGTCGAGGCGGCACAAGTGCTTGGCATACCGGCCGGAACCGTCAAGTCCCGCTCCTACTACGCCCTGCGCGCCCTCGGCCGCTCGCTGCCGGGCTACCACAGGTCCTCCTCGTCGAAGAGTGCGAGGAGCGCCGCGCCATCGGCCACCTCCGCATAGTCGGCGGCGCACCTGGGACAACCGTCCAGGTGCCCGGCGATCCGCCGGTCCTCCTCGGGCGTGAGCCCTCCCAGCGCGTAGGCACCGAGCTGCGACCGCACATGCGGGTCACCGCCGGCCTCACTCGTCACAATCGCCTCCGGTCCGCTGTCCGATCCTGCTCTTCTGGCCACGCTGGGCACCGGCCGCCGGTTCAATGCTCGGTGAAGCAGCGTCCACGGAGAGGAAGGAAGGCGGAAAACAATGCGTCCGGAACGTCATGACGAAGGCGGTGGTGGCGGCCTGCTCGTCCCCATGGCATGGATGTACGCGGAGTACATCGCCGACGAACTGCTGCGCACCGGCGACCTGATGCCGCCCACCACACTTGAGTACCGGGCAGGCCGCGACGCCCTCGCCCTGACCATCTTCCTGTCCGACGGGCCGGTCGGCGGGGCCGGCGGGGTGGCGCGGATGGCCGAGTGGCGGACTCTGACCGCGTACGGGACCGGTTGGCGTGAATGGGTCTGTCACCAGCTCGACCTGCTGGAGACCCGCGCGTTCCAGGCGGAACGGACCGGGGCCGCCCACCCCGACCCGGATCTGGAGCTTGCCCTCGCCGCCTGGCGGTGGCTGGAGGAGACCGAGCTGCTGGCGCCGGATCTCGACGCGATGGGGGCGCCGGGCGGCGACCCCGGGGCGGCCGGTGACGGGGCCGTGGAGCGGCACGGGGAGGAGGGGCCGCAGGTGTGGACCCCGGCGTGGCAGTTAGGGCTGCCGCTGGGGCATCTGGCGATACATCTGTTCTGAGGCCCGTAAGCCCTGAGCCCGGAAGCCCCGATGCCCTCGGACCCGTTCAGGTGCCGTGCACTCCCGCGCGGTACTTGGGGATCCGTACCGCGATGCGCATCCCCGCCCCCACCCCGGTCTCGATGACGAGCCCGTAGTCGTCCCCGTAGACCTGGCGCAGCCGCTCGTCCACGTTGAGCAGTCCGATGCCCGTGGACAGACCGCCCTCGCCGCGCAGGATCCGGCGCAGCCGCTCCGGGTCCATCCCCACCCCGTCGTCCTCGATCACGACCTCCGCCTCCGAACCGGCGTCGAGCGCGCTGATGGTGATGTGGCTCATCGTGATCTTGCCTTCGAGGCCGTGCTTGACGGCGTTCTCGACGAGCGGCTGGAGACAGAGGAACGGCATCGCGACCGGCAGCACTTCGGGTGCGACCTGGAGGGTGACCGACAGACGGTCGCCGAAGCGGGCCCGGACGAGTGCCAAGTACTGGTCGATGGAGTGCAGTTCGTCGGCGAGGGTGGTGAAGTCCCCGTGTCTGCGGAACGAGTAACGGGTGAAGTCGGCGAATTCCAGGAGCAGTTCGCGGGCGCGCCCGGGATCGGTGCGGACGAACGAGGCGATCGCGGCGAGCGAGTTGAAGATGAAGTGCGGCGAGATCTGGGCGCGCAGTGCCTTGATCTCCGCCTCGATCAACTGGGTGCGGGAGCGGTCGAGTTCGGCGAGTTCGAGCTGTACGGAGACCCAGCGGGCGACCTCGCCCGCGGCCCGCGCGAGGACCGCGGACTCCCGTGGCGCGTAGGCGACGAGGGTGCCGAGCACGCGGTGGTCGACGGTCAGCGGCGCGGCGACGCCCCAGCGCAGCGGACAGTCCAGATCGCGGCAGCCGCTCGGGAAGGCCGTGCCGCGGCCACTGGCCAGCAGGGTCTGCACATGGTCCATCACATGCTTGCCGTGGTGCTCGCCGAGGCCGTCCCACGCGAGTACCCGGTCCCGGTCGGTGAGACAGAGCGCGTCCGTCCCCAGCAGCGAGCGCAGCCGCCGGGCTGCCTTGCCCGCGCTCTCCTCGGTGAGTCCGGCGCGCAGGGGCGGCGCGGCGAGCGACGCGGTGTGCAGGGTCTCGAAGGTGGCGTGCTCGACGGGCGTACCGACGTCGCTGGTCCGGTCGGGCCGCCCGCGTCCGGTACGGCGGCCGAGCACATAGCCCCCCGCGAGCAGCAGCGGGCCGAGCACGATCAGTACCGCGAGGGCGGCTCCGGTCATCGGGGGCCTCCGCGGGCACCGGGCACCAGGGCCTCCGGCAGATGGAAGCGGGTCATGGCGGCCTTGGTCCCCGACGGTATCCGTGACCGGGTGGCCAGCGACACCAGGATCATCGCGAGGAACCCGACGGGCACGGACCAGACGGCGGGCCAGGCGAGCAGGGCGTGCGGCCAGCCCGACCGTACGGCGCCGCTGACCGTGATCACGATGGCCACCAGCGCCGATCCGCCGCCGAGCAGCAGCCCCGCGATCGCGCCGGGCGGGGTGAGCCGCCGCCACCAGATGCCGAGCACCAGCAGCGGGCAGAACGACGAGGCCGAGACGGCGAAGGCCATCACGACGGCGTCCGCCACCGGCATACCGCTCACCAGCAGCGAGCCGCCGAGCGGTACGAGGATGGCGAGCAGCGTCGCCAGCCGGAAGTGCCGTACGCCGCGCGAGGGCAGCACGTCCTGGGTGAGCACCCCGGCGACGGCCATGGTCAGACCGGACGCGGTGGACAGGAACGCGGCGAAGGCCCCGCCCGCGACGAGCGCCCCGAGCAGATCGCCCGCCGTGCCGCCGATCACCAGATCCGGCAGCAGCAGGACGGCGGCGTCCGCGTCCGTACCGAGGTCGAGCGCGGGCGCGTACAGCCTCCCGAGGGCGCCGTACACCGGCGGCAGCAGATAGAACCCGCCGATCAGGGCGAGCACACCGACGGTGGTCCGGCGGGCGGCCCGGCCGTTGGGGCTGGTGTAGAAGCGGACCACGACGTGCGGGAGTCCCATCGTGCCGAGGAAGGTGGAGACGATCAGTCCGTACGTCGCGTACATCGGGTGGTCGGCGCGGCTCGACATCTCGGTGAGGTCGAAGTCGATCGGTGGCCGTCCGTCGCCCTGCCACGCCAGCAGCAGGAAGATCGCCGGGACGAGCAGGGCCGTGAGTTTGAGCCAGTACTGGAAGGCCTGTACGAAGGTGATGCTGCGCATGCCGCCCGCGGCGACGGCCACGACCACGACGAGCGCGACGAGGACGGCGCCGAACCAGTTCGGCGCGCCGGTCAGGATCTCCAGCGTGAGGCCCGCGCCCTGGAGCTGCGGCACCAGATAGAGCCAGCCCGCGCCGACGACGAGCGCGCTGACCACACGGCGCGCCGGGCGGGACTCCAGGCGCCCTTCGGCGAAGTCGGGGAGGGTGTACGCGCCGGAGCGCCGGAGCGGGGCGGCGACGAAGATCAGCAGGACCAGATAGCCGGCGGTGTAGCCGACCGGGTACCAGAGCATGTCGGGTCCGTGCAGCAGGAGCAGGCCGGCGATGCCGAGGAACGAGGCGGCGGAGAGGTACTCGCCGCTGATCGCGGCGGCGTTGAGGCCGGGCCGTACCGTGCGGGAGGCCACGTAGAAGTCGGAGGTGGTGCGGGATATGCGCAGGCCGAAACCGCCGACGAGGACGGTGGCGACCACGACGACGGCGACGGCCGTCACCGTGTAGCTCTGGCTCACGGCAGCGGCCGGCCCTTCACGAGCCGGGCGAAGTCCCGCTCGTTGCGCTCGACGCGCCGCACGTACCACCAGGCCAGCAGGGTCAGCAGCGGATAGGCGGCGACACCGAGCACCACCCAGACGACGGTGGGGTCCTCAAGCGCGGCAAAGGCGAGCGGGAGTGTGCCGACGACCGTGGCCAGCAGCGCGAACGCGGTGAGTCCGGCGCGGAGTTGGCCGCGCATGAGCGAACGGACATAGGCATCGCCGAGCGCGGTCTGCTCGTCGATCTCGGCCTGGGCGCGGTAGCGGGGCAGCGGGCGTACCCGGCGGGGTTCGCCGGTGACGACCTCGCGCTTGGGGGCGGACTCCGCGGTCATGGTCTCTTCTCCCCCTTGTGCCTCGGTCGTCGCAGCGGTGCTGGGGCCGGTCCCAGGGCCGGAGTGTAAGCAGACCGTCAAGGCGGAGGGAACCCCCGGCACACCCCTGCCCGCCCGGTGAAGAGCCTGGTCAGCGGCCGGGGAGCCGCATCAGCAGATCGCGTACGGCCCTGGCGTGCCGCCTGCTGACGGCCAGTTCCGCGTCGCCGACGCGCACGCTCATGGCGCCGGCGTCCAGGCGCAGTTCGTCGATCCGGGCCACGGCGACGAGATGGCGGCGGTGGATCCGTACGAAACCGCGGGAGCGCCAGCGCTCCTCCAGGGTGGTGAGCGGGATACGGACCAGATGGCTGCCTGTGTCGGTGTGGAGTCTGGCGTAGTCGCCCTGGGCCTCCGCGTAGACGATGTCGGCGACGGGGACGAAGCGGGTCACACCTCCGAGCTCCACGGGGATCTGGTCGGTGGACGTGTCGACGACGGGGCCGCGCTCCCCGACCAGTTCGGCGACGCGGCGCACCGCCTCGGCCAGCCGCTCCCTGCGGACGGGCTTGAGGACGTAGTCGACGGCCTTGAGGTCGAACGCCTGGACGGCGAAGCCCTCGTGGGCGGTGACGAAGACGATCAGCGGCGGCTGGGCGAAACCCGCCAGGAGCTTGGCGACGTCGAGCCCCGTCAGCCCCGCCATATGGATGTCGAGGAAGACGACGTCGACGGCGGCCGGGTCGTCAGGACCGGCGTCCAGGGCGGCTCCGATACGGCGCAGTGCCTCGGTCGCGCTGGTGGCACCCTCGGCGCCGCGGATCCGCGGGTCGGCGCGCAGAAGGTACAGCAGCTCTTCGAGGGCGGGCTCTTCGTCGTCCACGGCCAGTACACGCAGCATGACGCGGAAGTTTAAGGGCTGTGGGGCGCGGTGAGGCCGGATCGGTACGTGGATAAGCGGGCCGGCTTGAGTGTTTTGCCTTCGCGCCCCGTATGAGGGGGCATGCGGACCCCGGAGATCCATCGCGATGTCGGCGCCTACGCGCTCGGCGTGCTCGACGCTGCCGATGCTTTCCGTTTTGAGGACCATCTCATGGACTGCCCCCACTGCACACTGCTGTTGGGCGATTTCGGCGGGGTGCGGGGGCAGCTCGACGAGTACACCCGGCAGACGCCCCCGCGGGTGTCCCCCTTCGTGTCGGCGGGCCCCGAGCTGCTGCACCGGATGCTCGAAGGGACGGCGGCCCGGCGGCGGCTGAGCCGGAGACGGCGGCTCGCCCTGGTCGCCGCGGCGCTGGTGATCGCCGTGGGTGGCCCGTTCGCGATCGTCGAGACGCAAGGGGGCGACGGCTCCCCCGCAGCGCCGACCGCCGAGCGGTGGACGGCGACGGACCGCAGGACCGGGACGGCGGCCGTGGTGACGGCGGCGGAGAAGCGCTGGGGCACGGATGTCGCGCTGGAGCTGTCGAGGTCGACGGCGACCGGGGTGTGCGAGCTGGTCGCCGTGGGCCGGGACGGGTCGGAGGAGACCGTGATGACGTGGTCCGCCCGCGGGGACAGCGGGGGGCCGATGGTCACGTGGGGCGGCGCCGCGCTGCGGCCGCACGAGATCGACCGTTTCGAGGTGCGGACGGAGACCGGGCACCGGCTGATGACGGTACGGAGCGGCTGACGGCGCGGGTGACAGGGCCGTACCGCCGCAGAGGGTGGGCTACTTGAGGAAGCGTGACGTCGTGCGGTCGGCCAGCGGTTTGCCGCCGGTCTGGCAGGTCGGGCAGTACTGGAGCGACGAGTCGGCGAAGGAGACCGACCTGATGGTGTCGCCGCAGACCGGACACTCCTCACCCGCCCGGCCGTGCACCTTGAGCCCGCTCTTCTTCTCCGCCTTCAGCCGGCCGGCCGCGACGCCGCGTGAGCGCTCGATCGCCGAGTTCAGTGTCGAGCGCATGGCCTCGTACAGGACCGTGATCTCGTCCTCGGTCAGATTGTGGACCGGCTTGAAGGGCGACATCTTCGCGGTGTGAAGGATCTCGTCGCTGTACGCGTTGCCGATGCCCGCGATCAGCCGCTGGTCGCGCAGAGCGCCCTTGAGCTGCCGCCGTTCCCCCGCGAGCAGCGCGGCGAGCGCGTCCCGGTCGAAGGCGTCGTCGAGGGGGTCGGGACCGAGGCCGGCGATCGCGGGCACCTCGAAGGGGTCCCGGACGAGATGAACGGCGAGCCGCTTGGTGGTGCCCGCCTCCGTCAGGTCGAAGCCGTCGCCCTCGGCCAGCACCGTCCGCAGCGCGAGCGGGCCCTTCCCGGGACGTGGCGGGGCCGGGGGGAACTCGTCCTTCCAGCGCAGCCAGCCCGCGCGCGCCAGATGCACCGCGAGATGCAGGCCCGACTCGCCCGCGACGATGTCGAGCCACTTGCCGTGCCGCTCGATCGCGCTGACGGTGGCGCCCTCCAGGGCGGTGAGCGGTGGGTCGTAGGTCTTCAGGACATTGATGGTCAGGGGCAGGACGCGAACGATCTCCTTGCCGACCAGATGGTCGTCGAGGAACTCTCTCAGCGTTTCGACTTCGGGAACTTCCGGCATGCACCCAGGGTGCCGCAGCTCCGGACCAAACGCCCAGTAAGCGGGAAAGGGGGACAGAGCCGATGGTCAGAGGCCGTAGACCGTGGTGGCCGTCCCGCCGAAGACGGCCCGCCGCTCGTTCCCGCTCAGGTCGGCGGTCAGCTTGCGGGTGACGTCCACCACCTCGCCGTAGCTGGCGGCCAGCCGGCACACCGGCCAGTCCGAGCCGAACATCAGGCGCGCGGAGCCGAACGCGTCGAGCACGGTCTCGGTGTACGGGCGCAGTGTGTCGGCCGTCCAGGAGTCCCACTCGGCCTCGGTGACCATGCCGGAGAGCTTGCACACGACGTTGGGCCTGGCCGCCAGCGCCCGGATGTGGCCGGCCCAGGGGTCGAGGCCGCCGGAGGCGATCGGCGGCTTGCCGAGGTGGTCGAGTACGAAGGTCAGCTGGGGCAGCAGGGCGGCGACCGCGGTGGCCGCCGGCAACTGGTGCGGCAGGACGATCAGGTCGTACGCGAGCCCGGCGGCGGCCACGGCGGTGAGCCCGTGCTGTACGTCGGGACGCAGCAGCCACTCGGGGTCAGGCTCGCCCTGGACCTGGTGCCGGATTCCCACGAGCTTGTCCCCGCCGGGCAGCGCCCGCAGCGCGGCGAGCGTGTCGGCGACATCGGGGGCGGTGATGTCGGTCCAGCCGACGACACCGGCGATCAGCTCGTTCGTGTCGGCGAGTGCGAGGAACTCGGGGGTCTCCTCCGGGACCGTGACGGTCTGGACGAGGACGGTGGCACCGACGCCGGCCGCGCGGGCCTCGGGAGCGAGGTCGGCGACGCTGAAGTTCCGCCGGATGGGTGCCATGGCGGGGCCGGTGATCCAGTCCTGGTCGCGTACGGAGAGGTCCCACACGTGGTGGTGGGCGTCCACGACGGGCGCGGAGGCGGTCGGCTGCCGGGGTGTCCGCCCGTTCGGCGCTTCGCTCATCGGGCGTCGCCCTCCAGCAGACCCTCGGCGCGCAGCTCGTCCCAGAGCGCGTCGGGGACTGTACGGCCGTACATGTCCGCCGCGTCCTGGACCTCGCCGGGTGACCGGGTCCCGACAAGGACACTCACGACGGCCGGGTGACGCAGCGGGTAGGCGATGGCGGCGGCGCGCAGCGGGACGCCGTGCCGCTCGGCGACGGACTTGATGCGCAGGGCGCGCTCCAGGAACGCGGGCGGGGCGGCCGCGTAGTCGTACGTCGCGCCCGGGCGCGGGTCGGCGAGCAGCCCGGAGTTGAAGACACCCCCGACGACCACGCTCCGGCCGCGCTCGGCGGCCTCGGGCAGCAGTTCGGCGAGTGCGGACTGGTCGAGGAGCGTGTAGCGGCCGGCGCACAGGACGACGTCGACGTCCGTGTCCCGCAGGAACCGTGTGAGCACGGCGGTCTGGTTCATCCCGGCACCGATCGCACCGACGACTCCCTCGGCACGCAGCCGCTCCAGCGCGGGGTACGCCTGTCCGAAGGCCTCGGCGACGTGGTCGTCCGGGTCGTGCAGATAGACGGTGTCGATCCGGTCGGTGCCCAGACGCCTCAGGCTGTCCTCGATGCTCCGTCGCACGCCGTCGGCGCTGAAGTCCCATACGCGGCGGTGCGTGGCGCGCACGGCGAAGCCGTTGTCCAGATCGTCGCCGTCCGCGAACGGCAGGGGCTCCAGCAGCCGGCCCACCTTGGTCGACAGCGTGTAATCGGCACGGGGCCGGGACCGCAGGGCGTCACCGACACGCCGTTCGGCGAGACCGAGACCGTAGTGCGGCGCGGTGTCGAAGTACCGGATACCCGCGTCCCAGGCGGCATCGACCGCCGCGGCGGCCTGGTCCGGTTCGACTGGGGTGTAGAGATTGCCGATCCCGGCCGATCCGAAGGAGAGCTCGGATACGCCGACCTCGCCGCGTCCGAGCGTGTTCTGCCGCATTGCGCTGTGCCTCCCGAAGTTGACACCGAGAATATTCATCGGATGACTGGGGCGGCGTCAACAGTTTTGGTGCAGCGAAGTCCGCTGTGAAGGCACGGCTCGGTATCGGCCGGTGCGATGGTCGGGGAGACCACCGGTGCGCATTCGGATGGGCGGAATTGTCCGACCTATCGGGTGGGTTCCGCGATGAGCGCGAGCTGGGTGGGGGCGGGCGCGGCCGACTCACTCGGAGCCGGAGCGGCAACCCGCTCATCGCGCGCCGCAGCCGCGACGACCACCGCCGATGTGGCGGGGGCGGGCGCCGCAGGCTCCACAGCCAAGGCCGCTTGGGCGGGCCCCTCCGCCGCAGGCGCGACATCCACCGCCGGTGTGGTGGGTGCGGACGCCGCAGGCGCGGCCTCGACCACGGGCTCCACAGCCGACGCCGGTTCGGCTGACCCCTCATCGCGCGCCGCACGCGCGACGACCACCGCCGGTACGGCAGGCGCGGCCTCGACCGCAGGCTCGACGGCCAAGGCCGGTTCGGCGGACGCCACATCAGTGGCCGACTCCAGAACGCTAGGCCGCTCATCACGCGCCGCAGGCGCGGCCTCGACCGCGGGCTCCACAGCCAAGGCCGGTTCGGCGGACCCCTCATCGCGCGCCGCACGCGCGGCAGCCACCGCCGGTACGGCGGGGGCGGGCGCCGCAGGCGCGGTCCCGACCGCAGGCTCCACCGCCGACCCCTCATCTCGCGCCGCAGGCCCGCCGGCCGTCCGTGCAGGCTTGGTCGTGGGGTCGGGTTCGGCGGCGCGTGCCGCGGGCGGCCGTCTTGCTGCCGGGCGCTTGACGCGAGCCGTCGGCGCAGGGGACCGGGGTTCGGCGATCAGGTCCGGTTCCGTGCGCGCCGCAGGCGACCCCGGTGCCGTGGTGCGGAGCAGTTCGTCCAGCTCCTCGTTCATGTTCTTCGCCAGGCCGTCCAGGTCCGGTACCGCCTTGCCGTCGGCCACCAGGCCCACGTGGACCTGGCCGCCGTAAGTGGTCAGGCCCACGGCCAGGGACTGGCCCCGTGCCAGCGGTGCCATCGGGTAGATCTCGTGCAGCGGGCAGCCGCCGAACGAGAGCGTCGCGCGTGGCAGGGGCACGCTCGTCACCAGGACGTCGAAGAGGATCCGGGCCGCGTTGGACGCGATCGGCGCGCCGAGCCGGTGCGCCAGGGGGTGCAGTTGGCCGGCGATCACGGCCAGCGCCCCCGCGCCGCGCGACGGACCGTCCTTCTTGTTGCGGTCCATGACCCGCCGCACCGCCGTCAGCCGCGCCCGCGCGTCCGGCTCGGAGACGGGCAGGCCCACGAGGTACGCGGAGAGCATGTTGCCCGAACCTGAGCCGCCGCCCGCGCCACTGCCGTGCCGGGCCCGGCTCGGCCGCCGCCCCGAGACCGGCACCAGGGCGCGCGGGTCGGATTCGCCGCCCGGCAGCCGTTCGCCCCGCTCCAGCATCCAGCGCCGCAGCGCGCCCGCCACGGTGGCGAGCAGGACGTCGTTGACCGTGCCGCCGTGCTCCTTGCGCACCTGTCGTACGTCCTCCAGCGCGAGCACGGCGGTGGCCAGCCGCCGCGTGCCGCTGGAGCCCGCGGTGAGGGCGGGCGTGCCGCGCAGGTCGAGCCGGCTGGCGCGGACGACCGACGCGCCGATCCCGAGCGCCCTGCCCAGCTCCCCGATCCGGTCCCGCGCCATGTCGGCCACCTGCCAGGGCCCGGGCAGCCAGGACCGGGGCGGCGCGGGCTGCGCCCGGCGGGCGCCGGCGGCGCGCGCGTCGGCGATCTGGTCGAAGATCCCGGCGCCGATGGCCACCGCGCGCATGCCGTCCGCGAGCGCGTGGTGCAGTTTCACGAGTACGGCGAAGGGCCGCCGCCCGCCGGACGTGTCGTCCGGCGCGGGGCCGCCCGTCAGGAGGTACATCTCCCAGGGCGGGATGCCACGTTCCAGCGGCCGTTCCATCAGCTCCCCGGCCAGCCGCGCGGTCTCCTCCGCGAAGTCCCCGGGGGGCAGTTCCAGGTGCCGGACGTGGCTGCGTACGTCGAACTCCTTGTCCACGCTCCAGGCCGCGCCGCCCACGGGCAGCAGCACGTCCCGTACCCGCATCCTGAGCCGGGGGACGGCCGCCGCGCGAGTGGCGAGCAGTTCCAGCAGCGCCTCGTCGCCGGGACGGGTCCGCGCGCCTGCCGCCGGGTGGTCCCGCACCGGCTCGAAGACGGCGAGCGCGCCGAGGTGCATCGGATGGTCCGGGGATTCGAGATGCCAGAAGGCCAGATCGAGAGGTGCCAGCAGCTCGGTGGTCAAGGGGTCCTCATGTCTCGGGGAGGGGCGGAGACGGCACGTCAATCGCCGACGGTCGGTTACGGTCAAGCACCAAACAGATACGTTCAGTTAGCATCACTGTAATACCCCGCACCCTTCGCGGCCCTTCAGCCGTACCGCTCCGCCAGAGAGTCGGGGGAGTCCTCCGGCTCCACCCGGGGCGAGATGACGAACTCGGCCCAGACGCACTTGCCGCTGCCGCGGGACTCCACACCCCATTCGTCCGACAGGACGTCCACCAGGACCAGTCCGCGCCCCGAGACCCCCGTCTCCCCCGCGTCCCGGATCCGCGGCAGCGCGCTCGACCAGTCCTCGACCTCCAGCCGCAGCCGCCGCTCCACCCTGGACAGCACCCGGACGGTCACGATCGCGTCGCCGTCGGTGTGGGTCAGGGCGTTGGTCATCAGCTCGTCGGCCACCAGCTCGATGTCGTCCGAGCGGTCCTGCGCGCCCCAGGCCCGTACGGCCGCGCGGACCATGTGACGGGCCGACGACAGCTCCTCGGGTTCGTTCTGCCCGACGTGCTGCTGGAGCCTGCCGCCGGTCCTGCCCGCGTACGCGCCCCGTCTGCGCATCAGCAGGACGGCGACGTCGTCCACGCCGCCCCACTCGTCCACCGCGGCGCAGAGCTGGTCGGCCAGCTCCTGGGGGTCGCGCGGACCGTCCGCGATCATCCCGGACAGTTTCTGCATGCCTTCGTCGAGATCGGCGCCGGGCATCTCGACCAGCCCGTCGGTGTAGAGGACCAGCATCTGGCCGGGATCCAGCTCGACGGTGTTCACGGGGTAGTCGAGCCGGCCGAACTCCGCCGAGAGCCCGAGCGGCAGTCCGCCCTCCGCGGGCAGCCGGCGGCAACTGCCGTCGCTGTCCCGGATCATCGGGTCGACATGGCCGGCTCGGACCATCCGGATGACGCCCGTGGCCAGGTCCGCCTCCGCGTAGATACAGGTCGCGAAGCGGTCGGTGTCGAGTTCGTGCAGGAAGACCGAGGCCCTCGCCATCACGGTCGCCGGGGTGTGGCCCTCGGCCGCGTACGCCCGCAGCACGATCCGCAGCTGTCCCATCACCACCGCGGCGTCGGTGTCATGACCCTGTACGTCTCCGATGACGGCGCCGACCCGGCCGCCCGGCAGCGGGATGACGTCGTACCAGTCACCGCCGATGTCCCTGCCGAGCCGGGCCGAGCGGTAGCGGACGGCGATCTCCCCGCCCGCCACGGCCGGGATCCGGCGCGGCAGCATCGCCTGCTGGAGCCCTTCGGCGAGGTCGTGCTCCTGCTCGAAGAGGACGGCGCGCTGGAGGCTCTGCGCGATGCCGCTGACGAGGGCGACCAGCAGGTTGCGGTCCTCGGTGGTGAAGCCGGTCTTGTCGCCGTAGAGGAGCCCGATGGCCCCGATGGGGCGGCCCTGCGCGATCAGCGGCAGATAGGCCGCCGAGGTGATGCCGAGATGGCTGATGTGCGGCCAGAGGCCCGGGTAGGAGACGGCGAAGTCCTCCTCGGAGTCGATGAACCGCGGCGCGAGCGTGCGGATCACCTCGCTCATCGGGTACTCCTCGTCCACCCGTGTGATCCGCGTCCCCGGCACGAAGGAGCCCTCCGGGCCCTCGGCGACCAGATGGATACGGCCCGAGTCGAGGAGGCCCATCACCATGCTGGAGGCGCCGAGGTGTTCGAGGCCGTCGGACTCCTTCAGTGCGTCGATGACGTCCTGGACCGTTCTGGCGTGGGCGAGGGCGGCCGTCGCGCCCTCGACGACACTGGTCCGCCGCCGGCGCTCCTCGTCGAGTTCGAGCCGTGCCATCGAGTCGGCGAGCTCCTGCGTCGCGTCGCGGACGATGCCGATGAGACGCCTGGGGTGGCCGGCCCCGTCGCGGTGGACGGAGCCCTGCGAGTGGGTCCAGCGCATGGTGCCGTTACGGCGCCGGACACGGAAGTAGGCACCGTAACTCTCGCCGCCGCCGTTGATCGCCTCCCCGACGACGTCGTTGAGCCGGGTGCGCTCGCCGGGCGGCAGACGCTCCAGGACCATGTCCCGGGTGCCGTCGTATTCGTCCGCGCGCAGATCGAGGATCTCCAGCGCGACCCGGTCCAGATGGAGCAGTCCGCTGGCCAGATCACAGTCGAAGCAGCCCATGCCGTTGAGGGACAGGCTCAGTTCCGGCTTCGCGGGCCAGTCGTCGGGCAGCGACGGGGGCCCCGCTTCCCGATCGACCATGGAGTCACTCTGTCATCATTTGTCGGATATCTCGACCGGTCGTCCGGCCAGGCGCCCGTACGGGAGACGGCTCCACGGGCGCGGCCGGTCAGTCCTGGAGGGTGACCGTCCCGGCCGGGTCGTCCCCGCCCGTCGTCGTCACGAGGTCTTCGGCCGTCGTCGCGAGGTCCTCGTCGGACGGCGCGCCGGCGTCGCCTTCGAGCGGTGCGTCGGGGCCCTGCCGCTCCGGGGACATCGGCAGGACGGGGTAGTCCGGGTCCACACCGCTGTCGGGCTCCTCGGGCGCGGTGGAGCAGTCGGGCGGGTCCACCAGGCTCTCCGACCACGGCTCGTCGGGCTCCGGGGCGTCCGGCGTAACGCAGTCGGGCGAGGGCGCCCGGTCGCTCTCGGACGCGTCGGGCTCCGGGACGGCCGGTTCGGAGCGTCCCGGGTCCGGGCTGTCCGAGCCGCTGCCGTCCGGCGCGGGCGGCTCCAGCGAGGGGTCGATGATGTCGGTGTCCGGCGGGTACGGCGGCGGGACCCGGGGCTTCTTGTCCTGGCTGCCGTCGGTGCCGGTCTTCCGTTCCAGCCAGGTGTTGTCGACGGTGTCGACGATCACCAGGGCGGTCAGGACCCGAGTGCTGCGGTTGACCACGACGACACGGTCGGGCCGGTAGCCGCTCCACGCCTTCCCCTGGTGCCCCGCGTCGTCGCTCCGCCCGGTGGCCGGGCGGAGCGGGTTTCCGCCTGCGCAGCGGACCCTGGGCTGCCCTCGGTCGTCCACGAGGACGGCGGTGCCGCTCTGGAGTACGGCCTGGTAGGCGGTGGCGGCTCCGTGCCGGTAGCCGTGGTCCGTGACGCGTACGTCGGCGCGCAGTACGACGGGGGTGAGCCCGCGCAGGAACGTCGGGACGGACGCGGGGGCGACGCCCGCGCCGCGGGCGAAGGCGGTGGCCTTGGCCCGGTCCGCGGCCAGGAGGCGGGCCTGCGCCTGGACGTCGCAGCTGGGGACCGACTTCGTACCGCCGTAGAGCCCGGCGATGGCGCCGGAGATCGAGCGCGGCGCCCGGGGGCCCGGAGTGGGACCGCTCGGATCGCCGGACTCGGGCCCGGCCGTCGGCGGAGGAGAGGAGTCCGCGTCAGGCGTCGGCGCCGCCGTCGACTCGGTGAAGGGATCGGGCCCGGATGTGCCGAGCGGCAGCAGGGTGACCTTGGTGGACGCCGCCGCCTGTGCCGCTCGCGCCGCCCGCCCGTCCTTGCCGACGCTGTCCTCGCCGCAGCCGGCGGTGATCAGGATTCCGGCGGACAGCGCGGCGAACGCGGCGTGCCGCCGGCGAATGGGTAGGCGTCGCACAGGGTCTCCCAGCTGTTCGTCCTCCGGAATATGACTCCATATCTGCCGGACCCGGGGCCGCCCCGCAAGCGGGGGCGGCGGACGGGGGACCCCCTCCGCACGCGAGCGCCGGACAGGCCGCGTGGAGGCCCGTCCGGCGGTGCGAGGAGGTGATTGCTAGTCGACGCCCTGGAGGATGTGCGGTTCCGCGAGGTCGTCCTCGTAGCCCGCCAGCCGGATCGGTGCGGACCTGGCCCACACCTCGATGTTCCGGAGCTTCTCGGGTCCGCGCCGTTCACCGCCTCGGTCGGACGGGCTGTTCTCGGGCTGAGCCATGTCAGGTGTCACCGCGCACTCCTCTGTGTCGCGTAACCCCGGGCGCGCCGACTCCGGACTCGTACCGGGCGCCGACCGCCGAACGGGGGCGGGGGCAAGGGCAGTTCGGTCGCGGTGGCGCCGGTTTTCGGGCGGGGCGGTGGCCTGGTTGCAGGCCTGGCCCGGGACGGCCGGGGAACCTTCGTGGGTCCCGGGGTGGCGTCCGTGCGCCTTACATTAACCAAATGAGCGCGTGCTCGCTCGATGGGGCCGGTGAGGTGAGTCACTTCCGGACAGTGTCAGGACGACAGCCCCGCCCTCTGTCCGCGGTCGGGGCCTACCAGTTGGCCGGCGCGTAGTCCTTGAGGAAACAGCCGTACAGATCCTCGCCGCGCTGGCCGCGCACGATCGGGTCGTAGACGCGGGCGGCACCGTCGATCAGGTCGAGCGGGGCGTGGAAGCCCTCCTCGGCGAGCCGCATCTTGTCCGGGTGCGGGCGCTCGTCGGTGATCCAGCCGGTGTCGACGGCGGTCATCAGGATGCCGTCGGACTCGAACATCTCCTGCGCGCTGGTCCGGGTCAGCATGTTCAGCGCGGCCTTCGCCATGTTCGTGTGCGGGTGTCCGGCGCCCTTGTAGCCGCGGCTGAAGACGCCCTCCATCGCGGAGACGTTCACGACGTACGTGCGTCCCGCCGCCGCTGCCGCCATCGCCGGGCGCAACCGGCTGATCAGGATGAACGGCGCGGTGGAGTTGCACAGTTGGACTTCGAGGAGCTCCACCGGATCGACGTCGGAGACCGTCTGGATCCAGCTGTTGGTGTCGTGCAGGTCGGGCACGAGCCCGCCCGCGTCGATCGCGGTTCCGGCCTCGATACGGGCGAGCGTGGCCGAGCCGCCGACCAGGGCCAGACCGGTGACCTCCGACGCGCTCAGCGCGTCACCGCCACCGGCGGGCAGCACGGCCTGGGCGCCGCTGCCGAAAGCGCCGATGACGTGCGAGGAAGGCAGTTCCCCTGCGGGCAGCGGCGCGGATTCGGCGGCCAGCAGCTCGCTGTAGGCCCCCGGGGAGCGGCGTACGGTCTGGGCGGCGTTGTTGATGAGGATGTCCAGCGGACCCTCGGCGGCGACGGAGTCGGCGAGGGCGACGACCTGGGCCGGGTCACGCAGATCTATGCCGACGATCTTGAGGCGGTGGATCCAGTCGGCGCTGTCGTCCATCGCCTTGAAGCGGCGGATCGCGTCGTTCGGGAAGCGGGTGGTGATGGTGGTGTGTGCGCCGTCGCGCAACAGCCGCAGCGCGATGTACATACCGATCTTCGCGCGGCCCCCGGTGAGCAGGGCGCGCTTGCCGGCGAGATCCGTGCGGGCGTCCCGGCGGGCCCGGTTCTCCGCGGCGCATGCCTGGCACAGCTGGTGGTAGAACGCGTCGACCTCGACGTAGCGGGTCTTGCAGATGTAGCAGGAGCGCGGCCGCTGGAGGATTCCGGCGATCTCACCGGCGACCGAGGACGACGGCAGCAGGCCCTGCGTCTCGTCGTCGATCCGCTCGGCGGATCCGGTGGCGGTCGCCTCGGTGACCGCCTTGTCGTTGGCGGTCTTCGCCGCCCGACGCTCCTGGCGGCGGCGCTGTTTGACGGTCCGGTAGATCCCGGCGGTGGCGCGGCGGACGGCCACCGCGTCGGGGTGGTCGACGTCCAGCTTGTCCAGCTCGTCGAGCACGGCCAGGCAGACGGCCATGCGCTCGGGGTCGATTCCGGGGCCGTACGCGGCGTCCGGCCCGCTCTCGCCGAGCGTGGTCCCGTCATCTGTCAACGTCATCGCCGGTGCCGTTCCCTCATCATTCGTCACTCACCCGTCCGGGGCACTCACCCGTCCGGGGCCGTCGAGCCCTGCACGGATACGGCCGTCCGGCCGAGCGGCCTCGAACAGTTTGCCACGAGGTACAAGGCAATTTGTTCACGCTCAACTACACATAATGGTGAATAAGGGGCAGAATGGTCTTGTACCGCTCGATCCGGTGCAGCACGGTCGCACCTCTCAGACCGAAGGAGTCGAGACTCATGGCCGATGTTTCGCACACCAGGGGAGCCTCCAGTGCTCACCCGGGTGTTTCAGACACCAGGGGAGACATAGGTGCTCACCCTGACGTACCAGAGATGCGGGCCAGGTACGCCCGCGTGCTCGGTGGACGTGATGTGGCGCTGCTGGACGGGCCGATCTTTCTCGCCGGCCTGTTCATCGCCCTCTCACCGTGGATCCTTCACTACACGACCAGCCAGCCGGGTCTCGTGGTCCACAACGTGATCATGGGCATCGCGATCGCCGGCCTGGCCCTCGTCTTCTCCGCCACCCCGACCCGGACGTACGGCTTCAGCTGGGCTCTCGTCTTTCTGGGGGCGTGGATGGTCGCGGCACCCTGGGTCGTCGGTTCCAGCCCGGACCGCGGCGTGTTCCTCAGCAACGTCATCCCAGGTGGCCTGACCGCCGTTCTTGGCCTGGTCTGCGCGGGCGCGGCGCTGATGGCAGCGCGCAAGCGTACGAAGATAGAACGGACGAGCCGGATGAATCGGCCGGTCCAGACGTAGGCAGGGCACTCCACCCGGTGGGGCGGGCAGACGGCCGTAAAGGGCCGTCCGCCCGCCCCAGCGATGTGTGCGCCCCGTTCGCCGTGCGCGCCCGTTCGCCGTGCGCGCTCGTTCGCTCAGCCGCCGGCCGTCGCCGGAACTCGCGAGGGCTCCGGGACGCGGATCCCGACGAACGGCATCCGGCGGCGCAGCCGGAAACCCAGTGCCTCGTAGAGCCGGATGGCGCCCTCGTTGTCCCCGGCCGCCTGGAGGAACGGGATCTCGCCGCGCGCCTTGATCCCGGCGGCCACCGCCAGGACGAGCCGGGCGCCCAGCCCCTGGCCGCGGAACTCCGGCGCCGTACAGACCGCGCTGATCTCCCGCCAGCCCGGCGGGTGCATGCGCTCCCCCGCCATCGCCACCAGCTCCCCGTCACGGCGGATGCCCAGATACGTGCCCAGCTCGACGGTCCGCGGCCGGAAGGGCCCAGGCCTGGTGCGGTCCACCAGGGCCAGCATCTCCGGCACGTCGGCGGCGCCGAGCACCACGGCCTCCTCGTCGGGGACCGCGTCCACCGACTCCTCCACGAGCTGCACACCGTCCACCTGGAAGGTGACCTCCCAGTCGGCCGGGGGCACCACATCGACGCCCGCGAGCACCGCGGTGCCGTCGTCTCCGACGAGATGGACCGCGTCCGCCCAGTCCCCCGCGTCGGGCTCGTCGGGCAGGGCGAGCCACGGCGACACCTCGGCCCGGTAGGCCAGCACCCGTCCGCGCCGCTCCGCGAAGCGGGCGTGCGGGCCGGTCAGCCCGGCGAGTACGGGATTGTCGAGCGGGTGATACGAGGCCCGGCCGGGCGCGGGGACCGATCCGGCCCCGCTCACGGGCCGACCTCGATCACGATCTTGCCGAGCGCGTGCCCGTCCTCGACGGCGCGCAGCGCCTCCCCCGCCTCGGCCAGCGGGAAGATCCGCGTCACGTACGGCCGCAGCGTGCCCGCCACCACCAGCGCGGCGACCTCTTCGAGGACGGCGGCCGTGCGGAGCCGTACGACCGCCGCGCCGCCCAGGGTCACGACCCGCGGCTTGTCCCCCGCGCTGATCAGCTTCGTCAGGTCGGTCACGAGCCCGGCGGCGGCCTCCAGGTCCGCGCCGCCGACCAAGTCGAAGACCGCGTCGACGCCGTCTGGCGCGGCGGCCCGTACCCGCTCCTGAAGCCCGGGGCCCGGCGTGACATGGACCGCGCCCAGCGATTCCACGAAGTCCTTCTTGCCCGCGCTCGACGAGCCGACGACCCGCAGGCCCGCGCCGATCGCGATCTGCGTCGCGGCCACGCCCACACCGCCTCCGGCGCCGATGATCAGCAGGGTCGCGCCGGCCGGCAGGTCCAGCTGCTGGATGCCGTCGTACGCGGTCGCCGCCGCGACCGGCAGCGCCGCCGCGTCCGTGAACGACACGGCGTCCGGCTTGTGCGCGGTGATCGCGGCGGGCAGCAGGGTGTACTCGGCGTATCCGCCGGTGAGGGTGGAGCCGAAGACGGCGTCCCCGACGGCGAATCCCCGCACACCCTCGCCGACCCGCTCGACCACTCCCGACGCCTCGCTGCCGAAGACGGTGGGCAGCGGCTTGGGGGTCGAGCCCGGCCGGTTGTAGCCGGTGCGCAGCTTCCAGTCCACGGGGTTGACCCCGGCCGCCCGGACAGCGATGAGGAGTTCGCCGTGACCGGGGACCGGCTTCGGCTGGTCGACAAAGGCTTCGCCCTCCGGGCCGCCGAACCGGGTGTAGACGTACGCCTTGGGCATGTGATCCCTCGCTCTGACTGTCGACGTCGGTGGTCGTCCCCGGTGGTGGTCCTGGGACGGCGCCAGTTTCAAGTCCGAGTTCCGACCCGCTTATTCCTTGTACGCCGAAGGGCGCCGTACGGGGTTGGAACCCGTACGGCGCCCGGCGATCCGGCTCAGGAGGTCGCGCACTCCATCGAGGCCGGGTCGGACGCTTCACGGATCAGGGTGTCATGTGCCGCCTTGAGCCGCTTGACGTCGGGCTTCATGACCTTGCGGTCATAGGTGAGCAGCCCGTTGAGTTCACCCTCCACATCGCTGATCTGGGTGTAGACGGCTCCGTTGCTCCCCCGGCAGGCGAGGTCCCGTACGTTGCCGAGCTGCGCCAGATACTCGTCGGTGTACTTCTCCTGGTCGACGCCCACATAGGTGTGCTGGACCGGCCAGGCGTGGCCCGGTACGGCGAGCCCGAGGCCGCCGTACTCGCCGCTGACGAGCGCCCGTTTGCCGTCCGGCGCGGGCAGCAGAGGCGTCGGATAGCCGTGCGCGTCGGCGATGTCGCCGTTCTTGCCGTCGACGGCCCCACAGCAGTTGATGCCGCTCATGTTGTTGACGAGCCGGGTCGGGTCCCAGCCCTTGGCCTGGTCGGCGATCCGCGCCTGGTCGTACTGGCCCCAGCCTTCGTTGAAGGGGACCCACATGATCACCGATGGGCTGCCGGCGTGCTGGTCGATCATCTCCTTCATCTCGTGCTCGAACTGGGCCGCCGCGGGGGCGGCCGGGGACTTCGGCATCGAGGGCATGTCCTGCCAGACGAGCAGTCCCAGCTTGTCCGCCCAGTAGAACCAGCGGTCCGGCTCCACCTTGATGTGTTTGCGCACGGAGTTGTAGCCGAGCTCCTTGTGCTTCTTGAGGTCGAAGGCGAGCGCCTCGTCGGTCGGCGCGGTGTGCAGCCCGTCCGGCCAGAAACCCTGGTCGAGGGTGGCCATCAGGAAGACCGGCTTGCCGTTGAGGACGGTGCGCTGCGCCCCGTCGACGTTCTCGACGGCGATCGAGCGCATACCGAAGTAGCTGCCCAGCCGGTCGCCCGACCTTTCGTCGCCGATCCGCACGTCGAGCTTGTAGAGGTGCGGATCGTCCGGCGACCACAGGCGCGGGTCGCGCACGGGCACGCTGAGCGGCGCTCCCGTACGGCCCCTCACCGTGCCCACCTTGCGCTTGCCGTCGTAGGCGGTGGCCGTGACCGGCACCCCGTCCCGTACGCCGCGCACCTCGACCGCCAGCTTCTCCCCGGCCACGTCGGGTGTGAGTTTCAGCGAGTCGGCGTGGTCGGAGGCGACCGGCTCCATCCAGACGGTCTGCCAGATGCCCGAGGAGGAGGTGTAGAAGATGCCGCTCGGGTCGAGGCGCTGCTTGCCCATGGGCGGGTTCTCGCCGCCCGCCGCGTCGGTCGGGTCGTACACACCGACGATCAGTTCCTGCGTACGGCCGGGCTTGAGGGCGTCGGTGACGTCCACACTGAACCGGTCGTAGCCGCCCTTGTGTTCGGTGACCTTCTTGCCGTTGACGTAGACGGTGGACTGCCAGTCGACGGCGTCGAAGTTCAGCTTCAGGCGCTTGTCGCCGCGGTGGCCGCCCTTCCTGCCGTCGTCGATGCGCCAGCTCTCGGGCACAGTGAAGGTACGGCGGTACCACATCCGGTCCTCGTGCCGTTCGAGACCGGAGAGCTGCGACTCGACGGGGTACGGGACGAGGATCTTCTCGTCCAGCTTCTTGCCCACCGGCGGGCGCTCGCCCTGTTCGGCCGCGGCGAACTGCCACTCCCCGTTGAGATTGCGCCAGGCGTCGCGGGTCATCTGCGGACGCGGGTACTCGGGCAGCGCGTTGTCCGGGCCGACGTCCTTGGCCCACGGGGTGGAGAGCTGGTACTCGGACTCGTTGGGTCCGCTGCTCCAGAACTCACCGACGGGGTCGGCGTCCTGCGACGCGAGGCCGCCCTCGCCGTCGTAACGGATGTCGGCGGAGCCGCCCTTGCCGACCACGGGCTCCTTGAGGCCGACGAGCAGGCTCCGGGCGTCGGCGGGGTCCTTCCTCACCGAGCCGAGCGGCCACTCGGCGCCGCCGATGATGGCGTCGAGATGGCCGGCAAGACCGGCCGGGACCGCGGCGAGCGGCTGCGCGAACTCCATCCGCAGGGTGCGGCCGTCGGCCAGGACGGTGGTGGCGATGGCACCGTCGTACGCGTAGCCGTCGGGGAGGCGGAAGGCCGAGGTGGGCACCGGCTCTTTCGCGCCACCGGGCTCGGTCCAGTTCAGATGGAGGTTCGAGCCGCCGACGTCCTCGAAGTACTCGACCTTGATGTCGTACTCCTGGCCGCCGTCGAGTTCGACGGGGTCGGCTGTCTGCTCCTTCTCCCAGTCGTTGACCCAGTGGTCGATGGCGATCTCGCCGTCGACCCAGAGCCGGAACCCGTTGTCGCCGATCATCGAGAAGGTGTGGGGACCGCTCTGTTCAGGGACGATCTTCCCGGTCCAGCGGACGGTGGCGTGATCGGCGCTGCCGGTGGCCGTGGAGAGCCGGGAGTCGAGGTTGTCGAAGTCGATCCGGGGGTCGAACCCGGTGGCCTTCAGCTCGTGGAAGTCGAAGGCTCCGGGTGCTGACGAGGAGTAGTACTCGCCCTTGAGTCCATGGGGCACGACCGGGTCGTCCGCGGCCGATGCCGCCGGGACCGCCGTGAGTCCGGCGACGCCCAGGGCCGATGCGAGCAGAACGGCCAGATTTCTTCGGATGCGCACAAATCCTCCTTGGAACTGGACCTGCCGGACGACCCGCGATCGGAAAGCGTGCGTGCCAGGCGTGGACGCCCGATCAGAGGTCTTCCGGCAGGGTCCGAGGGTGGCGGCTCGTTGCGACAGTCTGTACAACGTTGGAAGGAACGGCAGTTGGCATGACAACATGCCGCTCCACTTGCTGTCCAGGGCCATGACAAAGCGCGGTCCCGCAACGTATATAACGTTGTACAGATTGGGCAGGGGCGACCTTCGGGCCGACCTCGGAGGGGAAATACGGTGACCGTCAGCCTCAAGGACGTCGCGGAGCGCGCGGGCGTTTCCATCAAGACCGTTTCGAACGTGGTGAACAACTACCGGCATGTCACCCCGGCGATGCGGGCCCGGGTCCAGCTGGCCATCGACGAGCTCGGCTACCGGCCGAATCTCACGGCCCGCCATCTGCGCAAGGGACGCACCGGGATCATCGCGCTTGCCGTGCCCGAGCTGGGCAACCCCTACTTCGCCGAGCTCGCGGGCTCGGTCATCGACGTGGCGGCGGAGCACGAGTACACGGTGCTGCTCGACCACACGGGTGGCCGCCGCGAGCAGGAGGTCCTGGTCAGCCAGGGCTTCCGGGCGCGGGTGATCGACGGGCTGATCCTGAGCCCGATCGAGCTGGAGACCGAGGATCTGCTCGGCCGTGACCAGGACGCGCCGCTGGTGCTGCTCGGGGAGCGGGAGTACGACCTGCCGTACGACCACATCGCGATCGACAACGTGGCAGCCGCCCGGACGGCCGTGCGGCATCTGCTGGATCTCGGCCGGTCGACGATCGCGTTCCTGGGCGCCAGGACCGACCGGGTCAACGAGCCGTCACATCTGCGGCTGCGCGGCTGGCGTGCCGAGCTGAAGGCGGCCGGGCTGCCGGCGCCGGACTCCCTGATCGCTCCGACGGGGGGCTGGGACCACGCCAACGGCGCGGACGCGATGAATCAGTTGCTCGACTCGGGCGTGACGCCCGACGCGGTCTTCGCGTACAACGACCTGATCGCCATCGGGGCGATGCGGGTGCTCTCCGAGCGGGGGCTGCGGGTCCCCGAGGACGTCGCGGTCGTCGGCTTCGACGACATCACGGAGGGCCGCTACGGAGCTGTGACCCTCACCACGATCTCGCCCGACAAACAGACCATCGCCCGGCTCGCCGTCCGCTCCGTCGTCAACCGGCTGCTGGGCACCGGAGACCCCGTCGGCAACGGCTCGCGTGAACTCCGCGCCGATTTCCGGCTGGTGGAGCGGGAGAGCACGCTCGGCCGCCGCCGGGGCGGTCACTGAGAGCGCCACCGGCCCCCGCGCACACAGCCGTTATCGCGCGAAGGCTTTACAGCCTCCGTACAACGATGTAAAAACCGTTCCGAACGTCCCGCACATCCGCTCCAGCAGTCCGTCGGGCCGGCGGTCGATCAGACCGGCGGCCCGGCAGTCCAGTTCGCCAGTTCTGTACGAGCCGACCTCCCGCGAGCGTCCCGGTCGCCGGGGCCGCGCCGAGATGGGGATCTCCATGAAGCTTTCCGCCGTCCGCCGTACCACCACCACTACCGTCCTCGCCGCGAGTCTCGTCGGCGCGCTCGCGCTCAGCGGCTGCGCCAAGTCCGAGGACGACGCGTCAGACAAGAGCTCGTCGGCCGGCGAGAAGGACAGCGGCCAGGTCGTCGCGACGCCCGGCGCGGGCGACAAGACCTGTGACATCACGCAGTTCGGCGGCGAGAAGATCGATCTCAAGACCGCCACGGTCGGCTTCTCCCAGTCCGAGAAGGAGGCCAACCCCTTCCGGATCGCCGAGACCGCGTCCATCAAGGCCGAGGCCAAGGCGCGCGGGATCAAACTCCTGTCCGCCAACGCCCAGACGCAGTTCTCCAAGCAGATCAGCGATGTCCAGGACCTGATAGCCAAGGGCGCCGACCTGCTGGTGATCGCGCCCCTCAACTCCGACGGCTGGGGCCCGGTGCTGCGCAGCGCCGCGGCGAAGAAGATCCCGATCGTCACCATCGACCGCAAGATCAACGCCACCGCCTGCAAGGACTATGTGAGCTTCATCGGCTCGGACTTCATCGAGCAGGGCAAGCGCGCGGCCGACCAGATGATCGAAGCGACCGGCGGCAAGGGCGAGGTCGCGATCCTGCTCGGCGCCGCGGGCAACAACGTCACCACCGAGCGCACCAAGGGCTTCAAGGACCAGGTGGCGGCCAAGGCCCCTGATCTGAAGGTGGTGTTCGAGCAGACCGGTGAGTTCGCCCGTGAGAAGGGCCAGCAGGTCACCGAGCAGCTCATCCAGTCGAACCCCGGCATCAAGGGGATCTACGCCGAGAACGACGAGATGGGCCTCGGTGCCGTCAACGCGCTGAAGGGCGCGGGCAAGAAGGCCGGTGACGTCAAGATCGTGACGGTCGACGGCACCCGTAACGCGGTCCAGGGCATCGTCGACGGCTGGATCTCCGGGGTCGTGGAGTCCAACCCGCGCTTCGGCCCGCTCGCCTTCCAGACCCTCGACGCCTTCACCAAGGGCGAGAAGGTCGGGCAGGACATCGTCATCCAGGACGGCGCCTACACCCCGGAGAACGCCGAGGCCGATCTGGGCAAGGCTTTCTGACGTGCTGTCGGTCACCGGTCTGACCAAGACGTTCCCGGGCGCACGCGCGCTCGACGGCGTGGACTTCGCCGCCCTGCCGGGCGAGGTCCACGCGCTCATCGGCGAGAACGGCGCCGGGAAGTCCACCCTCATCAAGGTGCTCACCGGTGTGTACCAGCCCGACGAGGGCGAGATCGTCCACGACGGGCGTCCGGTGCGCTTCCAGACTCCGCTGGAGGCGCAGCACGCCGGGATCTCCACGATCTACCAGGAGGTCAACCTCGTCCCGCTGATGAGCGTGGCGCGCAATCTGTTCCTGGGGCGGGAGCCCCGGAACAGGCTCGGGCTGATCGACTTCCGCCGGATGCACGGCGAGGCCGACGAGGCGCTGCGCTCGCTGGGGCTGCGGGTCGACGTCAAGCGTCCGCTGCGGACGCTGGGTGTCGGCGCGCAGCAGATGGTGGCGCTCGCCAGGGCGGTCTCCGTCGACGCGCGGGTGGTCGTCATGGACGAGCCGACGTCCTCGCTCGAACCACGTGAGGTGCGCACGCTGTTCGGCGTGATCCGGATGCTCAAGGAGCGCGACATAGCGGTGGTGTACGTGAGCCACCGGCTGGACGAGCTGTACGAGGTCTGCGACAAGGTCACGGTACTGCGCGACGGCAAGCTCGTGCACACCGGGCCGATCGCGGAGCTGGACCGGCTGCGGCTGGTGTCGCTGATGCTCGGCCGTGAGATGGCCGAGGTGAGCGGCGAGGGGGTCACCAAGTTCACCGGTGACCACCACGCGGGCCGTGAACCAGTCCTCAGCGCATCGGATCTGACGGTACGTCATACGCTGCACCAGGTCTCGGTCGAGGTACGGCCCGGTGAGGTCGTGGGCCTCGGCGGGCTGCTCGGCTCGGGGCGCAGCGAGACGGCCAAGGCCATCGCGGGCGCGCTGCCGCCGGACTCGGGGACGGTGGTGGTGGCGGGCTCGCCCGTACGTACCGGCTCCACGCCCGCCGCCATCCGGGCCGGCATCAGCCTGCTGCCCGAGGACCGCAAGGCGGAGGGCATCGTCCCCGGCCTCTCGGTGCGGGAGAACATCGCGCTGGCCGCGCTCCCCGGACTGTCCCGGTTCGGACTCGTGGACGATGCCAGGGTCGACAAGATCGTGGACACCTTCATGAAGCGGCTGCGGATCAAGGCGTCGGGGCCGCACCAGAAGGTCGGCGAGCTGTCCGGCGGCAATCAGCAGAAGGTGCTGCTGGCCCGCTGGCTGGCGATGCAGCCGAAGGTACTGCTGCTCGACGAGCCGACCCGGGGCATCGACGTCGGCGCGAAGGCCGAGGTGCAGGGCCTGATCGACGAACTCGCCGACGAGGGCCTCGGAGTGCTGCTGATCTCCTCCGACATGGAGGAGCTGATCGAGGGGTCGGACCGGGTGGTGGTCCTCAAGGACGGCGCCGTGGTCGCGGAGTTGACCGGCGACGACGTGACGGAGGACCGGCTGCTGCACGCGATCGCGGCGGCCCCGGAGTCGGACGCGGAGCTGAAGACGGTCGCGCCGGACGCCGCGGCGATCGTGGCCCCGGCGTCGCAGCCGGTGCCCGTGTCCGGGGCCGTACCGCTCGACAGGACCTCCTCAGGAGGGGAGACGGACCATGACTGAACTCGCCCTGAAGGGCGCCCCCGTCGACCGCGCGCGGCTGCTGCGCCTGCTCCAGGACTACGGCGTGTACGCGGGCGTCGCCGTCCTGCTGCTGGTCAACATCGCGCTCACCCCGCACTTCCTGTCCACGGAGAACTTCCGTACCCAGGCCGTCCAGGTGGCGCCGGTGCTGATCGTCGCACTGGGCATGGCGCTCGCGATCGGCAGCGAGGGCGTCGACCTGTCCGTCGGCTCGGTGATGGCCCTGTCGACGTCCCTGCTTTCGCTGTATCTCGGCTACGGGCCATGGGTCGCGCTGATCGTCGCGATGATCGGCGGCGCCGTCGTGGGCCTCGCGAACGGGTCGCTCATCGCGTTCATCGGGGTCCAACCCATCGTCGCCACACTGGCGTTGATGGTCGCGGTACGCGGAATCGCCCTCGTGCTGCTGCCCCAGCTCAAGGACGTACGCGACTCCGGCATGTCCTCGCTGGGCTCGGGCGATCTGCTCGGCATCCCGTATCTCGTACTGATCGCCACCGCGCTGGCACTGGTCGTCGGGTTCATCGTGAAGCGCACGACCTTCGGCCGGCAGCTCCTCGCGATCGGCGACAGCCGGCCCGCCGCACAGCTCGCCGGGCTCCCGGTGCGCCGCGTGCTGATCCTCGTCTACGTCATCGCCGGTGTGCTCGCCGCGATCGCGGGCGTGCTCGCGACCGCGCGGCTCCAGGCCAGCGACCCGACGTCGCTCGGCACGCTGATGGAACTTTCGGCGATCACCGCGGTCGTCGTCGGTGGCACCCCGCTCAGCGGCGGCCGGATCCGGATCGGCGGCACGGTGGCCGGCGCCGTACTGATCCAGCTGCTGACGGCGACGCTCATCAAGCACGATCTGCCGCCCTCCTGGACGCAGATCGCCCAGGCAGTCGTGATCGTGCTCGCGGTCTACGCGGCACGCGAACGGGGAAAGCGATGACCCACACCCATACCGAGCGTCCGTCCCGCGCCACGGGCAACGGCCCCGCCCCCGGCAAGGGGGCCTCCGGCAGTGACAACGACGAGGCGCCGCTCGGCGCGAGCCGGGCCGAACTGCTGAGCGCGCTCGCCCAGCAGCACGGCGCGCTCGTCACGCTGCTGCTCGTCGCCATCGGCGCGTCGATCGGCTTCGACACCTTCCTCACCGGCGACAACCTGGAGAACATGGCGGTGTCGTCGGCGTTCCTGGCGATCGTCGCCCTCGGTATGACGTTCGTGATCATCACCGGTGGCATCGACCTGTCCGTCGGCTCGCTCTTCGCGCTCGGCGGTGTGCTGGGCGCGTGGGGATCGCAGTACGGCACGCTCGTCGCGCTGCTCCTGCCACTGGCCGTCTGCGGGCTGATCGGGCTCGTCAACGGGCTGCTGATCGCGAAGGCGCGGCTCGCGCCGTTCATCGTGACGCTCGCGGCCATGCTCGCCGCCCGCGGCATCCTGCTGGCCATCACCGACGAGGGCGCCAACACCTATCTGGTGGACGAGAAGTCCTTCTTCGCCGGCCTCGGCCAGGAGAAGCTGCTGGGCGTCGGGGTGCCGGTGTGGATCACGGTGGCGCTCTTCGTCGCGGGCGCCGTGACGCTGCGGCGCAGCCGGTTCGGCCAGTACGTGTACGCGGTCGGCGGCAACGAGGACGCGGCGGCCCTGATGGGCGCACCCGTGGCCCGTACGAAGATCGCCGTCTACACCCTCTCGGGCCTGTGCGCCGGGCTGGCCGGGGCGCTCAACGCGGCCTGGCTGGTCTCGGGCGTCACGATCCTCGGCACCGGTATGGAGCTGGAGGCGATCGCGGCCGTCGTCATCGGCGGCACGCTGCTGACGGGCGGCTTCGGCTTCATCAGCGGGTCGCTGGTGGGCGTTCTGCTGCTGAAGGTCATTCAGAACGTCATCAACCAGATCGGCTCGCTCGACTCGGCGTACCAGCAGGTCGTCAGCGGCGCGTTCCTGGCGGTCGTGGTGATCGCCCAGACCTGGCTGGGCAGGCGGCGCCGGATGATGTGACGGGCGGGTCGGCCGTCCTAGGGCGCCGGAAGGGGTGAGGCCTTCCGGCGCCCGAGGACGGGGCCGGGAGCTGTCCCCGCGCCTAGAAGACCGTCTGGCCCTTCCCCAGTGCGATGACCCCGTTCTTCGAGACGGTGTACAGCTCCTCGTCCCGCCCCGGATTGACGCCGATCGTGGCGCCGGGCGGGACGTCCACGTTCTTGTCGAGGATCGAACCGCGGACGACCGCGCCGCGCCCCACCCGTACGTTGTCGTGGAGCACCGAGCCCTGCACCACGGCGCCCTCCTCGATCACCACACCGGGAGAGAGCACGGAACGGGTCACCTGGCCGCGTATGACGCAGCCCGGAGCGACGATCGACTCGCTCGCGATGCCGCCCGCCACGAACCGCGCGGGCGGGAGCTGGCCGGCATTGGTGTAGATGGGCCAGCGTCTGTTGTCGAGGTTGAACTCCGGCTGGTGCGAGATCAGATCCATGTGCGCGTCGTAGTACGAGTCGAGTGTGCCCACGTCGCGCCAGTAGCCGTGCTCGCGGGGTGTCTCGCCCGGCACATGGTTGTCGTCGAAGTCGTAGACCTGCGCCATGCCCTGCTCGGTGAGCATCGGCAGGATCGAGCCGCCCATGTCATGGACCGACGACTCGTCCTCGGCGTCCCGGTGCAGCGCGTCGACCAGGATCTTGGTGGTGAAGAGGTAGTTGCCCATCGAGGCGAAGACATGCTCGGGGTCGCCCGGCAGCCCCGGCGCGTCCGACGGCTTCTCCTGGAACCGGTCGACGCGCGTGCCGTCCGGGCCGGGCGTGATCACACCGAAGGACGACGCCTCGGCGCGCGGCACCCTGATGCCGGCGACGGTGACGCCCGCGCCGCCCTCGATGTGCCGGCGCAGCATCTGCCGCGGGTCCATGCGGTAGACGTGGTCGGCGCCGAACACCGCGATGTAGTCCGGCTGTTCGTCGTGGACGAGATTGAGGGACTGGAGAATCGCGTCCGCGCTGCCGAGATACCAGCGGGGTCCGAGCCGCTGCTGGGCGGGCACCGGCGTGACGTAGTTCCCGAGAAGACTGGACATCCGCCAGGTGGTGCTCACATGGCGGTCGAGCGAGTGCGACTTGTACTGCGTCAGCACGCAGTTGCGCAGGATGTCGCCGTTGACGAGATTGGACAGGACGAAGTCGACCAGGCGGTACGTACCACCGAAGGTCACCGCCGGTTTGGCGCGGTCGGCGGTCAGCGGCATCAGCCGTTTGCCCTCCCCGCCCGCCAGCACGATCCCGAGCACCGAAGGTCCACCACGCATCGCCGCTCCTCTGTTCTCGACCTCTACACGGGCCGTCCGGATCCGTCTACCCGGCTACTTCGCCTTGAGCAGCTCTTCGTACACCTCGTACGTACGACGGGCGACCCTGTCCCAGCCGAATTCGCGCACCGCGCGCTGCCGTCCCGCCGCGCCCATCGCCGCCGCCGACTCCGGGTCGTCCAGGACCCGGTTGAGCGTCTCGGTGAGGGCCGTCTCGAAGTCCTCCGGGTGCCGTTCGTCGTAGGGCACCAGCAGGCCCGTGCTCCCGTCGTCGACGACCTCCGGGATGCCGCCGACCGCCGAGGCGACGACCGCCGTACCGCAGGCCATCGCCTCCAGGTTCACGATGCCCAGCGGCTCGTACACCGACGGGCAGACGAACACGGCCGCGTGGCCGAGCAGTTGGACCACCTCGGGGCGCGGCAGCATCTCGGGGATCCAGAACACGCCGTCGCGGCTGCCGCTCAGCTCGTCCACCAGCTCGCGGAACTCAACCCCGATCTCCGGTGTGTCGGGCGCGCCCGCGCAGAGCACCAGCTGCGCCTCGGGGTCCAGCGCGCGGGCCGCGCGCAGCAGGTGCGGGACGCCCTTCTGCCGGGTGATGCGGCCGACGAACAGCACGTACGGGCGGTCGAGGTCGATACCGATCCGCTCCAGCACGTCGGTGCCGGGGTCGGGGCGGTAGAGGCGGGTGTCGATGCCGTTGTGGATCACCCGCACCCGGTCCGGGTCGAGTGAGGGATAGCAGTCGAGGATGTCGGTGCGCATGCCGTGCGAGACGGCGACGACGGCGTCCGCCGCCTCTATCGCGGAGCGCTCGGCCCAGCCGGACAGCTCGTACCCGCCGCCGAGCTGCTCGGCCTTCCAGGGCCGCAGGGGCTCCAGCGAGTGCGCGGTCATCACGTGCGGGATGCCGTACAGCATCTTCGAGACATGGCCGGCGAGCGCGGCGTACCAGGTGTGCGAGTGCACCAGGTCGCTGCCTTCCACGGCGGCGGCCATCGCGAGATCGACGGAGAACGTGCGCAGCGCGTCGTTGGCGCCTTCGAGTCCGGGGGCGGCCCGGTGCCGTACGACCCCCTGGGCCCGTTCACCACCGCCTGTGCCGTCCTCGCTCCAGCAGTGCACGCGCAGATCGGTCAGCTCACGCAACTCGCGGGCCAGGAACTCCACATGGACGCCCGCACCTCCGTACACATCCGGCGGGTACTCCCTGGTCAGCAGCCCGACCTTCACGCCATACCCCCGTCGCCCGACGATCTCAGCCATGTCATGGTCACCCGGAAACCTCTCATGCGGAAGAGCGCTGCGGCGGCCGGTCGAAGACGCAGTCCCCGCAGAGGCCGCCGGACGGGCAACGGTAGTAGAGGCAGCAGCTGCGGCGGCGGAAGGAGCCGCCCCGAGACGCGCCGGTGGTTCGCAGGTCGGGGTGGGTGAAGAGCGCCGCGCCGATGGCGGCGGCCCGCTCGCCGACTTCGGGCCGTCCTTCCCGGACGCTCCAGCCACGGAGTTCACGCACGGCCCCGGCGAGGGCCGAGCCGGCGTTGCCCTTGAGCAGGCGTGGCGAGATACGGCCGTCGGCACGCAGGGCCGTCGCCAGCGGGACGAGGTGGCCGTACTGGACCACCTCGCGGACCGCCTCGGCGAGGGAGCCGGCTGTGCCGTCGGCCGCGGGGAAGGCGTGTGGCTCGGGCAGCCGGAGGTCGTCGGGCGAGGAGCGGAGAGGGGCCCAGTACAGCCGCGCCGGGTCGAGGTCCGGGACCTCGCCGTGCAGCGCGGCGGAGCCGAGTGCGACCGACCAGAGCCGGGCGGCGAGGCCGAGCTGCGCGACGGATGCGGCGACCCGGCGCTCGGGTGCGCCGAGCTTCCCGGCGACCGTGTCGACGCGCGCCGACAGGGGCGCGATGTCGCCCGCGTAGATCTGTGCGAACGGGATGTACGCGCCGTCGTGCGCGCCCTCTTCCGCGAGTCCTTCCGCCGGCTCTCCGACCGCCTCCGTCCGCAGGGCGAAGAACCCGCCCACGGACCCGACCTCCGCGAGATCCACCTGCCGCCCCCCGTTCTCGATCATCACCGACGCCTTCGAGCATCACCGACCGTCATTACCTGTCGTCACTTTCCGTAACGCCCGGCGGTCGCGGTGAGTGCCCGTTCCTGAGCGCCTCGTGCACCCCGCGACTCAACCCGAGGTCGGGGGCCACCGCCGGGGGAATGACTACGGCTCCACCGACGTACTACTACAGCAGTACGTCGGAATGCCGTCTTCAGGACGACGACTAATCGCACCTGGCGAGAGATCGTGGATATATGAGTGCACTCGCGCTGTCCGTGCTGCTGTCACTGGTCTCCGCGGTCGCCTATGCGGCCGGGGCGATCCTTCAGGAGCGCGTGGCGGCTGACACACCCGCGCGGCCCTACGCGCCGTTGCACCACGGCGTGTGGTGGGCCGCCGTGGCGTTGAACGGCGTCGGCGGACTGCTTCATGTCGTGGCGCTGGCGTACGGTCCGCTCAGCCTCGTACAGCCGCTCGGCGCCCTGACGATCGTCTTCGCGCTGCCGATGGCGGCCGTCTTCGTCCGCCGCAAGGCGGGGGCCACCGCCTGGCGCGGGGCGCTCCTGGCGACGCTCGGACTGGCCGGGCTGCTCGCGCTCACCGGCTCCGCCGGCTCGCACTCGCTGGGCTCCGGTGAGCGCATGGTCGTGGCCGGTGCCACCGTCGGCGTGGTGGCCCTGCTGTTCCTGGTCGCGCAGGCCGTGCACCGTCCGGCCGTCCGCAGTGTGCTGCTGGCCGCGTCGGCCGGTGTCGCCTTCGGTATCTCCTCGGTGTTCACCAAGACCGTCGCCGTCGACTGGACCGAGGGCACGTTCGGTGGTCAGGTGCCGAGCCTGCTGGTCATCGCGGGTCTGGCGGTGGCCGGACTGCTGCTCTCGCAGGCCTCCTACCGAGGCGCGGGGCTCGCCGCGCCGCTGGCGACGGTCACGGTCGTGAATCCGGTGGTCGCCGCCGCGGTCGGACTCACCCTCTTCGGTGAGGGTTTCCGGTACGGCCTGACCGGCGGCATGCTCGCCCTCGGCTTCGGTGTGGTGACCGCGGGCGGACTGGTCCTCCTGACCACGGAGCGGCTCGCCGCGCAGACGGCGGGCAGCGCCGTGAAGCCGGCTGTCGGTGCGAAGACGCCGGACGGCGTCCCCACACCGGACAACGGGCCGGCCGAACCCGCACCGGTCGAGCACCGGCACGCCTGGGCGCGCCCGGCCTGGCACTGGCACCCGGTCCAGCGCCAGGGGGCGCACAAGCCGGAACACAAGGCCGTGCGCCACATCCTGCGGCGGACCGTCCGGTCAGATGCGGACTCCGCCCGCTCTGAGGTAGGAGACGGGGTCGATGTCGGAGCCGTAACCGGGCCCCGTACGCATCTCGAAGTGGAGGTGCGGTCCGGTGCTGTTTCCGGTCGATCCTGACCGTGCGATGCGCTGGCCCGCGTTCACCTTCTGACCGTCACGCACGTTGAGCGCCGACAGGTGCGCGTACTGGCTGTACTTGCCGTCCCCGTGCCGGATGACGACCTGGTAGCCGTACGACCCCTCCCAGCCCGCCGACACGACCGTGCCGCCCGCCACGGCCTTCACCGACGTACCGGTGGGGACCGGGAAGTCGACGCCCGTGTGGTAACCGCTCGCCCAGGAACCGGCCTTGCGGTAGGGGGTTCCCGTACCCGCGCTGACCGGCGCGCTGAAGCCGGACGACTGCTTCGGCTTCTCGGCCGTCCTCGGCTTCGGAGCCTGCTGCTTGGCCTGCTGCTTGGGTTCTTCCTTCGGCTTCTCCGCCCGCGGCTCGGCCTTGGGCTTCTCGGCCTGCTTGGGCGGCTGCGCCTTCGCGGCGGGCTTCTTCGCCTCCTTGGGCGGGGCGGGCGCCTCGGCGGCAGGCCTGTCCTTCGCGGGGGCGGAGACGTGCAGGACGAGCTTCTGCCCGGGGAAGATCAGGTCGGGGTCGCTGCCGATGACCCTGCGGTTCTCCTCGTACAGCCGCTGCCAGCCGCCCCGCAGTTCCTCGGCGGCGGCGATCCCGGAGAGCGAGTCGCCTCCCGCCACCGTGTAGCCCTCGCGCTCGGTCGGCACGGACGTGGGCGACGCGGCCTTCTTCGGATCGCTCCTGGGGGCGCTCTTCGCCGAGTCGCCGGCCTTCCGCGCGGTGTCCTGGCCGCCCTTGCTGTCGCGGGCCTTGGCCGGTGACACGTCGGGGGCGTCGCCACCGCGCGTGAGGCCGGCCTTCACCGAGCAGTGGGGCCACGCCTGCGGTCCCTGGCCCTTGAGGACCTTCTCGGCGATGGCGATCTGCTGGTCCTTCGTGGCGAGGTCGGCACGCGCCGCGTACTGCCCGCCGCCGAACGCCTCCCACGTGGACTGGCTGAACTGAAGCCCGCCGTAGTAGCCGTTGCCGGTGTTGATCTGCCAGTTGTTCGTGGACTCGCAGGCCGCGACCTTCTCCCATGTGTCCACGGGGGCCGCACTGGCTGTGCCCGCGCCCATGAGTGGTAGGGCGATGCCCGCGCCGCCCGCCGTCACGGTGAGCGATGCGCGGTTGATGCGGCTCGGCTGGTATCTGCGGTGGCGACCGGTTGCGGCCATGGTCTCGGCTCCCCCACTGGCAGGTAAGGACGTCTGGGACACGTCGCAATCGGTCAACTTAGGGCAGTCGCATGTGCAATGACAAGGGCTCACTCGGGGAGCCCCGCACGGCACGCGTGCGCCCGCCGTGCGTCGTCGCAGCCCACGGGCCGGCATTGACAGCCGACGCACCGTCCGGCGAGTCTTGGGCAGGTCGGCGGGAGAGCGCTCTCCAACAGGATTGAAGGGGCAGTATGGCCGAGGACGAGACCGAGCGACTGCTGGAGAAACTCGACATCGGGCAGAAGGTGCGTCTGCTGACGGGTGCCAGCAACTGGCGTACGTACGACGAGCCGGCCGTCGGACTCCGTCCTGTGACGATGTCCGACGGACCGGCCGGCGTGCGCGGCGACGCCTGGGACGAGCGGCAGACCTCCCTCGTCCTGCCGTCGCCGACGGCTCTCGCGGCCTCCTGGGACGAGGAGTTGGTGCGCGAGCTCGGCGGGCTCCTGGCCTTCGAGGCACGCCGCAAGGGTGTCCAGGTGCTGCTCGCCCCCACCCTGAATCTGCACCGGTCGCCGCTGGGCGGGCGGCACTTCGAGTGCTTCTCCGAGGATCCGCTGCTGACCGCGCGTACGGGCGTCGCCTTCGTGACGGGCGTTCAGGAGGGCGGGGTGGCGGCCACGGCCAAGCACTTCGTGGCCAACGACGCGGAGACCGACCGGCTGCGCGTCGACGTACGGGTGGACGAACGGACCCTGCGCGAGGTCTATCTGGCCCCGTTCGAGGCGGCGGTGGACGCGGGTGTCTGGGTGGTGATGTCCGCGTACAACAAGGTCAACGGCGAGACGATGTCGGCGAGTCCGCTTCTGGACCGGCCGCTGAAGGGAGACCGCCCGGCGGGCGGGAACGGGAGGGCGCACGAGAACGGGCCGGCGGACGCGAACGGGGCGCTCCACGGCGGCGGCTGGGGCTTCGACGGGCTGATCGTCTCCGACTGGGGCGCGGTACGCACACTGCTCGACAGCGCCCGCTCGGGCCAGGACCTCGCCATGCCGGGCCCGGAGAGCCCCTGGGCGGCCGGACTGCTCGACGCCGTGCGGTCGGGCCTGATCGACGAGACGCGGATCGACGACAAGGTACGGCGGCTGCTCCGGCTCGCCCGTCGGGTGGGTGCGCTGGGGCGTGTGTCAGAAGTGGCGTCGTCCGCCCACGGGGTGGGGCTCACGGCGGCCGGTGCGTACGACCGCGAGGCGGAGGATCGCTCTCGTACCGGGCGTACTCGGGCGACTTCGACAACGCGGGGAGCCCGCGTGCCGGCCGCCGTGAGCCGGACGGGACTTCCCGAACACGCCCCAGGCGAACCGAGCCCCATCCCGGGGCTGTTGAGCCCGCCCGGGGAGCGAAGGGCACTGCTGCGGCGGGCCGTCGCCGCCGGCACGGTCCTGCTGCGCAACGAGGGCGGCCTGCTGCCGCTGGATCCGTCCCGGACGCGCCGCGTGGCCGTCATCGGCCCGCACGCCACGGCTGTCCGGATCCAAGGAGGCGGCAGCGCCGAGGTGTTCCCCTCGTCCGTCGTCACCCCGCTGGAGGGGATCGAGACGGCGCTGCGCGAAGCCGCCGGTGACTCGGACCGGGCGCCGGCGGCCGTGACGTACACGCCCGGCCTGCCGCCGCACACCCGGCCACGCCCTCTCGACCCCGCCTGGACGCGCGATCCGCGCGACGGCGAACCGGGCGTTCTCGTACGGCTGCTGGACGCCGAGGGGACCGAACTGCACGCCGAACACCGGCTGTCGGGCCGCATCGTCGAACCGGCCCGCGTCCCCGGCGCCGTCACCGTGGAGATCCGCGCGCTCGTCCGGCCGACGCAGACCGGCAGTTGGACGCTGGGGGTGGGCGGCTGGGGGCTCATCTCCCTGTCCGTGGACGGCCGGACGCTCATGACGGGTGAGTTCCCGCTCGACAGCGACGACCCGACCCGGGTGCATGTCTCCCCGCCCTACCGGTGTACGGAGGCCGAGTTGACCGAGGGCGTGGAGGCCGAGGTGGTCGCCCGGCGCCGGCTGGACCCCGGAACAGGCGTGGCGACGCTGCTGGCCGCCGCGCCTCCGCCGGGGAACGCGTCGACCGCTCTCGCGGCCGCCGTGGCCGCCGCGCGGGCCGCCGATGCGGCGGTGGTCGTGGTGGGCACGACCGAGGAGAGCGAGTCCGAGGGCCGCGACCGCGAGTCACTGGCGCTGCCCGACGGGCAGGACGCGCTCGTAGGGGCGGTGGCGCGGGCCAACCCGCGCACGGTGGTGCTGGTGAACTCGGGCGGCCCCGTCGAGCTGCCCTGGCACCGTGACGTACCCGCGCTGCTCCTCGCCTGGTTCCCCGGCCAGGAGGCCGGACACGGCCTGGCCGACGTGCTGTTCGGCGCCGCCGAGCCCGGCGGGCGGCTGCCGACGACCTGGGCGCTGGCCCAGGAGGACGTCCCGGTACTCGGCACCCGGCCGCGCGACGGACGTCTTCCTTATGAGGAGGGCATCCACATAGGCCACCGTGCGTGGCTGCGCGCCGAGGCCGAGCCCGCGTACTGGTTCGGCCACGGGCTGGGCTACACCACGTGGCAGTACGAGGAGTTGGAGGCGCCGGGCACCGTAGGGGGTTCCGGGGAGGCCGTCGACGTACGCGTACGGCTGCGCAACACCGGCCCGCGCGAGGGCCGTGAGGTCGTCCAGGTCTATCTGGCCCGGCCGGACACGGCGGTCGACCGTCCGGTGCGCGCGCTGGCGGGTTACGCGGCGGTGGAGGCCGGTCCCGGCAAGGAGGCCGTGGCGACCGTACGGCTCGGGGCGCGGGCCCTGTCGCACTGGTCGACGGAGCGTGGGCGCTGGGAGACGGAAGCCGGTGAATTCACGCTCCTGGCAGGGCCTTCGGTGGGAGAGCTGCCGCTGCACGCGACACTCACCGTGACGGCTACGGGGCCGCTCACGGCGGGTCCGTCGATGGAGAGCGCTCTCCGCTGATGCTATAAATGCGCTCATGACGGAGGATTCACGAGCGGCCGGCGCACCCACGCTGGAGGATGTCGCCAAGGCGGCCGGGGTCTCGCGTGCCACCGTCTCCCGCGTCATCAACGGTGTGCGCAACGTCGATCCGGTGATCCAGGCGGCCGTACGGGACGCGGTGGCCGTCACCGGATACACACCGAACCGCGCCGCCCGTTCGCTGGTCACCCGCAAGGCCGACTCGGTCGCCCTGGTCGTCTCGGGCGCCGGGGACGACCCGCCGCCGGTCGCCGCGACGGCGGGGCCCACGGCGTCCGCCGCCTCCGCCGCCTCGGGAAGCAGCGGGAGCAGCGGGGAAAGCGCCGGATTCGAGGGCGGTGCGGGCTCGTTCATGACCGAGGTCTTCGCCGACCCTTTTTTCGGCCGGGTCGTGACAGGCGTGGTCAACTTCCTGCGTCCGCGCGGGATTCACCCGGTTCTGATGTTCGCCGAGACCTCGCGCGCGCGGGACGAGGTGGTGTCGTACCTCCGCCAGGGCAGCGCCGACGGCGCGCTGGTCGTCTCGACACACGCGGAGGACCCGCTGCCCGCGCTCATCACGGACGCCGGCCTCCCCGCCGTGCTGTACGCGCGCCCCGCCCGTCCGGTCCGGATCAGCTACGTCGACCTCGCCCACCAGGACGGCGCCCGGCTGGCCGCCGAGCGTCTGCTGGCGCGCGGCTGCCGGCGGATCGCGACGATCGCGGGGCCGTTCGACGTACCGGCGGGACAGGACCGGCTGGCGGGCTTCCGGGACACGATGGCCCGGCACGGGCATCCGTACATCCCTGTCGCCGAGGGCGAGTTCACCGAGGAGAGCGGCGCCTCGGCCATGGAGCGGCTGCTCGCCGAACACCCGGATCTGGACGGGCTGTTCGCGGCGAACGACCTGATGGCCGTGGGCGCGTGCCAGGTGCTGCGCGAGCGCGGAATGCGGGTGCCGGACGATGTCGCGGTGATCGGCTTCGACGACAGCCGCGCGGCGGCGTCCTGCCGCCCGCCGCTGACGACGGTCCGTCAGCCGGTGGAGGACATGGCGGCGGAGATGGCGCGCCTCCTGCTGGACCGGCTGTCCCGCCCGGACCGCCCGGTGACATCGGTGATCTTCGAACCCACCCTGATCGTCCGCGCCTCGGCCTGACCGCCGGGGACTGTCCTCAGGCTCCGGAGGGGTGGACGGAACCGCCCACCGCCCCGGAGGGGCCCGTCAGGGATTCGTCTCCAGCGTCGTCGTCGGGGTGTGGCTCCACCGGGGCGCCGGCACCGACTTCCGTACGCTGCCCGGCCGAGAGGGCTCGTCACCGCCGACCGGCAGCGGCCTCGTCCCCCCGCGGGCCAGGAAGTCCGACAGCGGCAGCGTCGCCGCGCCGACCGTGACCGCGTCGGGGCCCAGCCGGCCCAGCTCGACCGTCGCCCGCGCCCCCGTGTGCCGCAGCGCGTACTCGCGTGCGTAGCGGCGGATGTCCGGCAGCAGGTGCGGTCCGATCTGGAGGCCGGCCCAGCCGCCGAGCAGCACCCGTTCGGGCAGGAACAGGTTGATCAGGTCGGCGACGGCCGCGCCGAGGCATTCCGCGGTCTCGTCGAGCAGTGACACCGCGACCTGGTCGGGAGCGGGGCCGCCGGGCGGTGGGAAGGCCGCGGCGAGCAGGGCCGCGAGGGCCGTCTCGTCGTCGGAGTCGGCGGGGAGCGGGCCGCCCGCCTCCTGCCAGCGTTCGCGCATCGCCTCGGCGCCCGCGTACGCCTCCAGACAGCCGATGGAGCCGCAGCGGCAGCGCCGTCCGCGCATGTGCACGGTGGTGTGGCCCCATTCGAGGGCGTTGCTCCGGTCGTTCCCGTCGAACGCGCCGTCTTCGCCACCGTGAATCACGCTCGCGCCGACACCGGAGCCGATGAGGGCGATCGCCGCCGTCCCCGCGCCCCGGCCGCCGCCGAACCACATCTCCGCCTGGCCAAGGGTCTTGGCGCCGTTGTCGATGAACAGCGGGACCTCGTCCGGTACGTCGACCGCCGTGCGCAGCAGTTTCTCGAAGGGCACGGCGGCCCAGCCCATGGTCTGTCCGTGCACGACCGCGCCCTCGGGGCCCTCGCGTTCGATGATGCCGGGGACGCCGATGCCGATGCCGAGGAGTTCGTGCGGGTCGGCCCCGGCGTCGCTCAGGACGTGGGCGACGCCGGTGCGGACGTGCGCGACGATGCGTTCGACGTCGTGGCCGTGCTGGGCCAGCAGCCTTTCGGTGCGGGCGAGTTCGGTCAGGGACAGGTCGAAGAGTTCGACGCGGACGCGGGTCTCCCCGATGTCGATGCCGATGAGGAGCGCTCCGCCGGGGGCGACCCGCAGCAGCGTGCGGGGTCTTCCGCCGTCGGAGTCGACCACTCCGGCTTCTTCCAGGAGGCGTTCGGCGGCGAGTTCGGTGACGACGTTGCTGATGGAACCTGAACTCAGACCTGTCGCGGGACCGAGCTCCTGACGGCTCAGGGGCCCGTCGAAATACAACCGTTGCAACACCCTCGCCCGGTTGCCCCGGCGCAGGTCACGCACTGTTCTTCTGTCCCGTTCCGCCATGGTGCTCCCTCCCAGGACGCAACATACCCTGGCCCCAGACCTTGACGCGACCTTCTCTCACCTCTTAAATCACGACATAAATTAAGCCGTGAGGCAGCGTTCGACTCTCGAACACAGCCACCCCGGAAAGGGGCCTCCCATGCGCGGAATCAGAGCCGCAGCAGTCGTCACCCTCGCCACCGCCCTCGCCGCCACCCTCACCGGGTGCGGCGGCGGTACCTCCACCGACGAGGGCGGCAGCAACGATTCACCGAAGACGCTCACCTACTGGGCGTCGAACCAGGGCCCGAACATCGAGGCCGACAAGAAGATCCTGACTCCCGAGCTGAAGAAGTTCGAGAAGGAGACGGGGATCAAGGTCAAGCTCGAAGTGGTGCCGTGGTCCGATCTGCTGACCCGGATCCTGGCCGCCACCACGTCCGGCCAGGGCCCTGACGTACTGAACATCGGCAACACCTGGTCCGCCTCGCTCCAGGCGACCGGCGCGCTGCTGCCCTGGGACGACAAGAACTTCGAGGCGATAGGCGGCCGGGACCGCTTCGTCGACTCGGCCGTCGCCTCCGCCGGCGCGGAAGGCCAGCCTCCGGCGGCCGTGCCGCTGTACTCGCTCGCGTACGCGCTCTACTACAACAAGCAGATGTTCGCGGACGCCGGTATCGACGGACCGCCCGCCACCTGGGACGAGCTGGTCGCCGACGGCAAGAAGCTGTCCAAGGACGGCAAGTGGGCGCTCGGCGCCGAGGGCGGCAACCTGTCGAACAACATCCACCAGGTGTTCGCGCTCGGCCAGCAGCACGGCGACAACTTCTTCGACGAGTCCGGCAAGCCGACGTTCACCACCGACGGCAATGTGGCCGCCGTGAAGCAGTACGTGGACTTCATGGCCAAGGACAAGATCATCGCCCCGGGCAACGCGGAGTACGCCCAGAACCAGTCGCTGACCGACTTCGCCAAGGGCAAGACGGCGATGGTGCTGTGGCAGGCCGCCGCCTCGACGTTCGCCTCGCAGGGCATGAAGCCCGAGGACTGGGGCGCCGCGCCCGTACCCGTGCCGTCCGGTGCCCCTGGCGCCGGCGCCCAGGTGAACTCGATGGTCGCCGGCATCAACATCGCCGTCTTCAAGAACACCAAGAACATCGAAGGCGCCAAGAAGTTCGTCAAGTTCATGACGAGCGACGGCGAGCAGAAGCTCCTCAACAAGACCTACGGTTCCATTCCGCCCGTCGCGGCGGCCCAGTCCGACCCGGCGTTCGCCGCGCCCGATCTGAAGGTCCTGCGCGACACCCTCGCGAACAGCGCGGCGCCGCTCCCCCAGGTGCCCGAGGAGTCGCAGTTCGAGACCGCCGTCGGCACGGCCGTCAAGGACCTGTGGGCGGACGCCGCCTCAGGGACCCCGGTGACCACCGAGTCCGTCAAGAAGCGGCTGGACAAGGCCCAGCAGCAGATGCAGCAGTGAGGCACCGCCCATGACGTCCACCGTGACTCCCCCCGTACGCAAGTCGGGCAGCGGTGCGGACCAGGGCGACGGGGGTGCGCGGCGGAGACGACTGCCGCGCATCCCCGACCGGATCCGCCAGGGCGGGCTGCCCTACCTTCTGCTGCTCCCGGCCGTCCTGCTCGAACTGCTCGTGCACATCGTCCCGATGGTCATCGGGATCGTGATGAGCTTCCGCGAACTGACCCAGCTCTACATCAACAACTGGGGCAACGCGCCGTGGCGGGCGTTCGACAACTACAAGATCGCCGTCGATTTCGACGCCCCCCTCGGCGAGGCGCTGCTCCACTCGTTCTACGTCACCTGTCTTTTCACGGTCATCACGGTCGGCCTGTCCTGGCTGTTCGGCATGGCCGCCGCGGTGATGCTCCAGGAGAACTTCCGCGGCCGGGGACTGCTGCGGGCCGTCTTCCTCACGCCGTACGCCCTGCCGGTGTACGCCGCGGTCATCACCTGGGCGTTCATGTTCCAGCGCGACAACGGCATGATCAACCACGTCCTGCACGACCAACTGGGTCTGACCGACGAGCCGTCCTTCTGGCTGATCGGTGACAACAGCTTCATCGCGCTCGTCGTCGTGGCGGTCTGGAAGTCCTGGCCGTTCGCCTTCCTCATGCTGATGGCGGGGCTCCAGAACATCCCGCGCGAGCTGTACGAAGCCGCGTCCATCGACGGCGCGGGCATCTGGCAGCAGATCCGCAAGATCACGCTGCCTTCGCTGCGCCCGGTCAACCAGGTGCTGGTGCTGGTGCTGTTCCTGTGGACGTTCAACGACTTCAACACGCCGTACGTCCTGTTCGGCGAGTCGGCGCCCGAGGCGGCCGACCTCATCTCGATCCATATCTACCAGTCGTCGTTCGTCACCTGGAACTTCGGCACGGGCTCCGCGATGTCCGTCCTGCTGCTGCTCTTCCTGCTGCTGGTCACGGCGGTCTATCTGGTGGCCACCTCGCGCGGAAGGAAGGGTTCCGGTGCCGAATAAGGCCCTGGCCGGCAAGGCCAGATCTCCCCTCGCTCCTCCGGCGTCCTTCCGCTGGACGCGCCGGATCATCCTGGCGTTCCTCACCACCTTCGCCCTGCTGCCCGTCTATGTGATGGTCAGCAGCTCGCTGAAGCCGCTGGAGGACGTCACGGACACGTTCCAGTGGATCCCGTCCGAGATCACCATCCGCCCGTACTTCGACATCTGGGACACCGTCCCGCTCGCGCACTACTTCATGAACTCGCTCCTGGTGGCGGGTGCGGCGACCGTGCTGTCGGTGACGATCGCGGTGTTCTCCGCGTACGCCGTGAGCCGCTACCGCTTCAGGGGCAAACGCGTCTTCACCGTCACGGTGCTCTCCACGCAGATGTTCCCGGGCATCCTCTTCCTGCTCCCGCTGTTCCTGATCTTCGTCAACATCGGCAACAGCACGGGCGTCGCCCTCTACGGCTCGCGCGGCGGGCTCATCCTCACCTATCTGACCTTCTCGCTGCCCTTCTCCATCTGGATGCTGATCGGATACTTCGACTCCATCCCGAGGGATCTGGACGAGGCGGCGAAGGTGGACGGCTGCGGCCCGTTCGGCGCGCTGTTCCGCGTGGTCGTGCCTGCGGCGATCCCGGGGATCGTGGCGGTGGCGGTCTACGCGTTCATGACGGCCTGGGGAGAAGTCCTCTTCGCATCCGTGATGACGAACGACGAGACCCGCACGCTCGCCGTCGGTCTCCAGGGCTACGCCACCCAGAACGACGTGTACTGGAACCAGATCATGGCGGCCTCGCTCGTCGTCAGCGTGCCGGTCGTCGTCGGCTTCCTGCTCCTCCAGCGCTATCTCGTCGCGGGGCTGACGGCGGGAGCGGTGAAGTGACCGAACGTCAAATGACCACTCGTCAGCCGTCTTCCCAGGCGCCCTCTCCGGAAAGGCAGTCAGTGAACGAACTCAACGCCCTCCCCCACGATTTCGTCTGGGGCGTCGCCACCGCCGCCTACCAGATCGAGGGCGCCGTCGCCGAGGACGGCCGCTCCCCCTCGATCTGGGACACCTTCTCCCACACCCCCGGCGCCGTCGACAACGGCGACACCGGGGACATCGCCTGCGACCACTACCACCGGGTCCCCGAGGACATCGGGCTGATGAAGCGCCTCGGCGTCGGCTCGTACCGCTTCTCGCTGGCCTGGCCGCGTGTCGTCCCCGGTGGCGACGGGCCGGTGAACGAGGCCGGGATCGGCTTCTACGACCGGCTGGTGGACAGCCTGCTGGAGGCGGGCATCACCCCGTTCGCCACCCTGTACCACTGGGATCTCCCGCAGACGCTCCAGGACCGCGGCGGCTGGCCGGCCCGTGAGACGGCGGAGCACTTCGCCGCCTACGCCTCCGTCGTCGCCGAGCGCCTGGGCGACCGCGTGAAGGACTGGGCGACGCTCAACGAGCCGCTCTGCTCGGCCTGGATCGGGCATCTGGAAGGGCGGATGGCGCCGGGGCTGACGGATCTCAAGGCCGCCGTGCACGCCTCGTACCATCTGCATCTCGGTCATGGACTCGCCGTCCAGGCGATCCGCGCGGCCTCGTCCGACGCCCGGATCGGCATCGTCAACAATCTCAGCCCGATCGAGCCGGCCACCGACCGCGAGGCGGACCGGGCGGCGGCCGTACGGGCCGACGGCCATATCAACCGGTGGTGGCTCGACCCCGTCCACGGGCGCGGCTACCCGCAGGACATGCTCGACCTGTACGGGGTGGAGCTGCCCGAGCGCCCCGGCGACCTGGAGTCCATCGCCGCGCCGCTGGACTGGCTGGGGCTGAACTACTACTTCCGCCAGGTCGTCGCCGACGACCCGTCCGGGCCCGCGCCGTACGCCAAGCAGGTCTATCTGCCCGGCGTACGCCACACGGCCATGGACTGGGAGGTGCACGCGGACGGCCTGGAGGAGCTGCTGCTCAGGCTGACCAGGGAGTACGGCGCACAGCGTCTGTACGTCACCGAGAACGGCTCGGCCTACCCGGACGTCCTGCTGGACGACGGCACGGTCGACGACCCGGAGCGCACCCGCTATCTGGAGGAGCATCTGGAGGCGTGCGCGCGCGCCGTACGCAAGGGGGTGCCGCTCGCCGGGTACTTCGCCTGGTCGCTGCTGGACAACTTCGAGTGGGCCTACGGCTACGACAAGCGGTTCGGCCTCGTCCATGTCGACTACGCGTCGCAGCGACGGACGATCAAGTCGAGCGGGTACCGGTACGCCGAGATCATCCGGCAGTCGAACGCCCGGAGCCACAAGGCGGCTTGAGCACACCGTCGCGGGCAGCGGTCAAGACCGCTGCCCGCGGCGGGCGTTATTAGCCTGACGGTGCGTCAGGCGTGTGCCGGTAGCGACGGCTCGGTGCCTGCCTGGGCCACCACCGATGCCGCCACCCGCGAGGCGAAGCCCAGCATCTCCTCGGCGAGCGCGGGGGTGAACTCCCTTGCCCCGCCCGGGTGGACACCGCGCGAGACCATCCAGGTGATCATGGCCGCCATGAAGGCGTCGCCCGCGCCGATGGTGTTGACCACCTCGACGCGCACGGCGGGCACGGACACGGGTTCGGCCGAGCCGGTGTAGGCCGTACTTCCCCGCGATCCTCTGGTCAGGACCACCAGCCGGCCGCCGTCGGCGAGCCTGCGGCACGTCTCGTCGGGCGTCGAGTCCGGCCAGAGTCGCGCCAGATCCTCGTCGCTCGCCTTGACGACCTGGCCCAGCTCGCACAGTTCACGCAAGCGCCGGGCACCGTCCCGCGGGTCGATGGTGCGGTCCTCGCGCACGTTCGGATCCACCACCAGCAGCGGGCCACCGGCCGCCGCCGCGCTCGCCGTCGCCGCCACGGCCGAGGCCGCGGGCTCGACGACGGCTGCGAGACCACCCACGTACACGGCGGCGAAGCGCTCCACGTCCGTGCGGCGCGGCAACTGGAAGGTCGCCGTGGATTGGAGGTGGAAGTGGTAGCCGGTGCCCTCGGGGCCCGGGTCCGCGACGGCCAGCGCCGTGGGGAGGTCCGGCCGGGCGCAGAGGCCGAGCTCGACTCCCGCCGAGACCAGCCGCCGCTCGATCGACCGGGCGAACCCGTCGCTCCCGAGGGCGCCGGCGAACCAGCTCGGCGTGGAGAGCCGGGCCAGTCCGGTGGCCACGTTCGCGGGGGCGCCGCCCGGCTGAGCCAGGCGCGCCTCCGCGTCGTCGGCCGTGGGTACGAGGTCGATCAGCGCCTCGCCCAGCACCAGGACGGCGCCGGGACCCGGAACGGGCTCCGGCGCCGCGCCGGGAACGTCGGTCACGGCTCCACCACGATCTTGCGTCCCTGGCCGGCCTGGAACCGCTCGATCGCCTGCGGGTACTGGTCCAGCGGCAGCCGGTCGCTGATGAACACCGCGGGGTCCAGGACCCCGGTGGCGAACAGCGCGGCGGCCCGCTCGAAGCTGTGCAGCACCGCCATCGAGCCGGTGATGGTGATCTCCTGGTTGTAGATCTTGTACGGCTCGATGACGGCCGTCGTCGCGTAGTCGGAGACCCCGAACTGGAGGAACGTTCCCCCCTTGGCGACCCGGCCGAGGCCGTCCTGGATGGCGCCCGCGTTGCCGGTCGCGTCGATGACGACGTCCCAGCCGCCCGGCCGCTCGAACTCCTCCGCCGAGGCGCCCGACCGTGAACAGCCGAGTTTGGCCGCGGTGGCCAGCCGCTCGGGGTTGATGTCCAGCACGTCGACCGCGGCGGCGCCCGTGCGCTTGGCCAGCTCCAGCATCATCAGCCCCATCGTGCCGGAACCGTAGATCAGCACCTCCGCGCCGAGCGTGCTGCTCAGCACGTCGTAGCCGCGTACGGCGCAGGACAGCGGCTCGATGAGCGCCGCGTCCCGTACGTCCACATGGTCCGGGAGCTTGACGCAGTTCGCGACCGGCGCCACCGCGAACTCGGCGGCGCCACCGGGGACGGAGACCCCGATCGCGTTCCAGCGGTCGCAGAGATTGCCCCGCCCGGCCCTGCAGTAGCGGCACTCGTGGCAGTACAGCGACGGGTCGACGGCGACCTTGTCGCCCACCGCCAGCTCCGTGACGTCCGCGCCGATGCCGACGATCTCGCCCGCGAACTCGTGCCCGGGGACGATCGGCAGGGTCGGCGCGAACTCGCCCTGGAGGATGTGCAGATCGGTGCCGCAGATGCCGCAGACGGCGACGGACACGACGACGTCGCGCGGGCCCGGGGTCGGGTCTGGGACCGTGGCGACGGACACCTTGCCGATGCCCTCGACGATCGCTGCCCTCATTTGACGGCTCCAAGAGAAAGGCCCTGGACGAGCTTGTCCTGGGCTGCGAAGCCGGCGGCGAGCACCGGCAGGGACACGACGACGGAAGCGGCGCACAGCTGGGCGAGGAAGAGGCCCTGGCTGGTGACGAATCCGGTCAGGAAGACGGGCGCCGTCTGCGCTGTCACGCCGGTGAGGACCCGCGCGAAGAGCAGTTCGTTCCAGCTGAAGATGAAGCAGATCAGCGCGGTGGCGGCGATACCGGGGGCGGCGACCGGCGCCACCACCCGGATCAGCACGGTGTGCAGCCGGGCCCCGTCCACCTGTGCGGCCTCGATGATGGAGACCGGCACGTCCGCGAGGAAGGACTGCATCATCCAGACCGCGATCGGCAGGTTCATCGAGGTGTAGAGGATGACGAGCAGCCAGATGTTGTCCAGCATGCCGATGTTCTTGGCGAAGAGATACACCGGCAGCAGTCCGGCGACGACCGGCAGCATCTTCGTGGAGAGGAAGAAGAACATCACGTCCGTCCATTTGCGGACGGGCTTGATGGACAGCGCGTACGCCGCCGGCAGCGCCAGCACGAGGACGAACAGGGTCGAGAACAGGGACGCCGTCACCGAGTTGATGAGCGGCGGCCAGGGGCTCGCCCCGCCGTCGGCGCCGAAGAAGTTGCTGTAGTTGTCGAAGGTGAGCGGCGCGGTGAGCGACGGCGGATTGGTCGCCGCGTCCGCCTCCGAGTGCAGGGAGGTGAGGAACATCCACAGCGCCGGGAAGCAGAAGACGACTCCGACCACCCAGGCCAGCAGGCCGAGCGCGGTGGAGCGCCGCTTGGCGCGCCGGGCCGCGGGGCCGTAGGTGTCGTGGGCCCCCGGAGAGGTGGACGCCTTGCCAGGGGCGCCGGCGGTCTTCGGTGCGGAGAGTGTGCTCATGCGCGCCTCGCCTCCTCACTGAAGAGGGACGAGACGACGCGCAGGGCGAAGGTCGCGATCACGATGGTGCCGATCACGACGACCACGCCTGCCGCGGAGGCCAGTCCGTACTCGTGAGCCTGGTAGAAGGTCTGGTAGATGGTGTACGGGAGGTTGGCGGTGCCGAGTCCGCCCGCGGTGATGGTGAACACGGCGTCGAAGTTCTGCACGATGTAGATCGAGCCGAGCAGGACGCCGAGTTCGAGGTAGCGGCGCAGATGCGGCAGGGTCAGGAAGGCGAACATCTGCCAGGCGTTCGCGCCGTCCAGGCGCGCGGCCTCCATCATGTCCAGCGGCCGGCTCTGCAGCCCGGCCAGCAGGATCAGCATCATGAACGGCGTCCACTGCCAGACGAGCGACGCCTCGACGGCGAGCAGCGGCATGTCCGAGATCCAGTCGGGCTGCGAGGCGTTCTCGACACCGAACAGCCCGGTGAACCAGGCCCAACCACCGTTCAGCAGGCCGTACTCGGGGTTGTAGAGCACATGCTTCCACAGCAGCGCGGCCGAGACGGGCACCAGCAGGAACGGGGTGATGAGCAGCGTACGGACCAGGCCCCGGCCCGCGAACCGCTGGTTGAGCAGCAGGGCGAGCAGCAGTCCGAGCACTACGCTGACGATCACCACGGTGGCGGTGAGCAGCATCGTGGTGAACACCGAGTCACGCAGGTCCGCGTCGCTGAAGACGGAGCCGTAGTTCTCAAGACCGGAGAAGCTGCGGGCGTCCGGGTTGAGCGAGTTCCAGTCGAACAGTGAGATGAACAGCGTTGCCACGAAGGGCAGTTGGGTGACGGCTATCAGGAAGACAAGAGCCGGCAGGAGGGGGGCACGGGTGCCCCAGGCGCGCGCCTTGCCGGACCGGGGCCCCGCCGGGGGGCGGGACTTGGCCGGCGGCGACTGGTCCGGTGGGGCGGGGGGTGCGGCGCTGACAGAAGTGCTCACCGGTACTCCTCGGCAACCTTCTCGGCGAGCTTCTGGGAAGCCTCCAGGGCCTCGTCGACCGACTGGCGGCCGGCGATGGCCTCGCTGATCTCCTGCGAGACCTTCGTGCCGAGGTCGGTGAACTCGGGGATGCCGACGAACTGGATACCGACGGTCGGGCGGGGCTGGGTGCCCGGGTCACGCGGGTTGGCGCTGGAGATGGCCTCCGAGGTGACGTCGGCGAACGCGGCGGCTTCCTTGCGGTAGTCGGGGTTCATGTACGTCGAGGCGCGCTTGCCCGCCGGGACGTTGGCCCAGCCGATCTCCTTGCCGACGAGCTCCTCGTACTCCTTGCTGGACGCCCAGGAGATGAACTTCCAGGCGCTCTCGGTGTTCTTGGACGCCTTCTGCATGCCCCAGGCCCAGGTGTAGAGCCAGCCGGAGCTGTCCGTCTTGTCGACCGGGGCCGGCACATAGCCGATCTTGCCCTTGACCGGGGAGTCCTTGGCCTCCAGCGAGCCCGCGCCCGCCGTGGCGTCGTACCACATCGACGTCTTGCCCTGCGTCATGTTGTTGAGGCACTCGGCGTAACCGGCCTGCGGCGCGCCCGCCTCGCCGTGCTCACGCACGAGGTCGACGTAGAACTTGGTGGCCTTCTTGAACTCGGGCGAGGTCAGCTGCGCCTTCCAGTCCTCGGTGAACCAGGTGCCGCCCATGGTGTTGACCACGGTCGTGAGCGGGGCGATGACCTCGCCCCAGCCCGGCAGACCGCGCAGACAGATGCCCTTCATGCCCCTCTGGGCGCCGTCGGTCTTGGCGGCGAGGTCGGCGACCTCCTGCCAGGTGGGGTTGGCGGGCATCTTCAGCTTCTTCTCGGCGAAGACGTCCTTGCGGTACATGAGGAAGGACGACTCGCCGTAGAACGGCTGGCCGTAGAGCTTGCCGTCCTCGGCCGTCAGCGACTCCTTGAGCGGCTTGAGGATGTCGTCCTGGTCGAACGCCTTGTCCTTCTCCACGTACTCGTCGAGCGTGTGCAGCCAGCCGTTCTTCGCGAAGAAGGGCACCTCGAAGTTGCTGATGGTGGCGACGTCGTACTGGCCGGCCTGGTTGGAGAAGTCCTGGCTGATCTTGTCGCGGACGTCGTTCTCCGGCAGGACGGTGAAGTTGACCTTGATGCCGGTGTCCTTGGTGAAGTTCGCGGCGGTCAGCTTCTGGAGTTCCACCATCTGCGGGTTGTTGACCATCAGCACATTGACCGTCTCACCACCGTCGGAGGTGCTGCCGCCCGCGCCGCTGCATCCGGCGAGGAGTGCCGTCAAGGCCGCTCCCACGCCCACACGTACGCCTATGCCACGTCGTCGCTGCTGGAGGGGCATGAGTTTCTCCTGATCATTCGGTTGCGGTTGTCGCTGATGGGTGGGAGGGGTGGGGAAGTTCTGGGGGAGGAGATCTTGCGGGGGGGTCGTGAGGCCGTACGGGTCCCGCCCCCTGGCCGCCTCGGCGGGGGTTCCGGAACGGATGGGGTGCGTCAGACGCGGATGACCTGGGGGCCGAGCAGTGAATAGCGCTGCGCCTCCGCCGACGGGAGTCCGACGTCGGTGACGATCGTCTCGAAGTCACCGACATCGGCGAACCGGCAGAAACTCACGGCGCCGAACTTGGTGTGGATTCCGGCGAACACCTTCCGGCGGGCGCTGCGCATGGCCTGGGCCTTCACCTCGCTGACGGCCGGGTCGGGGGTGGTCAGCCCGTACTCGCGCGAGATGCCGTTCGCGCCGACGAACGCCAGGTCGATGACGAAGTCGGAGAGCATCCGGATCGCCCAGTGGTCGACGGTGGCGAGGGTGCCGCCGCGCACCCGGCCGCCGAGCAGCAGGACCGCGATCTTCTCGGCGTCGGCGAGCCCGTTGGCGACCGCCAGGGAGGCGGTGACGACGGTCAGCGGCCGGTCCCTGGGGAGGGCCTCGGCGACGAGCTGGGGGGTGAAGCCCTCGTCGATGAAGACCGTTTCGGCGTCCCCGATGAGGTCGGCGGCGGCGACCGCGATCCGTGACTTCTGAGGTACGAGCCGGGTGGTCCGGACAGCGAGGGTCGTCTCGTAGCCGGCGCTCTCCACCGGATAGGCACCGCCGTGGGTGCGCCGCAGGAGGCCGTGCTCCTCCAGGGCGTGCAGGTCGCGCCGGACGGTCTCCTTGGCCACGCTCAACTTGGCGGCCAAGGCGGTGACCTCCACCGACCCGTCACGTCGGGCGATCTCAAGAATCTCTCGTCGGCGTTCGTCCGTGTCCACGACACACACTTCCCTGCTCTGCTGCGGCTCAGCACCCGTTCGGGCTCATGGGTCGTTTCTACAAGCAAGAGGCCCGGCTCGACCAGGCTCTTCGCTGCTTTGAGTGTGACCGTTCATGCCCGTTTGCTCGTCGGAGTCTGCGCTGGTCGTACCAGGAATGCCAGACTCCGGCGCCCGCTTCGGTGCCCGTTTGGCGCTGATCCACGCCCGAACGGCGCCCGAAGCGGTGGGCGGGCTTCCGGCGATCGGCCTTCTAAACGTGAGCTGCGTCCCGTCCGGCGCCCCAAAACGGGCACTCAAACGGGCAGGGAAACGTGTACGGACCATGTACGAGTCGCCCGCGGATCACTGCCGAGCACGCCTGAATCGCGGGGCGCGGCGGGGATGCGGAGGTTCGCGGCGGGTGCCCGACGGGCCTCCCGGCCGGGGCGAGAACCGGCCGTGGGTGAAACGGGCACGGCCGGGTGCCGGGACGCGGGCACGAAGAGAACCCGCGGCGGGTCACGGAGTCTCCGTGACCCGCCGCGGGACCACCGCGCCGCCGGCGGGGAGAGCACGGCGCGGCAGGAATGATCAGCCGACGGCGGCGGCCGGCTGTGGCCGGCCCGCCGCGGTCAGCGGTAGACCCCGAACTCGTAGAGCGAGTAGCCCCACGGGGTGCCGCGTTCGGTCGCGTTCACCCGTATGTACCGGGCGGCGCCGGTGACCGCGATGTCGTCGATGCCTCCGTCACCCCCGGTGACGGTCCGCAGGGTGCTCCAGTCCTGCCCGTTGTCGGACGTCTGGACGGTGTAGCTCTTGGCGTACGCGGCCTCCCAGGCGAGCTGTACGTGCTTGAAGTCGGTCCGCGCGCCCAGGTCCACCTGGATCCACTGCGGGTCGGACCAGTCGCTGGCCCACCGGCTCCCGAAGTCACCGTCGACGGCGCTCGCGGCCGGGCAGGGGCAGCCGACGCTGTCGGGCTGGAAGGACGACGCCGTGGCCGGCTTCCCCTTGGCCACGTTGGTGCCGTCGACGGGCGGCGGCACGACCTTGAAGGACTTGGTCTCGATCCCGACGTTGCCCTTGCCGTCGGACGCCTTGATGTAGACCTTCCACACCCCGAGCCGGTCCGGCGCGGTCACGGTGAAGTCCCCGTTGCCCTCGGCGGTGAACTGTGCCGGGGTCAACTGCCCGCTGTTGTCGATGTACTTGCTGTTGACCAGCACCTCGTAGCCGAGCGCGTCACCGTTCGGGTCCGTGATGTCCGAGGTGACCTTGAACGGACGTCCGGCCGGTACGGACGTGGCGCCGTCGACGGCCATGTTGGAGATCACCGGCGGCTTGTTGTCGCCGGCGGTGCTCCTGCCGTACGCCTCCTTCACCGCGTAGTAGGAGAGCCGCTTCTGGCCCGCGGGCAGCAGATTGAACCAGACACCGCCGAAGTCGTACTCGGTTCCGTAGTGGAAGAGCGTGGCTCCGAGAGCGACGCCCCGATGGCCGGTGACGCAGTTCCACGCGTCCTTGTAGCCCTGGGCCTTCGCCGTGTCGGCGGGCTCCGACGCCACACCGTTCACGTCGTCGTCCACCTCCCACTCACCGGCGGGACCGCCCTCGGTGACGATGTAGGGCTTGGTGTAGCCGCCGGCGTTCCAGGTCTCCTCGATGTTGCACACGTCGGCGTAGGAGTTGACCGCGTACAGGTCAAGGTCGGGCGAGTTGCGCTGGTAGTAGGGCCAGGCTCCGGTCCATGCGTCGGTCGAGGTCACGGGGTGGTTCGGGTCGACCGCGTGGATCTTCTTGGCGATGTCGTTGACGAAGGTCGTGTACGCGTTGCGCTGCTGCTCCAGCGCGTCGCCGCTGTAGCAGTTCTGGAGTCCGAGTACGGATTCGTTGCCGACGTTCCACATCAGCACACCCGCGTGGTCCTTGTAGGTCTCCACCCACCTCGGGAACTCGGCGAGCATGTCGTTCTTGTACTGCGTGTCGGTGAGGTAGTTGACGCAGCCGCCGCTGCCCGGGCCGCCGCCGGGCTGGAGCCAGAAGCCGGCGATCACCTTGATGCCGTTGGCGGCAGCCGAGTCGAGGAGGGGCTTGGTGGTGCCGTCGGTGCCCCAGGTCCGGATGGTGTTGACGCCCATGGAGGCCACGTCGGGCATGTACCTGCCGGCGTCGGCGACGGAGGGGCCCCAGGTCAGGCCCTTGATCTGGTACGGCGCTCCGTCGACGGTCAACTGCCAGGCGCCCTGGGACCCGGTGACCTTGACGACGCTGCCCGCCGCCTGCGCGGGAGCGGCGGCCGGGATGGTCACGGCGAAGGCCGCGAGGAGCGCGGTGGCGGCGACCGACGCCATCGTGCGCGGGCGGCCCTGCGAGGTTCTCCGGAAGAGCCGTGAAGGAAGGAGCCGCGACGGGAGGAGCCGCGACGGGAGGAGCCGTGACGGGAATGGTCGTGAATCGCTCATGAGTCACCTGTGGGGAGAGTGCGGGCGGAGGGATATGGGAAGCGGGATGCGGACCGAGCCTGGGAGAGCGCTCTCCCGTCAGGGCGTGTCGCACCCCGGCGGAAGAGCGCTCCCGGTCACGGCAGTTCGTAGTCCTCGTTCAGGGCCGCACCGGCCCCGGGATTGTTCTGGTCGTAGCCGCGCGCGTCGCACTGGAGGCCGCCGACGACACAGTGGTTGACCATGGCGCCCAGCGTGGCGTTGTCCCAGGCGTTGAAGAAGTCGTAGTGGAAGGAGTGCCCCGTCCCACTCGCGAGTCTCACCTTGGACATGTCCCCGTTCACCGGCCAGGCCATCTTGAACTCGACCATCGGCAGCGCCACCGGGTGCGACGTCGGGCAGACGTCCTGGTTGGCGCCCTGGACCAGCGGATAGGCCATGTGGCTCTTGTGGTCCGGGGTGTCCAGATACTCTCCGTCCCAGCAACTGGGCGCCTGGAAGCGGAGGTTGAGCTGGACATCACGGGTGGCCGGGCAACTGAGCGGGATCTCGGTGTTGTTGAACGAGTTGCCGCACTCCCAGCCCTCCACCCAGCCCGGGTGGTTGCGGAACTCGTCGGCCGTCTGCGTCGGGCTGCCGACCACGAACCGCAGGCCCTTCGGGAACGGCCGCACGGTGCGGTAGTCGGTGACTCCCGCCTTGTAGTAGATGACCTGCGGGCCGATGGGCCGTACCGGCTGGTCCCCGTTGAGCAGGGTCGGCATCCAGTACGCGGACCGGTCCCCCGGCGCCTTGCACGCGGTGGTGCCGGCGTCCAGCGAGGCCGTGGTGCTGTTGGCGTCGGTGGTCCTGTTGCCCATGAAGGTGTGGTCGTGCGAAGCGCCCGACTGCCCCGGGTAGACGATCGGGTCGTCCGGCCTGGTGTGGGTGACCTCGCAGTTGGCCTGGAATTCGTGGAAGTAGCGGTGCGGCGGGATCTCGTCCGACGGTACGACGCCGGTGACCGGCGGGTTCGCCGGTATGTAGCCGTCACCGTCGGGATCGTCGCCCGAGGGGACGGGGACGGCCGGTGGCATCTTGTGTCCCGCGTGGGACGCGGCGGTGGTGCCGCGGTCGTTCTTGGGGTCGGCGGTGGCGGTGTCCGTGATCGCGGTCAGACCCATGGCCACCAGGGCCAGGGCGGTGAATACGAGCAACGCGGACACCAGGGTGGTTCTGCGGAGTCTTTCGGCCATGCGGACCTCCATGCCGCTCTTCGTCCGCATACGCGCCGTATGCGGTGGGGGGAGAGAGTGGTACAGGACGGTGCACCGCGGGGAGCGGCTCCCGGATCCGGCGAGGATCCCCGGAGACCCGGCCGGAACGCCGGATACGCCGGGTTCGGCAGGAACGGCGGACACCGCGATCGCCGGGATCACTGTGGGAGAGCGCTCTCCAAAGCCCCGCCAGTGTTACGCCGCCGCTGAGAGAGTGTCAAGAGTTGGTGAACGATGACCCGTACGGACCCCACTTCCGCCCAAGAGATGAACGGAAACGACGCGGCCGACCCGGAATGCGGAAGAATGCGGGGCGGCTTGAAGATCGATGAACAGCCCCGTCCGCCGGCACGTACACCCCTACCGCCGGACGAGGTACATCCGACGGAGACCCAGGAGCACACACGCATGAGTGGTACTGCCCAGATCGGCGTCACCGGGCTCGCGGTGATGGGCCGCAACCTCGCCCGGAACTTCGCCCGCAACGGCTTCACCGTCGCCCTGCACAACCGCACAGCGTCGAAGACCCATGCCCTGGTCGACGAGTTCGGCGACGAGGGCGTCTTCGTACCGGCGGACTCGGCGGAGGAGTTCGTCGCGGCGCTGGAGCGCCCGCGGCGTCTCGTCATCATGGTGAAGGCGGGCGACCCGACCGACGCCGTGATCCAGGAGTTCGCCCCGCTGCTCGAAGAGGGCGACGTCATCATCGACGGCGGCAACGCGCACTTCGCGGACACCCGGCGCCGGGAGAAGGAGCTGCGCGAGCGCGGCATCCACTTCGTCGGCGTGGGCATCTCCGGCGGCGAGGAGGGCGCGCTGCACGGACCGAGCATCATGCCGGGCGGATCCACCGAGAGTTACGCCTCGCTCGGCCCGCTGCTGGAGCGCGTCGCCGCGAAGGCTCCGGACGACGCCCCGACGGTGGCACACATCGGCCCCGACGGCGCCGGGCACTTCGTCAAGATGGTGCACAACGGCATCGAGTACGCCGACATGCAGCTGATCGCCGAGGCGTACCACCTGCTGCGCGCGGTCGCCGGCTACTCCCCCGAGAAGATCGCGGAGACGTTCCGGACCTGGAACACCGGGCGGCTCGACTCGTATCTGATCGAGATCACCGCCGAGGTGCTGGCCCACACGGACGCCGAGACGGGGAAGCCCTTCGTCGACGTCGTGGTCGACCAGGCCGAGCAGAAGGGCACCGGCCGCTGGACGGTGCAGATCGCGCTCGACCTCGGTGTGCCGGTCTCCGGCATCGCCGAGGCGGTCTTCGCACGCTCGCTGTCGGGGCACGCCGGGCTGCGGGACGTCTCGCAGACGCTGCCGGGCCCGAGGGCGACCGCGCTCGGCGAGGCCGAGGCCGCGCGCTTCGCGGACCAGGTGGAGCAGGCGCTGTACGCGTCGAAGATCGTGTCGTACACGCAGGGCTTCCACCAGATCCAGGCGGGCAGCGAGGAGTACGGCTGGAACATCGACCTCGGGTCCGTCGCCGCGATCTGGCGTGCGGGCTGCATCATCCGGGCGGCGTTCCTGGACCGGATCCGGGGCGCGTACGACGCGCAGCGCGATCTGCCGAGCCTGCTGGCGGACAAGCAGTTCGCCGAGGAGATCGGCGCGGCGCAGGACGACTGGCGCGAGGTGCTCGCGACGGCGGTACGGCAGGGTGTGCCGACCCCGGGCTTCGCGGCGGCGCTCTCGTACTACGACGCGCTGCGCGCGGAGCGGCTGCCAGCCGCGCTCACGCAGGGGCAGCGGGACTTCTTCGGTGCGCACACGTACCGGCGCACGGACCGCGAGGGGTCGTTCCACACCCTGTGGGGTGGCGACCGCTCCGAGGTCTCCGGCTGATCGGGCGGGCCCGCCGGTCGGGTCCCGCCTGAGCGGGGCGCGGCGCACGAGACGAACCACCGGACGCCGGCGGGCAGTTGCCCGTCGGCGTCCGGCCTTCGGCGGCGGCGGCCGTCGACCGCCCGCGGCCGTTTCACGCGAAGTTCACCGGCTGTGCTTCTCACCGGATGAAGCCGGACCGCCGAACGCTCCTAGGGTCACAGCGGTTTCACGCAATGTGGCTACACAGGAAAGGTCGTGGTTCGCGATGGAAGCGTTGCGGGAGAAGCGAAGAAGAAGGAGCCGATCGGCACTGTTCCGCGGTGGATCGGTCGCGGCTCTGGCCGGACTGGTGGCTTCACTCGCCGCCGGTACCACCGCGGTCGCCGAGCCCTCCGCCGCCCAGGTGCGGCATCCCGTGGAGTACGTGGACCCGCTCATCGGGTCCGCGAACGGCGGCAACACCTACCCCGGCGCGAATCTGCCGTTCGGCATGATCGCCTGGTCCCCGACCAGCACCAGGGGCGACCAGACGGACACCGGCGCGGCCAACGGCTACTCGTACAACACCACCCGCATGCGCGGCCTCAGCCTCACCCACGTCAACGGCGCCGGGTGCCATCCCGGGGCCGCGGGTGACGTACCGATCATGCCGTTCGTGGGCGACGTCGACAGCTCGCCCTCCGCCGACACCAAGGACGCGAAGTACGCCGCGGACTTCTCGCACGACAACGAGAAGGCCGAGCCCGGCCGTTACCGGGTCGGGCTCGACTCGGGCGCGGCGGCCGATCTCGCGGTCAGCGAGCGGGCCGGTGTCGCGGACTTCAGCTTCCCGGCCGACAAGCCCGCCAACCTGCTCTTCCGGGTCTCCAACTCCCTGAACGGCAGCGAGGACGCGCACGTCGACATCGACGAGAAGGCGCGCAAGGTCACCGGCTGGGTGGAGACCGGGGCGTTCTGCGGGCGGCGTGCCAACGGCGGTGAGAACAACCGCAACAGCTACTACCGCCTCTACTTCACCGCCTCCTTCGACCGCGCCTTCTCCGGCGTCGGCACATGGCGGAACGACCAGTTGTCCGCCGGTTCCACCACGGCCGACGGCGGCGAGGGCTACAAGACCGGGGCGGACCGGGCCGGGCAGGGATCCGGCGGTTACGTCAGCTTCGACACCGCACGCGACAACGATGTCAAAATACGGCTCGGCATCTCGTACGTCTCCCTCGCCGGCGCCGAGGCCAACCTCCGCGGGGAGATACCGTCCCGGGCGAGCGTGGCCGACGTGGCGGCGGCGGGCCGGGCGGCCTGGGACCGGCAGCTGCGCGACGTCGCGATCAGCGGAGGCAGCGAGGCGCAGCGCACCGCGTTCTACACCGCGCTGTACCACTCGCTCCAGCAGCCCAACCTGATCAGCGACAGGGACGGCCGCTATCCCGGGATGGACCGAAGGACACAGCGCGTGGCGCACGGTCAGCGCGCGCAGTACAGCAACTTCTCCGGCTGGGACCAGTACCGCGCACAGGTGCAGCTGCTCGCCCTGCTGGAGCCTCGCGTCGCCGGGGACTTCGCCCAGTCGCTGTTCAACTTCTCGAAGCAGAACGGCGGGGTGTGGGACCGCTGGGTGCACATCAGCGGAGCGACGCATGTGATGACGGGCGACCCGACGGCCGCGACGCTGGCGACGTTCTACGCCATGGGCGTTCGGAACTTCGATGCCAAGGGCGCCTTCGACTCGCTCTACCGCCAGGCCAGCGTCCCGCACCCGGACGGGCTCTCCGACGCGGGCTGCCCCGGCCAGTGCGAGGGCCAGCGGCCCAATCTGGCCCAGTACCTCGACTCGCGCTACGCGGCTCAGGACGTCTGCCACTGCTGGGGCGGAGCCGCCGAGACCCTGGAGGACTCCGTCGCGGACGCCGCGCTCGCCCAGTGGGCGCGGGAGCTCGGCCGCGAGCGGGAGTACCGGGAGCTGAGCGAGCGGGGCGGCTACTGGAAGAACGTGTTCAACCCGGCGGCCACGGCGGGAGCGGGCTACATCCAGGCCAGGAACCTGGACGGCGGTTGGGTGACTCCCTTCGACCCGGCGTCCGACCGCGGCTTCGCCCAGGGCAGCGCGGCCACGTACACGTGGATGGTCCCGCAGGACGTCCAGGGCCTGGCCGAGGCCATGGGCGGCCGGGCCGCGGCCGCGGCCCGGCTCGACCTCTTCTTCCACAAGCCGGACGGCTCCTGGTCGCTCCGCGGCGGCGACGCGCTGCGCTACGACCCCACGAATGAGCCGGGCATCCACGCGCCCTGGCTGTACAACGCGCTCGGGCAGCCCTGGAAGACCCAGGAGACCGTCCGCGAGATCGTCGACACGGTGTACGGGACCGGCCCTTCGGGGCTCCCGGGCAATGACGACCTCGGCACGATGTCGGCCTGGTACGTCTTCGCCGCGCTCGGTGTCTACCCGCAGGCCCCGGGCCGCGCGGACCTGCTGCTGACGGCTCCGCTGTTCCCACGTGCGGTGATCGCGGCGTCGGGTGGCCGGCACGCGGTCACCATCACGGCTCCGGCGGCTTCGGACACGAACCAGTACGTGGACAAGGTCCGGTTCAACGGCCGGGCCCGCGACGCGTCCTGGATCGACTCCTCGCTCGTACGCCACGGCGGCTCACTGACCTTCACCCTCACGGACCACCCGAACACGACGTGGGCGACGGCCCCGGGGACACTGCCCCACTGATCGCGCCTCGCAGGACGCCCCTGCTGGGCGTGCCCGGAGCCCTCGACCGTGACGGTCGAGGGCTCCGGTGCGTCATTCCCGTCTTCGAAGACACGACCTAGCCCACCGGCCCCGGCTGGGGTTCCGGGTCCGGGACGGGGTCGGGGCCCGGCGGACTGGGGATCGGGTCCGGAGTGGGGCCCGGCGGGGGCGCGGGGACGGGCGCGGGGCCCGGGACGGGGCCCGGCGGCCCCGGCGGAGGGGTGGGCGAGGGCGGTACGGGGTCGGGATACGGATGGGTCATGCCAGTCCTCCAAAAGTACGGACTCGTGCCTTCCCAATGTCTCGCGATGCGCGTGCCCACGCGCGCCGGGTCCACTCATGATCGGCCCGGCGTATCGCCCCCCGCCGGCCTCACCAGCGCCTGGAGTCCGCCTTCAGCTGGGCCTCGGCGGCGCGTACGGTCGCTTCGTCGGCCGCCGGCGCCACGGTCACCTCGTCCGGGTGCCGCTGCGCCCACCTGGCGGCGTACGGGCACAGCGGTACGACGGGTACGCCCTCGCGGCCACCCATCTCGTAGAACTCCTTCACCAGGGCGCCCGCGATGCCCTTTCCCTCGTGGCCCTGCTCCACCACCGTGTGGACGGCCACGAGCGCGGCCGGGGCACCGGCCATCACGAAATAGCCGACGACGCCGACGAGCTCGTCGCCCTCGTACGCCTCCAGCCGGCCCTGCGCCCGGTTGTCGCGGATGTCGATCTCTGCCATGGCTGGTTCGTCTCCCTGCTCGTCGGAGATAACGTTCCGGGTGCTCTCCGTACGAGGTGGAGGCCCGCCGGAATCATCCGGCGGGCCTCCGTCGGAAGCAAGTGGGCCCCGCGCCTCAGCTGATCGTCAGGGTGTCCTTGGCGGTGGCCGTCGAGCTGGTGCCGACGATGATGTCGACCGTGCCCTCCTCGACCACGAAGCGTCCGTCCGGATCGTTGGTCCAGAAGCCGAGATCGTCCGCGCCGAGGCCGAAGCGCACGGTGGTGGACTCCCCCGCCGCCAGCGTCACCCGGCGGAATCCGCGCAGTCGCCGCACCGGCTGCACGATGCTCGCGACGGGGTCGTGGAGATACAGCTGGACGACTTCGTCCCCCTCGCGCTCGCCCGTGTTGCGTACGGTGACGGCGACCTCCACCGTGTCTCCCCGCCGCAGGGCCCCGGCGGCGATCGAGTTCCGGCTGAGCGACGGTTCGGTGAGCGTGAAGGTGGTGTAGCTCAGACCGTGGCCGAACGGGTAGCGCGGCCCGTCGGCCACGTCCAGGTAGCGGGACACATAGCGCTGGTCCGGGTCGGCGGGGTTGTAGGGGCGGCCCGTCCGCTCGTGGTTGTAGTTGACCGGGATCTGGCCGACCGTACGGGGGAAGGACGCCGGGAGCCGGCCGCCGGGGTCGACATCGCCGAACAGCACGTCGGCGACCGCGTTCCCGGCCTCCATGCCGGGGTGCCACGCCTCCAGGACGGCCGGCGCGTCGTCGGCCCAGTCGCCGAGCGCGAGCGGGCGGCCGTTGACGAGGACGACGACGTACGGCCTGCCCGTCGCCGCGATCGCGGCGATCAACTCCTCCTGCCTGCCGGGCAGTCCGATGTCGCTGCGCGAGTTCCCCTCGCCGCTGATGGCGGGGCTCTCCCCCACCACGACGACCGTGACGTCGGCGGCCCGCGCCGCCGCGACGGCGGCCGGGAGCGTGCCGGTGTCCTCGCCCGCCGGGTCGATGCCCGGCGCGTGGGTCACCTCGGCGTCCGGCAGGGCGGCGCGTACGCCGTTCAGCACCGTGACGGACCGGAACTTCTCCGCACCCGGCCCCGCCCACGTGCCCTGGAGATCGTCGGAGTCGGCGAACGGCCCCACGACGGCGACGGAGCGCACGGTCTTGGCGAGCGGCAGCGCTCCCCCCTCGTTCCTGAGCAGCACCATCGAGCGCGCGGCGGCCGTGCGGGCGGCCGACCGGGCTCGCGCCGTCGGTCCGGGGATCTCGGCCGCCTCCGGTACGTACGGGTCGTCGAAGAGCCCGAGGCGGAACTTGACGCGCAGGACACGCGTCACCGCGTCGTCCAGCCGCGCCGCGTCGATCCGGCCCTCGCTCAGCAACTTCCTTCCGTGGTCGGCGACATGGGTGCTGACCATCTCCATGTCGACCCCGGCGTTGACCGCGAGCCGGGCCGCGTCGGCGCCGTCGGCGGCGAAGCCGTGCGGGACGAGTTCCTGCACCCCCGTCCAGTCGCTGACGACGAAGCCGTCAAACCCCCAGTCCTGCTTGAGGATTCGGGTGAGGGTGTGCTCGTTGCCGTGCGCGGGGACACCGCTGATGGTGTTGAACGCGGCCATGACCGTGGCCACTTGGGCGTCCACGGCCACCTTGAACGGCGGCAGGTAGTGATTGCGCAGCCGCGCCTCGGACACGTCGACGGTGTTGTAGTCCCGGCCGCCCTCGGCCCCGCCGTACGCGACGTAGTGCTTGGCGCAGGCGGCGATCCGGTCCTTCGCCCTGAGGTCGCCGCCCTGGTAGCCGCGTACCTTGGCCGCCGCCAGCACGCCGTTCAGATAGGGGTCTTCGCCGCCCGACTCGGCGATCCGGCCCCAGCGCGGCTCACTGGTGACATCCATCATCGGCGCGAACGTCCAGTGCACGCCGTTGGACCGGGCCTCGGCCGCCGAGACCGACGCGTCCAGCTCGGACACCGCGGGGTCGAAACTCGCGGCCTGCGCGAGCGGGATCGGAAAGGTGGTCCAGAAGCCGTGGATGATGTCGAGGCCGAAGATCAGCGGGATGCCGAGCCGGGACTCCTCGACCGCGATCCGCTGGAGGGCGTTGCTCTCCTTGGCGCCGTGGATGTTCAGTACGGAGCCCAACAGGCCGGCGCGGGCCGCCTCTTCGGCCTGCTGGGTCTGGGTGCCGCCGGGGCCGGTGGCTCCCGCCCAGGCGAGCTGCTGGAGCTGGCCGAGCTTCTCGTCGTCGGTCATCCGGGCGAGCAGCTCGGCGACGGGACGGTCGTACGGATCGTTCCGGGCCGAGGAGTCGGCCGGTGAGCCGTCCGGTGAGCCGTCCGACGAGATGTCCGACGGGGCGTCCGGGGAACTGGCCGGGGTGGCGGCTTGCACGACTGGTGTCCTCTCGGTGGCGGGCGGGGACCGCCGGTGGCGGCGGACGCGCGTGCCGGCGCGCCTGCCGCGACGGCGGTCGCACCGATCGTAGTGAGCGGGTCCGCCGCCTCGTCCCGTGCGGGTCTGTGCCTGTTCCCCGCGCCCCGTACAGCCGGACGAATCCTGAGCTAAGTCATGCCGATCGATATTTCGGGCGGGGAACACGAGCTTCCGGCCACGGTCGGGACGCGGTTCGGCTGCGGTTTCCCGCTCCCGCTCGCACCTCAGGCACCGTGCGATACATTTTGCGACGCCTTTGCCACGATCATCTTCAGCAGCGGAGACGAGCTTCCCAATGAACGACATAGTCAACGGACTTGGCCGGGCCGGCGCCTACGGCGCGCTCGGTGTGGTCCTTCTGATCCTCGGTATCGTCCTCGTCGACCTGCTGACGCCGGGGAAGCTCGGCAAGCAGATCTGGGAGGACCGCAACCGCAACGCCGCGCTCCTGCTCAGCTCGGCGCTCCTGGGGATCGGCGGCATCGTCTTCACGTCCATCTGGACCACGTACGACGACTTCGGCAAGGGCCTCGCGTCGACGGCCGCGTTCGGGGTGCTCGGCCTGGTGATGATGGCGGTGGCGTTCCTCGTGGTGGATCTGGTGACGCCGGGCAAGCTGGGCGCGACGCTGGTCGAGGCGGAGCCGCACCCGGCGGTGTGGGTCACGGCGTCCTGCAACATCGCGGTGTCCGCGATCGTGGCCGCGTCGATCGCCTGAACGGCGGCGTACAGGCGTACGACCGGGCTGTCCGTCCTCCGGCAGCCCGGTCACTTCGTCTACGCGGGGATCGTGACCGAGGTCAGCACGATGCCCTTCTCCGACAGCCAGCGTCCGTCGAACGTGTGCAGGGTCCGGCTTCCCGCCCGCGCCGGACCGGCGAGCAGCTGGGCCGTGAACGTCCCGGCCGGGTCGAAGACGAGCCGGGCCTCCTCGAACTCCAGGAAGCGCTTCGTCAGCGGGAACCACGCCTTGTAGACCGACTCCTTGGCGCTGAACAGCAGCCGGTCCCACGCGATGCCCGGCGCCGACTCCAGCAACTCCTTGACCGCGATCTGCTCGTCGGGCAGGGCCACCGCCTCCAGGACCCCGGAGGGCAACGGCAGCGCGGGCTCCGCGTCGACACCGATCGAGGTGACATGCGCGGGCCGGGCGACCACGGCCGCGCGGTAACCCACACAGTGGGTGATGCTGCCGACCACTCCGTCCGGCCACACCGGCGAGCCACGCTCGCCGGTGAGGATCGCCCCCGCCGGCGCGCCCAGCCGCGTGAGCGCCTGGCGCGCGCAGTGCCGGGCGGTGGCGAACTCGCCCCGGCGCTGTGCCACCGCGGCCTTCACCAACAGGGCCTCCTCCGGGAAGAGTTTGGCCTCGGCGAGGTCGCCGTACGCCTCGGCGGTCTCCACCTCGGCGGGCACGATGCGCTCGATCACCGCGGCTGCCCCGCTTCCTCACGAATCGGCAGGGGAAGAATCTGTACGGGGCGGCCCGGCTGCTGCGCGCGCCTTCCCCACTCCCTCGGATAGCCGAGCGAGACCTCCTGGTGAGGCACCCCGTCGCACCACATCAGCCGGGGGATGTGCAGATGCCCGTAGACGACGGAGGCCGCCCGGAATCTGCGCGGCCAGTCGGCCGACGCCTCCGTGCCGCACCACAGCGCGAACTCCGGACGCCACAGCACGTTCGTGGGTTCACGCACGATCGGCCAGTGGTTGATCAGAACGGTGGGCAACTCGGCCGGGATCTCGGCCAGTCGGCGCTCCGTGGCCGCGATCCGGGCGCGGCACCACGCCTCCCTGCTGGGATACGGGTCGGGGTGGAGCAGGAACTCGTCGGTGCACACGACACCGGCGGCCTCGGCGACCGCGAGGGCGGATGCCTTGGAGTCGGTGCCGGCAGGCCGGAAGGAGTAGTCGTAGAGGAGGAACAGCGGCGCGATCACGGCGGGGCCGCCTTCGCCCTCCCAGATGGGGTAGGGGTCTTCCGGCGTGACGACGCCGATCCGGCGGCAGAGCTCGACGAGATGGCGGTACTTCGCGTCGCCCCTGAGCTGGATCGGATCGTCGGGAGCGGTCCACAGCTCGTGGTTGCCGGGCACCCAGATGACCTTCGCGAACCGCTCGCTCAGCGTGCGCAGGGTCCATTCGATGTCGGACACCAACTCGCCGATGTCACCGGCGACCAGGAGCCAGTCGTGCTCCGACTCGGGCCACAGGGAGTCGGCGATCTTCCTGTTCTCCGGGTGCCTGATGTGCAGGTCGCTCGTCGCGACGAGACGTCCGGGCTTCTTCGGGGACGGGGCGCGCCCCGCCGGGGACGGCACGGCGTCCGGCGTTGGGGAAGTGCCGTTCAGCGTGGCCGGGCCGGCGGAGGGGGGCGGCGCCGCGCCACGTATCTCATAGGTCGTCACCGGCAATCGCTCCGAACTCGGCGGGCCCGCAAGTAGCGCATCGTCCAAGGATATGCGGGCGCCTCCGACGATCAACCCCTAATCTCCCCTGCCGCGGCGCCCGGGAGCAGCCTGAGGAGGAGCGGGGCGAAGGAGGTCGATGTCGGTGCCCCAGGAGTCGAGGACCGAGGCGTGCCCGGCCTGCCGGGCGGCGCGTTCGACGGTCGCGAAGAGGGCGTGCTGCGTGGCGAGGTCGCCGTCGGCGAGGACGCGCCGGATCCGCGGAAGCAGCGTGTCGGCAGCCCACTGCGGCGCGCCCAGCGGATGGTGTTCCAGCTCCCAGGGCAGGTACTTGTTGTACGGCCGGACCCTCCGGTGCAGGGCGAAGACGACCGTCAGCAGGTACGGGACGCTCTCCGCCGCGTCGAGGTGCGCGACGGCGGGGCGGCCGTCCCGGTGGCTCTTGGCCGACCGGTAGAGGGAGTTGATGTACGCGTCCATTCCGGAGCGGACCAGGCGGTGTGCTTCGTGATCCTTGAGCACGGCCTTCTCGTGGACGAGCCGTGTGATCGTGCCGTCGAGCCGGTCGAGCAGCACCTGGCTGTGGACGAAGGCGTAGCGGTCCCAGGCGTACGTGTCCCCGGGCAGTGCGTGGGTGCGGAACTCCGACAGGGACAGCGGCATGACGTCCAGCGCGGGCGAGCGCCGGCCCTCGGCGACGGCGGACGGGACGGCCGCGCCGTCGTCGGCGGTGATCACATAGACGTCGTGGTCGGAGCGGGCGGTCGCCATGCCCTGCCGGGCCTGCGATCCGCTCAGGACCAGGCCGAGCACGCCCGGGGACGCGGAAGCCCGGGTGATGAAGTCGGTGAACTCGGCTGATGCGCCGGGGCGCTGCGGCATGGTGGTCGACGCTTTCCGGACGGCGCCGGGAGGCGCCTTCTCCGATCAGGGGTGCCGGCTCGCGAGGACGCAGAACTCGTTGCCCTCCGGGTCCGCGAGGACGACCCAGCTCACGTCGCCCTGGCCGACGTCGGCGTGTCGGGCGCCCAGACCGAGCAGGCGGCCGACCTCTTCGTCCTGCTCCCTGTCGGTCGGGTTGACGTCGATGTGGAGCCTGTTCTTGATGGTCTTGGTGTCGGGCACCTTCGCGAAGGTCAGCGTCGGTGGCACCGGTCCGGGGCGGTCCTTGCCTTCGGGTACCGCGGGGGAGCCGATGATGACGATTCCGTCGTCCTGGTCCTCGTCCTGTACCTCGTAGTCGAGGACCGCGCACCAGAACCGGGCGAGACCGGCGGGATCGGCGCAGTCGATCGCAAGCTCGGTGAACTTACTGGCCATGTCAGGACCCTCCGGTCACATAGCGGCTCCGCTTCACGGGGCGTGAGGTTATCGGTCGGGATGGGCGGGCGGTAATGCTTTCCCGGCGGGGCCTCGGGCGCCGGGCGTTGTCAGTGGTGCCCGATACGGTTCGTACATACGACCTGGGAGGCACCGTGTCCACCAAGTGGAGTCTGACGATCGACTGCGCGCACCCCGCGAGGCTGGCGGAGTTCTGGGCGCTGGCGCTGGGGTATGTCGAGCCGCCCCCACCGACCGGTTTCTCCTCCTGGGAGGCGTGGTTCATCGAATACGGAGTCCCGGAGGAGGAGTGGGACGACGGGGCGTATCTCTCGGATCCGGACGGGGTCGCACCCACCCTGTCCTTCCTCAAGGTCCCGGAGTCGAAGGTGGTGAAGAACCGGCTGCATCTGGATCTCAGGGTCGGCGGCGGCCGGGAGGTCCCCTGGGAGACGCGGTGGCCGCGGGTCCTCGCCGAGGTCGCGCGGCTGACCGCCGCGGGGGCGACGGTGATAGGTGAGCACGAGTTGCGGGGGAAGCCGGATCATGTGGTCATGGCCGACCCCGAGGGACACGAGTTCTGCGTCGTCTGACTCCGCCCGGCCACCGCAGCCTGCCGCGCCCCCGGAGCCCCGGGGCCTCCCGACGACGAATCGAGCCCTCAGGTGAGCGACAACATCCTGTCGGTCATACCGGCCGACCCGCACTGGCAGCCCGCCCCCGAGGCTGCCGACCGGACGGTCGCCATCGTGGCCGAACTGGTCCCGGCGCTGGCCGACGGCTTCGCCGAGGTCGAGGTCAGCTGGCACGACGCGGTCGCGATCGTCGACTGCGGAGCCAATCTGGAGAGGATCGGGTGTCCGCGCTGCGCCGGATCCGTCGGCATCGACTGGTGGAACGAGCTCCTGGAGACCCGGGCTGACGACGGTCTGGCCACGCTGCTGGCCCACGTGCCCTGCTGTGGAGCGGAGTTGTCGATCGACACGCTGGAGTACGAGTGGCCCTGCGGCTTCGCCCGGTTCGAGATCGCGGTCTGGAACCCGGGACGTGACTGGTTCACCGGCGAGGAGCTGACCGCGCTGGCCGACGCGCTCGGCCGACCGGTACGTCAGGTCCTGGCCCATATCTGACGCCCGGGCGAGCTCTGGAAGTGCGCCGTCCAGAGGAAAGACTCGCCGAAGTGGGGTGACTCGGCCGGTCGCGACCGCGGAACTACGTCTTTGGTGCCGGTCCACCCGGGCCCGCGGTCCGATCTGCCGAGTACTGACAGCGGCTAGCGTCACACCATGCGTATAGGACTACTCGGCACCGGCAACGTCGCCCGCGCACTGGCCCACGGCTGGAGCGCCGCAGGACACGACGTACTCCTCGGTTCACGTCACCCTGCTGAACGGAAGGACATCGGCCTCCCTGTGGCGGGCCTGAGCGCGACAGCAGACCACGCGGAGGTACTGGTCAACGCCACCCCGGGAACGGCCTCCGTGGAACTGCTGCGCTCCATCGGGGCACCGGCACTGGCCGGCACCCTGCTGATCGATGTCGGCGTCGGCCTCTCCGACGACTTCACCGAGCTCTCGCACCCCAACAGCAGCCTGGCCGAAGAGATCCAGGAGGCATTCCCCCTGACCCCCGTCGTCAAGACGCTGTGCACCATGGATTCGACCGTGATGACCGCCCCGGACGGTCTCGACGGGCCGAGCACCGTCTTCCTCTCCGGCGACGACGCCGACGCCAAACGCACCACAGGCCGGCTGCTCACCGACCTCGGCTGGCCCCCGTCGGCCCAGTTGGACATCGGCGGCATCACGACCTCACGCGGACAGGAACACTTCGCCCTGCTCTTCATGGGCATCGCGGGCGGTCTGGGTGCCCACACGTTCAACATCAAGGTGGTCACCCGACCCCCGGCCCAGGTACTGCCGTCCGCATGATCCTGTCCGCCGGCGAGTCGCCGGAGAGGCCGAGTTGACCGCCCCGTCCGGTCAGCTCGTGCCGGCGCCGCTACGGCGCCGGAACCACCAGGCACCGCCGCCCACGCACGCGACGGCGATCACGACGACCGCCACGATCGCGAGGGTGTTCGTGCCTTCGTCCTCGGTGTCGGCCGCACTGGACTCGGCGCTGTCGGTGGCCGTGTCCGTCTCCTCGGCCGGGCTGGACGGTGTCTCCGTGGCCGGCTCGGGGGACGGGGTGGGGCTGAGCGGCTTCGCCCCGGGCTCGGCGGGTGCGAGTTCGAGGATGGGGGCGAGGCTGCCGTGCCCGCCCCCGGCGGGCTCTTCGAGTTCGATCCACCGGTCGACGCGGCCGTCGCTGTAGGTCTGGAGGGTCTTGAACGCCACCGACTCGGCGTCCGGGAGCTGGCGTACGGTCACGGCGTACGCGACGTCCTCACCGGCCGCGACCGCCGGACCGCCCACGCTGTAACCCCGGTCGGTGGCGGTCAGCTTCCAGCCCGCCGGGCCGTCCTCGTACGTGATGTCGGCCGGCTCGATGCCCTCCGGCAGGACCACCTCCAGCCTGGCGATTCCGGCCTTGTCCGACTCGGTCTCGGCGTTGAAGTCCAGGGTGACGTTCTCGGCGAGCGCGCTCGCCCCCTTGGACTCGACTTCGACGTGCGCCGACGCCGGTACGGCGAGGGTGAACGAGGCCGCCAGGACCAGGCCGGTGAAGGCGGTGACGGCGGACAGACGGCGGGCGAAGGGCCGCCCGGACATACGTGTCACAGGTAACTCCCGTGGTGGTAAACGGTTTTGCGGCATGCCCAAGCAGGCCGCGAGGTCAACTGACGACAGCCGGGACCGTCGGAGGACCTCGGCGCACCACCAGGTACGCCAGCATCAGGAAGTCGTACGGAGGGGACTTCGCCCGCGCTGCGAGAGGCCGCGGCGGGCGGATCGCCGGCAGGACCGCTGCCACCGGGAGGAGCCGTACGACGAACGCGACAACGACCTCACCGAGGCGTTCTCCCGCGGACGAGCAAGCGGAGTCGGCGCGTTGGAGACACCAGGCGACAAGCAGAGCGGCGACGAGGTGCGCCGTGGCCATCGTCGCGCCGTGCCCGCCGGAGTGCCATGCCTCGTGAAGGTCGTGCGTACCGCCGTGCCCCGCCCTCGTGTGCGTGTCTCCGGCCGTCCCCGACGGGACCTGGGCACGTGAGAGCCAGAAGTGCAGGGCGAGTTGTGCCGTGCCGGTCGCCGCCATCACCGTGGGAAGCGACCGCGGCCGACCGGAGAGAGGGACTGTCACCAGGAGCAGCAGCCCGAAGGCCACCCATAGGGTGCGACCGGGTAGGGGCTGTCCGGAGGCGAGATGGTGCCCGGTGACAGCGAGCGCCGTACTCGCGGCACTGAACACCGTGCCGCGCGCAGCGGCCACCGGCACGCCGCTGAGTTGGCCCGACTTGAATCGTCGCGCCGCACGGGAACCTGTTGTCCGGAGCATGGCGTCCACCAGCATGACCTATCGGGGCCGCCCGTCCGGGAGAGATCCGGAATGTTCCTTCCGGCAGGATCTGCCGAGGAGCGCCCTCCGCCCGGCCGTCAGGCGTCTCCCCGCTCCCGAAGCTCCGCGAGATACGTGGTCATCAGGCCTCCGGCGCGGGTCAGCCAGTCCCCCAGTACGGCGATCTCGTCGGGCGAGTAGTCGGCGAAGACATCGGCGAGGCGGTCGTAGAAGGGTTCGTACACCTCGTGGATCCGGCGCGACGCCGTGTCCTGGGCGACGATGCGCACTCGTCGCCGGTCGGCGGGGTCGGGCCGGCGTTCGACGAACCCGGCGCTCTCCAGCCGGTTGACGACCCCGGTGATCGCTCCGGTGGTGACGCCGGCGCGTACGGCCAGTTCCCCCGCCGTCAGCGGGGCGTCCACCGCGCCGAGGATGTGTCCCACGCAGGTGAGGTCGGTGACGTTCAGACCGAGTCGCTGTGCGATGGCGTGCTGCGCCACCAGGCTCGTGGCGATCAGCCGGTCCATGGCGGCCAGCGCCTCGGCGGGGGTCGCCGGAGGGCGCGCCTTGCCGTCCACTGAAAATCCCCTTAGCATCTAAGAGATCTACTTGATGAAAGATCTGCTGACTCGACCCTATCCGTCGACGCGTGTCGCACCGCACGTGCGGCACGTGCGGCACGTGCGGCACGTGCGGCACGGCGAGTTGTGAGGAGTAACCATGAGCCAACTCCACGAGGACGTCGACCTCGGACACACCGTCGCGGGGTGGACGGGCTGGGCCGTCGCGGTCGTGGGTACGACCGTCGCCGGGGTGGGGATGTGCGTGTGGCGCCCCGGCATCTGGCTCGGGCTCGCGATCTGCGCGCTGGCGGCGGTGGTCACCTTGGTCCTGCATCTCGTGGGCTGGGGCAAACCGGCGGGACCCCGCCCGGCCGACCAGTGGGACTGGCGGGTCAGGGACCGCACGGCGCGGGCCGGTCACCCGGAGTGCGTCGGCTGCCGCCTGGCCGGTCGTCGCGTACGTGCCGGGGCTCCGGCGCCGAGCGCGGCCGTCGAGGGAAGAGTCGAAGCCGGGAGCGCCCCACCCGTGCCGGCCGGCGGGCAGGCGGGGATCGCCGGACTCTGAGCCGGTGGGCCCACAGAGGGCATGGCTCCGCCATGCCGCCCTCCTCCGCCTCGCGATCGCCCGCACCAAGGAGACATCAGCCGCTGCCGCAGGCGGCGCCCCCTGATCCGGCCCGATCCAAACGACCGGCCCTAACCGCCCTTGGCTGCCCGGGCTTTGCGCAGTGCCAGTGCCGCGAGGGCCGAAGGCGCGCCCGATTGGCCGCGGATTCCCGGGAAAGCGTTGATGTCCACGATCAACGGTGCGCCGCCCGCATCGATGATGTCGACGCCGTACACATCCAGCGCGAAGACGGACCCGACCGCACGGACCAGTTCGATCCAGCCGTCCGGCAGATCGCCGGGCGCGAGCGGCAGGGTGGGCCCCCGGCCTCCCGCGTCCGCCAGCTCCGAGCGCCGGAGCGCGGCGAAGACGCGGTCGGCGATCACCCAGAGTTTCCGGTCCCAGCCGCTGTTCTCCATGAAGGGCTGGACCACGACCGGTTCATCACCCCACGTGGTGCGGAGGATGTTCAGCTGGGCGGCCGTGTCGACGCGGGCGACGAGATCGTTCCGCCGACTGTGCCGGCTCTTCACGACCAGAGGATGGGTGAGGTCGGCCCGTGTGGCGAGTTGGCGCAGGGTCGCCATGGTCGTGGTCTTCGCGAACGGCAGTCCGGCGCCGTGGGCCAGCGCGGCCATCGCCGTACGGTCCTGGCACAGCTCCGTCGCCGCGGCCGAGTTCACCACGGTGGCACCCCGCTCCTCCAAGGACCGGGCCAGGACCAACGCCTGCCGGGTTCTGGCCTTGAGCAGATAGACGTCCGCAAGTGGGCCGGCCAACTCCTCCCCGTAGGCCGGGAGTTGATCGTCCGACGTCGGATCCATCGACTCGACTCGGTGCCGGGCCGCGAGAAGCGCCGCCATACCGGCCAGGAGGGGATGGTCGGGGCGGGGAGTGATCAGACAGACCCTCATCCGGCCTCACCCGCCGTGGCCGGAACCCGCAGCGCGGGCGACCCCATCACGCTGCCGCCCCCACGGGCCAGATCCAGGATCGCCCGTGCCACTCGCGCCCTCGCGTCCGGTACCTGGCGGAAGCTCGGGAAGTCGTTCACATCGACGATCACCGGTCCGTCCGGCCCCAGCAGTACGTCCACACCGTAGAGATCGAGCCCGTGGACCGCCCCTGCCGCGGCCACGACGGCGGCCACTTCCGCGCTCAGCGGGACCCGGCGCTCGAAGACGGTCTGTCCGGGATGCAGGGGTGAGGACCGCTGCGCGGCGTACAGCTCGCCCGCGACGCTGTAGACCTTGAGGTCCACGCCGGAGTTGGGCACGTACGGCTGGGCGATCAGCATCCCCTCCGCCGCCAGTTCCTCCTTCATCCCGGCCAGCGCGCCCGGCGACACCACCAGCCGCACCCCTCTGCCGGAACTCCCGTCGGCGGGTTTCACGACGAGAGGGAATTCGGCGTCCGGTATCTCCGCCAGGAACTCCGGGCGAGCCGCCGCGTACGTCATCGGCACCGGCAGACCCCCGCTCCGCCCGACCGCCGCCGCGAGCGCCTTGTCCCGCACACCCCGGACCGACCGAGCGTCGTTGACGGTCGTCAGGCCGACGGCCGCCGCGGCCTCCAGCAGTGTCAGCCCGGGGCCGCCGGACACCGTCTTGAGCACCCAGGCGTCGTGACTGCCCGCCCGTACGGCGTCCGACACCCGTATCAGTGAACTGCCGGGCCGCAGCACGTCCACGTGGTGCCCCCACTCCCTGAGCTGGGAGATCACCTCTACCGGCATACCGTCGTAGCGGTACTGCTCCTCCACCAAAAAGCAGAGCTTCATCGACCTTCCCCGCCCGGTGATCACCGGATAGCCGCGAACGCCGCTGCGCACGCTCCCACAGCGAAGATCGCATAGAGGCCAACGGCAACCCCCGGGCGGGGGCCGGGGGTTGGGGGCCGCCCGGCGTCGCGAAGCCGGGGCCCGGTCCGGCCGAGGGCCTGCTCATCACCCGAAAGGTGCCTTTGAGGTCGCAGTGGTGGCCGTGGCCGAGGCGCGGTGACGTCCGTGACGGCGGGTGAGTGGGCGCGTACGGTCCGCGACTCAAGCCGGGCCGTTGTCGAGGTCGCCGCCGGTGCTCGCGCCGGGTGATCGCGGTGCGCGTGGTGTGAGACGCGAACAGAACTGGTCGGCGCGGCCCGTAAAACCGCCGGTGGCGACCGTCTCGTGAGGAGGATGCCCGGACCCGGGCATCCTCCTGGCTGACGGGAGTGCGGACATGCCACCGTCTAAGGTGATTCGACAGCGTGCGGGCGGGGGCCGAGAGCTCCGGGGAGGTGTGGGTGATGGTCGAGGCCAAGGCGGATGACGGCGGCGTACCCCCCATGCCGGCGGCACACCCCGGCGAAGTACCGGACATGGTCGCCGCAGCGGTATGCGTGGTGGATGAAGGCGGGGCCATCACATGGGCGAACGTGTACGCGCAGCGCCTGCTGGGGAGGGACGCCGCCGCTCTCGTGGGCCGGGACGCCCATGATCTGCTCCACCGCGACCAGCATGGCCAGCCGCTAGCCAGGGCCAGTTGCCGGATGACCGAGGCGTTCCTGGCCCGCGACGCGCGGGCCGGCAGCGGCTGGTTCGAGCGGGGCGACGGATCGCTGGTGGAGCTCGCCTGGCTGGTCGCGCCGTGCGCGCCCGCCGACGGTCACGCCGACACGATGGTCATTTTCACCGGCCTGCACCCCGGCCTTGAGGGACCCGGTCCGTCGGCCGAACTCGGCCCGACCCTGTCGGAGCTGGAGCGGCTGGCCCTGCTGGCTGAGACGACCACGCAGCTGACCTCGACTCTCGACACCGACGAGGCGCTGCGCAGGCTGGTGCGCCTGGTGGTTCCTCGGGTCGCGGACTGGGCGGTGGTCGACCTGATCACCGAGCTCGACGAGGTGGAACGCGCCATTGTCGTGCACTACGAGGACGGCGCGTTCGTCACCCGGGAAGAGTTGCAGGGGCCGATGCCACCGGTGCCGGAGAACTCCCCGATGCCGCTGTCGCGGGCACTGCGGGGTGCGGCCTCCACACTGGTGACGCCGGAGACGTATCAGGGGCCGCCGGACACCGGCGTCGCCATCGAGCAGCAGCGGCTGTTCGAGGAGACGGGCATGGTCTCGGCGGCAATCGCGCCGATACGGGGGGTGCGCGACGTGCTGGGAGCGCTGACTCTGGGACGGTCGAAGGGCCGTGCACCGCTGACCGGGGCAGACCTGTCGCTGCTGGATGATCTCACCCGCCGCACCGGGCTGGCCCTGGACAACGCCCGGCTCTACCAGCGCCAGCGCAAGGTCGCCGAGACCATGCAGCGTCACCTGCTGGCTCAGTTGCCTTCTGTGCCGGGCCTCCAGCTGACGGCGCGGTACGTGCCCGCGCCGGACGACTCGCAGGTAGGTGGTGACTGGTACGACGCGTTCACCGTCGCCGACGCCACGACAGCCCTGGTGATCGGAGACGTGGTCGGTCATGACCTGGACGCCGCCGCCGGAATGGCGCAGGTCCGCAGCATGCTCCGGGCCTACGCGTGGACCCACCACGAGCCCCCCAGCGCGATCGTGCAACGGCTCGATGCGTCAATGACCCACCTCACCGGAGTCCCGACAGCCACGCTTGTCTTCGGGAAGATGGAGCGGAATGCCGACGGAACCTGGTGTCTGACCTGGACCAATGCCGGCCACCCGCCACCACTGCTGATCACCCACGACGGAAGAGCCGACTACCTCACCGAAGACCACGGGCTGCTTCTGGGCACCGGCCTGGCACCCACGCGCAGTGACGCCACCCTCACGCTCCCGCCCCGATCGACACTTGTCCTCTACACCGACGGACTCGTCGAAAGCCGCGACCGCCCGATCGACCACGGCCTGGACCAGCTCCGCAAGCACGCCGCCTCACTGGCCCACCGACCGCTGGCCGCCTTCACCGACCTGCTGCTCGAACGCGCCCAGTCAGGCGGCAGACGCAACGACGACGATGTCGCCATCCTCGCCCTGCGCACCCCGGAAGCAGAAACGACACACAACCTACGCAGCGAGCGTCCTTGAGTCAGGGCCCCGGTCGGCGCAGTCCGCTCCTCTCTCGCGAGCAGTCGACAGCCGGCCGATCCACTTCGGATCGCCCTGCTCCGACTCGTCCACGCGCCCTTGCTCTTCCAGGCGCGTGGAGCCTCTAACCCTGCGTGCAAAGGGAGTTGGGCATACCCAGGGCTTCACCTCCGCCTACCGCGGGCCGGTCGCCTTCCCCTTCCTCTTCTCATTCGCGTCGGACTCGGCGACCGCTTCCGCCTTGATGCCGGCCAGCAACAGCCTTAGCCCGAAACGGAATTGCTCGGCGGACCCGACGACGAACAGCTCCTCGCCCGGGGCCTCTGTCTCGGGCAACTCGGAGATGACATCGCTCACTTCCTCCCAGCGCTGGTCCCGCACCCCTGCCCGTACGGCCATGGCCAAGGAGGAGGCCAGGTAGGCCACCAGCGTCTGCACGCTCCGTACGGCAGTGACGGGGGACAGCCCCGCCTCGTCCAGCGCCGTGAGCATGGCGGCTCCGAGCCGCCGGCCGTTCTCCCCCATGGGCGGGCGCGAGGCGATGTGGGCCGAGATCCCGGGATGCCTCAGCGCGGAGCCGCGGATGGCGTGCGCCGTCGCCGTGATGCGCTCGTCCCAGACGAGATCCGGGTCGGGATCGGCCGCGTCCGCGATGGCGAGATCGGCGACGGCGTCGAGCAGCAACTCGCGGCTGCGGAAGTGGCGGTAGAGCGCCATGGGGTCACAGCCCAGCTCCGAGGCGATCCGGCGCATGGTCATCGCCTTCTCGCCGGCGCGGTCGCCCAGCTCCAGGGCCGTGAGGGCGATCAGGTCGGGGGTGAGGAAGCGCGGCTTGGACATGCTCGCATTGTCGCACCTTGTCTACGCCGTAGACAAAAACCTCCGAGCTTGTCTACGGTGTAGACAGATGAAATCGACCACCGCGGTCGGCGGAGCCCCGTCGCGTCCGCGGTGCCGCACCCAAGGAGGCGGCAGTGCCGAACACCCTCACCACCGGCAGATACGCGGCTGTCTTCATCAGCCTCGGAACGTTCGTCAATCTCCTGCTGAGCGACGTGGACAGCGCGTTCGTCGTCCCCGACGCGATGATCGTCGCGGCGCTGGCCGTCGGCGCTGTTCTGCCCGGAGAGCGGGCGGTGCCGGTGCTCACGTCCTCATTCGGGCTGGCGTCCGGCGTGTTCACGGTCGCCTCGTTCTCGTACTTCGTCAGGGGCGAGACGGGCGGGGTCGTCGTCTTCGCGCTGATCTGCATGGCGATGACCGTGCTCTTCGCCTGGCGCCGGAATCCGCCGACCCGGTCCGAGCCCCACGTCGGACAGCCCGCGGCGCCGGCGCACCGCTGACGAATGTTCGGCTGGACATCACCCTCCGGTCATATCCAGAACCACCATCTTCTGGGCACGATTAACGGGCCGTCGTCGCCGATTACGGTGTGGCGCGGCAGCCGAGTCGGTCGGCGAAAGCGGACATGGAGGGGTAACAGATGAAGCGGGTACGGGGGTTCGGCGTGGCGGTGGCCGCGGGGGCGGCGCTGCTGCTCGCGGGGTGCAGCGCCCCGACGGATTACAGCGAGATAGTCACGTTCACCGACGAGCACGGCCGCGCGTGCACCGCGGCGGTGGTCGTCGACCAGGAGCAGAACGAGGGAGACGACTACGAGATGTCGACTCTCGACTGCGACTACCCTCCGGAGGGCAAGACTCCGGGGTCGACCAACTACTCCCCCATGCCGGAGCGGGTCTCGAAGTGACCGCGTGACGCGGGATCGGCAAGGGGCCTGATCCACGGACAGGTCGTGGGGGTCCGCATCCCGGCGGGATGCGGACCCCCACGAATCGAGAATCGACAGGGCTAGCCCTTCCGTTCCTCGTCGTCCTCTTCCTCGTCGTCCTCTTCCTCGTCCTCCTCTTCCCCCTCGTCCTCTTCCTCTTCCTCGTCCCCCTCGTCTTCCTCGGTCTGGTCGTCCTCCTCCTGGCCCTCGGACTCGTCCTCCGCTCCCTCGTTCTCCTCCTCCTCCATGGCCTCCTCGTGTGTCCGGACGACTTCGCCGTCCCGGATCTCCCCGCGCCAGGGCTTGGGCTCGTCGTCGGTGAGAGTCACGTACCGCTGGAAGTTCTTGAAGTCGAGGCGCAGGCGGCGGCCTTGGGCACGCCAGATGTTGCCTGTCTTCTCGAAGAAGCCGGACGGGTAGTACTCGACCACGAGCACGATCCTGGTCAGGTTCGGCGCCATCTCATGGAAGCTGACGGCTCCATGAGTCGTGCCCTTCGAGCCCTCGGACGTCCATACGATGCGGTCGTCCGGGATCTGCTCCAGGGTGGTGGCCTCGAAGCTGCGGGTCGAGGGACCCACCTTCGTCGTCCACTTACTGGTCTCGGGTTCGTCCTCGTCCTTCGAGACGTTGCCCACTCCCTTGGCGAAGCCGGCGAACTTCTCGTACTCGGTCCAGTAGTCGTACGCGGTCCTCAACGGCACGCCCACGTCCTGGACTTCGACGATGTTCGTCACCTTCAGGTCCCCGGAGCCCGGCTTGCCCCCACCGAGGCCCGTCACGTCCTTGGCCTTGTCCACCACCGAGTCCTTGACGGATTTCGCCTTCTCTGAGACCAGGGAGCGGATCGGGGATTCGCCCTTCAGGATGCGGGAACCGATCGCGGGCAACTGTCCGCCGTTCTCCGCCACATCCGTCAACTTGCCCGTGAGGCCGGTCAGTTTGCCGCCCACCTTGTCAACGGCTCGGTCCAGCCGCAATGAGACGTAGTTGGAGAGTTCCCCACGTAGCCTTTGGGCGTTCGAGGGTGCGGAATCGGCGGCGGTGTCCTCCTTGGCGCTGGTCATACAGAATCACCTCCGACGGCTGGAACGGGACGAGGCGGTCTTCTTCGCCGCCTTCTTAGCGGGCGCTGCCTTCTTCGCGGGCGCCTTCTTGGCCGCGGGCGCCTTCTTGGCGGGAGCCTTCTTCTTCGGCCCAGGGCTCGCACCGGAGGCGCGGCCGGGACGCCGACGCTTCGCGGACGGCGGTTCCTCTTCCTCCTCCTCTTCGCCCTCCTCCTCCTCGTCCTCTTCCTCTTCCTCCTCGTTCTCGTTCTCGTCCTCCGTGTCCTCGTCCTCCGTCTCCCCGTCCTCGTCTTCTTGCTTCGGGCTCTCCTCGTCGTCGCCCTCGTCGGCCTCCTCGCCCTCGTCGCCCTCGTCGTCCTTCGCGATGAGCGACGTGGCGCGGCCGCTGATCGCGTCGGCAAGCGAACCCATGCCCCGGTCGGTGACGGCCGACAGCGCGCTGCGCGCGGCTTCCATGCCCTGGCCCTGGAGCTGGTCCTGCAACTCCGCGACCTTCGGCATGTCCCCCAGCCGACGTGCGCCCTTGGCTGCCAGTGCCCGGGGGCCTCCGAGCCCCCTTCCGGCCACGACCGTGGCGGCCATCAGCGCGAGACGGCCATTCTTGGTCCTGCCAAGTACGTAGCCGCCCATGATGGCCGAGGCCACGGCGACTTTCGTCTGTTCCTGCATGAGTCAACCTCCTTCGCGAGGTTCTCGTCTCGGCCGAAGCAGCCCGCGCATTCAAGGTTTCTTACGCTCTGTCGTAGCCACGAAGCCGACGGTTATCGCGTATGGGACGGATTTCCACCCACTGTTCAACTCTGCGCCGCGCATCACCGGAACGCCATTCGGGTGACGCTTCAGGGAAATACCACTGCGACAGAGCAACATTCGCGAAATTCAGCGGTTGTAGGTGTCACGGCGACGGGCTGCCCGGTCGCTCCGGCGCTGGCGCGCGTCGCCACCGCGCCCCTCGGGAGACTTGACGGGTTTCCGCGGGTTCTTGGCGGCCGGTGTCCTCCGTCGCGCCACATCGCCGTCCTCGGACTCCCGAGTCTGCTTCTGTGCCGTGTCGGCGGTCTCGGCGGTCTCGTCAGCGGCTTCGCGCCCGACGTCACCGGCGACGTTCGACGCCGATCCGGATATGTCCTTCCCGGCGTCTTCGGCGGCTTCGCCGGCGCTCTCCCCCAGATTCTCCGCCGCGCCCTTGGCTCCCTTCCCGACGTCCTGCGCGGTTTCACCGGCGCCTTCGCCGACGTCTTCCACGGCCTCACCAGCGCCCTCGCCGACGTCCTCGACGGCCTCACCAGCGCCTTCGCCGACGTCCTCGACGGCCTCACCAGCGCCTTCGCCGACGTCTTCCACGGCCTCACCAGCCCCGTGTCCGACATCGCGCACGGCGTCCCCGGCCCCCTGGCCCACGCTCTCCGCGGCGTCCCCCGCGCCTCGGCCGATCTCCCCCGCAGCCCTCCCGGCCCCCGAACCGACGTCCTCGACCGCCTTGCCCAAGCCCTTGCCGAGCTGGTCCAGGATCTCGGGGTTCCGGTCGATCGTCGTCAGTACCCGATTGACTATGGTCGCGACATTGTGCAAGCGGACCTTCAACTGTGCTTGGGCCTCAACGCCCTTGATATCGAGCTCGACCGAACCGAGCGCCACATCGGCCCCGACATTCAGCTTGAGCAGATCAAGGACTTCGGCCTGGAGTGATACATGCGCCCGCAGGTCATGCACATCCAATTGAATCTCGTCGATGTTGAGCACCGGGACATCGAGAAAGACATCGGGCTCCTTTTCACCGACCTCGTCATCATCGGCATATCCGGCCGGTTCCGCAGTTACGACCTCCGTCTCGTCCTCGTCGTACTCGTCCCTGTTGTCATCGCTCTGCGTCATACGGCACATCCTCACTGGGCGCGCCCCCGCATTCCCAGTGTCATGCGCCTCCTCGGACGGCGCAATTGCCCTTGCGGGCTGCCCGAAGGGGCACCTGCGGGTACCCCGGTCCGGCTGGTGCGCGGCCTGGACGGTGAACGTGCGCGCGGTCAGGGTTGAAATGCCGGGACCGCCGCGGCGCGGGCCCGGCCGGACAGGCGGGCGACCGGTGCGGTCAGGGAGATGGTGATGAGCTCACACGACCACGGCCAAGATCACGCTCTCACTCACGAGAGCGGGCACGATCACGAGCGGGAGTGGGAGCGGGCCCCCGAGCGGGACCACGACCGTCCCTCGGCCGGCGGCGCGCAGGACACGACCGACGCCCCGGACGGGCGCGCCCACCGCCTCTACCGCGCGGCGGCCACCGGGCGTACCGATGTGATCGGCGCCGCCGGAATGGGCCTCCTCCAACGAACCGTCGGCAACGGCGCGCTCGGCCCGGTGATCCAGCGTGCCCGGAACAGCTCGCCGGAGCAGGCGGAGGAGGAGCGGCGTTCGCCGGTGCACGAGGTCGTGTCGTCGGGCGGTTCGCCCCTCGACACCGACACCCGTACGGATCTGGAGAGCCGGATGGGCGCGGACTTCTCCGACGTACGTATCCACAACGACTCGGCCGCCCACGAGTCGGCGAAGGGCGTCGGCGCGCACGCGTACACCGTGGGCAACAACGTGGTCTTCCAGCGTGACGCGTACGACCCGTCGTCGCCGCAGGGCCGTACCACCCTCGCCCATGAGCTGACCCATGTGATCCAGCAGCGCCAAGGGCCTGTGGAGGGTACGGAGGCGCCGGGCGGCATCCGGGTCAGCGACCCGTCGGACCGGTTCGAACGGGAGGCCGTCGCGAACGCGGACCGGGTACTGGCCGAACCGTCGCCGGCGTCCGCACCGGCCGTGGCCCCGGCCGACCCCACGCCGGCTCCCGCCTCGGCGGCCACCGCCGTACAACGGGCGGCCACCGAGGACGAGGAGGAGCAACCCGCCGATGTCCAGGGCTCGTTCGTCCAGCGGGCGGAGTCGAAGAGCCCGGAGGAAGAAGAAGAGGCACCGGCCTGATCACCGGCCCGGTCACGCTCCCCTCAGCCTGCCGTGGCCGGCTTCATCGTCCCGCCCAGGAACAGCGACTCAGTGCACCGTGAGGGCGTCGGCGCCCCCACCGGCCGTCCGACCCTCCGGCAGTCGATGGTCATCGTGACCGTGCCACCGGCGGGCACCACGATCGGGGTCACGAAGTGGTAGTCGGAGTCACGGAAGTTCTCCAGTCCCAGGCTCAGCACACGCGTCTCGGGCCCGGCCGAGACGACGACCGTCCCCGCGTCACCCTGCGGGTTCTGCACCACGATGTCCGTCAGCTGGAAGGTCTGACCCGCGGGCACCCGCAGGGCCGTCCCGCTGTTCGCACCGCCACCCACCGTGTCGCTGACCCGCACCTGCGCGCTGGTCGGGGCGTTCGCCGAGCCGTCGTCCGCCGAGGGGCCGGGGCTCGGTGAGGAACTGGCCCCCGGTGTACCGCCGTCCGTGCCCGGGCCCGCGGAGTCGCCGCCCGCCGAGTCCGCCCCGCCCGGGTCTCCGCCGTCCGGCGAACGGCTCGGGTCGGCCTCGACCGCCGACCGTACGGCCTCAGGCGTGACGGCCTCCCGGGCCGCGGACTTCACCGCCGGGCGCAGCAGCGCGTACCAGAGGCCGACCAGCGCGATCAGCACCACGGCGGCGACGACGAGTGCCCGGGGCAGCCAGGGCGGCAGGAGAGGTTCCTGCTGGTAGGAGCCGTCCACCAGAACGGGTTCCGGGGCTTCCTGGCCCTCGGCCGGCGCCTGCGGGACGGCCGACACCTGGAACGGGTGCGTGACCGGCGTGCCGCGCCACATCCGCTTGGCCGGCCGTACGCGCAGCTTCGCGAACTCGGCGCGCCCCGGCTCGATACGGAGTTCGGGGTCGGCGAAATCCACCCGCGCCAGCTCGGTACCGGGCTGGGCCCCGAGCCGTACGGTGACGGGTGTGTTGCCCCGGTTGTCGACGGCGAACCGGTGCCGCCCGTTCCGTGACCCGTGCGAACTGCGCGGCACCAGCTCGGCCGTCGTCTCCGTGAACGGCAGCACGGTCACCCGTCCTTCGGGCACGACCGTTCCGGTCTGATCGCCCGTCGGCACGACCCGGACACCGAACGGCGTCTCGCCCGCCGGCACCGTCGAGTCGCGGGGCGGGCGCAGCAGGAGCGACACGGTCCCGGAGTCGCCCGGGTACAGGGAGAGGACAGCGGGCTCCACCGCCGACCAGGCGGCGCACGCGCCGACCACCTCGAAGCGGTACTCCTCAACGGTCGGGCCGGAGTTCAGGACCCGCAGAGGAAGGGCCGTCTCCTCGCCCGGTCCGGCGGCGACAGACGATTCGTCCAGGCTTGCGGTGAGACTCATACCGCGGACCGTAAGGTCGTCGACCGGGTGGGACATCGGCCGTGAAGGAACACTTTCGGGCAGATTCGCTGCCCGTGGCAACCTTTCAGTTTCCTTGTCGGGTAACACGGGAATCTTCAGTCCGCCTCACAACGGGTGGGGCGACCAATTACAGCTGTGAGGCCTGTGCCTTCCTGTGACGCTTCCGGCTGTTGCCCAGGGGGAGCATTCGCATGGAGCGCACCACTGTCGCTTTACGGGCTCAAGATCCGATATCCCAGGCGGGCGTGGCCAGTCAGTTGAGGGCCCGTCCCGAGGTCAGCGTCATGGAGTGGGACGACGACGCGTCTCCGCAGGTCGTGGTCATCGTCGTGGACGCGATCGACGAGGACGCGCTGCGAACGCTGCGGCACATCCAGCGCACGACCGCCTGCCGCACCGTTCTTGTCACGACGAACATCGACGAGCAGAAGCTGGTGAGCGCGGCGGAGTGCGGCGTCGCCGGTGTGGTCAGACGGTCCGAGTCGACACCGGAGCATCTGGTGCATGTCATCGGGACGGTGGCGCGGGGCGAGGGGCATCTCCCCTCCGACCTGCTTGGACGTCTCCTCGAAGAGGTCGGCAGACTGCAGGGTCAGGTGCTCGGGCCGCGCGGTCTGCACTTCACCGGTCTGGCGGCGCGTGAGGTGGACGTGCTGAGGCTGGTCGCCGAGGGCTATGACACCGCGGACATCGCGACGAAGCTGGCCTATTCCGAACGCACGATCAAGAACGTGCTGCATTCCGTGATGACCCGGCTGCAATTGCGCAATCGCTCGCACGCGGTGGCGTACGCGATGCGCCAGGGTCTTATTTGATCTACGCGCATTGCCCCAAAGGGCAGTTGCCCCTTCCCGTCGGAATGGCTCGACTTCCGCTGTGCGTACGGGGGTTGTGCGGGACCGTGCAGGCGCGGTGGCATGCCCGGTGACGTAGGGGACGGGGAGGAACAGCGTGCGGTGGTTTCAGCGGGATCCGGCAACGCGGGAGCGGAGCCTCCCGGGCGGGCGGCCCCGGCGCCGCCGCACGGCGGGTCTCGTCCTGCTCCTGCTGGCCACCGGTCTCGCGCCGGCGTCGGCGGTGTCCGCGACGGGGCCGGAAGCAGGACCGGGGAGAGCCGCGGCCGTTCCGGTTCCGTGGGTGACGCCCGCGACCCTCGACGAGGCGCTCGACCCGGGCGGTTCGACGGGGGTGGAGAAGCAGGTGCTGACGCCGACGATTCCGCCGAAGCCGGAAGTCGTCCTGCTGGTGGATGGCACGGCGAGCATGGCGGATTCGATCGGGAGCGTCCAGCGGAACCTGCCCGACATCACCGAGAAGATCCTTGCCGAGCAGCCCGATTCGCGTTTCGCTGTCGCCACGTTCGGCGACCAGGAGGGCGACGTCAACGCGGGGTTCCAAGTCCTCCAGGGCTTGACGGACGATCTCGTTCTGGTGCAGGAGCAGGGCGTTGACAGACTCGACACCATTCTCGGGGGCGCCAGCCGGGGCCCTTCGGAGGACTGGATCAACGGTCTGTGGCAGATCGCCAACGGCGCTGGAGGCCAGACGGTGTTCCGGGAGGGCTCCAGCCCGGTCGTCGTCCTGGTCAGCGACGCCTCCAGCCACGCGCCCAGTTTTGGCCACACCATCGACGACACGATCGCCGACCTGCAGGACAAGAACGTCCGGGTGATCGGCGTCGACGTGGACACCACCATCGGAGACGGACTGAACGGCAACGGCGACGCCGACGATCCGCAGAACCCGAACTACATCGAGATTCCGCCGACCACCCGCGGCCAGGCCACCCGCATCATCAACGCCACCGGTGGCCGGCTGCTGGAAGGCATCGAGGGAACCGACGTGGCCCAGGCGATCATCGACGGCTTCGACAATCTCCCCACCGCCGTGGGCCATGAGCTCCACGACTGCGACCCCCATCTCACCGTGACGCTGGACCCGCCGACGAGGCAGCTCACCAGCGGCCAAACCGCGCAGTTCACGGAGAACGTCGACGTGTCGGCCGACGCCCCCCAGGGCGCGACCCTGACCTGCACGGTGCAGTTCCTCCAGCTCGGCGCCCAAATACCGGGGACGGACACGCTCGGCCCGGCCGCCGTACCGGATCCCGACTTCCAACAACAGATCAGCATCACCGTGAACGACATCAACGACCCGGTCGTCACCGTGGACGACCGCACGGTCAGGGCGGAGAACGACGACGGAGCTCGTATCAACTTCCCCGCCACCGCCACCGACGCCCAGGACGGCGAGCTGCCGGTGACATGCGATCCCGGGTCTGGAGCGCTCTTCCCGGTGGGAGTGACCACGGTCAGCTGCTCGGCCACGGACATGGCGGGCAACACCGGTACGGACACCGCCCGGTTCGAGGTGCTGGAGCCTCCCGTGCCGCCATCGTCGGACCTCGCGGTACAGGCCGACGTCAGCCCGGACCGTCCGTACATCGGCCGCCCGGCCCGCGCCCGGTTCACGGTCACCAACGCGGGACCCGACGCGGCGAGGGGGGTCGTGCTCACGGCAACCTGGCCCGCGCCGTCCCGTGCCGCCGACCGGACACTGCCCGCACTGAACCGCTGCACGGCGGCGCGCCCATGCACGATCCCCGCCGGAGGTCGTATCGAAGTAACGCAGACCGCGACCTATCGCGCGGCGATCACCGGTGACGTACGGGCCTCCGTGCGCGGCGCGCTGCCCGACCCCCGCGCGGCGAACAACAGGGACACGGACCGGCTGCGCGTCCTGAAGCCCTCGCTGGAGGTGACCCCACTGGTCGCCAAGCCGGGCCAGCCCGTGCTGGCGCGGGGCAAGGACTATCCGCCGGGCGAGACCGTTCGTCTCACCTGGTCCCTCGGGATCACGGCCGACAGAGCGGGTGTACGGGTGAGCCGTGACGGCACCTTCGAGGTGCAGATGCTGGTGCTGCGCAAGGACACGCTGGGTCCGCGCGTGCTGCGGGCCGACGCCACGGACCTGCCCCGGCTCCAGAAACCGGTCCTGGTGGTCCAACGCAACCTTCAGCCACCGGACTTCGCGGGCCGCTCATGACGGGGCGGACCTCCGGATGATCCACGAGGTGGACGACGTCCTGCGGAGCCTGATCCGCGCGGAGGTTCTCGAAGGCGGCCAGATCACGGTGGTCTTCGACGCACCGACGAGGGAGTGGGCCGCCAAGGTCAACTCGCCGATGGTCAACCTCTATCTCTACGACATCCGCGAGGACATGCGCCGGCGCGAACGCGGCCTGCACAACGAGTACGACGAGCGCGGTGCGATCGTCGCCCGCCGCCGCCCGCCGCGCTACTTCAAGCTGTCGTATCTGATCACGGCGTGGACGAAGCGCCCGGAGGACGAACACCGGCTGCTGTCCTCGCTGTTGGCGTGCCTGCTGCGGTACGAGGCGCTGCCGCCGGAACGGCTGACGGGCTCCCTGGCGGAGATCGGGGCGGTGGTCCCGCTGTCGATCGCGCTGCCACCGCCGGAGGACCGCTCGTTCGCGGACGTGTGGAGCGCGCTGGGCGGGGAGTTGAAGCCCTCGCTGGACCTGGTGGTCAGCGTCCCGGTGACGTCGTCGCCGGTCTACGAGACGGGTCCGCCGGTGGGTGACGAGGGCCTTCGGGCACGGTTCGGGGACGTACCCGAGCGGGCGTCGGGCGAGACGCAGGACCAGCCGGGTCGTAAGGGACTGCCGGTGTACGGGTCCCGGCCGGGTCGGCCGCACCGGGAGCCGGGGGCGCCGCGGTCGTCCGGCGCGGTCCGCATCACAGAGACGCGCGGAACGACGCCGGAGGACGTGTGACGAGCCTGCGGCACCTGCTGGCGCGGGCGGTCGCGGTGGAGCAGCGCGTCCGCCGGGCAGTCGAGGCCAGGCAGCGCACCGACCCGGATCCGGACGACGCGTTCAGGGGCCTGTATCTGACGGAGGAGAACGTCGCGAGGCTGCTGGACGAGGAGGGGGCGAGGTCGTTCCCGCCTCCCGACGAGCAGCTGATCTCAGATGTACCGGGCTCCCGACTCACCTCTCTGGCTGCGGAGTTCGGCCTCACCCCCCTCGACATCGAGATCCTGCTCATCGCGCTCGTACCGGACCTGGACGACCGGTTCGAGGCGTTCTACGGCTACTTGAACGACGACGTGACCCGTCGCCGCCCGTCCGTCGGCCTGGCTCTCGGCCTGTGCGGCTCGGCCCCCGCGGACCACGCGGCCCGCGCGCGGCTGGCGGCCCGATCCCCACTGCGGGCGGGTGGACTGCTGCTGGTGGAGGACCTTGAACGGCCTTTCCTGAGCCGTGCGTTGCGCGTGCCGGACCGGGTGACGGCCCACCTCCTGGGCGATGACACCCCTGACCCTCGGCTGGCGGATCTCCTGGCCCCGTGGCACGCGGTACGGGGCGTCGGCGACCCGGCACCGCTCGCCGGGGTGCTGGCCGACGGCGTCCAACTGGCGTACCTCAGCGAGGACCAGGGCGGCGCGGGTACGGCGCTGGCCGCGTCCGCCCTGACGACGGCGGGCCTCGGCGTGCTGGGCCTGGACCTGGCACGGCTGGCCGAGGATCCGGCGCCGGCGGAGGCGGTACGGGCCCTGGTCCGCGAGGCGCGGCTGACGAACGCGGGCCTGGTGTGCGCCCCGTTGGAAGCGGTATCGCGCGAACACCCCCGCCTTCTGCATCTTCTGACGACTACTCACATCCCCACGATCCTGGTGGGCCGGTCCCCGTGGGACGCGTCGTGGTCCGCCTCTCCCCCACTGCTCCTGCACGCCCCACGGGTGGAACCGTCAGCACGCGGTGCCCTGTGGACGGACGCGTACAAACAGTGCGCCCCGGCGCCGGTCCCGCCCACGATCGACACGGACCACTTACTGGCCCCCTTCCTCCTCACTCCGGAACAGGTAACGGGCGCGGCCCGCTCCGCCGCCCAGACTGCGCGCCTCGCGGGTGGAGTGCTCACCCCCGACCATGTACGCCAGGGAGCCCGCGCCCAGAACGCGGCGGGCCTAAACCGTCTCGCCCGCCGCATCGAGCCCACGGTGACCTGGGACGACCTGGTCCTCCCACCCGACACCCACGCCCAACTCCGCGAACTCACGGCCCGCGCGCGCCACCGCGACCGGGTGCTGGGCGAGTGGGGCATGCGCCCGGGAGGCGGCAGGGGCCGAGGCGTCTCGGCCCTGTTCGCGGGCGACTCGGGCACGGGGAAGACGATGTCGGCGGAGGTGATCGCGGCGGATCTGGGCCTGGACCTCTACACGGTCGATCTGGCGACGGTGATCGACAAGTACGTGGGCGAGACGGAGAAGAACCTGGAGCGCATCTTCACGGAAGCGGCGGGCGTGAACGGGGTGCTGCTCTTCGACGAGGCGGACGCGATCTTCGGCAAACGCTCGGACGTGAAGGACGCGCATGACCGCTACGCGAACGTGGAGAGCGCGTACCTGCTCCAACGGATGGAGTCCTTCGACGGCCTGGCCATCCTGGCGACGAACCTCCGCGCCAACCTGGACGACGCCTTCACCCGCCGCCTGGACCTGGTCATCGACTTCCCGGTCCCAGACCCCACGCAACGCCTCCTGCTCTGGGAACGCTGCCTGGGCCCGCTGCTACCGAGGGGCAAGGACCTGGACCTGGACTTCTGCGCGTCCAACTTCGAGCTGGCAGGGGGCAACATCCGCTCGATAGCGGTGACATCGGCGTACCTGTCGGCGGACACGAACACCCCAGTAACGATGTCAACGCTGATCCACGCGATCCAACGGGAGTACCAAAAACTGGGCCGGCTGACGTTGGCCTCGGAGTTCGGCCCGTATCTGAGCCTGGTGCAGGGCTGAGCGGACCTGGGGCGTCAGACCTTGACGATGCGGACCCGATCCCCGCAGAGCATGGCCAGGTCTTCCGGATCGGAGGTGACAACGACGGCCGGCTTCGGAGCATGGAGCGCGGTGGCGGCGACCACGGTATCGATCGCGTACTTGTGCCCATGAAGGCCCGCGTCGACGAGCAAGGCCATCGCCGTACGACCGATCTCCTCGGTCACGGGTTCTACGTTGAGCCGGGAGACCGCCCAGTTGAACCGAGCGGAGTTCACCCGCGAGTGATGTGCCTCGATCAGGGTGAGGACGCTGGTGACGACCCTCATGTCCTCCTTCTCGGCGCCGCGCACCAAAGCCATGACCTCACGGTCGTCGGCCACCACCTTGGAAAGCCCGTCGCAGTCCAGCACGAGCGTCCCCGACCGACTCGTCATGCCGCGTTCCCCACTCCGCCGTCGGCGTCTCCACGCAGGAGGGCACGGGCAGCATCGATCTCGGCATCGCTGAAGGCTCCGTGTTCGGCCTCGTGCGCGGCGGTCAGCTCGGCAAGGTTGTCACGCTCGATCTGACGCTGCACGGCGGCGTCCACGTAGGCCGAGAAGCCCCGCTTCCCCACGCGCGCACGAACCGCGGCGATGTTCCCCGAGTGCAGGCTGACGGAGACGTTGGCAGTGGGGCCTTCACCGACCCCGTAGTTGACTTCATCGCTCATGACTGCAGTCTAATACATAGACTAGTAGAAAGTTCGCTTTGCACTCAGTCACCGTTGCCGCGGCTGTCGTCGTGCGCCCGCCGGTGACAACGGGCCTTAGGTCGCCCGCCACTGGCGTCGGGCTCCGCACCACATCTGCAGCCAATGCAGGGTCGAGGACGCTACCCGGACACGCGCGGCTACTTGACGCTCACCGTCGAGTACAGGCCGGGGCAACAATGACGAAGGCATCCCGCACTCCGGGTCATAGCGTGATCGAAATCTGTAGGTTCGTCACGAGGGACCGAAGGCTCGTGGGGGCCGGTGGTAGTCGCGGCCGGTTTGGCGGAGGGCGGCGGCGAGATTCGACCGGCGTCCTGGCGGAAGACGCTGATGGCCAGCTTGCGCAGGGTGCCGGTGCGGACCGAGCGCGTCCACTACGAATGCCTTTGTCGCTGCGTGCGGCACGCTGACCTGGCTGTCGGCGGCGGTTGTGGCCTGGTCAGTGCGCTCGTGTCAGGCCATCATCTGGTCGGTCGTGTCGTGATCACCGGTGTCCGGGATCACGGCGGGGCCGGTGAGTGTGGCGAGCATGGCGCGGACGTTGGTCAGCTGCGCCTTGATGCTGTCGCGACGGTTGGCGAGAGCGGCGAGTTCGCGTTCGGATTCGGTGCGGATCCGGACGGCCATGGCGTTCGCTTCAGAGATGGCCTCGTCGCTTTGGTGGCGCGCGTTTTGTGTAAGTTGACGGGCTTGGTGCTCGGCGTCTCTGTGTCGCTTCTCAGCTTCCAGGCGCAGTTGCTCGGCGCGTTGCTGGAGCTGCTGGAGTCGTTCTTCAGCTTCGGACTGGCGGGAGGCGAGGTCGTTCCCCGCCTGTTGGCGGCGTTTGGCGAGCTTGGCCTCGAAGTCGGCTGCGGCGTGCGCGGCCCTGGCGCGGGTGTCTTCGAATAAGCCGTCGGCCTCCTGGCCTGTGGCCTGCGCGTTCTCGTGCGCTTCGCTGTACAGGCGGTCGGCCTCCGCCTGGGCCTTCTCCACGATCCGCGCGCATTCCCGATCGCTGGCGGTCTTGAGATCCGCCATGTACGCCTCGGCTTCGGTTTGTATCCGTTCGGCCGCATCGCTGGCGACCTTGTGGTGGTCTCGGGCAGCCTCGCGAGCTTCCTCACCCAGTTCCGCGGCCTCTTCCTCAACCAACCACAGGATCTCGTCAACGCGGGCCCCCAGGCCTGCGAAGGACGGGGAGCTTTCGACGACGTGCGGCTGGGCGTTCTCCGTCTCGACGGTCAGCTCTCCGATGCGCTGCTCCAGCGCGGCGATGCGGGCCAGAGCCTTGTCCCGGTCCCCGACGACCTGGGTGACGAGGTCGTCCACTTGTTCGCTGTCATAGCCGCGGCGCACAAGCTCAAAGCGGACAGAGGCGTCGTTCATGGACTTCCTGTTCGAGAAAAAGAGGGATGGACGTCGCTGGCACTCCAACTCTCGTTGGTCCGCAGCACCGGGGGCCGCATCGATCCGTTCGGCCGGCGGAAGTCGGCTTCCCCATGGCAGGTATCCGCGTAATACGCGGGCAGCGTGGCGCTTTCGCCACCCGACGTCACCTGGTGAGCTGTCAGAACTGTTCTGGTCTGTCACAGTGCGGTCCTGTCGGCGATCGGATATCTGCGCACGGGGGTCCCTCCACCACGCAACGGCGGCTGGGGCAGCAGCCGGAAACGATCACATGATCGTAGCGTCCTGCAATCAGAAAACTGCTCCGGGTAGCGCTCAGCGTGAAGCTTCCCGCCCATGCGCGCGCCAGGTTCCGACACCCCCGCGCCCCGGGCCGCATCGACACGGCCGTCCGACCGTGACGCACCGTGCACAGAGCCGTGTCGGTGAATCTGTGGGCGTTCCCTGACTCGGCAAGCAACTGTTTGAACGTGCAACTATTCAGGATGAAATAGGCTCAGTGCGAGGTCTTTAGTGATAAGCGATCAAGAAGAGGGCCGTACTCGACATCAGGGAACTCAATCTGCAGGAAGTCAAGTAATTTCCTTAAGTAAGTTGCGATGTAGGTGTTGCCCGGTTCCGTCAGGGATATGTCCGAGAAGAGGTACTGCCAATAGTGTCCACCTTTGGTGATTCGGATATTGTCAAGGTAGGAGCAGTAGTTAATATGCAGCTTGAACGGCCCTCGGGTATTGTCGTAGAACCAAATCTCCGGCGTCACACCGAACGGCATCATCCGCAGACTTCCCAGGGTACCTGACCCGCTTTGAAAGTGGGTGTCGAAAATCCGGAATCGAGAAAATAGGTCCTGCTGTTCGGGGCTCCATTCGCTGCGGTTGTGCCATGGCGGTGGACCCATTCGTATACTCTCGGAAAGGTGGAGCAGGTTGAATTCGCCACCTATCTCCGATTCTGGATCGGGTGCTTGCCAATGAGCTCCGACATCTCGGAATCGCATAAAACAGTGCCGCATCTCCTCGGGGAGGACGGCGTAGCCCTGAGAAGCAAGCTGCTCGAACACCTTTTGAGCGTCCCCGGCTCGCTTGAGGAGATCACCTTGATTACTGGAAAGTACAGTCACCGCTGGGGATGCAATGAGATCTTCTGTTACCTGGACGAACTTCTGCTCGATAGTGCTCAGCTCGGTCACAGTTGCCCCTCTCGCGGGAATTTCGAAGTGTTCAGGGAATCGTGATCTTTCCAAGTCGAATTACAGATTTAAGTACGTTGAGCATCACAGGTAGATCGGCCCATGGGGTGGGTTTTGACTGGTTCCATGCCTCCAGCCGGTCTTCCAGGTCGGTAACCGAGTCGTAAGGTTCTTGTATTCCTTGGGAATTTTTTCGGAGTAAAACAACCTGGCGCGCAAAATAAAGGTATTCCTCCCCACCCATGCGGGAAGCGATTCTCGCTTCTCCGGCCGTGTTGAGGCTGATCGTCTGGACAGCTGTATTCGGCGGGGGGTTTTGAGGGTCTGAGTATGACCCCGAAGGGGTTTGCCTGCGTATCCATTGGCTGCCGTCACTGTCGTAAGTCCCCCAGGAGACGTCTATGAGACTCGGGAAGCCCTCATATCGCGCTCCGTGCCCGAACTCAACCTTTACTTGGTACCAGATCGCTGGGTTCCCTGGATGCTCATTCGAGGACGCAAGAAATGAATGAGCAGGCTCCTCGACTTTTGTCAAGAAGTCTGGATTGTTTACGCTCTGGCGTGCCGGCACAAGATTTGAGTCGGTCGCCATCCCTCCTAGTCGACCAGGAAGGAGATGCATTTTCAGCCAGTATTCCTGCGGGCCCTGAAGGTTTCTGGCATCGACATAACGCCAGCCCTTCAGTGTGAGCCCTTTGTTCGCTGTGGAGACCTGACCTTCGGGAGGTGGCCACACTATGTAATGGGCGGTAAAATTCGTAGCCAGAACACTGTTTCGGAACGGTGGGAGTACGGGAGGAGGAAGTGGTGGCAGCGGCTTCTTCTGGAGGGACAGGAGTTCGGCCAGCCGCTCAAATTTGAGTACCAGCTCATCAAAGCGATCCTGCATGTTGGGATGACTGGCTGCGACAGACCTCCTCGTTGGTAGCGCCCGCTCCGCGCTCATTACTTCGTCGTGCTGCCTGAGTGCGTTGCTGTGCGCGGATTCCTGGGTCGTTCTGTCGGGTGGAGAAACGCTTGGCAGGGAGTCCTTCCAGCGTGCCAGATAATCGGTTATCGAAACTGGCGTGCTGTGGACCGTCAGTTCTCTGCGGTTTCCCATTTCCTTGAAGAGAAGCGTATGGCTTTCAGAATCTGCCGTGCGGAATCTTCTCTTCGGGAGGGTGTACAGGAATGGTTTCTTGTCCTGTGCCTTACTGGTGTCGGCGCCGGTGCGACCGGGGCGATTCGGTCTCGAGTCCTGCCCATCACCTTTGTCTCTGTTCCTTCCCTTTCCTCCCTTCCCTTTGACCCACAGCGCTTTGCCCCGCTTCGCTATGAAGTCGACAATTTTGTCGATCGCCCGGGTGACGGGGCGGGAGACCGACTGGAACACCGACTTGACCTTGTTCGCCAGGCCGCCGATGCCCAGCAGGGCCGCGAGGAAGCCGATCAGGAGGGGGACGCTGGCCGCCAGGGCCGCCTCTACCAGTTTGGGGACGCCCGCCTGGCCGCCGTTCGCGATTTGGATTACCGCGTCAAGCACCGCGTTCACGAATTCCACGATCTGCGCGCCCTGCGTCACGATGAACGTGACGATGTCGATGATCCCCTTCACCGCCCTGACGAACGCCGACGCCGGGTTCAGTAGGGAGAGAATCCAGGTGATCCCCGCGATGATCACCGTCGGGATCAGATACGTCGTCAGCTTGGAGAGGATCGTCGCCTTCAGGTCACCCGTCTCCGCCTGGATCTCCTTCACCGCGCCCGCCGGGCCCTCGCGGGCAAGGCTCCCGGCCACCGGGACCGAGGATTCGACCTTGGACATCGCCTCCTCGGGGACGCCCTTGCGCGTCACGCGGGCGCGGATGATGTCCCAGGTCAGCCCCAGCAGTGAGCCGATGAGCTGGATGATGCCCTTGAGGTCGAACCTCTGCGGGAGTTCGAGGCCCGCCTTGACCGCCGTGCCGAGCAGCCACGACACCACCCCGGTCTTCAGGTGGTCCGCGATGTTCGTCATGAAGAGGTTCAGGCCCGCGCCGACCGCCGTGACCAGGTTCCGCAGGAAACCGATCGGGTCCTTGATGATCTTCATGATCGTGGAGGCGGCCTTCGCGAGGATCCCCAGGAGCAGGTTCTTCAGCTCGTTGATCGTCTTGATCGCGCCGACGATCGCGTCCTTCGCCTTGTCGATCAGGCCCTTGTTCGCTTCCTGGAGCTTCTTGATCTCCTCGTCGATCTTGTTCAGCGCCGCGGTGTACTTCGACGCCAGGTCCTGGACCAGCTGCTCCGACTTCTCGTCGACCGTCGCTTCCAGGTCGTCGAACTTGCCGGCGAAGTCCTTCGCCGCCTCCTCGCCGAACGCCCTCAGATCGGCGGGGAGTTTGTCCACCTCCGCCTTCAACTCGGCGCGGCCCTTGGCGATACGCGCCTTCGCCCGCCCCAGCTCGGTGCCGATGATGTCCGCAACCGACGAGATGACCGTCTGCATCTTCGAGACGTAGAGCTTGCGCGCCTCCTGATAGAGGTCATTCGCCTCCTCGGGCAGCCCCGCGAACTTGTCCTTCACCCAGCGGCCCTTGCCCATCAGGCCCGAGTAGCGCTTGTCCTTGTACTTCTTCATCCGGCGCTTGTGGTCCGCCGTGAACGCGTCGCGCGCCGCCTTCTCCCCCGACGTGAACGCCGTGTCGACCTTCTTGTCCAGGCCCGACAGCGTCTCCTCGACGTCCTTCTTCGTGCCGTCGTAGACCTTCTGGAGCCTCGCCGTGACCTCGGCGCGCTTCTTCTCGTCCTTCGTCTTGGTGTCGCCCTTGCCGCCGTCCACCTGCTTCCCGGCCGCGTCACGCGTCGCGGTCAGAGCGGTCATCGCCTGGGCACCGGACGCCGCCGCGCCCTCCTTCGCCGTGGACAGCTGCTGCTCCTCGGCCGCCCTCCCCTTCGCCGGGGCCTTCGCCGCGTCGGCCTCCGACGTCTTCTTCGCCGACAGCGCCTCGTTGAACTCCGGCTCGTTGCCCTTCGCCAGCTGCTCCTCGGTGACCTCCGCGTCGGCCATCGCCTGGTCGTTCTGTGTCGGCCCCTCCGAGAAGTCCGTCACCGCCGCCGGCTGCTTCTCCGGGATCGCGTCCGACGCGGACGGGGCGCCCGGGTTGGCCGGAGGCCGGTCCGGAGTGAGGGGGGTGACCTCTTTCTCCTTGGCCGCCGAGGTGTCCGGCGGCGCCTTGGTCGCGGTGTCGATGTCCTTGGCCGAGGACTCCTTGCCGTCCGTGACCTTCCCGTCGACCTCCGCCTTGACCTGGTCCGCCTTGCCCGACTCGGAGAACTTGTCCGCCTCGTCGAGGTTCTTCGGCGCCTGCGCGTCGATCGCCTTGTTCACCGCGTCGACGAACGCCTTCTTGTCGAACTCGCCGGGCTTCGCCTCGTTCATCTTCTCGGCGTTCGCGGCCTTGCCCTGGGCCTCCTTGTCGTCCGGCGGCGCCACCGCCGCATCCTGCGAGGCCTTCGCCTCACCGGCCGCCGGCGGGTGTGCGGCGACGCGCGCCTTCTTCGCCGCCACATCCGCCTTGACCTTGCGGAAACCGGCCGCCTGCGCCGGGGACGGCTTCACCGGAGCCGTATACCGCTGCGCGACGAGGCGCGAGACCGCGGCGTTCCCGGCCGCGCTCTGAAGACGCTGGAGGCCGCGGCGGTCCTGACGACGCGCGGGAGCCGTCTCCGTACGGGAGACGTCCACCCGGGAGGCTGCGGGGGAGCCGGGCCGGGTGGGGCTGCCGCCCTTCTCCGGGACCGCCTTCATCCGTTCGCCCCTCCCCTTCGGCCGCCGGCCGCGTTCTCGGACGTGACTTGTCAGGGTGTGCGGCCCCCACCCCCGGCGCGCAGGATGCGCGGACCGGAGTGGGGGCACATCTCGCCGGCACGGCGGGAGCGGTCGCGTTGCCTCTTCGGGCAGTCGTCCGTGCACGGCAGGGCGGCCGAGTATCCGTTCCGGGTGATCGGCTCAGTGGCGAGAATGGCCGGCGTTCCACGGTCGAGGAGCGCGTCGAAGAGAGGCACATATGCCGTCGTACCTGTCCCCCGGCGTCTACGTCGAAGAGGTCGAGTCCGGGTCCCGGCCGATCGAAGGGGTGGGCACCTCGATAGCCGCCTTCGTCGGCTTCGCCCAGAGGGGGCCGTTCGACGAGCCGACGCTGATCACGAACTGGACGCAGTACGTGACCACCTTCGGCGACTTCGTCGACGGTACGTACCTCGCCTCGTCCGTCTACGGTTTCTTCTCCAACGGCGGCGGCGTCTGCTACGTCGTACGGATCGGTGACGGCACCTCCGTGAGCGGCGACGGCGAGACCGGCGAACTCGCCGCCGGGGCCGAGGTGCAGGTCGGGCCGTACGCCGTGAAGCCCCGGCCGGGCGTGAGCGGTGAGATCACCGTCGAGGTGACCGCGGCGGAGGGCGACGATCCCCCCTCCGACACCTTCCAGCTCATCGTGCGCCGGGACGGTCAGGTCGCGGAGACCTACCCCTCCGTGACGACCAAGCGCAGCAAGGAGAACGTCGCCACCCGGGTCAACGCCAAGTCGGAGCTGATCGAGATACGCGACCCGGGGCGCGGTGCCGCCCCCGCCCGGCCCGAGCCGCAGACGGTGGCCCTCGCACCCGCCGCACCCGCGGCGCCCGCCGCCGGCAGTGCCGGTGCGCTCGCCCCCGAGGTGTACGTCGGCGACGCCGACCGCCGGACGGGTCTGGGCGGTCTGGAGGCGGTCGACGAGATCACGATGATCGCCGTCCCGGACCTGATGAGCGCCTACCAACGCGGTCTGCTGGACCTGGATTCGGTGATCGCCGTCCAGCAAGGGCTGATCTCCCACTGCGAGTTGATGGGCGACCGCGTCGCCATCCTGGATCCCCCGCCGGGCCTTTCACCGCAGCAGGTCCGGAGTTGGCGTACGGACCGGGCGAACTTCGACTCGAAGTACGCCACGCTCTACTACCCGTGGATCAGCGTCGCCGACCCGGCGTCCGGCCGTGCCACCCTCGTACCGCCGAGCGGGCACATCGCCGGGGTCTGGGCGCGCAACGACGACACGCGCGGGGTGCACAAGGCCCCGGCGAACGAGGTCGTACGGGGCGCGGTCACGCTCCAGACCCAGCTCACCAAGGGCGAGCACGATCTGCTCAACCCGATCGGGCTGAACTGCATTCGTTCCTTCCCCGGACGCGGCATCCGGGTGTGGGGCGCGCGGACGCTCGCCTCGGATCCGGCCTGGCGGTACCTGAATGTGCGGCGGCTCTTCAACTACCTGGAGGAGTCGATCCTCGCCGGAACGCAGTGGGTCGTCTTCGAGCCGAACGACGACGCACTGTGGGCCCGTGTCCGGCGCACCGTCTCGGCGTTCCTGGTGAACGAATGGCGAAAGGGCTCGCTGTTCGGGCTCACGCCGGAAGAGGCGTTCTATGTGAAGTGCGACCGGGAGACGAACCCGCCCGAGAGCATCGACGCCGGTCAGGTCGTCTGCGAGATCGGGGTCGCGCCGGTCAAGCCTGCCGAGTTCGTGGTGTTCCGGCTCGCCCAACTGACCGGCGGCAGCGGCGGGATCGACGAATGATCCGCCCGGTCCGGCCCGGGTCCGAACCCGTCCGCCCGGGTCCGCCCGGTACGCCCCGCCCGCCCGGTCCGTTTCTGAGCACGGCGTAAGGAGTCTGTTGTGCCACTTCCCGATCTCGACAGTTCCGTCGGGCATTCCTTCGGTCTCGAATTCGACAGCGTCATCATCAAGCAGATCACCGAGGTCAGTGGTCTGAAGATGGAGCAGGACGTCATCGAGCTGAAGCAGAACACCGCCGACGGCAAGTACGCCATCAAGAAGCTGCCCGGCCGCCCCAAGGCAGGTGAGGTCACCGTGACCCGAGGGCTCACGGAGGACAACAGCTTCGAACGCTGGATCAGGGACTCCCGGTTCGGCCGTATGACGGACGCCCGCCGAAACGGCGCGGTCATCGTCTACGACTACGAGGGCATCCCGATCAAGCGCTACACGCTGATCAACGCCTGGCCGAAGTCGCTGGAGATCGGGACGCTCAAGGCCGGTGACACCTCGGTCCTGACGGAGAAGCTGGCGATCACGTACGAGAGCATGGAACTCGGCTGATGCGCCGCACCGTTCACTTCCAGGCTCCCGAGCGGGACGCGCACGGGACCAGCGGCACCGGCGGGCAGGGGCAGCCTCGCCAACCCGACCCGCTGCGGACCGAGTTCGGCTTCGAGCTGCCGCGCGGGTACGTGGACGAGTCGGGCACCGTGCACCGTAACGGCGTGATGCGGCTGGCGACCGCGCGGGACGAACTGGTGCCGTTGCGGGACGACCGGGTGCGCGAGAACTCCGCGTATCTGTCGGTCGTGCTCATCTCCCGGGTCGTGACCAGGATCGGCACCATCGAGGACATCCACCCGGGCGTCATCGAGGAGCTGTTCGCCTCCGACCTGGCATTCCTCCAGGACTTCTACCGCCGGATCAACGCGGAGGGACACACCCGCGCCGCCGTCAACTGCCCTTCCTGCCAAGAGGAGTTCACGGTGGATCTCGCCGGTGGCCGCCTGGGGGAATCGTGACGTACGCGACCGACCTGCTGTACGAGGAAGTCGCGTACCTCGCCTATCACTTCCACTGGCCGCTGGACGACCTGCTGGACCTGGAACATCCGGAACGTCTGAGGTTCGTCGCACAGGTCGCCCGCCTCAACGGGGGGTGACGCGCGGCGCGAGCAGACGAGTTACGCCATCACGCGGTGCGGGGGAGGACGGAGATCCATGGGGCTGATGTCCTGGCTGCGCGGCGGCCGTTCGGTGGGCGAGGACACGGTCGCGCGCCCCGGTGACGCCGTGCCGGAGCCGGGCGACCGGGGCGACCGGGGCGACCGGGTCGATGTGCGTCGGCTCGCGCCCATGCAGCGGACCGTGACCGAGCAGGATCTCGTCATCAACCCCACTGGGTTTCAAGGGGCGTTGTCCACCCGGCAGACGACCGCGCTCGGTACGCCGCTCGGGCATCTGGTGAGCCCTGACGCGCCTACCGGAGTACTGCACGGGATCACCAGTGCCGCCCAGGCCGGCCCCGTACCGCCGGCTCAGCGGTGGGTCGAGATGCCGTCGCGGAGGACGCCGGGAGGCAGAGGCGAGCCTGTGGGATCGGGCGGGTCTGCTGCCGCGATGCCTGCCGCGCTCGCAGCCGTCGGCCCCGCTTCTAGCGCATCCGGTTCTGCGGCATCCGGTTCTGCCGCGCCCGCTTCCCTGTCCGTACCCGGGGCTGTTCCCGTACAGCGCGCGTCCTCCGCCATGACCTCCACCGGTACGTCGGCCGTCCCCGACCTGCCTGTACGTCAACTCGTAGGCGAGCAGTCCCTCTTGCCGGTGTCCGCTCCCCCGCAGGAGGTCGTGGAGCCAGCACCTGAGCCGAGGCCAGGGCCGGAGCCGCCAACACGTCGCACGCCCGGACTCGGCGCACCGCTGGCCGGGTTGCCGCCGACGGCTCAGAGGCAGGCCGCCGCGTCCGTGCCGGGGAGCGGAAGGCCGGAGGCGTCGTCGAGTCTGGTACGGCCGGAGGCCGCCGCGGCTCCGGACGAGCCCGGGCCCCTTTCGGAGGTGGCAGAGGCACCGGTCGCCCCGTTGCTCGGCGACGATCCGCTAGTGGGTGCGGTGTCCGGGCCCGGGAACGAAGGCGAAGGCGAAGGCGCGGCTTCGCCGCTCGATGTGCCTGTCCAACGGTCCGTCGTCGGCGCCGGGCCGCCACCACCCTCTCTTCCCGCGCCTCCTCCGGGGCCGCCGTCTCCGCGTACCGTCGCGTCGCCGACCGTCCCGCTGCTCGGCGACCGGCCGCTGACCCCCCGTACGGCCGTCCAGCGCGACGCGAGGGGTGAGGGGGAAGCTCGGCATACGGCGGCTCCGCCCGTACCCGAGCTTGCCCCTCCCCCGGTGCCAGTGCGGTGGACCACGTCCGCCCCGGGCTCATCACCGCCGCCGTCCCGTTCGGCCTCCGTATCCGTACCCGTGTCCGTGCCCGTGCCCGTGCCCGTGCAACGGTCGGCCGTCGTCGCCCGGGGTCCTGCTCCACCGGTGCCCGGATCCGTGAGCCGTACCGACAGAGGCGCCGGGATTCCCACAGCGGGTGCCTTCGCCGTGGCCGCCGGGGTGGCCCAGCGGATGCCCGACGGGAGCGTCGTCTTCGGCTCCTCGTCGGCCTCTGCGTCGGCCGGCACCTCGGGGCCCGTCGTCCAGCGCGAGGCCGAACTCAGCGAGGAACCGCCGCCACCGGATCCCGCGCCCGACCTCGCACCGGACAGCGAACCGATATCCGAACCCACGAACGAGGACGGCTCTCCGCCGCCCGGTGCGAGCGCCGCCGCGGGCGCCGGCGCCACGCCCGGCCGGTCCGGAGCGCCCGTCGTCACCGACGAACTGGTCCGGGCCCTGTACGCGCCGCTCAGCCGACTTCTCAAGGCCGACCTCCGGCTGGACCGCGAACGCGCCGGATTCCTGATCAACACCCGCCACTGATCAACACCCGCCACTGAAGCACCCGCCACTGAGAGGTACGTGTCATGGCCACCGCCCCGGACATTGATCCCGCCGTCAGCGTCTGCTTCGTCGTGACGATCGACGACATCGAACTCGGATCGTTCAACACCTGTGACGGGCTGGGCTGCGAAGTGGTGCTCGAAGCCCGCGAGGAGGGCGGCAACAACGGGCACGTGTGGCAGCTGCCGACGCGTCTGAAGTACTCCAACGTGAAGCTGTCCCGGCCGCTCACCCGGGAGACCGAGAAGGTCGCGCGCTGGTTCGCCACCATGACGACGGGGTTCAGCCGTAAGACGGCGCACATCGAGGCGCGTACCGGTGACGGGCGGAAGGTGGCCCGGTGGGGGCTGCTGGAGGTCGTACCCGTCCGGTGGACCGGGCCCTCGTTCACACCCGAGTCGCCGAAGGTCGCGATGGAGACGATCGAGATCGCCCATCACGGCTATGTGATGGAGGGCTGAGCGTCATGAGCGGGGCGGGACCCATCGCCTTCAGCGCCGCCGGTACGTCCGGGGTCGCCTCGGCCGCGAAGGGCGGATCGGCCCGGCCCAAGCTGGAGCACGCCTATCTGGAGCTGCGGACGCCGCCCACCGGCGGTGGTCTCACACCGGGCGGCCCGTGCGGCCGGATCGACTTCCAGTTCAACCCGAAGGAGTTGAGCCTCACCAAGGCCGCGTCGTGGAAGCGGACTCCGGCCAAGGGTGCGAAGAGCTCGGGCCCGCCGGAGTACCAGGGCTCGCAGCCCAGCAAGCTCACCGTCGAGATGTTCTTCGACGCCAGCGACACCCAGGACACCCGTGTGGTGACCTCGGTGGAGCAGTTGTTCGCGTGCTGTGTGCCGACGAACGAGACGCGGCAGCAGCAGCGGGCCTCGCCGCCGTGGGTCGTCTTCCACTGGGGAGGGCTCACGGGATTTCCCGGCTACGTCAGCCAAGTGGCCGCGAAATACACGCTGTTCACCACCTCCGGGGTGCCGATCCGGGCGGTCTGCCAAGTCACGATGGAGGAGATCAGCGGGGAGACTCCGGGGCAGAACCCGACCTCCGGCGCACTGGCCGCCCGTCGTGTGCACCGGGTCGACGCCGGGGACTCGCTGCCGTCGCTGGCCCACCGGGAGTACGGCGACGCGGGCGCCTGGCGCGTGATCGCCGAGGCGAACGGCATCGACGACCCGATGCGCCTCGCTCCGGGCACCCAGCTCCTGCTGCCGGCCCTGGACGAGCTGAAGCGGCTCCAGGACGGTACGGACCGCGATCGGGCCGGGTACGGCGGCACCGTCTCCGTGGCGTCGGGCGCCGGGAGGCGGGGCTGATGTCCCAACAGGGCGTCGCCACCGCGCTGGTGGTCGAGTTCGGCGGCACACGGCTGCCGGCGAAGTTCGCGAACACGCTGGTCGAGGGGTACGTGGACGACAGCCGTACGCTGCCGGACCTGTTCCTGCTGCGCTTCCGCGACCCCGACCGGGTACTGCTGGAGCAGACGGGCCTGAAGATCGGCGGCGAGGCCCGGCTGCTGGCCCGCGCGGGCGGGGACTCGGCTCCGAAACCGCTGCTCGACGGTGTGGTCACGGCTCTGGAGGTGGAGCTGGACGAGACGGGCACGTTCACCGTCGTACGAGGGCTGGACGAGTCGCACCGGCTGTTCCGGGGGCGGCGGGTGGCCAGCTACCAGAACATGACGCTCGCCGACATCTGCGGCCAGGTCGCGCAGCGCGCGGGGCTCAAGCCGGGGAAGGTGGACATCGCCGGGCCCGTGATCGAACACATGGCCCAACCCAACATCACGGACTGGGAGTTCGTGCGCGGGCTCGCCGAGGAGGCCGGTGCCCAGGCATACGTACGCGAAGGACAGCTGCACATCACCCGCCCCGCGGAGGCGAGTTCGGCGCCGGACGGCGCGGCGCGCGCCGACCGAAATCCCCTCGTCCTGGAGCTGGGCGGCAATCTGCTGCGCTGCCGGGCCGGGGTGTCGGCCGCCGAGCAGGTCTCCGAGGTGGAGGTGCGGGGCTGGGACGTCCAGGCCAAGGAGCCGCTGGTGGGCAAGGCCCCGGCGGGGACGTCCTCGACGCTGGAGCTGGGGGTGTCGGCGGCGGAGGTGTCCGCCCCGTTCGGCGAGGCGCGGTTCGTCGTGACCGACGCGGCGTACGGGACGCAGGCCCAGGTGGACCAGGCGGCCAAGGCCCTGGCGGAACGGATCGCCGGGTCGTTCGCGGAGCTGGAGGCGGTGATCCGCGGGAATCCGGCGGTCCGGGCCGGCAGCGCGGTGGCGTTGAACGCGGTGGGCGCGCCGTTCGAGGGCCGGTACACCGTGACGTCGTCGCGCCATGTCTTCGACGCCGTACGCGGGTACGAGACGTGGATCACGGTCTCCGGGCAGCAGGAGCGATCGCTGTTCGGCCTGACCGGCGGTGCTCCGGGATCCGGTGGCGCGGGTGCGGGCGGCCGGTGTGCGGGGCTGGTCAGCGGGACGGTGACGGACACGCAGGATCCGGAGGGGTCGGGGCGGGTGAAGGTCCGCTTCCCGTGGCTGTCGGACGAGTACGCGAGCGACTGGGCGCGCACGGCGCAGTCGGGCGGAACGAGCGGGGGCGAGGCGTTCATCCCGGAGGTCGGGGACGAGGTGCTGGTCGGCTTCGAGCACGGGCATCTGGACCGGCCGTTCGTTTTGGCGGGGTTGTACAACGGGAAGGACCGGCCGGGCGGCGGCGGCGGTGCCGGTGAAGGTGCAGGTCCCGGTGCCGCAGGTTCGGGTGGCGGCGGAGATGCTCCCGGTGCGCCGGGCGGCGGCAGCGCGGCCGGCGGTGGGGGCGAGTTGGTCGACCCGACCAGCGGCGCCGTGAACCGGCGCGCCTTCGCGTCCCGGAGCGGCAACCAACTGGAGCTGCTGGACGCGGCGAACGGCCCGCAGGGCGTACGGCTCCGCACGGGTGACGGCAAGCTCACGATCGACCTCGACCGCACGAAAACCGCCATCGTCATCAACAGCGACGGCAGCGTGACGATCGAGGCCAAGGAGCGGGTCTCCATCAAGGCGCCCGGCGGCGTCGCGCTGGACGCCGGCCGCGGAGCACTCGAACTCGCCGGGGACAGCGTCACGTTGACGTCCCGCAGCGGTGTCGCGGTGGACGGCGGGAACGGCAAGGTCGCTCTCTCCAGCGGCGGTTCGGTGGAGGTGCGCGGCGGCCAGGTCACGGTCGACGGCACGCGCCGCACGGACATCAAGAGCGGCAGTTCGGTGTCGGTCAACGCCCCGATGATCAAGCTTAACTGACGAAGCGTCATAGACGGCGGACAAGAACGACGGACAGGAGTGGACCGCATGTCGGCAGCAGCAGCCGCGGCCGCGCGGGTCGGCGACCCCACCGGGCACCCCGGCGCGGTCGGACCGCCCGGCGTGCCGTCCGTGCTGATCGGCGGAAAGCCCGCCGCGACGGTCGGCACCGTACACAACTGCGCGTCGCCCGCCGCACATCCGCCGTCGGCGATCGCGCCGCCGGGCAGTTCGAGCGTACTGATCGGCGGCAGCCCGGCCGCCCGGGTCGGCGATCTGGCGGGCTGCGGCTCACCGGTGGTGTCGGGCTGCGCGACGGTACTGATCGGGGGGTGAGCGGCCGGATGGGACAGCAATTCATCGGTGCGGGCTGGGCGTTCCCGCCGCGTACGGACGCGACCGGCTCCATCGCCCTGGTGCGTGGCCGGCATGCGCTGGAGGAGTCGATCAGGCTGATCCTGGCGACATCGCCGGGCGAGCGGCCGATGCGGCCGGAGTTCGGCTGCGCCATCAACGACTACGTGTTCGCCCCCGCCGACGCGGGCACGGCCGGCCAACTCGCGTACGAGGTGCGGCTGGCGCTGGAGCGCTGGGAGCCCCGCATCGACGTGACCGAGGTCGTCGTCCGGTTCGACGAGGCCGACAACGGGGTGCTCTACATCGACATCGGCTACACCGTGCGGGGCGCGAACGACCCGCGCAACCTCGTCTTCCCGTTCTACGTGATCCCGCAGCACGCCGAGGAATCGGCCGACGACGAGGAGGCGGGCGCGTGACGCTGCCCGGTCCGCATCTGGACGACCGCACCTTCCAGGGCCTGGTGGACGAGGCCAAACGCCGCGTGCAGCAACGTTGCCCGGAGTGGACCGACCACAATGTGTCGGACCCCGGGGTGACGCTCATCGAGGCGTTCGCGAGCATGGTCGACCAGCTCGTCTACCGGGTGAACCGGGTGCCGGAGAAGAACTATCTGGCCTTCCTCGATCTGATCGGCGTTCGGCTCCACCCGCCCACGGCCGCGCACACCGACGTGACGTTCCGGCTGAGCGCGCCGCGCCCGGACCCGGTGGTGGTGCGCGCGGGGACGGAGATCGCCACGGTCCGTACGGAGACGGAGGAGGCGGTCGTCTTCACGACCTCCGAGCCGCTGTCGATCGTGCCCTGCGCCTTCGCCCATCTCGCCACCTGGCCGTCTTCGGGGGAGGCCGTCGACCGGACCGAGGAGCTGACGCTCGGCCGGGACGTGCCCTGCTTCGGGGCCACGCCCACCGTCGGGGACTGCCTGTACGTGGGCCTGTCCACCGCCGTCCCGGCGGGCGTTCTCGTACTGCGGCTGGACTGCACGGTGGAGGGCGTCGGTGTCGACCCGCGTCGGCCGCCGGTGCTGTGGGAGGCGTGGGACGGCACGGCCTGGACCGTCTGCGAGATCGAGAAGGACGACACCGGCGGCTTCAACCGGTCGGGCGAGCTGATCCTGCATCTGCCGAAGACCCACTCCCCGGCGGCGGTCGTACGGCGTACCGGGGGCTGGCTGCGGTGCCGTCTGATCGACGCGGAGCCGGGCCAGCCGACGTACATGGCGCCGCCCGTGGTCCGCGGGGTCACCGCGTTCACGATCGGTGCGACCGTGCCCGCCGAGCACGCGGAGACCGTCACCGACGAGGTGCTGGGACAGGCGGAGGGGGTGCCCGGCCAGGCGTTCGGGCTGGCCCGGCCACCGGTCGTGCCCGGTGAGTTCGTGGTCGAGGTGACCGGTCCGGGGCCGGGGGCGGACGCCGAACGGTGGACCCGGGTCGACGACTTCGCGCACTCCGGCCCCGAGGACCGGCACGTCACGCTGGACGCGAATTCCGGGCGGGTCGAGTTCGGTCCCGCCGTACGCGAACGGGACGGCGGAATCCGCTACTACGGCCGCGTCCCGGCCAAGGGCGCCACCGTCCGCGTGCGGTCGTACCGCACCGGTGGCGGGCTGCGCGGCAACGTCGCCCGCTCCACGCTGCGGGTCCTGCGTGGCGCGATCCCGTACGTGGCCAGGGTCGAGAACCGCCGGCCGGCGCTCGGCGGGGTCGACGGCGAGAGCGTCGCCAGCGCGCGGGTGCGCGGACCGATGACGCTGCGGACCCTGCACCGTGCGGTCGTGCCGCACGACTACGAACTCCTCGCGCGCGAGATCGCGCCGGACGCGGCGCGCGTGCACTGCATCCGGGCGGCCGGTGGTACCGACGACGAGTCCGACGCGGGCGGGGTACGGCTGCTCATCGTGCCCGCGGGACGCGGCGACGCGCAGGGCCGGATCGAGTTCGACGAACTCGTCCCGCCCGAGCAGACGCTCGGTCCGATCCGCGAACACCTGAACGCCCGGCGGCCGATCGGCACCCGGCTGGTCGTCGAACCGCCGTTCTACCAGGGCGTCACCGTCGTCGCGTCGGTCCAGACCGAGCGCGGGGCGGTCGCGGAGAAGGTACGGGAGACGGCACTGGCGGCTCTGTACGGGTACTTCAACCCGCTCACCGGCGGGCCGGGCGGCCAGGGCTGGCCGTTCGGCCGGCCGGTGCAGTCGGGCGAGGCGTTCGCCGTGCTCCAGCGGGTGCCCGGGGTGGACCTGGTGGAGGACGTACGGCTCTACCGCGCCGACCCGGTCACCGGGGAACGCACCGACGCGACCACGAAGATCCCGCTGGACAGGCACGCGCTCGTCTTCAGCTACGAACACCAGCTCCGGGTGAGAGGAGCCTGACCCGATGCGTGCCGACGTTCCCGGCCTGCCGACGCCGCACCCCCTGATCGAGCAACTGCCCGCCGTCTATCTGGAACAGGACTTCCTGCGGCGCTTTCTCGCGGCGCTGGACGATGTGCTAGCCCCAGTGCTGCTGACGATCGACAACCTGCCCGCGTATCTGGACCACCGCAGCGCCCCCGACGACTTTCTGGCCTGGCTGGCGGGGTGGGTGGCGGTGGAGCCCCACGAGGACAGCCCCGACGCCCAACGGCGGGCCGAGGTGCGGGGAGCCGTGGCCAGACATGCGCGGCGCGGGACGGTCGGCGGGCTGGCGGAGGCACTCCGGCTGGAGACCGGCGGCACGGAGCCGGAGATCGTCGAGAGCGGCGGCGCCATCTGGTCGACAACTCCCGACACCGCGCTGCCGGGTGACGCCGTCCCCTGGGTGACGATCCGGCTCAGGGCGGGCGAGGGTCAACGGCTCGACCGGGTGCGCCTGGAGGAACTGATCGCGACGGAGATCCCCGCGCATGTGGGGTTCACGCTCGAACTACTGCCGACGAGTGGCGGAGGTGGTGCGGAGTGATCTGCGAGAGTTGCGGCCACCGGAACGCGCCGGGGCGGGAGTTCTGCGCTTCCTGCGAGGCGTTCCTGGCGTGGGAGCCGGAAGAGGGAACGTCGCCGCCACCACCGGAGCCCGCGGCCCCGGACCCGCCCGCGCCGACCCCGCCCACTCCCGCGACCCCCACGCCCGCGCAACCGGACGCCCCTCCCCCGCAACCGCCCCCGCCCACCGCCGCGCCGCGACGCCCCGGCGAGAACGCGGACCAAGCCGCGCCGGGCCCCGACGCATGGCCCGACTCGGGCGCTCCCGCGCCCGCCCCCGAGCCGACGACACCGCCGGCCACCAGCGGGACGCCGATCGTCTGCCCCCACTGCCGCACGGAGAACACCCCGGACCGCACGCTCTGCGTCCGCTGCGCCCTCCTCCTGGACCCGGGCCCGCCCCCCGCGATCCGCCCGCCGTGGTGGCGCCGGATCCTCAACCGCGGCCCACGGCAGTCCCCCGTCGCGGGCACCCGGCCGCGGCGAGGGTGGCGGAGGCCGCGGGTCGGGCTGCCGATCGTGCTGATCCTGCTGGCGGTTGGGATCTGGTTCGCGCTCCCCCACATGTCCGGACTGTTCGGCCTCGCGAAGGAGGAGACGGGAAAGCCCGAATCGGTGCCGCCGACGGAGTGCCGCGCGTCCAGTGCGCAGTCGGGCCATCCGGCCGCCGCCGCGGTCGACGGATTCAACAACCGCTACTGGGCGCCGAAGGAGACCGGGGACGGCATCGGTGAATTCCTTGAGTGCGACTTCGCCGAGCCGGTGCGGGTGATGAAGCTGCTGGTGTTCTCGGGCACATCGGCCCGCAAGGACGAATTCCTCACCCAGGCCCGCCCCGCCCGGATCACCGTGCGACTGACCTCCCAGGAAGGCGAGTTGACGACCCGCTCCATCCGCCTACGGGACCAGGCGGGCGAGCAGACCTTCGACCTGCGGGGCTCCGACACCGTACGGGCGAGACTCACGGTCGACTCGGCGTACGGCACGGGGAAGGACCGCCGGATCGCCCTGGCGGAGGCGGAGTTCTTCGGCCGCCGCCCGTAGCAGGGGCATGGTGTGCCGCACACGAAGGTCCCTCGTGTCAGGAGCCCGATCGCGCGAAGGACCTGTGTGCCTCGATGAAGTGGCGCTCGGCCGCCGCCGCCTGATCGGCGGGGGCGGAGACCCACAGGTCGTACATCTTGCCGCCCTCGTTCCAGCTCAGGTCGTACGTGCGGCGCGGGCCGCCGTCCTGGGCGCCGCCGTCCCAGGTGAACTCCCAGACTGCTGCGGGGAAGCCGTTGTGCGTGGTCTCGCGGACCGAGCCGTCCCGGTAGCCGGGGTAGTCCGACGGGCCGGCCTCGTGTGCCTGCCGCATGACCTCTGCGGGGCCGTTCGGATCCAGGGGCTGGGGATGGACGCCGATGCGGAAGGCGTTGTCCGCCGAGTTGTAGAAGACTCGGGGCGATTCGTCCGTGCGGATGAAGCCGGTGGGCGTCGCCATCGTGAAGCCCGTCGGGTCGGAGACCTTCCGGTAGCCCGCGGGGGCCGGGGCGTCGGCGGAGTCCGCGGACGGTGTGGGATCGGCCTTGCCCGTGCCGTCGCCGAGCGGTTTGGGAGCGTCGGAAGCGTTCTTGCCGGAGTTCTTCGGCTGGTCCGGGCTCGTGGAGGGCTTCCCGGTCGCCTCCGTCGTCGCGGAGTCGTCCCTCGTCATGACCCACGCGCCGGTGCCGCCCGCCGCGAGGACGACGGTCAGGGCGCCGACGAGAAGCGCCCTGCGGATCCGGGGGCCTCCGGCCTGCGCGGAAGTCCGTGCGGGAGCGGCGGCGGGCGGAACCGGTTCGTCGGAGGGTGCTGGGGCCATCGGTGTGTGGGGCACGGTCGGCATCCGCTCCTGCGTCAGAAAAGCGCGTAGAGCTTGCTCCACCTCGTCCGCGCCGAGCCGCCGCGCGGGATCTCGCTCAAGGAGACCGTTCAGGACGGGAAGCAGCGGACCGGCCGAGTCGGGCACCTTGACCTCGTCCATCACCACGGCATGCAGCACCCCCACCACCGAGTCGCGGCGGAACGGCGACTCGCCCTCGACGGCGGCGCAGAGGAGCACCCCGAGCGACCACAGGTCGGACTCCGGGCCTGTTCGCGTGCCCGACATCCGCTCCGGGGCGGTGTACTCCGGGGAGCCGACGAACGCGCCCGTCTCTGTCAGCGTCGTCTGCCCGTCGACCTGCGCGATCCCGAAGTCCGACAGCACCACGCGGCCCGTGGCCGCCTCCAGGAGCACGTTCGCGGGCTTGAGGTCGCGGTGCAGCACTCCGGCCGAGTGCGCGGCGCGCAGCGCGGCCAGCAGGGCGAGGCCGATACGGGCGGCCTCGGCGGGCGGTACCGGGCCGTCCAGGGCGATCCGGTCGGCGAGCGACTTGCCGTCGATCAGCTCCATCACGAGCCAGGGCTGCGCGTCGTGCTGGACGACGTCGTGGAGGACGAGGACGCCGGGGTGCTTCACCTGCGCGACCGAGCGTGCCTCGCGCATCGTGCGCTCGCGTCGGCTCTCCGCTTGCGCGTGCGAGAGCCGCTCGTCGACGTGCAACTCCTTCACGGCGACGGCCCGGCCGAGCAGTTCGTCGGTCGCCCGCCAGACCGTGCCCATACCGCCGCGTCCGAGCGGTGTGGTGATGCGGTAGCGCCCCGCTATGAGATCCCCGTGACTCGCCATGGTCGGCATCATACGAACTCCCCTTGTACAGAACCGCAGTTGGGCCTGTTCATGGCCGTGGTGCCGGAGGGCCGTGGCCGAGCGGTGAGGCGAGCGGACAGCGCACTGCGGGGGACGGCTCAGGGGGCCGTCCGCAGACGGTGGTGGCTCTCAGGCCGGCGCTCCGTAGTACGTGGCTGTCGCCGCGGCGCGGTCACGCAGGGAGGTGCGGAGCCACTGCGGGGCCAGGGCTTCCGCGTTCGTGGCGAGCTGCCAGAGCGCCCACTCGGCGTGTCGTGCGTCCTGGAAGGTCACCTCCAGCCGCAGCCGGCCGTCCGCGTCGGTCTCTTCGGAGCGGACGGCCAGCGCGGTGCCCACCAGTTCCTCCCGGCGCGCCGGGTTCACCCGTACCAGCACGGCGACTTGGTCGCCGCCGGTCCGGAACCGCGTGCCGCGTTCCTGCCAGGCTCGGTCCAGATCGACCCGGTCCGCCCGCTGTGCGGGTTCGGGGAGTTCCTCGGCCGCCGACACCCGGGACAGCCGGTAGGTGCGGTCCTCGCCGGACCTCGTCGCCAGCAAGTAGCCCTGGTCCCGTACGGTGACCAGGCCGATCGGGTCCACCGTGCGCCACTGTGGCAGCCGGCCCGTGGCCGCGTAGCGGATGCGCAGCTTGTGTCCGGCGAACACCGCGCGCCGGACCTCGGCCACCACGGCGTCGGGTACTTCCTCGGCGACCACGCGGCGCGAGAGAAGGTCGGTCTCCGGGTCGATGAGCAGTCGCTCGGCCACTCCGGCCGCGGTGTCCCGATGGCTTTCGGGCAGCGCGTCGACCACCTTGAGCATGGCGGAGGCGAGTGCCGAGCCGAGGCCGAACGCCTGCGCGCCGCGCCGTGATCCGGCGACCAGCAGGGCGAGTGCCTCGTCGTGGTTCAGTCCGGTGAGCTCCGTCTGGAAACCGGGCAACAACGCGAACCCGCCGTTCCTGCCGCGTTCGGCGTACACCGGAACGCCGACCGCCGACAGCGCGTCGATGTCGCGCAGCACGGTGCGGGTGGATACCTCCAACTCACGGGCCAGCGTGGCCGCGGACAGCCGACCCCGTTGGCGCAGCAGCAGTACCAGCGAGACCAACCGGTCGGCGCGCATACGAAAACGCTACCCCGAATACATGACGAAGGGTGTCGTGATTTGTGCGCGAGGCTCCTCGACACGACGTCAGAACGGACGGCTGCCGAGCCGGCGGACGTAACTGCGTCGTTGAAGCGAATGGAGCTGATGTGGCTGTGGAGCGAACGGCGGTCAACCCGGTGCCGTGGTCGGTGGAGTTGGGTTACCACCAGGGTGAGCTTGTCTCCGGGCAGACCCGGACCCTTTACATCTCGGGGCAGACCGCGATGAGCGACGACGGCAAGCCCCAGCACGACGGTGACATGGCGGCGCAGTTGGCGCTGAGCCTCGACAACCTGGAGGCGGTACTCGGCGGGGCCGGCATGTCGCTCGCGAGTCTCGTCCGGCTCAACGTCTACACCACCGACGTCGATCTGCTGTTCCAGCACTACGGCGGGCTGGCGGCGCGGTTGGGCACCGCCGGAGTGGCGCCCACCACCACGATGCTCGGCGTGACACGGCTGGCCATTCCCACCCTGATGGTCGAGCTCGAAGGGACGGCCGTCGCGTAGCGCGACCTCCCGGCATCCGCTGCTCGTGCCGGTCGAACCGGCGCGAGCAGCGGGCAAGGGGTGAGGTCGAAGGGTCAGAACTCGTAGGCGCCTACGTCGAACGGCGCGGACCGCTGTTTGCGGTCGGCGTCGACGGTGGGGGCGTTCCTGTCGGTCCCGCCGTTGATCGCCGGGGATCCCGGCTTCAGGTGGAGATCGCCACCGGGGTGGTCGGCGAAGTACCTGGCGTAGTCCGTCCCCACGGTGATGTTGTTGGAGTGCTGGGTGTTGACCGCGGCGCCGGTGTTGAAGGTGCGTGCCAGGTTGTTGCGGATGATGTCACCGCTCGACGGCGTTCCGTCCTTCTGATTGGTGAGCCGGATCTCGCTGGCCGTGGCCGGGTCGCGCGGGACGACGGTGTTGTTGACGATCCTGCTGTCGTTCATGCCGTACAGGCCCATCGCGAGGCCGACTTCCACCTGGACGACGTTGTTCTCGATGGTCCAGTTCCGGTAAGGGCCGTCGAAGGCGCCGATGCCCTGGATCGTGTACTTGCCGTTGTACTGGAAGGGGATCTTGCCGTAACGGGTGCCCTTGCGGCTGGTGAAGACGTTCCCGCGCAGGACGACGTCGTTGACCGGGGTGAAGCTGCCGTCGCCGCGGAAGCTCTGGAACATGTCACGGTGCGGCGGGTCGTTCTCCGTGCCCGCCGGTACGACCGCGTAGCTGTTGACCGCCGAGTTGTACTCCAGCAGGCAGCCGCTGACCTTGCAGCGGTGGGCGTCCTCCCAGAAGTGGTCGACGCTGTTCCCCCGGACGACGGCCCCGGCGGAAGTCCGTGTCCTGACCGGGCGCGGATTCAAGCCCCCACGTGCACGTACGAGGCCCACCGGCCGGGTGCGTGGGGCATCCGCGCACGCAAGGCGCGGACCGAGTGGTGGAGGGCTTCAGCAGCCGGCGTCGGCTCCGGGCCGACGGCGCTGTCCATGCGGGTGTAGAAGTCCTCGGCCGCCTGTACCGCCACCCCGTCCTCGACGCTCCACAAGGTGGCGACCACCTGCCGGTAGCCGGTGAACTGAAGGGCGTGGGCGAGTGTGATCGCCTCATCAGGGATGACGGCCCCTCCCATGGCGGTCTCGCACGCGGACAGATAGACGAGTTCCCGAGGCTCCTCGGGCCGGACCGCGCTGAGCTCGGCCACCGTCAGCAGGCCGTCGTGCAGATGGAGTCCGGCGCGGGACGGAGCCGTGAGGTTCTGGCTGCCGTGGCAGGCGATGTGTGCCCAGGCGTGCCGGCCGAGCGCGGCGCGAACGGCCTCGCGGGTGGCGCTCGGTCCGTCGAGCAGCGTGTGGAGCCCGCCGGGGAAGAGGCGTGTCACAGCCTCGGCTTCACGGCGTACGCCATGAAGGACGGGCAGCCTGGGCGCCTCGGCGACCGCGACGGCGAGCAGTCGGTTTCCACCCGCGCCACGGTCCCCGCGCCGGCCGCCGGCCCGAGTGGACGCCTGGGCCAGGCTGCGCAGCGTCGGAGTGTACGAGCTGACGACGCGGTCCAGGACGCTGTCGCCGGGCCGGGGCCCGTCCGAGTCCGGATCGGCGGGACGGCCCGCCGCGTGGAGGGGCAGCAGGGTGAGCGGGCCGGTGGGACACCACCACAGCCGGGTCCAGGGACCGTGTGACGGTACCGGTGAGATGAGGTGCAGCGCGTCCAGCACGGGAGCGGCGACGGCTTCCCACAGCCACTCCAGTATGTCCAGGAGGGTCTGTTCACGGACCAGGCGTGCGGCCATGCCGACGGCGCCGACACCACTGTCGGCCTCGTCGAGCACGGTGAGGAACCGGTTCGCGCGCGCGTGCGCCTCACTGGCGGTCAGCCTGGGCAGCGGCACCACGCGCACCGCGTCGCCCATCACGATCAGGGCATCGCAGCGCAGAACGCTGACGTTGACCAGGACCACCGGTCCGGGCAGCGCCGACCGCAGTTCGCGCAGACCGGGCCGGCGCAGGAAGTTCCCGAAGCCGGGCAGGCCCCGTACCTCTTGGACCAGATCTGTCCACTCACCGGCCGGAGCCGTACGGCGCTCCGCGGCGTCGTGGTGGTCGAGCCAGACGGGGGGCGACGCGCCGGCCGGTGGAGACGAACCTGCCCTGGTGCCGCGGGTGAAGGGGCCCACCGGCGGCAGGACGGCGGCTCCCGTACCGCCGGTCGCGTCCAGCACGGAGCGGACCTGGTCCAGGCGGGCCGCCAGCGCGGGCGCGGCGGCACGCAGGGCGTCGAGTTCGGTGTTCTGTTCGAGCAGCTGCGACCACAGTACGGACCGTCCGCGTTCGAGGAGTTCGACGGCCTCTTCCGGCCGGCCCGCGGCGATCGCGGCCGCGGCGGCGTCCTGGGCGAGTCCGGCGCAGTCGGCGAGAAGCCGTTCGCGTTCCGCGCGGTCCAGGCCGCGCCAGACGAGCAGCGGCAGCAGGTCCACGGCCGTGGCCATGCCTTCCATGGCCTGCGGGAAGTCGTCGAGGTCTATCGCCAGCCCGCCCCACGCGGTGGCCCACGCGATGCGTTCGCCCGCCGCGGCGCCGGGTAGTTGGGCCGCGCGCCGCCAGCTCGCGATGGCCTCGGCCGCGCTGCCCCGATCGCCGGTGCGCCGGTGGCGCGCGCTCAACAGCTCCGCCAGTGAGGACAGATGACGGCCGTGCGTGGGGCTGCCGACCGGGCCGGCACGCACCGCGTCCCGCAGGAGAGACTCCGCCTCCCGTGCGTCGCGGGCATCTCCCCTCTGCTGGTACCGCCAGCGCAGCGCCGTACCCAGATTGCCCGTGCACACCGACCGCTCGGCCACCCCCACCGTCGCGTCCAGGGCCGCACGGTGGGCCGCGATGGCGTCCACCAGATCGGCCGGATCCGCCGCCTCGCCCTGAAGCACCTCTCCCCTGGGTCGTTCCGGTCCGCCGCCGTCGCCGTGTACGAGCGCCCAGAGCCAGCGGGTGAGGAGGGTGTTGCCCAGGTTCTGCTGGCATGTCGCATACAGCGGATGATCTCGCGGGGTGGCGTGTGCGGCCCTCCGACCGGCGTGGACGGCCGCGTCCAGGTCGGCGGGGTCGCCGTGGGTGGTGAACCGCTCCTGATGGGCGATGCCAAGGTTGTTCAAGTACATGCCCTGGTAGGAGTGGCCCAGGGTGGTCTCCTTCACGGCCTCGGCGGCGGCGGCGACCGCCGTGTCGAGGTCGACGGGGTCGCCGGCGAGCCGGTTGCGCAGCAGGGTCAGACCGCTCAACTGCTCCAGAAGCAGTGCGCGTCCGACATCCTCGGGAGTCACGGCGCGCAGCCCCTGACGGACAGCCGCGATCGCCTCGTCGAGGTCCACGGCATCGCCCTCGCGCTCGAACCGCAGTCGCAGAGCACGGGCGAGGCTTCTGAGATGCATCACACGCGACAAGTGCCGGGAGGGACAGCGCCGGAGCGCCTTGCGGGCGGCGTCGATCGCCTCGTTCAAGTCCCGGGTGTCGCCTGTCAGCTCATAACAGCGCTGGAGCACGTTGGCCAGCTGGCCCAGGCCGGTCGCGTGGTCGACGCCGCGTGGCGGCGAGACACGCAGGGCGCGTCGGGTGGCGGCGAGGGACTCGTCGAGATCACGGAGACCGCCGGATCGTTCGTGCCGGAAGCACAACGCCGTGGCCATGTTGAGCAGCACGGCTCCGGCGGCGTCCGGCAGCGGAGGCTCGGCCCCGTCGGTGTCGGCATCGTCCGGATCCGTGATCGGGGCGGGTAAGCACAGGCCCATGGCCGAGAGTGCGGCTCGCCCCGCCGCGATGGATTCGTCAAGGGTGCGCGGATCGCTCTGGTAGGCGTACTGCGCGACCAGCGCACCGATGAGCGTGCTCGAGCACGTGGCGCGCGGAGATCCGTCGGCGGCGGCCTCCGCTCCGTCGCGCGCGTGAACCACGGCCATGTCCAAGTCGGCCCGGTTCCCCGTACGCTCGTACCGATTGCGCAGCGCCACCGCCAGGTTGTTGCGGGCCATCGCGTACGACCCGTGCTCGGGGTCCACCGCTCCGACGGCCTCCCGGCCCGCCCTGATCGATTCGTCCAGGTCGGCCGGAGCCCCGGTGAGGAGATGTCGTTCGCCGAGAAGGCCGCACAGGTCGGCCAGTGCTGCGGCGCGTTCCGGCCTTGTGGTGTCAGGGTGTCCCGCGGCGGCCCGTGCCGCGTCGATCGCACCGTCCAGTTCGCGTGCGTCACCGGTGAGCCGGAGGCGGACCCGCCGTACCTCGGCCGCGAGGGCGAGGATCTGCGCGACCGAGGGCAGGCCGGGATGGGCGCCCGCCCGTTCGCGCAGCCGCACCGCCAGTCCCGCTTCGTCCAGCGCACGGTCGAGATCGGCCCGCGCCGAGCCGCCCTCCAAATCGGCACGGAGCAGGAACAGGACAGAGGCGAGGTAGGAGGCGACCGCCCGCTGTCCCGGGTCCTCCGCCGACAGAGCCGCGCGAAGCGCGTTCACCAGCGTCAGGGCCCGCTCCACCGCGGGCAGCTCCCGTCGTACCCTGGCCTGCTCGTAGGCGGCCAACGCCTCGACGGCGAGGTCGTCCAGCCCCATCTCCTCCACGCCCCCCGAAGATCGCCCTGCCCCGGTTCCCGTGCGTCACCGCGTGTCTCCACGTCCTGCTCCATCGGGCGGTTGCCCTCGGCACGGACCGCGGCAGCAGCGTTCCTGCGCGGGCTCCGGGTGCTCGTAACCCGCCTCCAGCGCTCTGCCCTGCCGCCAGAAGGCCGACAGGTCGGTGTTCATCCGGCGCTCCTGCTCCGGGTCGTCGGGCAGTGGAAGGTGCAGCGCCGGATACAGATCGAAACGGTGCAGGTCGAAGCAGACACGCACGGCCTGCCCATAGGCCGGCGCGGCGTGCACGGCGGCGTGGTAGGCGAGAGCCGACAGCAGCAGCGGCGCCAGCGCGAGCAGCAGCCACCAGCCGGTGCGGGCCAGCAGGACGGCGCTGACCGCGGCGCACAGAGCCGAGACAACGCTGACGCGGCATGCGGCGTCGAGTGCGTCGCGCCGGTCCTCGACGGTCTCCTTGGCCACGCCGCCGAGGACCGCGTGCAGGCGCGGCCACGCGGTCGGCCCGTCCCACCCGTACGGGGCGCCGCATCGGTCCTCGGCGGCGGCGAGCGCGTTGCCGAGCCGGGTGGGGCGCAGCAGGTGCGGCTGCCGCGGGAAGCGGGCGCGCAGCGCGCTGTCGGCCAGCCCCGCCACGTGGACGGCTGCCGGGGCGGGAGGTTGGTCGCCGGGCAGTTCCGCGGCGCGTATCAGCCGCTGCCGACGACGCTCCTGACCACGTACGCCCCGCCGCGTCAGCGCGCCGCACCAGGAGGGCCAGTAGCCCTCAAGCAGCCTGACGAGCGGCAGTTGGAGCGGGTGGAGCGCCAATGCCACCACGAGCGTCGCGAACACCAGCAGCACGGCCCCGCCCGCGCCCAGTGTGCCGACACGCCGCCAGGCGGCATCCCAGTCCAGGGCGGCCCCCGGCGCCCCCGCCCAGACAAGCAGCAGCACGAAGAGAAAGCAGGCGCACACCGGCACGTAACCGATCACGAAGAACCGGCCGCCCAGCGCACCGGTGGGCGGCCCACCGATCGCGGAAAGGCTCACCGCGCGATCACCATCGCGCCGTGGCCGGCCACCGGGCACACGGGGGGCGCCTCGTCGGCGGCGATCCGGTAGGTGGCCCGTCCACACTGCCCGCACCGGTAGCAGTACGCGGTGAAGCTCGTGGGGCTGCCAGGGAGTGTGGCGTGGTCCCCAAGGCCCAGTCCGCCACGCCGTGGAGGGTCTCCGTCGCGCGGGTCCGCACCGAGCACCTGCTGCTCGAAGCGGACCCGCGCGGTCGAGCCGACGGGCCGCCCGTCGGGGACGAGGAGCACCCTGTCCAGCACGGGGTCGGTGGCGAAGACGTATCGCAGCGTCTCGATCAGTTCCAGCAGCCCTGTGCCGGAGGCGAACTCCAACTGGGCCTGCCCGCTCCTGCCGGCTCCGGCCGCGGCCGGCGATCCCCTGTCATGCACCAGCGCCTCGTACCCGCGCGGCGCCTCCGGATCCGTCTCCACTTCGGCATCCCTCCCCCGGGCAGGGCCATGGAGGTCCCCTCGACAACTCTCCGGCTGTGCGAGTGGGAAACGAGCGTACGAACCCGCGAGTTCCGCAACGCCCACAGCGTGTCAGGTTCCGCTCCACGACCCGGCCACAGGGCATGGTCCGATCCGCTCTCCTCGCGCCGCGCCCCGACCCGGACGGCTTCGTTGGGCGCGCGCCTCGACGAGGAGCCGTGCAGCCTAGGAGTTTTTCTCCCAGGAAACTCCCTGCCTTCCTGCTTCCGACGTCCACGGGCAGAGTCGAATTCACCGGGACTGAGAGCCGGCGAACACCGACTGGAAACGCGGAAGAGAGGCATTGTCATGGCTACTTGGTTCATCACCGGCGCATCTCGGGGCCTCGGCGCGGAAATTGCGCGTGCCGCGTGCGCCGACGGCAACGACGTCGTGATCGCGGTCCGCGATCCGGCACGGATTCCACAGGACTTCAGGGATTGCGACCGGTTTCTCGCCGTCGCCCTGGACGTGACCGACACCGCGAGCATTCCCGCGGCCGTCTATGCCGCTGTCGGCCGCTTCGGCGGGATCGACGTACTGGTCAACAGCGGCGTCATGAACGCCATCCCCGCGTTCCTTCCCCACCCTCACCTCGGCCGCCGCCCAGGGCCGGCCCTCCGACCTGATCAACACCTCGTCGATCGCCGCCACCCGCATCCTGGAGAAGTTCTCGATCTACTCCGGTACCAAGGCCTGCATCAGCCACCTCACGCGGCTTCCGCGCGTCGAACTCGGCCCGGAGATGGTCCGCGTGGCCACGATCGAACCCGGCATGGTCGAGACCGAACCTCCGGACCACGTCGAAGACCCGGACGCCAGTGCGCTGATGGCGGGACTGGTCCACGACATCGACTGCCTGAAGTCCGAGGACATAGCAGAGACCGTCGCCTTCATGGCTGCCGTGCCACGCCACGTCAACCTCACCGAGATCACCATCATGCCGACCGCCCGGGCGATCTGATCCCGAACGCACCCGCTCTCGTAGAAGCGGTGGCATCCAGGCGGAGGGCTGAGCCCCGGCGCACACCGCGCGCGGCGAGCTCACCGAACAGAACTGCGGCCCGAGCGGCCAGTGGGCCGAATCCCATGGAAGGAGCACCATGAGCACCACCGACAACCCGCCCTGGAACGCCGAGACCCTCGGCGAGATCCTCTCGAACGAGGAGGGGCGCCCCGTCCTGTTCACCGACGCCCGCATCCTGACGACGGACCCGCTGATCGGGACCATGACCGGCGCCGACCTCCTGCTCGTCGGCTCCCTGATCGTGGGGGTCGGCCCCGGCATCGTCACCGCGGCTCAGGACGACAACGCCATCGTCGTCAACTGCACCGGCATGACCGTCGCCCCCGCCGTCGTGGACACCGTGGCGCTGGTCGGCGGGCGCCGCCGACGCACCGAGTACGTCGCGACGCTTACCCCGGGCAACACCACCGACTTCCTGGTGGTGCCCGACGAACTCGCCGCCGACGTGCCGGACGCGGTGGCCACACTCATGACCCGTCCGCGGCAGGTCCGCGCACTCGTCGTGGCGGGTCGGCCGGTCCTGTGGGCCGGCACCGACGTCCCCGGCCGGTCCACCGCCCCCGAGGTGGGCATCCCGGCCGCCGAGGACCTGACCGGCAGTCCGCGCGTCGGCGTCTGGATCGACAGGAACGACTTCCTGCACCAGGTACTCACCCCCGACGGCCGCTACGACGAGACGCGGGGCGGGCGCCCGCACGCCTACCAGGGCCGGTACTGGATCGACGGCGACCGCATCGACTACCTGGACGACCTCGGCTTCTGGGCCTACGGCGAGTTCCGGAGCGACGAACTGCACCACGCGGGCTACGTCATGAAGCTCGGCTGACCTCTCCTCCCCCGGCGCCCCGGCCTCCCCGCCGTACAGAAAGAAGAAGACCACTCATGAACGCCAACGACACCACCAGCGCCGCCGTGCTCGAAGAGCTCCGCCGGCGGCCCGCCGACCGGCGGCGCGTCCTGTTCACCGGCGCGACCGTCGTCACCATGGACCCGGACCTCGGCGTCATCGACAACGGCGACCTCCTCGTCGAGGGCGACACGATCACCGCCGTCGGCCGCGACCTCGGAGCGGGCGACGCCGTGGTCGTCGACGCCACCGGCACGATCCTCACCCCCGGCTTCGTCGACACCCATCGGCACGCCTGGGAGGCCCAGCTGCGGCGGATCATGCCCGACGTCGACGACCTCGGCGGCTATGTCATGACCACCCTCGCCGGATACGCCACGGTCTACCGGCCCGAGGACATGTACATCGGCACCCGGCTGGCCGCCCTCACCGCGATCGACAGCGGCATCACGACCATGCTCGACTTCTCCCACAACTCCCGCACACGTGACCACTCGGACGCGGCGATCGAGGCCCTCCTCGACACCGGCATCCGAGGCGTCCACGCGTCCATGGGACCGCACTTCGGTACGTGGGACCGGCAGTGGCCCGGCGATCTGACCCGCGTCAAGGACCGGTACTTCAGCAGCGACGAACAACTGCTGACCCTGCGCCTGGCAACCCTCGCGACCGACGAGATCGCCGGACCGGCGCTCGCATACGGCCCTGAACTCGCCCTTCTCGCACAGGAATTGGGCATCGGAGTGAGCGTGGACGCCGTCTTCGGGACGGCCTCGTCCGAGGCAGTCATGCGGTGGGCCAAGCACGGGATCCTGAGCCCCGACGTCACGCTCATCCACTCCACCGGACTGACCTCCGAGGCATGGAAGGCGATGGGCGGGACCGGCACCACCGTGGCGCTCGCCCCCACGTCCGACGCCCAGATCGGCCTGGAGACCGCGATCCCCGCCGTCGACGAGGCCCTGTCCGTCGGCATCCGCCCCGGACTGAGCATCGACGTCGAAGTCGCCCTGGCCAGTGACATGTTCACCCAGATGCGAACCCTGCACGCCATCCAGCGGATGCTCGCGGTCAACGCCGCCTACGGCACCGACCAGCAGCCCTCCCGCCTCACCACCCACGACGTCCTCGACTTCGCCACCCTCCAGGGCGCCCACACCAACGGCCTGGCCCGCGTCACCGGTTCACTCACCCCGGGCAAGAAGGCCGACCTGTTGGTCATCCGGGCCGAGGACCTCAACAACATGCCCCTCAACGATCCGATCGGCACGGTCGTCCTGGGCTCCGACGCCCGCAACATCAGCGCCGTCCTCGTCAACGGCGAGCCCCGCAAATGGAACGGGACAGTACTCGACGTCGACCTGTCGACCCTGCGCAGCGAGGTCCACGCCTCACGGGAGTACGTCCTGAACACCCCGGCCGTCTGAGCATCCCCACTGCCGGGGCATCGCGGCCAGGCCTGACGCACGCATCACCTGGTCGACCGTCTCGTCCAGGGAGCTTCTCGCGGAGATCGTGGTCTCGATTCCGCCAGGCAGCAGATCCAGCGGTCGATACCACTCGCGGAGCTGCGCCTCGCCGACCTCCCGGGCGATCGGTTTGGTCGCGTGCCGTTCCAGGGTCTGCTGGAACGGCACGTCGAGGTAGAAGCAGTGGCTGCGCCGCGGGTAGTCGGCGACCAGCCCGGCAAGCATGTCACCGTAGTGGGCGACGTAGAGGATGCCCTCCAGCACCGTGTGGAAGCCGTGCTCCAAGGCGTACCGGACGGTGAGGTCGATCAAGCCGACGTTCGCGCCGCCGGGGATGTCCCGCTCCCGCAGGACGTTGCGACGCAAGATGTCCTGACCGACCACGGCAATGCCACGCCCGTAGCGCCTGCGCACCCCGGCGGCGACCGAGCTCTTGCCGGTGGCGCTGTTACCTCGCAGCACCACGAGCTGAGTCTGGGAAGTCGTCGTCACCCGGCCCACCGTACAGACCCGGGCCCGGAGCGCATTCTCAGCTCAGTTGCTCGGCCAGCCCGACGATGATGCCCTCCGGGCCGCGGAGGTAGCAGAGCAGATAGCTGTCCTCGAACCGGGCGATCTCGCCGACAAGTTCGGCGCCGTGCGGGCGCAGGCGGGCAACGGTGTCCTTGATGTCGTCGACGGCGAACATGACGCGGTGCGTGCCCAGAATGTTGTGCGGCCGGTTGCGCGGCGGCCCGGCGTCGATCACCGCGGGGCTGCGGTACTTCGCCAGTTCGAGCCGGCTGTGACCGTCCGGGGTCCGGACCATCGCGATGTCACAGCGGACGCCGTCGAGTCCGGTGCACTGGTCGGCGACAAGGCCCTCGACCTCCGCCTTGCCCTCCAGTTCCATGCCGAGTTCCACGAAGAACGCGATGGCGGCGTCCAGGTCCTCGACGACGATGCCGACATTGTCCATCCGCTGAATCGCCATGCTGGTTTCTCCTTCGTTCTCGTGCGGCCGGTGGTTGGCCGCTGCTGTGCCTGGGACGGAGCCGGTGGCACGTTTTCGACATCCTCAGACGACCGGACTCCGAAAAAATCTCCATCGCTCCTCGGCACCCGCTCCAGCAGACCGGCGAGCCGGGCGCCACCACCGGGGGTGAGACGATCAGCGGCGGCGTGCCGTCCCCGCTCGTCCCGGCGTGCGCGCTTGAGTATTGTGCTTCCCCGAGTGATTCACGGGGCCGGGTCACCCCTGGCGCTCCACAGCCGCCCGCTTACGGGACAAGCCCTAGACTCGACGGGCGGGCTTTGCGAAGGAGTTGCGCGGTGGGCGACAAATTGTTCTATCGGCCGAGAAACCCCCTATGGAGCACCGTCGGCGCGTACTTGGGCGGGCCGACGCCGAGCCGCAAGGATGACCCGGCGGTGGCTTTCGACCCCAATGGGGTGGAATATCACGAGCTGTACGGACATGGACCGACCACTCGGCTGAGGTGGACGGAAGTCCGTGCGGTCGCGGTCCTGCCCGGGCCGGTCGAGGGCCGTCAGGCCCTGTGTGTGTACCCGCTTCATGAGCTACCGGCACCCGATATCCCAGTCAGCGAGATGTGGAGCGGTACCGGGCCAGGCCTCGCGAACTATTTCAGGATGCTGTTCGGCACACCGATCTCGGTGCATTTGCATCACGTGCGAGGTCCGTCGCTGGGGAAACTCGCCAAACACCTGCCGGCGTGGACCGAGGGCCGGATACCTCTGACTTGGACACGCCCAGCCTGAAGACCGCCGGCTTCCTCCGCGCCGACGGTAGCTGTCCGGCCCCATGAAAGCGCCTGGGGACGACGAGCGTGAACCCAGAAAACCGGCACGGTCCCCGCCGTCGACCGCGCCGGCCGGGAGCAGGCTCAGCCGGTGGCGTCCGGGGCGGGCCCGTCGACCGCGGCCCTCAACTCGTGGAGACGTACCGCCAGGTGAAGGCGCAGCGCGGAGTCCGGGGAGCGCCAGTCGTCGCCGAGCAGGACCCCGATCCTGTCCAAGCGCTTGAGCAGCGTGTTCATGTGTACGTGCAGGGAGCGAGCCGTCCGGCTCAGGTGCCCGGAGTGGGCGAAGTAGGCGGCCGTCGTGGCCACGAGGTCGGTCGACCGTCGTTGGTCGTACTCGAGCAGCGTGCCGAGACAGTCGGTGAGGAACCGGTCGAGGTCGTGGGCGCGTTCGGGGTCGAAGACGAGGGAGTACATCCCGTACTGGTGTGTACTCGCCCCACGGTCGTTGTCTCCCAGTGAGCGCATCACCTTGATGCAGCGCTGCGTCAGGGTGAACGAGCGGGACCGCTCCTGCCCCGCGATCCGGTCGGCGACCACGAGCGTCGGCGCGCCGAGCGTACGGCGCAGTGTGTGGTGCAGTGCGCTCGCGACATCGTCCACGTCGTCGGCGCGCAGCAACATCGTCGCCTGGCCGAGATACTCGCCGGCCAGTCCGGACCACTCGGACGAGAGTGGCCTCAACTGCCGGACGATGTCGCTCGTGGGCCTTTCGGGGCAGTCGGCCACGACGAGGACGTCGAGGTGGTCGACGTCCACCCCCAGGGCGACAGCCCTCTCGCGCTGGGCGGGATGCAGTGGTCGGCGGGACAGCAGTTCCATGAGCAGCTCGCCCCGGACCCGCTTCTCTGCCTCGACGCGCGCATCGCGCATGAGGATGAGCAGGCCCATGATCTGGGCCGAGCGCTCAAGCATGCGGACGTCCGCCGGTTCCGGGGCGGCGTGGCCCGACAGGGACAGGAAGCCGAAGGGACTGCCGCCCGCCCCGACGGCCACCACGCTGAGGGCAGCACCGCCCTCATCCCGCGAGGAGGCGCACCGCCCGGTCCTTCGGGCCTCCTCGCGCAGGTCCCGGGCCAGGTCCTGGTCGGCGTGCTCGTCCCGCCCCCCTCGGACCGCGATGACCTTGTCGTCCCGGTCCTGGACGGTCACCGTGCCCCGCAAATGCTCGACCAGCAGCTGCGCGATGTCGCCGGGCCCTCCTCCGGTCAGCACCACATGGGTCAGGGCCTCATGCACCGCCGCGGCCCGTTCCATCGTGGCGACCTGGTCTTCGATCGTGCGATAGGCGTCCGTGAGCCGCCGCAGCGAGACACGGCTCTCCTCGTAGAGCCGCGCGTTGTTGAGGGCGACCGCGGCATGACCGGCGAAAGCGCTGAACAGCGCCACCTCGTCCGTCTCGAAGGGACGCTCGGTTCGGTCGGCGGCGAACAGGACACCGACCGCTTCCTCACCCACCAAGAGCGGTACACCCAGCAGCGCCATGAGTCCCTCGCTGGGCACGAGCAGATCGAACCTGGAGTCGTGGCGGAGGACTTGGGCCTCGTGGTAGTTGCTGACCCAGAAGGGGGCTCTGGACTCGATCACGCGCCCGCCCAGGCCTGCCCCGGGCGGCATCCGGGCCGACGAGAACTCCGGCGAGATCGTGCCCGCCGACGCTCTCAGTGTGAGATACCCGTCCTCGTCCAGAAGCGACAGATAAGCGAAGTCGCAGCCGATCAGCTCATGGGCGTGTCTGACGATCGAACGCAGAACCTCACCGACCTCGCCGAGCGCTGTCAGCGAACGAGCCGTGGTGTACAGGCTGCTGAGTTCGCGTTCGCGCCGCAGCCTGTACGAGGCCAGTTCCCCTTCGCCGACGGCATCGGCCGTACCCGAACCGGGTTGTCCCATCAATGCTCCCGCGCAGGACCGAGGTGGTGAATTCATACACCATGACATCGCCATGAGTGTATGTACTTTCCATCCTGCGGAGCCTGTAAGCCGCTCTAACCTCACCCCACGACAGATGGCTGTGAAGCGTCTCGCGGTCATCTGCCACTCGACAGGGGACGATTCGAGCGAGGAGCACCACAGGTGGAGTTCCATCCCATGGGCGGGACCACGATCGCCACAGGTGCCGAGGGTGGGGGCGGACCGTCGTACGCTCTCGCGCCCGCCTCTCGCGGGGCGCGCCGCACGACAGCCCCTACCGAGCCGGCCGACCACGCACGCGCTCACGTCCGGGCTTGATCTTCCCTGGAGGGACGAGTATGCCGATTCCCGCCGTCGGCGGCCCACACGCCGTCGCGACCCGGAAGGCGATGCTGCGGCTGCTGCCGATCCTGTGCCTCGCCTACTTCATGTCCTACGTCGACCGGACGAACATCGCGCTGGCGAAGACCCACCTGCAGGCGGACGTCGGCATCAGCGTGGCCGCCTTCGGCCTCGGTGCGGGCCTCTTCTTCGTCACGTACGCACTGCTCGAAGTCCCGAGCAACCTGGTCATGTACCGGGTGGGGCCGCGACGTTGGATCGCACGGATCGCTCTGACCTGGGGCGCGGTCACATCGCTCATGATGTTCATCGACGACGACGTCACCTTCTACATCGGGCGGATGGCGCTCGGTGCGGCCGAGGCCGGCCTCTACCCGGCGATGATGTACATGGTCACCCAGTGGTTCGCGCAGAAGGACCGGGTCACCGTGACCGGGTTCATCTACCTCGCGCCCTCGCTCGGCCTGCTCCTCGGAGGCCCGCTCGGCGGCGCGTTGATGGAGCTGGACGACCTGTACGGATTCCACGGCTGGCAGTGGATGTTCCTGATCGAGGGCCTGATCACCATGGTCGTCGGGCTGGTCGTCCTGGCTCTCCTCCCCGAGCGGCCGGCCGACGCGAAATGGCTGACCGCGGACGAGGCGGCGGCGCTGAGCGAGCAGGCCGCGCGAGGATCCGAGACACACGGCGGGCTCACCCTCAAGAACAACCTGGGGAAGGCGTTCGGCCGTCCGTTCATCCTGCTCATCGGGTTCATCTACTTCCTCAACCAGATCACCATGAACGGTGTGACCTTCAACGTGCCGTCGATCATCGAATCGCTGGACGTGAGCGGGGCGTTCCTGGTCGGACTGCTCAGCGGAGTAACCGGTATCGGAGGAACGATCGGCGTACTGCTGATACCGGCGGTCTTCCGCCGCGTCCCGCGCGAGTCCTTCACCATCGGTGTGCTGGCGGTGGCCCCCGCCGTGGTCGCCGCCGTCTTCCTGGCGGTCTCCTCGCCTGTCGCGCGCATCGCACTGATCGGTCTCATGTCCGTGCTCACCCTCGGCACGCTGCCGGTCTTCTGGTCGGTCGCCATGGCTCGGATGTCGGGAATCGTGGCGGCCGCCGGGCTGGCCTTCATCAACACGGTCGGCCTGACCGGCGGATTCGTCGGGCCGTACCTGTTCGGCCTCGCGGAATCCGATTCCGGCGATCCGGCATCCGGCTTCTACATCGTGATCGTCGTGTCCCTCATCGGCGGCGGACTCGCGGTGGCCTTGCGCCGGGCCCTGCGACAGGAGGACCGGAGGACCGCCGGTACCGCGACCACGACCGCGACTACGGCCCCGGCCCCGGCCCCGGCCATCGAAAAGGACTCGGAGGTACTGCCCTGAATGTCCCTGCCGGAGGAGGGACTTCAGACCATGTCCGGATCCCCACCGGCTGGCCGAACAGCGGACCAACGCCCGGGCGACCAGAAGGAGCACCGCCATGAGCTCGCGGACCAAAGGAAAGCCGAAGACGCGCGCGGGTGCCGTATTCGCCGCTGTCATCGCGCTGGTGGGCGCCCTGACGAATACACGTCCGGCCGTGGCCGGGGCTGCCTCCATGAGCACCGTTGTGACGTGCGAGGCGTTGGCGGGCACCAGAATCCCCGCCGCCGTGCTCTCCCTGCCCACCAACGGTGGCCTGGTGGAGTCCGCGTCGAGGGTGACGGAGACCATCGGCGGCCGGAGCGTCACCTACTGCCGGGTCGATGGGTCGCTCCTTCCGGTCGACCGCTCCGCACCGGTCATCGAGATACGCGTCGCTCTGCCCTTCGATTGGAACGGCAGGTCCATGATGTTCGGCGGTGGTGGCTACAACGGCACCATTCCTGACGTCAGGGCGAACGTCCCCTTCGGGCCTGCGGATCGTCCCTCTCCGCTGGAGCGCGGATATGCGACGTACGGGAGCGACTCCGGGCACCAGGCGGACCTCACCAGTCACCCCGTTCCGTCACTGGACGGCTCTTTCGCCATGAACGACGAGGCGCTCCGGAACTTCTCCGCCGGCGACGCGCTCAAGAAGACCCACGACGCGGCCCAGTTCCTGATCCGGCAGGGTTATCGGGCGAAGACCGAACGCACGTACTTCGCCGGCGGATCGACCGGCGGCCGCGAAGCACTGGCTGTGACACAGCGATGGCCCCAGGCCTTCGACGGCGTGATCTCGGCGTATCCGGCCTGGAACAATCTCGCCGCGGTGCTCTACCTGGGATACGCGACGCAATCACTGGCGAAGCCCGGCGCCTTCCCCGGCCCCGAGAAGCAGACCCTGCTCTACAACAGCGTCATTCAGGCCTGCGACGGTCTGGACGGGCTGATCGACAAGGTCATCTCTCACCCGAGATCCTGCCACTTCGACCCTCGCGAGCTGCGATGCCCCGGTGGCGGCGACTCGGGCCCGGCATGCCTCTCGGACCGCCAGATCGCCTCGATCGCGGCCGTCTCATCCCCATGGGCCTGGCCGTACAAGATCGCCAGCGGTGAGAAGGGGTACCCCGGATTTCCCTTCCTCTCCGGCGCCGACATGAGAACACCGCTTCTGGGGTTCGGGACGACCGCGCCTTCGAATCCGATGCCACTGACAAGCGGCTACGGAATGCAGTACTGGGACCAATGGGTCAAGTACTTCCTGACTCGCGACCCCAACCACACCCCGTTGACGGTCGACCCGAGGCAGCCAGGCCAGTGGCTCGCCCGGATCAGCCACCTCTCGGGCGTTCAGGACCTCAACAACGCGGACCTCCGTCCGTTCGCGCGATCCGGTGGCAAGCTACTGCTCATCCATGGCACGGCCGACGAACTGGTCTCGCATCGCTCGACGAACGACTACTACGAGCGAGTGGCCGACACGGTAGGGCCGCACGAGACCGGAGAGTTCATGCGGTACTACCTCGTGCCGGGTGCCAACCACGCGAACTTCGGCACGCCCGCGTTCGCCGCCAGTTGGGACTCGCTCACCGCGATCGAGCAGTGGGTGGAGCGGAATCGGGAACCAGCCGCCCCAGTCGTAACCGATGCGAGCAACGGCAGGACCCGGCCTCTGTGCCAATACCCCCTCTGGCCGAAATACCGCGCCGGAGATCCTGACAGTGCCAAAAGCTTTGTGTGCTCGCGCTGATGTGAGGGCGCGCCCGCGAATCCGCAAGGGGTCGTGTTTCCGGGACCGGGGTCACCCGTTCGAGAAGAGCAAAGCGCGGTCGAGAAGCGGGCTGGGCCGGGGGTGCGCCTGGAGTGCGGGAAGCAGGAGGAGCCAGAGGTCGTGCAGCCTCTCCTCGATGTGTGCCCGGCCGTCCAACGCGTCTGAGACGGTGTGCAGTCCGAAGAAGGCGTAGACGACGGCATTCCCCGCCTTGCGAGGGATCACGGACGGGGTGAGTACACCTTCGCGACGGGCCTCCTCCAGCAGGCTGACCACGGTCTCGATCCAGCCTTCGAACGGTGAGGGGAAGGACGCGCTGACGGACTTGCGTTCGGCCCAGAGCCGTGCGCCGCCTCGTACGACGACATCGTCCCGGAAGGCGCGGGCGACCGAGAAACTCAGCGCGACAAGCTTCTCCAGGGCCGGAAGGTCCGCCTCGCGGTGGCGTCTGACGAGTGCGGGCCACGTGTCGAACACTTCCTCCATCACCGCGAGGGCGAGATTCTCCTTGCACGCGTAATGGAAGTAGATCGCACCGCTCGTCCTGCCGGAAAGGGTGCTGATGTCGCTGATACTCGTGCCCGCGTAGCCCCGTTCCTCGAACAGTTGCGCAGCAGCTTCCAGAAGAGAACGCCGTGTTGCCTTTGCCCGTCCCTGCACATGCACCCCGATGCCGCGCCGTCCCGATACAGCACGGAAATCTAGCCCATGAAGCCGTCGCGATCGAAGAGACGGAGTGCGGATCCGAAGGAGATGAGTTCTTCTGGTCATATGGATAATTCGGTGGGTGTATTCACCGGCGCATCCCGGCTGAGCTGGTCACGGACCGTGCCCCGTGAACTGGTGCACCGCAGGTCGGCGGCAGAGGTGCTGCTCACCGACGTACGCCCCGGAAAGCGGAGAGGCGTATTCGACGCGGCGGCCTCCTGGCCGAGATCACATCCCACGTTTCCCCGGGACGGTGCGGACCTGCACAGTCCGCTGATCGTTGTCGAAACGCTGCGTCAGCTCGGGATCTATCTGCCGCTGCGCCATTACGCGGTGCCGCCCGAATCCCGTCTGCTGATCACCGATCTGTTCTTCCGGATCGATCCGGAAAGGGAACCCCGCGCCACCTCCAATTCCACGGACGTGACCTGCCGCGCGCAAGTGACCGACATACGCCGTGGGGAGGACGGCACTGTCACCGGACTGCGTACGGAGATCTCAGTCCGATCCGGTTCCGGGGTCTTCGCACGGGCCGGGGGCGGTGCGCGCTTCCTGAGCCCGGAGCAGTACGCCGCGATACGCGGTGCCGGAGCGGCCGCCCTTCCGCCCGCGCCGACCCGTCCCGGAAACCGGTCGGACATCGGTCGGCTCGGAGTGACCGACGCGCGCGATGTGATGATCGCGGTCGACGGCGGCGCCGTGCGGCTGCGGCCGGCCGATCCGCGGCACCCCTTCTTCTTCGACCACCCCTCGGACCATGTCCCTGGCATGGTCCTGCTGGAGGCGGCGCGACAGGCCGGCGCGCTCGCGAGCGACGGCCGGTGTGTGCGCCCTACCGCCGGTCGGCTGAAAGCCCTGAGGTTTGCCGAATTCGCGCCCGCCGCCCACGTGCTGGCTGTGCCGCACCACCGGACCTGCGGTTTCCGCGTCCGACAGGGGGGACGATATGTCGCTTTTGGCGCCATGGAGTACCGGTAAGCACATTTTCATACCAATGTGTCACTACTTGACTACTTTTCGCGATGCTTCATACCGTAGTGATCGTTATGTTCTTGGGTGGGTCCGGAGAAACCTTCCTCCCTCATGTCCGCCCACCGAGAACCGATCCGCCCCCGGATCCGGCGGCCTACGCGCCAACCGTGCCTGACGGCACATCGCTTGGCGTGCTGCCCTCCGCGGGCACTGCGGAACGGAACAACTCGCATGACCTCTGAACGAGTCCTCTCCTGGACCCCTTCGGCCATCGTGTTCGACTGCGACGGCACCCTCATGGACACCGAAAGACACTGGCAGGACGCGCGAGAACACGCGCTCGGCGAATTCGGCCTCACCCCGGCCCCGGGCTTCGCGGACCGGGCCAAGGGACTTCACTACACCCAGTGCGGCCGGCTCATGGCCGAGGAGGCCGGACGGCCCGGCCTCGTCAGGGAGATGACCGGCAGCCTGCTCCGGATCTTCCGCGACCTGGTCGCCGAGAACCCCGTGACCATGCCCGGAGCCCGTGAACTGGTGGCGTCCGCCGCCACGTTCGCCCCGCTGGCCGTGGCGAGCAACTGCCCGCGCGAGGTCGTCGAGTCCTGCCTGGACACGGCGGGCCTGCGAGACTACTTCGACCACATCGTGGTCCCCGACGCCGGGATCCGGCCCAAACCGCAGCCCGACGTCTACCTGGCCGCCGCACGCCACTGCGGGACGGACCCGGCCGACACACTCGCCGTGGAGGACTCCCTGTGCGGTGTCGAAGCCGCGTCGCGGGCCGGCATGCGGGTGCTCGGGGTAGGCCCCTGGCCCGGAGAGCCGACCACCACAATGGTCGACCTGTGGGTCACCTCGCTCGCCGAACCAGACCTCTCACGGTGGGCCGACACACGTATCCCCCGGCAAGCCGCGCGCTGAACCCCGGCCCCGAGAGCGACCGTCGGCGGGAAGTCGGCCCCTGCTGCTCGCAAGCGCCGCGTCAACCGATGTCCCCGTGCGGTTCGAGCAGGGCACATCGCCGCTTTCCGCACGGCCGAGGTCCCTGGTGGGGATGGCCACGAGCGATGACCGCCACGATCACTGACGCTGTCGGAACCGCCCTCGACCGCCCGTTCCCTCGCATTCGCCGCTACCGGCCACCGCCGCACCCGCCGCCTGGGCGGACGCCGGCAGGCAGGCTGGAAAACCGGCGGAGACCTCGGCATCACCAGGAACATCCGCGTCGGCGAACGCGACGTCTCCCACAGAGCCCTGTCCCACGCGGTCCTGCGCACCGTCGCCCGGCCCCGGTCCCCACCCGGTCCCCAAAAAAGATCAAGGGCCGGTTTCGGATCTCTCCGAAACCGGCCCTGAACCGCGACTCTCACGAGTCGGGACGACAGGATTTGAACCTGCGACCCCTTGACCCCCAGTCAAGTGCGCTACCAAGCTGCGCCACGTCCCGCTGTTCCCGTCGCCGCCCGGAAGAGTTCCCTTGCGGCCACAATGGAGAACATTACCCCACGGTCGGCCGACGGCCGCCCGTCCCTGGGGTGGCAGAGACGGGAGACAATCGGGGCATGACGGAGAAGCGGCGGGATCGGGACGTCGAAGGGCGGGCGCGGAGCGCGCGGCCGCGGGATGGGCTGGGGCGGCCGTTGCCTTACGGAGCGCCCGGGGTCGAGCGGGGGCCCGAGGGGGTCGTGCGGGCGCCCGGCGAGACCGTGCGGGAGGCGCAGCGGCTGCTGGACGCCGGGATGCCGTTCCACGCGCACGAGGTGTTCGAGGACGCGTGGAAGTCCGGGCCCGACGAGGAGGAGGCGCTGTGGCGCGGGATGGCGCAGCTCGCGGTGGGGCTGACGCATGCCGCCCGGGGCAATCCGACGGGTGGGGCGCGGTTGCTGCTGCGGGGTGCGGAGCGGATCTCCGGGTACGGGGCGCCGTACGGGATCGATGTCCCCGGGATGACCGCCTGGGCGCGTGAGCTGGCGGAACGTGTCGGGGACGGGCCGGTGGACCCCGCCGCCGAAGCCCCGTGTCTGACTGGGTCGGCCCGGCCCTGACGGCAGCCGCCGGGGATCGGGCGACACTCCCGGACAGAGGGGGCAGCTACACTTGTGTTCGGGCCTCAGCCCTCCTGACCCGCGCGCCCGTCCGCAGCAAGATCTTCCCTATCGATCGGATACGCCCCTCGGGGCTTCGACAGCGGGGAGAGAGTGCGCGATGAGTGGTCACACACGGCGCAGGGTGTTGCGGGGCGCGGCGGTCGCAGCCGCGGGCAGTGTGGTGGGGGCGTACGGCGCGGGCGGTCAGGTCGGTGTCGCCCAGGCCGCCGCCCGTGGGCTCACCGGGACGACGGCGCGTGAGCGGGCCGGCGTCTCGTACCCGTTCCTCAAGGGCCCGTTCGCGCCGGTCACGGAGGAACTGACGGCCTTCGGACTGCCGGTGACGGGGCGGAACCCCGCGAGTTGAACGGCCGCTATCTGCGGGTCGGCCCGAACGTGCTCGGTCTGGAGGATCCGCGGGCGCACCACTGGATGCAGGGCGACGGCATGGTGCACGGCGTCCGGCTGCGGAACGGCCGCGCCGAGTGGTACCGCAACCGCTGGGTCCGCTCCGCCTCCGTCGCCGAGAAGCTGGGCGAGCCGTACCCGGGCGAGGTGCCGCCCGACGACTTCCCGGCCAACACCCACGTCATCCCGTACAAGGGCCGCATCCTGGCCCTTCAGGAGAGCGGGCCGCTGCCGTACGAGCTCGACGGCGACCTCAACACGGTGCGCCCGTACGACTTCCGCTCCACCCTCGTAGGCGCGTTCACGGCGCACACCAAGTACGACGCCAGGGCTGATGAGTTGCACGCCATCTCGTACTACCCGACCTGGGACCACGTACGGCATCTGGTGATCGACCACACCGGCAGGGTGGTGCGCGTGACGAAGATCCCGGTCGCGCCGATGATGCACGACTTCGCCCTGACGGAGCGTCATGTCGTCATTGTGGACGTGCCGATCACGTTCGACATGGCGGGGGCCGAGGCCGGCGCCACCGTGCCGTACAAGTGGAACAAGCGGCATCCGATGCGCGTCGGCGTGATGCGCCGCTCCGGCGGGCCGGTGCGCTGGTTCGAGGTCGATCCGCTCTACTACTCGCACACACGACCAGGGCCCCGGAATCGTCGTCGACTTCACGTCCATGCCCGCCCCCATGCATGTGGAGGGCCGTGACAACGGAGGACCTTCGGCGGACGGGACGCCGGCCCTCGACCGCTGGACCATCGACCTGGCCCACGGGAAGGTGCGCCACCAGCGGCTCGACGACCGGCCGCAGGAGTTCCCGCGCGTCAACGAGGCCATGGTCGCGCACCGCCACCGGTACGCCTACTCGGCGTCGGCCGCGGAGATGTGGCGGGCCTACGGCACCGTCGACGGGGTGCCGCCGGACGGGTCCTTCAGCAACACCCTCATCAAGCACGACATGTTGCGCGGCACCACGCAGGTGCATCGGTTCCCGAAGGACGCGGCGACGTCCGAGGCCGTCTTCGTGCCGTCCCGCCCGGAGTCCACGTCGGCGGCGGAGGACGACGGCTACACGCTGGCGTACGTCCACAACCCGGAACGCGGCGCGTCCGACCTCGTCATCCTGTCGGCGCAGGACTTCACCGGCCGGCCGGTCGCGCGGATCCATCTGCCGGGCCGGGTGCCGCTGGGATTCCACGGCAGTTGGGTGCCGGACGCGTAGGGAGCGGCGGGGCTCGGCGTCCTGGTCAGTCCTCGACCAGGACCACCTCAAGGGTGCGCGGGCCGTGGACGCCCTCGACCCGGTCCAGCTCGATGTCGCTCGTCGCCGACGGCCCCGAGATCCAGGTCAGCGGTCGGGTCGGGTCGAGTCGCGGCAGCGCCCGCGGTACGGACGCGACGACCTGTTCCGGCGCCCGTACGACACAGATGTGGTGGTCCGGGATGAGCGAGATTCGGCGCCGGCCCTGGTCGGGGCTGCCGTCCAGGACGATCGTGCCGGTCTCCGCGATGGCCACGGCGCAGCCGGTGACGACGCTGTCGACCTCGTCCAACTCCGCCGCGGTCGACGCCTCCCGGTCATGGATCCGGGTCGGATCGGCGGCGGCGAGCCACGACGGGGGCAGGCCCGGCGGCACGAGGACCGTACGGGAACCGTGCTCGGCGAGCAGGCGCATCAGCAGTTCGGTGAGCCCGGCGGAGTCGGTGCGGTGGACGACGGCGCGGTAGTCGGCGAGGTTCTCGGCCAGCAGGTCGACCATCCCGGCGTCGGGGGTGTGTGTGTCGAGATAGCCGCGGGTGACTTCCGGGGCGTCGGGCGCGTCGGCGACGGCCGCGCGGACCTTGGCGAGGATGCGCTCGCGCGAGCCGGAGCCGGAGCCGGAGGCCGAGCCGGGGGCCGCCCCCGAGGCCGAGTCGGGGCCGGGCCCGGGGCCCGCTGCGGGGCTGGTGCTCATCAGGGCTTCTTCCCCTCCGTGTTCGGTGTCGTGCCCGACTCTCCGCGGTTCTTCTTCCACCAGTCCCGGAACGGCTCCGCCGGCATCTCCGGCAGTTCCCTGCTCCGCGTCCACGCGCCGGCGCCCGGCAGCTTCGACGGGTGCAGCTTGCGCGTCTTCGACGCGACCCGCTCCCCCGCCCCCAGCACACCAGGATGGTCGAGGACCCATCCCGCGGCCTTCATCGCGGCCTTTTCGAGCCGGTGCCCCTTGCCGCCCTGATCGGCGACCCGTTCCCGCAGGTGTACCAGTACCTCCGGGATGTCGATCGCGACCGGGCACACCTCGTAGCAGGCGCCGCACAGCGACGAGGCGTACGGCAGTGAGGCGTCGATCTCGCTCTGGATGCCCCGGAGTTGGGGGCTGAGGATCGCCCCGATCGGCCCCGGGTAGACGGAGCCGTAGGCGTGCCCGCCGGCCCGCTCGTACACCGGGCAGACGTTGAGACAGGCCGAGCAGCGGATGCAGCGCAGCGCCTGGCGGCCGACCTCGTCGGCGAGGGTGTCGGTGCGTCCGTTGTCGAGGAGGACGAGGTGGAAGGTCCGCGGCCCGTCGCCGTCGGCGGTCCCCGTCCAGGTCGACGTGTACGGATTCATCCGCTCGGCGGTCGAGGAGCGCGGCAGCGTCTGGAGAAAGACCTCCAGATCCCGCCAGGTCGGCACCACCTTCTCGATGCCCACGACGGAAATCAGGGTCTCGGGCAGCGTCAGGCACATCCGGCCGTTGCCCTCGGACTCGAAGACGACGAGCGTGCCGGTCTCGGCGACCATGAAGTTGGCGCCGGAGATGCCGACCTTCGCGCGCAGGAACTTCTCGCGGAGATGGAGCCGTGCGGCCTCGGCGAGGTCCGCGGGAGTGTCGGAGAGCCCCTTGGGCGCGGCGCGGCCCCAGTCGCCCATCTTGGTACGGAAGATGTCCCGGATCTCGCCGCGGTTGCGGTGGATGGCGGGGACGAGTATGTGGGAGGGCCGGTCGTCGCCGAGTTGGACGATGAGTTCGGCGAGGTCGGTCTCGTACGCCGCGATGCCTTCGGCCTCCAGGGCCTCGTTGAGTCCGATCTCCTGGGTGGCCATCGACTTGACCTTGACGACCTCGGTCTCACCGGTGGCCCTGACCAGGTCGGTGACGATCCGGTTGGCCTCGTCGGCGTCGGCCGCCCAGTGGACGGTGCCGCCCGCCGCGGCGACCCGGTCCTCCAACTGGAGGAGATAGCGGTCGAGATGGCGCAGCGTGTGGTCCTTGATCTGCTTCCCGGCCTCGCGCAGCTCGGCCCAGTCGGCGAGTTCGGCCACCGCCTTGGCGCGCTTGTCGCGGATGGTGTGGGTGGCGTGGCGCAGATTGCCGCGCAGAGTCTTGTTGTGCACGGCCTCCTTGGCCGCGCGCGGGAAGGACGGCATACCGACGAACGTCCCGCTCATACGAGGGGCTCCTCTCGGGTGCTCGCCAGGATGTCGGCGAGATGCAGGGCGCGCAGCGGTGCTTCCTCGCGGCGCAGAACGCCCCCGATGTGCATGAGGCAGGAGTTGTCGGCGCCGCACAGGACGTCGGCACCGGTGGAGACGGCGTTGCTGACCTTGTCCTGGCCCATGGCGGTCGATACATCGGAGTTCTTCACGGCGAAGGTGCCGCCGAAGCCACAGCATTCGTCGGCGCCGGGCAGCTCGCGCAGCTCCAGTCCTTCGACGGCCTCCAGGAGGCGGCGCGGTCTGTCGCCGAGGCCGAGGAGACGCAGGCCGTGGCAGGAGGGGTGGTAGGTCACCGTGTGCGGAAAGTACGCGCCGACGTCGGTCACTCCAAGGACGTCGACGAGGAACTCGGTGAGCTCGTAGGTACGGGTGGCGAGGGACGCGGCCGAGGCGTCGCCGATCTTCGGGTAGTGCTGCCGGACCATGGCGGCACAGGATCCCGAGGGGGTCACCACATACTCGTACCCCTCGAAGGCGGCGGCGGTACGGCGTACGAGCGGCTCGGTCTCGGCGCGGTAGCCGGTGTTGTACTGGGGCTGCCCGCAGCAGGTCTGCGCCTCGGGGAAGTCGACCTCCACCCCGAGGCGTTCGAGGAGCCGCACGGTCGCGATCCCGGTGGACGGATACACCGCGTCGTTGACGCAGGTGACGAAGAGGGCGACACGCATGGCCGGAGCATATGCGGTGACCTGCGGCGAACGTAAGACCCGCGCAGTCATCCGATGTATCGACGGTGGCTGAAGGGCTGGCGAGGGCATGAGGCAGACTCGGCCCGGTGAGACAGATCTATGTGATCGGCATCGGCGCGGGCGACCCTGACCAGCTGACCCTCCAGGCGGTCAAGGCGCTGAACCGGGTGGACGTGTTCTTCCTCCTCGACAAGGGCGCGGAGAAGGCCGACCTGATCCGGCTGCGGCACGACATCCTGGCGGAGCACATCACGGACGGCCGGGAGTACCGGCTGGTGGAGGCGCGCGACCCGGAACGGGACCGCACGGCCGGCGGCGCCGACTACTCCCCCGCCGTCGGCGACTGGCGCACCAAACGCGCCGGCATCTACGAGCGGATGATCGCCGACGAGCTGGGTGACGACCAGGTCGGGGCGTTCCTGGTGTGGGGCGACCCCGCGCTGTACGACTCCACGCTCGGCATCCTGGACGAGATCCTGGAACGCGGCACGGTCGCCTTCGAGCACGAGGTGATCCCGGGCATCAGCAGCGTCTCGGCGCTGCTCGCCAAGCACCGTACGGGGCTGAACAGGGTGGCGCGCCCGGTGCAGATCACGACGGGCCGGCGGCTGGCGGAGGCATGGCCGGAGGGGGTGGACGACGTGGTGGTGATGCTGGACGGGCACCAGTCGTTCCGCCACTACCTGGCGCAGGACCCGGTCATCCACTGGGGCGCGTACGTCGGGACGGCGGACGAGATCCTCGTCTCAGGACGGCTCTCGGAGGTCGCGGACCGGATCGTGGAGCTACGGGCGGAGGCCCGCGCCCGCAAGGGCTGGATCATGGACACGTATCTGCTGCGGCGGGACTGAGGCCGAGCCGGGCGAGCGCCGCCCGTACGTCGGGGACTTCGGGTACGCCCTCGGGTGTGGGCGGCCGTTCGACGACGACCACGGGCAGGCCGAGTTCGCGGGCGGCGGTGAGTTTCGCGGCGGTGGCCGGGCCGCCGCTGTCCTTGGTGACGAGGACGTCGACGCGGTGTTCGAGGAGGAGCGCGGTCTCGCCTTCGACGGTGTAAGGGCCCCGGTCGAGCAGGATGCGGGTGCTGCGGGGCAGGGGCGGCTCGGGCGGCTCCACGGTGCGTACGAGGAAGTGCGACCCGTCCAGTTCGGGCCCGGCGAATGCGGCGAGCCCCTGACGCCCGGTGGTGAGGAAGACGCGCGTGCCGCCGAGTACGGGGAGCCGCGCGGCGGCGTCCGCGAGCGAGCGGGCGGGGTGTCTGCGGTCACGCGGGTCGACGGGCCAGCCGGGTCGCCGCAGGGCGAAGAGCGGGGTGCCGGAGATGGCCGCCGCACGGGCCGCGTGCTCGCTGATGGTGGCGGCGAAGGGGTGCGTGGCGTCGACGAGAACGTCGATACGGTGCTCCACCAGCCACGCGGCGAGGGCGTCGGGCCCCCCGAATCCCCCGACGCGGACGTCCCCGGCGGCGGGCGCGGCCGGGTTGGCGACGCGCCCGGCGAGGGAGGTGGTGACGTGCGTCTGGGGGGCTTCGACGGCGAGCGCGCCGGCGAGCCGACGGGCTTCACCGGTACCGCCGAGGATGAGCACGCGCGGGTGGGGCATGGGACGAGGCTACGGGGACGGTGCGGGTACGTTGCCAACCGGGCGCGGTGGCGTTCGTGTTGTCGGCCGAGACCTCCACCCCGCCACGTGGATCCCGGATCATCCGCGTGGCGTGGTGCGGTTGGGTTGGACGAGGACCTGGACGAGGGCCTACGCGCCCCACCCCGCCTGTTCCCCGCCCACCCGTTCCGTGACGATCTTCTTTCCGTAGCCCGACTCGTGGTACGCCGCCACCGGGTCGGCGTCCGCGCCCAGTTCGGTGCGGATCTCGGCCACCAAGGGGCGTACGTCCGTGTTGTAGGCGTCCATCAGGGCCGCGTTCGCCGCCAGCACGTCGCCGTCGCGCTGGGCGGCGGCCAGGGCCTCGGCGTCCACCAGCAGTGCCTTCGCCGTCGCCTCCTGGACGTTCATCACCGAGCGGATGACCGCGGGGACCTTCTCCTCGATGTTGTGGCACTGGTCGAGCATGAAGGCGATGTCCGGTGTGAACCCGCCGCCCCTGATCACCTCGTACATGATCCGGAAGAGCTGGAACGGGTCGGCGGCGCCGGCCATCAGGTCGTCGTCCGCGTAGAAGCGGGAGTTGAAGTCGAAGCCCCCGAGCTTCCCCTCCCGCAGCAGGATCGCGACGATGAACTCGATGTTCGTGCCGGGCGCGTGGTGGCCGGTGTCGACCACGACCTGGGCCTTCTCGCCGAGGCGCAGACAGTGGGCGTAGGCCGTGCCCCAGTCCGGGACGTCGGTGGCGTAGAAGGCGGGCTCGAAGAGCTTGTACTCCACCAGCATCCGCTGGTGGTCGCCGAGCCGCTCGTACACGGCGTCCAGCGCCTCGGAGAGACGGTCCTGGCGGGCGCGGATGTCGTCCTGGCCGGGGTAGTTGGTGCCGTCGGAGAACCAGAGCTTGAGGTCGCGCGACCCCGTCGCGTCCATGATGTCGACGCACTCCATCAGATGCCCGAGCGCCTTGCGGCGCACCGCCGCATCCGGGTGGCAGACGCTGCCGAGCTTGTAGTCGTCGTCCTGGAAGACATTGGCGTTGATGGTGCCGAGCCGCAGTCCGCGCTCCTGGGCGTACGCGGCCAGCGCGCCGTAGTCGTCGACCTTGTCCCACGGGATGTGGAGCGCGACGGTGGGCGCGACGCCGGTGTGGGCGTGTACGCGGGCCGCGTCGTCCAGTTTCTCCCTGGGGGTACGGGGGACGCCCGGCCGGGCGAAGACCTTGAACCGGGTCCCGCTGTTGGCGTACGCCCACGACGGTGTCTCGACAGCCTGCGTCTTGAGGGCCGCCTTCACGGCGGAGATGTCGGATCGGCGGCTCGTCATCTCTCAACGCTCCATTCAGCAACCAAGCAGACCGTGAATCGATTCATCAAGGGCGATGATGAGCCGGGCCAACCTGCCTGTCAAGGCCCCGACTTGTCCGCAGTGTGCACACCGCCCCTCCACACCGAAAAGACGAGGGTTTCCGGTGCACGCCCATTGACTCGAGCCGCTCGGGACGTCTAGCTTCCGGAAAAGTTGAATCCTTTCATGAGTGAGTCGGTGAGTCACCGACACCACCACCGACACAACCGCCCACACCAGCCTCGCCGAGGAGCCCGCCATGGAAAAGCCCGACAAGGGCCTTGCCCCTGTCCTGGCGCTGAGGGGAGTCTCCAAAACCTTCGGAGCCGTACGGGCCCTGCACGACGTCTCCCTGGATCTGCGGCCCGGTGAGATCCACGCCCTGGCCGGCGAGAACGGTGCGGGCAAGTCCACCCTGATCAAGACTCTCGCCGGAGTCCACCACCCCGACGAGGGGAAGATCCTGCTCTCCGGCGAACCCGTCGTCTTCCACGGCCCCGCCGACGCGAGGGACGCCGGGATCGCGGTCATCTACCAGGAGCCGACGCTCTTCCCCGATCTGTCCATCGCGGAGAACATCTTCATGGGCCGTCAGCCACGGCGCTCGGCCCGCCGTATCGACCGCAGGGCCGTCCACCGCGCGACGGCCGACCTGATGAGCAGGCTCGGCGTCGCGCTCGACCCCCGGCGGCCCGCGCGCGGACTGTCCATCGCGGACCAGCAGATCGTCGAGATCGCCAAGGCGCTCTCCTTCGACGCACGGGTCCTGATCATGGACGAGCCCACGGCCGCGCTCACCGGCAGTGAGACCGCCCGGCTGTTCTCCGTCGTAAGGACGTTGCGGGCGGAAGGCGCGGCGGTGCTGTTCATCTCGCACCGGCTGGAGGAGATCTTCGGCCTCTGCTCGCACGTCACGACCCTGCGCGACGGCCGGCACGTCGCCTCCGAACCGCTCGACGGGCTCACCGAGGACGACCTCGTGCGCCGTATGGTCGGCCGCGATCTGGACGACCTGTATCCCAAGTCGGAGGCGGAGCCCGGCCCGACCGTGCTGTCCGTGAGCAGGCTGACCCGTGAAGGCGTCTTCAGGGACGTGTCGTTCGAGGTACGGCGTGGTGAGATCGTGGCCCTCGCCGGGCTGGTGGGGGCGGGGCGCAGCGAGGTCGCGCAGGCCGTCTTCGGTGTGGACCGCGCGGACGCGGGCGAGGTGAAGGTCGACGGCCGTGTCCTGACCGCCGGTTCACCGACGGCGGCGATGGACGCCGGGCTCGCGCTCGTCCCCGAGGACCGGCGGCTGCGCGGTCTGGTGATGGAGATGTCCATCGAGCGGAACATCGGTCTGACGGGGCTGCGCGACGTGCGCCGCCGGGGGCTGGTCAGCCGGGCGCTCGAACACGCGCGCGCCGCCGACTGGGCGGTGAAGCTCCAGCTCAAGTACAGCAGGCTCGCCGATCCGGTGTCCGTCCTGTCCGGCGGCAATCAGCAGAAGGTCGTCCTCGCGAAGTGGCTGGCCACCGACCCGGCCGTACTGATCGTCGACGAGCCGACGCGCGGCATCGACGTCGGTACGAAGGCCGAGGTTCACCGGCTGCTCTCGTCACTGGCCGCGGACGGACTCGCCGTCCTGATGGTCTCGTCCGATCTCCCCGAGGTGCTGCGCATGGCCGACCGGATCCTCGTGATGCACGAGGGGCGGCTCACCGCCGAGATACCGCGTGAGCGGGCGACGGAGGAGACCGTGATGGCGGCGGCCACCGGTCGCGCGCCGGACACGGACCGCACGGAACGTACGGCGGCGAAGGAGCCGACGCCATGACCACCACGCTCGACAAACCCACCCCGGAAGCCCCGGCGGAGGAAGGCCGGTCGGCGCGGTCGCTCGTCGACGCGGTCTTCCGCGCCCGGGAGATCGCGATCGGCGGCGCGCTCGCGCTGCTGATCCTCGGCACCTGGCTCGCCAACCCCGGCTTCCTCGACGACCAGGGCGTCAAGGACCTGCTTCTCAACTCCTCGATCCTGGTGCTGCTCGCCGTCGGTCAGTCCGTCGTCGTGATGACCCGCAACATCGACCTGTCGGTCGGCTCGGTCGTGGGTCTCACGGCTTTCGCCTGCGGCCACTTCGTCTCCGGCACCGACCACAGCGCGCTCACGGTCGTCCTGCTCGGCATCGGTCTCGGCACCGTCTGCGGGCTCGTCAGCGGCGCGCTCGTCAGCTTCGGCCGGGTGCCCGCGCTCGTGGTGACCCTCGGCATGCTCTACATCATCCAGGGCATCGACCACGCCTGGGCGCACGGCGAGCAGATCAACGCCGTCAACGTCCCCGACGGTGTGCTCTCCCTCGGCTCGGGCAGCGTCCTCGGCATCCCGTATCTGCCGCTGATCTCCGCCGCCGTACTCGCCGCGACGGGCTACTTCCTGCGTACCTACCGCAGTGGCCGTGAGCTGTACGCGATCGGGTCGAGCCCGGAGGCCGCGCGGCTGGCGGGCATTCCCGTACGGCGCCGGATCCTGGCCGCGTACGCGTTCTCCGGCGCGATCGCGGGCTTCGCCGGCGCACTGTGGCTCGCCCGCTTCGGGACCGTCGTCGCCGACGCGGCCAACGGCTGGGAGCTGACGGTCGTCAGCGCCGTCGTCGTCGGCGGCGTCGCCATCACGGGCGGGACGGGCAGCGTCTGGGGCGCGGCGCTCGGCGCGCTCCTGCTCACCACCATCGGCAGCGCGCTGGTGGTCCTCAAGGTCGACTCCTTCTGGCAGCAGGCCATCACCGGCGTGCTGCTGCTCGCGGCGATCACCACCGACCGCGTCTTGCAGGTGCGTACGACCAGCGCGCTCAGGAAGAGGAGCCGGCGATGACCACGATGACGACACTGACGAGGTATCTGCGCTGGGACACGGCCGTCGGCATCCTGCTGATCGCGGTCTTCCTGGCGGGCACCGGCACCACCGAGGGGTTCGCCAACACGGACAACCTGTCGGCGGCGCTCGGCGACGTCTCCGAGATCGCGCTGATCGCGCTGCCGATGACCCTGCTGGTGGTCGCGGGTCAGGTCGATCTCTCCGTCGCCTCGATGCTGGGGCTGTCCAGCGCGCTCGCCGGCTCGCTCTGGCAGGCGGGCTTCGCCTTCGAACTGATCGTCCCCGTCTGTCTGCTGGCGGGCGCGGTCGGCGGACTGCTGAACGGCTGGCTCGTCACCCGGGTCGGTCTGCCCTCGCTGGCCGTCACCATCGGCACCCTCACGCTCTACCGCGGGCTGGCGTCCGTCATCCTCGGCGACGAGGCGGTGGCCGACTTCCCGGAGACGTACGCCAAGTACGCGGCGTACACGGAGACGATGCCCGGCACCTTCGTGCCGTATCCGGTCGCGCTGTTCGCGGTGCTCGCCGTGGGGACCGCGATCGCGCTGCACTGCACGGGCTTCGGCCGTTCGCTGTTCGCGATCGGCGCCCAGGAGGACGCCGCGTGGTTCGCGGGCATCCGCGTGAAGCGGCTGAAGCTGGTGCTGTTCGTGGTGTCCGGTCTGGTCGCCTCGTTCGCCGGGATCATCTACACCCTGCGCTACGGCAGCGCCCGCGCCGACAACGGGCTCGGTCTCGAACTGGTCGTCATCGCCTCGGTGTTGCTCGGCGGTGTGGACTTCGACGGCGGGAAGGGCACGCTGGGCGGCGCCGTCGCCGGTGTGCTGCTGATCGGGCTGCTGACGAATCTGCTGACCCTCAACGACATCTCCAACGAGATCCAGGTGATCGTCACCGGCCTGCTGCTCGTCGCCTCCGTGCTGACACCCCGGATCATCGCCGTGGTCTCCGAGCGCCGCCATCGGCGTACGGCGGCCGAGGAGTCCGTCCCGGTCTCCGCCGCGCCCTGACCCCCCGCCACGACCTCCCGACTCCCGACACCCCGACCCCGAAAGGCACTCACCATGCTGTCGCAGGCCCGCTCCCGACGCCATGCCGTCGTCACCGCATCCGCCGCGCTCTGTGCCCTGACGCTCGCCGTGTCCGGCTGCTCGGGCACCACCAAGGACTCCGTGAAGGACGACACCCCCGCCAAGTCGGGGAAGGCGGAGGCGAATCCGGACGCCCCGCTCAAGAAGGGCCTGAAGATCGCCTTCCTGCCCAAGCAGATCAACAACCCGTACGAGAAGATCGTCGACGACGCCGGCATCGCGGCGGCCGGGGAGATCGGCGCCACCGGCAAGGAGGTCGGACCCTCCAACGCGAAGGCGTCCTCCCAGGTGTCGTACATCAACACCCTCATCCAGCAGAAGCAGGACGCGATCCTCATCGCGGCGAACGACCCCAACGCGGTGTGCGGCCCGCTCAAGCAGGCGATGAGGCAGGACATCAAGGTCGTCGCGTACGACTCCGACACCGCCAAGGACTGCCGCCAGCTCTTCATCAACCAGGCCAGTTCGGAGGAGATCGGCCGCAGCCAGGTCCGCAACATCGCGAAGCAGCTGGGCAACAAGGGCGAGATCGCGATCCTGTCGGCCACGCAGAACGCGACGAACCAGAACACCTGGATCCAGTTCATGAAGGACGAGCTGACGAAGCCCGAGTACAAGGACATGAAGCTGGTCAAGGTGGCGTACGGGGACGACCAGGACCAGAAGTCCTTCCAGGAGACCCAGGGGCTCCTCAAGGCGTACCCGAACCTCAAGGGGATCATCTCGCCCACGACGGTCGGCATCGCGGCGGCGGCCCGCTACATCGGCGACTCCTCCTACAAGGGGAAGGTCGTCCTGAACGGGCTCGGCACGCCCAACCAGATGCGCAAGTACATCGAGAACGGCACGCTCGACCAGTTCTCGCTGTGGGACCCGAAGAAGCTGGGCTACCTCGGTACTTATGCGGCGGCGGCGCTGGCGTCCGGGCAGATCACGGGGGCCGAGGGCGAGAAGTTCAAGGCCGGTGACCTGGGCGAGTACACGGTCGGCAAGGACGGCGAGATCATCCTCGGCCCGCCGACGGTCTTCGACGCCAAGAACATCGGCGACTTCGACTTCTGAGGTCCCCACGGTGGTGTGGGAGCCGGTGACGGCCGCGTGACTCGGCCAGTCCAGGGACGGTCGCTACAGGCCGGTCACCGCGGTGGGTAAAGTGGTCCGAGGCCCGCTGCTGGAAATCGGCAACACCACATCGCGTGTCGACTTCGGCCGTGAACCGGGCGAGTGGACCGACGCGTGGCGTGGGAGCGCAGTGGGGCACCACTGGGCGCGGAGACAGGCCCCAGCCACCGGCGACAACATTTCCGGAGCTGCGCGCGTTGTCCGTTCCGAGCGGTCTGGAGCTGGTGGAGGTCACTGTCTGATGGCGCAATCGGTGGGAATCAAGGACGTCGCCCGGGTGGCGGGCGTCTCCGTCGGCACGGTCTCGAACGTGATCAACCGGCCGGACTCGGTGGCCGAGGAGACGCGGGCGAGGGTGCTGTCCACCATCGAGCGTCTGGGCTACGTACGGAGCGAGTCCGCCCGCCATCTGCGGGCAGGCCGCAGCCGCATCATCGCGCTGCTGGTGCTCGACATGGCCAACCCGTTCTTCGTGGACGTCGCCACCGGCGCCGAGCGGGTGGCCCGGCAGTCCGGGCTCGGTGTGATGCTCTGCAACAGCGCGCAGAGCAGCAGCGAGGAGGCCGAGTATCTGGGGCTCTTCAGCGAGCAGCGGGTGCGCGGTGTGCTGATCACACCCACGGACGAGACGGGCCGGAATCTGGAGAGCTTCCGGCGGCAGGACATCCCGTTCGTCTTCGTGGACCGGGTCGTGTCGAGCGACGAGGGCTGTTCGGTGTCGGTGGACGATGTCACGGGCGGGGCGCTCGCGATGCGTCATCTGCTGGCCCAGGGGCACACCGACATCGCGTACGTGTCCGGTCCGCTGCATCTCGCGCAGTGCCGGGACCGGCGGGCGGGCGCGCTGCTGGCGCTGGAGGAGGCCGGGCTGCCGGCCGACCGGCTGCGGGTGGTGGAGGCGGAGCGGCTGGACGTGTCGGCGGGGCGTGACTCCGGGGCCCGGCTGCTGGGGCTGCACATCAGGCCGAGCGCGGTGTTCTGCGCGAACGACCTGCTGGCGCTCGGGGTGCTCCAGTCGATGTACGGGGCGGGGGTGGCCGTACCGGACGAGATGGCGCTCGTCGGCTACGACGACATCGAGTTCGCGTCGGCCGCCGCGGTGCCGCTCACGTCGGTGCGCCAGCCGGCCTCGCAGATGGGTCGGCTCGCGGCGGAGCTGCTGATCGAGGAGACGGGTGAGTCGGCGGCCGACCACCGGCATCAACGGATCGTGCTGCAACCGGAGTTGGTGGTGCGGGAGTCCTCGATGCCGCGCGCGGGCGGCGGCCACGGGCCTCGCGGCTGACGGCCCGTCACTTCGACGTCGGTGGGCCCGGACCGGGCGGTCCGGGCCCCGTGGTGTGTGTCCGCGGCCTGCGTCAGTCGTGTGTGTCAGCAGCCGCGTGTCAGCCGCGCGTGTCAGCCGCGGCCCACGAAGTCCCACGCGCCGTGCCCGGCGCGGTAGACCTGGAAGCCGGGCTCCGTGCGGAGGTAGGTGGCGCCCTTCGGTGCGGTCACCTTGTCCTTGCGGTCGGCGGGTACATGGATCTCGGCGCTCGCCCCGACCGGTACCCTCACCGTCAGCCGCAGGTCACGGCCGACCTTGGACCAGGCCACCGAGGCCGGCCCGCGCACCGTACGGATCGACGTACGCGCCCAGCTGACCCCGCTGCGGGCGTCGGGGCGGACGGTGAAGGTGCGGTAGCCGTCGTCCCCGGGGCGCAGGCCCGCCACGTTCTCGTACAGCCACTGGGCGACGGTGCCCTGGAAATAGTGGTCGCGCGAGCGGGAGTCGAGCTGCCACATCTCCCACATGGTGTCGGCGCCGTTGTCGAACCAGTAGCCCCAGCTCGGGTAGGTGCGCTGGGTGGCGATGGCGTGGGCGACGTCCGGGTGGCCGTGCGCGCACAGCACGCGCAGCAGCACGCCGGTGCCGAGCGCGCCGGTGTTGAGGTGGTTGCCGCGCTCGGTGATGTCGGCGACCAGGCTGTCCACCACGGAGGCGCGGGCGCCGGCGGGGACCAGGCCGAAGGCGAGCGGGATCGCGTTGGAGGTCTGCCGGTAGCCCGGGTCCTTGGCGGTGCTGTAGTGCCCGGCGTCGTTGAGGAATTCCGCGTTCAGGGCGTCCTTGAGCCCGGCCGCCGCCGTGCGGTAGCGCCCGGCGACGTCGTCGTGGCCCAGCAGTTCGCCCATCTCGGCGGTGCCCACGAGCGCGCGGTACAGATAGGCGGTGGCCGTCAGGCGGGTGTCCTCGGGCGGGTTGCCGCCGTAGCCGGGCGGCAGATAGTCACCGAGGGCGGTGATCGCGAGGCCGTCGACGAGACGGTCCAGCTCCCAGTCCAGATAGCGGGTGACGACCGGCCAGTGCCGCCGGGCGATCCGGTCGTCGCCGTACACCCGGTACATCTCGCGGACCAGGAACGGGTAGACCGTGGTCCACTCCGGTGACGGGCCGAGATCGCCGTAACCCCAGCCGCCGCTCGGGACGATCACCGGCAGCTGTCCGTCGGCGTTCTGACTGTCCTTCAGATCGTCCAGCCACTTGCCGAGGAAGCGGTGGACGCCGAAGCCGTACGCGAGGGTGGGCGCGCCCAGCTGCGCGTCGCCGGTCCAGCCGTTCTTCTCGTACATGGGGGTGTCGGTCGGGATGCCGTGCAGATTGTTCAACAGGGTGCGGCGCATCGCCTTGTCGAGCTTCTCGTAGAAGGGCTCGGAGCAGGAGAAGGCGCTGACCTCGTCGACCCTGGTGTGGACGGTACGGCCGAGCACGTCGGACGGTTCGGGGCGGGCGGGCAGACCCTCGATCTGGACGTAGCGGAAGCCCTTGTACGAGAAGGACGGCTCCCACACCTCGGGCTCTCCGCCGCCCGCGCAGATGTACTCGTCGCGCTGGAAGCGGCCGGGGACATGTCCGGTCTCGGCGTGGACGCTGCCGTCGTCCTTGAGTTTCTCACCGTGGACGAGCGAAATGACCGTTCCCGCGGGCGCTTTGACGGTCAGTCGGGACCAGCCCGCGGTGGTGCGGCCCATGTCGACCACGTAGACGCCGGTGCGCAGTTCGCTGATCCCGGTGGGGGTGATGGTGTCGATGATCTCGATGGGGTCGTGCGGCTGGGCGCGCAGAGCGCCCTTCGGTGCCTGCTGGGCGCCCGGGGCGCGCCACTCGCGGTCGTCGAAGCCCGGTCGTGTCCAGCCGGTGGGGGCCAGGCGGGCGTCGTACGTCTCGCCCGCGTAGAGGGAGTTGGTGAGGGTGGGGCCCTCGGTCATGCGCCAGTCGGTGTCGGAGACGACGGTGGTACGGGTGCCGTCCGGGTGTTCGGCCTCCAGCCGGCACAGGAGGCGGGGCTCGCCGTGCCACGGCGGCCGGTGCCAGTTCCAGACGTTGGGGGTGGTCATGCCGTAGAAGCCGCGGCCCAGGGTGACACCGATGGCGTTGTCGCCCCGGCGCAGCAGGGACGTCACGTCGTGAACGGCGTACATGACGGTCTCGTCGTAGTCGGTGAAGGCCGGGTCGAGCACCTGCTCGCCGACGGGTTCGCCGTTCAACTCCGCGACGTAGTAGGCGAGTCCGCTGATGTAGAGGCGGGCGCGGGTGACCGGTTTGCGTACGGCGAACTCGCGGCGCAGCAGGGGCGCGGGTGCCTCGGGCCGGGAGACGGAGACGTCGTCGCCCCAGGGGCCTTCGCCGTAGGGGGCGAGAACGGTGGCGGGAGCCCAGCCGGTGTCGTCGAAGTCCCGCTGCTGCCAGCCCTGTTGTTCGGTCTCGGAGGTCAGCCAGTTGTCGCCGGTGGCGAGTTCACGAGTCTGCCCGTCGGTGGTCTCGACGACGAGACGGGCGATGAATCCGCCCGGGTTGACGGAGGCTCCGCCGCGGTTGGTGGCCACGGCGGCGAGTACGACGCGCTGTCCGGCCGCTTTGACGGCTTCGGTGACATCGGCGGTCCTGCCGGTGCGCCAGCCGTCCTGCTGCTCGGGGGCGTGGGCCACCTGTGTGCCGTCGAGGTGGAGGGTGAAGTCGTCGTCGGCGGTGGCGACGAGGGCCGCGTTCGCGATACCGATGCCGGCGGGGAGGTCGAGGGCGGTACGGAACCAGCGCGGCCCGGCGGGGGCGTCGCCGGTGGTCGCTCCCTCGGTCCAGATCCAGGAGGCGCCTTCGAGGGTGAGGGGATCGGCTCCGGCGTCGGCGCCGATCCATGCGGCGCCCCACTTCTCGTCCCCGAGTGCGGTCTCCCACCAGCCGGCCGTACTCCAGGGCGAGACGTCGCCGGAGCCGTCCCAGACGCGGACCTGCCAGTGGCAGCGGGTCCGGGGCGGCAGCGCGGGACCGGCGTAGGGGACGGCGACGCTCCGGCCGGAGGTCACCTTGCCGGTGTCCCAACGGAGTTGGCGCCCTTTGGCGAGGTCGCGCGGGTCGGTGGCGGCCCTGATCTGGTACGCGCGCTGCTCGGCGCCGTGGCCGTCGGCCGTCAGCTCCCAGGAGAGGAGAGGGGTGGGGTTGTCGGTACCGAGGACGTGTTCGGCGTACTCGACCTTCGCGGCGACGACCCGCAACCCACGGCCGTGCGGAGACTCGTGGCCCTTCGCCGGGGTGACGGCCGAGGCCGCCGGGCCCGCGGCGATGGAGACGATTCCGGCGCCGGCGCCCACGACGGAAGTGCCCAGGAGACCTCTTCGTGTCCAGCCCATGCCCATGCCAGCCCCTTTGATTGAATCGTTTCATGTCCCGTGTCAAGAATCGTAGGGCCGATCCGGGAGGGCTCACAAGAGGTGCGCGGGGCGCCGGACGGAACGCATACCGTGACTCTGCTTCTTGCTTCGAACAGGAAGAGTTTTGCGGCGTGACGTCGGTCGCGCGGACCGCGAACTACCCCCGCGATCACCAGAGTTGACCGGATCTTGGATCAACCCCCAGGCCAACTTGCGCATATATGAAAGGGAAAGAGCAGTAGAAGGCGCACAAGAATCCTGACCAAGCATCCATTTCTTGCGCAGATTCATAGACTTCCTGCGGAACCACTCCTAGCCTTTTCGCGTCCGCAGAGTCCCCACGAGCCGCAAGGACGTATGTCTGTGACACCTCCCCCGAGACGCCGCCTGCTCCGCCGCGGCATATCCGCCTCACTCTCCGCCACCCTGGCCCTCGCGACGGCGGTGGCCGGGACGGCCGCCGCCGTCGTCATGTCCGCCGCCCCGGCAGCCGTCGCCGCCGGAGTACCCGCGCCCTCCCCCGTCGGCATCCCCGGCCGAGGCGCCACCGTGCCCTTCGTGGAGCACGAGGCCGAGTACGCCGCCACCAACGGCACCCTGATAGGCCCCAACCGGCTGTACGGATCGCTTCCGTCGGAGGCCTCCGGACGTCAGGCCGTGACACTCGACGCGGTCGGTGAGTACGTGGAGTTCACCCTCACCAGGCCGGCCAACGCCATGACCTTCCGCTACTCGCTGCCCGACAACTCCGCGGGGACCGGCCGGGACGCCGGGATCGACGTGCGGGTCAACGGCAACCAGCTGAAGAACGTGCCGGTGACCTCCAAGTACGGCTGGTACTACGGCGGTTACCCGTTCAACAACAACCCCGGCGACACCAACCCCCACCACTTCTACGACGAGACGCGCACCATGTTCGGCTCCACCCTGGCGACCGGTACCAAGGTCCGGCTCCAGGTGTCGTCGACCGCGCAGTCACCGACCTTCACCATCGACCTCGCCGACTTCGAGCAGGTGGCCGCTCCGATCGGCAAGCCCTCCGGCGCGCTGGACGTCGTGGCCGACTTCGGCGCCGACCCGACGGGCGCCGCGGACTCGACCGCCAAGTTCCAGGCGGCGGTGGCCGCCGGGCAGGCGCAGAACAGGACCGTCTACATCCCGCAGGGCAACTTCGAGATCCGCGACCACATCGTGGTCGACAAGGTGACACTGGCCGGCGCCGGACCCTGGTACAGCGTCCTGAAGGGCCGGCACCCCACCGACCGCAGCAAGGCGGTCGGCGTCTACGGCAAGTACGCGAACCAGGGCGGCAGCAGCGACGTCACCCTCAAGGACTTCGCCATCATCGGCGACATCCGTGAGCGCGTGGACAACGACCAGGTCAACGCCATCGGTGGCGCCCTGTCCAACTCCGTCATCGACAACATCTGGATGCAGCACACCAAGTGCGGTGTCTGGGTGGACGGTCCGATGAACAACCTCACCATCAAGAACAGCCGCATCCTGGACCAGACGGCCGACGGTGTGAACTTCCACTACGGCGTCACCAACTCCACCGTCACCAACACCTTCGTGCGCAACACCGGTGACGACGGTCTGGCGATGTGGGCCGAGAACATCCCCAACGTCAACAACAAGTTCACGTTCAACACCGTGATCCTGCCGATCCTGGCGAACAACATCGTCACCTACGGCGGCAAGGACATCACCATCTCCGACAACGTCATGTCGGACACCATCACCAACGGCGGCGGCCTGCACATCGCCAACCGCTATCCGGGTGTCAACTCCGGTCAGGGCACGGCTGTTTCGGGCACCCACACCGCCGCGCGCAACACGCTCATCCGGGCCGGGAACAATGACTTCAACTGGCAGTTCGGTGTCGGCGCGGTGTGGTTCAGCGGGCTCAACGAACCCATCAACAACGCCACGATCAACATCACCGACACCGAGATACTCGACAGCTCCTACGCCGCGATCCATCTGATCGAGGGTGCGACGAACGGGCTGAACTTCAAGAACATCAAGATCGACGGCGCCGGTACCTACGCGCTCCAGATCCAGGCACCGGGCAGGGCCACCTTCGAGAACGTGAAGGCCACCAACATCGCCCAGTCCAACAAGATCCACAACTGTGTGGGCGCCGGATTCCAGATCACCCAGGTCGGCGGCGGGAACTCCGGCTGGTACTCCAATCCGCCAGCCTGCACCGGTGTGTGGCCCGCGCCGGAGTGGACCAACGGCGGTGTGCCCGGCGGGCCGGTGGACCCCGAGGACCCGACGGACCCGCCGACCGATCCCCCCACCGACCCGCCGGGTGACGAGGGCAACCTCGCCGAGGGCCGTCCGGTCACCGCGACCGGCCAGGCGCAGACGTACGGTCCCGGGAACGCCGTCGACGGCAATGCCAACACCTACTGGGAGAGCACCAACAACGCCTTCCCGCAGTCCATCACCGTGGATCTCGGCTCGGCGAAGAACGTCGACCGGCTGGTGCTGAAGCTTCCGCCGGCCGCGGCGTGGCAGACCCGCACGCAGACACTCAGCGTCTCGGGCAGCACCAACAACTCGACCTACACCTCACTCAAGGCATCGGCGGGCGTCACCTTCAACCCGTCGAGCGCCAACACCGCCACCGTCGACCTGCCCGGGACGTCGACCCGGTACGTACGGGTGACCGTGACCGGCAATACGGGCTGGCCGGCCGCGCAGCTCTCCGAACTGGAGGTCTACGCGGACTGATCCGTCCGACGCGGTGCGGTGCGCCGGCCCGACCGGCGCACCGCACCGTCCTCCACTCTCCGCACGGACCGCTCCACGCCGTCCGTTCACCCGCGGCCGTTCATCCCGCGGCCGTTCTCACACCTCGTACGTGTCGAGCCGCCCGCACATCCCGAACTTGCCGTGGGCCTCGGGCAGTCGGGCGTGTACCCGCGCGTCGCCGAGGTGGGACACGTCCCCCTCGGCGAGCCGGCCGAGCTGGGCACCGGTCTGCCGCGTGGCCTCCGCCGCGCCGGACTCCCAGCGCGCCCGCCAGTCGTCGAGCCTCGGGCGTACCAGCGCCCCGGCCGCCCGGTGGAAGTCCAGCAGCGGCTTCTCGTCCCCGGCGTCCCACGCCGCGCGCAGCACCGCGAACCCCTCGACCGCCAGATCCCGCCGACGCCGTGCGAACGCCGCCTGCTCCGTCTCGGTGCCCCCGGGGATCCGTACGGCGCGGCCGTAGGTCTCCGGGTCGGTCAGGTGTTCCGGCGGCAGGGTCAGCACGGCGTCCCCCGCCTCGGGCAGCCCGTTGTTCTGCATCAGTACGACGATCCGCAGACCGTCCTCGTTGACGAGCCGGTGAATGGTGCCCGGGGTGAACCACACCAGCGCGCCCGGCTCCAGCGCGGTGCTCCCGAACCCTTCGGCGGTGAGGGTCTGCACCGCGCCCCGTCCGGCGGTCACCACATACCCCTCGGAGCACGTCAGATGCAGATGCGGGGTGCCACCGTCGAGTCCGTCGGCGGCCTCCCAGTCGTACACGGTCAGATGTGACACGGCGACGGCGCCGGGCAGCCCGGCGAAACCCGAGACCGGACCGGGGGTGGTGGTCTCACCCGCGCCGGTGTCCGCGGCTGCCCCTGTACCCGTGTGTGCGGATGAGCCGGTGCTGTACGTCGTCAACACTCCCCCTTCGGGCCAGCCGAGTAAGCGCTTTCTGTCAGAAAGTAGGTCCGCCCTGTGCCGCTGTCAACGGCGGGTACGGCGGCAGGGCGGGAGGGGCGCACGGTGGAGATCACGGCTGTGGGATCCTCAACTCGGCCTGGGCGATACGCTTTCGCGACGACCAGCCACAACGCGAGGAACCACCGCCACCTCGGGGGCGTCCCCCCATGAGGTGTCGCGGCGAGGTGGGCCGCCGGGCCGTACGACGGTGCACGTACACGGGGAACACCCGATTCAGGGGGAAACAGGGTTGGCACAGGTATCACCCAACACGGCGCAGGCGGACCCAGAGCAGAGGAAACTGGCGGCGGAGCTGAGGACTCTCGCCGCCGAGCCCGCCTTCGAACTGCGCAGTGCTGAACTCATCGACCTCGCGAAAGACCTGGAGCAGCGGACCCGCCTCGACCGCTGGGCCGACGTGGACCTGGTGGGGTCCTACGTACGCCCGGAGAGTCTGGCCCAGCCGCCCGCGGCCCACCGCGCACCGCTCCACACACAGCTCCGGACCACACTGGCGGCGAAGTCCGGCGCCAAGGCAGTCGTACGGACGGTGCGCGAGGAGATGCGCCGGCGTCCCGTCCGCGAGGGCTCCCTGGAGGCCCTGCTGGGTGTTCTGGTGTTCGTCCCGCTGCTCATCACCTGGTTCGGACTGCGGGAAGCGGTGCGCGCCTACGGTGAGTTGAGCCAGGAGAATCCGAAGGAAGCCACCCGGCCGTTCCTCCAGCTGTGGCAGACGGGCTTCGGCGGGCATCTCTCCTCGTCGGGCCGGTTCGAGAACGTGGCGCTGATGGCGGTCGTGCTGATCAGCCTGCTGGTGGTGCTCTCGGTGTGGCACGCCCGCGCGCGCTCGCGCGGCGACCGGGCGGAGGCGAAGCTGAACGGGGAGCAGGAGTATCTGCTCGGCCGGCTGGCGTCCCTGCTCACCCGGATCCAGCTGACGCTCGTGCCTCATCGCGCCGCTTCTCCCCAGCAGTTCACGGCGGGGCTGAGCAAGGCCGCCACCCGGATGGAGTCGCTGGCGTCCCGCGCCGACCGCAGTCACAACTCGCTGGTCACCTCGGCGAAGGCGCTGGAGGACGCGACCACCTCGCTGGAGAACGCCGCCGTCGCGCTGACCGGCGAGCTGCCGAAGCTCGGCACGGTGGCGGACCGTATCGAGGCGGCCGTACGGGGCGGTCAGGCGGCGACCATGCGGGCGGGTGCCGAGAACCAGGCCGCGGCCGGCCGGATCGCCGACCGCGTCAAATCGGCGGGCGACACGGTGGAGGCGTCCCTCAAGGCGCTCGCCGCCGCCCAGCAGACGCTGGCCACGAAGTCGGAGGCGGTGGCGCAGGCCACGGAGCGCGCCTCGCAGGCACTGGTGGACAGCGCCGGGCGTACGAACGAAGCCGTCGACGGGATGCGGGAGGCGACCGAGCGCTGGGACGCGGCCGCGGCCCACTGGCAGGACGCGGCGGCCCGGCTGGACACCGGGCTGCGCGGGCTGGCGGTGCCCCGGGCCGAGTCCGGGATGCCGCCCGACCCGGGCTCCGGCCCTGGAACCGGCCCGGCTCCGGACCCGGCGCCCGACTCGTCCGCCGCGCCGACGCTTCCGGGCGGGCGGGCGTACGGGGCGGGTTTCGAATACGACACACCCACGGAACGGCTCCTGCTGACGGGCGCGAACGGGGGAGCGAACGGCGGGACGAACAACGGGGCGAACGCGAGTTCCAACGGCGGGGCGGGGGCCGTTCCTGACGCGCCGACGACTCCCGGCATCCCCCAGCAGGGTCCGGCGCGTCCGCCGTATCCGCCGCAGGACGAGGTGGGCCCGTGAGCCGTCCCGTACGCCGGGTGGGCCAACTGGCGGGACGGGTACGGCGCGGCGGGCGGCCCGGCGTCATCATGCTGGCCGGCTGGCTCTTCGCCGACCTGGTACTGGTGCTCGCCCTGGTGTCGATGGCGGACCGCCCGGACCCGCTGGCCGCCCGCGCAGGCGGCAAACCGTCGCCGTCCCGCTCCGCCTCGCCCTCACCGTCGCCGACCTCGTCCCCCGCCGGGCCGAGGTCGGTGGAGCTGAAGCCGCAGCAGATCCGGGTGAGGGGCGGCGAGACCAAGGACATCGTCTCCCAGATCAACAAGGGCACGAAGAAATGGCCTGGGCGCACCGCCGCGCTGGTCCTGACCTTCGGTGGCAGCCAGGGCGGCACGGAGTACGCGCACCGGGTCAACTCGCTGCTCAGCGAGGCCCGTCCGGGGATGTTCTCCAAGAAGACGGCGACGGACGACTTCCACGATCTCGGCGAGCCCGCCAACACCGCGATCATCCGGATCTACTTCTACACCTCGCCCCGCTGACCGGGCGGCCCGGTGCCGGTGTGAGAACCGGCCCTGGTGCCGCGACGAACGAGAGGACCCACGGCGTGGAGCGGTGGCGGCCCGGTGCACGGGCGGAAGGCACGAGCGGCGGTACGGACGGGCGGCGGCTGCCGCTGCCCGTACTGCCGCAGTTCCCCGGTATGCGGGGCTTCGCCGACCTGGACTCGGTGATCAGCCGGCTGGGGTTCCGGCATGCAGCGGATCTGCTGCGGGGGCCGGCCGTGGAAGCCGGCACGAGTCCGTTCGCGACGCTGCCCAAGGCCACGACGGACGACGGGTTCCGGATCCTGGACGGCCTGTGGTTCCCGGCCAGAGGGCGTGCGTGGACGCGGGTGGACCTGCGCCACGTCCAGGAGACGGCCGAGCGCTGGCGTACCTCGACCGATCCGCGGGCCGGGACGGCCGCGGCCCTGATGGACACCATGGAGACCGTCGTCCGTGACGATCCGATGGGGCCGCGCCGCATCGTGCTCTGGCAGGTGTGCCGCGAGCTGAAGGACAGGGCCGGGGGGCCGACCGCGGAGGCGGCGGAGGCGCTCGGGGTGCACAGCACGGACGCCGCGGCGCTGGCGTCCGCCGTCGCGGCGGGCTTCATGGGCAAGGGGCCGGTCCGTGACGCGGCCGAGTCGATCAACGAGGTGTGGCCCGGTGACCGGCTGCGGGAGGCCCAGCGGATCGCCGATCTCCTCCCGGCACAGCCGACCGACCATGTCCTCGCGAATCTCCGGACCCGGCTGAACGACCGGGCGGCGGCGGTGGACCGGCTGATGGCCGAGGCGCGGCGGCTCGGGACGCTCGGCGAGCTGCGCGCGGCGACGGTCTCCTGGCTCGCGGCGGTGCGGCGGGCGGCCGACGACGAGCGGGCGATGGCGGGCCTGCTGGGCGCCGCCACGCTGCTCGCGGACGAGCGGCACTCCGCCGACGCGCGGGAGCCCGTCGACTCGGCGCTGCGGGTGACCGTCGAGCGGCGGGCCGTCACGCTCGGATGGACGGCGGCGCGGCTGCCGCGTGACACCGCCCGGCTCGGGGGCCCGGTCTCCTACCGGGTGCTCCGGTTCATGGACGGCGCGCCCGAGCGGACCGTCGAGGTGCCGTACACGGACTCCTCGCTCTCGGTGCTCGACCCGGACGCCCCGATCGGCAGGCGGGTGCGGTACGCCGTACTGCCGCTGCGCCGGGGACAGTTGGCGGGGGTGCCGCGGATCACCGCCGCTGTGCTGCTGGTGCCGGACGTGGAGGAGGTCCGCGCGGTGCCGGTGCCCGACGGCGTACGGCTGGAGTGGCGCGCGCACCCGGCGGCCACCGGGTTCAGGGCGGTGCGTTCGATGCCGCGCCGGGCCGGGCAGGCGGAGCCCTCCGGGGAGCCGACGGACGGTGTACCGGTCGACGGGTTGACGGTGCCGGCCGGACCCAAGGGGTTCGTGGACCGCCCGCTGCGGCCCGGAACGTATCTGTACGAGATCTCGTGCGGCTACCCTGCGGTCCCCGATCTGCCGGGCGACGGCGGGGAGTTGGTGTGGTCGCCGGGGCTGCGTGTCGCGGCGACCGCCGTGGACTGGCCCTCGCCGGTGGAGGACGTCACCGTACAGCGCCTCGAAGACGGCACCGTGACCATCGACTGGCGTCCGCCGGCGCGGGGGAACGGCCGTCTGGTGGAGTGGCCGGGTCCGGCGACGACCGTGGGTGACGATGTGTCAGGTACTCCGGCCGCGCTGTCGGCACCGGGTGAGGGCCCGGTGAGTGTGGTGCCCGAGGTGCGTACCCGGGTCCGGATGACGCCGGTCAGCGTGCTCGGTGACAGGGCGGTGGCCGGGTCGAGCGTGCTGGTCGAACGGCCCGGCACGGTCGAGGACCTGACGGCTCGTCGAACGGTGCCGGGCACGGCGGAGCTGCGGTTCCGCTGGCCCGAGCCCGCGGTCCTCGTGCTGGTGGTGTGGGAGCAGGAGGGGCGGCGGCAGGAGACGCGGGTGGCGCGCAGCCGCTATCTGGCCGAGCGGCGCGTCGAGATCCCGCTGACCGGCCGGCCCTGCCGCGTCGAGGTGAGCGCGGTGCCCCGCCCGGACGCGGTCTCCATTCCGGCGGTCCCGGCGACGACATCGCTGCCGCATCTGCCCGAGCCGCCCCCTCAGCCTCCTCGCAACAGCCGCGGCCTGGCACTGCTGTCGTTCCCGTGGACGCCGTGGAGCAGTGGGGGCGCGCCCCGTGGCCGCCCGTGGTGGCGCCGCTGGCTGCCCCGGGCGTAGCGGGGGCTGAGCCTTCGAAGCCCGGCTACAGCCCCGTCCCCCGTCCCGGCCGCTGTCAGTGGTACGGGTGGCGCGGGGCCACCCGTCGCGCTGTCAGGCGTGGACCTCCGCCTCCGTGCCGCCGCCGAACTCCAGCAGCAGCCCGGGGCGCAGTGCCACGGTGCGCCCGGGGCCGACCTCCTGGACCGTGCCGTCGTCACGGCGGACCGTCCACTGGAGCGTCGAACGGTTGGTGAGCCCGAACCGCCCGCGCTGCTGCGGGTGTTCGGTCATCTCCCCCACCACGGCGGTGAAGTCGTGCCGCTCCGGGTCGTCCACCAGATGGTGGGCGTACACCCGCGCCTGTGGGTCGAGCCGGATGCCCCGGCGGGTACGCAGGGCGCCCCGGCCGGTGACGACTTCGAGCTTCGGGGGAAGCAGGACCGTGTTGCCGCACTTCCAGCAGTCGGGGGCCGGGCCGTCGGGCTGGGTCATGTTCTGCCGGCCGCAGGACGCGCAGATGGTGATCGCGTCCAGCACCCGGCTCAGCGCGTCCCGCCACTGGGACTCGCGGACCCGCATGGACGGCGTGTCGAGTCCCCGGGTGAAGGTCTGCACGAACAGGTCCCGCAGGATCTTCGGCAGCGCGCCCCACGTCGCGATGACGGTCGGGTGCTCGCCGGGCACGGGCCTGTTGCCCGTGTCGGCGGGGTCGTAGATGAACAGCGGGTGGGTGCCGTACATCTTGCGCTTGGCCGCCTCGTCCATGCAGCGGATCTTCAACGCCTGTGCGCCGTCGAGCGGGTGATGGTTCATCAGGAGCAGGAAGAGCAGCACGGCGAGCGAGTGCAGGTCGGTCTGGATGCCGGGCTGCGCGCCCTTGTCACCGCGCACCAGCTCGGGGGCCATGAAGTCCATCGTCCCGGCCACGGCGGCGGCTTCGCCGTCCACCACGGCGTTGTCGTTGTCGCACACCAGCACATCGCCGGTGGTCGGGTCGAAGAAGATGTTGCCCCAGTTGATGTCGCGGTAGGCGATGCCCTTGGAGTGCAGGGTGAAGTACGCCTCGACGGTGTGCAGTGCGGCGGCGACGAGCGTACGCAGGGTGGTCGCCGCCACGGAGGCGTCACGGCGGAAGAGGGCGGGCAGGTCGTGGAAGCGCTGGGGCCGTACGTCCATCAGATAGCCGAAGCCCGGGTACGAGGCCGACGGGTCCATCACGACCGTCTGCGGCCAGAGGAACCGGTCGTCGCCCCAGCCGTGGTGGATGAGCCCTTCGAGGATCTGCCGCTGCCTGGCGTCGGCCAGTTGCGGGTAGTACCACTTCACGGCCCGGTCGCCGTGCGGCGTCCGCACCCGGTAGACCTCGCCCTGGCCGCCCGAGCCGAAGAGCTCGGCGACGGTGACCTGCTCCCCGGCTTCGGTGACCAGGGTCTGTCCGGCTGCGAGCATGCCGTTCGCCATGCTGTACCTCTCTGCTTCAGTGCGAGTCCGCGTTGTGGGTGCGTGTCCACGTCGGCGTGCGCGTGCGTCGTCGGTGCTTGTGTGTGTCGTTGCCGCGTGTGTGGGTCGTTGGCGCGTGTGTGGGTGGGGACGTGTGTGGGTCGGTGAGTGTCTGCGTCAGTGCGAGTCGTCGTTGTCGGGGCCGGGGCGGGCGGGGGTGCGGCCGATCACCGGGAAGGCGCCCGCCAGCGTCGCGTCGTCGCCGGAGTATTTCGCCGCGTGGCCCAGCCAGTCGGGGAGTTGGGCCTGGACGGCCGCGACGCCGTGCGACGCGGCGCGCGAGCGCACCCCGCTCGCGAAGGCGAGGAACCCCTCGTGGTCGGCGAAGCTCTTGGAGAGTCCGTCGGTGGAGATCAGCACGCCCGGCGGCGGCCCGCCGCCGGTCAGCGGCTGCCAGTGCAGCCGCGCCTTGCGCCAGGCCTCGGGCTCGCAGAGCGATTCGGTCTCGTCGCCCATGTCGGGGCCGGTGTACAGCGGCATCCGGGTCGTGCCGTCCTCGTCGACGAGGACGATGTCACCGTCTCCCAACTGCCAGCAGACCAGGAGCCGTTCGGTGAGTACGACTCCTATCAGCGTGCTGCCGTAGACGGCGAGGTCGGCCTCCGGCGCGGATCCCCCGGCGGCTGCCGGGGCCGGACCGCTCGACGTGGTGTTTCCGCCGTGCGCCGGGGAGTTCGCCTCGTGCGTCAGGACACGGCGGCGCCAGGCGTGCACGACCTGTTGCGGGAGGGTACGGGCCTCGGCGAGCAGCCGGGGCAGGTTCGCCGCGTCGTCCCCGCGCCGTACGGCCTCCTGCGCGTACACCCGGGCGCAGGAGGTGAACTTCTCCACGGCCCAGCGCGCGCCCATCTCACTGCGGAAGTGCGCGCGCGACCCGTGGCCGTCGGCGACGGCCAGCACAACGGCCCGGCCGCCCGCGGTGACGAGGGCCTGGCCCCGGTCCTGGCTGAACTTCTTGGCGACTCCTTTGACTCCCCCGTCGAGGAGTTCCCACACAGCGGCGGATGTCCCGGTGGCGCTCACCAGATGTCGGTCTCGTCCTTGGTGAGCGGCACGACGGGCGAGACGTTCACGGGTGCGGCGTCCTCGATCTTCGGCGCCGACGCCTCCTTCACCACCGCGGTGGACATCCAGCGGATCGCGGCGGCCAGCTGGCGCGGGTTCTTGGCGAGCAGCGGTTCGAGTTCGGGATTGCCCAGAAACTCCTTGAGCATGCTCTTGTCCGCGTCGTCGCCGATCGCGACCGCGACGCGCACGGCACGCTTGCCCCACGGCGTGTCGTCGATGGCGCGCAGTCCCGAGCGCCAGTCGTCGGTCGGCTGGCCGTCGGAGACGAGGGCCAGGACGGGCGGCAGGGCGCGCTGCGGCATCGGCGGGGTCTGGAGCGCGGCGGCGGCCATCCGGAAGGCGGCGCCCATGTCCGTGGCGCCGTAGGTGTGCACGTCGTCCCAGGTGAACCGGTCCACGGGGGTGGGCTCCTCGATGTGCCAACTCGCCCCGCTGGCGAAGGAGATGGCGCGGACGAGCAGTGAGGCGGCCGGGTTGGACTGGGCGGCCTGCTGCATCTCCGGAATGGCCTCACGGATGGCGAAGTTCAATTCGCCGATCTTGCCGTTCACTCCCATGGAGCCCGAGCAGTCGAGCATCCAGATGAAGTGTGCCGGGCGGCTGGCCATGCTGCCGCCGGGCACGTCGAGAATGATGGTCACGCTGGTCCTCTCCCCCGAGGCGGCCCGTTCGCACGCCTGGTTCTGCCTGTGTGGTGCGTCCGGTGGTGATGTGTGTGCGGTGTTGTGGTGGCGCTGAAAGCCTAGGCCCGAAAGCCTAGTTGAGGGTGCCCGGGTACGTGTGCTGAGCAGGGATATTGAGCGCCCCCGGTCAGCGCGGTGGATGCGAGGGTGAGTACCCGGGCGGGTACTTGGGCGGGAGCGGGGGCAACTCGCCCGACGGGGGCGGTGGTGGCCGGCCGGGGACATGCGGGGTGGGCGGGGGGCCCGGCTGCCCGGGACGGTGACCGGGCCCGTGGCCCTCTCCGTGGCCGGTCCGCTGCCCCGGTCCGTGACCCTGCCCTCCTTGCCCCTGGCCCTGTCCCGGTGAGTACGAGGCGGGGGCGCCCGGGAGCTGGGTGTCCCGGCTGCCGCCGACGGCCATGCGATGGGACCAACGCAGCCAGCTCTGAAGCCAGTTGTTCGACCGTCCCACCAGCCGGGTGGCGACCGCGCCGCGCTGCTCGTCGCTCATCCGGCGCAGCACCACACCGATGGTCTGCCGGAGCAGGTCGTCGACCATCGCGTGCCATTCGCGGGAGGATCTGGTCAGGTCCTTGCGCCACACGTAGAAGAGATCGGCGATGATCTCCGGCTGTGCGGCCATGCCTCTGATCTTGGCGTCGTCGGCGAAGTCGGCCTGAACGGCGGCCCGGTAGTGCTGCTGCAACGCCGGTTCGCCGGTGGCGAGGTACGACAGCGCGCCCGACTGGTAGAGCTCTTGGGGCGGGAGGGCGGCGAAGCCGCGTGCCAGCAGGTACTGGACGCCGTCCCACACCGGCCCGTCCACGGGCGAGGCGGCCCGCCGCAGCTCGCCCAGGCTGTCCACGACATCCCTGGGCGCGCGGCCCGTCCGTGCGAAGTCGTCGGCGGTGACGAGCAGTTGAGCGGTGGCGCGCTCCCGCCCGGTCAGCTCCGGCCGGCGGTGGACCGCCTGGGCGAACTCGACGAGCTCACGGTCGAACCGTCCGGGCGAGGTGAGCCACGCCAGGAACCGGGTGCCGAGATTGGCGGCGAGAACCGCCTCCGCGCCGCAGATGCGGAGTATGGCCGGGAAGTCTCGCCGCTCCGGCTGGCCCGCCCCCCAGACGAGCCCCCACAGGGTCTCCAGAGTCGGCGGGTCGGTCGCGGCCGAGACGGCTGCCCCGGGCGCGGGTTCGGCGAGTTTCGCGAACAGGTCGACGCCGCGCAGATGGTGCGGCGGCCCACCCCACCGCACGGCCAGTTCGACCACGCGCACGGAGGGCGGGGCGATGTCGAGACGGGACCGTACCCACTCGCCGTGCGGCGACATCAGCAACTCCCGCAGGAGGTGGCTCCGTCGGCCCGACGTCTCGACGGCGATCTTCGCGAGGACGCGTCGGTTCAGCCCTTGGTGGCCCACGCTCTTCAGGACGGCGACCGCGTCGGCGCACTCGGGGACACGGGGCTGGAGCAGGACCCGGACGAGTCTGTTCACCGCGTCCTCGACCCCGGAGCCCTGGGGGCCGTGCAGGACGAGCGCGAGATGCAGTGGCCCGGCCCAGGCGGAGACCGGACCGCGCAGTCTGTGCCCGAGGCCCTTGTCGAAGCGGGCTCCAAACTCGGAGCGCAGCGACCGCTGCGCCGCCTCGCCGAGTGGCAGACCGACGAGCGGGTCGTGCCGGAGTCCGGTGTCCTGGTCCAGCGCGGCGGCGAGCCGCCGTCGGGCGAGGGCGAGCGCCAGCGGGTCGGTGACGCTCTCGGGGCAGTGTTTGCCGAGTTCCTGGCAGACCCGGGTCAACTCCTCCACGGCCGGGGCTCCTTGGGCCGGGTCCTGGGCGGCGGAGGCGAGCGAGGCGATCACGGCGTGCAGGGACTCGCCCTGGAGTGCGGTGAACCCCTCCCCCGACGCCGTTCCCATCCGCAGGAGTTGGGGCACGAGCGCGGCGAGGTCGAACGGGTCGGCGGCCTCCGCCGTACCGGCCGAGGAGGCGCCGGACGCCGATGAGCCCGCGGCGGAGGGTACGGCGGCCGGGCCGGGCGGGGCGGCCCGGCTCGTCGAGAAGGTGGTGGCCCCGGGTGTCGGCGGCGTCCCCGCCTGCCACAGCGCGGCCGTCAACTCGGCCCAGGGATCGGGGACGTACGGACTGCCCGGCCCCCCGAGACCGTCGTGGACCCGGTACAGATGCCCGACGAGCAGCGGATCGTGCCGGTCGAAGGACGAGTCGGGGCCGATCCCGATGATCTGCTGAGGCGCCTCGTGCGGTTCGTCGGCGCCGGTGACGAACGTCAGCTCCCTGGCACGGTGTTCGGGCAGCGACGCGCAGGCGAGGGCGATCCAGCGGACGATCGTCTCCGGGTCCTCCTCGGCGATGACGATCTGCCGGCCCGCGGGGTCGGCCCACAGGCGTCGTACGTCGGCGAGGAACGGCGCCACGCGCGAGGACTGCTCCTGGGCGAAGCGCACGAGCATCTCGCGGCCGAAGTGCCCTTCCGGAACGGGCAGCGGGTCCCCGTGCTCGTCGGCCGGCCCCGGACTTTCCCATGACCGGGAGCGCCAGGTGTCGATCGGCCACATCCGGTCGAAGCCGGCGGCGCCCGCCGGGAGGTGCAGGATCTCGATGAACTGCCGCTGTCCGTCGGGGTCTTCGCCGTCGGCGCGGCCGTTGCACAGGAGGCTTCCGCCGGCCGGGAGCCGGCTGCAGCTGAGGACCCCGTGCGGTGTGCGGCGATGGGTGAGGTCGAGGATCTGCTCGACCTGCGCGAGCAGATCCTCGGAAACCCCTGTCCCACCCCCCGGCGGCGGCTCCGGCGACCGGAGCGGCCGCAGGCGGGCGCTGCCGGTGTCCGGCTCCCGGTCGAGCAGGTAGCTGAGACGGCGGATGACCATGCCATATTCTGACCAGCCCTCTCACCCGGCCGCAGGCGGTCCGCGAAGTTTGTCCAAGCCGATACCCTTCTCGGCCCCCGGCACCCTTCTCCGCCGCCTGCGCGCTCCCCCGGCCTACTCCTTGACCGCCCCCGAGTTCGCACTCCGTACGAAGTGACGCTGGAAGGCGAAGAAGAGGACGGCCACCGGGATGGTCGCCAGCAGGGCCGCGGTCAGCTTGAGCGGATACTGCGTCCCGCTGCTGAGGCTGCCGGAGACGAAGGACGCGAGGCCGGTCGTCAGCGTCTGGTACTGCGGAGACTGGGTCGCGACCAGGAAGTGTGTGAACTCGTTCCACGATCCCTGGAACGACAGGATCGTCAGGGTGATCAGGGCGGGCTTGGCCATCGGCAGCACCACCGACCAGAAGGTGCGGAAGACACCGGCCCCGTCGATCCGGGCCGCCTCCTCCACCTCCCTGGGGATGGAGAGGAAGAACTGCCGCATGATGAACACCCCGGCCGCGTCAACCAGCAGGGGGACGATCATCCCGGCGTACGTGTCGAAGATGCCCAGTTGGTTGAGGACGAGGAACTTCGGGATCAGCAGCACCACGCCGGGGACCGACATCACCGTCAGCAGCCCGTTGAAGAGCAGGTTGCGTCCGCGGAAGTCGAGCCGGGCCAGCGCGTAACCGGCCAGCGAGTCGAAGAAGACCCGTCCCGCGGTGATGAAGAGGGTGACGAGGACCGAGTTGCCCAGCCAGGTGCTGAACGGCACGGCGTCCGCGGCGTTCCCGAGTCCGAACAGCCGCCGGTAGGACTCCAGCGAGAACGGGTTCGGCAGCAGGGACAGCGGATTGGCGGCCGCGTCCGGGTCGGTCTTGAACGACGTCACGATCTGGATGGCGAAGGGGAGCAGATACAGCAGCCCGACGCCCGTGAGCAGCAGATAGAGCGCGACGAGCAGGATCCGCCGGCCGGCGCCCCGCGGGGGGCGCGGCCCCGCGGGAGAGCTGCTGGTGGCCCGCGGCGCCCAGGTCCCGGGGTTCGTCGGCTTCGCCCGGCTCGTCGGGGTCGGCATGGTCGGCGGCGTACTCATGAAGCCCTCCGGCGTACGGCCCCGAAGCGCCTGCCGGCCCGGACCGGCTTGTCGCGGTCGCGCAGCAGCACACGCTGGATCAGGGTCATCACCATGATGATCGCCAGCAGGATGAAGGCGATGGCCGCGGCGCGGCCGTATTCGGAGTCCCCGAATCCCGCGGTGTAGGAGAGGAAGGCGGGGGTGAGGGTGGTGTTGCCCGGGGCGCCCTGGCTCATCACGTACACGGCGTCGAAGATCTGCCAGCTGCCGATCAGGCCGAGCGTGACCACCAGGAAGATCACCGGCCGGAGCGCGGGGATGGTGACGTTGCGGAACGACTGCCAGCGGTTGGCGCCGTCCAGCAGGGCGGCCTCCTCCAGCTCGGCGGGCACGTCCTGCAGCGCGGCGAGGAAGATCAGCATGTAGGTGCCGGACGACGTCCAGACGATCAGCATGATGACGGTGCACATCGCGATGGACGGGCCGGACAGCCAGTCCCACCAGGAGAGTCCGAGGAAGCCGTTGGACGCGAGCGCCGCGGTCGGCTTGTCGGGATCGACGATGCCGAGGCCGCCGAGGATCGTCCAGACGAGGCCGTTGGCGTCGGTGAACCACTTGGGTCCGGTGATGCCGACCCACTTCAGCAGCGCGTTGACGGCGCCGCTGCCCTGGAACAGGAAGAGGAAGACCGTGGAGATGGCGATGGAGCTGGTCACCGAGGGGAAGTAGAAGATCGTCCGGAAGAGGCTCTTGCCCTTGACCCGGCGGCTGTTGACGGCCACGGCGAGCGCGAGGGCGAGGATCGTCTGGAGCGGTACGGCCAGCAGGACGAAGTAGAGGTTGTTGCGGACCGAGGTCATGAACAGCGTGCGGTCGAGGCCGTCGGTGGCCAGAACGTTGGAGTAGTTGTCGGTCCCGACGAAGTCGGCGGCGCCGGTGAAGGGGTTGGACTGCCCGTCCCAGTTCAGCAGGCTGACCCACAGGGCCATCCCGATGGGCAGCAGCAGGAACAGTCCGAGGACCAGCACCATCGGGCTCACGAAGAGCCAGCCCCACAGCCCCTGCCGGCCCTTGATGCCGGACGCGGAGCCGCGGCGGGGCCGGCGCCGGCCCCCGGCCCCGGTACTTCCGTCGCCTCCGGCCGGGGCGGGCGGCGCCGCGACAGAACCGCTGCCGCTGCCGTACTGACTCATGCGCTTTCTCTCTCCTCCTGCACCCGCCGGGGACCGTGCGCCCCGGCGGGTGTCGTACACGGTGGGGCCTGCCCGTCAGCCGTTGCTCTTGAGGACCTGTTCACCGTTGGTCTGCAGGTCGCCGAGGATCTTCCTGGGGTCGGCCTTCGCCAGCCCCGCCAGGTCCGTGTCGAACTGCTCCAGCACCTTGGTGAAGCCAGGCAGTGTGACCGGGCCCTGCGCGTAGGCGGAGCCGTCCACGAACGCCTTGTCCTGCGGGTGCCGCTTCTCGTACGTCGCCAGTGCGCTGGTGCGCGAGGGCATCACGCCGTACGCGTCGGCGAACGTCACCTGCTGCTCGGCGGTGGTGAAGGCCTCGACGAGCGAGACGGCCGCGTCCCGGTGGGAGCTCTTGTTGGCGACACCCCAGCAGGTGCTGAAGGAGAGCGTGCCCTGGTCGGCCGGGCCCTTGGGCAGCGGAACGACCGTGTAGTCGACGTCCGGGTAGTCGTTGGTCATCGCGCCGGTCAGCCAGTTGCCCTCGATGGTCATGGCGGCCTTCTGCGCGCCGAACGCCTCGCCGCCCCAGCCCGCGTCGACCTGCTTGGGGTAGGTGAGCACACCGTCGTTGAGCAGCTTCTTGACGTACGTCAGCGCCTCGACGTTCTCGGGGCTGTCGGCCGTGATCTCGGTCTGGTCGGCGTTGGTGATCCAGCCGCCGGCCTGCTTGAGGAAGGGGCCGAGCTGGTTGTACGAGCTGTTGACGACGAGGCCGCTGACCTTGTCGGTGGTGAGCTCCTTCGCGACCTTCGTCAGATCGTCCCAGCTCTTGGGGTAGTCGGCCTCGGTGAGTCCGGCGGCCTTCCACATCTTGGTGTTGATCGCCAGACCGAGGGTGGAGCTGTCCTTGGGCGCGCAGACGAACTTGTCCTCGTAGCTGAAGGAGTTGCGCAGCGTGGCGGAGAAGTCGTCCTTGTCGGTGAGCTTGTCACCGTACGCGTACAGGGAGTTGCCCTTGGCGTAGTTGGCGAAGACCGACGAGCCGACGTAGAAGACGTCCGGCGGCTTGCCGCCGGCCAGCGACTGGCCGAGCTGCTGGTCGAGGTTCTGCGCCGGTACGACCGTGACGGTGTTGCCGGTCTTCTTCGCCCAGGCGGCGGCCGCGGCCTTGACCGCGTTCGTCTCGGCGTCGCCGGAGGAGCCGATCATCACGGTCAGCTTCTGCTTCTCGGAGCTGTCCTGTTCGGCGCCGCTGTCGCTGCCGAAGTCGGACGAACATCCGGCTATGAGGAGCGCGCCGCACACTGCGGCGGCGGTCGCGGCTCTGTTCTTCTTCATCTGCTTCTCTCTCCAGCTGTCGCTGTCGGGGACGTGCTGTCGGGGTCTTCGGGGACGGGGGCGGCGCGGGGGGTGGATCGGTGCGGGGGGCGGGGATCGGGGACGCGGGGTCAGGGCCGGTGCTCGGCCGACGAGCTCTCCCTGACGATCAGTTCGGGCGCCAGCAGCACGCGCTCGGGTGCGGCGGCCGGGTCCTTGATGCGGTCCATCAGGATCCGCGTGCAGGCCCGGCCGACCTCGTCCAGCGGCTGGCGAACGCTGCTGAGACTCGGCGAGAGGAGCCGGGCGGCGGGCGAGTCGTCGAAGCCGACGACCGCCACGTCACGCCCCGGACTGAGCCCGGCGTCCCGCAGCGCGCGGTAGCAGCCGAGCGCCAGGGTGTCGCTCGCCGCCACCACCGCGGTGGCGCGGCCCACGACGCGGGCGACCGCGCTGCGGGCGGCGTCCACCTCGTCCACGGACGACACCCGCAGGTCGCGTACGGGCAGATGGTGCCGGCGCATCGCCTCGCGCCAGCCGCCGGCCCGGTCGTCACCGACGCCCGAGCCGCGCGGCCAGCCCAGGAAGGCGATCTTCCGGTGCCCGGCGGCCACCAGGTGGTCGACGGCGGCGGCGGTGCCGTGCGCTCCGTCCACGTCCACCCAGTCGCCGGTGTCCTTCGCAGACCAGCGGCCGAACGCGACGAACGGAACCCCCTTCTTGTGCAGCCAGCCGGGCCGCTTGTCGCCGCGGTAGGTGTTGTTGAGGACGAACCCGTCGACGGAGTGCTCCCGGAGCAGTTCGTCGTAGCGTTCGGCCTCGTCGTCCGCGCCGAGGAGCGCGGCGAAGAGCAGGATGCGGTAGCCGGCCTGGTCCGCCGAGTCCGACAGCGCGTGCAGGAAGTGGTCGGACACGGGCGTCGACAGACCGGGCGGCGTGGGCTGGACGCCGTATCCGATCAGTCTGCTGGAGCGTGTGCGCAGTGAGCGCGCGGCGCGGTGGGGCCGGTAGTCCAGCTCGTCAAGCGCCTCGCGGACCCGCTTGAGGGTTCCGGGCGCGAGGAGTTCGGGCGAGTTCAGCGCGTTGGAGACCGTCTGCGTGGACACCCCTGCCCTCTGGGCCACGAGAGCCAGGGTGACCGGCCCTCCCTTGCGCCCGCCTGCCGACGTCGTACGTGCCACCAACGGCCTCCGTTCCACGCACGGCGACCGCTCGAAATGCGGCGCCGCATCTGCAATGGATCGATAAAACTCTTTCCCACGGCAGGTTGGCAAGGGTTAAGGTGATTTTAGATCGATCCAAATCACGAGAGGCGCCACACAGTGAACACGGTCGTCCAGGGAAACCCCGCCGGTCACCATCCCCCCGGGGACGTCGTCACCGAGGGCCTGCAGCCCTTCCTGCACGACGTCTGCACGACGCTCTACGCGCCCAGCCTGGTGCTGTCCCGCCCGGCCGGCGACATCGCGGGCGGGGCCGACGGGTTCTTCCACGGCGACCGCCGGCTCCTCTCCGGCCTCTCCGTCCGGGCCGAGGGAGTGCCGGTCCTCCCTGTGAGCAACACCCTCGCCTCCGCCGACAGGACGGCCTTCCGCTCCGTCCTGCGCGGCATCGGCGAGCACACCGCCGATCCGGCCGTCACGCTGCACCGTGTGCGCTCGGTCGAACCGGGCGTGCTGCGCGAGGAGTTGGAGATCGCGAACGCGGGCGTGAAGGAGATACGGCTGGAGGTCGTGGTCGGCGCCGCCAGCGACCTGGTCAGCATGAACGACGTCAAGTCCGGCCGCCGCTCGGACCCGCTGCCCGCCGATGCCGAGGACGGCGCGCTCGTGTGGCGCAGGGACGGGATCGGTGTCCGGCTGCGCGCCTCCTCCGGCTCCCCCCGGATCGACGCGGCCGCGGGGGAGTTCCGGTTCGAGGTGGCACTGGCGCCGCGCGAGTCGTGGCGTACGACTCTGGAGTGCACCGTCAGCGATGACGAACCCCTCCGCTTCCCGGCCGTGGCGCGCGACGCCGTGCCGTGGTCGCCCACCGGGCTGCGCAGCGCCGATCACCGCATGGACCAGTTCTTCGCCCGGTCCGTCGGCGATCTGGAGCGGCTGCTGCTGTCCGATCCCGAACACCCGGAGGACCAGTTCCTGGCCGCGGGGTCGCCCTGGTTCCTGACCCTGTTCGGCCGTGACTCGCTGTGGGCGGCACGCATGCTGCTGCCGCTCGGCAGCGACCTGGCGGCGGGCACCCTCCGCACTCTTGCCCGCCGCCAGGGCACCACCACCGACGCGCGCACCGACGAGCAGCCCGGCAAGATCCTGCACGAGGTGCGCCGCGAGAGCCGTCTGCTCAACGAGGGCGCGTCCCTGCCTCCGGTGTACTACGGCACGGTCGACGCCACCCCGCTCTGGGTGATCCTGCTGCACGACGCCTGGCGCTGGGGCATGGACCCCGAGCAGGTGCGCGACCTCCTGCCGCACGCCGAGGCGGCCCTGGAGTGGCTGGCGGCGTACGGCGACGCGGACGGCGACGGCCTGCTGGAGTACATCGACGTCTCGGGCCTCGGGCTCGCCAACCAGGGCTGGAAGGACTCGGGCGACGCCATCCGCTGGCGCGACGGCCGGCTCGCCGAGGCCCCGATCGCGCTGTGCGAGGTCCAGGCGTACGGCTACGAGGCGGCCATGGGCGGCGCGGCGCTGCTGCGCGCGTTCGGCCGGCCCGGTGCGGAGCGCTGGGAGGAGTGGGCGGGCAGGCTCAAGCGCCGCTTCCGGGAGAGCTTCTGGGTCGAGGACGAGACGGGCCGCTATCCGGCCGTGGCACTGGACGCCGCCAAACGCCCGGTGGACTCGGTCACTTCGGGCTTCGGGCATCTGCTGGGCACCGGCCTCCTGGACGAGGAGGAGAGCGCGCTGCTGGCGGCCCGGCTGGCCGGGCCCGAACTCAACTCGGGTTTCGGACTGCGTACGTTGAGCACGGAATCCACCGGTTTCAACCCCTTCGGCTATCACATCGGGTCGATCTGGCCGCACGACACCGCCATCGCGGTGCACGGCCTGGTCCGGGCGGGCTTCCCGGCGGAGGCCGCGTCGCTCGCCGACGGTCTGGTCGCCGCGTCCACGGCGTTCGAGGGCCGGCTGCCCGAGCTGTTCGCCGGCCACGGCTCGGCCGCCGACAGCGTGCCCGCCCCGTATCCGGCGTCGTGCCGTCCGCAGGCCTGGTCGGCGGCGTCCGCGGTCGCCCTGCTCCAGGCCGCGCTCGGGCTGGAGGCCGATGTGCCCGGAGGCACGCTGCGCGTCTCGCCCGGCGCCGCCGGGAGCATGGGTCCGCTGACTCTGACCGGTCTGCGGGTGGCGGGCGCGCCCCTGGCCGTACGGGTCGACGCGACGGGTCAGGTCCGGGTGGAGGCTCCGGACACGCTGACCGTGCACGGCGCCGACCGCGCCTGAAGCCGTTCCGCGGCTCCCCGCGCCGCCACGACAAGGAACCCCGCCATGCCGCTGATGGACCTGCCCCTGGAGGAGCTGCGCGGCTACCTCCCCGACCGGGAGGAGCCGTCGGACTTCGACGCCTTCTGGGCCGGGACGCTCACCGAGGCGCGGGGCCACGACCGACCTCCCGTCTTCACGCCGTACGACGCCTGTCTGACCGAGGTGGACGTGTACGACGTGAGCTTCCCGGGCTTCGGCGGCGACCTGGTGGCCGGCTGGCTGCTGGTGCCCGCGTCCGCCACCGGGCCGCTGCCGTGCGTGGTGGGTTTCCTCGGTTACGGCGGCGGGCGCGGCTTTCCGTACGAGTGGCTGACCTGGCCGTCCGCCGGATACGCGCATCTGCTGATGGACACCCGCGGCCAGGGCGGCTCCCTCCAGCCGGGCGCGACGGGCGACCCGCACGGCAGCGGCGGCGCGTCGTCCCCGGGCATGGTCACCCGGGGCATCGAGAATCCGGCGGACTACTACTACCGGCGGGTGTTCACCGACGCGGTGCGGGCCGTCGACGCCGCCCGCGCGCATCCGTCGGTCGACCCGGCGCGGATCGTCATCGCGGGCGGCAGCCAGGGCGGCGGCATCGCGCTGGCCGCGTCGGCGCTGACCGACGGGGTGAGCGCCGCCCTGGTCAACCAGCCCTCGCTGTGCCACTACCGGCGCGCGCTCCAGATGGTGGAGGGCAACGCGTACCGGGAGATCTGGACGTATCTGCGTACCCACCGGGAGTCGGCCGAGCGGGTGTTCACGACGCTGTCCTATTTCGACGGGGTCAACTTCGCGGCGCGCGCGGGCGCCCCCGCGCTGTTCTCGGCGGCTCTGATGGACGACATCTGCCCGCCGTCGACGGTGTTCGCGGCCTACAACCACTGGTCGGGACCGAAGGACATCCGCGTCTGGCCGTGGAACCGCCACGAGGGCGGCGGCCACTTCCAGGATCGGGAGCAACTGCGCTTCCTGCGCACGCTGCCGGGGCTCGGCCGCGGCTGAGCCGGGCCCGCGGAGGCTCCACACACCGGCGCCACGCGGAAACGCGAACGGTGCCGCGCGCCGCGAGTGACCTCCGAAGGCCCGGTCCTGACACACGATCAGTCCAAGGTCCGACCCCGCCCCCGCTCGCTGCTTCCGAGGGGGTGCGTGAGGTTGCGCCCGGCCGGTGCGCTGAGGCGCCGTCACGCGGTGCGGTGGTGAATCCCCGGTCACCACCGCGCGGGGACGGGTCGGCGGTTGTCGATACGATGCCCGTCCCCGACGCGCACAGCACTTCGTTCGTGATACCGAACACCGTATCGCCGCGCGCCGCCTACTGAAGCGAACAGACCTGACGGTCGAAGGAGACCCCGCGATGTCCCCCAGCAGTCCGGTCCGCAGCGCTCTCGCCGCCAATCTCCGCCGGGAGAGGAGCCGTCGGGGCCTGTCACTCTCCGAGCTGTCCCGGCTGTCCAAGATCGGCAAGGCGACCCTGTCGCAGCTGGAGTCGGCCACCGGGAATCCGACCATCGAGACGGTCTTCAGCCTCTCCCGCGCCTTGGAGGTGCCCATCTCCGATCTGCTGGACACCGGGCACGCGGAGGCGGTGACCGTGGTGCGTGCCGCCGATGTGGACGTGCTGAGCGGGGAGGGCGTGGACCTGCGTCCGCTGCGGCGGATCGAGGCGGGCGGAGTCATCGTGGAGGTGTACGACCAGCAGGTACGCGCCGATGCGCAGCAGCCGTCGCTCGGACACGCGGGCACCGAGCACACGGTGGTGCAGAGCGGCACGCTGAGCGTCGAGGTGGACGGCCACCAGGTCGAACTGGGGCCCGGCGACTACGTGTCGTTCGACGCCTCCCTGCCGCACCGCTACGCGGCGAACGACGGGCCCGTGCGTTCGGTACTGCTGCTGCACTACCGGTCGGGCGGCAGCGCCCGGAACGAGGAGCCGAGCATGCCCCACTGAGGGCGCACCGGCTCGCGCGCGGAAGACGTCGCGTGCGCGACCGGGCGGGGCGGGCGGGACGGACCCGCGCGAGACCGGCCGACGTTCCGTCCGTGGATGCCGTTGACACCTCCGGTACGCCGCCATAGCCTCAGCTTCGTTCGTTATGCAGAACGCGGAGGTCTGGTGGACCGAACACGAGTCGTCATCATCGGCGCCGGCATCATCGGCGCCGCGTGCGCCCGCGAACTCGCGCTCGCAGGTTTCGACGTCCTCGTACTGGACCGCGCCGGGGCCGCCGCCGCGACCACCTCGCACGGCGAGGGAAACATCCTGGTCTCCGACAAGGGCCCCGGTCCGGAACTCGAACTCGCCCAGTTGTCGCGGCGGTTGTGGCCCGAGGTGCTGGCCGCCCTCACCGAGCGGACCTCCCCGGAGGAGGTCGACGCGGTCGAGTGGGACCCCAAGGGCGGCATCGTCGTGGCGACCACCGCCGGGGGCGCCGAGGCGCTGCTGCCGTTCGCGGCGGCCCAGCGCGCGGCGGGGGTACGGGCCGAAGCCATGGACTCCGACGCCCTGACCTCGGCCGAGCCGTTCCTCACCGAGCGGCGTACGGCCGCCGTCCACTATCCCGACGACGCACAGGTCCAGCCGGCCGGCGCGGCCACCGCCCTCCTCGCCGACGCACTGCGGGCCGGGGCCCGACTGCGTACCGGCCGCGAGGTGCTCGGTGGAGTGACGCGCGGCAGCCGGCTCACGGCGGTGCGCACGGCGGACGGGCAGGTGGAGGCCGACGTGTTCGTCAACGCCGCCGGGCCCTGGTCGGGCGAGGTCGCCCGGCGGCTCGGTGTGCCGCTGGACATCCGCCCGCGTCGCGGCGAGGTCCTGGTGACCACTCCCCTGCCGCCGACGGTCTTCCACAAGGTCTATGACGCCGACTACGTGGGCGCGGTGGGCAGCGGCGCTGGCGATCTCCAGACGTCCGCCGTGGTGGAGTCCACCCGGGCGGGCACCGTCCTCCTCGGGTCGTCGAGGCGGCGCGTCGGCTTCGACGACCGGACGCGCCCGGAGGTGCTGTCGGCGATCGCGGCCAAGGCGCTCAAGCTCTTCCCGTCACTGGCGGGCGTGCATGTGATGCGGGCGTACGGGGGCTTCCGCCCGTACGTCCCCGATCATCTGCCGGTCATCGGCGCCGACCCGCGACTGCCCGGCCTCTGGCACGCGACCGGGCACGAAGGGGCGGGTATCGGGCTGTCGGTCGGTACCGCGCGGCTCGTACGCGAGCTCCTGACGGGCACCGCGCCGGCGATCGACGCGAGTCCGTTCCGGGTCGACCGCCCGGCGGTGCTCGGCGGTCCGCCGACCGTCACCGAGGCTCCGAACTCCCCGCCCCACACCGCCCCCACCACCGAGGAGGGACCATGAGCCCACGTCTCGTACCCGCCGCGTCCGACCCGGCCGGCCGCCGGGAGCGGCCGCTCACCATCACGGTGGACGGTGAACCCCTCACCGGAATCGCCGGCCAGACCGTCGCCGGAGTGCTGCTGGCCGCCGGCCGGCCCGCCTGGCGCCGGGCGCCGTCGGGAGCGCCGCGCGGTGTCTTCTGCGGTATCGGTGTCTGCTTCGACTGCCTGGTGACGGTGAACGACGAGCGCGACGTACGGGCCTGCCGCCGCCGCGCCAGGGACGGCGACGCGGTCACCACGCAGTCGCGGGCCCAGGGCGACGAGCGGGACGGGCGGCGAGCGCGGTGACGGGCCGTCATGTCGTCGTGGTGGGCGCCGGACCCGCCGGTCTCGCCGCCGCCGACGCGGCGCTGGCGGCGGGTGCGGAAGTGACGTTGATCGACTCGGCCGAACGGCCCGGCGGCCAGTACCATCGCATGCTGCCCGAGGCGTACGAGGCGACCGACCCCGGAGCCCTTCAGCACGGCTACCGCTCCTTCGACCGGCGCAGCCGCCGGGTGCTCGGGCATCCGCGCTGTTCCTGGTGGGCGGAGAGCTCCGTATGGGCTCTGGAGCGCCGTGACTCCGCCGACGACGGGCCTCCGCTGGTGCATGTCCTGCGGGGTACGCCCCGGCGCCGCCATGTGCTGGAGCCCGACGCCCTGGTGCTCGCCGTGGGCGCCCACGACCGGGTGCTTCCCTTCCCCGGCTGGGACCTGCCCGGTGTGTACACGGCGGGCGCGGCCCAGGCGCTGGCCAAGGGAGAGCGCGTGGTCGTCGGGGACCGGGTGGTGGTCGCCGGCACGGGGCCGTTCCTGCTGCCGGTGGCGACGTCACTGCTGGAGGCCGGATCGCGGGTGCTCGCCGTGGTTGAGGCGGCCGGACCGGCGGCTGTCGCGCGCGGCTGGCTGCGCCGCCCGTGGGAACTCACCTCGCAGCTCGGCAAGTCCGGCGAACTCCTCTCGTACACGGCGCGGTTGGGGCGCCACAGGGTCCCCTACCGGATGGGCCGGGCGGTCGTCGAGGCCCGGGGGGACGGCCGGGTGGAGGAGATCGTCACCGCCCGGGTGCGGGCGGACTGGTCGGTGGTGCCCGGCAGCGAACACGTCACCGCCGTCGACGCGTTGTGCGTCGGTCACGGGTTCACCCCACAGCTGGAACTGCCGGTCGCCGCCGGGTGCGACCTGCGCCCGGCAGCGGGCGGGTCCGCCGCCGGATCGCCCGCCGACGTGTTCGTGTCCGTGGACGACGACCAGCGTACGAGCCGGCCGGGCGTGTACGCGGCGGGCGAGATCACCGGTGTCGCCGGCGCCCCGGCCGCGCGCGCCGAGGGTGCCGTGGCCGGCTGGATCGCCGCGGGCGGCGACCGGGGCGCGCGGGCGCTTGTCACCCTGGGCCGGAGCCGCGACCAGGGCAGGGCGTTCGCCGCCCGGCTGGCGCTCGCGCACCCCGTCGGCCGTGCCTGGCCCGGCTGGCTGCGGCCCGACACCGTGATCTGCCGCTGCGAGGAGACGACCTACGCGGCGGTGTGCCGGTCGGCCGCCGATCCCACCCGTACCGAGCCCCAGGTGGCGAAGCTGGCGACGCGGGCCGGCCTGGGACCGTGCCAGGCACGTGTCTGCGGCCCGACCGTCGCCGAACTGCGCCGCAGTACCGACCAGGGCGCCGGCCCGCACCACCGTCCCGTCGCCGAGCCGATCAGGCTCGGTGAACTGGCCCGCCCGCCGGAGCCCCCGCCGGGCCGGGCCACCCCGGCCACTCCGGCCACCCCGTCCACGCCCACCGACTCCCCCGCGGAGGAGAGCACTTCATGAGCACCACCACGAACGAGCCGAAGCAGCCGACCAGGCCCAACCCGCTGACCGGGGTCGTCGTCGCGACCGCGCTGCCCTACCGGCAGGACACCTCCGCCCCGGCCGGCCTGGCCGTCGACTACGACACGTACGCCGAGCACTGCCGCTGGCTCGTCGACAACGGCTGCGACGGGGTCGGCCCCAATGGGTCGCTGGGCGAGTACTCGTCGCTGACCGACGAGGAACGCCGCACCGTCGCCCGTACGGCCGTCGAGGCGGTACGCGGACGAGGCAAGGTCGTCGTCGGCGTGCACGGGCCGGGTTCGCACCAGGCCGTGCGGTGGGCGGAGGCCGCCGCCGAGGACGGCGCCGACGGGGTGCTCTGTCTGCCGCCGACCATGTACCGCGCCAACGCGGGCGAGGTGGTGGCGCACTTCGAGGCCGTGGCCGCCGTCGGACTGCCGGTCATGGTCTACAACAACCCCGTCGACACGAAGGTCGACCTGACGCCCGACCTGCTCGCGGAGATCGCCCAGATCGACAACGTCCTCGCGGTCAAGGAGTTCTCCGGCGATGTGCGGCGCGTGCTGGAGATCAAGGAGAAGGCGCCCGGTCTCGACGTGATCAGCGGCGCCGACGACGTGGCGCTGGAGAGCATGCTGATGGGGGCGACCGGTTGGTTCGCCGGCTTCCCCAACGTCTTCCCCGCCGAGTCCGCGCGGCTGTTCCAACTCGCCACGGCGGGCAGGCTGGAGGAGGCCCGCGCGCTCTACCGGCCGCTGGTCGCGGCGTTCCGGTGGGACTCCCGGACCGAGTTCGTCCAGGCGATCAAGCTCGGTATGGAGATGGTCGGCCGTTACGGCGGCCCCTGCCGCCCGCCGCGCGGCCCGCTGATCCCCGCCCACCGGGAGCTGATCACCGCCGAGATGCGGCAGGCGATCGACTTCCTCGCGACGGAGGCGGCGGCGTCCGCGGAGGCCGGGGACGCCGCCACGGACACCGTGCGGCAGGCGGTCTGATGCGCAGCGTGCGGACGATCAGCGCGGTCGACTCCCACACGGAGGGCATGCCGACGCGCGTGGTCACCGGTGGGGTGGCGCCCGTCCCCGGCGACACGATGGCCGAGCGCCGCCGCCACGCCATGGAGCATCTGGACCCACTGCGCCGCTTCCTGGTCGACGAGCCTCGCGGGCATCCGGCGATGAGCGGCGCGATCCTGCAACCGCCGACCCGTCCGGACGCGGACTGGGGCGTCCTGTACATCGAGGTCAGCGGCTTCCTGCCGATGTGCGGACACGGGACGATCGGGGTGGCGACCGTACTGGTCGAGACCGGGATGGTGACGGTCACCGAACCCGAGACCCTCGTACGTCTCGACACCCCGGCCGGGCTCGTGGAGGCCCGCGTGACGGTGCGCGACGGGGTGGCCGAGAAGGTCACACTGCGCAATGTCGACGCCTTCGCGCTGGAGCTCGACGCGAAGGTGACGGTGCCGGGTCTCGGCGAGGTCCGGTACGACATGGCGTACGGGGGCAACTTCTACGCCGTGGTGGACCTGGCGTCCCTCGGGCTGCCCTTCGACCGGGCACGCAAGGACGACATCCTGGCGGCGGGGCTGGCGATCTCGGGAGCCGTCGACGCGCACAATCCGCCGGTGCATCCGGCGGACCCGATGATCCGCGGCTGCAAGCATGTGCAGTTCCTGGCGCCCGGCTCGGACGCGCGGCACTCCCGTAACGCCATGGCCATCCAGCCCGGCTGGTTCGACCGGTCTCCGTGCGGCACCGGCACGTGCGCCCGGATGGCGCAGCTCCATGCCCGGGGAGAGCTGGCACTGGACACGGAGTTCATCAACGAGTCCTTCATCGGGACCCGGTTCACCGGGCGGCTGGTGGGGACGAGCGAGGTCGCGGGGGTACCGGCGGTGGTGCCGGAGTTCTCCGGCCGCGCGTGGATCACCGGAACGGCCAACTATCTGCTGGATCCCGCGGATCCGTTCCCGAACGGCTTCGTTCTCTGAGGAGAGGGTTCTCATGCGCTCAGCCCGCAAACGTTCACGGCTGGTGGTGGCGGTCGCTCTGTCGGCCGCCCTGCTCGCCGCCGGCGCCGGGGCGGGTGCCGCGACCACGGCGCCCGGCTCCGCCTCCGCCGCGGCGGCCGGCACCGGTAAGGAGAAGCGCGGCGATCCGTTCGCCCCCGTCGACCCGTCCACCTGGCAGGACCAGCAGGACATGACCTGGAGCGACTACCGGGCCGTGCCCGGTACGGACTGGGCCGATCCGAAGCGGCAGCCGACCGAGAAGAAGCTGAAGATCGCCGTACTGGCCGTCGACTTCCCCGATCAGCCCTTCGTGATGACGCTGCCCAAGGGCAGCGACGTGTTCAAGAACCCCCAGATCGATCCGGTGTCGCGCGCCGAAGTCCCCCAGTTCTACGCGGACTTCTGGAACAAGCCGAGCAAGCTCAACCACGGGCACACCGTCAACGAGTACTGGATGGAACAGACCGACGGCCGGATCGGCGTCGAGTTCGTCCCCTTCTCGCCCTACCGCGCCCCGCGCGCGTCCTACGAGTACGGCATCAACGACATCGGCCAGGAGGGCGAGGGGTGCCCTTCCGAACACACCTGTGACGGCTCGATCGAGGACGACATCGACCCGATGTGGCTCGACGACGTCGGCGAGGCCGAGTCCAAGACGTACGACCGGGTGTTCCGTCTCTACGCCGGCTACGACGAGACCTCCGTCTGGCAGGAGTTCGGCGAGATGATGTTCCAGAACAAGGAGGACATCCCCGACGAGTGGGGACCGCCCGACCCGTCGCTGCCGAACTGGGTCCGGGGCCGCTACACGGAGTGGACCTCGTGGAAGGCCGGCTCCCAGCTCTGGGGCAACTCCGGTATCCGCCAGGGCGAGAGCTCGGGGACGATCACCCACGAGATCACCCACACGTTCGACATCGGCGACAACGCCAACAACCCGTATGTGCGGCCGTACCACCGCTCGGGCACCGGCCCCTTCGACGGCATGGACCGCGGCTCGTTCAACGGACCCGGCGGCCCGCACAACCGCTGGCAGGTGCCGGCGACGCAGGGTGCGTCGATGCCCGCCGGCCATACGCTGCGTACGAGGATGAAGCTCGGCTTCATCGACGACGAGCAGGTCCTCGAACTCGACCCCGAGGCGCTCAAGGCCTCGGGCCCGGCGGTGTTCGAGGTCCGCGCCCGTACCGCCGCCGTGCGCAAGGACGCGCTCCAGGGGGTCCGTATCTCTCTGGGCAAGGACCGCACACCGGCGTGCGACGTCGCGACGGACCCGATGTGCGCGGGTCCGGGCTTCACGGACTACACCATCGAGACGGTCCAGCGCATCGGCACCGACTCCTTCACCCCCGACAACGGGGTGATGCTGACCAGGAACAAGCCCTACGACAACGAGAACAACAGCTGCGGATATCTCTGCTTCAGCTGGATGGTCGACGCCAATCCGCAGGACATCGGCATGGTCGACTACACGAAGCCGGACGGCACGCCCGTGATGCGGTCCATCGGCGACTACCGCCAGCTCAACGACGGCCTGTTCCACGCCGGGACCAACTCGGGGAGCGAGTACGAGTACGTCGACAGCGCCAACAGGCTGCACTTCTACGTCATCGACAAGCGGCTGAACCGGAAGGGCGAGCTGTCCTATGTCATCGCCGTACGGTCGCTCGACGGGTCGGGGCCGCAGAAGCGGGGTGTGGCGCTGGGCCACGGCAGCCCCGAGGGGAAGCCGGACGGCAAGGGGACGACGTGCCGCTTCGACCTCACCAACACCGGGCGCGGCGCGAGCGGTTCGGCGGCGCGGCACCAGAAGTCGGACGTCTACCGGCTGACGGCGCGGGTCGACGGCAAGAACTGGCGGGTGGCGCTGCCCAACCGGCTGGCGACGGCGGAGGCCGGCCGTTCGACGGAGGTGAAGGTCGCGGTGGCGGCGGGCCACGGCGCCGCACGGACGGGGAAGGTGTCGCTGACGGCCCGTTCGGAGAGCGATCCGTCGCGGACGGCGACGGCCACGTGCGGCATCCGTCGCTGAGTCGCGGCTCTCGGCCGACGCGGTGGTGAACCCGCGGCTGAGTCGCGGCTGACGCGCCGGACGGCCGGGCCTGGCGGGCCCGGACCGTCCGGCGCTTCCGTCTGTCTGACGGTGCGTCAGCGGCCGCAGTACGGCATGGCCCGCACGTATCCGCCGCGGTTCTCGTCGTCCGTGCCGAGGAGTGCCTCGGTGGAGCCGGGCAGACACTCCACGCCCTCGATCTTGTACTCGGGGAACGTCCCCAGGACGGCCGGGGACGCATCGAGCGTGACCCTTACCCGCCCGGCCGCCGACACGGTGACCCGGCCCATGTCGCTCACCGCGGAGTCGAACGGTCCGTCGTCACCGGCGTCCGCGGCCGAACTCGCGATGATCCGGCCCGAGTCGGTCACCGAGATGTCGGAGATATGGCGGGCCACGCTGTCGCTCGGGTACGCCGTCCGGTAGGCCCGGTGCGTCACGCCGCCGAACTGCGGCTGCCCCCACGAGGCGAACGCGAGCGGCGCCGCGTACAGCGTGGCCGGACGGTCCGCCCCCGCTCCACGGTCCGCCCAGAGAGCGGCGATTCTCCCGTTCTGCGACACGAGCGCGAAGCTCTCGAAGTCGTCGCCCTCGCCGATCGCCGGCAGCGGCGTGTAGTCGACGACGGTCGCCGTGGAGTCGGTGACCTTCAGGCGGTACACGATGCCGCGGGCGGCGAGCGCCAGATACTCCCCGGGCAGACCAGGAACGGCTTCGACGGCCTCCAGGTCTACGGGTTCGGCCCCGTCCCAGGTGATCGGGGAGACGCTGTCGGAGCCGTCCCGGTGGGTGATCCGGGACAGGCGCGCCTGCCCGCCGCGCTTGTTGTCGTGCACGACCAGGACGCGCACCCCGTCTCCGGTACGGCCTTCGTACGCGATGCCGCTGACACCGCTCCGGGCGTCGCCGCCCGTCCTACGCCACTCGTCGGCCGCACCGGCCGGGGCGGTGCCGAGCATCGTCAGCAGCGCGGTCGCCGCGCCGAGCCGCGCCATGCGCCGCAACATCGGGAGTTTCACTGGGGTCGCTCGCCTTCCCTCGCCGAGAGGCGCGTGATCACGCGCCGGGCGACAGGTTATTGATCTTGGTGAGCGGGGCCCAACGACGCTTACGCCGTTCGGGGGGCGCGAAAACCAACGGCTGGGAGCGCGGTGGCGTCAGCCGTTCTCCCCGTGCCGGTCCCGCTCGTGCAGATAGTCGCCGGTCTCGGCGGACGCGTGGAGCATGGCCAGGGCGCGGGTGTGCAGCCGGTGGCGGCGTTCCGCGATGGCGGACGCGGCCGACGCGGGGGTCGTGACGTCGCGCAGTTCACCCAGGATCGGCGCGATCTGGGCGAGTACGTACCCGCTGCGGCGCAGTTGGTGGACGATATGGGCGTCCCGGACGTCACCGGGCGCGTACGTCCGGTACCCGGTGGCGGGATCCCGTCGAGGCTGGAGCAGGCCGGCCCGTTCCCACCGCCGCAGCGTCGCGGGCCGGAGGCCGAGCCGGTGGGCGAGGGCGCCGACCGTGGCGGCGCGGTGCGCCGGGCGCTCGTCCGGGGACTGGGTCAACTCCGTCAGCGCCAGCTCGATCGAGTCCAGCGTCCGCCGGTCGGAGAGCAGTTCGGCGTGGCTGCGGTCGATGACGGTGAGCGCCTCCTCGGCGCGGCCGGTGTTGAGCAGCGCCATGATCGAGCGGGCCGCGGCGTGACCGTGGGCCGGGATGAGGGCGACAAAGGTCCGCAGGGCGGCGACGTGCAGGCTCGTGTAGTCGCGGTAGCCGGAGGCGGTGCGCCCGGCGGCGGGCAGGATGCCGGCCGCTTCGTAGTTACGGATGGCCTGACCGGACAGCCCGTGCGGCCGAGCCAGGTCCACGGGCCGCATACGGTTCCCCTCCAGGTGTGGCCATCGTTTGAGGGTTGTGGACCGCCATCCCCGGCACTTGGCGTACAACCTTCAATCGAAACGTCAAAGATACCATCGAAGCCATGGCACTTGACGAATCGATATACGCGGCAGTCGCGCAACTCCTGAAGGCACGGACGCGGTGGCCGCGACTGCTGGCTCTGGGCGAGCCGTTCCACGGCGAGGAGACCTTCCCGCGACTGCGCAACGACCTGCTGCGGGGGCTGGTCGACCACCAGGGGTGCCGCTGTGTGGCCCTGGAGTCGGACTGTCTCGCGGGGCGCCTGGTCGACCGTCACGTCCTCCTCGGCGACGGGGACCTCGACCGGGTGATGACCGACGGCATCAGCCACGGGTTCGGGGCCGCGCCGGGGAACCGCGCGATGGTGGAATGGCTCGGCGAGCACAACGGCACCTGCCCTCCGGCCGACCGGGTGCGTTTCGCCGGGGTCGACGCGCCGATGGAGCACAGCGGGGCGCGGAGCCCGCGCGAGCCCCTGCGCATGCTGCACACCTTCCTCGCGGCCAACTGCGAGCCCGTGCCGCACCGGTGGAGCCGGATCGACGCCCTGATCGGCGACGAGGACAGATGGACCAACCCCGAGGTGATCATGGACCCCTCGAAGGCCGTCGGAGATTCGCCCGAGGCCCACGAGCTGCGGGTGATCACCGACGACCTCGGCTGGCTGCTCACGTCGCTGACACCCCAGGTCGCCGGGGGCTGCTCCCCGGAGGCGCTGCGCGAGGCCGAACTCGGCGCCCGCACCGCCGCCGGCCTGCTCGCCTACCACGCCGTCCTGGCCCGCACCGATCCGAACGAGCGGCTGGAGCGCGGTCTTGGAGTTCGCGACGCGATGATGGCGGCCAATCTGCGCGCTCTCGCCACCCGCGAACACGGCAACGGCCCCGTCCTGGTCTTCGCCCAGAACGAGCACCTGCGGCGGAATCCGGCGCGCATGCGGATCGGCCCGCTGGAGGTCCCCTGGGTCCCGGCCGGCGCCCACCTCGCCCGCACGTACGGTCCGCAGTACGCGGTCATCGCCACGGCGGTCGGCTCCGCGCCCCACGCGGGCATCGACGAACCACCGGCCGACACCCTGGAAGGGCTGCTGGCCTCGACCACGTCGACGCCCCGTCTGGTCTCCCAAGGCGAACTGACCGAGCTGGCAACCGAATCCCCCGGCCTGACGACGCGCACCACCGACAATCCCGGCTACTTCCCGCTCTCCCCGACCACGCTCACCGACTTCGACGCGGTCCTGTTCCTGCCACACATACCCCCGCCCACCACGGGGCGCGCAACACCACTCACAGGGTGACCGCGGTGCCCACCGTGTTGGGGATGAACGCGTCACCGAACCGTTCGGCCATCGCGTGCTGGGCCCGCCACCCGGTGCAGTGGGCGGGAATGAGGACGGACGGCGTCATCTCCCCCAGATCCGCGAGCACTTGGGGAATGAGACGCTCGAACGCCCTCCCGTTGAGGTGCATTCCACCCACCACCGCGTGCAACGGGCGGTCGTACGTGAGGCGTCGCGCGTAACGGCAGATGTTCACCACACCCGCGTGGCCGCACCCGGTCAGGACCATCAGCCCCTTGTCCCGGACATCGATGATCAGCGCCTGGTCGTCGAGGACGAGCGGGTCGGGCTCCCACTTCCCGCCCAGCCACGCCTGCTGCGGCGGGAAGCCGGGCTCGTACCCGGTGGTCCGGGGCACTTCGCCGGTGACCAGGACGGATCCCTCGAAGAGGAAGCTCGGCTGCTGCTCCTCGATCACCGTGAATCCGGCGCCTTCGAGGGCCCGTTGGCTCGTCGTGGGAAGTTCCATGGGTTCGACACCGGGCAGGGCCATCCGGCGGCTGCGCCAGAAGTGCGGGTGTATCAGCACCGGCAGGTTGACCCGGCCGCCCAGGGCGCGGATCAGCCCGTCGAGCCCGGTGGTGTGGTCGAAGTGCCCGTGACTGCAGATGATCGCCTCGATGGAGGTGGGATCGATCCGCAGGCGGCGCATGTTCTCCACGACCCCGTCGGGGCTGGTGCCGGCATCGAAGAGGAACCGGTGCTCATGGCCGTTCTTGACCACGGTGACGAGGGCGGAGAATCCGTGCTCGGCCACCAGAGCGTCGGGTACGGACTCCTCCGTCATGGTGGACGCGGGAATCCTGGTGGTCGGTGGCAGCCGCCGTGCGGGACCTCGGTCGGCCATGATCAGGTCGGTGACATTGTCCATCAGCGTGGTGACGGTCACCGAGTCGACCGGCTCCAGGGGCATAGGGGTACGCGGCTCGAAATCGTGCAGGACCCGAGGCGCGTGATCGCTGGGTACACCACCCGTACACATACGTACTATTTTATCCGCAAACGCGAATCCTCGCGGTCGGCGAGGGAAGGGCCCGCTCAGCCCGTCCGCGGACACAGCGCCCGAAGCTCCCTGATCAGCGGGGTCAGGGCTCCGGGGCGGACGTCCCGTCCTCCGCCGCGATCTCCTGCGCGAAGCCGGCGTCCTCGGCCTCGACCTTCAGGGCTTCGTCCACGACCCGTTCCAGGCTTCCGTTCGGGATCACGACCGCTCCGCTGGCGTCCGCGTACAGGTAGTCCCCGGGGAACACGCTGACACCACCGACCTCCACGGCGACGTTGGCCGCGAACGGCATCGCGGTCCCGCCGCCCGCCATCGTCGCCTCTCCTGCGCACCAGGTCGCGAACCCGTAGTCGGCCAACTGGTCGAAGTCCCGCAGACGGCCGTCCGTCAGGACCCCCGCCGCGCCCGTGTTCTCCAGCCGGGAGAGCTTCGTACCACCGCCGTGGGAGGCATCGGGGTAGCCCCCGCTGGACAGCACCAGCACCGTGCCCGCCGCGCGGCCGACCATCGCCTGGGTGAAGAGGTCCCCGAAGTCGGCGTGCGGCACGTCGTCCCGGTAGGGGAGATAGGCCACCGTGGCGACGGGGCCGAACAGTCTGCGTGGCGCGGGGCTGACGAGGCTGAGGATGTGCGCGCGGTGCCCGTGAGTACGGCCCATGGCGTCGACGAGCGAGGCGCACGCCACACGGTCGAGCACGTCGTCGCTCAGCGGCCCCGGTTCGTGGGTCATCGTGGCTTCCCTCCTCATCCCCCGGCCGGCCGACGGACGTCCCGCCGGGCGCGGCCCTGTTCGGTCGCCCACCGCTGGGGATCCAGCTCCAGGGCCGCCCTGTCCCAGTCCCCGCGCTCCGCCGCGGCCTCGTACGTGCTGTGCAGGAAGGCCGCCAGAGTCCGGTCGGGGTCGTCGGAGCGCCGCACCGCCTCGTACGGCAGCAGGAATTCGTGCTCCTCGTGGCTGTAGTACGCCTCCGGCGGGCTCACCGGCGTATCGGAATAGCCGAGGGGCTCCGGATAGGCGTACGAATAGAACGCCCCCTCCTCGCCACCCCCGGGCCAGAATCCGCAGCTGCTCAGCTCACCTGAGTACCCCTCGACCATCACCCAGTCTCCGCAGTTGGGTGCGCCCCCGGGGTGGGTCGGCGCCGTGCGGCCCGAGTACCTGGTGCAGGCGAGATCCATCGCACCCCAGAAGAAATGCACAGGGCTCACTTTTCCGCCGAAATAGGAGCGGAAATCCGTGAATCCTCGATGCGCTTGCAGCAATTGCAGCCAGAAGCGGTGGACCGGGCTCGGATCGTAGACGCGGTGTTCGAAGTCCTCGGTGAAATTGACGGCCACCTCGACCTCATTGGGATGATTCTGGATCGCGCTGGTCACCCCGATCTCGCGCAGGCTGTCCATGACCCGGTCGTAGAACTCCGCCACCGGCATGGACCGGAGGGCGAATTCACGCTGACCACCGCTGCTCTCGCGCATCAGCAGCCTGTGGTCGACGAAGTCGAATTCAATGTCGAACATTCCCCGCCCATAAGGAATTCCCGATGTGGAGAGACCGCGCGGCGTGGGATACAGCGCGACCGCCCACCAGTGATTGATGAGAGGGGTGTGGGCCAGCCGTACCTTTCCGACGATCTGCATCCACATATGCAGGGTGTCACGCGTCTCGGCCCATTCGTCCAGGCGAAGCCGCGGCCATCCCAGCTGCTTCTCTACATCGGTAGGTGTCATTGTTCCGCCTCCCAGAGGCCCCCCGCCGGGTCGAGGAATCACGTCGCAGTCGGGCGCGACCGTCCGGGGCGTCCACGGTCTCGGTGCGACGCCCGTAAACCCCCTGCAACCCATGTAACGCCGTGCGTACCAGGCACTGCAATTCGGGACGAATCCACGGCGGCGGACACGACGGGCGAGAAGCCCCCCGGTCCGCGCGCTTCGACGAGGGCGCCCAGCCCCTCGTCAAAGCGGAAACGTGACCCACAGAAGTGAATATGGACGCGCGAGGGGCGTTGCGCTTCCTCGAACGGTGACCCGTGGGAGACGCTGCGCCGAGACCGGCCCGCCCCGCCCATCGGCCGGCTCAGGAGTCTCGTCCGAGGAGCCCATCATGGGAGCGCCGCCGTCCACCGCCGACCAGACCGACGACGCGTACCGCTTCGACGATCTGACCGCGATGTACGTCAACTGCACACTCAAACCCTCTCCGGAGCAGAGCAACACCCAGGGGCTGATCGACAGGAGCCGCGCGATCATGGAGGCGCGCGGCGTCGCCACGGACGTGCTCCGGGCGGTCGACCACGACATCGCGACGGGCATCTACCCCGACATGACGGAGCACGGCTTCGCCACCGACGACTGGCCCGCGCTGTACGAGCGGGTGATGGCGGCGGACATCCTGGTGCTCGCGGGGCCGATCTGGCTCGGCGACAACAGCTCGGTGACGAAGCGGGTGATCGAACGCCTCTACGGCTGTTCGAGTCTGCTCAACGACCAGGGCCAGTACGCGTATTACGGCCGCGTCGGCGGCTGCATCATCACCGGCAACGAGGACGGCGTGAAGCACTGCGCGATGAACGTCCTCTACAGCCTGCAGCACCTCGGCTACACCGTCCCGCCCCAGGCGGACTCGGGCTGGATCGGCGCGGTGGGGCCGGGCCCGTCGTATCTGGACCCCGGGTCGGGCGGCCCCGAGAACGACTTCACCAACCGCAACACCGCCTTCATGACCTGGAACCTGATGCACGTCGCGGCCATGCTCAAACGCTCCGGCGGCATTCCCGCGTACGGCAACCAGCGCGCCGAGTGGGACGCCGGCTGCGGCGGCGGCTACCCCAACCCCGACTACCGCTGAGCGGCCGCTCCCGCACCGTGTTCGGATGCCGGCGGGAACCTGACGCCGGTCAGTTCCTCCGAGATCGCCCACAGCCGGCGCCGCGCCGGGACGTCGCAGGACCCCGCGCTCGACCGGACAGCCTTCGGGTAGCCCTTGGCCTGCTGGAATCCTCGCGGGCCGTAGTACTCCTTCTCTGGACACCCGGGTCCGTCGCCGCGCGCAGGAAAGGCAGCGCCCCCATGGCGGGCGACTGGAGGACGACCGGCGGCCCTGAACCACTCCGGACGCCCTCGCGCGTCACAGGAGCCCGGTGACGCCGCCGTGTCAGTACGGCCTTTTGCTCCCCGAAGCGACGAACATCTCCCTCAACGGTCATTTGGCCATAAGGAGGTCGTTCATGGGTAAAGAGAAGATTCCGCTCAATATCTTCAGCATCCCCTTCGGTCTGGCCGGTCTCGCCGGCTGCTGGGTCACGGCGTCGGAGCAGAACCACGTCCCCGTCTGGGTCGGCAACATGATCCTGATCATCACCGCGATCGTCTGGCTGCTCGCGGTGGCGGCCTATCTGCGCTACGCACTGTCCGGCCCGGGACGCCTCATGGCCGATCTGACGGACAACATCGCCGGGCCCTTCGCGTCTCTCGCCGTGATCACGCCCATGCTCCTGGCAGCCCAGGGACTGTTCCCCTACGCGCCGACGGCGGGGAAGGTACTGGTGGACATCTTCGTCGTCCTGACCGTCGTGCTGGGCGGCTGGTTCACCGGACAGTGGATCTACGGGCCGCTCGACATCGACAGACTGCACCCCGGTTACTTCCTCCCCACCGTCGCCGGCGGGCTCGTCGCCGCCGAGGCGACGGCGAGGGTGGGCCAGTTCCGAGTCGCCGAGGCACTGCTGGGGCTCGGCGTGCTCTGCTGGTTCGTACTCGGTTCGATGATCATGGGGAGGCTGTTCTTCCGCCCCGCGCTGCCTCCCGCCCTGCTGCCGACGGTGGCCATCGAGATGGCGCCTCCCACCGTCGGGAGCATCGCCTACTTCGCCATCAACGGCGACCGGGTGGACTCGATCGCGGCGTTCCTGGCGGGCTACGCGGTCCTGATGGTCCTCGCCCAGGTGAGACTGCTGCCCGCCTATCTGCGTCTCCCCTTCGGCCCCGGCACCTGGGCCTTCGCCTTCTCCTCCGCCGCCGTCGTCACCACCGCGCTGCACTGGAACGGACTGCAACGTCCCGGCGGCTACACCGCTTACGCGTTCATCCTCCTGGCCGCGATCAGCGCGTTCATCGCCTGGGTCGCCGCCCGCACGATCCAGGAACTGATGCGCAATCAGTTCCTGCCGCACACCCCCTGACCGGACGACCGAGGGCTCCGAACGCGCGTCGGCCGCCCCACCTCGGTCACCGCTGGACCGGCTCGTCCCCGGCCGGTCCCCAAGAAATACCGAAAGGCGGTACCGGATTCCTCCGATACCGCCTGCGACCTGCGGAAACACAAGTCGGGACGACAGGATTTGAACCTGCGACCCCTTGACCCCCAGTCAAGTGCGCTACCAAGCTGCGCCACGTCCCGGTGCCCGCCTGACCTGGGGTTTCCCCCGGCCGAACGCGCATGAGAACAATACCGCACTCCGACCGGTGGTCACGAACCGCTTTTTCCGTTCTGCGACGTCGGCCGGTCGCTTGACCTCAAGTTAAGTTGACGTTGCACGGTGGTCCCCATGACGACCTCACCATCAACGATGGCAGCGACGCACGGCTACCAGGACCTCGACCGGCTGCTGGGACACATGACCGGCGACGAGAAGCACGGACCGGCCGCGACCTCCACCCTCGACGCGATCTGGGTGCTCTACGACCGCGTACTGAACGTCTCCCCCGCGACCGCCGACGACCCGGCACGCGACCGTTTCCTCCTGCCGAAGGGGCACGGGCCGATGGCGTACTACGCCGTCCTCGCCGCCAAGGGCTTCTTCCCGGAGTCGCTGCTCGCCGACTTCGGCTCGTACGACTCACCGCTCGGCCACCACCCCGACCGGACGCTCGTGCCGGGTGCCGAGATCAGCAGCGGATCGCTCGGGCACGGCCTGCCGCTCGCCGTCGGAAGCGCGCTCGGGCTCCGGGCGCGGGGGCTCACCGACTCCAAGGTCTGGGTGCTCATCGGGGACGCCGAGCTGGACGAGGGCAGTAACCACGAGGCCATCGCCTACGCGGGCCCCACGGGTCTCGAACAGCTGCACACGCTCGTGATCGACAACTCCTCGGCCACGCACGGCTGGCCCGGCGGGATCGCCTCCCGGTTCACGGCGGCCGGCTGGTCGGCCGCGACCGTCGACGGGCGGGACCACGAGGCGCTGTACGAGGCGTTCACCGCGCCCCATCCCGGTCGGGCCAGGGCGGTCGTCGCCCGCGTCGAGCCATCGTACTGACCACTGACCACGGGCTACCGACCAAGGACCACTCGGAGGTTTCTGATGGACACCATGCGTGAGCGCTTCGCCTCGACCGCGTCGCGGCTGCTGGACGAGGACCCGCGGCTCGCGGTCGTACTCGCCGTGATCGGCCGCGACGGCTTCCGCGAGGCGGAACGCCGACACCCGCACCGGGTGATCGACGTGGGGATCCGCGAACAACTGCTCGTCGGCGCGGGCGGCGGGCTCGCACTCGCCGGAATGCGGCCGATCGTCCACACATTCGCGAGCTTCCTCGTGGAACGCCCCTTCGAACAGGTGAAGCTGGACTTCGGGCACCAGGGCGTGGGCGGCGTGCTCGTGAGCGCCGGGGCGTCCTACGACTCGCCGTCCGCCGGCTTCACCCATATGTCGCCGGGCGACGTGGCACTGCTCGACACGCTCGACGGCTGGACGGTGCATGTGCCGGGGCACCCGGACGAGGCCGAGGCCCTGCTGCGGCGGTCGGCGAAGGGCGACGACCGGGTGTACGTACGGCTGTCGCTGCAGACCAACGAGCGGCCACTGCCGGTCACCGGGACCGGCTTCCTGACCGTACGGGAGGGGAGGCACGGTGCGGTGGTCGCCGTCGGGCCGATGCTGGACAACGTCCTCGCCGCGACGGAGGGGCTCGACACGACGGTGCTGTACGCGACCACGGTCCGCCCCTTCGACGGCTCGGCACTGCGCCGGGCAGTCGGGGACACGGGGGCCGCGGAGGCGGTGATCGTGGAGCCGTATCTCGCGGGAACGTCGACGGCGGCGGCCACCGAGGCGCTGGCCGACGTGCCGCACCGGGTGCTCGGGCTGGGCGTGGGACGGAACGAACTGCGCAAGTACGGTGAGCTGTCCGACCACTTGGCGGCCCACGGCCTCGATGCCCGGTCCCTACGGGAGCGCGTCTCCGGCTTTCTGACGGGGAGTGTGTGACGGGACGCGAGTGAGGGACGGGTACGGGAGTCGCCCGGGCGCGAGCGGCAAGCTGTCCCACTACGCCGACAGCGTCGGAACCCAGTGCGCCCGCACCTGATGCAGACGCCGCCGGTGGTCCGCGATCCAGTCGTCCGGCGGGACCACCGGCACGCGCACCGTGACCATGGAGACCGTCTCGTCCTCCACGACCACCTCCGGGCAGTCGCGCTCACCGCGGAGCTGGATGGAGATCGACGGGCCCCTGTCCATCTCCATCCAGCCGGCGTCCTCCCCGGCGTCGAGCCTCTCCAGCGCGTCGCCCCAGCTCTTCAGCTTCGAGGCCGACAGCTCCAGGCGGACCCGGCCGGACACGAAGGGCGTCCTGACGACGATTTCGGCGTCCAGGCCCGCCGCCCATCCACCGTCCCGGCCAAGCACGTTGACGGTGCACTGTTCCCCTCGTCATCGGCGAGGAGCAGGAGCTCACGGGGAGCGGTATCAGCCATGGGCACCCTTTCAACGACGAGTCAGCATCGGGTCGACGTTCGCACCCCCGCATACCCCCCCACCGCACCCCAAAGCGACCGACCGGACGGAAGGACTCCGGTATACCCAACTCCTATACCACAGTGGGCGCTTCCGACCCATTGACCCCCTGGAAGCGGGGAACTTACGCTGTGCGGCGTACTAAAGAAAGCGCTTTCTTCCCATTCGTAGCCGCCACCTGCACCGGGAGCGCCCGTGAGTAGCCGTCCACCAGACCGATCCCCCATGCGCACCGGCCGATCCAGAAGGGCCCTGACGCCCTTCACCGTCGTCCTGGCACTGCTCGCTCTCGTGCTCGGGCTCGGGGTCGCCTCGCCGCCTCCCGCGGAGGCGGCGCCCTACCGTGTCCTGGTCTTCTCCAAGGTCACCAACTTCGAGCACGAGTCGATCCAGGCCGGGATCGACGGCATCAAGAAGCTCGGCGCGGAGAACGGCTTCGAGGTCGAGGCGTCCGACGACGCCGGTGTCTTCACCGACGCCAACCTCGGACGCTTCCAGGCGATCGTCTTCAACAACACCAACTCCACGCCCGAATCGGGCGATCTGCTGGACGCCCCGCAGCGCGCGGCCCTCCAGAAGTTCGTCCGCGCCGGCGGCGGCTGGGTGGGACTCCACGCCGCGTCCGCGAGTGAGCGCGACTGGGACTGGTACGAGGGGCTGACCGGGGCCATCTTCGACAAGCACCCCGCCATCCAGACCGGCCGCGTCAAGGTGCTCGACCAGGCGCACCCCTCCACCAAGGGGCTTCCGGAGCTCTGGGAGCGTACGGAGGAGTGGTACAACTGGCGCACCAACCCGACGGGCAAGGTGCACACGCTCGCGCAGATCAAGGTGAACGACGGCATCACCGGGCTCGACGAGGGCGTCGACCATCCGTGGTCCTGGTGCCAGAACTACGACGGCGGGCGTTCCTGGTTCACCGCCGGCGGTCATGACGCCTCCTCCTTCAAGGAGGAGACCTTCCTCAAGCACCTTCTCGGCGGCATCCAGTGGGCGGCCGGCAACAAGCCCGGCGACTGCTCGGCCACCAAGACGGGGGCGTTCAAGCGTACGCAGCTGGCGACCGACCTCTCCGACCCGTACGAGCTGGCGGTGGCTCCCGACCGCCGGGTGATCTACATCCAGCGCACCGGCGAGCTCCAGATCCTCGACCAGTCGACGATGCAGACCACCACCGCGCTGGACTTCGACTACAGCCTGAAGATGACGGAGCAGTCCGACGGGCTCATCGGGCTGACGCTCGATCCGGACTTCGCGGAGAACAACTGGCTGTACCTGCTGCACTCCGACAAGGAGAAGAAGCAGGTCAACCTGTCGCGCTACACGCTGACGGGGAACACGGTGGACCCGGCGTCGGAGAAGCTCCTGCTGGAGATCCCGACGGACCGCGACGAGCAGCGCGCCAACGTGCACATGGCGGGCTCCCTCGCCTTCGACAAGGACGGCGACCTGTACATCGCGACCGGTGACAACACCGACCCGTTCGCCTCCGACAACTTCACGCCCATCGACGAGCGTCCGGGCCGGCACGTGTTCGACGCGCAGCGCAGCTCGGCCAACACCAACGACCTGCGTGGCAAGGTCCTGCGGATCACCCCCGAGGACGACGGGACGTACACCGTCCCCGAGGGGAACCTCTTCGCGCCGGGCACGGAGAAGACCCGTCCCGAGGTCTACGCGATGGGGCTGCGCAACGTCTTCCGTATCACCACCGACCCGAAGGACGGGGCGCTGCTGGTCGGCGACTACGGTCCCGACTCGCGTTCGGCGGACCCGAACCGCGGGCCCGAGGGAACGGTCGAGTTCAACCGGATCCCGAAGGCGGCGAACCTCGGCTGGCCGTACTGCATCGGCGGCAACACCCCCTTCAACGACTACGACTTCGCGACCAAGGTCTCGGGGGCGAAGTTCGACTGCGCCAACCCGGTCAACGAGTCGCCGAACAACACGGGTCTGCGCGAGCTGCCGCCGGCCACCGCGGCGACGGTCTGGTACCAGTACTCCGGCTCGACCCAGTACCCCGAGGTCGGCGGCGGCGGCGCGCCGATGGGCGGTCCCGTCTACGACTACAACCCGGACAACCCCTCGCCCACCAAGTTCCCCGAGTACTTCGACGCGAAGTGGTTCAACTTCGATCTGGGCCAGAACTGGTTCAAGACGTTCTCGATCCAGCAGAAGGACCAGTCGTTCACCGACCCGCGCTTCCCGGCGGCCAAGGCGGGCGACATCCAGTCGATCAACAAGATCTTCACCGACATGAAGTTCAACCAGCTCTTCGAGGCCGAGTTCGGACCCGACGGTTCGATGTACGTGATCGACTTCGGCGTCGGCTCCGGCGCCGGCCGCACCGGCGTGCCCAACCCGGGCACCGCCATCTACCGCATCGACTACGTCGGTGACGGCACGCTGCCCACGGCCAGGATCAGCGCCACGTCCGACACCGGGCCCGCGCCGCGGAGCGTGAAGTTCTCCAGCGCCGGTTCCGGGCTGCCGGGGGGCAAGCCCGTCACCTACGCGTGGGACTTCGACGGCGACGGCACCGTCGACTCGACGAAGGCCAACCCGACTCATATCTACACCGACAAGGGCGTGTTCACCGCGCGGCTGACGGTCACCGGTCCCGACAAGCTCTCGGCGCAGGCCGCCCGGGAGATCACCGTGGGCAACACACGGCCGGCGCTGACCATCCAGAAGGCCCCGGACGGCGGCATGTTCAGCCTCGGCGACACGGTGCCGTTCACCGTGAAGGTCACCGATCCCGAGGACGGCAAGGGCGCGGAGATCGACTGCGCGCGCGTCACCGTCGAAGGGCGGCTCGGCCACGGGACGACGCTGCATCCGGTGCAGTCCAAGCAGGGCTGTGCGGGTGAGTTCACCGTCCCGACGACCGACGAGCACGCGAACCAGGACCTCTTCTACCGCGTCACCGCCAGCTACAAGGACGACGGCGCCGACGGAGCCCCCGCGCTGACGGGGACCGCCACCTCGAATCTGAAGGCCTCCTACCGCGAGGGTGAGTTCTTCAGCGAGACCGGCGGCGACGGCGACGGCGTCACCATCGGCGCCCGCGCCGAGGCATCCGGCGGCAGGCGTGTCATCGAGATCGAGCACGGCGACTGGGTCGCGTTCGACCCGGTGAACCTCACGGGCGTCCAGTCCGTGACGGTCGGCGCGTCCTCGGGCGGTACGGGCGGCACCATCGAGTTCCGCAACGGCTCGCCGACCGGTCCGCTGATGGGCTCGGTCACCGTCCCGAACACCGGGAACTGGACCAACTTCGTCTCGCCGACCACGGCGCTCAGGCCGGTGGGCGGCACGGTGAAGATGTACGCGGTCTTCAGCAACCCGGAGTGGCAGCCGGGCGGTCAGGACGTGCTGTCTCTCGACTGGCTGCGCTTCAACGGCCGCGGGGTCGAGAAGAGGTCGGGCTCCGGCGTCACCGTCGCCGCGTCCAAGGCGGAGGGCGACGCACCGCTCGCGGTGGCGCTGACCGGCACGGTGAAGCTCGCCGAGGGCCGCACCGTCGCCTCGTACAGCTGGAACTTCGGCGACAACAGCAAGCCCACCGGCGAGCAGGGTGCGAGCGCGACGCACACCTACGCACGGCCGGGCGCGTACACGGCGCATCTGACGGTCACCGACGACAAGGGCGACACGACGACCGGCGCCGTCGAGATCACCGCGACCTGACTCCGGCAGTGAGTCGCAGCAGCACGAGCCGCATTCAAGCGAGTTGAGAGAGGTCACGTGAGCGTGAACGGCACACGAAGAGCGTTCCTGGGTACGGCGGCCGCGGGCCTGGCCGCGGTGGGACTGGCGTCGACGGCGGGGACCGCGCACGCGGCGGAGTCCGGCCGGGGCCACGGCGGGCACCACGGGCACGGACATGGCCACGGGCATGGACACGGGCACGGGCACGGCCGGCGCAAGCGCAAGATCCCGCGTTCGGGCATCGGTATGCACCTCTACACGATGCGGTCCATCCTTGAGACGGACTTCGAGGGGACGCTGGAGCAACTGGCGGACATCGGTTACGCCACGGTCGGCGTCAGCGGGCGGTTCGGCCGCAACGCCACACAGATCCGCCAGGTGCTGGACGACGTCGGCCTCAAGGCGGTGCTGGAGCACGTCGGTTACGGCATCGTGTCGGGCACCGGCCTCCAGCAAGCCATCGCGGACGTCCACACACTGGGCGGCGAGTGGGTCGTCGTACCGAGCCTGCCGACCGAGATGCACACCCCCGCCGGCTACCGCGAGGCCGCGGCGGCGATGAACAGGGCGGGCCGCGTGGCGGTCGAGTCGGGTCTCGGCCCGGTTCTCTTCCACAACCACGACGCGGACCACCGGGTCGTCGAGGGCGAGGTCCTGTACGACATCCTGCTCAACGAGACGGACCCCGAGTACGTGGGCTTCGAGCTGGACGTCTACTGGGGCGCGAAGGGCGGGGCCGATCCGCGACAGCTGTTCGTGGACGAGGGCCCGCGCTTCCCGGCCCTGCACGTGAAGGACATGGCTCCGAACGGCGACTTCGCGGACGTCGGCTCGGGCGTGCTGGACTTCGCGGAGATGTTCGAGACGGCGCACCGGGGCGGTGTACGGCAGTGGCTGGTGGAACACGACTCGCCGAAGGACCCCATCGCCACGGCCCGCAACAGCTACCGCTACCTGTCGAGGCTGCGGTACTGAAAGCGGCACCGGAGTGCGGCTCCTGACCAGCACGCACCGCACCCCCCGACGGGCCTCACGGCCGGTCGGGGGGTGCGGTGCCGTACGGGCGCCTGTCCCTGTCCGTAAGGAAGCCGGCCCGTACGGACAGGGTCAGCGGGGCGCCGCGTAACTGTGGACCTGGACCGTACGGTCCGGCCCCCACCGCTGCTCGCCGGTCGCCATCAGCGTCCACCCCTGGCGTTCGTACAGCGCGGCGGCCGAGCGGTCGGACGTCACGACGTCCAGCACCGGATGCAGTCCGCGCGCGCGTGCCTCCCGGACCGTCTCGGCCAGCAGCAGCGCGCCGATCCCATGGCCCCGTGCCTTCGGCGAGACGTACAGCCGGCTCACCACCGCGGTCTCCTCCGGACGCGTGCCGGTGCGGCCGCTCCAGAGGCCGGGCGCGGTGTCGCCGGAGCGGGCGCGGGACAGACAGATGTGCCCGACGACGGTGCCGTCGAGCAGCGCGACCCAGGCGGGCGGCGACTCCGGAGGGGCGAGCCAGCCCGCCGGGTCCTGGGGCCAGTCGACCGGGTATCCGTCGCTCTCGTGGACATCGGCGAGTACGCGGACACATGCGTCGAGGTCGGGGGCCTCCCGCCTCCTGACGGAAACACGTTCATCACTCACCGACGCAGCCAATCACGACACCCACTCGCGGAACACCCGGTTGTCGGGGGCACGCGAACGGGCGGGGGGCGGCACTTCGACAGGTCGTGCCGCCCCCCGCCCGGTTCATGGGACGGGTCGCGCTCAGTCCTCGGCCGACGCCGCCCCCAGGAGCTCCCGGATGTGCGTCGTGGCCTCGCGGAACTCCGGCCGGGCCAAGGTCTCCACGTAGTCCCGCTCCGCCGGCAGCCCCACGTCGATGATCTCCGTGATGGTGCCGGGCCGCGGGCTCATCACCACGACCCGGTTCGCCAGGTAGACGGCCTCCGAGATGGAGTGCGTGACCAGCAGTACGGTCGTGCCGGTCTCCCGCCAGATGCGGTTGAGCTCCATGTTCATCTGCTCGCGCGTCAGCGCGTCGAGCGCGCCGAACGGCTCGTCCATCAGCAGCACCGGCGGCTCGTGCAGCAGCGCCCGGCACAGGGCCACCCGCTGCTGCATCCCGCCCGACAGCTCGTGCGGATAGGCGTCCTCGAACCCTCCGAGGCCGGTCATCCTGATGAGCTCGTCGGCGCGGGCTCGCGCCATCGCGCTGGGCATCCGGCGCATCTCCGCCTGGAGCAGGATGTTGCGCCGGGCGGTGCGCCACTCCAGGAGGGCGGCCCGCTGGAAGACGTAACCGATGTCGGGCCGTGGCCCGTCGACCTGCTCACCGTGCAGCCGTACGTCACCGGCCGACGACTTCAGCAGGCCGGCGACCAGCTTGAGCAGTGTCGACTTGCCGCACCCCGAGGGGCCGACGATCGCCACGAACTCGCCCATCGGAACGTCGAGCGACACCTCACGCAGGGCCGTGACGTCGCGGTCCTTCGTACGGAACCGGACAGCCACGTCGTTCAGGGAGACCGCCGCCGTGCCGTCGGCACCCGCGCCGTCCCTCGGCCCGTCGTCCTTGCTCAGACTGGTCTTGCTCACACCATGCTCCCGGAGAGTCGCTTCCCTGGGCATCGTCATCCCTTCAGTGCCGAGCTGTCCCAGTAATCCGACGGAGCCTTCGGGTTCTTCACGAGACCGGCCTCGGCGAAGATGTCGATGGTCTCCTGCCAGTCGGCCTCGGTGTTGAGCCCGGGAGCCTTGCCCTGGGTCGACTCGGTGTGCAGCAGCGTCATCGTCGTCGCGAACTGCTCGGTGAGTACGGCCTTCGGAGGCAGCTGCTCGGACGCGCCCTCCATCGCGGCGACCGCGGGCTCCGGGGCCTTCTCGGCCGCCGCCCAGGCCTCGCTGACCGCCGTGGTCATACGCTTGGTGAGGTCGGCGTCCTGCTTGAGGATCTTCTGGCCGGCGATCAGACCGTTGGAGTAGAAGTTGAGCCCGTGCTCCGAGAAGCGCAGGTACTCGACGTCCTTCTTGGCCTTGTCCGCCATGGTCGGGCCCTGGTCGCTGGCGTAACCGAGCAGCGCGTCCGTCTTTCCGGAGATCACCGCGGCGATCTTGCCCGCCGGGTCGGTGTTCTGGATCTTGACGTCCGACAGCTTGAGGTTGTTCTTCTCCAGGAAGATCGGGAACGTCTTGGTGAGCGCGTCACCGGCCGTGCCCGCGACCGTCTTGCCCTTGATGTCGGCGGGCGTCTTGATGTTCTGGTCGCTGAAGAACTGTACGGACGACGGCGTCGTCTGGAGCATCACACCGAGGCTCTTGACGTCGACGCCCTGGTCGACACCGCTCAGGACGGCGGGGGTGTCGGCCCAGCCGAAGTCGGTCTGCCCGGCGGCGGTCGCCTGGACGGTCTTCTGGGAGCCCTGGCCCGCCCTGATCTCCAGGTCGATGCCGTGCTTCTCGAAGATCTTCTCCTTGACGCCGTAGTAGAAGGGCGCGTGTTCGCCGTACGGGTACCAGTTGAGCGTCAGCGTCACCTTGTCGAGCTTCTTGCCCGAGTCGCTGGTGCTGGTGTCGTCGCCGTCCTCGCCGCAGGCGGTGGCGACCAGAAGAAGCGGCACGAGGCCGATCAGGAGTCTGCGGGAGTGCATGGCTGGCCCTTCTCGGAGGAGAGGTCTCATCAGAACGAGGTCGTGACGTTGTTGTCCCGGCGGCTGGCGTGCCAGGGCAGAAGCAGCTTCTCGGCGATCTCGACCAGGACGAACAGGACGACACCGATCAGTGACATGACAAGGAGACCCGCGAACAGCATCGGGGTGTCGAGGTTTCCGTTGGCCTGGAGGATCACGTAGCCCAGACCCTCGTTGGCCCCGACGAACTCGCCCACGACCGCGCCGGTGACCGCGAGCGTCACGGCGACCTTGAGGCCCGAGAACAGATGCGGCAGCGAGGCGGGGAAGCGGATCTTGACGAAGGTCTGCCACGGCTTCGCCCCCATCGTCGCGGAGAGCTGGAGCATCTCGGGGTCGACCGCCTTGAGGCCGGTGACCATGGAGATCACGACCGGGAAGAAGGCAATCAGGACCGCGATGAGGACCTTCGGCGTGATGCCGAAACCGAGCCAGACGACGAACAGCGGGGCGATGGCGATCTTCGGTACGACCTGGGCGAAGAGCAGGATCGGGTAGAGGGTCTTCTCGACGGTCGACGAGTAGACCATCACGACCGCGGCGAGCACCCCGACGACGACGGCGATGACGAAGCCGAGCAGGGTCTCGTAGGTGGTCACCCACGTGTGTTCCCAGATGTAACTGGTCTGGCCCGTCAGGACGTCGAGGGTCGCTCCGGGGGACGGGACGAGATACGGCTCGACCAGTTCGGCCGCGGCGACGGCCCACCACGCGACGAAGCACGCGAACAGCAGCGCTACGGGCCGCCAGCTGGTCTCGACGGCCTTTCCGAACCGCTCACCCGCTCCTGGCCTGTTCCGTGTGGCGACTCCCGCGATCTCTTTGGTCGGTCCCGGCATGACGCTCTGGCTCACAGTGAACTCCTCGGGAATCAGGAGCGGTTACTAAGCGCTGTCCGATCCTCTGCTGTACCGGTTGCCGTACTGCCGTACCGGAAGAAGCGCTTTCAGAAAGCGCTTTCTGGTAAGGTGATCGCCACGCTAATGACTGCTTGTCCGAACGGTCAATAGGTCGTCCGGAAGTTTCCGGGCCCCGTCAAGGGACCTGCCGCCACCACGGCTCGGGCGTGTGCGTGCCAGGCGCCGCGAGTCGGACGGGACTCCTGAAACACGCCCGAGGGGGCCGACGTGAGTGAACGGGAAGCACGGGCCCATGTGACGCTCGACGTCGTGGCCCGGCGGGCGGGGGTCTCGCTGGCGACCGCGTCCAGAGCGTTGAACGGCACGACACGCGTCCGGGACGAGCTCCGTGAACGGGTGCGCGCGGCAGCGGATTTGCTCGGTTACATCCCCAACGCGCACGCCCAGGCGCTCGCCAGTTCGTCCAGCAACACGGTCGGACTCATCTGCCACGACGTGGGCGACCCGTACTTCGCCGCGATCGCCGACGGCGTCATGCGGGCGGCGGCCGAGCAGGACGTGCTGGTCATGCTCGCGAGCACCTTCCGCGAACCGGCGCGGGAGATCGAGTACGTCTCCATCCTCCGCGCCCAGCGGGCCCGCGCCATCCTGCTGATCGGCTCCGGCTTCCAGGACCGCACCTGGGAAAGGGCGCTGGGCGCCGAGCTGGATCCGTACATCCGCGCGGGCGGCCGGGTCGCCGTCGTCAGCCGGCACCGCAGCGTGCGCGCCGACGCCGTCCTGCCCGAGAACCGCGCGGGCGCCACGAAGCTCGCCCGCGCGCTGCTCGCGCTCGGCCACCGGCGGTTCGCCGTGCTGAGCGGGCCGCCCGAACTCACCACCGTCGCCGACCGGTTGGCCGGCTTCCGCGAAGGGCTCGCCGAGGCGGGCATCACGCTCGATCCCGGCTGTGTCGTAGAAGGCGCTTTCACCCGCGACGGCGGTTACGCCGCCGCCCGCGAACTCCTCACCCGTCCCACCCGCCCCACCTGCGTCTTCGGTGTGACCGACGTGATGGCGGTGGGCGCGCTCGCCGCGTTCCGGGAGGCCGGCATCGAGGTGCCCCGGGACATCTCGCTCGCGGGCTTCGACGACATCCCGCTCGTGAGGGAGTTGACTCCCCCGCTCACCACCGTCGCCCTGCCGCTGACCGAGATGGGACAGCACGCCATCTCGCTGGCGCTGCGTGAGCCGCACGGGCAGCGGTCGCGGGTACTGAGGGTGGGCGGTGAGGTGGTGCTGCGCGCCAGCACGGCGCCGCCGCCGGCGGACAGTGCAGCGGGAGAGGGGACATGAGCGTGGAACTGTCCGGCATGAGGATCGACCGCGTCGAGACGTTCGCCGTCGAACTGCCCACCCGCCGCTCCTTCGGCGTCGCCGGCGGCTCGGTGGCCGTCGCCGGGAAACCGTCCGTCCGGATCCTGGTCCGGGTCGGCGCGGACGGAGCGTACGGCTGGGGCGAGGCGACCCCCATCCCCGCCTGGACGTACGAGACCGCCGAGTCCATCGTGACCACGATCGACCGCTATCTGGCGCCCGCGATCATCGGCACCCCCGGGTGGAACCTCGACGCCGTCGGCACCGCCTTCGACCGGGCGATCAACCGGGGGTTCACGATCGGCGCGCCCCTCGCCAAGAGCGCCGTGGACGTGGCGCTGCACGATCTGCTCGGCCGGGCGGCCGGAGTGCCGCTCGGCGTTCTGTGGGGACAGCGCCGGACTCCGAACATCGAACTGGGCTGGATCGTCTCGGGCCAGTCGCCCGCCGAGGTGGGTGACAGCGTCGCCGAGGGCAGGGCCGAGGGGTACCGCGCCTTCAAGGTCAAGATCGGGCTGCACGACGAGGACACCGACGCGGCCGTGGTGGCGGCCGTCCGGGAGCACGCCCCTGACGCGCCGCTCTGGGTCGACGCCAACCAGGCCTACACGGTGCCCGTCGCCCTGCGGATGGCCCGCCGCCTCGACGCGCTCGGGGTCACCGCCTTCGAACAGCCCCTGCCCGCCAACGACATCGCCGGGCTGCGGCGGCTGCGGGACCTCTCCGCCGTGCCGGTGGCGCTCGACGAGAGCCTGCGTCATCCGAGCGATCTGGCGACCTTCGTCCGCCTCGGCGCGGTCGACGTCGCGATCGCCAAGGTCCAGCGCAGCGGCGGCCTCACGCTCTCCCGACGGCTCTGCTCGCTCGCCGAGGACTGCGGGGTCGGGCTGATGGGGTCGGGACTCACCGAGTCGGACCTGGGGCTGGCCGCCTCGCTGCACCTGTTCGCGGCGTTCGGCATCACGACGCCGGTCGACCTCAACGGCCGCCAGTTCATCGGCTCGCCGTACGCGGGTGAGACCGTGCGGGTCGAGAACGGGACCGCGTGGGTGCCCGAGGGCCCGGGGCTGGGCGTGGAGGTGGACGAGTCGGTGGTCCGCGAACTGGCCGTCGACGTACTGGAACACCGTGGCTGAGCACGTACGGCCGCACAACGAGGAGCAGCGCGGGATGACCGACTCACTTCCCTTCACCTCCCCCTCCTTCACCTCCTCCGGGTCGCGATCGCCGCTCGTCCTGCCGCCCGCCGACGCCGCCCTCTCACCGCGTACCGGCTGGACGCGCGCCCACTGGGAGGCGGTCGCCGACCAGTTGCTCGACGCGCTCGTCCCGTACGCCACGCCGGGCCGCGCGCTGTACCGGCTGCCCGGCAGGACCAGCCGGTCGGGTGAGCTCTCCGACGGTCTGGAGGGGTACGCGCGGTCGTTCCTGCTCGCCGCCTTCCGGATCGCGGGCGCACGGGGGCGGGTGGACGAGGCGCTGATCGAGCGGTACGCCGCCGGGCTCGCCGCCGGTACGGATCCGGGCAGCGGGGAGGCCTGGCCCCGACTGGCCGACCGCTCGCAGCCGATGGTGGAGGCCGCCTCGATCGCGATCGGACTGCACGAGACCCGCCCGTGGATCTGGGACCGGCTGGACACCCGTGTCCAGGAGCGGGTCGCGGAGTGGCTCGGGGGCTTCGTCGGCCGCCGTACGCACGACAACAACTGGCGGTTGTTCCAGGTGGTGTCGGAACAGTTCCTCGCCTCTGTCGGGGCCCCGCACAGCCGTTCCGACATCGAGAACGGGCTGGACCGGATCGAGGACTGGTACGTCGGCGACGGCTGGTACACGGACGGCGACGGCCGGAAGTTCGACTACTACGTCGGCTGGGCGATGCATCTGTATCCGCTGCTCTGGTCGCGGATGGCCGCCGGGACGGCCGACGGGAACGGCGGTCGCACCGAGGTCTACCGGGAGCGGCTCGCCCGCTTCCTCACCACCTATCCGCACTTCTTCGGCGCCGACGGCGCCCCTGTCCATCAGGGGCGTTCGCTGACCTACCGCTTCGCCGCCGCGACACCGGTATGGATGGGCGCGCTCGCCGACTGCACCCCGCTGGCGCCGGGACTCACCCGCCGGCTCGCGTCGGGCGCGGTACGGCATTTCGTGGAGCGCGGGGCGCCCGACGAGCGCGGGCTGCTCACCCTCGGCTGGTACGACGCCTTCCTTCCGGTCACACAGCTCTACTCGGGTCCCGCGTCGCCGTACTGGGCGAGCAAGGCGTTCGTGGGGCTGCTGCTGCCCGCCGACCACGCCGTCTGGACGGAGCCCGAACTGCCGTTGCCGGTGGAGGAATCGGACCAGTACACCGCCCTGCCGGCGCCGGGCTGGCTGCTGCACGGCACCCGGCGCGACGGGATCGTACGGCTCGTCAACCACGGCAGCGACCGGCAGGACCCGGGGTCATGGGGCCGGGAGACGGGCGACGACGAGCCGCACTACGCGGCGTTCGGCTACTCGACGGCGACGGCTCCCGACTCGGCCGAAGAGGCATGGGCCGACCGGGTCGGCAACCACCTCGCCCTGCTCGCCGCCGACGGCACGCCCAGCAAACGGCGCCGGATCCACTTCGAGCGGTGTGAGGGGCGTACGGCGTCGTCCTGGTACGAGGCCGAACTCCCGGGCGAAGAAGGGACGTTCCGGATCGATACGACGAGTGTGCTGCACGGAGCGTGGGAGATCCGCGTGCACCGGGTCGCCGCCCCAGCGGGCTGTCCGGTCCGTGAGGGCGGTCATACGGTGGCCGGTCCCGACGCGCCGGTGGCCGACGCCGGTCCCGGCTGGGCGCTCGCCCGCACGGCCGCCGGTCTGACCAGCGCGGTGGTGGGGCTGCACGGCTGGGACACCGGGCCGGAGGGGACAGTCGTCGGGCGGGTGGGCGCCAACGCCTACGGCACGCACTCCGCGACACCCGTCCTGCGGCTGGCGAGCCATCCGGGTGGGACGCACGTCCTGGTGACGCTGATCGCTCTCGTCGGGGACGCGTCGGGCGCGCCCGACCCGCGAGAGATGCGCGACGCGGTACGCGTGCAAGTGGACGCCGACGACGTGGTGTTGACCTTCGAGGACGGCGAGACCGTTCACGTGGGCCCGCTGTGAGGGCACGTCAGATGGTGCCGCCTTCTCGTCGGTGTATCTGTTCCGACAGCTCGGCGGCCAGTGACTTGACGGTGTCCAGGCCGGTCCTCCCCCACTGCCGGGGCTGGGTGTCGACCACGCATACGGTGCCGAGCGCGATACCGGTCCGGTCGATGAGCGGCACGCCCAGATAGGAACGCACGCCCGTCTCGTCGACGATGGCGTTGCCGGCGAACCGCGGGAAGTCGCGTACGTCCTCCAGGACGAGTGCCTTGCGCCGTACGACCACATGGGGGCAGTAGCCGTGGTCCCGGTCCCTGAGGCGGCCTGCCTCGGGGGCCGGGCTGTGCAGTCCCGCGTAGAACTGCCGTTCCTCGTCGATGAAGTTGACCATCGAGTACGGCGCACCCGCGAGTTGGGCGAGATGCCGCGCGAAGGCGTCGAAAGCGGGCTCGGGCCGCTCGCCGAGCCCGAGCAGGCGCAGCCGTCCGACCCGGTCGGGCGCGTCCCGGTCGACGGGGGTGAGGAGCAGCCGGCCGATGGGGTCGTACCTCATCACGCCGCCCCGTCGTCCGGGACGACACCGCTCGACACGGCGGTGTCGGCGGCATCGGCCACGGGAAGGGCGGTGAGCAGATGCTGGACGAGTGTGACGAGCGTCCGGATCCCGGAGCTGGCGATGCGCGCGTCGCATAGCACGACGGGCACGTCCGGCCGCAGGTCGATCGCCGCCCGGACCTCCTCGGGGTCGTAACGGAAGCTGCCGTCGAACTCGTTGACGGCGACGACGAATCCGATGCCGCGCTGCTCGAAGAAGTCGACCGCGGAGAAGGAGTTCTCCAGCCGCCGGGTGTCCGCGAGGACGATCGCGCCGAGCGCGCCCCGGCAGAGCTCGTCCCACATGAACCAGAAGCGCTCCTGACCGGGGGTACCGAAGAGATAGAGCACATGGCGCTCGTCGAGCGTTATCCGGCCGAAGTCCATGGCGACGGTGGTCGAGGTCTTCAGCTCGACACCCGTCAGATCGTCCGTATCGGCCCCGACCTGCGTCAGCAGCTCCTCGGTGCTCAGCGGTGCGATCTCGCTGACCGATCCCACGAATGTCGTCTTGCCCACCCCGAAACCGCCGGCCACCAGCACCTTCAGCGCGGTCGGGAAGGGGGTGGGAAAGGGGTCAGAGCTGTCGTCGTAGGCCATCGAGTACTGCCTCCAGGAGGGAACAGTCGCTGGGATTGTCGAAGTTGTGCGGTGGCCGGACGGTGACCGCGCCGCTGTCCATCAGGTCGGAGAGCAGGATCTTGGTCACGACGGCGGGCAGCCGCAGATGCCCGGCGATCTCCGCCACCGAGGTCGGCCCCTGGCAGAGGCCGAGGGCCTCGCTGTGCTCGGGGCCGTAATACATCTCGCTCGCCGCCCCCGTGGCCATGACCAGGGACATCAGATCCAGCTCGGCCGTCGGGCGGGTCCGGCCGCCGCTGACCGTGTAGGGGCGGATGAGCCGGCCCGCCGCGTCGTCCAGCCACGGCCCGTCGGTCGGGACCGTCACGCTCAGGGCCCCGTGACGCTCGATGTGGTGCCGGCCGCCTGCCTGACAGGGGTCGCCAGATACGGCCGGACGCTCTTGACCAGCATCGCCATCTCGTAGCCGAGGACGGCCGCGTCCGCCTCACGTCCGGCCAGCACGGCGAGGCAGGTCCCGGAGCCCGCCGTCGAGACGAAGAGCAGGGTGGCGTCCAGCTCCACCACCACCTGGCGCACCTCGCTGGTGTCGCCGAAGCGCGCGCCCGCGCTGCGGCCGAGGGAGTAGAGGCCGGAGGCGAGAGCGGCCATGTGGTCGGCGCTGTCGGGGTCGAGGCCGTGCACTGATCTGACGAGTCCGTCGGAGGAGAGGAGTACCGCGCTGCGGGTGTACGGCACCCGTTGGACCAGGCCGCTGAGCAGCCAGTCGAGGTCGGAGACGTGGCCTGTCGGCGCATCGCTCGCCATGGTGATCTACTCCTTGTGGGGGTTGTCTCGGTCGTGGCGGTGCGGATCCGGCAGTTCCGTCACGGGGCTGGGAGCTGGGGCCCCGGCCGGGGGTCGAGGTGCGGCGGGACCGGGCCCGGGGTCCCTGGCGGGCTGCGCCTCGGCGAGCCCGATACCGCGCTGGAAGGCGGCCATCAGACCGGGATCGTGGAGCGCCGGTTCGCCGTCGCCGGGCGGGGCGGGCGCGTCCCGCAACTGGGGGACGAGGTGCTCCTGGCTGCGCCGCTTGGGCAGTTGGGGCCGGTCCAGGTCCATGGTGCCGCGCACGACGCCGGGTACGGAGGGATCCGGTGACGGGTCGGGCAGCGACGGGTCGGGCACCCGCCGGAACTCGGGCCGGAGCGGGGCCTCCGGCTGGAGCCGCGGGCTCGGGCCGGGACGTGCGTCGGCCGGTGTGGCGCGCGCGGCGCGCTCGCCGCGTACGGGCAGCGGCCGTCGGCCGGACGTCCGCCGGTGCGAGGTGCGCTGGGCCTGGGGCTGAGGGTACGGCTGCCGGGTCTCGGTCACGGGGCCGGGCTCCGCCTCGTACGCCTGCGTGGGGGCGGGCGCGGGTTCGTTCGATGGCGGGGGCACGGGCGCGGGCACGGGCGGGGGCGCGGGAGCGCTGACGGGAGTCTGCCCGGCCTGCTGCGGGCCGTCCGGGTCGGCGCCCAACAGACCCTGCGGCAGGACGAGTACGGCCTGGATACCGCCGTAGATGTTGGTGTGCAGACGGACGGCGATGCCGTGCCTGCGGGCGAGGGCGGACACCACGAACAGCCCGATACGCCCGTCCTGGAGAAGATGGGCGACATTGACCTGGTCGGGGTCGGCGAGCAGGGCGTTCATCCGTTTCTGCTCGTCGGCCGGCATGCCGAGCCCGCGGTCCTCCACCTCGATGGCGAGCCCGGCGGTGACCTGCTGGGCCCGGAGCAGGACCTGGGTGTGCGGCGCGGAGAACACCGTGGCGTTCTCGACCAGTTCGGCCAGCAGATGGACGACGTCGGCTACGGCGTGGCCGCGCAGGGTGCCGTTGACGGGCGGCACGAGTTTGACGCGCGGGTACTGCTCCACCTCGGCGATCGCCGAGCGCAGCACCTCGGTCAGCGCGACCGGCCGGCTCCACTGGCGGCGTGAGATGGCCCCGCCGAGTACGGCGAGGTTCTCGGCGTGCCTGCGGATGCGGGTGGCGAGATGGTCGACATGGAAGAGACCTTTCAGCAGGTCGGGGTCCTCGACCTTGTTCTCCAGCTCGTCCAGGAGCTGGATCTCCCGGTGCACGAGTGACTGGAGTCTGCGGGCGAGGTTGACGAAGACCTCGACCTTCTGTTCGTTGCCGACGCTGCTCGACAGCCGGGACGCCTGCACGACGGCGGCGACGGCTACTTCCTGGGAGCGTCCAAGTTCCTGGGCGAGCAGGTCGAGTTCGTCGCCGACGGGGGCCTTCACCGCCGGTGTGCGGCGCGGCGGCGGGCCCTCGCCTCGGCGGAGCTGTTCGACGACGCCGCGCAGGTCGGCCTGGGCGCGGGCGCTCGACCGGCGGAGCGCGTTGCAGCGGTCGATCACCGACTTGGTGGCGCGGTCGGCGCCCACCACGGCGGCCGTCGCCGCGACGACGCCGACCAGCACCGTGCCGCCGACGGCCGCCCAGATCTCGGGGGTCGGCCGTACACCGCCGGAGCGTACGGTGACGAGCACGGCGAGCAGGCCGCTGAGCGTGGCCATGACCGTCGGCACCAGGGCGGCGCGCAGGAGCTGGGGGCGTAGACGTCGTTCGGGTGACGCCGGCGCGCGGGGCCGGGGCGCCGGCGCGCCCTTGGCCGGTGACGCCTTGGCCGCGGGCGGGCGGCTGCCGGGCCGGCCGTGCCGTCCGCCTTCACGGCGTTCGGGTCGCGCGGTGGGTGCGCGAAGTTGAGACATCAGAGTCCTCGGTACGTGGGGCCCCAGGCATTCGGTGTTCTGCGGCGGTGTGGTGCGCGGTCGTCGACGGGACGGCGGGCGGACATGCGAAGGAAGCCCAGCGTTGATCGCCGAGCACTCACGGTAGTTGGCGAATAGTCAGTTACGGCGGGCAGTTGACGAACTTGCCCACAGAGCATCCCGCTCTGGTATGAGCTATCGCACAACAGTCCGAAACAGTGCAATCACCTTGAGGGCCGGAGCAGTTGCCCACGTCTCCGGCCCTCGTCCGCCCGGCGCCCTACGGCCGCCCGGCCTCCGCGCCCCCTCCGCTACTCGGCGGCGAGGATCACCGAACGGGTGAGGTGGCGCGGCCTGTCGGGATCGAGACCCCGCGCGTCGGCGAGGGCCAGGGCCAGACGCTGGATCCTCACGAGTTCGGCCAGCGGGTCGAGTTCACCGGCGACCCACAGTCCGCCGGTCGCCGCGACCTGTTCGGCGAGACCGTCGGGCGCCGGGCCGAGCAGCCAGGTCGCCGTACCCTCGGTGGTGATGCTGATGGGGCCGTGCCGGTACTCCATCGCCGCGTACGACTCCGTCCAGGCGAGCGCCGCCTCCCGCATCTTGAGCGCGCCCTCGTTGGCCAGTCCGACGGTCCAGCCCTGTCCGAGGAAGGTGAACTGCGAGCAGTCGGTGACCCCTTCGGGCAGCGGCTCGCTGACGGCCCGCTCGCCGTCGGCGACCACGGAGGCGGTGTGCAGGCCGAGATGGGCGCGGAGCAGGGTGAGGGCCGTGGTGGCGAACCGGGTCTGCACGACGGACTGTTCGTCGGCGAAGTCCAGGACCACCAGGTCGTCGGCGGCCGAGCGGATCGGCGTCTCGGGGTCCGCGGTGATCGCGGTGGTTCGGGCCGTGCCGCGTGCGGCGGCCAGCAGTTGGAGGACCTCGGTGGTCGTGCCCGACCGGGTGAGCGCCACGATGCGGTCGTAGCGGCGGCCGGCCGGGAACTCGGACGCGGCGAACGCGTCGGTCTCCCCCTGACCGGCGCCCTCGCGCAGCGCCGCGTACGCCTGCGCCATGTAGTAGGAGGTGCCGCAGCCGACGACGGCCGTGCGCTCACCGGCCTCGGGCAGTCGGCCCGAACCGCGCAGGCCCTCGGCCAGCCCCGCCGCCCGGCTCCAGCTCGCGGGCTGGCTGGCCAGTTCCGTCTGGACAAACGTCACGTCGGCTCTCCACTCTCGATCTCCGCAACAGAAATGCTCGTTCATGCATGCTAGGTGAGACTTTCAAGCACCTTCAAGCAAAGTCCTTCCGGTATGAAGGTGCTTGAATGATCCGGAGCGTGACGAAGGAGATGCGGTGAACCGGTACGAACGGCACAACACCCTGCTCGAACTGCTCGCGGAGCGGGGCCGGTTGGACGTGGACGTCGTCGCGGCCGAGCTGTCCGTGTCGGCGGCGACCGTACGCAGGGATCTCGATCATCTCGCCGAGCAGCAACTGCTCACACGGACCCGGGGCGGGGCGGTGGCGCACTCCGTCTCGTACGGGCTGCCGCCCCGCTACAAGTCGGTGGGGCGGTCGGCGGAGAAGCAGCGCATCGGCCGCGCCGCCGCCGCGCTGGTGTACCGGGGCATGGTCGTCGGGCTCAACGGCGGGACGACGACGGCCGAGGTCGCGCGGGCCATCGCCACGCGCGGCGATCTGGCCGACATGTCGGACCGGGGCGGCGAGCCGGCCGTCACCCTGGTGACCAACGCGCTGAACATCGCCCATGAGCTGGCCGTACGCCCGCACATCAAGATCGTGACCACGGGCGGGGTGGCGATGCCGCAGTCGTACGAGCTGGTGGGGCCGCTGGCCCGGCACATCCTCGGCGAGGTGAGTCTGGACATCGCCTTCATCGGCGCGGACGCGGTGGACGTGACGGCCGGGGCCGGCGCGCGCAGCGAACACGAGGCGAGCATCAACGCGCTTCTCGCCGAGAGGGCACGCCGGCTCGTGGTGGTGGCGGACAGCTCGAAACTGGGCACGCCGGCCTTCGCCCGGATCTGCCCGACCGACGCCATCAGCACACTGATCACGGACGCGGGCGCCCCCGAACAGGCGAAGCTGTTCGAGGAGCGCGGCGTGAAGGTGGTCCAGGTCTGAGACGCCCTCACCCGCGCGGCCGACGGGGAACGCTCGCGTGGGCGCGGGGACTCGTCGGTACGCGGGAGCCTCGTCGTTACGGCGCGTTCGGGGCCGAGCGCCACCACGGCGCGCCCCGCACGCTCTCCACCGGCGTCGGCTCGTACCACTCACCGGGATACGGCGGTGTGCTCCGCGCGCCCGGATCGGGCCCGGCGGTGACGAGGAGACTGCCGCCCGGCAGCAGGGCATGCAGATGGTCGAGCGAGGCCACCTGGGGCAGGAGCAGGGTCCAGAACCGGGTGAGCCACTGCCTCGGCGGACTGTGGGCGCCGGGCCGCTGACCCGACGGCGGCACCGACCCGTTGCCCCGGACCAGGACTTCCATACCGGTGGTCATGGCGAGCGCCAGCGCGGCGACCGCCGGGGGGTCCGCCCCGGGGGCGATGCTCCGGTCCGCCCGGTCGCGCTGGAGCGCCTGGCACATCGCGTCCAGCCAGATCCGGGAGCAGTCCAACGCGGGGTCCGCGTCGGCGCGTTCGCCGGACAGCCGCAGACCCGCCCGGACGGTCGCGCTGCCGCGCAGCTGCTCGGTGAGCGCGTGCGTGATGTCTATCAGGGTCTGAACGGCGGTCGTGTCACGGCCGTTCAGGGCCTCGAAGGCGGTCCGGGAGTGCGCGCAGGCCAACTCCTGAACCGCGCGGGCGAGTTCCTCCTTGTGCGCGAAGTGGAACGACAGGGCTCCCTTGGTCACCCCCGCGGTCTCGCTGATCGTGGTGAGATTCGCACGTTCGTAACCGGCCCGGTCGAAGACTTCGGCAGCTGCCCGCACCAGGGCGTTCCGGGTCCGCTCGCCCCTTGCCTGCTTCGCCACGAGTCACACCTCAACGTCTCTAGGGGAGATGGCGGCTCTCCGTATCCCCCGGCCGCTTCGATCACCACAATAAACCGTCGTGCTGGTTTTGTGTACCCGTCACGCATTCCGCTTCTTGACTCGAAGTATCCCATCTCAGCCATTTTGACTGGAATTTACACCCTAACCCAGACAGATCCAGGGCGATAACGGTCGACAGACGACTCCAATCACCTTGACAAACAGACGGTTAGGTTTGTTATGGTCATCTCCCAGGCTGAGGCAGACGAATACGGAGATCAAGTCGTGCGTGTACTCGTGATCGAAAACGACGCCGCCGCCGCGGAGACCCTCGTTCGCGGCCTGCGGCGGCACGGTAACGACGCGACGAGCGTCGGCACCGGGGCCTCCGCGCTGAAGACCCATCGGCAGGCCGAATTCGTGCTGCTCGACCTGGAGTTGCCGGACATCGACGGCTTGCAGGTCTGCCGCACCATCCGCGACTCCACCGACACCCCGATCATCGCCGTCACCGCGCGGGGCACCGAGCTCGACCGGGTCCTCGGATTACAGGCCGGCGCCGACGACTACCTCGTCAAGCCCTACGGATTCCGGGAGCTGCTGGCGCGGATGGACGCCGTCATGCGGCGGGCCTCCCCGGGGACCCCGGTCGCCCAGGAGGTCAGTCACGGTCCGCTGCACATCGACGCGGGCGCCCGCGAGGTCCGGCTGGAGAAGGAGCTGGTGAAGGTGACCCGCAAGGAGTTCGACCTCCTGCACATGCTGGTCTCCCGGCCCGACCATGTGGTCTCCCGTCAGCAGCTCATGTCGCAGGTGTGGGAGGAGACCTGGACCAAGTCGGGCCGGACCATCGACACGCATGTGAGCAGTCTGCGCAGCAAGCTCGGGGCCAGTACGTGGATCACCACCGTACGAGGGGTCGGATTCCGTATCGGACACGGCTGAACCGGGCGGGCCGCCGCGGCCCCGGAGCCGTACCGAAGGACCCTGGGGGAGCCCCGTACCCGACCGGGTACGGGGCTCCCTCGCGTCGCGTGCGGCAAGTCCCCGAACGGCCTTGACCTTGAGTGGACTTGAGGTTCTACGTTGGTCACCACGGCAACAAACCGCAGGTGGACCCGGAGGTGACCACAGTGAGCGTTGACACCGCACTGGCCGCGCAGCCCATCGGCTACTGGAGTGGAGCCGCGAACAAGGCGATCATCACGCACATCCGTCAGGCGATGGCACGCCTCCAGGTGTCCCAGCCGCAGTGGTGGGTGCTCAACCAGCTCGCGGGCGCGCCGACGGCCATGAGCCAGGTCGAACTTGCCCGCCGGCTGCGGGACTACCTGGACCCGGGAACGACACTCGGTCCCGACATCGACATTCTGCTGGCGCGCGGCTGGATCACCACCGGCGCCGACGGCCGGCTCTCACTCACCGGGGCCGGGGAGGCCGGCCGCGCACGGATCAAGAAGCTGGTGCTCGAACTGCGCGCGCGGATCCACGACGGCATCGACGACGCGGAGTACGTACGGGCGCTGGGAGTGCTGCGCCGCATGATCAGCAACGTCGGCGGGGACCCCGACTTCCCCTGATCCCGCGAGACGATGCCGTGGCCCGTACCGGGGTGTCCGGACGCTGTTGGTTAATTCGGGCTCGTGCGTGACGTCGGCCTTCAAGACCTGGTTGTGGTCTTGAAG
>NZ_BMMV01000009.1 GCF_014646115.1 Streptomyces camponoticapitis | reverse complement strand
AGCACTTCGCCCCGCCGACCAACCAGTCGACGGGGCGAAGCGAGGCCCGAATTAACCAACAGCGTCCGCGACGGTTCGGGCCTCTTCGGCGTATCCGTGCCTACGTCAGTGCCTACGGGCGCTCGGTGAGGACGCCGTCCTTCTCGTCGTGCAGCGCGCCGGTCCTGGGGCACTCCCACACACCGGGCTCCCCGGCCCGCTCCACGAGCTTCACCCCGGCGCGCCCGACCCAGCCGATCCGGCGGGCCGGAACGCCCACGACCAGCCCGAAGTCCGGCACGTCCTTCGTGACGACGGCGCCCGCGGCGATCATCGACCAGCGGCCCAGACGTACGGGCGCGACGCAGACCGACCGGGCACCGACCGAGGCACCCTCCTCGATCCTCACGCCGACCGCCTCCCAGTCGGAGCCGCGCTTCAGCTTGCCGTCGGGGTCCACGGAGCGGGGGTTGAGGTCGTTGGTGAGGACGACGGCGGGCCCGATGAAGACACCGTCGGCGAGCTCCGCGGGCTCGTACACCAGCGCATAGTTCTGGATCTTGACGTTGTCACCGATCCGCACCCCGGTCCCGACGTAGGCGCCGCGCCCCACGACGCAGTTCACACCCAGGCGCGCGTTCTCCCGGATCTGCGCGAGCTCCCAGACACTGCTCCCGTCACCGACCACCGCGGTCTGGTCGACCTGGGCGGTTGGCTGGACCCTGTAGTTCACGCTGGCGCCTCTCCGTGTACGTTTCCGACGGTTGAGCATACGTCGGGGTCTCCGGCCCGCTTCCGGCCGCCCGTGCCCACTCCATCCGGGGTTCCACCACGTACCGGAACACCCGTCGTACCGGTGGCGTGCACAGTGCGGTCACCAGCAGCGCGGCGGCCAGGGTCACCGCGATCCGGCCCGCGGGGATCTCCAGGAACGGGTCGTCGTAGCCGCCCAGGAACCGGGCGCCGCGGATGAAGAAGCCGTGCAGGAGGTAGCCGTAGAGCGTGCCCGCGCCCAGGGCGGTCATCCACAGACGCCGGCGCGGCACCCACGCCAGGAAGCACGCGCCCAGCACGAGCGCCGCTGCGAAAAGGATCAGGGTCATCGCGGCACCGGCCCAGACCGGCTCGTCCAGCTGGCGGGCGCCGTAGCTGCGGAAGAACCACGAGGTGGACATGCGCGGCACCGACCAGTACGCCACCAGCAGCGCGACCAGAGCGACCGGCAGGGCCGCGACCCGTACCCGGGTGCGGCGCAGATACGCGAAGTGTTCCGGGCGCAGCCGAAGTCCCAGTACGAAGAAGGGCAGGAACTGAAGGACGCGCATCAGCTGGAGATCGTCCCCGATTCCCGTCGACATCGACGCGAGCACGGCGACGGCCAGGGAGACGGGCACCGGCCACCGGACCAGCTGCCAGAACGGGGTGGTGATCCGCCACAGGAACAGGGCGGGCAGGAACCACAGGATCCAGTACGGATCCGCCGGCGTCAGCGGGAAGCCGGGAGTCTCCACCGCGCGCTGGAAGAGCGTGTACGCCACCTCGAAGACGAGGTAGGGCACCAGGATGCCGGTGACCAGCCGCCACACCCGCTTCGGGCTCATGTCGAAGCCGCGCGAGAAGTAACCCGCGATCACGATGAAGACCGGCATGTGGAACGCGTAGACGAAGCTGTACAACGCCTCGACCAACCGCCCGCTCCCCGGCAACGGCTCCCACGAGTGCCCGACGGCGACCAGGACGATGGCCAGGTACTTCGCGTTGTCGAAGAACGGATCCCGCATCCCGGCGCCGGCACCGGCGGAGGCTTGGGGGCGCTCCTGGGAGAGAGAGGAGACCATTACGACACCCTAGGGGTGCCTGGCGGAGGTTGCCGCGCCGGGCTCGACGGGCGGGCGGCCCACACGCCTGCCCCGGTACCGGGACGCCGGGGCAGGCGTGGAACGGCGTCGGTGGTCAGGCTCACCACCTCAGAGGTATCGGCCGATGATCTCGGACCGGCTGTACCAATTACCGGGTGGTGACTGCCAACTCGCCGTCGGTTCCTCGAACGCGCCGGTCGGCCCGGTGATCCATGTCCACATCTTGACGGTGGAGTCGTCGTTGTACCGGTACATGGCCCCGAGATCGTCACGGCCGTCCCCGTCGTAGTCACCGGCCACGATCTTCATCTCGGTGCGCCAGAATCGGTCCGCCGCAGCTTCCCAGAGGACGGTGGGGGACTTGACCGTGCCGTTGGTGGTGCCGGCGAAGGCGTGGACGATGTCATGCCCGTCGGTGAAGTCGTACCAGGTCGCGAAGTCGTCCCGGCCGTCACCGTTGAAATCGCCGGAGAAGAGTTCCGTGCGGGCCCAGTCCCCGTAGCCGGTGCTGCCCCACGCCTCGACGGGGTGATTGAAACTGCCGGACGGGGAGGTCAGGAACGTCCACATTTTGACGCTGTCGTTGTCGTAGTCGTACAGCGCGCCGAGGTCGTCCCGTCCGTCACCATTGAAATCGCCGGTGGTGAATTTCGTGCGGCTGACGGCCCAGGTTGTCGTGCTCCACGAGCTGAAGGGAGCGTTGAACTTCCCACCGGAGTCAGAGGTGAAAGTCCACAGTTTGGTGCTGTCGATGTACCGGTACCAAACGCCGATGTCGTCGCGCCCATCGCCGTTGAAGTCTCCGGCGTGCAGGGTCATCCGATCCAGGGTCCACGAGCCGGCCCAGGAACTGAACGGCTCGTTGAAGGTGCCGTTGCCTTTGCCGATCCAGGTCCAGAGCTTGATTCCGTCGTCGTACTGATAGGCGGCCGCCACATCATCGGTGCCGTCACCGTTGTAGTCGCCAGACATGATCTTCATCTGGCTCCGGTCCCAGCCTCCGGCGCTCCTTGTCCATGCCGTGAAGGGAGCATTGAACGAGCCGTCCGAGTTTGTCCGGAAAGTATGGATCGCGTCGTGCCCGTCCGCGTAGTCGTACCAGTCCGCCATGTCGCTGCGGCCGTCGGCGTCGTAGTCGTGCCGGATCGCCGTGCCGCTGCTCCAGAGTGACTGGCCCTTGACGTTGTAGATCACCAGGTTGCCGCGGTCCTGGAGCAGGGCGAAACCCTCCGGCGCTGCCGTCTTCGACTCCCACAGCACCGTGCTGCCGTCCGCCTTGTAGACCACGAGGTTTCCGCCGGTCTGCATGATGGCCTTGGCGCCGACGTTGCCCGAAGTCTTCGTCTCCCAGAGCGTCTTGCCCGCGTTGGAGGCGATCACGAGGTTGCCGTCGTCCTGCATGGTGAGCTTGGCGGAGCGGGAGGTGAACGACTGGCCGCCGTTCAGTGTCGTGCCCGCCGGGATACGGGAGCCGCCCGTGATGCCGTCGATGACGAACGAGGCGCCGAAGGAGAGGTTGTCGGAGGAAGGAGTCTTGCCCGGCCAACCGAGCATCGTGTTGTCCGTCTTGCGCGCCCAGAGGTCCGGCTTGCCGTCGCCCGTGACATCGCCCACCGACCCGACCGCGGGGTACGCGGCGGTCGTGTAGCCGGTGCCGATCTTCACCCGGCCGGCGCTGTTGCCCCAGGTGGTCGGGTCGAGCAGGCCGTCGGGGCCCTTCTTGCCGTAGGAGCGCCAGATGGTGCCGGTGGAGTTCTCGCGCAGCCACAGGTCGGCGATCTGGTCGCCGTTGAGGTCGCCGGGTGCGATGACGGTGAACTTGTCCCAGTCGCCGTTGCCCACCAGGACCGGCTCGCGGGCGACGTCGAGCGAGTACGTGGCGCGGTTGCCGTAGTACGCCCAGAGCTGCTTGCCCTGCTTGACCAGCAGATCGGGCTGGGTGTCGCCGTTGATGTCACCGGCGGACACGACCTGTTCGGCGTTGTGCCAGTGGTCGTCGCCGGTCCACTCCTCGCCGTAGTCGCAACCGAGGTCCGGGTCCTTCACCGGGCAGGCGACGCTCAGTTCTTTGAAGTCGTCGCTGATGACGCCCGCGCCGTCGTTGGGATACGTCCAGAGCTTCTGCTTCTTGTCGACGTCGTCGTACTCCAGCGAAACAAGATCGTTGTAGCCGTCCTGGCCCCAGTCACCGCGGGAGTCGACCTGGCTGCCCGCGAAGGACTTGCCCCCGCCGTTGGTGGCGGTGGAGAAGTTGCCGTCACCCTGGCCCGCGTACGTCAGCAGTGTGCCGTTGGAGTCGATGCTCCAGATGTCGCGGTTGGCGTCGCCGTTCAGATCTCCCGGTCCGTCGCGCTCCTGTGAACGCGTCGCGTAATACACATAGGTGGCGGTGTCGGACCGGTTGCCCGCCTTGTCGACGCTGAAGGCGTAGAGGAAGTGCGGCCCGTAGCCGGGCGGCTTCACCGTGACGGGCACGCCGGGCTTCGCGTCGCGCACCTCGGGGTCGTAGTCCGTGTACCAGCTGTACTGGGCCACGTCGGTGACCCCGTTGTCCGCGAAGGTGAACTTGCCCGCCTCGCGGGCCTTGCCGGTGACGGCGGGCCAGCCGTTCTCACCGGGCGGGAACTTGTTGCCCTCCGAGGTGATCACTGGGGGCTTGCTCGGCCGGGTGCGGTCGAGGGTGAACTTGCAGGTGGCCGACCAGCCGGAGTACGCGCCGTCCTGGTCCTTCGTCCGGGTCTTCCAGGTGTAGGCGCCGGTGGGCAGGTCCACATCGGGCACGACCAGGGTGGAGATCTTGTTCTTGGCGGCCGGGATCGACTTGTTCACGACCGCGGTGCTCGAACCGGATTTGAAGACCTGGAACTCGGCCGTGAGGTTGCCGGCGTCCTTGTCGTCGTACTTCGCGTACAGACTGACCCTCGTGTTGCCGATCAGGCCGCCGCTCGCGCAGGAGGTCTTGGGGTTGGTGCCGAGCCCGGTCGGCGTCTTGGGCGGGTTGTTGTACTTCGTCTCCAGGACCGCGGTCTTCGCGTCGAACTTCTTCCAGCCGAAGGTGTCGTCTTCGTTCGACGCGTACAGACCGAAGTTGACGCTGGACCACTTCTTGGACGCGGCCTCACGGACCTTGTCGGTGGCGTCGAACTCCAGGTTCCCCGCCGCGCAGTCCTTGCTCCAGCCCTTGGCGTCGTCGACGGTGTAGAGCTTGGAGTGCTGCGAGGGCTGGTTGTCCCAAGTGGTCTTGGACGAGATGGGGCCGACATGCCACAGCTCGACCGGCCTGTCCTGACACGACCAGGACCAGGTGTTCCTGACCCGGAAGGTCGAGGACTTGACCTGCGCGCCCTTGATGTTGCTGGTGTCCAGTTGGAAGAAGGAGCGGGAGAGACCGTCGGTCTCCGCCTCGAAGCCGACGCGCACCACCTCCTTTGTGTTCCAGAAGGAGGTTTTCGGATATTTTTTGTAGACCCGGGTCCAGTTCTGCCGCTTGCCCCAGGCCCAGGACGGGTCGATGTAGACGGGATACTCGGTCTTCGCGTTGGTGAGCAGCTTCTGGTCGGGCTTGATCTCCAGGATTTCACCGCTGACGGTGGTCGGCATCAGCGCGTCCTTCGCGCCGGGGGTCGGCTCGAAGAGGTCGCCGGGTGTCTCCTCTTCGGCCGCGGCCTGGGCCTTGGCGATACGGGCCGCCGCCGGGTCGTCATCAGAGCTGATCGTGGTGGAGTCCCACATCAGCGGGGAGGGGCTGGTGAAGACGGTCTCACCGGCCGGGTTGACCGCGGTGACGCTTCCGGTGTCCGCGTCGGTCGACACGTTCAGGCCGACCGTGTCCAACTTGTACTTCAGCGAGGCCAGTTCGGGATTGGCCGCTGCTGTCGCGGTCTTGACGACCAGGAGTTGCGAGAAGCCCTCGACCTCGGCCTTGAGCTGAAGGTCGACACCGGGCAGCATCTCGGCGTACGTGGCGACATTGCCGTCGGTGGTCGGTGCGGGCAGCGGCTTCGGCCAGGTCAGAGAGAGGGTGCGGCCGTCCTTGACACCGGAGAGCAGGGCGCCGGATCCACCGCCGGAGAATGTCACAGCGACGGTGGATGCCTTGGGCGCGATCCGGCCGTCGGCGGCCGGGGCGAGCGTCGGATCGGTCGCGATCCAGGCGCCGTCGCGCAGCATCCTTATCGGCGTGCCGTAACGCTTCACCGAGAACGAGCCGTCGGGCTGCGCCCAGGTGTCGGAAGACTCGGTGCGCGCGGAGACCAACTCATACGGTTGGCCCATGATTTGGGCTTGCTGGAGTGCGTAGTCCTCTTCGCTTGTCGAACCGTCGGCGACGAGGTCGGCGGCCGCGGACTTCGAGGACGGTGAGTCGGCGGAAGTCGGAGCGGCCGCGGCCGGTATCGCTGTCGCGGCCGGGGCGAGGACGGCCCCGGCGAGGACAATTGGTAGTACGTGTTTCGGCCAATATCTCTTTCTCTGCCCCGTCCTTTGTCGTGTGCACGACACCTCCCCCTCTGATTCGGCATTGCCGAGCGGTGACTCTATAGCGACGCGGCGTAATTCTCTGTCATCGCGTCCTCTTCACATCTACGGGACGATCAGGTCTCGCCATTCTGGGGCAACTTGGGCTTAAGGGGTCATCGACTCCTTTCTGTCTCGGCCCTGTTGAGCTGCGGGAAGTGATGTGCGCGACTGTCAGGGGTGAATGTCTGGAAAACAACTGCTTTCCATTGCAAATGACTTGTGGAGGAGTAGTTGACGCTGCCTTTACCTGTGCCGTTACTGTCCGTCGGTCATTACTGACACTATGCAAGGGGTGGGGCGTGAGCCGTTTCGGCATGCGGGGATGGGTGGTCGTACTGGCCACTTCGGTGATGGCCGGAATGCTGTCCGCAGCCCCGGCGGTGGTGGCGGAGCCGAATTCCGGCGCGTCGCTCTCGGCGCCGAAGCAGCCTGCCGCCGTACCCGTGACGAAAGCCGGAATCGGCGGTACCAAGCGCGCTGACGCCGCCGCGTCGAACCCCTGGAAATCGCCGAAAGTCACTTGGCCCGCGCCCGGAACGGCGACCGTCGACCTGAGCGGCAGCGATACGACGGCCAGGAGCGCCGTACGCGCGGCCGGTTCGCTCCCTGTGTCGGTCGCCGTGTCCGAGACCGCGCCGAAGACCGGGGGGCAATCCCGCTCCGCCTCCGGCACCGGCAAGGCGGCCAGACTCACCAAGGCGAAGGTCGCGGTCGCCGGCCGCGCGGCCGCCGACGCCGCGGGCGTCGACGGCCTGCTGCTCAGCGTCGGCCGCGCCGACGGCGCCACCGGACCGGGCAAGGCGCGCGTCCAGGTCGACTACTCGTCCTTCCGCGGCGCGTACGGGGGCGACTGGGCCTCCCGGCTGCGGCTCACCGAACTGCCCGCCTGCGCGCTGACCACTCCGGAGAAGCCCGCCTGCCGCACGGGCAAGCCGCTGACCACGGAGAACGACACCAAGTCCGGCCACCTCGCGGCCACGGTCCACGTCGCCCGCACCGGCGCCACCGTCCTCGCCGCCGCCGCCGAAGCCGCCGGTCCCTCCGGCGACTACAAGGCCACCTCGCTCCAGCAGTCCGGCTCATGGAGCGCCGGCGGGTCGACGGGCGCCTTCAACTGGTCGTACCCCATCGGCGTCCCCGCCGTCCCCGGCGGACTCCAGCCCTCCATCGGGCTGGCCTACAACTCCCAGACGGTGGACGGCCGTACGGCGGCGTCGAACAACCAGCCCTCCTGGATAGGCGACGGCTGGTCGTACGAACCCGGTTATATCGAGCGCCGCTACAAGGCATGCAACGACGACAAGACCGACGGCACGAACACCACCAAGGTCGGCGACCTCTGCTGGTACAACGACAACGCTGTCCTCAACCTCGGCGGGAAGTCGACCGAACTCGTCCACGACAGCGAGAAGGGCTGGCACCCCGCCCAGGACGCGGGCGAGAAGGTCGAGAAGCTCACGGGCGCCGACAACGCCGACAAGGGCACCGCCGGCTCCAAGGGCGAAGGCGGCTCGGGCGAGCACTGGAAGATCACCACCACCGACGGCACCCAGTACTTCTTCGGACTGAACAAGCTGCCCGGCTGGAGCGACAACGGCGCCGAGGCGACGACCCGCTCACCAACTCGGTCCTCGCCGCTCCGGTGTTCGGCAACCAGAGCGGTGAGCCCTGCTACGACTCCTCCTTCGCCTCTGCGTGGTGCCAGCAGGCGTGGCGGTGGCAGCTCGACTACGTCGTCGACGTGCACGGCAACGCGATGACGTACCACTGGAAGACGGAGAAGAACAACTACGTCCGCAACGTCTCGGAGACCACCGGCAAGTCCACCGCCACCGACTACCTCCGTGGCGGCTACCTCGACCACATCGATTACGGGCTGCGCGCGGGCAGCCTCTTCTCGGCCAAGGCCGCGGGCCAGGTCGACTTCGGCGTGGAGGAGCGGTGCCTCGCCGACTGCGGAACGTTCGACGAATCGCACGCCAAGAACTGGCCCGATGTCCCCTTCGACCAGTACTGCAAGGACGACGCCGAGTGCAAGGACAAGTACTCGCCCACCTTCTGGTCCAAGAAGCGCCTGACCACCATCACCACCAAGGTGCTCACCGGAGGCGCGTACGACGACGTCGACTCCTGGTCCCTCAAGCAGGGCTTTCCCGCCGCCGGTGACGGCATCTCCACGCCGATGTGGCTGGAGTCGATCACCCGTACCGGCAAGGGGGACGGCTCCAGCGCGGCGCTGCCTCCGGTGACCTTCGCCGGCCAGCAGAAGCCCAACCGCGTCGACAAACTCGGCGACGCCCTGGCCCCGTTCATCCGGCTGCGGCTGTACCAGATCACCACCGAGTCCGGCGGCACCATAGCCGTCGACTACCGGGACCCCGACTGCACCGCCACCGCCCTGCCACCGACCGACGACTCCAACAGCACCCGCTGCTACCCGGTCAAGTGGGCCTTCGAGGGCGACACCGCCAAGCAGGACTGGTTCAACTCCTACGTCGTCGAGCGCGTCTCCGAGGGCGACAACCTCAAGGAGACTCCCGACACCGTCACCGAGTACGACTACCTCGGCGGCGCCGAATGGGCCAAGAGCACCGACGAGTTCACCAAGGCCGCCGACCGCACCTACTCGCTCTCGCGGGGCTACGGGCGGGTGCAGACCCGCAAGGGCGCGGGCGCCGACACCCGCATCCTGAGCGAGGCGCGCCACTTCCGGGGCATCGACGGAGCCGAGGTGAAGAACTCCGCGGGCACCGCGGTCACCGACCGGGAGCAGTTCGCCGGCGTCCAGCGCGAGAGCGCCACCTACAACGGCGACGGTGGTCCGCTGGTCAGCGCGGTGTCGTACACCCCGTGGCGCTCTGCGAAGACCGCCACTCGTGCCCGCACTGGACTGCCGGACCTGGAGGCGTACCTCTCCGGGACGGAGGCGGAGGAGACCCGTACCACCGTCACGGGCGGCACGCGCACCGTCCGCACCACGCGCGACTTCGACTCCTACGGCATGGTCACCAGTGTCTCGGCATTGGGCGACACGGCCAAGACCGGCGACGAGCAGTGCATCACCACCACATACGCGCGCAACACCAGCTCCAGGGTGCTCGACAAGGTGTCGCGCTCGGAGACCGTGGCCGCCGCCTGCGGAGCCACTGTCAGCCGCCCCGACGACGTGATCGACGACGTACGCACGTACTACGACGGCCTGGCGCTGGGAGCGTCCCCCACCAAGGGTCACCTCACCAAGACGGAGCGAATCAACGGCAAGGGCGACGGGTACGACACCGTGTCCTCGACCCCCAGCACGTGTGGGTCGGCGAAGAACCAGCTCTGCTTCGACCAGTACGGCCGCCAGCTCGCCGAGGCCGACGCGTACGGCAAGGTCACCAGCACCGTCCACACACCCGCCACCGGTGAGGTGCCCACAACCGTCGCTGTGACCAACGCGCTCGGCCACACCGTCACCACCACACTGGACCCGCTGCGCGCCCAGGCGCTGACGGTCACCGACGCGAACGACCGGGTCACCACCAACGCCTACGACCCGCTCGGGCGCGTCACCAAGACCTGGCTGCCCAACCGCTCGGCGACAGCCAATCCGGACTCTCCGAACTACTCCTTCGCGTATCTGATCCGCCGGGACAACGTCAACGTCGTCACCACCGCCGCTCTCACCCACGACGCCAAGTACGCGACCAGCTACGCCTTCTACGACGGGCTGCTGCGGCCGAGGCAGAGCCAGCAGGAGTCACCGGACCGCGCCGGCCGGCTGATCACCGAGAGCTTCCACGACACCCGGGGTATCGCGGACCGCTCCTCCGGTACGTACTACGCGGACGGTCCCGCCGAACCCGTCCTGGTCACCGGCCAGGAGACGAAGTACCCGGCGCACACCGAGACGCTGTTCGACGGCGCGGGACGCCCGACAGACGTCATCTCCAAGAAGTTCACCGACGAGACCAAGCGCACCACGACGTCGTACACCGGCGACACGACCACGGTCGTCCCGCCCAAGGGCGCCACCGCAACCACGACGGTCGTCGACGCGCTGGGCCGTACGACGGAGCTGAAGCAGTACACGGACGCGGAGCGCACCACCTCGGAGACCACCGCCTACGCCCACGACAAGAAGGGTCGCCTCGCGGAGGTCACGGACCCGTCCGGCGCCAAGTGGACGTACGGCTACGACATCCGGGGTCGGCAGACCGCCAACACCGACCCGGACAAGGGCAGTTCCACCACGACGTACGACAAGGGCGACCGCGCCACCGACACGAAGGACGCGCGCGGTATCACCCTGCACACGGACTACGACGACCTCGGGCGCCAGACGGCGCTCAAGAAGGGCACGGCCACGCTCGCGGCGTGGACGTACGACACCGCGACCAGGGGCAAGGGCCAGACCGCGAAGACCACGCGCTATGTGGGCACGGACGCCTACGAGACAGCGATCACCTCGTACGACCCCCTGTACCAGCCCATCAACACGCAGGTGACGATCCCGGCGAGAGAGGGCGCGCTGGCCAACACGTACAAGTGGATCACCGGCTACAACCCCATCACCGGACAGGTGGCGCGCACCGAGCAGCCGGCGATGGGCGGGCTGCCGGCGGAGCGGGTGGCCAACACCTTCACACCGGTCCACGGGCAGTTGGACACGGTGGGCGCGGGTGCGGCCGTAGTGGTCGCGGACAGCACGTACGACCACTACGGCCGTGGCACCATCCAGAAGATGGGCGCTTTCGCCCAGTCGGTCTCGGTGGCCAACGAGTACGACGAGCACACCAGCGAACTGAAGCGCAGCTACATCGACCGCGAGGTCGCGCCGCAGCGCGTCGAGGACACCGCGTACACGTACGACCCGGCGGGCAACATCAAACAGATCGCAACGGCGTACGGCCAGGACGCGACGCGCACGACGGACACGCAGTGCTTCGCACTCGACCAGCTGCGGCGCATCACCGAGGCGTGGACCAACACGGGCACGGCGTGCGCCACCGCCCCTTCGGCCTCGGTGGTCGGCGGGCCGGACGCGTACTGGACGACGTACGCGTACGACGCTGTGGGGAACCGCAAGACGGAGACCCAGCACAAGACGGCCTCAGGCCCGACCGCCGACACGCTCCGCACGTATGCCGCCCCGGACGCGGGCAAGCACAACCTCCCGGCGGTCACCCAGACGGGCACGGCGCCGCGTACGGAGACGTACACGTACGACGCGGCGGGCAACACGGAGACCCGCAAGATCGGCAACGCGGACAAGCAGACGTTGGTGTGGGACGACGAGGGCCACTTGGGCTCGGTGACCGAGGTCACGGACACCACGTCGTATGTCTACGACACGGCCGGCGCCCGCATGCTCCGCCGTGACACGACGGGCACCACGCTCTACCTTCCCGGCGGCAACGAACTCCACCTGGACAAGACCGGCAAGGTGACGGGCACCCGCTACTACACGGCGGGCGACCAGACGGTCGCGATGCGCACGGCGGGCAAGCTGACGTTCCTGCTCAGCGACCACCACGGCACGGCGACCACCCAGATCACGGCGGACGCGACCCAGGCGGTGACCCGCCGCAAGACCACGATCTTCGGCGCTCCGCGCGGCACGCAGCCCACGAACTGGGAGGGGGACAAGGGCTTCGTCGGTGGCACGATCGACAAGTCGACGGACCTGACGCATCTGGGTGCCCGCGAATACGACCCGTCGATCGGTCGCTTCATCAGCGTGGATCCGATCCTCGACCTCGCGGACCCGCAACAGACGCACGGCTACACGTACGGCAACAACAACCCGGTGTCGTTGAGCGACCCCACTGGGCTTCGTCCCGAAGGTGCCTGTGGTGGATCCGGCCCGTGCAACGTCGGAACTCCGGAGAAGCCTGAGTGGGAGACGTGGATCCCGAGTGACTCCAATGGCAATGGCTCACATGGGAGTTCAAGCGGATGTGGTGGTTGCAGTGGCGGTAGCTCCGCAGGGGGGAGTGATGGAAACGGAAGTTCCGGTGCGCTCAGCTGTAGCGCGCTCTGCCAACTTCACAAGAGCTCGTATCGGCAGGGCGTTCAGACCTATGCAAAAACTGTAGATTCTTATGTGGTCCTCGCGGCTTGGATGCTGGGAAATGCGCCTGATACCTGGGCGTTCGGTGAGGGAGATGAGTTCACCGAGGAAGTGAAACGACAGCGATGGCTCGATCACGTGAGGGAGCTGCTCGGTAAAGATATGAAGGGCATGGCGGTCGGCGACTCCGCCAGATACGATCGCAAACTCTCCGATCTGGGGCAGGTGGAAAGATATGGGACGATGCTGGAGGATGCTTTCGGTATGGCGACCGGAGGGAAGTGGAGTGGCAAGGAGGACAGGGGGCGCACCTTCAACCAGTCCGCTGCGGTCCTCGGATCCTATGTGCTGACAGCGAAATTGGCTTCTGTCGGACGTGACGGAAAGAGCGGCAATGTACAGTTCACGCTCAAAAACAACATCACTCGTGAATCAGGGATGAGGAGCCCCACCGGAGAAGGGTACAAGGGTGGAAGTTCGAACACCGCATTGCAGACGCTCTTCAATGCGGCGCAGAAGGCATTCCCGAACGGTCAGCGCCCTACAGCCATCAAAATTTCGTGGAGTGAACGGGTTGATTTCCGTTAGGTGGGATCGCCGGATTGTGCTGTCTGGCCTCTCCTTGCTCCTTCTTTCTGTTTCGGGCTGCGTCGGAGTGAAAGACGATAACGGTTCGCAGAAACTGGATCAAGAGGCGGTTGTCGGGACCTGGCAGGGGGTCGGCGGCGGTCTGGCCTCCTTCTCGCGAGATGGAACGGTTGAACTCTCCGGTGTGACGTGCCAGCAAGTTTTCACTGAGGGAGACGGCGGAGCGAGACTCGCTGGAACGTGGAGTGTGCAAGCTCCCCGCAGTGGTGGGAGCCCGTGGGTCTCTCTCAAATTTCCGCCTGGATCCTGCGGTGCTGAAGGTGTTACGGAGAGCGGGTTTTATGCCTACAAAGGCTCGGGTGATCTTGTCATTCATCTCGGCGACCCCGATTTGATCGACAAGAATGTGGACTTCCATAAAGAATGAATTATTCTGGTAAATCGCGAGGAGGGCTTTGTTGGGTCTTCGAATTTAGTGGGGGGTGTGCTTCCCGTTGGCTGCGGCGTGTGGTTGCACAGCGTGAGCGCAGGCGTTGGTTCGCTCGGTTGCGGAAGCCGAAGGCGTTACGTGCTTCGAGCTTGATGAGGCGGTTGTTGCCTTCGGAGGCGGCGTTGGTGATGCCGGTGGTCAGGTAGGTCTCGGCACCAAGAACCTTGTCAGGGTCACCATCGACACGGACGGCAAGAAGGGATCCAGGACTGCCTCGGTCACCGCCACCGACGGCCACCCCTTCTGGGTCCCCGAACTGAACGAGTGGATAAAGGCAACGACGCTCAAGCCGGGCCAGTGGCTCAGGACGAGCGCGGGCACGCACGTACAGATCACCGCGCTGTCCCGCTGGACCCAACAGGCGACGGTCTACAACCTCACTGTCGCTGACGTCCACACGTACTATGTGCTTGCGGGCGAGACTCCGGTCCTCGTTCACAATTCCGGCGGCTGCAACGTTGCGGATGGCCCCCGACTTCAAGCTCGACTCGCAGCGGATGAACTCGCGGGAGCGGACGGTCACGCCTTCCGGAAGCATGTTGTAGAGCAGGGGGAGTTCCCTGGAATTCGGACCCGCGCACAATTCTCCGACATGGCTGAAGGTGTAATCCTGAACGGAGAGCGTCGCGTGCGATCCGATGGTGCGTCTGCCTATTGGCGAAACGGGGTAATCGTGATCCGCAACCCCGGATCGAGGGACGGTGGTACTGTCTTCGCACCTCAAGAGGGCCACAGGTACTTCACCAGGAACTTCAAGTCAGAGTGAGAGGACGATTTTGATGCGTGTGGAGGATCGCGGGGAGCAGGTCGTGATCACGATGCCTAGAGCGGAATTCTTTCTGGTTGAAGCGCTGATGATGGAGGCGCTTGAGACCGGGGATGACCGTGACTTTCAGACGCGTGTAGGGGCGACCAAGGATGAGGTGAGGGCTCTCTTGGACAGCCTGCCGGATCTGCCACTCACTGCCGTGATGTGATCGCTCATGCAAATCTGAAGCCCCGTCAGACATGTCCTGGCGGGGCTTTTTCGTCGGCAGTAGTTGACGGCAACGTCAGCGGACGAAGGCGTTCCGGGGCGGCGGTTCGTCGCCGTCGGAGTGTGCCGTCTCGGTGGTCTTCTGGCTGCCGAGGGCGGTGCTGAGGGTGTCGATGGCTTGGCCCTGGAGGCGGAGTCGGACGTGTAATGGTGACGTCGGGTATCGGAACTGTCCGAATGCCTCCGATCCGGAGCTTCCTGTGTGCGGCCCAAGAGCCGACGTCAGCCTTGCTTGAATATGTGAGCGCTCAGACCTGTTCGAAGTGGAATGCCTTGATGAAGCAATCACGGGGCTGGGCGACTGCGAAGAGGATGCACTCCACGAGCGACTGGGCGGTGAGGGCATCTTTGGCCTCCCGGGCAGTGGACTTCCAGTCCTCGGAGAGCGGGTCGGTGTTGTCGAAGTCTGGTGGGTAGAGCGATATCACTCGGACTCCCTGGGGCCGTAGGCGCTTGGAGAGGATCTCGGTGAATCCGGCCTGTGCGCTCTTGGCTGCGTAGAAGGCGTCGTGTGCGTCCGAGCGGTGATGTCCGGCAGTTCCGCAGGCGGAGATCATCGTCACCACATCCGGCTTGTCCGAGTTGAGCAGGAGCGGGAGGAAATTCTTCACGGTCAGGACCGTGCCCGTGGCGCCGGATGCGATGGTGTCGACGACATCGGCGTCGGAAGCTGACTGGAGGTCCGGCCCTTCGAGGTAGCGCGAGCCGTTGTTGATCAGGAGGTCGACGTGGTCGGTGTGCTGGGCGACGCTGGAAGCGAAGTCGCTGATTGAGGCGGGATCCGTCAGGTTGCAGGCATAGGCGTGGACCCGCTGATGGCCTCGGTCTCGGATCTCGTCGCGGACACGCTCAGTGGCAGCGAGGCTGCGAGCGGACAGGAAGACCTCGGCGCCGTGGTCTGCGAGCCGGATGGCCAGAGTTCGCCCGAAGTCGCGGCCGGCAGCAGTGATGACGACGCGGTGATTGTCGAATCTCATGATTTTGCTCCTTGTTCGTGGACCGGCCGTTGTCGCGGTGAAGTGCGGCGGCTGACTTCGGCGGCGTAGGTGGCCCAGTCGCCCGCGGAGAGTCGTTGCGGGGCGACGGCGACGTCGGTGTGGATGCCCAGGGTGCGGGCGAGGATCGCGGCGGGGATTTCGGTGGCGGGTTGGAAGAGAGTGGTGCTGCGGGCCTGGTTGGGGTGAATGCCGATCTGGTTCAGCCGCTGTGTCAGCTGGGTGGTGCTGATCGGGCGTCCGAGCTGGCCGCCGGGGAAGAGCCATGGAGACGGGCCAAGGCCCCGATAGTCGCGTGGCCCTTGCGATTCGTGGCGACCGCAAGGGCCAGTGTGGCGACGGGCTCGGGCAACTGGACAGGTGGACGGAGTGCCCAGCAGCTCGTTGAGACGCTGGTTGATGAGACAGCGAGCGCACTGACCGGGGTGCGGATAGTCGGGATCGCTGCAGGTTGGGCTGGTGTGCCAGACCTCAGGGGTGGTGCAGTTTGCGCAAAGGGGCTGGTTGAGCGTGCCGGCGACGACCGCCGCGATGCTTCCGCAGGCCGAGCACGGTGCTGAGCGGCGCTGGCAGTCCGGGCACCACGGTTGGCCCGTGGTGCGGGAGGTGCCGCAGGGCTTCTCCTCGCCGCAGATGCTGCGAGCCGCGGTGGGCAGGGAGGGGCAGTTCGCGCAGAGCGGGCCGTCCGGTGTGCGGGTGCTGACGACCTTTTGTCTGTCGCAGTTGATGCAGGTCTCCAGGTTCCGTGTGCTCCAAGGCGGCCTTGAGCACGCCCGGGGGTGTGCGTTCAGAGTTTCTCTACGAGGTTCAAGGCGGCGCCCACCCGTCTGAACTGGCCAAACATCGCAGACCGACCCACCGTCGGGCAAGCAGCCGACGCCCGTCCTGGGTGCCAGCGGTCGGCCGTACCAGGCGCGAGCGAGACTCAACCTGGTGCGGCCGGAAGCAAGTTGCGGGCGTGGAGTCCTTGCGCGTCGCACAGCAAGTTGTCGCCTACGACCGTCCTGCGGCCGGATCGCAGGTACAGGCTCGGCCAGGGGGCCGACCCTCACGCCCGCCGCCGGACTCGCTGAGGGCAGTGGCCTGCGTCGCCTCCGGCGGGGAGCAAAGCTCCCGGCCGCCCGTCCCAGGCCGGACCCCCTCCGCACCGGCCCCGCGCCGCCAGACTGGGCGACGCACCAGCCCGGCCACACGCTGCCTCTCCCGCTCGGGCCCGATTCTGTCGAAAGAAGCCGGCCCTGCGCCGCCTCGGCCGGTTGCCGCGGGTTTGCAGCGGCGCTGTGGCATCAGGACGAAGGAGGAGTATCGGGGTGTGCGACGGCTGGAGTGGCTGCGGTCGCGGCGACAGCACACGACCTGAGCTACGAAGTCGCGCTCTCGCACCCCGGGCCATATATCATCGGCGCTATGGACAGCGGGCGGTAGTCGATTGAGATTGAGCCGGAGGTGCGGCTGTGGCTGGAGAACATTCCCGCCCATCACTACAAGCAGGCCGAACGCGTCGCTGACCTGCTTGCCGAGCAGCCCACCACACTCGATGAACCACACTCCCGCCACCTGGGCGGCAAGCTCCGCGAGCTGCGCTTCCGCCTCGGTGATGCTCACCAGCGCATTACCTACTGGCTCGCGCCCAACCGTCGCGTCGTGCTGCTCACCGTGTTCCGCAAGACCAAGATGCGCGAGCAGACCGAAGTGGACCGCGCGCACGCCGCTCAATGGCTGTGCGAAGCCGAGCACCAGGCAGCCGCCGAACACGACCTCTACAGCCGCGACCTCAAGGAGCACCGATGAACCACAGCGAATGGAGGACCCGCCGCCACCGCCAGCTGGTCGGTGAACACCTCGACGCCGACCCTGAGTATGACCGCGTCTACGACGAAACCAGCCTGGCCATGACGCTGGGCAAAGCCGTCTACGACCGGCGCAAGCAACTCGGGCTGAGCGAGGCCGACCTGGCCGAGCGCCTGCACACCACCACCGACGAAATCGAAGGCATCGAGACCGCGACCGAACTGCCGCCCATCGCTGTCATCATGCGCCTGGCCCGAGCCCTGGACCTCACCGTCGACATGCACCTCACCCCTGGGGATGAACCCACCGTCACCATCGTCACCCCGGCCGCCTGAACCCCGGAGGGGCCATGCAGGACGTCTCCACAGCACTTGCCCGAGAGCTGGGCAGACTCGTCCGTGACCGGCGCACCGGCCTCGGGCTGTCCCAGGCCGAGCTGGCTGAGCGGTGCGGGATGAAACAGCCGCAGATCTCCCGCTTCGAAGCCGGCGGAACGGTGCCCACCCTTCCCATGCTGCGCCGCCTGGCCCATGCCCTTGGAGCTGACTTGAGCATCAGTCTCACTCCGCACGACGAGGCCGCTTGACGTGGATCTCAAATCCAGAGACTTCCCTGAGTGGTCTGGACCGTCGACGGCAGTAGTGACGGCAACGCCGACGGACTTCAGTGCACGTGCGCGAACGTGGAACGGCTATAAAATCGGAGCCTGACCAGCGAAGTTGCAGCTGACGGCGATCCCGCCAGCACACACTATGTACTGGCGGGTAGCTCGTCAGTGCTGGCGCACAACGCGGGCGGGGACGGTGCCAAAGGGCGCATCATCGACCAAAGTGGTGCCGAATTGATCCCGGCGGTGTGAGTGGAGAACAGTCGTCGGACCCAGCGGTGGACGCGGTGACGGATGCCGATCTCGCTCGCCGTCTGCCCCTTCGCTGCAAACGCCGGACAAGAGGTGGAGCGCCGGCCGGTTCGCGGGGGCGCCGGCGGGGCGGGGGGCCTGGTTTGACCCCCCACCCGGCCGCCCCGTAGTCTTGGCCGTCGGCGTGTTTCTGTGCGCGCCTGCTTCTGAGCACCTCACCTTCCGGTGGCCGTCCTCGACGGCGTCGGAGGAGGCCGTTCGTCCCATCCGGATACAGCGGGCCCCCCGGGTCCCGTGAGCGGCTGGCTTCAGGAGTCCCGTTCCGAGCGAGAGTGAGATCCGCGTGTACGCCATCGTGCGCAGCGGTGGTCGTCAGCACAAGGTTGCTGTTGACGACATCGTTGAGGTTGACAAGATTCCCACTGCCAAGGTTGGCGACACGGTCGAGCTCTCGACCCTGCTCGTGGTCGACGGCGACGCCGTGACCAGCGACCCGTGGGTCCTGAACGGCATCAAGGTCACCGCCGAGGTCGTGGACCACCACAAGGGCGCGAAGATCGACATCCTTCGCTACAAGAACAAGACCGGCTACCGCCGTCGCCAGGGCCACCGCCAGCAGTACACGGCGATCAAGGTCACCGCTATTCCCGCGGCCGCGAAGAAGTAAGGGACTGAGGAGACATGGCACACAAGAAGGGCGCATCGTCCACCCGTAACGGGCGCGACTCGAACGCTCAGCGGCTCGGCGTGAAGCGCTTCGGCGGTCAGGTCGTGCTCGCCGGTGAGATCCTCGTCCGTCAGCGTGGCACCCACTTCCACCCCGGTTCGGGTGTGGGCCGTGGTGGCGACGACACGCTGTTCGCGCTGGCCGCCGGTGCGGTCCAGTTCGGCACCCACCGTGGCCGCAAGGTCGTGAACATCGTTCCGGTCGCCGAGTAATTCGGTACCCGTAGAGCGATTTCGATCGGTTTCTCGCGAGGGCGGACCTCACTTCCCGTAGGGGAAGCGGGTCCGCCCTTCGCTTGTTCGACTGTCTGAGCGCACGAATTTTCCGTACGTACTGGAGGCACCACCATGACCACCTTCGTGGACCGCGTCGAGCTGCATGTCGCCGCGGGTAGCGGAGGCCACGGCTGCGCCTCCGTTCACCGTGAGAAGTTCAAGCCGCTCGGCGGCCCCGACGGTGGCAACGGCGGCCGTGGCGGAGACGTCATCCTGGTCGTCGACCAGTCGGTGACCACGCTCCTCGAATACCACCACTCGCCGCACCGCAAGGCCACCAACGGCAGGCCCGGCGAGGGCGCCAACCGTTCCGGCAAGGACGGCCAGGACCTCGTCCTGCCCGTTCCCGACGGCACGGTCGTCCTCGACAAGAAGGGCAACGTCCTCGCCGACCTCGTCGGCCAGGGCACCACCTACGTCGCCTCCGAGGGCGGTCGCGGCGGTCTCGGCAACGCCGCTCTCGCCTCCGCGCGCCGCAAGGCCCCCGGCTTCGCCCTGCTCGGTGAGCCCGGCCGCTCCGGCGACATCGTCCTGGAGCTCAAGACCGTCGCCGACGTCGCGCTCGTCGGCTACCCGAGCGCCGGCAAGTCGTCGCTGATCTCCGTGCTCTCCGCGGCCAAGCCCAAGATCGCCGACTACCCGTTCACGACGCTCGTCCCCAACCTCGGTGTCGTCACCGCCGGTTCGACCGTCTACACCATCGCGGACGTCCCCGGTCTGATCCCGGGCGCCAGCCAGGGCCGCGGCCTGGGCCTGGAGTTCCTGCGCCACGTGGAGCGCTGCTCGGTCCTCGTGCACATCCTGGACACCGCCACGCTGGAGTCCGACCGCGACCCCATCTCCGACCTCGACATGATCGAGGAGGAGCTGAAGCAGTACGGCGGTCTCGGCGACCGCCCGCGCATCGCGGTCCTCAACAAGATCGACATCCCGGACGGTCTGGACCTCGCCGAGATGATCCGTCCCGAACTAGAAGCGCGCGGCCTGCGCGTCTTCGAGGTGTCCGCCGTGGCGCGTACCGGCCTCAAGGAGCTCTCCTTCGCGCTCGCCGAGATCATCGCCACCCAGCGCGCGGCGAAGCCCGTCGAGGAGGCCACCCGGGTCGTCATCCGACCCAAGGCGGTGGACGACTCCGGCTTCACGGTGGAGCTGGAGGAGGACGGCCTGTACCGCGTACGGGGCGAGAAGCCCGAGCGCTGGGTCAGGCAGACCGACTTCAGCAACGACGAGGCGGTCGGCTATCTCGCGGACCGGCTCAGCCGGCTCGGTGTCGAGGGTGAACTCATGAAGGCCGGTGCCCGCTCCGGCGACGGCGTGGCGATCGGCCCCGAGGACGACGCCGTCGTCTTCGACTGGGAGCCGACCGTGATGGCCGGCGCCGAGATGCTCGGCCGGCGCGGCGAGGACCACCGCCTCGACGCACCGCGCCCGGCCGCCGTACGGCGCAGGGACCGGGACGCGGAGCGGGACGACGCGGACAAGGAGTACGACGAGTTCAAGCCGTTCTAGCGGCTCCTGGTCGGCCATGCGGCGGTGCCGTCCGGCCCGGTCCCGACTCCCGTTCGGTTCCGGTTCGGTTCCGTAACCCTCGATTTCGAGCAGTGACGACTCGATTGCGTAACGCGAAGACGTGCGCCGCCAAGGCCGCGGTCCGCTCCAGCCGGAGCGGACCGCGGCCTTCGTCGTGCGCGGACCGCGCGACGCGCCGCATGGCCGAAAGCCAACTGCGTGCATTGAGCGATATGGGCGGAATAATGAGTCATGCGGTTTCTTTTCAAGTGCTCGCACAACCGTCGGCCACGCTCACCCGTCTTGCATGCGGGGCACAGCCATGACGGCTGCGTGAACCCGTCCGGAACTCAAGGGGAACTTGGGATGACCGCCCAGGATTCCGACACCGAACGGAGCGTTGATGAAGATCTCCTTCCTCATCCACACCATCTATGGCATCGGCGGCACCATCCGCACCACGCTCAACCTCGCGGAAGAGTTCGCCGACCAGCATGAGGTGGAGATCGTCTCGGTCTTCAGGCACCGGCAGGTGCCGCTCTTCGACGTCGACCCGCGCATCACGCTCGTACCGCTCATCGACACCTGGAAAGACTCCCCGGCGTACGAGAAGGACCACCCGCTCCATCTCCAGCCCGCCGAGTACTTCCCGCGGTACGAGGCGCGCTATCGCGAGTACAGCAAGCTGACCGACGAGCGGGTCAGGGACCACTACGCGGGCTCGGACGCCGACGTCGTCATCGGCACGAGGCCCGGACTCGCCGCGTACGTCGCCCAGTTCGCCCCCGCGAGCGCCGTGCTCATCGGCCAGGAGCACATGACGTACAACCACCACAAGCCCGCTCTGCGCAACGAGATGTACCAGCACATCGACGCGCTCGACGCGTACGTCACCGTCTCCGAGGGCGACGCCGCCGTCTACCGCGCGCAGATGCCGTTGCCCGCGACCCGCGTGCTCGCCATCTCCAACAGCGTTCCCGAGCCGTCTATCCAGCCGTCCACCGGCTCGGGCACGACGGTCGTCGCCGCCGGCCGGCTCTCCGCCGAGAAGCAGTACAGCGTGCTCGTCGACGCGTTCGCCAAGGTCGTCGCCGTGCGCCCCGAGTGGGACCTGCGGATCTACGGTGGCGGCCCGGAGAAGGAGAACCTGCGCCGGCAGATCGACAGGCTCGGCCTCTACAACAGCGTGCGTCTCATGGGCTCCGTCTCGCCCATCGAGCCCGAGTGGGCGAAGGGCGCCATCGCCGCGTCCACCTCGCGCCACGAGTCCTTCGGCATGACCCTCGTGGAGGCCATGCGCTGCGGCCTGCCCGTGGTCAGCAGCGACTGCGACTACGGCCCCCGGGAGATCCTCCAGCACGGTGTGGACGGCCTGTTGGTGCCCGTCTCGGACCCCGACGCGGTCGCCGGGGCGCTGATCCAGCTCATCGACGACGAGCCGCTGCGCCGCCGGATGAGCGCGGCGGCCGTACGGAACGCCTCACGGTTCGATCCCGGCCAGGTGGCCAAGAAGTACGAAGAGCTCTTCGGCGAGCTGCGGACCGTCGCCGCCCAGCGCGCGGCCGTGGGTGATTTCACGCCGGTCGCCGACTGTGTGGTGGAGTCCGGCGGCGCGCTCGCCTTCTCCCTCGTCGAGCCGCAGGCGGCGGCCCTGGTCCACGACGGGCTGAAGCTGGTCTGTGTGCGCGCCGACCTCCGCACCCAGGAGCGCGTCTTCCCGCTGTCCGGCAACGGCACGGTCACGATTCCGGCGGACGAGGAGTTCACCGAGGGCGTCTGGGAGTGCTTCGCCGAACTCCCGGAATCCGGACGGCGGGTACGGATCGTCGCCCGCTCCATCGACCAGCGCGGTGCGATGAGCGCCTGCGAACGCGCGCGGCACGGCAAGCCCGTCCACAATCTCGTCCCGTACGCGAAACGGCCCCAGAAACATCTCGCGCTCCGTGCCTGGGTCCGGCCGGTCCACGCGGAGGCCGGTGACATCCGTGTCGACGGCAAGCGCATCACGGTCGCGGGCGAGCTGCTCGGCGCCGGAACGATGGCCCAGCAGCCCTCGCTGGTGGTACGCCGACGGAGCAAGCCCGCCGTGGAGTTGACGTACGCGGGCAGCCGGGAGGGGGAGCGCGGATTCCGCTTCACCTTCCCCGCGTCGGGGCCCGCCGCACGGCAGGTCGCCAGGTCGGAGTCGTGGGACCTGCTGCTCAAGTACGCCCCGGACGCCGCGCCGGTGAAGGTCGCGCGGGTGCTCGACGACGTCGTGGAGAAGCGGCCGATCTACGAGTACCCGGTCACGGAAGTACGCAAGACCAGGCCGTGGGGACCGGTCCGCCGAGTGGTCCGTAAACTGAGGAGCAGGCCGGCCCAGTGGGTGCGCGTCCGCATCATGTACATGGGGACCAATGACCTCATCGTCAACGTGGCGGACGCTCCGCTGAAATAGCGTGGTTACCTCGGAAACCACGAAACCGCTGACGAGCGGCTGAATTCCCTTACGTAGCGCTTATATGGCGGTCCGGAAATCGCGGACGCGAAGTAAAGGTCCGGTGGAGGTAACTGCCTGGTCGGCGTGGTGATGTGGTGTCGGTCACGCCGCACTTGGCCGGGCTCGGTCTCAATCTGGCTGGCCAGAGGGTGAACAGATGGTTTCCTGTAGGTGAGGGGCATCGGGCGTCCGCCTTGCGAGACGGTCACGGAGAGTGCGACCATCACAGCGTCCCCCACTCGTCTCAAGGTAGGTCGTTCTGTGTCTGTGCCGCATGCAGCCCATTCCCGCACCACGGCAGTCGTGCTCGCCGGTGGTACCGGCCAGCGCGTGGGCCTGTCGATCCCCAAGCAGCTGCTGAAGATCGCGGGAAAGGCTGTCATCGAGCACACGCTGTCGATCTTCGAGCAGTCGGACTCGATCGACGACGTGATCGTGCTGATGGCACCGGGTTTCGTGCCCGACGTGGAGAAGATCGTCGCCAAGGCCGGCCTCACCAAGGTGACCAAGGTCATCGAGGGCGGCCAGACCCGCAACGAGACGACGGAGCGCGCCATTTCGGCGCTGGGCGAGGGCCTCGCCGACGGTGAGGACCGCAACGTCCTGTTCCATGACGCGGTCCGTCCGCTTCTGTCACAGCGCGTCATCAAGGACTGTGTGGACGCGCTCGACCGCTATCAGGCCGTCGATGTCGCCATCCCGTCCGCGGACACCATCATCGTGACCCGCACCCACGGCTCCGACGGCGAGTTCATCACCGAGGTCCCCGACCGCTCGCGGCTGCGGCGCGGCCAGACGCCCCAGGCGTTCAAGCTCTCCACGATCCGCAAGGCGTACGAGATCGCGGCGGGCGACCCCAACTTCCAGGCCACCGACGACTGTTCGGTGGTTCTGCGCTATCTGCCCGACGTGCCGATCTACGTCGTCGCGGGTGACGAGTACAACATGAAGGTGACGCAGCCGGTCGACGTCTTCATCGCCGACAAGCTGTTCCAACTCGCCTCCACCGCCGCACCTGTCCAGGCGGACGAGGCGGCCTACCGCGAACTGCTCTCCGGCAAGACGCTGGTGGTCTTCGGCGGTTCGTACGGCATCGGCGCGGACATCGCGGCCCTCGCCGAGCGGTACGGGGCGCAGGTGTACGCGCTGGGCCGCTCCACCACCGGCACGCATGTCGAGAACCCGGAGCATGTCGACGACGCGCTGTCGAAGGCGTACTCGGCGACCGGCCGGATCGACTACGTCATCAACACCGCGGGTGTCCTGCGCATCGGCAAGCTCGCCGAGACGGACAACACGACGATTCAGGAAGCGCTGAACGTCAATTACCTGGCGCCCGTCCAGATCGCCCGCGCTTCGTACAAGTATCTGGCCGAGACCCGGGGCCAGCTGCTCCTCTACACATCGAGCAGCTACACGCGAGGCCGCGCCGAATACAGCCTCTATTCGTCGACGAAGGCGGCCATGGTGAATCTCACCCAGGCCCTCTCGGACGAATGGGCGGGGGACGGCATCCGGGTGAATTGCGTCAATCCGGAACGTACCGCGACCCCGATGCGCACCAAGGCGTTCGGCACCGAGCCCGCCGGGTCGCTGCTCTCCTCGGAGGCCGTGGCGCGTACGTCGCTCGACGTTCTGCTCTCCGAGCTGACGGGACATGTCATCGACGTCCGGCAGCAGGACCCGACCCGGGAAGCCTCTTCCGAGGCCTCGGGATTCGAGCAGGCGCTGGCCTCGGTTCTTGACCGCCAGGAAGATGTGTAATAATTCCCCATAAGTTTGCATTAAACGGGCCTTTGCGGTCGCCATTCGGCGAATTGCAGAGGCCCGTGTGCGTGAAGCCCCCGCTTCACAATTCCCGCCAACTGTGAAATAACCGGCACCCTCTCCTGGAGCAGGTTTTCGTGATTTCGACCGCAATTCGCCTGGCCCGTGTGGGCAGCCGAGCCGAGCTGGCCGCGGCGGCCCTGCTGGGGCTGGGTTATCCGTGCGTCATGCTCGCAGCGCTGATCCCGAACCTCTGGTTCTTCGCGGCGGCCTGCGCCGTGACCTACGGTGCGGACCGATATCTGCATCAGCGGAACAGCTATCTGATCAACCGGCTCAACAAGGTCAGGGCCGGTCTGTCGATCCGCTTCCTGGTGCGCCAGTTGCTGCTCGTGCTGCTGCTGGCCCGGATGGGCCAGGCCGAGCAGCCCCTGTTCTACGCGGCGGTCGCCGGTTTCCTGCTCTTCTACGGCATCCAGGCACCGCAGGGCGCGCTGGCGACCCTGATCCGGCTGCGCCGCGGCATGCCGGTCGTCGCCCGCAACGTGGACCTGCACGCCCTGCGTATCCCGGACGCCCCGCCGAACTACCTGGTCAACCGCTCCGCCGAGAAGATGCTCCACCTCGACGTGTTCGCGCTGGCCGGTCTGCTGGTCGCCGCCGAGTCCGGCACCGACGTGTACGGGTACGCCGGCCTCGGCATCACCCTCGCGCTGGGCCTGATCTACATCCTGCTGCTCGTGCCGTACCTGCGCCGCAGCCGCCGCGTGCCGAAGCCTCCCGCCGTCCTCGGCGCGGTCGACAACTGGCTGCGGGAGTACCAGCCTTCGGTGGTCCTGTACTTCTCCGGCTCCAAGGAGTCCGCCTACCAGGTCAACATGTGGCTGGAGACGCTGGAGCAGTCCGAGGGGCGCCCGCTGGTGCTGCTGCGCGAGCGGGCCATCATGACCCAACTCGCCCCGACGTGGCTGCCGGTGCTCTGTGTCCCCGGCGGCACGCACCTGATGAACCTCGACCTGTCGTCGGTCCGGGTCGCGCTCTACGCGGCCAACGTCGGCAAGAACATCCATCTGCTGCGCGTGCCGACGATGAAGCATGTGTTCATCGGCCACGGCGACAGCGACAAGATCGCCAGCGTCAACCCGTTCAGCAAGGTGTACGACGAGGTGTGGACCGCCGGCCGGGCCGGGCGCGACCGCTACGCGCTGGCCGACGTCGGCGTACGCGACGAGGACATCGTCGAGGTGGGCCGCCCGCAGCTCGCGCCCATCAGGTCGAGCGAGGACGCGCCGGGGCACCCCGTACCGACGATCCTGTACGCCCCCACATGGGAGGGCTGGGACGACAACCCCGGCAACACCTCGCTCCTGCTGGCCGGCGAGAACATCGTCAAGCGGCTGCTGAAGGCCGAGAAGCCGGTCCGGGTCATCTACAAGCCGCACCCCTTCACCGGGATCCGCGACAAGAAGGCCAAGGCCGTCCACGACCGGATCACGGCGATGGTGAACGCGGCGAACGTGGCGCGCGCCGCCGAGCCCCGCTGGGTGAAGGAGAGCGCCGACGCGCAGGCCGGACAGGCCGCCGCGCGCGCCGAGTTGACCCGTATCGAGGAGAGCCTCGCCGCGCTCACCGCCCCGGGCCGGGGCGGCGGCGACGAGTCGGAGGAGTCGCGCGTCTCGCTCGCCGACCACGACCGGCTGGACCGGGCGAAGGCGCTGCGGGCGGAGTGGAACGACGCGTACTGGCGCACGTTCGGTTGGTGGGAGCACAAGGTCGTCTCGGGCGCCGAGCCCAAGCTGTACGACTGCTTCAACCAGTCCGACGGCATGGTTTCGGACATCTCCAGCGTGGTGTCGGACTTCATCGCGAGCGGCAAGCCCTACGCGGTGACCGACTCGGCGCAGCTGGGTGTCGAGGAGTTCAAGCGGCAGAACACCGCCGTACGGGCGGCGGTCGTGCTCTCCAACAGCGCCGCCGAACTGGACGAGTTGCTGAAGGCGGTCGCCGACCCGGCGGCCGACCGGCTGGCCTCGGCCCGGCGCGAGCTGAAGACATATCTGCTGGGCCCGGACGAGCCGACGTCGATCGAACAGTTCAACGCCGCCGTGGCCGCTCTGGGTGCCAAGGCGGTGGCCCGCAACGTGGGTGTGGCCCAGCGCCTGAGCGCCCAGGAACAGCCGGGCACGGAGCCGGAACGCGAGCCGGCGGCGGACCCGGAGGCGGAGGGCGCCACGGCGGAGGCGGCGGAGGCGGCCGAGGCGGCCGCGGCCCCAGAACCGAACGACGCTGAGGCACCGATGGCCCGCTGACGACACGCCACGAGCACGGCCCGGACGCCCTCTTGAGGGGGCGGTCCGGGCCGTGCGCGTATGAGGGCGCACCGGCGGGACGAGCGCGCCCGCAGGGCGTACCCTCTGGCGGCGCGCAGCGAGTCGCACGCGCGGCGGCCCGGCGCCGCCGGCGGGCCGGCCCCGCGCCCGGAGAGGGATGCCCCCGCGGCGGCGACGGGAGGGCCCGCGGGCTGTCCAGCGCGTGAAACAGGGGCGCGGGCGCGGGGGCCGCTGGCATAGGTTCGGGGCGTGACAGTGGCAAGGCAGCACGTAACGGAAGCCCGCAGGATCGTCGTCAAGGTCGGCTCCTCCTCGCTCACCACCGCCTCCGGCGGACTCGACGCCGACCGTGTCGACGCCCTCGTCGACGTACTCGCCAAGGCCCGCGGCGGCGGCGAGAAGGAGATCGTTCTCGTCTCCAGCGGTGCCATCGCCGCCGGCCTCGCCCCGCTCGGCCTCGCCCGCCGCCCCCGGGACCTCGCCCGCCAGCAGGCGGCCGCCAGCGTCGGCCAGGGGCTGCTCGTCGCGCGGTACGCCTCGTCCTTCTCGCGGTACGGGCTCCGCGTCGGCCAGGTCCTGCTCACCACCGACGACACCAGCCGCCGCTCCCACTACCGCAACGCCTACCGCACCCTCGACCAGCTGCTGACCATGGGCACCGTCCCCGTCGTCAACGAGAACGACACCGTCGCCACCGAGGAGATCCGCTTCGGCGACAACGACCGGCTGGCCGCGCTCGTCGCCCATCTCGTCCGCGCCGACCTGCTCGTCCTGCTCTCGGACGTCGACGGCCTGTACGACGGCGACCCCAGCAAGCCGGGCAGCTCACGGATCGCGCGCGTCGACGGCCCCGCCGATCTGATCGGCGTCTCCATGGGGAGTGCCGGCAAGGCCGGGCTCGGTACCGGCGGCATGGTCACGAAGGTCGAGGCGGCCAGGATCGCCGCCGCCGCCGGCATCCCCGTCGTACTGACGGCCGCGGGCCGCGCGGGCGACGCTCTCGCCGGGCGCGACACGGGTACGTACTTCGGCCGGACCGGCCGCCGGTCGGCCGACCGGCTCCTGTGGCTCGCCCACGCCTCCACCCCGCAGGGCGCGCTGACCCTCGACGACGGCGCTGTACGGGCGGTCGTCGAGCGCCGCACCTCGCTGCTGCCGGCCGGAATCGCCGCGGTCGAAGGGGAGTTCAGCGCGGGGGACCCGGTCGAGCTGCGCGACGCCGCGGGCCGGGCCGTGGCCCGTGGTCTGGTCAACTTCGACGCCAAGGAGATCCCTCAGCTCCTCGGCCGCTCCACCCGGGATCTGGCCCGGGATCTGGGGCCCGCCTACGAGCGGGAGGTCGTACACAGGGACGATCTGGTCATCCTGAATCCTTGACCTTCCCCTGAAACGGCTGAAAGTCCGGTTTTTTGGAAGGGACCTTTACCGAAAGCACCCCAAGCCCCGCCCAGGGCTGGTCAACTTTGTCTCAGGGGTTAGAGGCGGGGTAGCAGTACGACGAAGCAGCAACAGGAGGCCGCCGGTGAGACGAACGCGCCCGGGGGCGGGGTCCCTCGGGTCAGGAGGAGGCACCTTGCACGCCCGGAGGGCCGCGGGGGAAGAACGGACGCTGACCAGCGTCGGAGCCGGGGCGGACTTCGACGACTTCGACGACGTGAAGGAGCCGGGCACATCCCGGCAGACCCAGTCGCGCGGTGGGGACCGCGCGGTGTCGAAGCTGTGGCACATCACGCTCAGCGTGTCGGGTCCGGAGGCGCCGCTCACCGAGGTCAGACGGGGCCTCGAACAGCTCGCCCACGACCATCCGTTCCTGCTGACCAGCAGATACGCCAACGACCACGCGGAGATCCGCTACTGGGAAGAGGCCAGGGATCTGCACGACGCCGCGGCGGTCGCGCTACGGCTCTGGGGCGAGCACCGGTCGAGCGCCAAGCTCCCGCCCTGGGAGATCGTCGGCCTGGAGGTCATCGACCGGGAGACGTACCACCTGCGTATCGCGGAGGGCTACGGTCCGCCGCCGGCCGCACCGGTGGGCGTCCATCCGTTCTGACGTCCGGGCCGCGGTGACCACCGGGCCCGCTCCGACGGCGGGGGCGTCCCGACAGCCGGGGCCGTCTACACGGTGGAGGTCGCGGCCGTCTCGTAGTACGGGATACGGGGGAAGTGCCCGCAGCACGCGCACTACTCTGCGGGCATGACCTCGCTCTCGCCGTACGACAACCTGACCCCGGTCACCAGGACCGCCTACCGCGCCCGCTCCGCAGCCGCTGATCTCGCCCCACTGCCGCGCTCGGTCAAGGACGACGCACTGCTGGCGATCGCCGACGCTCTTGAGGTCCGTACGCAGGAGATCATCAAGGCGAACGGCGAGGACATCTCGCGTGCCAGGGAAGCGGGCACCAGCGAGGCGATCATCGACCGGCTGACCCTCACGCCCGAGCGGGTGCGGGCCATCGCCGCCGACGTACGGGACGTCGCCGCGCTGCCCGACCCGGTCGGCGAGGTGGTGCGCGGCTCGACGCTGCCCAACGGGATCGACCTGCGCCAGGTCCGGGTCCCGCTCGGCGTCGTCGGGATCATCTACGAGGCCCGGCCCAATGTCACCGTCGACGCGGCGGCGCTCTGCCTGAAGTCCGGCAACGCCGTACTGCTGCGCGGCTCGTCGTCCGCGTATTCCTCCAACACCGCGCTCGTGCGCGTGCTGCGCGACGCCGTCGGCGGGGCCGGCCTGCCGGCCGACGCCGTCCAGCTCGTGCCCGGTGAGAACCGTGACTCCGTACGTGAACTGATGCGCGCCCGCGGCCTGGTCGACGTCCTGATCCCGCGCGGCGGCGCCTCGCTGATCCGTACGGTCGTCGAGGAGTCCACCGTCCCCGTCATCGAGACCGGCACCGGCAACTGCCATGTCTATGTGGACGCCGAGACCGATCTCGACATGGCCGTCGACATCCTCATCAACTCCAAGGCCCAGCGCCCCAGCGTCTGCAACGCGGCCGAGACGCTCCTGGTACACCAGGACATCGCCGGGGCGTTCCTGCCGCGCGCGCTGAACGCGCTCGCCGCGGCCGGGGTCACCGTCCACGCGGACGAGCGGGTGATGGAGTACGCGCAGGCGGCGGGTGGCACGGACGCCACCGTCGTGGCGGCCACCGCGGAGGACTGGGAGACCGAGTACCTGTCGTACGACATCGCCGCCGCGGTGGTCGACTCGCTGGAGAGCGCCGTCGCGCACATCCGGCTCTGGTCCTCCGGCCACACCGAGGCCATCGTCACCACCTCACAGGCGGCGGCCCGCCGTTTCACCCAGTTGGTCGACTCCACGACGGTCGCCGTCAACGTGTCGACCCGGTTCACCGACGGCGGTCAGTTCGGCTTCGGCGCCGAGATCGGCATCTCCACGCAGAAGCTGCACGCGCGCGGGCCGATGGGACTGCCCGAGCTGACCTCGACCAAATACATCGTGACGGGTGACGGTCACACACGGTAGCCAGAAGCGGAATCCCGGGGAATCCGCACTGTCTCTGCCGAAAACGCCCTCTCCGGTCTACTCTGAGAAGGTGCCGGACGACGTGGGGGGCAAGCCGTTCCCGGACGGCTGGGAGCCTGACGACGACCGCGGAGGCGCGGACGAGGACTTCGCCTCCGTGGTGTTCGACGAGGAATTCATCCGGTCCGCACCCGTCCACGAACCGACCGCCGTCGAGCGGCTGCTGGCCGCCGCCCAGGCGAGCGCGGACGCCGAGGCGGCCCGCGCCCGGTCCTACGGCGGCTCGTCGGACGACGACCGCTACGAGGACGGCTACGGCCCGTCGGGCGAGTACGGCGACGAACGGCCGTACGGCGGCGCGTACGACCCGGACGACCCCGACGGCGACTTCGGCCCCTACGGACGCCACGGCGGTTCCCTGCGTCCCTACCGCGGCCGTGCCCGCTGGCATCGGCCGGTCGCCTGGATCCTCGCCGTAGTGATGGGCATCGGGATGGTCGCCCTCGCGTTCACGGCCGTCTACCGAGGCGCCTCGGGCAATCGCCAGGACCGGGTGCCGCCGCCCGCGACGACCGGTGTCGACACCTCGCGCGGCGGAGACGGGCCCACGGCCTCGACGGAGTATTCGGTCCCCGAGGTCTCGGCCGTCCCCCGCAGCACGCCCTGAACCGCGTGCGGCGCGCCCGTACAGAACCGCGCGCGTACCCCGGCAGGTACGTTCTGACGCCCCGTGGCTCCAGTCGTCTCTGAGGACGGCGTCCGAGTTTATGTTCGGCCGAGCCGACCTAACCTGAAGGTATGGCAGGGCGCGGAGACCCACCCGAGGGCACGCCTGAGGGAACCCCCGACGGTGGTGAGGACGAATTCCGATCCGTCGTCTTCGACGAATCGTTCGTCCGTGCTGCCCGCCTCCAGGAGTTCTCCGCCCAGGAGCGGATGGGCCACCACTCGCATGCCGTACGCAGACGAGACCTGGCCGAGAAGCCCGGGGCCGGCTCGCTGACTCCCCGGCGGGGATCGGTCCAGGCGCTGCTGCTGGTGCTGGTGGTCGTCGTGGCCTTCGGCACCGCCGTCTATGTAGGTGTACGGCCCCCGTACCGGCCGCCGTTCACCCGTTCGGCGGAACCACTGCGTATGACGGTCATTCCGCTCGCCCCGCCCGGCGAGGTGCCGGGCGACGACCCCAAGAGTCTGCTGCGGCGAAGTCCCGCCGCCGAGTTCGGCACAGGCGCCTCCGGCATCCCGCTGCCACTGGCGCGCCGCACACCGCACTTCACGGAGAACGAGGTGATGGCCGCGCTGGCCACCGCCAAGGACTACCTCGTCGCCTCGTCCCTCGACCCGGACGTCCTCACCGGCACGGAACGCCGCTCGGTGCGCGTGATGCTGGACCCGGGGCAGCTCGCCCAGTTCGACCAGACCTTCGCCGAGCCCGCCGACGACGGCAGACACGCTCCGGCGGGCTGGCTGGTGCGTTTCGACCCGGAGAAGGTGGCCCTCGCCGAGTCGGCCGTCCGGGTCAGGGGCACGCTCCGCTTCGCGGAGTCCGCGCCAGGCACGATCGACGTGCTCTCGGACCACACCTTCGTCTACGCGCTGAGACCGGCCGGGAAACCGGCGCAGGAGGACGCGTCGCTCTTCACCGTCCGGCGGACCCTGCACTTCCGCCTCGACCGTGAGGATCTGCCCAGACATCAGGCCGAGTTGGTGACCAGTGAGATACAGGCGGGACCGCAGGCCTGCTCCACCGAGCCACCGACCACACTGAGACCCCTGCTGGCCGGGGCCAGAGCGACCCCCCAGGCACCGGCGGGCACCGATCCGTACGTGAAGGGGCCGCCCTCCGCCGGGCTGTGCGGCGTCCTCGACGACAGCGCACAGCCCCGCGGCTGATCCCCGTCCGGGCGCGGGTGGCCCCGCTACTTCCCGTCGCCGGCCGGCTTGGCGCCGTTGCCGTTGGTGCTGTCACCGCCGCTGGCGCCCGCGTTGCCCGACGAACCGCCGGTGAACCTGTCCCGGAGCTTGCCGCCGAGGTCGCCCGCGCCGCCCGCGATGTCGCCCACCAGCTTCATCAGCGGGTCCTTGCTGGTGCGCACCGAGTCCGCGTAGTGCGAGGCGGAGTCACGGAACGAGTCGGTGACGGAGGTGTCCTTGTCCTCCGTACGACGCGGGTAGTGCCCGTCCATGATCCGCTGGAAGTCGCGGCTCTCGCCCCACTTCTTCAGCTCGGCGGCGCGCACCGTCGTGAACGGGTGCGTACGCGGCAGCACGTTGAGGATCTTGAGCACGGAGTCACGCAGATCGCCCGCCGCCTCGTACTCCCGCGCCTGCTCCAGGAACGCGTCGACGTTCATCTCGTGCAGATGATTGCCGCCCGCGATCTTCATGAGGCCGCGCATCGACGCCTGCGGGTCCTGGCCGACCAGCAGCCCGGCCCGGTCCGCCGACAGCTCCGACTTGCGGAACCACTCGCGCAGCGCCGACACGATCGCCATGATCGCGACATTGCCGAGCGGGATCCAGGCGACCTTGAGCGCGATGTTCGTGAGGAACAGCAGTATCGTCCGGTAGACCGAGTGCCCGGACAGCGCGTGGCCCACCTCGTGGCCGACGACCGCCCGCATCTCCTCCTCGTCCAGCAGCTCGACGAGACCCGTGTTGATCACGATGATCGGCTCGTCGAGACCGATGCACATGGCGTTCGGCGTCGGGTTCTGCGCGACGTACATCGTGGGGACCTTCTCCAGGTCCAGGATGTAACAGGCGTCCAGCAGCATCGTGTGCAGATGCGCGAACTGCACGTCGCTGACCCGTACCGAGTCGGAGAGGAAGAGCAGCCGCAGGCTTCGCTCCGGCAGCAGGCCGCTCATCGCCTTGAAGACCGTGTCGAAACCGGTCAGCTTGCGCAGCGCGACCAGGGCCGACCGGTCCGCGGGATGTTCGTACGCCCGTGAGGAGATACCGGGGAAGCGCTTGCGCTGCCTGCTCGGCACATTCTCGTGACTGGCTGCGTCGTGGCTGTCTTCGGTCATTGAATTCCCCTGTTCGTACGAGTCATCGGCTCGTCCCCCTGACAGCCCCCACCGTATGCGCTGCGGCTACGGTTGTACCGGGGCCGCCCGGCGCCGTCGTCGACAACAACGTCCGAGTCGGCGTGAGGGTGCCCGACGGGCCCGCATACGATGTGCGCGAAGTCTCCGCTCCCGATCGAATAGGTCCCGCCGAAGATGAGCCTCTACAGCACCGCAGCCAGCATGGTCACCGTCGCCGCCGAGGGCGGCGAGCACGGCGGCAACCACGAGAGCCTCAGCGCGTACCTCACCGGTGGCGGCGCGCTGTTCGCGCTGCTCCTGGCGCTGTGGATCACCACCCGCTTCAACCGCGACCGCTGAGACGGGACCGTAACGCCGTGCCAGTAGGCTCCGCAGGCATGGGAAATCAGGCAGCGCCGGCCGGCGCGGGACAGAACGGCAGACGCCGTCTCGGGGTGATGGGCGGGACGTTCGACCCGATCCACCACGGGCACCTGGTGGCGGCCAGCGAGGTGGCCGCGCTGTTCGACCTCGACGAGGTGGTGTTCGTACCGACGGGGCAGCCGTGGCAGAAGAGCCACTCGGCGGTCTCGCCGGCGGAGGACCGCTATCTGATGACGGTCATCGCGACGGCCTCCAATCCGCAGTTCTCGGTCAGCCGTATCGACATCGACCGTGGCGGTAAGACCTACACCACCGATACGCTGCGGGACCTGCACTCCCTGCACGGCGACGCGGATCTCTTCTTCATCACCGGGGCTGACGCGCTGTCCCAGATCCTCAGCTGGCGGGACGCCGAAGAGCTGTTCGCGCTGGCCCACTTCATCGGTGTCACCCGGCCGGGACACGATCTGACGGACGACGGACTGCCCAAGGGCGGCGTCTCGTTGGTGGAGGTTCCCGCGCTGGCGATCTCGTCGACCGACTGCCGGGGAAGGGTCGCGCAGGGCGATCCGGTCTGGTATCTGGTGCCGGACGGTGTGGTGCGCTACATCGACAAGCGCCAGTTGTACCGCGGCGAATGAGTCACGGAGAGGGGCACCGGTGAACGACCAGCAGCCGTACGACCCGTACGACCCGTATTACTCGCAGCCGCGGATCGTGGGCTACGACGAGTACGGGCAACCGGTGTACCAGCAGCAGCAACAACAGCAGCAACAGCAGGACGGGCAGCAACAGCAGCCTCAGGGACAGCAGTACGACCCCTACGCGCAGCAACAGCAGTCGCAGCAGCAACAACAGGGCTACGGCTACGACGCGTACGGCGGTCAGCAGGCCCCGTACGACCCGTACGCGCAGCAGCAGGGCTACGGCTACGACACCGGCCGGCAGCAGGCGGCGGTCGACACGACGCAGTGGAACATCCCGCAACAGCAGCAACAACCGCCCACACAGCAGCACCAGTCGGCACCGGTCGAAGAGCCCGCGCCGGCGGCCTCACCCCCACCGGCGCCCGACCCCGTCGTACCGGGACAGCGGCGGTCCGCGCCCGACGGCGAGTACAAGACCGAGCAGTTCTCCTTCATAGAAGAACCGGACGCCGAGTCCGAAGACGTCATCGACTGGCTCAAGTTCACCGAGAGCCGCTCCGAGCGCCGCGAGGAGGCCCGCCGCCGCGGCCGCAGCCGCGTCGTCGCCCTGGTCGTCGTGATGGCGCTGGTGGTCGTCGGCGGCGTCGGCTACCTCTGGTACGCCGGCAAGCTGCCCGGCCTCTCGTCGGACGAGGAGAAGCAGAACACCGCCACCGGTCCGCAGAAGCGCGACGTGATCATGGTGAATCTGCACAACACCAAGGACAAGGCCACCTCCACGGCGCTGCTCGTCAACAACTCGACCACCAAACAGGGCACCACCGTCCTGCTGCCCAACTCCACGCTCGTCGCGGACGGCGAGACCGGTGTCACCGGCACCCTCGCCAAGTCCGTCGCCGACAGCGGCTCCCAGAGCACCCGCGAGTCGGTCGACACCCTGCTCGGCACCAAGATCTCCGGCACCTGGCGGCTCGACACCCCGTATCTGGAGAATCTCGTCGAGCTGGTCGGCAACATCGACATCACCACGAACGTCGATATCCCGGCCGCCAAGAAGGGCGAGGACCCGCTGGTCACCAAGGGCACGGAACAGACGCTGAACGGGCAGGCGGCCGTCGCGTACGCCACCTTCCTGGGACCGGACGAGCCCGAGGTGAAACAGCTGGAGCGGTTCGGCACGGTCATGCAGGGCGTCCTGCGGAAGATCTCGGACGACCCGAAGGGTGCGACGATCACCGTCGAGACCCTGGCGCAGATCCTCGAACCCCCGATGACCGAGCAGGACCTGGGCGCGGCCCTCGCGAACCTCGCGGCGCACGCCAAGGTCGGCGACTACAAGACGACGGTCCTGCCGGTGGGCGAGGACGGCTCCCTCGGTAAGGAGGCGACCGACACCGTCGTCAAGGACATCCTCGGAGGCACCGTCAGCGCTCCCGAGGAGGGCGCCGCTCTGCGGGTCGGTGTGAAGAACGCCACGGGCGACAAGGCGGACACGGACGCGGCCCGGGTCTCGATCATCAACGGCGGCTATACCTTCGTCGACGGCGGTACGGCCGATCCGGCCGATTCCTCGCAGGTCACCTACGGTGACGCGAAGAACAAGGCGCAGGCGGAAGAGGTCGCCAAGACGCTCGGGCTGCCGGTGAGCGCGGTCAAGAAGGACAAGGCCCCGCCGAACGCGGATGTCCTGGTCACTCTCGGCGAGGACTACGAAACCGGCTGATCAAAAGGCTGCGTCGGCTTGTCGGCGGTCCGTGAGACCCTGGGGGTCTCCAGACCGCCGACGAAAGCATCGCCTGTGACCGCCACGGACCGCTCCATCGAGCTCATCAACGCCGCCGCTCAGGCGGCAGCAGACCGGCTCGCGCACGACATCATCGCGTACGACGTCAGCGACGTGCTGTCGATCACCGACGCGTTCCTGCTCGCCTCCGCGCCCAACGACCGTCAGGTCAAGTCGATCGTGGACGAGATCGAGGAGCGACTGTCCAAGGAGCTCGGCGCCAAGCCGGTGCGCCGTGAGGGCGACCGCGACGCCCGCTGGATCCTCCTGGACTACGTCGACATCGTGATCCACGTCCAGCACAGCGAGGAGCGGGTCTTCTACGCGCTCGAACGCCTCTGGAAGGACTGCCCGGAGCTGCCGCTGCCGGAGGACGCCGTCAAGACCCGTGGCAAGGGCGCCGAGCACGCGGATGTGAACGGCTCCATGGAAGGTGAGCTGAGCTGAACGGCGGCAAAGGCGGCAGGGGCCGCCGCGTCATCCTGTGGAGGCACGGCCAGACGGCCTGGAATCTGGAGCGCCGCTTCCAGGGCTCCACGGACATCGAGCTGACGGAGACCGGCGTCGCGCAGGCGCGCCGCTCCGCCCGGCTGCTCGCGTCGCTGCGGCCGGACGCGATCGTCGCCTCCGACCTCCAGCGCGTCGTGGCCACGGCCAACGAGCTGGCCTCGCTGACCGGGCTCCCCGTCAGCTACGACTCCGCGCTCCGGGAGACCTACGCGGGCGCCTGGCAGGGCCTGACCCACGAGGAGATCGTGGAGCGGTTCGGCGAGCAGTATCTGGCGTGGAAGCGCGGCGAGCCCGTCCGGCGCGGGGGCGGCGAGCTGGAGACCGAGGTCGCCGACCGGGCCGCGCCCGTCGTGCTCCGCCACGCGGACAAGCTCCCAGACAACGGCACGCTCGTCGTGGTCAGCCACGGCGGCACCATCCGCACCACGATCGGCCGGCTGCTCGGTCTGGAGGCGCACCACTGGGAAGGTCTCGGCGGGCTCTCCAACTGCTGCTGGTCCATCCTGGGCGAGGGTGTGCGGGGCTGGCGTCTGCAGGAGCACAACGCGGGCACGCTCCCCGAGCCGGTGCTGGGCGACGACGACTGAACGACCGGCCGCCGCGCGGGTGGCGGGCGGTCGTGGCGAGGGCCCCCGGACCTCGGCGGACGTGATTTCACTTTCCGGCTGACCGCAGGCTAAAGTTCTTCTTGTTCACAGCGCGGAGCGCGAAGAACATGAGGGGCTATAGCTCAGTTGGTAGAGCGCCTGCATGGCATGCAGGAGGTCAGGAGTTCAATTCTCCTTAGCTCCACACCACGAATCCCGTCCTCGTCACGAGGGCGGGATTTCCTCGTTCCGGCGCAAAGCCCCGGCCTGATCATGCTGCCCTCCTTGCGATGCCATGACAGAATCGGACGGCCGGAGGGGGACGACGGCACGGATGGGGAGGAGAGAGCGCGATGTCCGCCAGCAGCATCGACCACGTCGGTGCTCTGCTCGCGGCGACGGAGTGGGCCACCGGCCTGAGCTGCCCGTCGTGCGGTTCGTTCCATGTGGCCCAAGTACTCGGCGACAACGGCGGAGTTTCCTACGTGTGCACGGCCTGCGGCCACAGCTGGAGCTGAGTGATGGGTGCGCACAGGAGAAAATGCGACTGGTGCGGCAGCGGCACCCCCATCGTCCGGGACATGGACCCGCTCAACGCCTCCTTCCAGTACTGGTGCGAGGAGTGCGCCCGCGCGCTGATCATAAAAGGCGACCCCATCGAGACGTACCGGGAGTTGGAGGGCGAGCCCATCTACGGCCGGCTCCTCGACGAGCACTGCACCCTCAAGCGCTTCTACTCCTTCGCCACCGCCTAGGTACACCTAGGTAGGGCGTGTGCCGGCTCGCCGGCTCCTCCGCCCGCGTCGGCCGCCCGGGCGCCGTCACCTCCTTCGCGACCGGGCGACCCGCAGACACCCGGTCCTTGCGGCCGGCGCCCGACAGATACACCAGCAGCCCCAGCGCCAACGCCGGATACAGCGCCGTGAGCATCATCTGCGTCCGGTCCTGGTCGAGTTCAAGCCTTTCGGCGGTGCCGCGCGGTACCCGCCACAGCGCGTACGAGCAGAAGCCCGTCCCCGTCACCGCCGCCCACCCGGCCCTCCCGTGCGCCACCAGGAGCAGCACCACCGGCAGGCACCACACCCAGTGGTGCGACCAGGAGATCGGGCTGACCAGCAGTGCGGTGGCCGCGCAGGCGACGGTGGCTTCCGCCGTCCGTCCGCGCCGGACGGCGGTCACCGACACCGCCAGCCCGGCCACCGTGACGACGGCCGCCACCGGGAGCCACCACTGGGCGGGATCGGTCGTGTGCAGCACCCGCGCGAGGACTCCCCGCAGCGACTGGTTCGCGGCTGCCTCCACCGGCCCCGCCCGGTCCGCCCGGAAGACGATGTCCGTCCAGAAGCGACGGGTGTCGTACGGCAGGACGACGGCGGACGCGAGGGTGGCGGCCAGGAACGCCCCGACCGCCGTCGCGGTCTTCCGCAGCCAGGGGTTCCAGCCCGCCTCGCGGAACCGCAGCAGGCCGGTGATCAGCAGCATGACGGCGAAGAGCGCGGGGGTCAGTTTGACCGCCGTGGCGAGACCGATGCCGACGCCCGCCCAGCGGTGGCCGTCACGTCGCGTGAGGTCCCACAGGACCGCGACGCCGATCAGCAGATTGATCTGCCCGTATCGCAGGGTCGTCCACACCGGCTCGCACCAGACGGCGGCCGCGGCCACCCACAGCGCCGTGCCGGGCCGGACCGCCGCCCGGAACGTCAGCCGCAGTGACAGCTGGACGAACGCGACGAGGAGGAGGAGATTGCCCGCCGTGGCGAGGGTGCGCATCTCCGGGACGCCCAGCAGCGTCAGCGGCGTGAACAGCAGCGCCGCGAACGGCGGATACGTCGTCGGGAGACCCACCTGGGTCGCGCGCATCGCGTAGAGATCGAGCCCGTCGAGCACCGTACGGCCCTCGGCCCGGTAGACCATCACGTCGATCATCGAGACCGCGGCGGCGCGCTGCGCGATCCAGAATCCCGTGAACGACAACAGGCAGACACCGGCGCCGACGAGGACGGAACGGCGGTCGGCGGTGACCCGCGCAGATACGGAAGTGGATACGGTCACGAAGAGTGACAGTAGCAGTCCTATCGGTGCAAATCGGAAACGATTTGGCGGTGGGGCCGAGGGACCGTGTAATGTTGGCACCGCCGCCGAGGGGATGCCTGAAGTGCGGTGCATCACAAGGGGCTATAGCTCAGTTGGTAGAGCGCCTGCATGGCATGCAGGAGGTCAGGAGTTCAATTCTCCTTAGCTCCACATCTCAGAAGTTCCCGTCCGGACGCCTTGTCCGGGCGGGTTCTTCTCGTTGACAGCCCGTCGCGGAGGAACGCCGTGTCCAACTCGCCCACCGCGCCCGACCTTTGGCACCGGCTCCTCGGTGTGCTGAGGTGCCCGCTGTGCGGCGGAGCGCTCGCGCCCCCGCACGGTGCCCCGGCATCGTTCACGACCCTGCGGGGCGTCAGGTCCCTCGGCTGCGCCGAAGGCCATTCGTTCGACGTCGCCCGCCAGGGCTACCTCAGCCTGCTGACCGGCAACACGAACGCGGCGAACGCCGACAGCGCGGACATGGTGACGGCCCGGACGCTCTTCCTGGAGGCCGGCCACTACGAGCCGCTCGCACGCGCGCTGGCCGCGACCGTCGCGGAGCTCTGCCCGCCGGACGGCACCGTCATGGACGCCGGGGCCGGCACCGGTTATTACCTGGCCACCGTTCTCGACGCGCTGCCCGGGTCCGTGGGACTCGGCCTCGACGCCTCCAAGTTCGCGCTGCGCCGGGCCGCCGGGGCGCACCGGAGGGCGGGCGCGGCGACCTGGGACATCTGGAAGCCGCTGCCGGTCGTCAGCGGCGCGGCCGACGTCGTGATCAACGTCTTCGCACCCCGTAACGGCCCCGAGTTCCAGCGTGTCCTGCGGCCGGACGGCGCCCTCGTCGTCGTCACGCCCACCGCGCGGCACCTCGGCGAACTCCCGGCGAGTCTCGGCATGTTGTCGGTGGACGCCGCCAAGGAGGACCGGCTGCACCGCACACTGTCAGGTCACTTCCGGCAGGAGCGTACGGATGTGGTGGAGCGGGAGGTCACCATGACCGACGAGGACGTGCGGAACCTGATCCTCATGGGTCCGAGCGCCCACCACCTCAGCGCCGAAGACGTGCACCGGAGCGTCGCGTCGCTGGACACGCCGCTCACGGTGACCGTCTCCTTCCTCGTCTCCGTCTACCGGCCGCACTGACTCACGCCGCACGGCTCGCACAGGGGCGCGTCAACGCCCGCTGCCCAGAGCCTTCCTGCCGCCCCCGGGCGGCAGCGCCGCCGGGCCTCCCTGTCGCGCGGGCCGCTGCGGCGCCGGCTGCTCGATACGGAGCGCGAGCGCCGGGCAGCGTCGTACGGCACGCTGGGCGCCGCCCCGCAGATGCATCGGTACGGAGGCGTCGGCGAGCGCGGGGAAGCCGTCGGGGCCGAGCCGGATCAGCTGGGGCACGATGTCCGCGCACAGGCCGTGCCCCTGGCAGAGCGTCCAGTCCACGGCCAGCTTCTCGCCGCTCGGGATGGACTCCTCGGCCGTCTCGTAGCCGGGCCCGGGCAGCGGCAGCACGCCGGTGGTGTCGCGCCCGCAGCCGCCGTCCAGCACATGAGCGGCGAGGTCGTCGGTGAAGGCGGAGAGCGTGGACATGAAGAACCGCGCGGAGCCGTCGGGGTGCTTGCACGCTCCCCGCCCCCGTACCGCCTGGGTCACCTCGCGCAGCGCCTCCAGAGCGGCGGGGCCGCCCCCGTTCAGTACGTCGCTCAGGCCGCCCGCCGCGGCCGGCAGACCGAGCTTGCAGGGGCCGCACTGACCGGCCGTCTCGGCGGCCAGCCAGTTGGCCACCCGCAGCGCCTCACCCAGCGGGCAGGTCTCCGGGCCGATCGGCAGGATCGCGCCCGCGCCCAGCGAACCGCCCACCGCCGCGAGCGACTCGCGCGAGACGACCGCGTCGTGCGCCGCCACGGAGTCGATCCAGTTGCCGTGGTAGCCGCCGGTGAGCACGCCCTGGGGCAGCGGCGGCGCGCCGGCGAGCTGGAGGACGTACCGCAGCGGCACGCCCGTCGGCACCTCCACGACCATCGGGCGCGCGACGGCGCCGGAGACGGTGAGCATGACGGTGCCGGGCTCCGCGTCGAGCCCGGTGTGCCCGTAGCGGCGTGCGCCGATCCTGGCGCCGATGGCCAGTTGCGCGTACGTCTCGGCGTTGGACAGCAGCGTCGGGGCGCCCCCGACGCCCGTCTCGGCGGCCCGCTCACGGCGCCCGGGAGGCAGGGCGGGCCCGCCGTTGGCCGCGCGGATCACGGACGAGGCCTCGCCGGAGACCATGCGCTCGGGCGTACGGACCACCCGCGCCCGCAGCTGCTGCCCGCGCCGGTCGGACAGGCCGCGCTCGGCGAGCGCGGCCCGCATCGATATCTCGGTGGAGTTGCGGGTGACGGCGACGACCAGGGTGCGCGCGCCGAGCGCCTCGGCCGCCAACAGGGCGCCGTCCAGGATGAGGTGCGGTGCGCGGTTGAGCAGCACCGTGTCCTTGCGGCAGGCGGGCTCGCCCTCGCTGCCGTTGATGACGACGACGGGACGCACCCCGCGCCGGATCGACGCCTTGGCGACGGCGCGCAGCTTCTTGCCGAAGGGGAATCCGGCGCCACCGCGTCCGCGCAGGCTGATGTTCTCGGCGAGCTGTGCGAGCAGTTCCCCGGTCAACGGCTCCAGCGGCCCGTGCACCTTGAGGTGCATGGCGAGGTCGAGTCGCTCGACGAGGTCGAATCCCTGTGTCAGCTGGGGAAGGCCGACGACACGGACTTCGGGGACATCGGGGAGAGGGGCGTTCACTGTCGGTCTCCTGCGGATGGGTACCAGGGTTCACCGGCACTCGGGGTTCCCCCGCCGTTGGCGGGGGGTTGCTGGAATGTGTCGTCCGACTGCCGGTACAGGTCGGCCTGTTGGTAGAGGTCGGGTGCCGGGGTGCCATCGGGCTGCGGGTAGGGGGCCGACTGTAGGTACGTGTCGGAGGGCGGGTTTGTCTCAGCCGGCGCGTACGTCTCCTGCCGCAGATACGGAGAGGGCTGCTGGTAGGGGTCGGCCACGGGCGGCGGTGCGCCGATGCCCGGCTCCTGGCCCCGGGCCTGCGCGGGGGGCGGGGGCGACGGTGTCGGCCACATACCGGCCCCGGCCGCCGACGGCTCGCTGATGACCGGTATCTCCTCGGTCATCGGGATGCGTTCGGCGTACGGGATCTCGGGCGACGTCAGCGGGTCGGAGGGGTCGGCGAAGGGCGAGGCCGGGGCCGCGGGCGCCGGTGTGCCCGGCGCGGGGTCGGCGCCGAAGGAGACCGCGCGGTACCCGGCCGACAGCCTCGTACCGGGTCCGGGTCCGGGTCCGGGTCCTGGGCCACGTCCCGCGGCCCCCGGGTCGATGAACGTGTCCGCGAGCGGGTCCGGATACGGAGCGGGAGCCGGAGCGGCGGGCGCCGGCGGCGGGGACGCGGCGTACGGCGCGGCCGACGGAGGCGCGAAGGAGTCGGCGGCGAAGGTGTCCGCGAACGGGTCCGCGCTCGGCGGGCGCCCCGCCTCGTAAAGAGGCGGCGACGGCGGGGCGATGCGCGGCGGGACACGCGTCGCGCCCAGCGGCACCGCGCCGACGGAGCCGGACCGCTGGCGCGGGAACTGCTGCTCGAACTCCACCTGCGGCACGTTCGCCGCGCCGGGCAGCGGTTCGCGGGTCAGATCGCGGCGCGCCGACTGCTCGGGCTCGGGAGCCTCGCGTACACCGCCGACCAGCTTGAGGATCTTGTCGGCGAGCCGGCGCTGGACCGGCCGCGGCAGCAGCCGCAGGGAGACGGCGCCGATGACGGCGACGAGCGCCAGGCAGTACATGGTCATCACCCAGGTCGCGGCGGCACGGCCCGCGTACAGGCCGTGCATCAGCGCGAAGCACCAGGCCGGATAGGCCAGCATGTGCAGCGCGCGCCAGCGGCCGGCGATCTTGCCGGGGAGGGCGAAGGCGCTGCGCAGCGCCCCGGTCGCGGCGGCGACCACCATCAGGAGGCCGGCGAGCGAGCCGAAACCGATGAGGGCGTCCGTACCGGTGATCCCGAGGCTGAAGGGGAGCACGGCGCCGATCAGCGCGACGTGGCCGAGCGAGATCTTCACCGTGGCGTGCAGCAGCAGGAACCCGAGGGAGGCCATCGCCGTGAACCGGTGGATGCCCTGGGCGAGCAGCCGGTGGCGCGGGGAGAGCAGCAACCGGTCGGTGGCCATCAGTCCCCAGGCGACGGCCGCCGTCAGGGACACCAGCGACAGAACGCCGGTGGTGAAGTCGAGCATCGCGCGGAACCCGTCACTCCCCGCTACGGCGAGGAGAGGCACGAGAACGAGCGCGGCGACCGACACTCCGCCCCTGACGGAGCGGCTCATGCCCGGGTTCGGGGAAGGCGCTGAGCGGATCTTGCTTTGAAGCTTCATGGGGGCAACTCCGAATGGCTCGGCAAAGCGGTCCCGTTGCCGCATGCTAAGTCGCTCCAAACTGGGCAGTACGCCGTTTGCAGGTTTACCGAGGGGATTGAGCGTCAACTGACCCTGGGGTTGCCCCGGATAGGGTCGATACGCGGAGTAATTCGGGTGCCGAAGGTTTGATGAATCACATATGGCCGATGGCCTGTTCTCGCCTCGAACGATCTTGTATGGGTTTCGAACGGCGCGCGGCGGTCGCGGTGGCGTTCGCGATCCGTCGTCCCGGTCGGATCCGTCGGCGCGGTCGACCCCGTCCGGGAGGTCGCCTCCGTCGTCTCCGCCCCTCCGCGAGGTCGCCTCGGCGCGGAATCCGCTGTGCGAGCCGTGGGCCCGCTGCGGTACCCTGCTCGCATGCGTGCCGTACGCCTTCTGCTTAGCGAGCCGCGCTGATCAGACCCGACGGATGACAGATCCGGTCGGAATCAGCGTGGCTGCCCCCTCCTGTGTGAGGGGTTTTTTCATTCCCGCAGCAGAGACGATCGATGGAGCTTCAGAGGACATGAGCGAGACGAATCCGGCCGCCGCCGGCGCGGAGACGACCGCGACGACCGCGCCGCACCGCTACACGGCTGCCATGGCCGCCGACATCGAGGCACGCTGGCAGGACTTCTGGGACAGCGAGGGCACCTACGAGGCGCCGAACCCGGCCGGCGACCTGGCCGGGGACCCGGACGTCGTCGCGCGCCCCAAGAAGTACGTCATGGACATGTTCCCGTACCCCTCCGGGACCGGGCTGCACGTGGGGCACCCGCTCGGCTACATCGCCACCGACGTCTACGCCCGCCACCAGCGCATGAGCGGGTACAACGTGCTGCACACGCTGGGCTTCGACGCCTTCGGCCTGCCCGCCGAGCAGTACGCGATCAGCAGCGGCACCCACCCCCGGGAGTCGACCGAGGCCGCCATGGAGAACATGACGCGGCAGCTGCGCCGGCTGGGCCTGGGGCACGACAAGCGGCGCTCGATCGCCACCATCGACCCCGAGTTCTACCGCTGGACCCAGTGGATCTTCGTACAGATCTTCAACTCCTGGTACGACCCGGACGCCGACGGGGCCCGCCCGATCAGCGAGCTGGTGGCGCGGTTCGAGAGCGGCGAGCGCCCGACGCCGGACGGCCGGAGCTGGAGCGAGCTGACGGAGAAGGAGCGCGCCGGCGTCCTGGGCGAGTACCGGCTGGCGTACGCCTCCGAGGCCCCCGTCAACTGGTGCCCCGGTCTGGGCACCGTTCTGGCGAACGAGGAAGTCACCGCCGACGGACGCTCCGAGCGCGGCAACTTCCCGGTCTTCAAGTCCAAGCTGCGCCAGTGGAACATGCGCATCACCGCGTACGCCGACCGGCTGCTGACCGACCTGGACGCGCTGGACTGGCCCGATGCCATCAAGCAGCAGCAGCGCAACTGGATCGGGCGCAGCGAGGGCGCGCGCGTCGACTTCCCGGTCGGCGACGCGGGTGCCATCACTGTCTTCACGACCCGTCAGGACACGCTGTTCGGCGCCACGTACATGGTCCTGGCGCCCGAGCACGAGCTGGTCGAGAAGATCGTCCCGGCCGCCTGGCCCGAGGGCACGCACGACGTGTGGACGGGCGGCCACGCGTCGCCCGCCGACGCCGTCGGCGCGTACCGCAAGCAGGCCGCCTCGAAGTCCGACGTCGAGAGGCAGGCCGAGGCCAAGGACAAGACGGGCGTCTTCACGGGCGCCTACGCGACCAATCCGGCCAACGGTGAGCGGATTCCGGTCTTCATCGCGGACTACGTGCTGATGGGGTACGGCACCGGCGCGATCATGGCCGTCCCGGCGCACGACAGCCGTGACTTTGCGTTTGCACGCGCTTTCGAACTGTCGATGCGCTGTGTCGTGGAGCCGAGCGACGGCCGGGGCACCGACCCCTCCGAGTGGGACGACGCGTTCGCCTCGTACGACGCGAAGATCGTCAACTCGTCGTCCGCCGCCCTCACCCTGGACGGACTGGGCGTCGTCGATGCCAAGGCGAAGATCACCGAATGGCTGGCCGCCGAGGGCATTGGCGAGGGAACCGTCAACTTCCGGCTGCGTGACTGGCTGTTCAGCCGGCAGCGCTACTGGGGCGAGCCCTTCCCCGTCGTCTACGACGAGGACGGCATCGCGCACGCGCTGCCCGAGTCGATGCTGCCGCTGGAGCTGCCCGAGGTCGACGACTACTCACCGCGCACGTTCGACCCGGACGACGCCGACACCCGGCCCGAGACACCGCTGTCGCGCAACGAGGACTGGGTGGCCGTCGAGCTGGACCTGGGCGACGGCAAGGGCGTACGGCGCTACCGCCGCGAGACCAACACCATGCCGAACTGGGCCGGTTCGTGCTGGTACGAGATGCGCTACCTGGATCCGCACAACTCCGAGAAGCTGGTCGACCCGGCGGTGGAGCAGTACTGGATGGGCCCCCGCGACGGCATGCCGCACGGCGGTGTCGACCTGTACGTGGGCGGCGCCGAGCACGCCGTGCTGCACCTGCTGTACGCGCGCTTCTGGTCCAAGGTGCTGTTCGACCTGGGCCATGTCTCCTCGGTCGAGCCGTTCCACAAGCTGTACAACCAGGGCATGATCCAGGCCTTCGTCTACCGCGACAGCCGCGGCATCGCTGTCGAGGCCAACGAGGTCGAGGAGCGGGAGGACGGCTACTGGTTCCGGGGCGAGAAGGTCAGCCGGCTGCTGGGCAAGATGGGCAAGTCCCTGAAGAACGCGGTCACTCCGGACGAGATCTTCGCCGAGTACGGCGCCGACACGCTGCGGCTGTACGAGATGGCGATGGGTCCGCTGGATGTGTCACGGCCGTGGGACACCCGCGCGGTGGTGGGCCAGTACCGGCTCCTGCAGCGCCTGTGGCGCAACGTCGTGGACGAGGCGACCGGTGAGGTCACGGTCGTCGACCTGCCGGACGCCGACATCGACGTGGCGACGCTGCGAGCCCTGCACAAGGCGATCGACGGGGTCGGCCAGGACATGGCGACGCTGCGGTTCAACACCGCCATCGCCAAGATCACCGAGCTGAACAACCATCTGACCAAGGTGGGCGGACCGGTCGCCCGCTCGGTCGCGGAGCGGCTGGTGCTGCTGGTGGCGCCGCTGGCGCCGCACGTCGCCGAGGAGCTGTGGCGCAGGCTGGGGCACACCGGCTCGGTCGCGCACGAGGCCTTCCCGGTCGCCGATCCGGCGTATGTGGTGGACGAGACCGTCACCTGCGTCGTACAGATCAAGGGGAAGGTCAAGGCGCGGCTGGAGGTCTCCCCGTCGATCTCGGACGAGGAGCTGGAAGCGCTGGCGCTGGGTGATGCCGCGGTCGTCGCCGCGCTGGGCGGCGCGGGCATCCGCAAGGTGATCGTGCGGGCGCCGAAGCTGGTCAACATCGTGACCGCGTAGGCGGGGGCGGAGGCGCCGGCGGGGAGTCCTCGGCTGTTCACGGGCGGTTCGCCGGCGGTTCGCGGACGGTCGTCGGCGGTTCGCGGGCGGTCGGCGGCCGGTCAGCGGGTTGTCTACGGGCACAGGGCATTTCCCTTACGGGCAGTTTGGGGGTTCCGACGGAACCCTCAGGCTGCCCGTTCCGTTTACGGTGGAGAGACCGACGTCGACACCGGAGAGGCATCCTCATGGAGGCCGTGCTTTTGATCGTGGCGCTGCTCTTCGTCGCATTCGTGGCGCTGGGCGTGTTCGTGAGCGTCAAGGCGGTCCGAGCGGCCAAGCGAGGCGTGGACCGTACGATCACGCAGGCCCGCCGGACGGTCGAGGACACCACCCTGAGAGCGAAGAGCCTCGGGCAGACGGGTGTGACGGCCGAGCTGGCACAGCTCCGGCTCTCGCTGCGCACGTCGATGCGGGCCACCCAGGAGGCGCTCCGGGCGAATGAGGCGCAGGACGCCTCACTCGCGGAGTCGCTGAGCCTCTTCCAGCGGCTGAGTGCGTACGGGCACGAGCTGGACGACGAGCTCAGGCGGCTGGAGCGCGACCCGGACCGGGCGACGGTCTCCCGGCGGCTCCCGGAGCTGCGGGAGCGTACGGAACGGATCACGAAGTCGGCCGATTCGCTGCGGTGGGCGGCGAGGGACCGGGCGCGGAAGTTCTCCGAGGACGAGCTGACGCTCCTCAGCGAGCAGATCGACGTCGAGTCGGGGGCGCTGAGGCACTGGGCGTCGGCGGAGCCGGTGCAGCCGAACGCCGACCCGAACGCCGATCCGATCCGACAGGCGGCCCCGGGGCCTCAGCCGATGGAGTGGCCGGAGCCCGAGCCGCCGACCGGACCGGAGAGCGCGGAGGCACGCGGCGGGCGCGCGACGCGCCCGGAGCCCACACTCGCCGACCAGACATGGCCCGATCCGCCGCCGGCGGGCGAAGGGCCGCAGGCCATCGATCCGCCCGACCCCCGCAGGACCAGCTATCCGTGGCAGGAGAAGTCGACGCGTCCGGAGACGACGAACTGATCTCTCACACCCTGTGGTTGACGGGCCGACGGCTCGCGGTGGTCGGGTTGTCCCCGGCCGGACGGGGCACACGCATGGCGGTGGCGGGCCGTCAGAGATGTGGACCCGTCGAGATCGGACATGCCGAGGCGGAGAAGAGGGCGGAAGCCGATGGGGACCTCTTCGAATTCGGCGGGCGTGGCGGGGCCGGGCTGCCGACCGGCGGTCGCGGCGGGTAACCTCCCGCTCATGTCCCGCCATGTCGCGATCGTCACCGATTCAACGGCCTACCTGCCGCCCCAGGCGATGGAACGCCATGGCATCACCGCGGTGCCGCTGACCGTCGTACTCGGCGACCGGGCGCTCGAAGAGGGCACCGAGATCTCGGCGAGATCGCTCGCGCTCGCGCTGCAGAAACGGCGCTCCGTCACCACCTCGCGGCCGAGCCCCGAAGTGTTCGCCGCCGCGTACCGGGCAGCCGCAGAGGCCGGGGCAACGGGCATCGTCTCCCTGCATCTGTCGGCGGAGTTCTCCGGGACGTACGACGCCGCGGTTCTCGCCGCGCGGGACGCGCCCGTGCCCGTACGGGTGGTGGACACCGGCATGGTCGCGATGGCCCTCGGCTTCTGCGCCCTGGCCGCGGCCGAGACTGCGGAGGCGGACGGCACGCTGGACGAGGCGGTGGCGGCCGCGGAGAAGCGGGCCGCCGGGACGTACGCGTACTTCTACGTCGACACACTGGACTACCTGCGGCGCGGGGGCCGGATCGGGACCGCGCAGGCGCTGCTCGGCTCGGCGCTCGCCGTGAAGCCGCTGCTCCAACTGGACGGCGGGCGGATCGAGTTGCTGGAGAAGGTGCGTACGGCGTCGAAGGCGATCGCGCGCCTGGAGGAGATCGTCGCCGAGCGGGCGGGCACCGGTCAGGTCGACATCGCGGTGCATCATCTCGCCGCGCACGAACGGGCGGCCACGCTCGCCGAACGGCTCCGGGAACGGGTGCCGGGCCTCGCGGAGATGCATGTGAGCGAGGTGGGCGCGGTGATCGGGGCGCACACCGGGCCGGGGCTCCTGGGGGCCGTGGTCTCGCCACGCTGACCTGGTCCCTGGGGCGGAATCGCTCGTTCGAGTGGCCGAGTTATCCACAACTGGTGAGTTATCCACGGTAATTCGGCGTCTTCGGCGAGATCGGCCGGGAGTGCCTACCGTCTGGAGGCATGACTCTTCGATCACACTCCGTGACCAGCGGCCCCGGCCGTGCCCCGACGTCCGACGGACGTGTCCGTGGTGCGCGAGGGGTCCGGCGCGTCGGCCACGGTCGAGGCCGGCCGTTCGTCTCCTCCGCGCCGCGCTCGCGCCGCGGGCGCGCGGGGACGACACCCGCGACGACGGCCTTACGCCGCCGCGCCGATGCTCTCCTCGCCGTGAGGCCGGGAGGTGCGACGCCGGGCGATGCGGCGGCCGGCGGGCTCGCCGACGCGGGGGCGGCTCGGGTGGCCCACGCGGTGGGCGGTCCGGCTCCGGCGGTGATCCCGGGGGCGGTGTCGGCTCCGACACCGAGCCCGTCGCCGGCAGCCCCGTCGCCGCCTCCGGCCGGGCCGGAGGCCGGGCGGCGTGAGCGGGTGTGGTTGGCCGTACGGGAGCGGCTGCCGTTGTGGGTGCAGCTCAGATGTGGGGTGGAGCCGAAGACACTCGCCGCGCTGGCGGTGGTGCTGGTCGTCGCCGCCGTCCTGGCGGCCCAGCATTTCTGGTCCGGCCGGCCACAGCCGGTCAGCGCGCCCGAGACGGTCCGTGAGGAGGTGGCCACGACCGGGCCCGCGCGGGAACCCGCACCGTCTCCAGGGGAGCCTCCCGCTGCCGCGGCCCCCTCGTCGGGCAGGCGCGTGGTGGTCGATGTCAGCGGCAAGGTGCGCAGTCCCGGTGTCCACCGACTGCCCGCCGGGTCGAGGGTGACCGACGCGCTGCGGGCCGCCGGGGGAGTCAGGCCCGGCGCCGATCTGACCGGGCTCAACCGGGCACGCGTGCTGGTGGACGGCGAGCAGGTGGTCGTCGGCGTCCCCGCGTCACCGGGGCAGCCCGCAGCCGGAGGGGTCGGCGGGGGCGCCGTGGGGCCGGGCGCGGGCGGCGCGGGCCCCGGCGGGGCGCCGGTGAGTCTCAGCACCGCCACCGTGGAACAGCTCGACACCCTGCCCGGAGTCGGCCCGGTGCTCGCGCAGCACATCGTCGACTACCGCACCCGGCACGGCGGATTCAGGTCCGTCGACGAACTGCGCGAGGTGAACGGGATCGGTGAACGCCGGTTCGCCGACATCGAGCCCCGTGTGCGGCCGTGACCCGCGCGGCCGTACACGCCTCATCCGGGCATCCGCTGGGTGCCGCGGCCCCTCGCCAGGAAGGCCCGGCCGACCTGCGGCTGGTCCCGCCCGCGCTGGCCGCCTGGGCCGCCGCGGCGCTGGCGGCGGGCGCACCGGGGGGCTGGATCGCCGGTGCGGTGCTGACCGGGCTGGCCGTGGCGGGTGTGCTGCTGGTGCGGGCGGCTCTCCTGCCGGGCCCCGTGACGGGAAGGCATGCGGGTGCTCGGCCGGGGGACGCACGGCGGCGGGTGAACGGTGTGGCTGTGGCCGCCGCGCTGCTCTGCGCCGTCGCCGGGGCGGGATCCGCCTGGCTGCACGGCGCGGACCGGCACCGAGGGCCGGTGCCCGGACTGGCGGAGGAGTACGCACGCGCCACCGTGGAGCTGACGGTCACCTCCGACCCGCGTCCCATCAGACCGCGGGTGCACGGTGACAGGCTCTCCTCGGCGGGCCTCGTCCTGGACGCGGACCTCACGCGCGTGACCTCCCGGGACGGAGCCGCCACCGCCGTCCGTACGCCGGTGCTCGTCTTCGCTGGCGCCGGGGCGGGGGACGGCGCCAGGGCCTGGCAGCGGCTGCTGCCGTCCACCGGGCTGAGGCTGGCGGGTCGGCTGGCGCCACCGGCGGAGGGGGACGAGAGGTACGCGGCGCTGCTGCGGGTGGAGGGCGGTGGGCCGCCACAGGTCGTACGCCCGCCGACCGACGTGCAGCGCACGGCGGGCCGGCTGCGCGCGGGGCTGCGGGAGGCGACGGAGGGGCTCCCGCCGGACGCCCGCGCCCTGCTGCCCGGACTGGTGGTCGGGGACACCTCCCGTATCCCGCCCGAGCTGCACGACGCGTTCACGGCGACCGACCTCTCCCATCTGCTCGCCGTCTCCGGAAGCAATCTGACGATCGTCCTCGCCCTGCTCATCGGGCCGCCGGGGCTCGCGCTCAGGGCCGAGCGGCGCGGACTCGCCCCGCGTCTGGGGATCTCACTGCGGTCGACGGCCCTGCTCGGCGGGGCGCTCACACTCGCCTTCGTGGTGGTCTGCCGGCCGGAGCCGAGCGTGCTGCGGGCGGCGGCCTGCGGACTGATCACCCTGCTGGCCATCGGCACCGGCCGGCGCAGATCGCTGATCCCGGCGCTGGCCGCCGCCGTCCTGCTCCTCGTTCTCTGGGACCCGGCCCTGGCGCGCAGCTTTGGCTTCGTGCTGTCCGTGCTCGCCACGGGCGCGCTGCTCACCATCGGGCCGCGCTGGAGTGCGGCGCTGCGGCGGCGAGGGGTGCCGCCCCGGCTCGCCGAGGTGCTGGCGGCAGCGGCGGCGGCGCAGGCGGTGTGCGCGCCGGTGGTGGCGGTGTTCGCCGCGCGGGTGAGTCTCGTCGCGATCCCCTGCAATCTGTTCGCGGAGCTGGCGGTGGCGCCGGCGACGGTGCTCGGGTTCGCGGCGCTCGCCACGGCGCCGGTGGCGATGCCGGTGGCCGAGCTGCTGGCCCGGTGCGCGGGCTGGCCCGCCGGATGGATCGCCTCGGTCGCGCGTACCGGCGCGGCACTGCCCGGGGCCGAGTCCGAGTGGCCCGGCGGGTGGCGGGGCGGGGCGCTGCTCGCCGTCGTCACGGTGCTCGTCGTGTACGCGGTACGGCGCATACGGGGCCACCCATGGGTCGCCGCCATGTGCGCGGTGCTCCTGCTGCTGGCCGTCCTGCGGCCGGCCCCCCTCACCCGGATGGTCACCGGCTGGCCGCCGCCGGGCTGGGCACTGGCGATGTGCGACGTCGGGCAGGGCGACACGCTGGTGCTCGCGGCCGGTGAGGGAGCCGGTGTGGTCGTGGACGCCGGTCCCGATCCCCTGCTGGCCGACAGGTGCCTGCGCGACCTCGGGATCACCCGTGTACCACTGCTCGTCGTGAGCCATTTCCACGCCGACCATGTCACCGGACTGCCCGGGGTGCTGCGTGGCAGGAGGGTCGGTGCCATCCAGACGACCACTCTTCAAGAGCCGTGGGAGCAGAGCGAGTTCGTACGGCGGACGGCGCGGGAGGCGCGCGTGCCCCTGGTGCGCGCGATACCGGGGGAGCGGCGCCGGGTCGGGCCGCTCGACTGGCGGGTGCTGTGGCCGAGGGCCGGGCCCGGGCTGCGCGCGGGCGGACCGAACGACGCGAGCGTCACCCTGTTCGTCCGGACGGTGGGCGGTCCGACGCTGCTGCTGCTCGGTGATCTCGAACCGCCGGCCCAGCAGGGGCTGTCGAGGGACCACCCGTCGCTGCCGCCGGTGGACGTACTGAAGGTCGCGCACCACGGCTCGGCCTTCCAGGACCCGGGGCTGCTCCGTGAGTTGCGGCCCCGGCTGGCCCTGATCTCCTGCGGCAGGGACAACCCGTACGGCCATCCCTCACCGCGCACCGTCGGCGCGCTGAGGGCCGGGGGAGCGGTGGTGATGCGTACCGACACGGACGGCGCTGTCGCGGTGACCGGCGCGGGGGCCGGGCTGCGGGCGGTGCCACGCGGGCCCGGCTGACGAGGGAAGGGGTCGGGGAGGCGGCGCCGGCCGGGCGGTCCCCGCCTTCCGGACCAGGACGAAGGACGCATGGTGGGAGAGGAGAACGCCTTGCGAGACTGAGCACATGGACATGTCTCGGAGCATTTCCGACTATCTGCGCCGTATCGGCGCCGACCGGCCGCCGGTTCCGGACGCCGCGGCGCTGCGGGATCTTCAGTTTCGGCATCTGCTCACGGTGCCGTTCGAGAATCTCTCGATCCACCTGGGCGAGGAGATCGTCCTGGAGGACGCGGCGCTGGTCGCCAAGGTCGTGGAGCGGAGGAGGGGAGGTTTCTGCTACGAACTCAACGGTGCCTTCGCTACGTTGCTGCGCGGACTGGGCTTCCGGGTGACGCTTCTTCAGGCCCGGGTGTTCACGCCGGACGGTGGGCTGGGAATCCCGTACGACCACCTGGCGCTCCTCGTCGAGACGCCCGCCCCGAACGGGACCGGGCCCGGAGAGGGAAGGCGGCGGTGGCTCGCGGACGTCGGCTTCGGCAGTCACCACTCCTACCCGCTGGCCTTCGATGAGCGCGGTGACCAGGACGACCCGGCCGGCACGTTCCGCGTCGTGGAGGCCCCGGACGGCGACCTGGATGTGCTGCGGGACGGGAAGCCCCAGCTCCGTATCGACCGGCGGCCCCGTGTGCTCGCCGACTTCACCGCCGGATCCTGGTACCACCGGACCTCGCCCGACTCGCCGTTCACCCGGTCCCTGGTCTGCTCCCGGAACACCCGGGACGGCCGGATCACGCTCACCGGCGACCGGCTCGTCACGACGGTGAACGGTGAGCGGCACGAGCGGGAGCTGGTCGGGGACGCCGAGGTCCTGGCCGCCTACCTGGAGCACTTCGGTCTCGACCTGGACGAGGTGCCTCAGGTCATGGCCGGTCGGACGAGGGGAAGGTCGTGAGGGAGAGGACGTAACCGGACGTCGGGTACTTGCGGGTAGGTGACTGGCCAAACCCCCTTCGAGCGCGCGTGTTTGCCCTGAACGGCACAAGGGTGATCGAATGCCTATTCGTCAAAGGTCCGTGTATTCGGCAACGATGAGATGCCGCGCACGGACGCTGGGTCCCAGCACGGGGGTGGGCAGGAATGTTCGGACGTTGGTTCGGCGGGCGCGCGGCAGCCGCGGCGGAGGCCGGGCCTCTCGCGGGCGTGGCGGTGCCGCCCACTGCGGGCGTACTGAGCTGCCGCGTTCTCGATCCGGGCGGCGAACCCGTCCAGCGGGCCGAGTTCATCCTCAGCGACAGCTCGGGGCGGAAGGTCGTCGGCGGGGAGACCGATCCGTTCGGCTCGGTCATGGCGACCGTCCCGGCCGGTGAGTACCGGCTCGCGGTCACGGCCGACGGCTTCACGCCCTACCGCCGCAATGCCACGGTGAGCGAGAGCGCGCACGCGGGCGTCGGCGACGTGACCCTCCAGATCGCGACGCCCCCGCCGCTCCCCGAACCGGGGGAGTGGGAGATCGAGCCGATGCACTCCCAGATCGGCTTCACCGCCCGCCATATCGGACTGGCACGGATCCACGGCCGGTTCAACATCTTCGCCGGCGCCGTGCGGATAGCGGAGCGTATGGACGAGTCCGCGATGCACGTGATCATCGACGCCTCGTCCATCGACACGAACGTCAGGATGCGCGACGACCATCTGCGCTCGGCGGACTTCCTCGACGTGGCGAACTATCCGACGCTGGAGTTCTACAGCGAGCGCTTCGTCCACCGGGGCGGCGGCCACTGGGGCGTGACCGGCGCGCTGACCCTGCACGGCGTCAGCCGTACGGTCACCCTGGACACCCGCTACCTGGGCATCGGCAGCGGCATGGAGGGCGAGACCCGCGCGGCCTGCCGCGCCACGACCGAGCTGCACCGGGAGGACTTCACCCTCACCTGGCAGACGATGGTCGCCCGTGGCATCGCCGTCGTCGGCTCCAGCATCGCCATCGATCTCGACGTCCAGATCGTCCGTAAGTCCTGATCGCCCGCGGGTCCCGAGACCCGGGGGCGTCACCATCGTCCGTAGGACCCGAGACCCGGGGTGTCACTCCTCGGGCGGTGCTTCGAGCCACCCCTCGTACTCGGCCGCGAACGCGTCCAGCGCCGCGGGGTCGAGCCGCGTCGCCGCGTCCTCGATCACCACCAGCCACTGCGCGTCCTCCGCGTCGTCCTCGCCGGCCAGGGCGTCCCGTACGAGCTGGGGCTCCTCCACCACCCCGAAGCGGTCGGCGAGTTCACTCGCCACCTCCTCGGCGGCGTCGCGGTCAGGCAGCACCAGTACATGTCGAACATCGCTCACCCGCCCATTCTCCCGTACCCGGCCGGCACGCGGAGCGCTGTCGGTGGGCCGTGCGATGCTGGACCGCGATGGCCACCAGGAAGACTTCCCCCGACGATCCGCTCGCCCCTCTCACGCTCGCCGTGGGCCAGGAGGACCTGCTGCTGGACCGTGCCGTCCAGCAGGTCGTGGCGGCGGCCCGCGCCTCCGACCCGGACACGGACGTACGCGACCTCTCCTCCGACCAGCTCCATCCCGGCACCCTCGCCGAGCTGACGAGCCCGTCGCTCTTCGCCGAGCGCAAGGTCGTCGTCGTACGGAACGCGCACGACCTCCCCGCCGACACGATCAAGGACGTCAAGGCGTACCTCGACGCCCCTGCCGAAGAGATCACGCTCGTCCTGCTGCACGCGGGCGGGCCCAAGGGCAAGGCCCTGCTCGACGCCGCCCGCAAGGCCGGCGCCCGGGAGGTCCCCTGTGCGAAGACGACCAAGCCCGCCGAGCGGCTCAACTTCGTCCGCTCGGAGTTCCGCACGCTGGGACGGTCGGCCACGCCCGAGGCCTGCCAGGCGCTGGTCGACTCGATCGGCAGCGATCTGCGGGAGCTGGCGAGCGCGGTGTCCCAGCTCGTCGCGGACGTCGAGGGCGCGATCGACGACGCCGTCGTCGCCCGCTACTACACGGGCCGCGCCGAGGCGTCCAGCTTCACCGTCGCCGACCGGGCCGTGGAGGGCCGCGCGGCCGACGCGCTCGAAGCGCTGCGCTGGTCGCTGTCGACCGGCGTCGCGCCCGTACTGATCACCAGCGCCCTCGCGCAGGGCGTGCGCGCCATCGGCAAGCTCTCCTCGGCGCGGGGCGGCCGGCCCGCCGATCTCGCGCGTGAGCTGGGCATGCCGCCGTGGAAGATAGACCGGGTGCGTCAACAGATGCGCGGCTGGACCCCGGACGGGGTGGCGACGGCGCTGCGCGCGGTCGCGGAGGCCGACGAGGGCGTCAAGGGCGGCGGCGCGGACCCCGAGTACGCGCTGGAGAAGGCCGTCGTGACGGTCGCCCGCGCGGCCCGCGCCGGCCGCTAGGTCGTGCCCGACACACAGCGACGTCCGGACGCAGGGCATCGCGCGCCAGGCGGGATTTGCCGGACACGGCCTTGAGGCCCCGCCGCGGCGCGGACCCGCATGCCGAAGGCCCCGGTACGCCGTACCGGGGCCTTCGTCGTCAAACCTGGCTGGACCCGCACCCGCGTGGCGAACGCAGTCGTGCGCGGCTCCGAAAGACACCGGTCAGGAGCGGTAGAGAGGGCCCGCTGAGTCCGTTCCGGCGGTTGGAATCAAGAGTGAGCAGACAGTCGCTCAGCCCTGCAGGGCGGCAACCTTCGACGCCAGCGCCGACTTCTTGTTGGCGGCGGCGTTCTTGTGGATGACACCCTTCGAGGCAGCCTTGTCGAGCTTGCGCGACGCCTCACGGACGGCCACGTTCGCCGTCTCGACGTCACCGGCGGCAACGGCCTCGCGGGCCTTGCGGATAGCGGTCTTGAGCGACGACTTGACGGCCTTGTTGCGCAGGCGCGCCTTCTCGTTGGTCTTGTTCCGCTTGATCTGGGACTTGATGTTCGCCACGAAACGCCTTTTCAGGTTCGATGATCTTTGAATGAGCGCCCACGCCGAGACGGCAGCAGACACAGCTGACAACGCTACCAGTCGCCGCCCGACCGGCCCAAACCGGGCGCAGCCCCGTACCCGTGGGACGATGGAGCCTACGTATCGATCCGATCGACCCGAGACGAGACGCCGCGCGTCTCAAGAATCAGGACCCTGCGTGCCCGCGACCCCTACCAACGTGCCCGAGCCGAGCCGTACGGACCCGGCGCTGCTCCGCAATTTCTGCATCATCGCGCACATCGACCACGGCAAGTCGACGCTCGCCGACCGGATGCTCCAGCTGACCGGCGTGGTCGACCAGCGGCAGATGCGTGCCCAGTATCTCGACCGGATGGACATCGAACGCGAGCGCGGCATCACGATCAAGTCCCAGGCGGTCCGGCTGCCGTGGGCCCCCAACGAGGGTCCGGACAAGGGAACCACCCATGTCCTGAACATGATCGACACCCCGGGCCACGTGGACTTCACCTACGAGGTGTCCCGCTCCCTCGCCGCCTGTGAGGGCACGATCCTGCTGGTGGACGCCGCGCAGGGCATCGAGGCACAGACCCTCGCCAACCTCTATCTGGCGATGGAGAACGACCTCACCATCGTCCCGGTGCTCAACAAGATCGACCTGCCGGCCGCGCAGCCCGAGAAGTTCTCCGAGGAGCTGGCGAACCTGATCGGCTGCCAGCCGGAGGACGTGCTCAAGGTCTCCGCGAAGACCGGCGTCGGCGTGGACATCCTGCTCGACCGGGTCGTCAAGGACGTACCCCCGCCGGTCGGCGTCGCCGACGCCCCGGCGCGCGCGATGATCTTCGACTCGGTGTACGACTCCTACCGGGGCGTCGTCACGTACGTACGTGTCATCGACGGTCAGCTCAACAAGCGCGAGCGCATCCGGATGATGTCCACCGGCGCCACCCACGAGCTGCTGGAGATCGGTGTCTCCTCGCCCGAGATGACCCCGGCCGACGGTCTCGGCGTGGGCGAGGTCGGCTATCTCATCACCGGTGTGAAGGACGTCCGCCAGTCCAAGGTCGGTGACACGATCACCTCCTTCAGCAAGGGCGCGACCGAGGCGCTGGGCGGCTACAAGGACCCCAAGCCGATGGTGTTCTCCGGCCTCTATCCGCTGGACGGCTCGGACTACCCCGAGCTGCGCGACGCCCTCGACAAGCTCCAGCTCAACGACGCGGCCCTGGTCTACGAGCCGGAGACCTCCGCCGCTCTCGGCTTCGGTTTCCGCGTCGGCTTCCTCGGGCTGCTGCACCTCGATGTGATCCGGGAGCGGCTGGAGCGCGAGTTCAACCTCGACCTGATCGCGACCGCGCCGAACGTGGTCTACCGGGTGGAGATGGAGGACGGCAAGGAGCACACCGTCACCAACCCGAGCGAGTTCCCCGAGGGGAAGATCGACTCGGTGCACGAGCCGGTCGTCCGGGCCACGATCCTCGCGCCCAGCGAGTTCATCGGCTCGATCATGGAGCTCTGCCAGACCCGCCGCGGCACGCTCCTCGGTATGGACTACCTCTCCGCCGACCGGGTGGAGATCCGCTACACCCTTCCGCTCGCCGAGATCGTCTTCGACTTCTTCGACCAGCTGAAGTCGAAGACCCGTGGCTACGCGTCGCTGGACTACGAGCCCACCGGCGAGCAGAGCGCCCAGCTCGTCAAGGTCGACATCCTGCTGCACGGCGACAAGGTCGATGCCTTCTCCGCGATCACGCACCGGGACCAGGCGTACGCGTACGGCGTACGGCTCGTCGCCAAGCTCAGGGAGCTCATCCCGCGCCAGGCGTTCGAGGTGCCCATCCAGGCGGCCATCGGATCCCGGGTCATCGCCCGCGAGACGATCCGCGCCATCCGCAAGGACGTCCTCGCCAAGTGCTACGGCGGTGACATCTCCCGGAAGCGCAAGCTGCTGGAGAAGCAGAAGGAGGGCAAGAAGCGGATGAAGATGGTCGGCAGCGTGGAGGTCCCGCAGGAGGCGTTCATCGCGGTGCTGTCGAGCGACGAGTCGTCGAGCAAGAAGAAGTGATCGCGGGCGCGTGCCGGGTTGGGACCGGAGGCGACGGGGAAGTGACTCGCGAGTAGGACCAGTCGGGTCCGGGCGCACAGGCGCGCGGGCCCGACGCCCGTTCACGGGTCTTGTTCGTTATGAAGCGGGTCCCCGCGTCCCCTTACGTACCGGGCGGGTCCGCTCTAGTCTGATCACTGCTCGATGGTTACTCACCAGTTAAACAACAAGCCAGTCGCGCAAACATTGCGGGGCCCGGAGGACGTCGTGAGCGACACAAAGACCTTGATCGAGAATCGGCCGCCGTCAGTGGCGACCCTCTTCATTGAGCGCGTGGCGGCCACGCCGGACGCGGAGGCGTACCGCCATCCGGTCCCTCCCGCCACGGGTCAGGGCCCCGACGACTGGAAGTCCCTGAGCTGGGGCCAGGCCGCCGTGCGGGTGTACGCGATGGCCGCCGGTCTGATCGCGCTGGGCGTACGGCCCGAGGAGCGTGTCGCGCTCGCCGCCGCCACCCGGGTCGAGTGGATCCTCGCCGACCTCGGTGTGATGTGCGCGGGAGCGGCGACGACGACCGTCTACCCCTCGACGAACGCCGAGGAGTGCGCGTACATCCTCGCCGACTCCGACAGCCGCATCCTCATCGCCGAGGACGCCGAGCAGCTCGCCAAGGCGCGCGAGCGCCGGTCCGAGCTGCCGAAGCTCGCCCATGTCGTGGTGATCGACGAGGCAGGCGCGACGCCGGCCGAGGGTGACCCGGACGGCTGGGTGCTCTCCCTCGCCGAGCTGGAGAAGCGCGGGACGAAGTATCTGGAGGAGCACCCCGAGGCCGTCAAGGAGCGGGTCGGCGCGATCACCGCCGAGCAGCTCGCCACCCTCATCTACACCTCGGGCACCACCGGCCGCCCCAAGGGCGTACGGCTGGCGCACGACAACTGGTCGTACGTGGCGAAGGCCATCGCGGGCACCGGGCTCGTCACCAACGACGACGTCCAGTACCTCTGGCTGCCGCTGGCGCACGTCTTCGGCAAGGTGCTGACCTCCGGCCAGATCGAGGTCGGTCATGTCACCGCGGTCGACGGCCGCGTCGACAAGATCATCGAGAATCTGCCGGTGGTGCGCCCGACCTATATGGCGGCGGTGCCCCGCATCTTCGAGAAGGTCTACAACGGGGTCGCGGCCAAGGCGCGGGCTGGCGGCGCGGCGAAGTACAAGATCTTCCAGTGGGCCGCGGAGGTGGCCCGCGAGTACGCCAAGGTCCGCCAGGACAACTTCCGCCACACCGGCACCGCCTCGGTGCCCTTCGGCCTCCGCGCCAAGCACTCCGTGGCCGACAAGCTCGTCTACGCCAAGCTCCGCGACGCGTTCGGCGGCCAACTGCGCGCCGCCGTCTCCGGATCCGCCGCCCTCGCGCCCGACATCGGCTTCTTCTTCTCCGGCGCCGGAATCCACATCCTGGAGGGCTACGGCCTCACCGAGTCCAGCGCCGCGAGCTTCGTCAACCCGGGCGAGGCCTACCGCACCGGCACCGTCGGCAAGCCGCTGCCCGGCACCGAGGTCCGGATCGCCGACGACGGCGAGATCATGCTGCGCAGCCCCGGCATCATGGACGGCTACCACGGCCTGCCCGAGAAGACCGTCGAAGTCCTCGAATCCGACGGCTGGTTCCACACCGGCGACATCGGGGAGCTGTCGGTCGACGGCTATCTGCGGATCACCGACCGCAAGAAGGACCTGATCAAGACCTCCGGCGGCAAGTACATCGCACCGGCCGAGGTCGAGGGCCAGTTCAAGGCGGTGTGCCCGTACGTCTCCAACATCCTGGTGCACGGCGCCGACCGGAACTTCTGCACCGCGCTCATCTCCCTGGACGAGCCGTCCCTGCTCGGCTGGGCGGCCGAGAACGGCATGGAGGGCGCCTCGTACGCCGACGTCGTCGCGTCGCCGCGGACGAAGGAGCTCATCGAGGGCTATGTGAAGGAGCTCAACGAGGGCCTTCAGCGCTGGCAGACGATCAGGAAGTTCCGGCTGCTGCCGCGCGACCTGGACATCGAGCACGGCGAGCTGACGCCGAGTCTGAAGCTCAAGCGGCCTGTCGTGGAGCGGGAGTACAAGCACCTGCTGGACGAGATGTACGAGGGCACGCGGGAGGCGTAGACGCGTATACGCGCCGTACATCAGTACGCGGGCGGGGCCGGCGGCCGGGATCTACGGCTGGAGGCTCCGTCCGCGGCGTAATTCTCGCAGTATGTTGCCGAGCCCGGCCACGTGTTCGCGCAGCGCCGCCAGGTCACCGGGGCCGCGCAGGGTGTCCGTGCCGCCCTCGCCCTCGGTGCCGTCCGCGCCCGCACCGCCGCCGGCGGAGCCGCCGCCGTGCCCGACCGGACCGTCACCGCCGAGCATCGACTCGATCGCGGCGAGCCGCCGGGCCATCTCCGCGAGCTGTGCGTGGTCCCGGGCCGGCAGGGCCTCCAACTGGCGGTTCTTGCGGTGCAGTTCGAGGAAGACCGTCACCTTGGCGCGCAGTACCCACGGGTCGAACGGCTTGGGGATGAAGTCGGCCGCCCCGGTCGCGTAGCCGCGGAACGTGAATCCGCTGTCGGGATCGCTCCCGGTCAGAAAGATGATCGGGACGTCCTTCGCCTGGTCCAGCCGCCTGATGCCGGCGGCGGTGTCGAAGCCGTCCATGCCCGGCATCCGTACGTCCAGCAGGACCAGCGCGAACCGCTCGCGGCGCAGCGCCCGCATCGCCTCCTCGCCCGAACGGGCGCGTACCAGCGGGACGTTGAGGGAGGCCAGTACGGCTTCGAGTGCGAGGAGATTCTCCTCCATGTCGTCGACGAGAAGGATTCCCGCGCGGTCCTCGACAGGGGTGTCAGTGGCTGGTTCGGTGGGTATCTGGGTGCTCATCGTGGGTGGCGTCCGAGTAGATGATGGCCGGGATTGGGGGATCCGGGTGCGTAGTGTGTCGGGGGTACGGCGGCCGGGAGGTGGCCTCTGAGCTCCGTTCTTCGCCCATTTCTTCGCCCGCTTATTCGCCCGTTTCGATGACTCGACGCATATGGGCACGCTCAGTCTGTCACTCTGTCGGGGTCGTAAGCGGCGCAACGAAAGAAACAACCAGGAGCCGCACGTGGTGCCTATAGGGGACCGTCGGGACCCGAACGATCCGGAAGTGCCGACTCCGACGCGGAGTCGGGTGTTCCGGCACGACGAGCGACGCACGGCACGCACCAGCCTGCCGGGCAACCCGCTCGCTCCGTCGGCCGCGCGCCGGTTCGTACGCGCGGCTCTCGCCGAGTGGACCAGCCTCGGACTGCTCACCACCTGCGCCCTCTGCCAGGGCGACGAGGCGTGCCCACCGGGCCGCCACAGCTCCGACGGGCTCGCCGACGACGCGGTGCTGATCGTCGACGAACTGGTCACCAACGCCGTCGTGCACGCCGGCACCAACGTCGAACTGCTCTGCCGTCTCGAAGCACCGCCGGAGCCCGAGGCCGACGGGCCCGACGCGCCGGGACCCGACCGGGCGCCCGGTCCCGACGGCGCGCCCGTCGCGCTCCCCGAGCCGGACACCGCCTCCGAGTACGAGCCCGCCGCGCTCGTCATCGAGGTCTCCGACCACCACCCCGCCCGCTCCGTACGCAGCGACGCGCACGGTCCGGAGGGCGGCGGCGCTCCCGACTACGGCCGGGGCCTCCAGCTCATCGCCGCCCTCGCGGAACGCTGGGGCATCACCTACCGCACCGGCCTCAAGACCGTCTGGGCCCGGCTCCCGCTCGACGGACCGACGGCCGAGGTCCCGTCCGGCACCGACGCGGCCTCCGGAGTCAACGGGGTCGTCGGGGAACCGGCCCTGCGCCGCGGGCTGCGCGCCGCCGAGATCCTCGCCGCCGCACCGCGCGGCATGCCGCGCGAGGACCCGGACTGGATCAGCCGGGGCGCACTCTCCTTCCTCGCCGAAGCCTCCGACCTGCTGGCCGGCCAGCTCGACGAGGACCTGGTCGCCGCGCTCGCCGGGCAGCTGCTCGTGCCCCGGCTCGCCGACTGGTGCGCGATCTGGCTCGACGGCGAGGGCGAAGGACACGGCAGGGCCGGTACGCCGCGGCTCGCCCGCGTCTGGCACGCCGACGAGTCCCGTATCGAACTGCTCCGCGCCCTCCTTGAGAAGGAGCCGCCGAGGCTGCTCGACTCCCAGCCCGGCCAGGACGGCACGGGCGGGGGCACCGGCGGGCGTAACGTTCCTGTGCCCGTCCCCTGGCCCGGCTCCGGCCAGACCGGCTCGCACGACGGCGCGGCCGTCTCCTGCCGGCTCGTCGCCAACGGCCGCCCCCTCGGCACCCTGGTCCTCGGCCGGCGCCGGCTCGCCCGGATGCCCGACGAAGTCATCGCGCTCATCGAGGACTTCGCCCGCCGCGTCGCACTCGCGATCGGCGCCGCCCGCCGCTACACCCGGCAGGCCACCATCAGCCGCGTCCTGCAACGCAGCCTGCTGCCCAGTCAGGTCGCCCGGATCCCGGGCGTCGAGAGCCACCTCGTGTACGAGCCCGCCGACGACGGCGTGGTCGGCGGCGACTTCTACGACGTCTTCCCGGCGCCGCCCGGCGGACGGTGGTGCTTCATGCTCGGCGACGTCCAGGGCAGCGGCCCCGAGGCCGCCGTCGTCACCGGTCTCGCCCGGCCCTGGCTGCGGCTCCTGGCCCGTGAGGGGTACGGCGTCGGCGAGGTCCTCGACCGGCTCAACCGGCTCCTGCTCGACGACGCGATGGAAGCCGCCGAGGCCGCCGCGCTGATGGTCGCCGTCGCCGGCGGGCAGGACCTGACGGGTGGCGACGGCGCCCTCCCCGGACTCAGCGACCTGGGCCCGCTCAGTGACATGGGCGACATCCGTGACATCGGCGACATCGAGCAGAGCGCCGGGGACGGCGGGCGCGGCGGCGGACTCGCCGACGGCGGCCAGTCACGCTTCCTCTCCCTCCTGTACGGCGAACTCGCGCCGCTCCCCGGCACCGGCGGCGGCGCCCGCTGCACCCTCGCGAGCGCGGGGCACCCGCTGCCGCTGCTGCTGCGGCCCGACGGGACGGTCCGCGTGGCGGCGGAGCCGCAACTGCTCCTCGGGGTCGACGAGCACGTCGCGTACGAGAGCCTCAGCTTCGACCTGGCGTCGGGGGACACGCTCCTGTGCGTCACCGACGGGGTCACCGAGCGCCGCTCGGGCCGGCTGCTCCTGGACGACGACGACGGTCTCGCCGCGATCCTGGCGGGCTGCACGGGACTGAACGCGCAGGGCGTCGCCGAGCGGATCAGACGCGCGGTGCACGACTTCGACCCGAGTCCGCCCTCGGACGACCTGGCGATGCTGGTGCTGCGGGCGGAGTAGGCGTCCGCCTCGGCGTCCTGGTCGGGACACCTCCGCGGTGCGGGACACTGGGGGCATGCCTTCCGCTCTGCCCGACGGTGACCCCATGCCCGAGTCCGGCGCGCTGCCCCCGCACGCCCTTGAGGGCGCGGCGGACCGGCCGCTCGGCTTCTACCTGCACGTGCCGTACTGCGCCACCCGCTGCGGCTACTGCGACTTCAACACCTACACCGCGACGGAGCTGCGCGGCTCGGGGGGCGTCCTGGCATCCCGCGACAACTACGCCGACACCCTGACCGACGAGATCCGGCTCGCCCGCAAGGTCCTCGGCGACGACTCCCGGCCCGTCCGCACGGTCTTCGTCGGCGGCGGTACGCCCACGCTGCTCGCCGCGTCCGACCTCGTACGCATGCTGGGCGCCGTACGCGACGAGTTCGGCCTTGCCGACGACGCCGAGATCACCACCGAGGCGAACCCGGAGTCCGTCGACCCCGCGTACCTGGCGGAGCTGCGCGCGGGCGGCTTCAACCGGATCTCGTTCGGCATGCAGAGCGCGAAGCGGCACGTCCTTCAGGTGCTCGACCGCACGCACACGCCCGGGCGGCCCGAGGCGTGCGTCGCGGAGGCCCACGCGGCCGGGTTCGAGCATGTGAACCTCGACCTGATCTACGGCACGCCCGGGGAGACCGACGACGACTGGCGAGAGTCGATCGCGGCGGCGGTGGGGGCCGGGCCCGACCACGTGTCGGCGTACGCGCTCATCGTCGAGGAGGGCACGGGGCTGGCCCGCCGTATCCGCCGGGGCGAGATCCCCATGACGGACGACGACGAGCACGCCGACAGGTACCTGATCGCGGACGAGACGCTGGCCGCCGCCGGGTTCTCCTGGTACGAGGTCTCCAACTGGGCCACCACGACGGCCGGGCGGTGCCTGCACAACGAGCTGTACTGGCGAGGGGCGGACTGGTGGGGCGCCGGGCCGGGCGCCCACAGCCATGTGGGCGGGGTCCGGTGGTGGAACGTGAAGCACCCCGGCGCGTACGCGGCGGCGCTGGCGGAGGGGCGGTCGCCGGGGGCGGGGCGGGAACTCCTCACGGCGGAGGACCGGCGCGTGGAGCGGATCCTGCTGGAGCTGCGGCTGTCGGAGGGCGTGGAGCTGTCGCTGCTGCGGCCGGCGGGGCTCGGGGCGGCGCGCAAGGCGCTGGACGACGGGCTGCTGGACGCGGGGCCGTACGGAGAGGGGCGGGCGGTGCTGACGTTGCGGGGCCGGTTGCTGGCGGACGCGGTGGTGCGGGACCTGGTGGACTGAGGCGTAGCGCCTCCGGCGTGGGTCTTGGTTGCTGCCGGTGCTCGGGGCGGGGTTCGGGGTCTCCGGAGGGGTATGTTCCGGACGGCGTGATTTACGGCGCGCGCACCGCTCGTTGGCCCCGAGGAGAGGTTCTTGTTCCCGCGCCACAAATCAGCCTGAGTGTCCGAACACACCCCTCCTGCGCCCCCGCCCCCCCTCACGCCGGTGGGGGATCCGCACAAGCCCCCCCGGAGCTACACCGGTTCCGTGACGAAGTCGATCAGTTCTTCCACCCGGCCCAGCAGCGCCGGTTCCAGGTCTCGGAACGTGTGGACCGAGCCGAGGATCCGCTGCCACGCCGCACCGGTGTTTTCCGGCCAGCCCAGGGCCCGGCACACCCCCGTCTTCCAGTCCTGGCCGCGCGGAACCGTCGGCCACGCCCGGATGCCCACCGACGACGGCTTCACCGCCTCCCAGACGTCGATGTACGGGTGCCCCACGACCAGTACGTCGTCCCCGGTCACCTGCTCGGCAAGGCGGGACTCCTTGGAGCCGGGCACCAGGTGGTCCACCAGTACGCCGAGCCGCGCGTCCGGTGCCGGGCCGAACTCCGTGACGATCGCCGGGAGGTCGTCGATGCCCTCCAGGTACTCCACGACCACGCCCTCGATACGGAGGTCGTCGCCCCAGACCCGCTCGACCAGTTCCGCGTCGTGCCGCCCCTCGACGTAGATGCGCCCCGCACGGGCCACCCGCGCCCGCGCGCCCGGGACGGCGACCGAGCCGGAGGCCGTACGGGCGGGCCGGGCCGGACCCCCGGAGGTGGGCCGGACGAGGGTGACCATCTGGCCTTCGAGCAGGAACCCCCGTTCGACCAGGGGGAAGACCCGGTGCTTGCCGAAGCGGTCCTCCAGGGTGACCGTCGGCCCCTCGGCCGTCTTCTCGCAGCGGATCACCGCACCGCAGAAGCCCGTCGACACCTCCTCGACCACCAGATCCGGCTCGGCGGGCACCTCGGGCACCCGCTTCGAACGCTTCCAGGGCGGGGTCAGATCGGGGCTGTAACTGCGCATCCGCAGACGATAACCCCGCGTCACGCCGTCCCGAAACGTGCGGCGAGCGCGCCCCGCTGGGCCCGTACGAACGCCGCGTCGACGGCCGCGCCGTGGCCGGGAACGTACACCGCGTCCTCACCGCCCAGCGCCAGCAGCCGGTCCAGGGCGGCCGGCCAGCGGGAGGGGATCGCGTCGTCGCCGGCCTGTGGTTCGCCGGACTCCTCGACCAGGTCGCCGCAGAAGACGATCTCCCGGTCGCCGGGGACCAGCAGGGCCAGATCGTGTCCGGAGTGCCCGGGGCCGACATTGGCGAGAAGTACCTGCCGCCCACCGAGATCGAGCGTCCACTCGCCGGACACGGGGTGGTCCGGGAGGACGAGCACGTCCACCGCCGTGGCGGCCTCGGAGGCGGGTACACCGTGCCCTACGGCCGTGGCGCGCAGGCTCTCGCGGTCGCGGTGCAGCAGCTCGCCCAGACCGACCGCGCCGTAGACCTCCGCTCCTGAGAAGGCCGCCGTGCCGAGGACATGGTCGAAGTGGGGGTGACTGAGCGCGATGTGGGTGACGCGCCGGCCGCAGAGGGCCTGCGCCTGGGCGCGGATCTCCGCGCCCTCACGGAGCGTCGAGCCCGTGTCGTACAGAAGGACGGCGTCCTCGCCCACGACGAGCCCGACCGTCGCATCCCAGCCAGGCAGTCGCCGTCTGCCGACCCCTGGTGCCAGTCGTTCCCAGCCGTGCTCTTCCCAACGGACGTTCATACGGCGACGCTATCGGTGGGGCGGGCGGTGCCGCGCGGTAGCGTGACCGGTCGGCCTTGCTAGGGGCGTACCTCACGGCCGTACACTGGCCCGGGGAATGCTGGCACTCCTACGCACCGAGTGCCAAGCCGGATCCGAGGACCCAGAGCTGGAGGTGTGCGCGATGCTGAGCGAACGCAGGCTTGAGGTGCTGCGCGCCATCGTCCAGGACTATGTCGGCACCGAGGAGCCCGTCGGCTCCAAGGCGTTGACCGAGCGGCACAAGCTCGGTGTCTCCCCGGCCACCGTCCGTAACGACATGGCGGTCCTGGAGGACGAGGGCTTCATCGCACAGCCCCACACGAGTGCGGGGCGTATTCCGACGGACAAGGGTTACCGGCTCTTCGTCGACCGGCTGGCGGGTGTGAAGCCGCTGTCGGCGCCGGAGCGCAGGGCCATCCAGAACTTTCTCGACAGCGCCGTCGACCTGGACGACGTGGTGGGCCGTACGGTGCGGCTGCTCGCGCAGCTGACGCGGCAGGTCGCGGTCGTGCAGTACCCCTCGCTGACCCGCTCGACGGTGCGGCACGTGGAACTGCTCTCGCTGGCCCCGGCGCGGCTGATGCTGGTGCTGATCACCGACACCGGCCGGGTCGAGCAGCGCATGATCGACTGTCCGGTGCCGTTCGGCGACACGTCGCTGGCGGACCTGCGGGCCCGGCTCAACGCCCGGGTCGTGGGCCGCCGGTTCTCCGACGTGCCGCTGCTGGTGCAGGAGCTGCCCGAATCCTTCGACCTGGAGGACCGGGGGACGGTGTCCACCGTCCTCGCGACGCTGTTGGAGACTCTGGTGGAGGAGACCGAGGAGCGGCTGATGATCGGCGGTACCGCCAATCTGACGCGCTTCGGGCACGACTTCCCCCTGACCATCCGGCCGGTGCTGGAGGCACTTGAGGAGGAGGAGCAGGTCGTGCTCCTCAGGCTGCTCGGCGAGGCCGAGGACTCGGGCATGACCGTACGAATCGGGCACGAGAACGCCCACGAGGGCCTCAACTCCACGTCCGTCGTCGCGGTCGGCTACGGTTCGGGCGACGAGGCAGTCGCCAAACTCGGCGTGGTCGGACCGACCCGCATGGACTACCCCGGAACGATGGGAGCGGTACGCGCAGTGGCACGTTACGTCGGACAGATCCTGGCGGAGTCGTAAGTGGCCACGGACTACTACGCCGTACTCGGCGTACGCCGCGACGCATCACAGGACGAGATCAAGAAGGCATTCCGCAGGCTCGCCCGCGAGCTGCACCCGGATGTCAATCCCGATCCCAAGACGCAGGAGCGCTTCAAGGAGATCAACGCCGCGTACGAGGTGTTGTCGGACCCGCAGAAGAAGCAGGTCTACGACCTCGGCGGCGACCCGCTCTCGCAGGCGGGCGGCGGCGCCGGTGGCTTCGGCGCCGGAGGCTTCGGCAACTTCTCGGACATCATGGACGCGTTCTTCGGAACGTCGCAGCAGCGTGGGCCGAGGTCGCGGACGCGGCGCGGCCAGGACGCGATGATCCGGCTGGAGATCGACCTCAACGAGGCGGCCTTCGGTACGACCAAGGACATCCAGGTCGACACCGCGGTCGTCTGTACGACCTGCTCGGGCGAGGGCGCCGCACCCGGTACGTCCGCGCAGACCTGTGACATGTGCCGCGGTCGCGGCGAGGTCTCACAGGTCACGCGGTCCTTCCTGGGCCAGGTCATGACATCGCGGCCGTGCCCGCAGTGCCAGGGCTTCGGTACGGTCGTGCCGACCCCCTGCCCCGAGTGCGCCGGTGACGGCCGCATCAGGTCGCGCCGCACGCTCACGGTCAAGATCCCCGCGGGCGTCGACAACGGCACCCGTATCCAGCTCTCCGGCGAGGGCGAGGTCGGCCCCGGTGGCGGTCCGGCGGGCGATCTGTACGTCGAGATCCACGAACTGCCGCACGCGGTGTTCCAGCGGCGCGGCGACGATCTGCACTGCACGGTGACCATCCCGATGACGGCGGCCTCCCTGGGCACACAGTGCCCGCTGGAGACGCTGGACGGCGTCGAGGACATCGACGTCCGGCCGGGCACCCAGTCGGGCCAGTCGATCCCGCTGCACGGCCGCGGCATCACGCATCTGCGGGGCGGTGGCCGGGGCGACCTGATCGTCCATGTCGAGGTCATGACCCCGTCGAAACTCGACCCGGAGCAGGAGCGGTTGCTGCGAGAGCTGGCGAAGCTCAGGGGCGAGGAACGGCCCACCGGCCAGTTTCAACCGGGGCAACAGGGACTCTTCTCCCGGCTGAAGGACGCGTTCAACGGTCGTTAGACCGTCTCCTCGGCCGCCGGACGGCCTGCTCAGGGCCCCTCCGGCGGCCGAGGACGAACCGGTACCAAGACTCCACGGGCGACATGGCACCATGCGTGCATGTCCTCCGTGTTGACCGATCTCTGCCGGTATCCGATCGTGCAGGCTCCCATGGCCGGCGGCGCGTCCTGCCCGCAGCTGGTGGCGGCCGTCGGTGACGCCGGGGGGCTCGGATTCCTCGCCGCCGGCTACAAGACCGCCGACGGGATGTACGAGGAGGTCAAGCAGCTCCGGGGGCTCAGCTCCGCCGCGTTCGGGATCAATCTCTTCATGCCGCAGCCGCACCACGACGACCATGCCGCCGTGGAGCTCTACCGCGAACAGCTCGCGGGTGAGGTGACCTGGTACGAGACCCCGCTCGGCGACCCCGAGGCGGGCCGCGACGACGGGTACGAGGCCAAACTCGCGATACTGCTCGACGATCCCGTCCCGGTCGTGTCCTTCACCTTCGGCTGCCCCACGCCCACCACCCTCGACGCCTTCACCCGCGTCGGCACCGTCACCGTCGTCACCGTGACGACGCCCGAGGAGGCCCAGACCGCCGAATGGTCGGGCGCCGACGTCGTCTGCGTCCAGGGCATCGAGGCCGGCGGCCATCAGGGCACGCACCGCGACGACCCCGCCGCCGACGCCACGGGCATCGGGCTGCTGTCGCTCGTGACGCAGGTACGGGACTCCGTACGGCTCCCGGTCATCGCGGCCGGCGGACTCATGCGCGGCGGCCAGATCGCCGCCGTGCTGGCCGCGGGCGCCGACTCCGCGCAGTTCGGCACCGCCTTCCTCGTCTGCCCGGAGTCCGGCGCCCACGCGCTCCACAAGCAGGCCATGACCAACCCGCTGTTCACCCGCACCGAACTCACCCGCGCCTTCTCCGGCCGGCCCGCGCGCGGCCTCGTCAACCGCTTCATGCGCGAACACGGCCGCTACGCCCCGCCCGCGTACCCGGAGGTGCACCACCTCACCACCGGGCTGCGCAAGGCCGCGGCCAAGGTCGGCGACCCGCAGGGCATGGCCCTGTGGGCCGGCCAGGGACACCGGATGGCCCGCGATCTGCCCGCCGGGCAGCTCGTCGAGGTCCTCGCCGAAGAACTCGAAGCCGCCCGCGCCTCGTTGACCCTGGGGAACGCCTCATGACCGCACCTGTCTTCGTCGTCGACCCCACTGTCGCCCTGCGGCCGGGCACGGTCACGCTGGACGGCCCCGAGGGCCGCCACGCCGTCTCCGTAAGGAGGCTGCGCGTCGGCGAGGAGGTGGTCCTGACGGACGGCGCGGGCACCGGGGCCCACGGAACCGTCGAGGCGGTTCACGGCAAGGACCGGCTGGACGTCGCGGTCAGCGGCGTACGGACCGAGGACGAGCCCCGGCCCCGCATCACCGTCGTCCAGGCGCTGCCCAAGGGCGACCGCGGCGAGGTGTCCGTGGAGACGATGACCGAGACAGGTGTCGACGCGATCGTGCCCTGGCAGGCCGCGCGCTGCATCACCCAGTGGAAGGGCGAAAGGGGCGCCAAGTCCCTGGTGAAATGGCGTGCCACCGCGCGTGAGGCGGGCAAGCAGTCCCGCAGGCTCCGCTTCCCCGAGATCGCGGAGGCGATGACCTCCAAAGAGGTCGCGGCGCTGCTGGCGGGAGCCGACTTCGCCGCGGTCCTGCACGAGGAGGGCAGCGAGCCGCTGGCCACCGCCGCACTCCCCGGCGCGGGGAGCATCGTGCTCGTCGTCGGACCCGAGGGTGGCGTCTCCCCGGACGAGCTGGCGCTCTTCGCGGACGCCGGGGCCGCGCCGTACCGGCTCGGCCGCACCGTGCTGCGCACCTCCACCGCGGGCACGGCCGCCTGCGCGCTGCTCCTGGGCCGTACGGGGCGCTGGTCCTGATCGCCGGACACGCCCCGGGGGCGGATAGCATGCCTCCGTACGGAAGTGACCAGGGGCGACCGGCCGACCGATGAGGAGACCCGGACCATGGCGGGAGAACGACAGGCCGACTGCCTGTTCTGCAAGATCGTCGCCGGGGAGGTGCCGGCCACCGTCGTACGCGAGACGGACACCACCGTGGCCTTCAGGGACATCAACCCGCAGGCCCCCACGCACATCCTGGTGATCCCCAAGGTCCACTACCCGGACGTGGCCGCCCTCGCCGCCGCCGAGCCCCAGATGGCCGCCGACATCCTGCGCGAGTCCGCGGAGGTCGCCGCCGAGGACAAGACCGTGGGCAGCGGCTACCGGATCGTCTTCAACACCGGCAGCGGCGCGGGCCAGACCGTCTTCCACGCGCACGCCCACGTCCTGGGCGGACGCGGTCTCAACTGGCCTCCCGGGTAGGCCCGCACCTTGTCCGTACGCGAACTCGTCGTCCTCGGCACCGCCAGCCAGGTCCCCACCCGGCACCGCAACCACAACGGCTATCTGCTGCGCTGGGACGGCGAGGGCATCCTCTTCGACCCCGGGGACGGCACCCAGCGCCAGATGTCGCGCGCCGGAGTCGCGGCGTACGACATCAACCGGATCTGCGTCACGCACTTCCACGGTGACCACTCGCTCGGCCTCGCCGGGGTGATCCAGCGAGTCAACCTGGACCGTGTCCCGCACGAGGTCACCGCGCACTACCCGGCGAGCGGACACGTCTTCTTCAGGAGACTGCGGTACGCGACGGCGTACCGCGAGACCGTCGGTGTCACCGAGGCTCCCGTCGACGCCGACGGCGTGCTCGCCCGCACCGACTCGTACACCCTCCAGGCCCACCGGCTGTCCCATCCCGTCGAGTCCTACGGCTACCGGATCACCGAGCCCGACGGCCGCAGGATGCTCCCGGAACGCCTCGCCGCGCACGGCGTCAAGGGGCCCGACGTGGGGCGTCTCCAGCGCGACGGGGAACTGCGCGGGGTGACGCTCGACGACGTCAGCGAGGAGCGCAGGGGGCAGCGTTTCGCGTTCGTCATGGACACCAGGCTCTGCGACGGGGTGCACGCCCTCGCCGACGGCTGCGACATGCTGGTCATCGAGTCCACGTTCCTCGACGAGGACGCGCAACTGGCCGAGGAACACGGGCATCTGACCGCCGGTCAGGCGGGCGCGGTGGCGCGCGAGGCCGGCGTACGGCACCTCGTACTGACGCACTTCTCGCAGCGCTACTCCGACCCCGCGGAGTTCGAGCGGCAGGCCAGGGCGGCCGGTTACGAGGGCGAGCTGACCGTCGCGGCCGACCTCGTACGCGTACCGCTGCCCAAGCGCTCCGGCTGACCGCCGCCGCCCCGGCCCCGCGGCCGTCGACGGCAGCCCCCACGGCCTGCCGTCACGCGGGCTGTCAGTGCCATCGGGCACACTGTCCGGATCCGTACGCCGATCCGGGAGCGCGACCGTGACCCCAACCGAAGGAAAGCCGCAGCAGCACACCGCCGATGTCGACCCGCTGGGCGCCCTGCGTGCTCCGGACGACCCGGACTGCGACGTCTACCTGACGGGCACGGTCTTCCTCGACATCATCTTCACCGGTCTCGCCAGCGCCCCCGTGCGCGGCACCGAGTCCTGGGCCAGGGGCATGGGTTCGAGCCCCGGCGGCATCGCGAACATGGCCAGCGCGCTGGCCCGGCTCGGACTGCGCACCTCGCTCGCGGCGGCCTTCGGCGACGACCACTACGGGGAGTACTGCTGGGACGCCCTGGAGCAGGGCGAGGGCATCGACCTCTCCCGCTCCCGCACCGTCCCCGGCTGGCACTCGCCGGTCACCGTCTCCATGGCGTACGAGGGCGAGCGCACGATGGTCTCGCACGGCCACGAGGCCCCGCCGCCCGAGGGCGCCGTGCCCGAGTGCCCGCCCCGCGCGCGTGCCGCCGTCGCCGCGCTCACACCGGGCCGCAGCGAGGGATGGATCGCCCGCGCCGCCGGACACGGGGCGCGGGTCTTCGCCGACGTGGGATGGGACGACACCGGCCGCTGGGACCTGGCGGGCCTGCCCGACCTGGCGTACTGCGAGGCGTTCCTGCCCAACGCCGAGGAGGCCATGCGCTACACCCGTACGGACTGCCCGAAGGCCGCCGCGCGGGCGCTCGCGGAGGTGGTGCCGCTGGTGGTCGTGACGCTGGGCGCGGAGGGGGCGTACGCGGTGGACAGCGCCGCCGGCGCGACCGCCGAGGTGCCGGCCATCGACGTGGAGGCGCTCGATCCGACGGGCGCGGGCGACGTGTTCGTGGCCGGGTTCGTCACCGGCACGCTCGCCGGCTGGCCGCTCGCCGACCGGCTCGCCTTCTCCGGGCTCACGGCCGCGCTCTCGGTCCAGGAGTTCGGCGGATCGCTGTCGGCGCCCGGCTGGGCGGAGGTGGCCGCCTGGTGGAGTTACGTGCAGGAGCTGTCGGACCAGGATCCGGCGGCACTGCGCCGATACGCCTTCCTGACGGGCCTGTTGCCCGCGCCGACCCGGCCGTGGCCGCTGCGCAGGGCGGTGCCGACGATCGGCTTCGGGCGCTCCGGCTGACGGGGAGGGGCCGCGTTCGCGATGCGGGGCTTCTTCGAGGCGCAGCCCGGCTCCGGCAACTACGTCTTCTCGGCGCCGATGTTCCCGAAGGCCGTGATCACGCAGCCCGACGGCACCAGGCTGACCCTGAACGCCCCGGGGGCGAAGGCGTCGACGATCCAGTACATCGACACGCTGAGCGTCGCGGGCGAGAAGACCGGGCGCAGCTGGATCTCGCACCACGACCTGCTCTCCGCCGGCACGGTGAACTTCAGGCTCACCACCGACGGCGCGAGCAGCACGTGGGGCCGTGGCGCGGAGAACCGGCCGCCGGCCGTGCCGGGGGCGCTGGAGGCCCCGGCTGCGACGTCGGCGGTGCGGCTCAAGGCGTCGGACGACGCGCAGTGGTACGGCACCGAGGACCCGGTCAGGCTCACCGCCGAGGTGACGCTGGACCCGAGGGCCGAGCCGGCCGGGACGGTGGTCTTCAGGTCGGGCGGGCAGAAGCTGGCCGCCATGCCCGTACGGGCCGGGAAGGCCGCCTGCACGCTGAAGCCGGACACCACGGTCGGCAACCGGAAGTTCACGGCCGAGTACGTCCCGGCCGAGGGCGAGCGTGCGACCGGCTCCACCAGCGACACCGTCGTGGTGAAGGTCAGAAAGCACTAGAGGGCGTCCGGCGGTCTTCGCGGGCCCCGGTCGGCTACTGACAGTGAGCGGCCCCGGTGGGATCGGACGATCCCGCCGGGGCCCGTCCGCGCGAAGGCGCGTGTAAAAGCCCTTCGGGCTTGTCAGTGCGGAGTCGTACGCTGGTACCCAGAGGTTGTCGAGCGGCGAGAACCCTGCAACGGGAGGTATGTGCAGGCCACAGTGCCGGCCCATGACTCAGACACCCACAGCCCCTACCCCCGCGCCCGGTCAGGCGCGAGCCCAGTTCACCATCCCGGCCAAGCACCCGATGGTGACGATCCTGGGCTCCGGTGACTCGCTGTTGCGCGTGATCGAGAAGGCGTTCCCGGCCGCCGACATCCATGTCCGGGGCAATCAGATCAGCGCCGTGGGCGACGCGGCAGAGGTCGCGCTGATCCAGAGCCTGTTCGACGAGATGATGCTGGTGCTCCGCACCGGACAGCCGATGACGGAGGACGCAGTGGAACGCTCGATCGCCATGCTCAGGGCGAGCGAGAACGGCGGCGCGGACGGACCCGAGACCCCCGCCGAAGTTCTCACTCAGAACATCGTCTCCAGCCGTGGCCGCACGATCCGCCCCAAGACGCTCAACCAGAAGCGCTACGTGGACGCGATCGACAAGCACACGATCGTCTTCGGCATCGGCCCCGCCGGTACCGGCAAGACCTATCTCGCCATGGCCAAGGCCGTGCAGGCCCTCCAGTCCAAGCAGGTCACCAGGATCATCCTGACCCGGCCCGCGGTGGAGGCGGGGGAGCGGCTCGGCTTCCTGCCCGGCACGCTGTACGAGAAGATCGACCCGTATCTGCGTCCGCTCTACGACGCGCTGCACGACATGCTCGACCCCGACTCGATCCCGCGTCTGATGGCCGCGGGCACGATCGAGGTCGCGCCCCTGGCGTACATGCGAGGCCGGACGCTCAATGACGCGTTCATCATCCTCGACGAGGCGCAGAACACGAGCTCGCAGCAGATGAAGATGTTCCTGACGAGGCTCGGCTTCGACTCGAAGATCGTCATCACGGGCGATGTCACCCAGGTCGACCTTCCCGGCGGCACGAAGAGCGGTCTGCGCCAGGTCCAGGACATCCTCCACGACGTCGAGGACGTGCACTTCTCCCGTCTTACCTCCGACGATGTCGTCCGGCACAAGCTCGTCGGCCGTATCGTCGACGCCTACGAGCAGTACGACAGCCGCAACGGCAACGAACAGCACAGCTGAACGACGCCTCGCGGCACTAACCGGGAGAGTCACACCGCACCATGTCGATCGACGTCAACAACGAGTCAGGCACCGAGGTCGATGAGCAGGCGATCCTCGGGGCCGCCCGCTACGCGCTGACCCGGATGCGCATCCATCCCCTCTCCGAGCTCTCGGTGATCGTGGTGGACTCCGCCGCCATGGAGCAGCTGCACATGCAGTGGATGGACCTCCCGGGTCCGACCGACGTCATGTCCTTCCCGATGGACGAGCTTCGTCCGCCGGTGAAGGACGACGAGGAGCCCCCCCAGGGGCTCCTCGGTGACGTCGTGCTCTGCCCGGAGGTCGCGAAGACCCAGGGCGAGGAAGCGCCGACGCGGCACTCCATGGACGAGGAGCTCCAGCTCCTCACCGTCCACGGTGTGCTGCACCTCCTCGGGTACGACCACGAGGAGCCGGACGAGAAGGCCGAGATGTTCGGCCTCCAGGCGGCCATCGTGGACGGCTGGCGGGCCGAACAGGGCCTGACCGGTCCCTCTCCCGCGCCGACCGTCTCGTGATCACGCAACTGATCATCGGGGCCGTCGCGCTGGTGGTCATCGCCTGGCTGGCGGCCTGCGCGGAGGCGGGGCTCGCCCGCGTCTCCAGCTTCCGCGCCGCCGAGGCCGAGCGCTCCGGGCGGCGCGGCGCCGACCGGCTGGCGCAGATCGCCGCCGACCCGACGCGGTATCTGAACGTGGCGCTGCTGGTGCGCGTCGCGTGCGAGATGGCGGCCGGGGTGCTGGTCACCTACGTCTGCCTGGAGGAGTTCGCGGAGACCTGGGCCGCGCTGCTGGTGGCGATCGGGGTGATGGTCCTCGTGTCGTACGTGGCCGTGGGCGTCTCGCCGCGCACCATCGGCCGGCAGCACCCGCTGAACACGGCGACCGTCGCGGCGTACGTGCTGCTGCCGCTGGCCCGGATCATGGGGCCCGTCCCGCAGCTGCTGATCCTCCTCGGCAACGCGCTCACACCGGGCAAGGGCTTCCGCAAGGGACCGTTCGCGAGCGAGGCGGAGCTGCGCGCGATGGTGGACCTCGCCGAGCAGGAGTCGCTGATCGAGGACGACGAGCGGCGGATGGTGCACTCGGTCTTCGAGCTGGGGGACACGCTGGTGCGGGAGGTCATGGTGCCGCGTACGGACCTGGTCTGCATCGAGCGCTACAAGACGATCCGCCAGGCGCTCACGCTGGCGCTGCGCTCCGGCTTCTCCCGTATCCCCGTCACGGGGGAGAACGAGGACGACATCGTCGGCATCGTCTATCTCAAGGACCTCGTCAGGAAGACGCACATCAACCGCGACTCCGAGGCCGATCTGGTCTCCACGGCGATGCGCCCGGCGGCGTTCGTGCCGGACACGAAGAACGCGGGCGATCTGCTGCGGGAGATGCAGCAGGAGCGCAACCATGTCGCCGTCGTCATCGACGAGTACGGCGGCACGGCAGGCATCGTGACGATCGAGGACATCCTGGAGGAGATCGTCGGCGAGATCACGGACGAGTACGACCGTGAGCTGCCGCCGGTCGAGGAGACGGGCACCGACTCCTACCGGGTCACGGCCCGGCTCGACATCGGTGATCTCGGCGAGCTGTACGGGCTGGACGAGTTCGACGACGAGGACGTGGAGACGGTCGGCGGTCTGCTCGCGAAGGCGCTCGGGCGGGTGCCGATCGCCGGTGCGAGCGCGCTGGTGGAGCTGCCGGACGGCCGTACGCTGCGGCTGACGGCGGAGTCGCCCGCGGGCCGGCGGAACAAGATCGTTACGGTGCTCGCGGAGCCGGCCGGGAAGGCGGCGTCGCGATGAGCTCCGCCGGGGGCGGCTCGTTGTCGCGGGACGAACTGCGCGCGTTCTGCCTGGAGTTCAACGCGGTGAAGGAGGAGTTCCCCTTCGACCCCGAGACCTCGGTCTTCAAGGTGGTGGGGAAGGTGTTCCTGCTCACCGCCCTGGACGCCGAGCCGTTGAAGGTCTCGCTCAAGTGCGACCCGGACGAGGCGATACGGCTGCGCGCGGCCCATCCGGAGATCGTCCCCGGATGGCACCTCAACAAGCGGCACTGGAACACGGTCACGGTCCCCGGGCTGCCCGCGCGGATGGTGCGCGAGCTGATCGAGGACAGTTACGACCTGGTGGTGGCCGGTCTGCCGAAGGCGGAGCGTCTTCGGCTCGACCGGCCGTAACGGGCGCGCGCGGATCAGTTCTTGGGCCGCAGCCGGCGGCGTACCTGACGCCGGACGGCCGGACCGATCCGCCGTATCGAGCCGCTCTCCAGGGTGGACAGCCGCCGCTCCAGCGAAGTGAGCTTCTTCTGGAGCTCGTTGTTCTTCTTGGTGAGCACCTCGATACGGCGGTCCGTGATGGTGTGACGCTCGTGCATCCGGCTGAAGCGGTAGTGCAGCGCCCCGTCGTCGGTGCCGTCCCACACGCCGAGTGACGGCGGCAGATCGAGGGCACCGAGCCGCAGGTCGAAGGCGGCGCCGCCGTCGCCGTGCGTGAACGTGTTCTCCAGACCGTTCCTGTCGAGGAAGCCGACGAACCGGTCGAAGCGCTCCTTGTGCCCGCCGACCATCTCGCTGTAGTCGGCCTGCTCGTACAGTTCTTGCGGGTGGACGTCGGCGGGCGTGGTGCGAAGCATCCGGTGCGGGATGCCGAAGTAGCGGCAGAGTTCCAGGGTCCGGGAGTCGTGCACGAGGACGACGCTGGGGGTGCCGGCGAGCAGGGGCGCGATGTTGCCGTGGATACGGGTGCCGTAGACGAAGTCGTACGTCGCCAGTTCGTCCATCCATGTCTTGGGATCCAGCGGGACCCTGACCCGGTTCTCCTCGAACAGCGGGTGGGTCAACCGCCGGGGGAAGCGGGTCTGGGGGCCGGTGACGGCGGAGGTGTCGCCCCAGAAGAGGACTTCGGCGTCGGCGAGGTTCTGCGCGTAGTACCTGAGATGCGGGAAGCGGCTCAGCGCGTGGCGGGCCAGGCCCTCCATGTCGCCGACGGCTATCGCACCGGGGGACATGTTGATCGCTATCCGGGAGTGGGCGTCGATGGTGCCCGGGTCCCGGGGGGTCGGGAAGGTGTCGCCGTGCAGGAACATCGACGGGCACCCGATGACCTCGACGTGCCGCTTGAAGCCGAGCCGCTCCAGATAGGAGGCGGTCAGCTCGCCGCGCACACCTATGGAGGCGGATCTCTCCAGGACGGCCTTGACGAACCTCTTCACCGAGGCCTCGATGGGCACGAGTCTGGTGGTGTCGTAGTCCTCGGACACCTGCGCGCCCACGCCCACGACGACGACGGGGATGGTGAGCTGCTCGATGAGGGTGGAGAGCTTGTTCAGGTTGGGCTTGAAGGAGGGCCGGAAGGCGTTGGCCAGCGGAATGACGAAGACGTCGTAGTCCTCGTTGATCTGCCGCGCGCGCTCGGGCGTCGCGTCGGTGCCGATACCGTTGGACGTCACCTCGGTCCGCTCGGTGAGCAGGATCTTGTGCGCGGCGTCGCTGAAGAGCAGATTCCCGGAGTTCGTGCCGATCAGGTCCTTCTGGAGGAACTCCTGCTGACTGGCGACGTAGAACGGACTCTTCCCAGAGCGAATGAGTATGCGCTTCATGACCTTCTTCCTCGTCTGCTCGGACAACCTGCCCGGGAGCCCGGCAAAGCGCGCTCTTCCCCTCGGCGGCACCGTTCCCGATCACGTGACCTGGCCGCGTGGAACGGGACGATACCCGAGATCAAAAGCTAGAAGACATGCCTAATTCGTGCTTTGTTGGGACGCCGTTCATGTGATCTGCGGCTCCCGCACCACCCCGCGAACACCCAGGTTCACGCTCCGTCAGACGACCGGTGCGCTGAGTGCGCCGAGGGGGGTCTCGCGGAGCGCGCCGAGACGCACGACGGTGATGCCACGCAGCCGCATGAGCGACTGTCCGGCGCGGATCCAGCGGATGCGGGGATCGCCGAAGCCCACACCGCTCGCGTCCCACGCGACGGGGCTCGGATGTCCCGGGCGGTAGAGGACCCCTCGTACTCCGGCCAGGTCGAACGAGCGCGCCCGCAGGACGGTGCACCGCCGGCGGAGGTGCGGACACGCCTGGGCGGATTTCACGGCGCAGGGCGGGCAGAGAGGCGGCTGGGCGGTGACGAGTTCATCGATGTCCGATCCGGAGCCGTCAGTGTCATCCAGGCTCTCGCCGAGCATCCACAGCACGCCGTCGCCGGTCCAGTCGGCCGGAAGGGCGCATACCTGACACAGCAGGGCCTCCATGGCCAACCGTTGGCGTAGTGCGTGCACCTTGCCGAACTCGGGTCGCCCTTGCCTGGCAGCGAGGGGACACGCGTCCACAGGACGCCGTTCGTGTCCCGGTCGTACGGTCGCTCGTCCGCGTAGCCGATGCCACCGTTCTTCGCGACGACGCGTATGCCGGGTGACTCCTCCGCGCTCCACCGTGTGATGTAGGGCACGGGAGCGGGGTGTCGGTGTGTGGTGTTCGGCGGTGGCTTCTGACGTGTCATCGCAGCACGCAACCTCTCTAGACATCTTGAGTAGAACCTGTCGGGGCCAGCGGTGTCAATGAGATGTCTAGAGAGGTTGACGGTCCGAATGCTCTGTTACGGGTGTGGCCTAGGCTGTCTAGAGAAGACGGAAGGGTGTCGACGCATGGCGACCAGGGACGACGGAGGGCAGCCGAAGTACCGGCGCATCGCCGATGTGCTGCGTGAGGCGATTCGGCTCGGTGACTACGGTCCCGGGGCGCGGCTGCCAGGTGAGAACGAGCTCATGACCGAGCACGGCGTCGCACGGATGACGGCGCGGCAGGCACTCGGGGTGCTGCAGACCGAGGGGATCGCCGAGTCGCGCAAGGGGGCCGGGGTGTTCGTGCGGGCCTTTCGGCCGGTGCGGCGGCGTGGTGTCCAGCGGTTGTCAGGTGAGCTGTGGGGCGCCGGACGGTCGATCTGGGCGGCGGACATCGAGGACCGGGATCTTGTGGTCGATCAGATCGCCGTGACCGAGGAGCCCGCGCCGGAACGGGTCGCCCATGTGCTGGACCTCGCTCCGGGCGCCCCCGTGTGCGTACGAAGCCGCCGCTTCGTCCTGGACGGGAAGCCGGTGCTGCTGGCCGCCAGCCACCTGTCCGCCGCGCTCGTCGCGGGGTCCGCGATCACGCGGGAGGACACAGGGCCCGGCGGTATTTACGCCCGCCTCGCCGAACTCGGCCACGAACCCGCGCACTTCCGGGAGGAAGTCCGCTCGCGCATGCCGTCCCAGGAGGAGTCACGGCGATTGAGTCTGTCCGCCGGGACGCCCGTGATGCTGATCTGCCGCACGGCGTTCACCGCTGACGGCCGGGCGGTCGAGGTCAACGAGATGATTCTCGACTCGGCGTCTTACGTCCTGGAGTACGACTTCGACGCGTAAGGCGTCTCTCGACGACATCGGGTAGGGAGTGTCCGGATGGTGGCAGCGGGCGAGGGGGCGATGAGTGAGGTCCGGCGGCATTTCCGCGATCCGTCGGTCGAGATCGACGTGGGGCCGGGCTGGTTGGAGCTGGTGCTCGAATGCCATCGCGCCGTCGCCGCGGAGTTCCCCGAGTACGAGCTCTTGGCCGTCAAGCAGAAGTGGGCATCCTTGGCCTTCCAGGCGTTTCCGCGCCCATGGAGGCTCGGAGGGAACTGGACAGACGCCGAGTCCGAGCGACTCGACGAGGTCATCGAGGTGTTCGCGCGGCGCAGCGAGACGGTGTGCGAACGCTGTGGCGCGGACGGCTCCGAGCGTGCGAGCAGACCAGTCCTGCTGGTCCTCTGTGACAGGTGTGAGTCGCGGGTTCGGGAGGGACGGAGAATCAGCCGGTGATCGGCAAGCTGCAGTGCGTGGTGCTGGACTGCCCCGATGCGGGGGATCTCGCTCGGTTCTACCAGGCGCTCCTCGGAGGCGCCGTCAATCGATCCGATCCCAGGTGGGCCGTGGGCGACGGCTTCGCCACCCTGCACACCGGTGACGGTCTTGTGTTTGCGTTTCAGCGGGTGGCGGGGTACCGGGCGCCGCGGTGGCCGGACCAGGCGCATCCGCAGCAGTTCCATCTGGATCTCGATGTCGGGGACATCGACCGGGCCCATGAACAGGTCCTCGCTCTCGGTGCCACGTTGCTCCGCGTCGACCAAGCCGGGTGGCGGGTCTTCGCGGATCCGGCCGGGCATCCCTTCTGCCTTCTCGGCTGATGAGGGCGGGCCCCGTCCTCCGGCCGGCGCGGCTCTCTATGCTCGGCGTATGACGACGCAGAGCACCGAACTCGGTCCCGAGGACCGCAAGATCATTACGTTGGCCCGGAGCGCCCGTGCCAGGAACGGGGTGGCCGAGGGGGCCGCCGTGCGGGACGAGACCGGGCGGACCTATGTCGCCGGGAGCGTCGAGCTCGACTCCCTCAAGCTCAGTGCCCTGCGCACCGCCGTCGCCATGGCCGTCGCGAGCGGTGCCACCTCGCTGGAGGCCGCCGCCGTCGTCACCGAGGCGGCGGCGGCCAGCGACGAGGACCGGGCCGCCGTGCGCGATCTCGGCGGGCCCGGTACACCGGTGCTCGTGGCCGCTCCCGACGGGACCGTGCGGCTGGCCGTCACCGCCGGCTGAGGCATCCGGAGGGCCCGGGTCCGGGCCGACTGGTCGGCGGGGGCGGGGCGATCGGGGAGAATGGGCGCCATGAGCGCTCGTACCCCTACGTCTCCCGAGACTTCCGCCGAACCGTCCGAAGCCCCCCACCGGGCTGGTTTCGCCTGTTTCGTCGGTCGCCCCAACGCGGGCAAGTCCACCCTCACGAACGCTCTCGTCGGCCAGAAGGTGGCGATCACCTCCAGCCGGCCGCAGACCACGCGGCACACGGTGCGCGGCATCGTGCACCGGCCCGAGGCGCAGCTGATCCTGGTCGACACCCCCGGTCTCCACAAGCCGCGTACGCTGCTCGGGGAGCGGCTGAACGATGTCGTACGGACCACCTGGGCCGAGGTCGACGTCATCGGTTTCTGCGTGCCCGCCGACCAGAAGCTCGGCCCCGGTGACCGCTTCATCGCCAAGGAGCTCGCCGGGATCAGGAAGACGCCGAAGGTCGCGCTCGTCACCAAGACCGACCTGGTCGACTCCCGCGTCCTGGCGGAGCAGCTGATCGCGATCGACCAGCTCGGCAAGGAGCTCGGCTTCGAGTGGGCGGAGATCATCCCCGTCTCGGCCGTCAGCGGTGACCAGGTCGAGCTCGTAGCCGACCTGCTCGTCCCCCTGCTGCCGGAGAGCCCGCCGCTCTACCCGGAGGGCGATCTCACCGACGAGCCCGAGATGGTCATGGTGGCCGAGCTGATCCGCGAGGCCGCGCTCGAAGGCGTACGGGACGAGCTGCCGCACTCGATCGCGGTCGTCGTGGAGGAGATGCTGCCGCGCGAGGACCGGCCGGCCGACAAGCCGCTGCTGGACATCCACGCGAACGTCTACATCGAGCGGCCGAGCCAGAAGGGGATCATCATCGGCCCCAAGGGCAAGCGGCTCAAGGAGGTCGGGACCAAGTCCCGCAAGCACATCGAGGCGCTGCTGGGCACGCCGGTCTTCCTGGACCTGCACGTCAAGGTCGCCAAGGACTGGCAGCGCGACCCGAAGCAGCTGCGCAAGCTGGGGTTCTAGGGACCGCGGGGGCCCCGGAGGGCCCCGGGGGGCTCCGGAATGGGGCTTTCGAGGGGTTTTGGCCTCGACCCCCGGTGATCCCGCATACTGATACGGGCCCGCGCGGACCACCCGGCTCGGCTAGGCTGCGGCACATCATGCGTTTCGGGCTGCTTCTCCTTAGCTGCCGCGGCGAGGGTCTGTAGTCGTAGGCCGACCCCCTCCCCGCGGAGTCTGGTGATGCGGTTTTCCCGCCCCGTCGGCCGTTCCAGCGGACACACGAGGAGCCCTACGCAATGTCTGAGCGCATGTCCGACCCCGCGGTGGCCGGATCGGCCGTCGGCCGTCCCACCCCCGTCACGAACGCGACGCACACCCAGAAGCCGTCCGGGATGCCGATCCACAAGTACGGCCGCTACGAGGCCGTGGACATCCCCGACCGCACCTGGCCGGACAACCGCATCACCCAGGCGCCCCGCTGGCTCTCCACCGACCTGCGCGACGGCAACCAGGCCCTGATCGACCCCATGTCGCCCGCGCGCAAGCGCGAGATGTTCGACCTGCTGGTACGCATGGGCTACAAGGAGATCGAGGTCGGCTTCCCGTCCTCCGGCGAGACCGACTTCGCCTTCGTACGGTCGATCATCGAAGACGGCGCCATCCCCGAGGACGTGACCATCTCCGTCCTGACGCAGGCCAGGGAAGAGCTGATCGAGCGCACCGTCCAGTCGCTCGTCGGCGCCCACCGCGCCACCGTCCACCTGTACAACGCCACCGCCCCCACGTTCCGCCGCGTCGTCTTCCGCGGCACGCGCGAGCAGGTCAGGCAGATCGCCGTGGACGGTACGCGGCTGGTCTCCGAGTACGCCGAGAAGATCCTGGGCCCGGAGACCGTCTTCGGCTACCAGTACAGCCCGGAGATCTTCACCGACACCGAACTGGACTTCGCCCTGGAGGTCTGCGAGGGCGTCATGGACGTCTGGCAGCCGGAAGAGGGCCGCGAGATCATTCTCAACCTGCCGGCCACCGTCGAGCGGTCCACGCCGTCCACGCACGCCGACCGTTTCGAGTGGATGTCGCGGAACCTGTCCCGCCGCGAGCACCTCTGCCTCTCCGTCCACCCGCACAACGACCGCGGCACCGCCGTCGCCGCCGCCGAGCTGGCGATCATGGCCGGGGCCGACCGGATCGAGGGCTGTCTGTTCGGCCAGGGCGAGCGCACCGGCAACGTCGACCTGGTGACCCTCGGCATGAACCTGTTCTCCCAGGGCGTCGACCCGCAGATCGACTTCTCGCAGATCGACGAGATCCGCCGCACCAGCGAGTACTGCAACCAGATGGAGATCCACCCGCGCCACCCCTACGCGGGCGACCTCGTCTACACCGCCTTCTCCGGCTCCCACCAGGACGCCATCAAGAAGGGCTTCGACGCCATGGAGGCCGACGCCGCCGCCCAGGGCAGGACGGTCGACGACATCGAGTGGGCCGTGCCGTATCTGCCGATCGACCCCAAGGACGTGGGCCGCAGTTACGAGGCGGTCATCCGGGTCAACTCCCAGTCCGGCAAGGGCGGCATCGCCTACGTACTGAAGAACGAGCACAAGCTGGACCTGCCCCGCCGGATGCAGATCGAGTTCTCGCGGATCATCCAGGCGAAGACCGACTCCGAGGGCGGCGAGGTCACGCCCGGCGCGATCTGGTCGGTCTTCCAGGACGAGTACCTGCCCAACGCCGAGGAGCCCGGCGCCCGTTGGGGCCGGATCCAGCTGCGGTCCGGCCAGACCACGACCGAGAAGGACGGCACGGACACCCTCACCGTCGAGGCGGTCGTGGACGGGGTCGAGACCGTGCTGACCGGCACCGGCAACGGGCCGATTTCGGCCTTCTTCGCCGCGCTGGCCGCCGTCGGGGTCGACGCCCGGCTGCTGGACTACTCGGAGCACACCATGAGCGAGGGCGCGAGCGCGCAGGCCGCCTCGTACATCGAGTGCGCCATCGACGGAAAGGTGCTGTGGGGTATCGGCATTGACGCCAACACCACGCGCGCCTCGCTGAAGGCCGTCGTCTCCGCGGTCAATCGCGCACCGCGCTGACCTGAGGATTTACGGGCCCCGTCCACCGATCGCGGTGGGCGGGGTTCGGCCATGTCGTGGCGACCTGACGCCCAGGTAATGACGCCGCATCGTTGCTGTGGTTAACATCACGTCAATGCGGCAAAGTTGCCGAAGCGTTACGGAGGTGCGCGACGTGCTGCCAGGCCAGGGACCGAACGGCAGGAAACTGCGCATCTGCGGCATCACGACCGCGTGGAACACGATCGGTGACGGGGAGTTCTTCTGCCCCGACTGCGGGGGTGACCGCAACTACCGGCGACGCACCGGCCGTCGCCGCTTCGCGGTCCTCGGCGTCCCGCTGGTGCCGCGCGGCTCGGCCGGCCCGGTCGTCGAATGCGCCGCCTGCCACGGGCACTTCGGCACCGACATCCTCGACCACCCCACCACCGTCCGCTTCTCCGCGATGCTCCGCGACGCCGTGCACACGGTGGCACTCGCCGTCCTCGCCGCGGGCGGCACGTCCTCCCGTACGGTCCGCGAGACCGCCGTCGGCACGGTCAGGGCCGCCGGGATCGAGGACTGCACCGAGGAGCAGCTCACGGACCTGGTGGACGCGCTGGCCGCCGACACCGGACGTTTCCTGCTCGACCCGGGCCCCTGCGGGGCGGCGCTCGCCATCGAGCTGCACGAGGCCCTGGAGCCGCTGGCCCCGCACCTCGCCGCGGCCGGCCGGGAGTCGATCCTGCTCCAGGCCGCCCGGATCGCCCTCGCGGACGGGCCCTACAGCGCGTCGGAGCGCGACGTGCTCTCCACCGTCGGCGGGGCGCTGCAACTGCGCGCCGACGACACGGCCCGGCTGCTCGAATCGGCCCGTACGCCCTCCCCCTGAGGAGCCGTCCCGTCGAGCCCGTACGCCGTGCCCTGAGCCCCTGCGCCTACTCCCGGGCGGTACTCTCCCGGGAGTAGCGGGGCGCCCCCGTCACCCACGGCAGTAACGCCCATCTCGCCCTCACGCGCGACGAATCCGCCTCTTGCGGGCCCGAGGCTGAAACCAGACTCTGACCGGCTGTGCAGAAGGGGGGGCCCGCGATGGGGCCCGAGAACAAACGCCGACGTCTGCTGCCCTGGGCGGTGGTCGGGCTGTGGGTGATCGTGATCGCCGTGGCCGCCATGTTCGCCGGGAAACTCACCGACGTGCAGCGTGACGAGGCCGTCGACTACCTCCCGGCGAGCGCCGACTCCACCCATGTGGAGAAGGTCCGGCAGGAACTTCCCGGCGGTGAGACGACCGATCTGATCGTCGTCTACCACCGCGACGGCGGACTCACCGCCGGCGACCGGGCGGTCGCCGACGGGCAGTTGGCCCGGATCGCCTCCGAGCAGAAGCTCACCGCCCCGCCCAGGGGCATCCCGTCCGAGGACGGTACGACCCTGATGTACCCGATCGCGAGCGCCGTGCCCGACCGGCCGGGCGTCGACAGGGAGGCCGTGCAGATCGCCTTCGTCGAGGACGTACGGGCCGTCACCACGGCCGACAGCGGCACGGGCGGCGGCAGCGGCCTCGACATCGAGGTCGGCGGAGCCGGCGCGCTCCAGTCCGACATGGAGGCCGTCTTCGAGTCCATCGACGGCACCCTGATGATCGCGACCGTGCTGGTGGTCGCCGTCCTGCTGATCTTCACCTACCGCAGCCCGTTCCTGTGGATCGTGCCGCTGTTCGTCGTCGGCGCCGCTGCCGTCAGCTCCATGGCGGTTGTCTACGGCCTGGTGCAGGGCTTCGACACCGTCGTGAGCAGCCAGAGCTCGGCCATCATGACGGTGCTCGTGTTCGGCGCGGGTACCGACTACGCGCTGCTGCTGGTCGCCCGCTACCGCGAGGAGCTGCGCCGCGTACCCCACCCGTACGACGCCATGCGCATTGCGCTGCGCGGCTGCGGCCCCGCCGTCCTCGCCTCCTCCGGCACCGTGGCGGCCGGTCTCCTGTGCCTCCTGGCCGCCGACCTCAACAGCAGCAGCGGCATGGGACCGATCGCCGCCATCGGCGTCGTGTGCGCGCTCGTCGCGATGCTCACGCTGCTCCCCGCCGTCCTGGTGCTGCTCGGCCGCCGTGTCTTCTGGCCGCTGATCCCCGTCCACGGCAGCGAGGGCAAGCAGCGCCGCTCCTTCTTCGCCGCCATGGGCACGTCGGCCGCCCGCAGGCCGGTCGCCGTGCTCGCCACCGGCGTGGTGGCGCTCGGTGCCCTCGCCCTCGGCGTGCTGAACCTTCCTGGCACGCTCAAGCAGGAGGACAGCTTCATCGACAGGCCCGAGTCGGTCGTCGCCATGGCACATCTGGCGGCTGCCTACCCGGAGCAGAGTGCCCAGCCCATCAGCATCATGGCGCCGACCGGCACCGCTGACGCGGCGCTCGAAACCGCCCGCTCGGTCTCCGGCGTCGCCGACGCCGAACGGGGCCGCAGCGGCGGCGGCTGGACCGAGATCACCGTCTTCGCGAAGGACGCGCCGGAGTCGGCGGGGGAGACCGCCACCATCGAACGGCTGCGGTCGACCCTCGACGACGAGACATATGTCGGCGGTCCCAGCGCGCAGCAGATCGATCTCGCCGACACCAACGCGCGCGACCGGATGTACGTCATCCCGCTCGTCATCATCGCCGTCCTGCTGATCCTCGTCGCCCTGCTGCGCAGCCTCGTCGCACCCCTGATGCTGGTGTTCGCCGTCGTGGTCGTCTGGGGGGCGGCGATGGGCATCGGCGGGCTGGTCTTCGAGCCGCTGCTGGGCTTCGGCGGGATGGATCCCGGGCTCGCGCTGCTCTCGTTCGTCTTCCTCGTCGCCCTCGGCGTCGACTACGGCATCTTCCTGATGCACCGGATGCGGGAAGAGGCCCTGAAGGGGGCGGAGCCCGAGGCCGCCGCGCTGACCGCGCTGCGTACCACGGGCGGCGTGATCGCCTCGGCCGGTGTCGTACTCGCCGCGACGTTCGGTGTCCTGGCCAGCCTGCCCCTGGTGATGCTCGCCGAGATGGGCATCCTCGTCGCCGTGGGCGTCCTGCTGGACACCTTCCTGGTGCGTACGTATCTGGTGACGAGCGCGAGCGTGCTGCTCGGCCGCAAGGTCTGGTGGCCGGGGGCGCTCTCCAAGCCGCCGGCGGCGCCGTTCCCCGACGAGGAACGGGACGACCGCGACCGGGAGTCGGTCACCACCGGCGCCTGAGCCGCCCGAAGCGACCGGTGCGGTACGGCTCCTCGTCCCCGGAGCCGTACCGCACCGGACCATGTCCCGTCCCGCCCCCGACGAGAGAGGATGGGCCCGTGCCAGAGACCTCAAGCAGAGGACCGCTCACCGAACGCGTCTTCGCCGTGCTCAACCGCGATCCGCTCGACGCACCGAACCAGCTCCGCACGGACCTGGTGATCACCGGGGTCGCCGGCGCGCTGGGCGTCCTGCTCGCCTTCGTCGTGACCGACGGCGGCCGCCCCGACGCCCTCGGCTGGGTGCTGTTGGCCGCCGTGACCGCGTCCCTGATCTGGCGGCGCCACCACCCCGTCGCCGCGCTCACGGTCATGGTGCCGCTCGTCGCCGTCTACCACGCGCTGGACTACTCGCACGCGGCCACCACCCCGGCCACGATGATCGCCCTCTACACCCTCGCGGTCACCGGCCCGCCGATGCGCGCCGCGCTGCTCGGTGTCGGCATCGTCAGCATCACGCTCACGGTGATGCTGGTGATCAACACCGACCGGGGCATCGAGATGCTCCGCACGTCCGGCTGGATCATCGCGGTCATCGTCGTCGGCATGGACGTACGCGTCTACCGCAAGTACATCGCGGCGGTCGTGGAACGCGCCGAACGCGCGGAGCGGACCCGGGAGGAGGAGGCCGCCCGGCGCGTCGCCGAGGAGCGTCTGCGGATCGCGCGGGACCTGCACGATCTGCTGGCCCACAGCATCACGCTCATCGGCGTCCAGACCTCGGTGGCCTCGCACATCCTGTCCGTCGACCCCGAACGGCTGGACCGGGCAGCCATCTCCCAGGCGCTCGACGGCATCTCGGACACCTGCCGCGACGCGCGCTCGGAGCTGCGCACCACGCTGGAGGTGCTGCGCGCCGCCGGCACGGGCGAGGACGAGGAGGGTACCTGGGCGGGGGCCCTGCCCGACCTGGCGGCGCTGTCCGGCCTCGTGGAGTCCGCGCGGACGGCGGGCGCGGAGGCGGAGCTCACGGTGCGGATGGAGGGCGTACGGGTGCCGCCGGTGGCCGAGGCGGCGGCGTACCGGATCGTGCAGGAATCGCTCACCAACGCCGTACGGCACGCGGGCCCCGCCCCACGGGTGCGGGTCCGGGTCGAGACGTCGGACGGCGCCCTGCACGTCACCGTGACCGACAACGGGGGCAGACCCGGAGGCAGGGCGGCGCCCGCCGACCCCGGCTACGGCATCGTCGGCATGCGTGAGCGGGCCCGCAGCGTCGGGGGCACGCTCGACGCGGGGCCGTACGACGGCGGGTTCCGGGTGTCCGCCGTCCTGCCGCTGCGGGAGCGCGGCGAGCCGGCATCGGATGCCGGGGCGCCCGCAGGGCCGGCGAAGTCGGTGGAAGCCGGCCGGGCCACCGGTCTCACCCGACGACGGGAGTCGCTCGCATGAGCATGATCCGTGTACTGCTCGCCGACGACCAGCGTCTCGTCCGGGCCGCCTTCGCGATGCTCGTCGAGTCCGCCCCGGACATGGAGGTCGTGGGCCAGGCCGGCACCGGCAGGGAAGCCGTGGAACTGGCCGGTTCCGCGCGCGCCGACCTCGTCGTCATGGACATCCGGATGCCCGACACCGACGGCATCGAGGCGACCCGGCTGATCGCCGCCGACGACGACCTCGCCGGCGTCAAGGTGCTGGTCCTGACCACGTACGACACCGACGACCACGTCGTGGAGGCGCTGCGCGCGGGCGCGTCCGGCTTCCTCGTGAAGGACACCAGGCCCGCCGAACTCCTCACCGCCATCAGGACGGTGGCCGCCGGCGACTCCCTGCTGTCCCCGGGCCCGACCGCGCGCCTGATCGCCCGGGTACTCGGTGCCCGCAGCGGGATCCCTCAGATGATGACGGCCGGTGGCCCCGAGTGCCTGTCGGTCCGGGAGCGGCAGGTGCTCGCCCTCGTCGCACGCGGCCTCACCAACACCGAGATCGCGGAGTCGCTCGGCCTCAGCCCGCTGACCGCCAAGACGCATGTGAGCCGCATCATGGGCAAGCTCCAGGCCCGGGACCGGGCGCAACTCGTCATCATCGCCTACGAGTCGGGGCTGGTGACCCCACGCGACGACCGGATGTCCGCCGCCGACGCCGCCGACGGCTGAGGTCCGCCGGAGAGGGGGCGCGCCGGGGAAGACCGGGGCGGCAGACCTGCCCACCTCCCCGTGCGGGAGAATGGCGCCATGAGCCTGTTCCGCGACGACGGCATCGTGCTGCGCACCCAGAAGCTGGGTGAGGCGGACCGCATCATCACGTTCCTCACCCGGGGCCACGGCCGCGTCCGGGCCGTCGCACGCGGAGTCCGCCGTACGAAGTCCAAGTTCGGCGCCAGGCTCGAACCGTTCTCCCATGTCGACGTCCAGTTCTTCGCACGCGGCAGCGAACTCGTCGGACGCGGCCTGCCGCTCTGTACGCAGAGCGAGACCATCGCCCCGTACGGCGGCGCCATCGTTACCGACTACCCCCGCTACACGGCCGGTACGGCCATGCTGGAGACCGCCGAGCGGTTCACCGACCACGAGGGCGAACCGGCGGTCCAGCAGTATCTGCTCCTCGTCGGCGGGCTGCGCACCCTCTCGCGCGGCGAGCACGCCCCGCATCTGATCCTCGACGCCTTCCTGCTGCGCTCCCTCGCGGTGAACGGTTACGCGCCGAGCTTCGACGACTGCGCGAAGTGCGGTCTCGACGGGCCGAACCGGTTCTTCTCGGTCGCGGCCGGCGGCGTCATATGCGCCGAGTGCCGGGTGCCCGGCAGCGTCGTACCCTCGCCGGAGGCGGTCGGTCTGCTCAGCGCGCTGCTGACTGGCGACTGGGGGACGGCGGACGCGTGCGAGGCTCGTCATGTCCGGGAGGGCAGCGGGCTGGTGACCGCGTATCTGCACTGGCATCTGGAGCGCGGTCTGCGCTCACTCAGATATGTAGAGAAGAATTAGGAGACACGAGCGCATGGCACGACGCGGAATCCTGGGCCGGCCCCGCCGCGAGTACAAGGTCCCCGAGCCGCACCCCTCCGGTGCGGTCCCGCCGAAGATCCCCGGCGAGCTGGTCCCCAAGCACGTCGCGTGCGTGATGGACGGCAACGGGCGATGGGCGAAGGAGCGCGGTCTGCCGCGCACCGAGGGCCACAAGGTCGGCGAGGGCGTCGTGCTGGACGTCCTCAAGGGCTGTCTGGAAATGGGAGTCAAGAACCTCTCCCTGTACGCCTTCTCCACCGAGAACTGGAAGCGCACGCCCGACGAGGTGCGCTTCCTCATGAACTTCAACCGCGATGTCATCCGGCGCCGCCGCGACGAGATGGACGAGCTCGGCATCCGGATCCGCTGGGTCGGCCGGATGCCCAAGATGTGGAAGTCGGTCGTCCAGGAGCTCCAGGTCGCGCAGGAGCAGACCGTGGACAACGACGCCATGACGCTCTACTTCTGTGTCAACTACGGCGGCCGCGCGGAGATCGCGGACGCGGCGCGGGCGCTCGCGGCGGACGTGGCGGCGGGCAAGCTCGACCCGTCCAAGGTCAACGAGAAGACTTTCGCGAAATATCTGTACTACCCGGACATGCCGGACGTGGATCTCTTCCTGCGGCCGAGCGGTGAGCAGCGTACGTCCAACTATCTGATCTGGCAGAGCAGTTACGCCGAGATGGTCTTCCAGGACGTGCTGTGGCCGGACTTCGACCGTCGGGATCTGTGGCGGGCCTGTCTGGAATTCGCCCACCGGGACCGCCGCTTCGGCGGCGCGCTGCCCAATGAATCGGACAAGTCGGGCGAGTTGGGCGAGAAGAACCACCCGGGCGAGGGCGGGAACGAAGGCGCGTAGAGGGCTGGGACAGGCCCTGCGGGGCGGGTCGGCCGGGAGGCCGGCCCGCACCGGTCACCGGCCCGACATGTCCTGACCGGACGAGGCCGCCGCCCCCGGGCCGTTCCCCGAGGCGCACTCGGCGCACGTGCCGAAGACCTCCACCGTGTGGGCCACGGCCACGAAACCGTGCTCGGCCGCGATCGTCTCGGCCCACTGCTCGACGGCCGGCCCCTCGACCTCGACGGCCTTGCCGCACACCCGGCACACCAGATGGTGGTGGTGATCGCCGGTCGAGCAGCGCCGGTAGACGGACTCCCCGTCGTTCGTGCGCAGCACGTCGACATCGCCCGCGTCGGCGAGCGACTGGAGCGTGCGGTAGACCGTCGTCAGACCGACCGAGTCACCGCGGTGCTTCAGCATGTCGTGAAGTTCCTGGGCGCTCCGGAACTCGTCCACCTCGTCCAGCGCGGCGGCCACCGCGGCCCGCTGCCGGGTCGATCGGCCGCGTACAGGGGCAGTGCTCGCCCCACCGCCAGGCGCAGTCGTCACGGGTGCCTCCAATACATCTGCCCGGAATCGCTCTGTCGGGTCATTCTGCCAGTTCGCGTCGGGCCGTGGCCTCGTCCGAGGGGCCGCGCATGGCGGGAACCGGCGGACTCTCCGGCCCCGGAGATCCCACCGGTCCTTCGACCGGTCCCTCCGCCACCGGGTCTCCGCCCTCCGCCGACCGCGAGGCCCGTGCCCGCCGTCTAGCCAGTGGCGTCGCGAGCACGGTCAGGACGAGGAAGACGCCGATGGCCAGCAGGACGATCGTCGCGCCGGGCGGCACGTCCTGGTAGTACGAGGTGACCGTGCCGGCCAGCGTCACCGCCGTACCGATCACGACCGCTGTCACGAAGGTGACGGCGAAGGACCGGGTGATCTGCTGCGCGGCGGCGACCGGCACCACCATCAGCGCGCTGACCAGCAGCAGGCCCACGACCCGCATCGCGACGGTGACCGTCACCGCCGCCGTGACGGCGACGAGCAGGTTCAGGGCGCGCACCGGCAGCCCGGTGACCCGCGCGAACTCCTCGTCCTGGCTGACGGCGAACAGCTGCCTGCGCAGCCCCACCGTGACCAGCACCACCAGCGCCGCCAGGACCCAGATCGCGTCCAGATCGGCCTCGGACACGGTGGAGAGCGAGCCGAAGAGGTACGAGCTGAGGTTGGCGTTCGACCCGGTCGGCGAGAGATTGATCAGCAGGACACCGCCCGCCATACCGCCGTAGAAGAGCATGGCCAGCGCGATGTCGCCGCGCGTGCGGCCGTACGCCCTGATCAGCTCCATCGCGATGGACCCGACGATGGCCACGGCCGTCGCCATCCACACCGGGCTGGTGGAGAGCAGGAAGCCCAGACCGACACCGGTCATGGCGACATGGCCGATGCCGTCGCCCATCAGGGCCTGGCGCCGCTGGACGAGATAGATGCCGACGGCGGGCGCGATGACGCCGACCAGCACGGCCGCGATCAGGGCCCGCTGCATGAGCGCGGTCTCGAGGATTTCCATGATCAGGTCAGCAGTCCCGTACGGAGCGGCTCACCGGCCGCGTGCGGATGGCAGCCTTGATTGGCCAGATGTCCTTGACTGGCCGGATGACCGGGTTCGTCGCCGGCCGGCGCGTGCTGTCCCACCGCCTTCGGAGGCGGCCCGTCGTGCATCACGCGGCCCTCGCGCAGCACCACCGCGCGGTCGATCAGCGGCTCCAGCGGACCCAGTTCGTGCAGGACGAGCAGGACGGTCGTCCCGGCCGTCACCTGCTCACGCAGCGTGGCCGCCAGGATCTCCTGGCTGGCCAGGTCGACGCCCGCCATCGGCTCGTCCATGATCAGCAGTTCGGGTTCGGCGGCGAGGGCGCGCGCGATGAGCACCCGCTGGTGCTGGCCGCCGGAGAGCGCGCCGACCGCGTCCTTCGCCCGGTCCGCCAGACCGACCAGCTCGATGACGCGCTGGACGGCCGCCCGGTCGGCCCTGGTGGGCCACCGCAGCAGGCCGGTGCGGGAGAGCCGCCCGGAGGCCACGACCTCGCGGACGGTGGCCGGTACGCCGCTCGCGGCCGTGGTGCGCTGCGGTACGTAGCCGACGCGCGACCAGTCGCGGAAGCGCCGCAGCGGGGTGCCGAAGAGGGTCACCTCGCCGCCGGTGAGCGGGACTTGGCCGATCACGGAGCGTACTGCGGTGGACTTGCCCGAACCGTTCGCGCCGAGCAGCGCGACCACCTCGCCGCGCCGCAGGGAGAGGTCGATACCGCGCAGGACGGGGCGCGAGCCCAGCGTGGCGGTGGCGCCGCGGAGCGACAGGACGGTGGGCGCGGGGGGCGGCGTGGAACCGGTGTCCGGGGCGGTCCTCGGTACGTCGTCCGCTTCCCTCCCCGCCGACTCCGCCCGCCCGGTGTGCGTCGTTGCCACGTCCCGTACCTCCGTTGCTCCGGTCAGCTGGTTCACTTCGCGCCGAGGGCTTTCTCCAGCGCGGCGAGGTTGGACTTCATGACCTCGACGTAGTCAGCGCCCCTGGACTTCTCCGTGATTCCCTCGACGGGGTCGAGGACGTCCGTCCGCAGTCCGCTGTCGGCGGCGACGGTCTTCGCCGTCTTGTCGCTGACCAGGGTTTCGAAGAAGACCGTACCGACCTTCTCCTCGGCCGCGATGGACCGGAGCTCCTTGATCCGCGCCGGGCTGGGCTCGGACTCGGGGGAGAGGCCCGAGATGGACTCCTGTGTGAGGCCGTAGCGCTCGGCGAGATAGCCGAAGGCCGAGTGGGTGGTGATGAAGGTCTTGGTGGAGGTGCCGGCCAGCCCTTCCTTGAAGGCGGTGTCGAGGGTGGTGAGCCGCTCGACGAGGGCGGTGGTGTTCTTCCGGTAGGCCGGGGCGTTGTCCGGGTCCGCCTTCTCCAGCGAGGCGCCGACGCCCTTGGCGACCTCCGCGTACTTCACGGGGTCGAGCCAGATGTGCGGGTCCGTACCGGCCTCGCCCTCCTCACCCGCGTGCTCCTCCTCACCGGCGTGCTCCTCGCCGTGCTCGTCCCCGTGGTCGTGTCCGACCTCCGAGCCGTGCTTCTCCAGCGTGGTGAGGGAGGCGGCGTCGACGGTGTTCGGTACCCCCGCGGCGGTGATGGCCTCGTCGACCGCGGGCTGGATGCCCTTGAGGTAGAGGATGTAGTCGGCCTCGCCGAGCCGCGCGGCCTGCCGGGTGCCCAGCTCCAGCTCATGCGGCTCGACACCGGGCTTGGTGAGGGTGGAGACGTCGACGTGGGACCCGCCTATCTCCTCGGCGAGATACTGCATGGGGTAGAACGACGCGACCACCGCGAGCTTGTCGCCGCTCTTCCCGGCGGCTCCACCGGCGCCGTCGGCCGCGTCGGAGGGGGAGCACGCGGACAGCGCGACCAGGCCGAGGGTGACGGACCCGGCGAGCGCGGCGGTGGGTATCAGGCGTCGTCTGTTCATGACAGTCATTTTCAACAAAAGTGGAAACGATTGTCAACAAGGGGTGGTGAACGCCGCCGCGGGGAACCGATTTGATACAGGGGGTGCGCCCGCCGCTAATCTGAGGCATTCGCCGTTCGCCGTCGTAATGAAGAGAGCACCGTGGCCGCCGACAAGATCGACAGCATCGTCAACCTGAGCAAGCGCCGTGGCTTCGTCTACCCATGCAGCGAGATCTACGGCGGTCAGCGTGCCGCCTGGGACTACGGGCCGCTCGGGGTCGAGCTGAAGGAGAACATCAAACGCCAGTGGTGGCGTTACATGGTCACTTCGCGCGAGGACGTTGTCGGTCTCGACTCGTCGGTGATCCTGGCTCCCGAGGTCTGGGTGGCCTCGGGCCATGTCGCCACGTTCACCGACCCGCTCACCGAGTGCACCTCCTGCCACAAGCGTTACCGCGCGGACCACCTGGAGGAGGCGTACGAGGAGAAGCACGGCAAGCCGGCGGCCAACGGCCTGAAGGACATCAACTGCCCCAACTGCGGCAACAAGGGCACCTTCACCGAGCCCAAATCCTTCTCCGGTCTGCTCTCCACCCACCTCGGCCCCACGCAGGACTCCGGCTCGGTCGCGTATCTGCGTCCCGAGACCGCGCAGGGCATCTTCACCAACTTCGCCCAGGTGCAGCAGACGTCGCGCAAGAAGCCGCCGTTCGGCATCGCGCAGATGGGCAAGTCCTTCCGCAACGAGATCACGCCCGGCAACTTCATCTTCCGCACCCGTGAGTTCGAGCAGATGGAGATGGAGTTCTTCGTCAAGCCCGGCGAGGACGAGACGTGGCAGGACTACTGGATGGAGCAGCGCTGGAACTGGTACCGGGACCTCGGCCTGCGCGAGGAGAACATGCGCTGGTTCGAGCACCCGAAGGAGAAGCTCTCCCACTACTCCAAGCGCACCGCGGACATCGAGTACCGCTTCAGCTTCGGCGGCTCGGAGTGGGGCGAGCTCGAAGGCGTCGCGAACCGCACGGACTACGACCTCAACGCGCACTCCAAGGCGTCGGGCCACGACCTGTCGTACTTCGACCAGGAGGCCGGTGAGCGCTGGACGCCGTACGTGATCGAGCCCGCCGCCGGTGTCGGCCGCGCCATGCTGGCCTTCCTCCTCGACGCGTACAACGAGGACGAGGCGCCCAACGCGAAGGGTGTGCTGGAGAAGCGCACGGTGATGCGGCTCGACCCGCGGCTGGCGCCGGTAAAGGTCGCGGTGCTGCCGCTGTCGCGCAACCCGCAGCTGTCGCCGAAGGCGAAGGGGCTCTCGGCGGACCTGCGGAAGAACTGGAACATCGAGTTCGACGACGCGGGCGCCATCGGCCGGCGCTACCGCAGGCAGGACGAGATCGGCACGCCGTTCTGCGTCACCGTCGACTTCGACACACTCGACGACGACGCGGTGACGGTGCGCGAGCGCGACACCATGAAGCAGGAGCGCGTCTCGCTGAGCCAGATCCAGGGTTACCTGGGCGAGCGGCTCCTCGGCTGCTGATTACGGTCGTGGCTCGAAGCCCCCGGTTCCATGACGGAACCGGGGGCTTCGTCGCACACTGCTCGGTGGCCGAATTCGTCAACAGGAGGCACCCATGCCGCCCACGACCAGCAGCAAAGTAAGCCGATGGGACCAGCACGGCCGCGAGCACGTCGTCCATGTGCGGAAGGCGGGCATCCAGCGTGCCTTGACCTGCGACACCTGTGGCTGGAAGAAGAACGCGCAGTTCCTGCCGTGGCTGAAGGCCGAGGAACATCTCGGCGAGGCGCACCAGGCGACGGTGGATCCGACGGTGACGGGCAGCGGCTGAACACGGCCGCGGTGCCCGTGCCGTGCCGGGAAAATGAGGTGAGGTGCCACCCGCCCGGTGGTAGCGTCTCGGGCATGTTCTTCCAGATCTACGAGTGAGAACGCGGCGGTCACGGTCCGCCTCTCACCAGACGAATCCGCAGATCACTTCGCCCTCACCAATTCGGGAGAACCCGTGGCAAAAAGCCGGAACAACCTTCTCGGCGTGGGCGGACAGCGTAAGAAGCTGTCCCGCGCCGACCAGCAGGGCAACGGCCCCACCCGGAACGCCGACCGCAAGGTCGCCGAGGACAAGAAGCAGGAACTCGTGCGCAAGATGCGCGAGCGGGCGACCGGTACGGAGTCCGACGAGGGCACCGTGAACACCGACGACGCGACCGACGCCACCGGCTCGACGGACACGGGCGCCGCGAGCGACGGGCCTGCCGCCCGGTCCTGACCGACACAGCACGACGACGGCCCCGGTCACCTCTGTGACCGGGGCCGTCGTCGTGCCGCCTCACTTCACCTCGCGCGGCAGCCGCAGACTCAAGCCCCCCGTCAGGACGATCGCGGCCAACTGCACCAGCAGCGTCACGGTCAGGGCCGTGCCCATGCCCGAACTCTCGGTCAGGCTGAGGAAGAGCGAGCCGAGCGTCGCCACGCCGAGTGCCAGTGCGGACTGCTGGGTCGTGATCATCACGCCGCCGCCCACACCGGCCCGCTCCGGCGGTACCTCGGAGAGCACGATCCGGAAGATGACCGGCAGTTGGAGGCCCTGGCCGAATCCCGCGATCGCGGTACCGGGCAGCAGCGCGAGCGTCCCGAGCGACGGCCAGTCGCGCCAGACCGTGAACGCCAGCAGCGCGATACCGACCGCCTGGATCGCGGAGCCCACCGTCACGACGAGGCTGCCGTGGCGCCGTACCAGCCGGGGCCCGGCCAGCGTGGCGAAGAAGAAGGCCACCGCGCACGGCACCAGCGCCACTCCCGCGGCGACGGCGGTCATGTGCAGCCCCTGCTGCATGGCGATCGCGATGACGAACATGAAGCCGCCGAAGCCGATCGAGAACGGCAGCACGAGCGCCAGCCCCCGGCGCAGCGAGACCAGCGCGAACAGGCTCGGCGGCACCAGCGGCGTACGGCCCTGCCGGTCGGCGCGCCGCTCCACGGCGAGGAAGGCGAGTGCCGCGACCGGGAAGGCGGCCAGTGACACCCAGGTCCAGGCCGGCCAGCCGGCCGCCCGGCCTTCGGTGAGGGGTGCGAGGAGCGTCATCAGCGCGACGGCGAGCAGCACGGTGCCCGGTACGTCGATGGGAGCGGGCCGCTGGGAGCGGGTCTCGGGCATCGTACGGAGGGCGAGCAGCAGCCCGGCGAGCGCGATCGGCACGTTAACCAGGAAGATCGCGCGCCAGCCGCTGCCCGCGATGTCGGCGGCCACCAGCACACCGCCGAGTATCTGGCCGACGACCATCGAGAGTCCGGCGGTGGCGCCGTACAGACTGAGCGCCTTCGCCCGGCGGTGTCCCGACGTCGCCGACTGGATGGTGGCCAGCACCTGCGGGAGCATCAGCGCGGCGGCGGCGCCCTGGGCGACGCGGGCGCCGACCAGCGTCCAGGCGTCGGGCGAGAGACCGCAGGCGAGCGAGGTCAGACCGAAGGCGGCCATGCCGGTCATGAAGAGCCGGCGGCGGCCGAACATGTCGCCGAGCCGTCCGCCGAGGACGAGCAGGACGGCGTACGCGAGTCCGTAGCCGGCGACGACCAGCTCCAGCAGGGCGGGGCCGGCGTTCAGGTCGTGCTCGATGGTGGGCAGGGCGACGTTGACGATGAAGAAGTCGATCAGCGGGAGCGCGGCGCCCAGGAGCACGGTGAACAGGCCGAGGGGACCCAGCACGGAGCCGTGGTCGTGGATGACGGCGGTGTCGGACGCCGACGCCGTGGTGGACGCTGCCGCGGACGCGGACGTGGAGGTGGATGTCGACGCGGAGAGAGGTGCGGATGTTCTACTCACTTCAACGACGATCGTTCACCGCGGACCCTGGTACCAGAGTGTCTTTATCCTGGTAGAGGAAGTACCTGGTAATGGGCTGAGGTGAAGGAGAGACTGACTCCATGACCACTGTGGTCCGCGAACCGGACATCCGACGGCACGAACTCGCGGACTTCCTCCGCAGCAGGCGCGAGCGCATCACCCCCGAGCAGGTCAGCCTGCCGCGCGGCAGCCGCCGTCGCACCCCCGGCCTGCGCCGCGAAGAGGTCGCGCACCTCTCCGCCGTGGGCGTCACCTGGTACACGTGGCTGGAGCAGGCCCGCGACATCCAGGTCTCCGCCCAGGTGATCGACGCGCTGGCCCGCGCGCTGCTCCTCGACCCCAGCGAGCGCGCCCACCTGTTCGCGCTGGCGGGCGCCGTCGACCCGGCCCCCGGGACGCCGTGCCCCACCATCACGCCCGCCGTGCGGCTGATGCTGGAGCGGCTGGACCCGTTCCCGGCCTGCGTGCAGAACGGGCGCTACGACATCCTGGCGTACAACCGCACGTACAGCGCGCTGCTCTGCGACCTCGACGCGCTGCCGCCGGAGGACCGCAACTGCCTCTGGCTCGCCTTCACCAACGAGCGGTGGCAGTCCGCCCTCGGCAACCGCGCGGAGACCGTACGGCTGATGGCGGCCCGGTTCCGCGCCGACATGGCGGAGCACCTGGCCGAGCCCGCCTGGAAGACACTGCTCGCCCGGCTGCGGGCGGCGTCGCCCGAGTTCTGCGAGATCTGGGAGCGGCACGAGGTGGTCGGCACGGCCTCCAAGACGAAGAGGTTCATCAACGCGAGCGTCGGCGAGCTGAGCCTCCAGCACACCAACCTCTGGCTGAGCCCGAGCAGCGGCAGCCGTCTGGTCTCGTACGTCCCCGCCGACGACGAGGCCCGCGAGCGCCTGGAGCGGCTTCACGAGCTGACGCTCGCCGCCGTCTGACCCGTCTCACTCTCCCGGGTTCGGCGAGCCCGGCACCGACGCCGGTTCCAGCCGCTCGGCGTTGCGGCGGGCCGTACCCCGCGCCCACTCCCCGGTGGTCAGCGCGCCGATCGTCAGCACGCCCAGGCCGAGCCCGGTGATGATCCACCACGCGGGCCGGCTCGCGTCGACGAAACCCGCCTCATCGATGCTGCCGCGCTGCGTGGGCGACCCGGCGCCCGCCGCCAGCACCGCCCCGATCACCGCGACGCCGAGCGTCTGCCCGATCTGCCGGCTGGTCGACGCGACAGCGGCGGCCACTCCCGACTGGGCCAGCGGCATCCCGGCCACCGCCGTGTTGGTGATCGGCGCGTTCACCATGCCGAAGCCGATGCCGAACAGCACGTATCCGGTGAACAGCGACCCCAGATGTGTCTCCGCGTCGAAGATCGCGAACAGCAGCCCGCTCGTCGTGAGGGCGGTGCCCGCGATGAGCAGGGGGACCCGCGCCCCGTACGCGCCGACGAGCCGGCCCGACAGCGGCGCGCAGACGAAGGCCAGTGCCGCCATCGGCAGGAGGAAGAGACCGGCGTCCAGCGCGCCGAGATCCCGGACGTTCTGGAGGTAGAGCGTGTTCATGAACAGGAAGCCGCCGAGGGCGGAGAACGCGCACACGGCGATGGCCGTCGCCCCGCTGAACGGCGCGCTGTGGAAGAAGCGCAGGTCGATGAGCGGCTCGGCGCGCCTCGGCTCGTACAGCAGCAGCCCCGTCAGCGCGCACGCCGCGACCCCGACGAAGGTCAGGATCAGCGGTGACGTCCAGCCGGCCGTCGGGGCCTCGATGATCGAGTACGTCAGCGCGGCGAGTGTGATCATGACGAGCAACTGGCCGACCGGGTCGGGCCGGCGCGGCTTGGGAGCCCGCGACTCGGGGACGTACCGCCAGGTCAGCAGGAACGCCGTGAGCCCGATCGGCAGATTGATCAGGAAGATCGCGCGCCAGCCCACCGTCTCCACCAGCAGCCCGCCGATGACAGGCCCGGCCGCCAGCGAGATACCGACCACCCCGCCCCAGATCCCGATCGCGCGGGCGCGTTCACGGGGATCGGTGAAGATGTTGGTCACGATCGACAGCGCGACCGGGTTGAGCATCGAGCCGCCGACCGCCTGGATGATCCGGAACGCGACCAGCGTCTCCAGCGTCGGCGCGAGCGAGCAGAGCAGCGAGCCCAGCGTGAAGATCACCAGCCCGGTCTTGAAGACCCGCCGTCTGCCGATGCGGTCGGCCGTGGAGCCCGCGAGCATCAGCAGGGAGGCGATGACCAGGGTGTACGCGTCGAGGGTCCACTGCAGACCGGCGACCGTGGTGTGCAGTTCCCTCTGCATCGAGGGAAGCGCGACATTGAGGACCGTGTTGTCGAGGCTGACGATCAGCAGACTCATGCAGCACGTCCCCAGGATCACCTTCCGCCGGTGGGGACCGAACTCCTCCACGGAATCATGGGACGGCTTCGACCAGGACTTGAAGTGCGGGACCGGCATGGTGCGATGGTAGGTCCGGCACCCGGCGGGCCTCCGGCCGCCATGCGCGACAATGGACGGATGACCGCTCCGCTCGCCCCGTTCCCCGCACCGCCGCGCCCTCCCGCCACCGGTCCGCTCGCCACCGGTCCGCTCGCCGTCGGCCCGTACTCCGTGCGCCCGCCCGTGGTGCTCGCACCCATGGCCGGGATCACCAACGCGCCGTTCCGGACGCTGTGCCGGGAGTTCTCGGGCGGCAAGGGACTGTTCGTCAGCGAGATGATCACCACGCGGGCACTGGTCGAGCGCAACGAGAAGACGATGCAGCTCATCCGCTTCGACGCGACGGAGACGCCGCGCTCGATCCAGCTGTACGGGGTCGACCCGGTCACCGTCGGCAAGGCCGTCCGGATGATCGCGGACGAGGGCCTGGCCGACCACATCGACCTGAACTTCGGCTGCCCCGTGCCCAAGGTCACCCGCAAGGGCGGCGGCTCGGCCCTCCCGTACAAGCGGCCCCTGCTGCGCGCGATCCTGCACGAGGCGGTGTCGAACGCCGGGGACCTGCCGGTCACCATGAAGATGCGCAAAGGCATCGACGACGGCCACCTCACCTATCTGGACGCGGGCCGCATCGCCGTTGAGGAAGGCGTGACGGCGATCGCCCTGCACGGCAGGACCGCCGCCCAGCACTACGGCGGCACCGCCGACTGGGACGCCATCGCCCGCCTCAAGGAGCACGTCCCCGAGATCCCCGTCCTCGGCAACGGCGACATCTGGTCGGCGGACGACGCCCTGCGGATGGTCGCCGAGACCGGCTGTGACGGAGTGGTCGTGGGCCGGGGCTGTCTCGGCCGGCCGTGGATCTTCGGCGATCTGGTGGCGGCCTTCGAAGGTACGGGGGAACTCGCCCGGCCCGCGCTCCGCGAGGTGGCGGGCGTCATGCGGCGGCACGCGGAGCTGCTGGGGGAGTGGATCGGCGACGAGGCGCGCGGCGTGATCGACTTCCGTAAGCACGTGGCCTGGTATCTGAAGGGCTTCTCGGTCGGCTCCGAGATGCGCAAGAAGCTCGCCATCACCTCGTCCCTCGCCGAACTGGACGCGCTGCTAGGCGGGTTGGACCTGGACCAGCCGTGGCCGGACGGTGCCGACGGGCCGCGCGGACGGACGTCGGGCAACAACCGGGTGGTCCTGCCGGACGGCTGGCTGAAGGACCCGTACGACTGCGCGGGCATCGGCGCGGAGGCGGAACTGGACACCTCCGGCGGCTGACACCCGGCGGCCCCGCTCAGGGGTTCTGGAACGTGACCTCCGGGTTGTCCTCGGTGGGGCCGTCCAGCAGGGGCTGGTGGATGCCCCGTAGTTCCTGGTCGAAGAAGGCGCCCACGTACGACGTGGTGATCTCGCCCGAGCGGGGGCCGGGGAGCGGGGCCGAGGGGTCGGTCATGCCGAGCTGGGCGGCGAGGACGGGCAGGTCGATGAAGGTGAAGTGGCCCGAGTCGCGGACCGTGAGCCAGCGCTTCCAGCCGTCGAGGCGCTGCCAGGTGGTGGGCCAGGTGGCGTCCTTGCTGGTGGGGGCGTGGCCTTCGAGGGTGCCGAGCATCAGGAACGGGCGGCCGTCGAGGCCGGTGGCGGGGACCGGCCGGAAGAACGTGCCGTCCATGTTCACGCCCGCGCGGATCCGTCGGTCGACGGTCATGGCATGCGCCGAGGCGTTGCCGCCGAGCGAGTGGCCCGCCGCGCCGACGCGCTTCGGGTCGATCATCGCCGCGTGCCGCCGGAGAGCGGGCCTTCCGGCGGTCGGGCGCCTGGTCAGTTCGTCGACGACGAAGGAGATGTCGGCCGCGCGGTCGGCGGCGGCCTCGGCGAGCCGTTGACTCGACGCCTCGTCCGTCGGCGCCGCGTCGAGGACGTCGCACGCCGCGCAGGTGAGGGTGCGCCCGCCCGGGAAGCTCGTGCCGAACGACTCGTAGGCATGGTCCAGCAGGGCCACCACGTAGCCGCGTGAGGCGAGTTCTTCCGAGAGGCCGGTGAGGATTCCCCGGGTGAGGCTGAAGCCGGGGGAGAGCACCACCAGCGGGTGTCTGCCGTCGATCGGGCGGGCGCCGGTGCGCGCGTTCGTCCGGGTGCCGGTGACCTGCTCGACACCGACGACGCCGGTGAGCTTCTGGCTCTCCAGGAGCGCCTCGGCCTCGTCGTCCGTCAGGTAGGGGGCGCGGGCGCCGGAGCCGTCCGCGCGGGCCGGGTAGTACATCGACACCATCAGCTCGCGTGCCCCGGCGGTGGGTACCCAGGGGTCGCGGCGCTTCTCGTCCACGAGATGCCGGATCTCGCGCCCGACCGCGAACGGGCCGGTGGGGCGGGGGAGTCGGGGGACGGTCGCCGCGCCGTCGGAGGCGGCCGTCGTGAGGGGTGGCGACGGGACGGCGTGGGCGACGACCGTCGAGGCCGACAGCGGGAGGGCGAGGGCGAGGACAACCGCGGCTGTTCCACGGCGAGTTCGGTTCATGGGCGAGAGCCTAGGAACGAGGCGCGCCTCGCCGTACTGACGAAAGTCAACCCTCGCCCCTGCCTTTCGGCGCCAACTCCCCTGCGGGAGAAGGCACCAGGACGTGCCCGAGCCGGACGTGCCCGCGATCAGCACCGGCGCCCGAGCGGGACCATGACCGGCTCGCCCGTGATCCCGCCCGAGCGGGACCATGACCGGCTCGCCCGTGATCGTGTCGACTCCCCACGCCAAGAGGTGTTCGACCTGGCAGCGACCGGGCGACCGCCGCGCTACCGCTCTGCGACGTGCCGGAAGGCGGACCCGCCCGCTCTCCTTCACGGGAGAAGGCCCGCCTCGTGCGCGACGATCGCGGCCGCCGCCCGGTTGTCCACCTCGAGGCGGGCCAGGATCGAGCTCACATGCGCCTTCACCGTCCCCTCCACCACATGCAGCCGGCGGGCGATCTGCCCGTTGGACAGCCCGCCGCCGAGACAGACCAGCACCTCCCGCTCCCGGCCGGTGAGTGCGTCGGTCCTGGCGCGGGCGGCGGCGCGGCGGCCCGCCACGGCGCCCGCGCCGGTCGCCGCCAGATGCGCGACGACGCGGGCGGCGACCCTGGGCGAGAGATAGGCGGCGCCCTCGGCCACCGCCCGTACCCCGGCGATCAGTTCCTCCGGCTCGCCCGACTTGATCAGAAACCCGGCCGCGCCGCCGCCCAGCGCCTGGAGGATGTAGTCGTCCTCTCCGAACGTCGTCAGCATGATGACGTTCGTCTCCGGCACGGTGGCGCGGATCTCGGCGGCCGCCTCGATGCCGTCGAGGCCCGGCATACGGATGTCGAGGACGGCCACGGCGGGACGGTGACGCCGTGTCAGCTCCACCGCGTCGCGGCCGTCGCCCGCCTCCGCGACGACGTCCATGTCCGGGGACGTGGACAGAACGGCGCGGACTCCGGCGCGGATCATCGGTTCGTCGTCGGCGATCAGCACACGGATCATCGGCCGCCCGCCTTCGCGTCCCGTACTGCGCCGTTCACGGGGTGAACGCGTCCAGGGACACGAGCGTGTCGTCCCGGAAACAGAGCCGGTAGACGTCGCCGGAGCGGTCGTCGAAACGGTCGGCCGTCATCGCGTAGTACTCGCACGTCGTTCCTCGCTCATTCTTCTCCGCGCCGGGCGGCCGTTGGTTCGTCTCGCGGTCGGGCAGGAACGTGTCCACGGCCGACCTGTCCAGCCCCACCCGCAGCCGGGCGTAGTCGCCGGGATCCAGCACCGACCGGGACGCCCAGTGGGTTTCCCACTGGGCGAGCGCCCCGCTCAGCACCCCCGCCGTGACGAGGGGCACCATGACCGCCGCGACCAGGGTCCTGCTGACGCGGCGGCGGGCGGCCCGGTGCTCCTGGGGCGACGGGGAGGTGGAGGTGGACGGGGGAGGGCGTCGGGCCGGCGGGACATGCGGAAGGCGGGCGCTCACGGAGAAACCACCGTCGCGGGGGCCGTACTCGAAGCTGCCGCCGGCCAGCCGGACCCGTTCGTCCAGCCCGATGAGACCGCGTCCCGCCTCCCGGCCGGAACCACCCCGCCGAACCGCCGACCCCGGCGCCGACGGTGACGGACCGTTCTCCACCACGACGGTCGTCTCGCCGGCCGAGTGCGTCACCCGCACCGTCGCCCTCGCGTCGGGCGCGTGCTTGGCGACGTTCGTCAACGCCTCCTGTACGACGCGGAAGGCGGCCCGTCCGACCATCGCCGGTACCTCCGCCGGATCACCGTCCACATACAACTCGACGGCCAGCCCCGACCCGGACGCCTCCTCGGCCAGCCGAGCGATGCCCGTCCCCCGTACCTCGGGATCCCCTTCGGTCTCCTCGCGCAGGACACCGATCACCTCTCCCAGCCGCTCCACCGCGGCCGCCGCCCTCGTCCTGATGTCCCCGGCGACCGTCCGGTGCCGCTCGTCCAGGCCCGGCGCGAGCTTCAGGGCCCCCGCGGACAGCGCGATCAGACTGAGGTCGTGGCCGAGCACGTCGTGCATGTCCTGGGCGATCCTGGCCCGCTCGCGAGACCTCGCCTGTTCGGCGACCAACCGCTGTTCACGTTCGAGCTGTTCGGCCCGCTCCCAGCCCGCCTGTGTCAGGTCCTGCCACTGGCGCCAGAACCGGCCCGCGAACCACGGCAGCATCGCGCCGAAGGCGACCACACCGACCAGCCGGCTGCCGAGCTCCTGCCAGCCGGGCACGGTGGTGACCGGCACCACCCCGGCCGCGAGAACCGCCAGCAGTACGAGCGCGGTCGGACCGGTCCTGCCCGGCCGCCGCCCCGCCAGGAACGCGGCGATCACGGTCGGCACGGTCCACCACAGGTTCAGCGCGGCGAGCCCGGCGCACACCATGGTGGCGGCCGTCAGCAGGGCCCCGGACGGGACCGGCCTGCCGGCCCGCCCGGCCGGTCGTCTCCCGGTCGTCGTACTTCCGACCGTCGTCATGCTGTCCACGCGTACGACCGTACGGACCTCCGGACCCTTCCGACACTGCCGAAAGTACCGTCAGTGGCCGGCCACACCCGGCGCCGCGTGCCGCTCCAGCGGCGCCGCCGCGGCCGAGTTGGAGACACTGAACGCGACCGTGCCCGCGCGGTAGCGGTCGTCCGTCCACTCGATGGGGCGGCCCGCCGCCGTGTACGTGAGATAGCGCTGACGCAGCAGTGGGCTGCCCCGGCGGACCCGCAGCAGCCTGGCGTCCTCGCTGCCCGCCGCGAGCGCGTCGATCAGATGCTCGCCGTAATGGGCGACTATGCCCGCCTCCGCCGCGATGCTGTCCATGATCGACACGCAGTCCTCCGGCAGCGCCCGGACGGCGGGGGCCACCCAGTCCGTGTACGCGGTGCGCTCGACGAGGACCGGTTCGCCGTCGAGATGGCGCAGCCGCAGGACATCGAGGACCTCACTGCCGGGGGCGATATCGAGGCGGGCCGTCTCCTCGGCGGTGGCCGGCCGGGTCGTACGCGTCAGGATGCGGCTGGCGACCTCGCTGCCCATCGCCCGCGCCCACTGCGCGAAGCTGTTGAGCTGCTGGAAGCTGTGCCGCCGCTCCTGGCGCAGGACGACCCGGCGCGCTCCCTGGCGCGAGCCGATCAGCCCCTCGGAGGCGAGCAGCCCCACCGCCTGGCGGACCGTGCCCCGCGAGGCGGACCAGTGGGCCGCGAGATCGCTCTCGGACGGCAGGCGCGCGCCGATCGGGTACTCGCCGTCGAGGATGGACTGCCGCAGCGCCTCGGCGATCTCCAGATAGCGCGAACTCGCGGAGTTGCCCACGCCGTTGCTCCCCCCAGGTCGATCGGTGCCGACCGGTGTCGGTCCTGCCGTCATGCCTCAAGCCGTCCTGCCGTCGCGCCCCGTCGCGCCCCTCATTCCGGTCCGGTCGGTCAGCCGGCCCGGCTGTGCGCACGTACGCCTGTACGCGGATGCCTTCCAGGCACCGTACCCGTTCCCGCCCCTTCGTCCTCCACCCTCCCTGATTCCTGTGCCGATCAGGTGCTTTGTGGGCGTTTTTGTCTTCCACGCACTGTGCCGGGACGGCCATCGGCCGTTCACCTCCCGGTCATCCGCACCGGGCGAACTGATCCCAGCTTGTATGAACAAGTTGAGCTCTTACTCAAACCCTCATCGCTTCCGGGAGTCCCCGCGTGACCCGTATACGCATGCGCGCCAACGGCCGGCTCATCGCCGCCCTGGCGCTGAGTACCGCCGCACTCACCACGCTCACCGCCTGCGGCGCGAAGTCCGACACGTCCGCCGACGCCGACACGGCCGGCGGTGTGAAGGCCGGCGCCGCCGTGACCGTCTCCGACTTCGGCGGCATGGACGCCCTCGTCGCCGCGGCCGAGAAGGAGGGCACGCTCAACGCGATCGCCCTGCCGCCGGACTGGGCGAACTACGGCGAGATCATCAAGTCCTTCGAGGCGAAGTACAAGGTCAAGGTGGAGGTCGAGACGCCGGACGCCGCCAGCGCCGACGAGATCAACGCCATCAAGTCCCGCAAGGGCCAGGACCGCGCCCCCGACGTCGTCGACCTCGGCATCCCCTTCGACCGCAGCGGCGCCGCCGAAGGGCTCTTCGCCCCGTACAAGGTGACGTCCTTCGACAAGATCCCCACGGCCCAGAAGGACCCGAACGGCCTCTGGTACAACGACTACGGCGGGTACATCTCGATCGGCTGCGACGCCTCCCGCATCAAGACCTGCCCCACCACCTTCGCGGATCTCCTCAAGCCCGAGTACAAGGGCAAGGTCGCGCTCAACGGCAACCCGAACAAGTCCGGTTCGGCCTTCGGCGGTGTGTACGCGGCGTCGCTCGCCAACAAGGGCACCTTCACCGACATCCAGCCCGGCATCGACTACTTCGGCGAGCTGAAGAAGAGCGGCAACTTCATCCCCGTCGAGTCCACCCCGGCCACGGTCCAGAAGGGCGAGACTCCCATCTCGATCGACTGGGACTACCTGAACGCAGGCTACGCCGACCAGTTCAAGGGCAAGGGCGTCGACTGGCAGGTCGCCGTGCCGACCGACGGCGTGTACGCCCAGTACTACTCGCAGGCGATCAACAAGGACGCGCCGCACCCGGCCGCCGCCCGCCTGTGGATGGAGTACCTGTACAGCACCGAGGGCCAGAACCTCTTCCTCAAGGGGTACGCCAGGCCCGTACTGCTGCCCTCGATGACCGAGGACGGCTCCGTCGACAAGACCTTCGTCACCAAGCTGCCCGAGGTCGACGGCGACCCGACGTTCCCCGAGGCGGCCGACCTCGACAGCGTCAAGGCCGTACTCGCCGAGAACTGGGACAAGGCCGTCTCCTGATGGCCCTGTCCGCCACGCCCGCTCCGGGCACCTCGTCCCCTCCGCCCGCCGCCGACGGCACGCGCCGTCGGCGGCGCGCGCCCCGGCCGCACGGAACCCGGTCGCGGGCGCCCCGGCAGCGCGCCTGGCTCGGCGCCCTGCCGCTGCTCGCCTTCGCCGGTGTCTGCTTCGGGCTCCCCGTCGCCGCCGTCGTGTACGGCGCCTTCACCACCAAGGACCCCGTCACCGGAGCCACTTCGGCCACCGGCGCCAACGTCTCCACCTCCCTCCAGGGGCCCTACCTCACCTCCCTCACCGGGAGCGTCGAACTGTCGGCGCTGACCGCCCTGATCGGCACCGTCCTCGGGATGCTCATCGCCCAGGCCGTCGTCACCTCACGGCGGCGCGCGCTGCGCGAGTCCGTCCTCACCGCGTCCGGGGTCCTCGCCAACTTCGGTGGGGTGCCACTCGCGTTCGCCTTCGTGGCGACCCTCGGCATCTCCGGTGTCGTCACCGAGCTCGCGCACCTCGACGCGGCGGGCTGGAATCTCTACTCCTTCACCGGACTCACCGTGATCTACCTCTACTTCCTGGTGCCGCTGATGGTGCTGGTCAGCGTCCCCGCGCTGGACGGCCTGCGCCCGCAGTGGCGGGAGGCCGCGCAGAACGCCGGGGCCACGGACGCGCAGTTCTGGCGCCATGTGGGTCTGCCGGTCCTTCTGCCCACCCTGCTCGGCGGGTTCGTACTGCTCTTCGGCAGCGCGTTCGCCGCGTACGCCACGGCCGCCGCGCTCGTCGGCGGGTCCGTGCCGCTGGTCACCCTGAAGATCGCCGCGGCGCTCTCCGGGAACGTGCAGGTCGGACAGGAGAACGTGGCGCTCGCGCTGAGCCTCGACATGATCGTGATCGCCGGTGCGGTGATGGCGGTCTACCTGCCCCTCCAGCGACGGAGCACCCGATGGCTGCACTGACCCCGACGGCGTCCGCGACCTCGCCGGCGGCTCCGCCTCCCAAGGAGGCGACGCCGGCCGCGTCCTCCGTACGGAGGAGGAGCCGTCCGCGCGTCTGGCGGGGGGCCGTACTGGTCCTGGCCGGGATCTACTTCGTCGTACCGCTGCTCGCCTCGTTCGTCTTCACCGTGCACACGCCGGGCCAGGGCGTCTCCTTCGAGGCGTACACCGGCATCCTGTCGGCGGACGGGTTCGCGGACAGCCTGCTGCTCTCGCTCGGGCTCGCCGCCTGCACCATCGCCCTGTCGCTGCTGCTGGCGGTGCCCGCGCTCGTCGCCGTACGGCTCGGGGCGCCCCGGCTGGGGCCCGTCGTGGAGATCGTCTGCATGCTGCCGCTGGTGGTGCCGCCGATCGCGCTGGTCAGCGGGATCACCACGGTGCTGGGCTGGGGACCGGAGTATCTGTCCACGACGCCGCTCTACCAGACGTTCATCGTCGTGCAGAACGAGTCGTTCCCGCTGGTGCTGGTGATCGCGTACACCGTGCTGGCGCTGCCGTTCGTGTACCGGTCGCTCGATGCCGGGCTCCGCGCGGTGGACATCCCGACGCTCGTGGAGGCCGCGCGCAACTGCGGGGCGAGCATGCCGTACGTGATCCTCCGGGTCGTCCTGCCCAATCTGCGCTCGTCCCTCGCGGGGGCCTCATTCCTCACCCTGGCGCTGGTTCTCGGCGAGTACACGATCGCCGCGCTCCTCGGCTACCAGCCCTTCGCGGTCTGGATCGTCACCATCTCCGGCTCGCAGGCCCAGACATCGGTCGCGGTGTCCCTGCTCAGCCTGCTGATCGCGTGGGCGCTGCTGATGGTCCTGTCCCGCGCGGGAGCCCGCGCGGCCGCCGGAGCCACCAACCCGGCCCCGGGCGCCCCGACTTCCCTCTCCGGCAAGGAGTAATCCACCCATGTCAGCCACATCCACGCTGCCCGGCGGCGCCACCGGCCCGGGGCCGGCCGCCGCCCCCGGCGCCGCGGCCCCCGGCGCGCTCGTCGAATTCCGCGGCCTGCGCCGGGAGTTCGGCCCCACCGTCGCGCTCGACGGTCTCGACCTGACCGCCCGCCCCGGTGAACTCCTCGCCCTGCTCGGCCCGTCCGGCTGCGGCAAGACCACCGCCCTGAGGGTGCTCGCGGGCTTCGAGCACCCCGACGCCGGCGAGGTGCTCGTGGACGGCGAGGACATCACGCGCGTGCCGGCCAACCGCCGCGACGCGGGCATGGTGTTCCAGTCGTACAGCCTCTTCCCGCACCTCAACGCCCGCGACAACGTGGCCTTCGGCCTGCGCGTACGCAAGGTGTCCGCCGCCGAGCGGCGCGACCGCGCGGCCGAACTCCTCGGCCTCGTCGGTCTTCCCGAGCACGGCGACCGCTTCCCGCACCAGATGTCCGGCGGCCAGCAGCAGCGGGTCGCGCTGGCCCGCGCGCTCGCGCTGCGCCCGCGCGTGCTGCTGCTCGACGAGCCGCTGTCGGCGCTCGACGCCAAGGTCCGGCTGTCGCTGCGCGAGGAGATCCGGCGGCTCCAGCTCTCGCTGGGCATCACCACCATCTTCGTCACGCACGACCAGGAGGAGGCGCTGTCGATGGCCGACCGCGTCGCCGTCCTCAACGCGGGCCGCCTGGAGCAGTGCGCGCCGCCCGCCGAACTGTACGAGCGGCCGGCGACGGCGTTCGTCGCCGAGTTCGTCGGCACGATGAACCGGCTGCCGGGACAGCTCACCGACGGCGGACGGGTGGCGGTCGCCGGAGTGACGCTGCCGGTGGACGGCGAGATCCCGCGGAGCCCGGCGGTCGAGGTGCTGATCCGGCCCGAGAACATGACGGCGACCGCGGACGAGCGCGGTACGGCCACGGTCGTCTCCGCGTCCTTCTTCGGGTCCGTGACGCGTGTGCTGCTCGACCTGCCCGGCGGCGGCTCGGTGAAGGCCGACGTGCCGTCCCGGGACGCGGGGGCACTGGCACCGGGTGTACGCGCCACGGTCCGGCCCGCGGACCGCCCGGTGCTGGTCGTGCCCGCCGCGGCCGGGACGGGCGCGTGAGCGGGCCGGACGGCCACCGGGTACGTGTCCCCGCCGCCGTCCTCTTCGACATGGACGGCACCCTCGTGGACACCGAGTCGCTGTGGTGGGAGGCGGCGGCCGAGGTCGCCAGGGGACTCGGCCACCGCCTCTCGGACGCCGACGCGCCCGAGGTCGTGGGCCGCGCCGTCGCCGACACGGCGGCCCACCTCGTACGGATGACGGGCGCGCCCCGCCCGGACACGGTCGCCGCCGACCTCGCCGCGTCCTTCCTCCGGCGTGTGGAGGCGGGCGCGCCCCCGCGCCCGGGAGCCGGTCGGCTGCTCGCCGCCCTCGAACAGGCGGGAGTGCCCTTCGCGTTGGTCAGCGCCTCACCGCGCAGCGTGGTCGACTCGGTCGTCGCGGGCTCGCTGGCCGATGTCGCCTTCGCCTTCACGCTGTCGGCCGACGACACCGTACGGACCAAGCCGTACCCGGATCCCTACCGGGCGGCGGCCGAGCGCTTCGGTGTCGCGCCCGGCGCGTGCGTGGCCGTGGAGGACTCCCCGGACGGCACGGCCTCCGCCGAGGCCGCCGGGTGTCCCGTCCTCGTCGTTCCCTCGCTCCTGCCGGTGGCGCCGGGGAAGGGCCGGTACTTCGCGAGCAGTCTGGAGGACGTGGATCCGGCGGTACTGGAGGGCGTGATTCTCGCCACGTCTGATAGATCCTTCGCTCAGACGAGCGGTTGACGCGCGACTGCACTTCCGGAAGGGGTGGCACTGGGTGCCACCCCTTCCGCGTTCGAGAGGTGAACTCAGAAGTCGCCATCACCGCTCAGGTGAGCGCGTTGTCCCATGCGAAGGTCATGGCCGGTTCGAGGCGTGAAGGGGCTCGGGATCGGTGACCCCCCGTCATTCGCATTCGATCCAGTGGCGGACGGGTGGTTGCGGCCGTATGACGGACAAGTGGACATGTCCAGGCACCTTCGATCTGGGTATGTTCCTCGCCGTCAGGGCAGCCAGCGCCTCCCGGAGGAGTCGAGATCCGTGTCGAGAAGCAAAGACACCCACGTAGCGACAGACACCGCCCCGCAGGACCGGAAGTTCGTCTACGACTTCACCGAGGGCAACAAGGATCTCAAGGGCCTCCTCGGCGGCAAGGGCGCCAACCTCGCCGAGATGACCAACCTCGGGCTGCCCGTCCCTCCGGGCTTCACGATCACCAGCGAGGCGTGCAAGGTCTACCTCGACACCGGCGCGGAGCCGCCCGCCCTGCGGGCGGAGGTCGGCGAACACCTCGACGCCCTCGAACGCACGATGGGCAAGAGGCTCGGCCAGTCCGACGACCCGCTGCTCGTCTCCGTACGGTCCGGCGCCAAGTTCTCCATGCCCGGGATGATGGACACCGTCCTCAACATCGGCCTCTCCGACAAGTCCGTCGCCGGCCTCGCCAAACAGTCCGGCGACGAGCGCTTCGCCTGGGACTCCTACCGCCGGCTCATCCAGATGTTCGGCAAGACCGTCCTCGGCGTCGACGGCGACCACTTCGAGGAGGCGCTGGAGGAGGCCAAGCGGGCGAAGAGGGCCGCCACCGACGTCGACCTCGACGCCGCCGACCTGAAGAAGCTGGTCAAGCAGTTCAAGAAGATCGTCTCGCGCGACGCGGGACGTGACTTCCCGCAGGACCCGCGTGAGCAGATGGATCTCGCCATCTGCTCCGTCTTCGAGTCCTGGAACACCGACCGCGCCAAGCTCTACCGCCGCCAGGAGCGCATCCCGGGCGACCTCGGCACCGCCGTGAACATCTGCTCCATGGTCTTCGGCAACCTCGGCCCGGACTCCGGCACCGGTGTCGCCTTCACCCGCGACCCGGCCAGCGGTCACCAGGGTGTGTACGGCGACTACCTCCAGAACGCGCAGGGTGAGGACGTCGTCGCCGGTATCCGCAACACCGTGCCGCTCGCCGATCTGGAGACCATCGACAAGAGGTCGTACGACCGGCTGATGCAGATCATGGAGACCCTGGAGACGCACTACCGGGACCTCTGCGACATCGAGTTCACCATCGAGCGCGGCGAGTTGTGGATGCTGCAGACCCGCGTCGGCAAGCGCACCGCCGGTGCCGCCTTCCGGATCGCGACCCAGCTCGTCGACCAGGGCCTGATCGACGAGGCGGAGGCGCTCCAGCGCGTCAACGGGGCGCAGCTGGCCCAGTTGATGTTCCCGCGCTTCGAGGACGACCGGGCCCGCGGCGGGAAGGGGTCCGAGCTGCTGGGGCGCGGTATCGCCGCTTCGCCCGGGGCCGCCGTCGGCAAGGCGGTCTTCGACTCGTACACCGCGGTCAAGTGGTCGCGCTCCGGCGAGAAGGTCATCCTCATCCGCCGTGAGACCAACCCGGACGACCTGGACGGCATGATCGCCGCCGAGGGCATCCTGACCTCGCGCGGCGGCAAGACCTCGCACGCCGCCGTCGTCGCCCGCGGCATGGGCAAGACCTGTGTCTGCGGGGCGGAGGAGCTGGAGGTCGACACCAAGCGGCGCCGGATGACCGTCGGCAAGACCGTCGTCGAGGAGGGCGACATCGTCTCCGTCGACGGCTCGACCGGCAAGGTCTACCTCGGCGAGGTACCGGTCGTCCCCTCGCCGGTGGTCGAGTACTTCGAGGGCCGTATGCACGCGGGCGCCGACGACGCGGACGAACTGGTCGAGGCCGTGCACCGGATGATGGCGTACGCCGACCGCCGCCGCCGGCTGCGGGTGCGGGCCAACGCCGACAACACCGAGGACGCGCTTCGCGCCCGGCGCTTCGGCGCGCAGGGCATCGGACTGTGCCGTACCGAGCACATGTTCCTCGGTGAACGCCGGGCCATGGTCGAGAAGTTGATCCTCGCGGACACCGACGACGAGCGCGAGCTGGCCCTGAAGAACCTGCTGCCGTTGCAGCGGAAGGACTTCGTCGAGCTGTTCGAGGCGATGGACGGACTGCCCGTCACCGTACGGCTGCTGGACCCGCCGCTGCACGAGTTCCTGCCCGACATCACCGAGTTGTCGGTGCGGGTCGCCCTCGCCGAGGCCCGGAAGGACCACAACGAGAACGACCTGCGGCTGCTCCAGGCCGTGCACAAACTGCACGAGCAGAACCCGATGCTGGGACTGCGCGGCGTACGGCTCGGCCTGGTCATCCCCGGACTGTTCGCGATGCAGGTGCGGGCCATCGCCGAGGCCGCGGCCGAGCGCAAGCGGGCCAAGGGCGACCCGCGCCCCGAGATCATGATCCCGCTCGTCGGCACCGTCCAGGAGCTGGAGATCGTCCGCGACGAGGCCGAACAGGTCATCGCCGAGGTACGGCGGACCAGCGGCACCGATCTCAAACTGGCGCTCGGCACGATGATCGAACTCCCCCGTGCCGCGCTGACGGCAGGTCAGATCGCCGAGGCCGCCGAGTTCTTCTCCTTCGGTACGAACGACCTCACCCAGACCGTCTGGGGATTCTCCCGCGACGACGTCGAGGCGAGCTTCTTCACCGCGTATCTGGAGAAGGGCATCTTCGGGGTGTCCCCGTTCGAGACCATCGACATGGACGGTGTCGGGGCGCTCGTGCGCAGCGCGAGCGAGGCCGGCCGCAAGACGCGGCCCGATCTGAAGCTGGGCATCTGCGGCGAGCACGGCGGCGACCCCGAGTCGGTGCACTTCTTCCACGAGGTGGGCCTGGACTACGTGTCCTGCTCGCCGTTCCGGATCCCCGTGGCGCGGCTGGAGGCCGGGCGGGCGGCGGCGCTCTCGGACGGCTCCGGCGACTCGCGCTGAGCCTCCGGCGTATTCGCCGGCGCCGGACGACGGGCACGGTATCGCTTCGCGCCGAATGTGAAATGGCTCGCACCCGCTCTTCCCGAAATGGATAAGACCGGGACGGAAACAAATCGGGGTGCGGCCGGTGGATCCCCATCCATCGGCCGCACCCCATTTTTCAGGCCGGGCGCGGAGCCGTAACCCTCACCGACCGCCGCCGAGCGCGCAAAGCCCCCCACGGCCTTCACAGCGCCTTTCCGGTGGTTCGGGTTTCGCGCCTGACCCGGTACAGCCTTTCGTTTCGCACCCGGACCACGCGATGCGTTTCAACTGTGGCTGAAACTCCGTGGTGACGGCCTGTGATGACGTGCATACTCATCGCTGGTGTCGATTGCGGATGCAACAAGTGGGGGATGGGTGCTGCGAATTCATTTCACGGGAAGAGACCTGGGCGGGGTCAGGATGGCCGCCGGTCCCGACCCGTTGTGGGAAACGATTCTCAGCTTTCACCGATTGCGGGACCGGCGCGGTGCACTCGTTTTCGGGGAATGGCGTGCGGAAGCGCGGGCGAAGTTGAAGGGTGAAACACGTCTGCTCAACGCGCTGGTGCCCCGCCGGGGCTATTTCCCGGATTTCCTGACGCCCCCGGAGAGCAGATTCGGGCTCGTGGACGGGCTGGAGGCGCTGCGCGCGACACCGGAGGAGCGGGTCCGTACGGAACTGGCCCTGCTGCCTTCCGGATCGGCCGCCCGCCCCGCCCGGACCGCCGCCCTCACCGAGGGCGACCCGGCGGAGCTGGGCCGGCTCGCCGGGGCGCTGCGCGCGTACCACCGGGCGGCGGTGGAGCCGTACTGGCCGCACATCAGGGCACGCGCCGAGGCGGACCGCGTCGCCAGGGGCCGAGCGCTGCTCGACGGGGGTACGGACGAACTGCTCGCCACGCTCCCGCCGATGATCCGCTGGCGCGCCCCGGTCCTGGAGGCCGACTACCCCGTGGATCGCGAACTGCGGCTGGACGGGCGGGGGTTGCTGCTCCAGCCCTCGTACTTCTGCCGGGTCACACCGGTCGTCTACCGCGACCCGGCGCTGCCGCCGGTGCTCGTCTACCCCGTCACGTACGCGGACACCCCGGTCGCCTCGGGCCACGGCGGCCGGGGCGCCGGGGCGTCCCTCGGCCGACTGGTCGGCCGTACGCGCTCCGCCGTCCTGAGCGCGATCGAGCACGGCACGACCACCAGTGAACTCGCCCGCAGGGCGGGGGTGTCACTCGCCTCGGCCAGCCAGCACGCGTGTGTCCTGCGTGAGGCGGGCCTCGTGGTGACCCTGCGCCACGGCAACGCCGTCCTGCACACGCTCACACCGCTGGGCGCCGCCCTGTTGCGCGGCGGCGCCCAGAAGCTGCCCGGCCGGTCCCGGAGGTAGGACGGCAGGTCCGGCGGGACGCGGGACGGGGCCGGACGGGACGTCGTCCTACCTGCGGAACGGCCCCGTCACCTCGTAGGTGATGCCGCCCGACGAACTGCCGCTCGTACCGCGCTGGCTGGAGAAGTACAGCCGTGAGCCGTCCGGCGAGAAGGCCGGACCGGTGATCTCCGAGCCCGACTGCCCGCCGACGCGAAGGAACGGCGCGACGACGTCATCGGGAGTGATCACGCAGATCTCCAGGTTCCCGCCGTCCTCGGCGACGAAGAGATCACCGGACGAGGAGCCGGTGACGTTGTCGACACCGGTCAGCGGGGCACCGCCGCCGCTGACGAGCGAGTCGTCGTACGCCAACTCGTAGGTACCGGCGGCCGGATCGACCCGCCAGACGCGGTTGTCGCCCTTGGTGGTGAACCACACCGAGCCGTCCGCGTAGTAGCAGCCCTCGCCCCCGTTGAACCGCTTGGCACCCGAGACCTGGTCACGGGTCTGGGTCGGCGAGCCGTCCGGGTCCGGCACCGCCGCCCAGGTGAAGGAGCCCGAGGCGGCGGTGCCGGCCCGCAGCACCTGGAGGGTGCCGGCGGACAGATCACCCCATGTGGTGGGCGTGAAACGGTAGAAGCACCCGTTCGTCTCGTCCTCGGTCAGATAGATCACCCGGCGCACCGGGTCGGCCGCCGCGGCCTCGTGCTTGAACCGGCCCATCGCGTCGCGCCGTACCGCGGCCTTCACGCCCCACGGATCGGTCTCGTACACATACCCGCGGTCCACCTCCTCGCAGGAGAGCCAGGTGTTCCACGGGGTGCTGCCGCCCGCGCAGTTCTGCCGGGTGCCGGAGAGGATCCGGTAGGCACCGGTGATCGCGCCCGCCGCGGAGAAGCGGACCGCGCCCGCGCCGCCGGAGGGGTTGATCTCCGAGTTGGAGACATAGATCCAACCGCTGCCGTCGGCGTAACAGGCGCCGCCGTCAGGGGCGTTGTGCCAGGTGTACGACGTACCGGGCACGGTCTGCCCGGACCGCGCGACGACTCTGCTGGTGAAACCGGCGGGCAGCCGGATGTTGTTGCCGTCGGCGGATCCGAGCGCGCCGTACGGCCCCGCGCCGGGCTGTGCGGGGTCGGCGTAGGCCGCGCCGCGCCAGAGTGTGCCGCCGAGTGCGGCCGCGGAGGTTCCGATGACCGCTCCACGCAGAAAATTGCGACGTTCCACTGGGCCGCTCCATGGGGGTGGGGTGGGCATGAGGTGGCGTGCGCACGACAACCTACGGCGACCGGATGGCCACCGTCTGAACTCCGGGGCGCGTGGGCGGCGCGGCGCGGCCAACACCCGGTGCGGGGCTGAGCCATTCGTACCGCCCCGACGTCAGGCCGCCGCGCCGCCGTCGACGACAAGGTCCGTACCCACCACCGACGCCGCGTCCGGCGAGGCGAGATACAGCACGGCCGCCGCCACCTCCTCCGTCGCCGACACCCGGCCGAGCGGCGACTGCTCCTTCATCCGGGCGGTCCGGTCGGCCGGGGTCTCGCCCGGCCGGAGCGACATGGTGGTGTCCGACGCACCGGGGGAGACGGCGTTGATCCGGACGCCGTCCTGGATGTGGTCCAGGGCGGCGGCCCGGGTCAGCGTGGAGACGGCCGCCTTGGAGGTGAGATAGCCCGCCACGTTCGGGATGCGCATGTGGGCGCCGAGGTTGGAGGAGACGTTGACGATGGCGCCGCCACCGTCCGCCCGCATCTGGGCGATCTCGGCCTGGAGGCAGTGCAGGACACCGGTGAGGTTGATGTCGAGCAGCGCCTGCCAGTCCTCGACGGGGAGGTCGGCGAGGGGCGCGCCGCCCCGGAAGATCCCCGCGTTGTTGACGGCGACGTCGAGCCGTCCGAAGTGGTCGACCGCCGTCCGCACCAGCGCCCGTACGTCCCGCGCGCGGGAGACGTCGGCGGTGACGACGAGCGCCTCGCCGCCCGCCGTCGTGATCAGGGCGCCGGTCTCCTCCAGCGGGGCCGCGCCGCGCCCGGCGAGGACGAGCTTGGCGCCTTCGGCCGCGAACGCTACCGCGACGGCGCGGCCTATGCCGGAGCCGGCGCCGGTGACGAGGACGGTCTTGCCGGTGAAGCGAGCGGACATGGATGACTCCCTTTTCGGATCTTGACGGTGTGTGAGGTGCGACGGAGGTCGTTCGGTGAGCGGGCGGTCAGTGGACGTCCGCCCTCGCTTCGCGGGAGCCGAGCGCGGCCAGGGCCGCCGTGGCGCACGCCAGCGCGACGAAGGCGCCCGCCGTCGCCGCGAGCGATACGGCGTCATCGCCGAGGGCCAGCAGCGCGGCGAAGAGCACGGTCGGTCCGAGCTCCATGGCCGTGTTGAGCACCCCGCCCGCGAGGCCGGTCTGCCGGTCCGGCACCCCGCTGGTCACGAGTACGGCGGCCCCCGCGAAGGACGCGGCGGCGCCCGCCGGCAGCAGGACGAGACCGGGCAGCAACCCGTGGGCGTACGGCGCGGAGCCGGCGCCCGCGCCGCTCGCCGCCAGCAGCGCGAGCCCCGCCGCACCCGTCGTCAGCCCCGCGGCCGTGACACGGGGCGCCCCGTACCGGGCGATCAGCGCCCCGGCGGCCCGCCCCGACGCCAGCAGGGCGGCGGCGAACGGCGTGAACGCCGCCGAGGTCTCCAACTCCGAGTAGCCACGCCCCTGCTGGAGATGGAGCGACAGCAGGACGAACGTCATGGAGGTGCCCGCCGCCGTCAGCGCGATGGCGGCGAGACCTGTCGCCCGCCGGCGGTCGAGGACGAAGCGCGGTGGCAGGAGCGGGTCGTGGGCGTGGCGCTCGGTGAGCAGGAACGCCGCGCAGAGCGCGACCCCGGCCGCCAGCGGCACGAGCACCGCCGGCGAACCCCACGGGTGGGCGTCGGTGAGGACGAGGCCGTAGCTGGCCAGGACGATCCCGCCGGTGGCGAGGGCCGCGCCCGGCAGATCCAGCGAGCGGCCGGCGGCGGGCGGGGTGGCGGGCAGCAGCCGGGGCGCCAGCACCAGCGCCGCGCCGGCCACCAGAAGCGGTACGGCGAAGCTCCAACGCCAGGACAGCAGCGCCGAGATGACGCCGGAGCCGAGATTGCCGGCGGTGGCGCCGAGCACCGAGAGCCCGCCCCAGGTCGCCATGGCCCGGCCGTACGCGGCGGGTGAGGCGAACACCGTACGCAGCACGTTCATCGCGGCGGGGGCGACGAGCGCGGCGCCCACGCCCTGTGCGAAGCGGCCGGCGAGGAGTGCCTCGTAGCCGGGGGCGAGCGGGGCGGCCCCCGAGGCGGCGGCGAAGACCAGCAGACCGGCGGTGAGCGCGCGGCGCCCGCCGTACCGGTCGGCGAGCCGGCCGCCGAGGAGCAGCAGCCCCGCGAAGGTGAGTCCGTACGCGGCGCTGAGCAGGATCAGTTGGGACCGGTCGAGGGTGAACTCCCGCCCGATGTCCGGCAGCGGGACGGCGAGCGCCGCGAGCGTGAAGATCAGGGTGGCCTGGACGGTGCCCAGGAGGACGAAAGCCGAGGCGGACCGGGCGGGCGCGTCGCCCGCCGAGCCGGCGGTCGTACCGACGCCGGTGGTGCTCGCGGTCATGCTGTCCCCCTGCTATCTAGACCGATCGTTCTGTTATAAGGGCAGCGCAGGGCCGACCCCTGTGCGCGATGTGCCCGGTGGGAGGTGCCGGTCCCGTCAGTCCAGCAGGGTCAGTGCCTGCTCGGCCGCGTCACGAACGCGCGCGGAGCCCCCGGAGTTCTTGCCGACCACCCGCAGGCCCTGCATCAGTACGAGCAGCATCCGCGCGAGCGCGTGCGGATCGCGGTCCGCGGGCAGCTCGCGCTGGTTCTGGGCCCGGACGAGTGCCGCGTGCATCAGCGTCTCGATGTGCTGCCAGCTCAGCTCGACCCGGCGCGCCGCCTCGCGGTCGTGCGGCCCGAGCTCGGTCGCCGTGTTGGTCACGAAGCAGCCCTTCTCGCGCCCCGGTTCGGCCACGGCCTCGGCGGCGAACCCCCGCACCACCGCGCGTACGGCGGGCAGTGCGGGGCCCGGCTTCGACAGGGCGTCGAGCAGCGCGGGGTCGCGCGACTCGCCGTACCGGTCCAGCGCCTTCAGATACAGCTCGTGCTTGTTGCCGAACGTCGCGTAGATGCTGGCGCGGCCGATGCCGAGGTGCTCGACGAGGTCCGCCATGGACGTCGCCTCGTAGCCGCGCCGCCAGAACAGCTCAAGGGCCGACTGGAGCGCGGCGTCCGGATCGAATTCCTTGGTCCTGGCCACGCGCCAGACTCTAGGTCCATCTGGAACGATCGGTCAAGATTTAATGGGCGAGGCGTGAGGCGTAGACCGTCACCGCCACCGCGTCGTCGTCCAGGCACCGGCCCGTCTCCAGATCGAAACACTGTTTGAGCAGCGGCGACGCCACGAAGGCGCGGCCGTCCCTGGTGCCGGTCAGCCCGCGTGAGAGCACCTGGGCGCCGGAGTACGGGTCACGGTTGTCGATCGCGTACGTACGGCCTCCCCGGTCCACGAAGAGCGCGGCCTGCCGGCCGTCCGGCAGCAGCGCGGCCACCCCACGGCCCGGAATGAGCGCGGACCGGTCGCAGATCGGCAACCAGTCCTCGCCCAGGAGGAGTTGAAGCACAGCGCCGGACGTCGTCGTGTTCATCGGGCGGAGACCCCTTCCAGTGTCAGGAATGTCAGATCCGGCTTCATCTGGTCGCGCTCCGGCACGAACCGCACCGTCGGATCCGGCGCGTCCGGCGCGTTGACGAAGGAGACGAAACGGCTCAGCCGCTCGGGGTCCTCCAGCGTCTGGGCCCACTCGTCGCGGTAGCCCGTCACATGGTCGGCCATCAGCCTCTCCAGCTCGCCGCAGAGCCCCAGCGAGTCGTTCACCACCACGTCCCGCACATGGTCGAGGCCGCCCTCGATCCGGCCCAGCCACGCCGAGGTGCGCTCAAGACGGTCGGCGGTGCGGATGTAGAACATCAGGAAGCGGTCGATCAGCCGCACCAGCGACTCGTCGTCCAGATCCCGCGCCAGCAGATCCGCGTGCCGCGGCTCGGCCCCGCCGTTGCCCCCCACGTACAGATTCCAGCCCTCCGCCGTCGCGATGATCCCGAAGTCCTTGCCGCGCGCCTCCGCGCACTCCCGGGCGCAGCCCGAGACGGCCGACTTGAGCTTGTGCGGCGCGCGCAGCCCCCGGTAGCGCAGCTCCAGATCGATGGCCATCCTCACCGAGTCCTGCACGCCGTAACGGCACCAGGTCCGGCCGACGCACGACTTCACCGTGCGCAGGGCCTTCCCGTACGCGTGCCCCGACTCGAAGCCCGCCGCCACCAACCGCGCCCAGATCACGGGCAGTTGCTCGACACGCGCGCCGAACAGATCGATCCGCTGGCCGCCGGTGATCTTCGTGTAGAGCCCGAAGTCCCGTGCCACCTCGCCGATCACGATCAGCTTCTCCGGGGTGATCTCACCGCCCGGGATGCGCGGCACGATCGAGTACGAGCCGTTGCGCTGCAAGTTGGCGAGGAAGTGGTCGTTCGTGTCCTGGAGCGCGGCCTGTTCGCCGTCCAGGACATGGCCGCTCAGACCGAGCGTCGGCGCGAGCGAGGCGATGATCGAGCCGATGGCCGGCTTGCAGATCTCGCAGCCGTCACCGCCGCGCGCGCCCTCGCGGCCGTGCGAGTCGAGCAGCGAGGCGTACGAGGTCACACGCAGGGTCCGCACGATCTCGTACAACTCGCCGCGGGTGTGCGGGAAACAGCCGCACAGTCCGCCGTCGCCCGCCGCGGGCAGGAGCTGCCCGATCACCTTCACGCAACTGCCGCAGCCCGTACCGGCCTTGGTGCACTTCTTCACCTCGGGCAGCGTCGCGCACGCGGTGATCGCGCTCTTCGTCACATTGTGACAGCCGCAGATCACGGCGCTGTCCGGCAGCGAGGCCGGGCCCAGCGCGGCGGGTGTCCCGGCCCCCGGCGGCAGGACGAGCTGTTCCGGCGGTACGGGCGGTACGGAACCGGTCAGCGGGCGCAGCATCCCGTACGCGTCCGCGTCACCGACGAGCACCCCACCGAGCAGCGAGCCGTCCGCGCCGACGACCACCTTCTTGTAGACGCCCGAGCGGGAGTCCGCGTACACGACGTCCAGGCAGCCGGGGGCGGCGCCGTGCGCGTCGCCGAACGACGCCACGTCCACCCCGAGCAGCTTGAGCTTCGTGGACAGATCGGCTCCGGTGAACTCGGCCGCGCCCTCGGCGACTTCGGCGATCGCGTCCGCCGCGGTCCGCGCCATCTCGTAGCCCGGCGCCACCAGTCCGTACACCCGCCCGTCGGCCGCGAGGGCGCACTCGCCGATCGCGAAGATCCGGGGGTCCGACGTACGGCACCGCTCGTCGACCGCGATCCCGCCGCGCTCGCCGACCCGCAGCCCCGCGTCGCGCGCGAGCCGGTCCCGCGGCCGTACGCCCGCCGAGAAGACGACGAGATCGGCCGCCAGGACCGAACCGTCCGACAGGGCCATGCCGTTGACCGCACCCGACGCGTCCGTCGTCACCTCCCGCGTGCCGACGCCCGTGTGGACGGTCAGCCCCATGCCCTCGATCGTGCGCAGCAGCGCCGCGCCGCCGCCTTCGTCCACCTGGACCGGCATCAGCCGGGGCGCGAACTCCACGATGTGGGTGTCGAGTCGCAGCCCCCGCAGTGCGCCGGCCGCCTCCAGACCGAGCAGCCCGCCGCCCACCACGGCGCCGGTGCGGGCGGTCTTCGCGTACTCCTCGATCGCCAGCAGGTCCTCGATCGTGCGGTAGACGAAACAGCCGGTCGCGTCCCGGCCGGGCACCGGCGGCAGATACGGGTACGAGCCTGTCGCCAGGACGAGCGTGTCGTACGTGAACGTCAGCCCGGCGCGCGAGGTGACCGTGCGCGTGGTGCGGTCCACGGTCTCGGCCGGGTCGTCCAAGTACAGCTCGATGCCGTGCCGTTCCATGAAGTCCGGCTCGACCAGGGAGAGTTCGTCCGGGGTCCGGCCGGAGAAGTACGAGGTCAGCCGGACCCGGTCGTAGGCGGGGCGCGGCTCCTCGCAGAGCACCACGATCCGTGCCCGACCGGTCGTGCCGCGCTTGGCGAGGGCTTCGAGGAACCGCTGGCCGACCATGCCGTGGCCCACGACCACGATGGTGGGGAGGGACGTTGTCTCGGGCATCTCAGGAGCCTCCGTCGGGAGTGAGCAGGTGGAGCAGCGGGGTGGTGGGCGGCAGCGGTTCGTCGTCCTCCCAGGTGCGGGAGAGCGCGCCGATCGTGGCGAGGTCGCCGAGCAGCACACCGCCGACGAGACGGTCGCCGCGGACGACGACCTTGCGGTAGGCGCCCCGGGTGGCGTCGGTCAACTGGACGACGTCGTCGCCGGGGAGGGGTGTCGTCTCGCCGAACGCGGCGAGGTCGAGCGGGAACGGCGCTTCGGGCGTCTGGCCGCCGAGGGCCGAGAGGGTGAGGCGGGTGAGGGAGCGGGTGCCGGTGTAGCGGGGCGCGGGCGCTTCGGCCGCGGGGTCCGTGGTGAGCGACCGGGCCAGCGCGTCGGCCTGTTCGAGCGCGGCACCGGCGAGACCGTAGAGCCGGCCCCGGTGTTCGGCGCAGTCGCCGATCGCGTGGATGCGGGGGTCCGACGTCCGCAGTTCGTCGTCGACGACGATGCCGCGCCGGACATCGAGCCCGGCGGCGCGGGCGAGGCCCGTCCGGGGGCGTACACCGCAGGCCAGGACGGTGAGTTCGGCGTCGAGACGGAAGCCGTCGGCGAGTTCGACGGCCGCCACCCTGCCGGCGCCGGTGCCGGAGTCCGTCTCGTCGAGTGCGAGGCCGCGTACACGGCACTCCGTATGGACCTCCACCCCCCAGGACTCCAGCCGCCGCCTCAGCAACAGCGAGCCCGTGCGGTCGAGTTGACGCTCCATCAGGTGCTCGCCCTGCTGAGCGAGCACGACCCGCGCGCCCCGCTCGGCCAGCGCGCGGGCGGCCGAGACCCCGAGGAGCCCCCCGCCCACGACGACGGCCCGGGTCCCCGGCCGTACCGCCGCCGACAGCGCCCCACAGTCGTCCATGGTCCGGAAGGCGTGCACCCCCTCCGGCAGTCGGTGGTGATCCGGACCCCAGAGCCCGCGAAGCGGCGGCAGGACCGGGTTCGAGCCGGTCGCGAGGACGAGCCGGCCGTACGGGACGACGCTGCCGTCGTCGCACCGCACCACCCGCTCGGCGCGGTCGATCCGTACCGCGCGGACACCGCGCCGCTCGGTGCCGGGTACCCGTGGCAGGGCGATCACCTCGGGGCCGTACCGCCCGGCGAGCACGTCCGCGAGCAGCACGCGGTTGTACGGAGCGTGGGTCTCCTCGCCGAGCAGGGTGACCTTTGTCCCGGCGGAGGGGGATGCGGCGAGGCGCTGGGCCAGCCGTACCCCGGCCGTGCCCCCGCCGATCACCACGATCTCCGTCGCCCCGCCGTCAGCAGCCATGTCCGCAGACTGCGCGGCCGGTGTTACCCGGCGGCACCACCACTGTTTCCCGCTCGGAACGCTGCCCTCAGCACGGGCCGGACCGGGGTGTGAGGCCGGACGAGCCCCCGGCGCCCGCACCGCCTCCGCACCCGCACCGCCTCCGTGCGCGCCCCCGCCCGGCGCGCGCTCACACCCGCGGAGATGTGCCGTGCGCCTTCGTGACGTGGCGTGCGCCACCTCCGCCGATATCGGTGTGAGGGACAACGACCTCGTCCCATAGGCTCGCGATCATGCCCGACATATCGCTGACCACGCTCATCGTCCTCTGCCTCGCGGCAGCCGCCGCGGGCTGGATCGACGCCGTGGTCGGCGGCGGCGGGCTGCTGCTCCTGCCCGCGATGCTGCTCGGACTGCCGCACGTCCCCGCCGCGCACATCCTCGGCACGAACAAGGCGGTGGCGATCGTCGGCACCAGCGGAGCCGCCGTGACCTACGCGCGCAAGGCGCCGGTGGACGTGAGGAGCGCGGTACGGATCGGGCTGATGGCGCTCGCCGGGTCGATGGCCGGGGCGTTCTTCGCCGCCGGGATAAGCAGCGAGGTCCTGCGCCCCGTGATCATGGTGGTGCTGCTCGGTGTCGCCGCCTTCGTGATGCTCCGGCCCTCGTTCGGCAGGGCACAGGCGGGCGAGCCCGCCACCCGGGGCCGGCACATCACGGCGATCGTCCTCGTCGGCGGCGGGATCGGCTTCTACGACGGGCTGTTCGGTCCCGGTACGGGCACGTTCCTCGTACTCGCGCTGACCGCCGTGCTCCACCTCGACCTGGTCACGGCGTCCGCCACTGCCAAGATCGTCAACGTCTGCACCAACGGCGGGGCGCTCGCGATGTTCGCCTACCAGGGCACCGTGATGTGGCAACTGGCCGCGCTGATGGCGGTGTTCAACCTGGCGGGCGGCATGTTCGGCGCCCGGATGGCGCTCAGGAAGGGCAGCGAGTTCGTGCGCGGTGTGCTGCTCGTCGTGGTGTTCTCACTGGTCGCGAAGCTCGCCTTCGACCAGTGGACCGCCTGACGCCACCACGTACCGGCGCACGCCCACCCCCACGCCTCAGCGGGGCCCCCGGACACCGATGAGATGCGCGTACGTCACGACGTTGCCCCGGTAGCCGGTCTTCGCGGAGAATCCGCCGCCGCAGGTGATCACCCGCAGCTCGGCCCGGCCGGTCTTCCCGTAGACCTTCCGGTCGGGGAAGTCCTCGTTGTCGTACACCTCCACCGCGTCGACCGTGAAGACGGCGGTCCGCCCGTCCTCGCGGGTGACCTTGATCCGCTGCCCCTTCTTCAGGGTGCCCAGGCTGTAGAAGACGGCGGGGCCGCGCGCGTTGTCCACATGGCCGGCGACGATCGCCGTGCCCCTGGCACCCGGGGTGGCGCCGCGCTCGTACCAGCCGGCGACATCGCCCTCCCCGGCCGGCGGCACGTCCAGACTGCCGTCCTTCGCCAGACCCAGCCGGGTGACGGGCGCGTCGACGCCGATCCCGGGTATCCGCAGCCGTACGGGTGAGGAGACCGGCATCGGGTCGGCGGCGGCGTCCGTGTGGAAACCGGGCCCGGCGGCGAACGCCTGGGCGGCCGACGGGATCGGCGGGGTGATGTCCCGCGAGCCGTTCTGGACGAGCCACACTCCGGCGCACGCGGCGCCGGCTGTCAGCCACGCCTTGCCCTTGACGGTCATCGGCCGTCCCTCGCGGTCATACGTCCTCCGGAAGTTGTTCCCCCGCCCCCGGCAGCGATGAGCATGACGGAGGCGGGGACCACGGCGGTCACGGGCGCGACGGAGGCCGCGGCCCGCCCGGGGCCTCTCTTCCGGATCCCGCCGGGCTCGCGGTCCCTGATCCGGCCGGATCCGAGGAGAGGCCCTAGCTGTCCTGCGCGCCGCTCGCCCGGCGGCGCAGGAGCAGGGTCCCGCCGACGGCGGCAGCGGCCAGCAGGGCCGCCCCCGCCGCGATCTGGGTGGTGTCGGGCCCGACGCTGCCGCCGACCCCGGTCCGCACATGGCCGGACGGCTGCTCCTGACGGTGGTGCTCGACCGTCAGGTCGCCGCGGGCCTCCCGGCCGTTCTCGCAGCGTACGAAGACGCCGTAGGTGCCGGCCCGGGTGTTCTCGGGCACGCGGAACCGGCCGACGACGATGTCCTTGTAGTCGCCGGGCCGCAGATGGAACTCGCCCGCGCCCAGGGAACTCGCGTCACCCCTGCCGTGGCCGTTCTTGCCGCAGGCGGTGGTGTTGACGGTGACGGTCGCGCCGGGCGCGGACGTCGAGGGGTACAGGTCCAGTTCGCCCCGGTCGCCGGCGGACGCGGCGGTGGGGGCCGCGAGGGACACTCCGAGCGAGGCGGCAGCCAGCGCGGTACCGGTCAGCAGGCGGGCGGTGGTGCGCATGGTGTCCTCCGGGGCGGCGCGGTTCTCGTCTCTTCCGAGATAAGGCGCAGCCCGGCGCGCACGCCTGCTGATGGAGGATCAGATTGACTCCGTCCGTGCGGCGTGTCCCGCTTGCCGGTCGGCGTCTCCGCAGGTCAGGACGGGAAGACCGGGAGCGGGACACGCCGGGTGCCCCGTCGTGCCGAATGGGTGAGCATCCCCGGAGCGGTGACGGCGGCGGCTCAGATCGCGTCCCACTCCACCGCTTCGTACGCCGCCGTCACCGCTCCCATCAGCTCCGTGTCGACCGTGAACGCCACGTCGTCGATCCGGTCGACGGGCGCGAAACCCTGCGAGTTCGTGATGAACGCCGACGCGTACGAGGGCAGGTCGGCCAGCGTCACCGGCCTCCGTACGGAGGGCAGCCGCGGCTCCAGCAGCGCCATGGTGATCCCGAGCAGCGAGGGCGCCTGCGGCCAGACCACGGACGAGCCGTCCCAGAAGGCGATGTTGGTGACGGCTCCCTCCGTCACCACCCCTCCGGGCGCCGTCAGCAGCGCCTCGTCGAAGCCCGCGCGCTCGGCGGCCAGCAGATAGTGCGTCTGTCCGAAGCCGCCCAGATGCTTGATGTGCGGGACCGGGCGGGCGTACGGCACCGACATCAGGCCGTGCGGCCGGTCCGACTTGGTCTGCGGCGGTCTGACGGTGACCATCACCCGCGCCTCCTTCTCGCCCTCCGGCCAGTGCACGTAGACGCGGGCCGAGGCGTCGGAGATGTCACCGAGCGCGTGCCGGATCAGTTCCCGTACGCGCTCCCCGTCCAGACCCGCGCCGAACAGTTCACGGGTGGCCGAATCGAGCCGGGCGAGATGGAGATCCCGTCCGCGGACCCGGCCGCCCCTGACCTGCATCGCGGTGAAATGCCCGTAGGTGTTCAACGCGGGGACCCGCAGCGCGGCCTCCGTGGCGGGCTCGCCGTTGACCTCGACAACTTCGAAATGTGCCAGGGGATCTGCCATGGCCCCACGGTACGGGCAAGCCGGGCTTGACCTGAACCTTGGTTCAGGTATCAGGCTCGACGGCATGGACATCACCACGAACGATGCCGAGACCGCGGCGACCCCGAAGTCAACCGATGCCCCGGCGTCCCAGGATTCCCCGGCTTCACCGGATTCCCGGGCGCCCCTCAAGCTCGCCGTCATCCTGGGCAGCAACCGGCACGGGCGGTTCGGCCCGGTCGTCTCCGACTGGTTCGTCTCCCGGGCCGCCGGGCGCGCCGACTTCACCGTCGAGCTGATCGACCTCGCCGACACCGATCTGCCGACCGCTCTCTCCTTCAGACCGACCGCCCAGGTCCGCGACCAGCTCGCCGGGATCACCCACCGACTGGCCGAGGCGGACGCCTTCGTCGTGGTCACCCCCGAGTACAACCACTCCTACCCCGCGTCCCTCAAAGCCCTGATCGACTGGCACTTCCACGAGTGGCAGGCCAAGCCCGTCGGGTTCGTCTCGTACGGAGGGATCTCCGGCGGCCTGCGCGCCGTCGAGCATCTGCGCCAGGTCTTCGCCGAGCTGCACGCCGTATCCGTACGCGACACCGTCTCCTTCCACAACGCCGGTGCGCTCTTCGACGACGAGGGCAGGCACCGGGACCCGGACGGCGCCGAGGCGGCGGCCGCCGCCATGCTCGACCAGATCGCCTGGTGGGGCCTGGCCCTGCGGGACGCCAAGTCGGCCCGCGCGTACGCCGGTTGAGGGGGCCTGGACCACGCCGGTCCGGCCGGTGAGTTCGCGGGCGCGTCGGACCGTCGCCGGTTGGCGTCCCGGCCGGCTACCGGATCGGGCTCCGGGTGCGCGGCAGGGACCGTCCACCCCGGCCCCGGCGCCCGGCTGTCCAGTCCGAAGAACGACCTCACCGGGTGCGGGCCGTTCCCGCACAACGACGACCGCGACCGGATGGCGGGGACGTACGACGGCCGGACCACCGTCCACACCGGCGCCGAGCACGCCTCGTACCCGCTGCCCCCGTCATTCCGCCCGCTCGACGCGGACCGCGCACACCTTGAACTCCGGCATGCGGGACGTCGGGTCGAGAGCCGGATTGGTCAGATTGTTCGCCCGGCCCTCGCCCGGCCAGTGGAACGGCATGAAGACGGTGTCCGCGCGGATCGCATCCGTGACCCGCGCGGGCGCCACCGCCCGGCCCCGCCGCGACACCACGACGAGCCGGTCCCCGTCGACCACCCCGAGGCGCTCGGCGAGGCGCGGATGCAGCTCGACGAAGGGGCCGGGCGCCGCGTCGTTCAACTCCCCGACCCGCCGGGTCTGCGCCCCCGACTGATACTGCGCCACGACCCGCCCGGTGGTGAGCAGCACGGGATACTCCCCGTCGGTCTCCTCCCCGGCCTCCCGATGCACCACATCCGCGAACCGCGCCCGTCCGTCCGCCGTCGCGAACCGCTCAAGAAACAGCCGCGGCGTCCCGGGATGCGGCGCGGTCCGCGGCGCCTGCGGCTGGGCGCCCGCCTCTGTCCCCGCCTCCGGGCAGGGCCAGAACACCCCGTCCTCGGCGACGATCCGCCGGTAGGTGATCCCCGAGTAGTCGGCCGGACCACCCGCCGAGGCCCTGCGCAGCTCGTCGAAGACCTCTTCCGGGTCCTGCGGGAAGCCCTTCTCGTGGCCGAGCAGACCCGCGAGGCCGTGCAGGACCTCAAGATCCGTCCGTACGCCCGGTGGTGGGGTGATCGCCCGGCGGCGCAGCAGGACGCGGCCCTCCAGATTCGTCGTCGTCCCCGTCTCCTCCGCCCACTGCGCCACCGGCAGCACCACATCGGCCAGTGCCGCCGTCTCCGAGAGCACCACGTCCGCCACGGCCAGGAAGTCCAGCGACCGCAGCCGCCCCTCGATGTGTGAGGCGCGCGGCGCCGAGACGACCGGGTTCGAGCCCATCAGCAGCAGCGCCTTCACCTCGCCACCGAGTGCGTCGAGCAGTTCGTACGCGCTGCGCCCCGGTCCCGGCAGCGCGTCCGGGTCCACGCCCCACACCCGCGCCACATGCTCCCGCGCGGCCGGGTCGGTCAGCTTCCGGTAGCCGGGCAACTGGTCCGCCTTCTGGCCGTGTTCACGGCCGCCCTGGCCGTTGCCCTGGCCGGTGAGACAGCCGTAGCCGGACAGTGGCCGGCCCGCGCGCCCCGTCGCCAGGCAGAGGTTGATCCAGGCGCTCACCGTGTCGGTGCCCTTGGACTGCTGCTCCGGCCCGCGCGCCGTGAGCACCATGCTCGTCGGCGCGTCGCAGAACAGCCGCACCGCCTCCCGGAGTTGGGGTACCGGCACGCCCGTGACCCGCTCGACGTGCTCCGGCCAGTGCGCCATCGCCGCGGCCCTGGCCTCCGGCCAGCCGGTCGTACGCTCCCGGATGAACGCCTCGTCGGTCCGGCCCCCCGCCACCACCAGGTGCAGCAGGCCGAGCGCCAGGGCCAGATCCGTGCCGGGCCGCGGCGCCAGATGGAGATCCGCCTGCTCGGCGGTTTTCGTCCTGCGCGGATCGACGACGATCAACGTGCCGCCGTTCTCGCGCAGTTCGGTCAGATGGCGCAGAGCGGGCGGCATGGTCTCGGCGAGATTCGAACCGACCAGGACGACGCACCCCGTACGCGGGACGTCCGCCAGCGGGAACGGCAGCCCCCGGTCGAGCCCGAACGCCCTCTGGTGCGCGGCGGCGGCCGACGACATGCAGAAACGCCCGTTGTAGTCGATCTGCGAGGTCCCCAGCACGACACGGGCGAACTTTCCGAGCGTGTACGCCTTCTCGTTCGTCAGCCCGCCCCCGCCGAAGACGCCCACCGCGTCCGGACCGTGGCCCGACCGCGTCCTCGCGAGCCCGTCGGCGACGGCGCCGAGCGCCTCGTCCCAGGTGGCGGGTTCGAGCGCGCCACTGCCCGGCCGCCGTACCAGCGGTCCGGTGAGCCGCACCCGTGACGACAGCACGGCGGGCGCCGTACGCCCCTTGCCGCACAGCGCGCCACGGTTGACGGGGAAGTCGGTGCGCTCGACGACCTCGACACCTGGGTCCTCGCCGCCCGTACGCCGCAGGCTCATCCCGCACTGCAACGCGCAGTACGGGCAGTGGGTCGGGACAGCGGCATCGGTCATGGCGCCAGCGTGCGTTCCCGGTGTTACGGCCCCGGCCGTGGGCGGTTACGCCCCCGACACGCGCACCTCCCGCCCGTCCGCCCCGCGCTGTGAGGGCCGGCCCGGGTGGGCCCGCTTCAGGGCCGCCCGCCGCCCGCCAGCGCCTCGCCGACACCGGTCTCGACCGGACCGAGGAAGTGCGGATCGGGCCGGGTCAGCGCGTCCAGCGCCGCCTTGCCCGCCGCCGCCAGCTCCCGGACCCCGCCGTAGTACCAGGTCACGTCGTGCCGCTCGGCGACCCCGACACCGTACGAATCGACGCCCGCCGCCCGGCAGAGCGCGACCGCGCGCCGTACGTGGAAGCCCTGCGTCACCAGCACCGCCCGCTCCACCCCGAAGATCTTCTTCGCCCGGACGCAGGAGTCCCAGGTGTCGAAGCCCGCGAAGTCGCTGACTATCCGGTCGTCCGGGACTCCACGTGCCGTCAGATAGCTCCGCATGGCGTCCGGCTCGTCGTACTCCTCGCGGCTGTTGTCGCCGGTGACGAGCACGACCTTCACCTTGCCGCTCTCGTACAGTTCGACCGCCGTGTCGAGCCGGTGCGCCAGATACGGCGCCGGCGCGTCACCCCGCAGCCCCGCCCCGAACACGACGGCGACATCATGCTCCGGCACGTCGGCGACGGTACGGACATGGGCGTCGGCCGTCGCCCACATCCAGGTGGGCGGCGTCAGCGCCACGACACACCCGAGCATGAGGGCCTGCACCGCGAGCCGCCGCTCCCGCCGGGTCCTCGGCAGCCGCACCCGGGGCAGCCGCACCTTTCGCAGCCGCACCTTCGGCACGCGCACCTCGGGAAGCCGCACCTTCGGCACGCACACCTCGGGAAGCCGCACCTTCGGCACGCGTATCCCCGGCAGCCGCGGCCGTGGCATCTTCGGCGTGAACATGAGCCCCCGTCATTCGTCTCTTCCGTACGGCCCCGCCGCCCGTGCGGACCCCGTACCGCGTAACCCGCACCCGGTAGGACGTCCGGCGCCGCCGAAGAGTTCGCAGTGCCCCCCTCGCGCCTGTGAGCACCCCGAAAACCTCCGCGACACCCGCCGCAACCACCCGGCAACGTCCGCCCCCCAGGATCGGCCCATGGATGAGCCGCCCGCCGGGACCCCCGCCCCCACCCTTGTCGTCGTCGCCCACGGCAGCCGCGACCCACGCGCCCTGCGCACCGTCAGGGCCCTGCTGCGACTGGTCCAGGAGCACCGGCCCGGTCTCACCGTCCGGCTCGGGCACATCGAGATCGAGCGGCCCTCCCTCGCCGACACGCTCGCCTCCTTGGGAGGCGGCCGGGCCGTCCTCGTACCGCTGCTGCTCGGACCCGGCCACCACATCACGTACGACCTGCCCCGCGCGGCCGCCGCCGCGCCCCGGCTGCGGACCACGATCGCCGCACCGCTCGGCCCGCACCCGCTGCTGGTCGAGACCTTGTACGCACGCCTCGTGGAGGCCGGCTGGCGCGACGAACCGCACCGTGCGGACGACACCGCCGTCGTCCTGGCCGCCGCCGGATCACGCGACCCGCGCTCGGCCGCGGCCGCCCGCCGCACGGCGGCGCTGCTGAGCGCGCGGCTCGGCGGGGTGCCGGTCGTCCCCGCGTACGCGTCCGCCGCCACCCCCACCGTCCGCGACGCCGTACGGGACCTGACGGCACGTGGCCGGAGCCGTATCGCGCTCGCGTCGTACTTCACCGCCCCCGGTCACTTCGCCACCCGTGCGGCCGCCGACGCGCCATGGACCGCCGCCGCCCCGCTCGGCGCCCACCCGGACATGGCACGCCTCCTGCTCCACCGCTACGAGGAGGCGCGGGCATACCCGGCGGCCGAGCCGGTTACCTTCGGTGCATGGAAGGCATCACCGCACCTCACGACGACAGCGCCTACGACCCGGCGGACACCGAACGCTTCTCGGCCGAACCGGACAAGCGCCCCGGCCGCACCGCCTTCCAGCGCGACCGCGCGCGCGTCCTGCACTCCTCGGCCCTTCGCCGGCTCGCGGGCAAGACCCAGGTCGTGACACCCGGCTCGCAGAGCCAGGAGTGGGACGCCAGCCCCCGCACCCGGCTGACCCACTCCCTGGAGTGCGCCCAGGTCGGCCGCGAACTCGGCGCCGCGCTCGGCTGCGACCCGGACCTCGTGGAGACCGCGTGTCTCTCGCACGACATGGGCCATCCGCCGTTCGGCCACAACGGTGAACAGGTGCTCAACGACTTCGCCAAGGACTGCGGCGGCTTCGAGGGCAACGCCCAGTCGCTGCGCCTGCTCACCCGCATCGAGCCGAAGCGTTTCGTCCGCGCCGACTCGGTGTCGGCGGCGATCAGCACGACGCTCACCGCGCCGCACGCGGAGGCCGCCGCCGAGGCGCAGGCCGGGGCCGACGGCGGCGCACACCTCGTCAGCGTCGGCCTCAACCTCACGCGCGCGGTCCTCGACGCCGCGACGAAGTACCCCTGGCCGCAGGGCGCCCACCCCACCGACCCGGGCTCGGTGAAGTTCGGCGTGTACGAGGACGACCTGCCCGTCTTCGAATGGGCCAGACGTGGCGCCCCGCCCAACCGCGTCTGCTTCGAGGCGCAGGTGATGGACTGGTCCGACGACGTCGCGTACTCGGTGCACGACTTCGAGGACGGCCTGCACGCCGGCCATGTGGACCCGGGAATGCTTCTCTCGGCGCCCGAGCGGGAGGAGATCTGGGCGGTCGCGATCGGCCGCTACGTACCGCACGGAACCGACCCGGGACAGCTGGCCGACGCACTGGACCGGCTCATGGTCCAGGAGTGGTGGCCGCACGGCTACGACGGGACGGCCGTCGCCCAGGCCAGGCTCAAGGACGCCACCAGCCAGCTCATCGGCCGGTTCTGTCTCGCGGCCGAGACCGCCACCCGGGCGGAGTACGGGACCGGGCCGCTCACCCGCTACGGCGCCTCGCTGGTCGTCCCCCGGGAGGCGCGCGACGAGTGCGCCGTACTGAAAGCGGTCGCCCACCGCTATGTGATGCAGCGCGCCGACCAGGAATCCCTCCGCGCGGACCAGCGCATCGTCCTCGCCGAACTCGCCCGGACGCTGACGGCCCGCGCGCCCGACGGTCTCGACCCGCAGTTCCGCGCCCTCTTCGACACGGCGTCCGATGACCGTGCCCGCAAGCGGGTGATCGTCGACCAGATCGCCTCTCTTACGGATGCGGCGGCGCGCTCCCTTCACACGGCGCTCACCGGTCGCACCTGAGGGACGCACCGGGGCGCCTCACCCGGGCGCCCGCACCGTGCATCAGGCACCCGTCATATTCAGCCAATGGCCGAAGCGGGCCGAGCCGCCACGCACTGGGATGACGCGTGTAGCAAGGTAGCCACATCAAGCCGGAACCATGCCCGTGGAGCCTCCCCTCTTTCGCCATCACGCTCCGTGCGGGACGCTCACAGATGGCGGCAGCGTAACGAGGAGGCATCAAGTGGTCGACGCACATCGGACTTTCGTGATCGTCGGCGGTGGGCTGGCCGGGGCGAAGGCCGCGGAAACCCTCCGTACCGAAGGCTTCACCGGCCGAGTGATCATCATCGGGGACGAGGGAGACCACCCCTACGAACGCCCCCCGCTGTCGAAGGGCTTCCTGACCGGCAAGGAGGAGCGCGACAGCGTCTTCGTCCACGAGCCCGCCTGGTACGCCCGGCAACGGGTGGAGCTCCACCTCGGCCAGACGGTCACCGAGATCGACCGCGGCACCCGCTGCGTCCACCTCGGCGACGGCACCTCCGTGCGCTACGACAAGCTGCTCCTGACCACCGGCTCCGAACCCCGCCGTCTCGACATCCCCGGCACCGACCTCGCGGGTGTCCACCATCTGCGCAGGCTCGCCCACGCCGACCGGCTCCGCCAGGTCCTCACCACCCTCGGCCGCGACAACGGCCATCTGGTCATCGCCGGCGGCGGCTGGATCGGTCTGGAGGTCGCATCCGCCGCCCGCGGGTACGGCGCCGAGGTCACCATCGTCGAGCCGCACCCGACGCCGCTGCACCAGGTCATCGGCCCGGAGCTGGGACAGCTCTTCACCGAACTGCACAGCGAGCACGGCGTACGGTTCCACTTCGGCGCCCGGCTCACCGAGATCGTCGGCCAGGACGGCATGGTCCTGTCCGTCCGCACCCAGGACGGCGAGGAGCACATGGCGCACGCCGTGCTCGCCGCGATCGGCGCCGCGCCCCGTACGGGCCTCGCCGAGGCGGCCGGCCTCGACCTCGTGGACCGCGAGCACGGCGGCGGAGTCGCCGTCGACCTGGGCCTGCGCACCTCCGACCCGGACATCTACGCGGCCGGCGACGTGGCCTCCTTCCCCTTCTCGCTGCCCGGCACCGAGCTGCCCACGGACAGGCTGCGTGTCGAACACTGGGCCAACGCGCTCAACGGCGGCCCGGCTGCGGCCCGCTCGATGCTCGGCCAGGACGTGACGTACGACCGGCTGCCGTACTTCTTCTCCGACCAGTACGACCTGGGCCTGGAGTACTCGGGCTGGGCGCCGCCCGGCAGTTACGACCAGGTGGTGGTGCGCGGCGACGCGGGAAAGAGGGAGTTCATCGCCTTCTGGCTCAAGGACCGCCGGGTGCTGGCCGGGATGAACGTCAACGTGTGGGACGTCACCGGCGACATCCAGCGGATCATCGGTTCCGGCGGACAGCAGGATCTCGACGCCCTCGCCGACCCGACGGTGCCGCTGGAAAGCTTCGGCACGACCGGCGACTGAGAGGTCCGCGGGACGGGCGGGGTGGACCGGGCGTAGGGGACTGTCCGTGCGTCCCCGTAGGATTCCCGTGTGGCAGGCAGGATCAACGACGACGACGTGAAGGTGGTTCGGGACGCGGTCCCGATCGACACCGTCGTGTCCGAGTATCTGCAACTGCGCCCGGCCGGCGGAGGCAATCTCAAGGGTCTCTGCCCCTTCCACGACGAGAAGTCCCCGTCCTTCCAGGTCAGTCCGAGCAAGGGTCTCTTCCACTGCTTCGGCTGCCAGGAGGGCGGGGACACCATCGCCTTCGTGATGAAGATCGACCATCTCTCCTTCTCCGAGACGGTCGAGCGCCTCGCCGCCAAGGCGGGCATCACACTGCGGTACGAGGAGGGCGGGTACAACCCCACCCACCAGCGGGGCGAGCGGATCCGGCTGGTGGAGGCGCACAAGGCGGCGGCCGAGTTCTATGTGGAGCAGCTCGCCGGTGAAGAGGCCGGGATCGGCCGGAAGTTCCTCGCCGAGCGGGGCTTCGACCAGGCGGCGGCCGAGCATTTCGGGATCGGTTACAGCCCGGCGGGCTGGGACCATCTGACCCGTTTCCTGCGCGGCAAGGGCTTCAGCGACAAGGAGCTGCTGCTCGCCGGGCTCTCCCAGGACGGCCGCCGGGGTCCGATCGACCGGTTCCGGGGCCGGCTGATGTGGCCCATCCGCGACATCTCGGGCGAGGTCGTCGGCTTCGGCGCGCGCAAGCTGCGCGACGACGACAACGGGCCCAAGTATCTGAACACCCCGGACACCGCGATCTACAAGAAGTCCCAGGTGCTGTACGGGGTGGACCTGGCCAAGAAGGACATCGCCAAGGCCAGCCGGGCGGTGGTGGTCGAGGGCTACACGGACGTGATGGCCTGCCATCTGGCGGGGATCACGACCGCCATCGCCACCTGCGGCACGGCCTTCGGCACCGACCACATCAAGATCCTGCGCCGGCTGCTGATGGACAACGGCAGCGCCCGGGTGATCTTCACCTTCGACGGTGACGCGGCGGGCCAGAAGGCCGCGCTGCGTGCCTTCGAGGACGACCAGAAGTTCGCCGCCGAGACGTACATCGCGATCGCGCCCGACGGCATGGACCCGTGCGAACTGCGGCTCAGCAAGGGTGACGCGGCCGTCCAGGACCTGGTGGAACCGCGCACGCCGCTCTTCGAGTTCGCGATCCGCCAGATCGTCTCCCGGTACGACCTGGAGACCCCGGCGGGCCGCGCGTCCGCGCTGGACGAGGCGGGCCCCATCGTGGCCCGGATCAAGAACGGCGCGTCGCAGCACGAGGTCGCCGTCCAGCTCGCCGGCATCCTCGGCATCCTCGACACCCAGTTCGTGGTCAAACGCGTGGCGCAGATGGCCCGTTGGGCGCGCGACCGGGGCGGACGCGGTCCCGCGGCACCGGCGGGGCAGGCGGGCCAGGCGTCCGACCGGGGCGGACGGGGCGGCCCGTCGTCCTCCTACGACTCCGGGCGTCCCGCGGCTCCCTCCGGGCCGGCGCTCAATCTCCGCAGCCCCGCCCACCGCACCGAGCGCGAACTGCTCAAACTCGCCCTCCAGCGGCCCGAGCTGGTCTCCCCGGCCTTCGACGCGTACGGCGTGGACGAGTTCACCGCCCCGCCGTACGCGGCGGTCCGCCGGGCGATCGAGGACGCGGGCGGGGCCGAGCAGGGCACCGACTCCGCGCCGGAGTATCTGGCGCGGGTCCGCGAGGCCGCGCCGAACGACGCGGTGCGGGCCCTGGTCACGGAGCTGGCGGTGGAGGTCCTCCACGGCAAGACGATCGACGAGGCGTACGCGGGGGAGCAGCTCGTACGCGTCCGGCTGCGCGCCGTCGACATCCGCATCCACGACGTGACGGGCACGCTGGCCCGCCTGGGCACCGGCGCGGACGAGGAACGGCACCAGGCCGTGCAGAACGAGCTGTGGGTGCTCCAGCAGTACCGCCAGTCCCTGCGCAACAACGGCGCGGCGGCGCTCTAGGGTCTGTCCCGTCTGTTCCGTCTGTCCGGCGGGCCGAGGGCATCCGGCCGATCGAGGCCGAGGCGCGACCCGGCTGTCGCTCCACCCCCATCAGCCCCAACTTCCCACGTTTTAAACATCCTTCGGTAACTGACCGGTTACGCACGGGACTCAGAAAGTCCCCGCACACCTCTCGTGGCGGCCGTGTGCCTTAAGCCACACTGGACAGCGGTGCCTGTGTTCTCGGAGCGCGGCCGGTCCACCCACAGTGGGCCTCTGACCCCCGCGGATCCGCTCATCGTGTACGGGACTGACGGCGGACCGGCCGCCCACGTCCCGCTGCCGCACACCCCCGATCCGGCAGCGATCACCCTGGAGGCCGCGCCCGTGCAGACCCAGACCCTGACCGAGACCGAGCTGGCGTCGGCGGTTCCGTCGCAGAGCCGCGCCGCGCACCACCCGGAGACGACGCCCGGGGCTCGCCCCGGGGCGGCCCCCGGGGCGAGCCCCGAGGCGGTCCGAGAGACCGTCACCGAGGACCCGGTGGACATCCCCGAGATCCCGGAACGCGTCGGTCCGCGTGGCAAGGCCGACAACGGAGGGCCCTCTTCCGACCTCTTCCGGCAGTATCTGCGGGAGATCGGCCGGATCAAACTGCTCACCGCCGTCGAGGAGGTGGACCTCGCGCGCCGCGTCGAGGCCGGACTCTTCGCCGAGGAGAAGCTCGGCTCCACGCCCGACCTGGACTCCCAGCTCGCGGTCGACCTCGACCGGCTCGTCGTGCTCGGCCGGATGGCCAAGCGCCGGCTCATCGAGGCGAATCTGCGGCTCGTCGTGTCCGTCGCCAAGCGCTACGTCGGCCGCGGACTGACCATGCTCGACCTCGTCCAGGAGGGGAACCTCGGCCTGATCCGGGCCGTGGAGAAGTTCGACTACGCGCGCGGCTACAAGTTCTCGACGTACGCGACGTGGTGGATCCGCCAGGCCATGTCCCGCGCGCTGGCCGACCAGGCACGTACGATCCGGGTCCCCGTCCATGTGGTCGAGCTGATCAACCGGGTCGTCCGCGTCCAGCGCCGGATGCTCCAGGAGCGCGGTTACGAGCCCACCCACGAAGAGGTCGCGGCACAGCTGGAGCTGACCGCCGAGCGGGTCGGCGAGGTCCTGCGGCTCGCCCAGGAACCCGTCTCCCTGCACGCGCCGGTGGGGGAGGAGGACGATGTCGCCTTCGGTGATCTGATCGAGGACGGCGACGCGGCCTCACCCGTGGAGTCGGCGGCGTTCCTGCTGCTCCGCGAGCATCTGGAGGCGGTCCTCTCCACGCTGGGCGAGCGCGAACGCAAGGTGGTCCAGCTCCGTTACGGCCTCGCGGACGGCCGCCCGCGCACACTGGAGGAGATCGGCCGGATCTTCGGGGTGACCCGGGAGCGGATCCGGCAGATCGAGTCCAAGACCCTGAGCAAACTCCGCGACCACGCGTTCGCGGACCAATTGCGCGGCTATCTGGACTGAGCGCGCCCCGCCCTCGCACACGCCGGACGGGCCACCCCGAGGCGGCCCGTCCGGTGATCGCGCGCCCTAGGGCGTGTTTTGAAAGTCCCGTCTGGCTCACGGCGTCTGGTACGCACGCTCGCCGCGTTGTCGGGTCGCCCGAGTACGCCCGGTACGAGGGCGATCCTCCGCCTTGCGATCGCACGCACCAGACGCCGTGAGCCCCGCCCTGCGGGCGGACGACGCCACTTTCAAAACACGCCCTAGTCCACCTCGGCGACCGCCTGCGCGAACTGCGCCGCGTACAGCCGCGCGTACGCGCCCTCCGCCGCCAACAGCCCCTCGTGCGTGCCCTGTTCGACGATCGAGCCGTTCTCCATCACCAGGATCACGTCCGCGTCCCTGATCGTGGAGAGCCGGTGCGCGATCACGAAGCTCGTCCGCCCGTGGGCCAGTTGAGCCATCGCCTTCTGGATCAGCACCTCCGTACGGGTGTCCACCGAGCTGGTCGCCTCGTCCAGCACCAGGATCACCGGGTCGGACAGGAACGCCCGCGCGATCGTGATGAGCTGCTTCTCGCCCGCGCTGACGCCCGATCCCTCGTCGTCGATCACGGTCTCGTACCCGTCGGGCAGCGTCCGGATGAAACGGTCCGCGTGGGCCGCCCGTGCCGCCTCCTCGATCTGCTCCCGGGTGACGTCGCGCGCGGCGCCGTACGCGATGTTCTCCGCGATCGTGCCGCCGAACAGCCACGTGTCCTGGAGGACCATGCCTATTCGGGAACGCAGGTCCTCACGCGACATGGTGGCGATGTCGATGTCGTCCAGACTGATCCGGCCGGCCGTCACCTCGTAGAACCGCATCAGCAGATTGACCAGCGTCGTCTTGCCCGCGCCCGTCGGACCGACGATCGCGACCGTCTGGCCCGGCTCGACCGACAGCGACAGATCCTCGATGAGCGGCTTCTCCGGCTCGTAGCGGAACGCCACGCCGTCCAGCGTCACCCCGCCCCGCAGCTCGTGCGGGCGCTCGGCCGAGGGAGCGTCCTTCTCCTGCTCGTCCGCGTCCAGCAGCTCGAATATCCGCTCCGCGGACGCGACCCCGGACTGGACGAGGTTGGCCATCGACGCCACCTGGGTCAGCGGCATCGAGAACTGGCGCGAGTACTGGATGAACGCCTGCACATCGCCGATGGACAGCGTCCCCGACGCGACGCGCAGCCCGCCGACGACCGCCACCAGCACATAGTTGAGGTTGGAGATGAAGAACATCAGCGGCTGCATGATCCCGCTGTTGTACTGGGCCTTGAAGCCCGCCTCGTACAGCGCGTCGTTCTGCTCCTTGAACGCCTGCGCCGACTCGTCCTGCCGCCCGAAGACCTTCACCAGGGCATGCCCCGTGTACATCTCCTCGACATGGGCGTTGAGCGTGCCCGTGGACTTCCACTGCGAGACGAAGTGCGGCTGTGAGCGCTTGCCGACCTTCGTCGCCACGAACACCGACAGCGGCACCGTCACCAGCGCGACCAGGGCCAGCAGCGGCGAGATCCACAGCATCATGCCCAGCACGCCGACGATCGTCAGCAGGGAGTTGATGAGCTGGCCCATCGTCTGCTGGAGCGTCTGCGAGATGTTGTCGACATCGTTCGTCGCCCGGCTCAGCACCTCGCCGCGCTGCTGACGGTCGAAGTACGACAGCGGCAGCCGCGACAGCTTGGCCTGTACCTCCTCACGCATCCGGTAGATGGTGAGGTTGATGACCCGGATGGAGAGGCGTGTCGAGACGAGCATCAGCAGCCCGGCCGCGACGTACACCGCCAGCGCCAGCAGCAGGACCCGGCCGACCGCGTCGAAGTCGATGCCCTGCCCCGGCGTGAAGTCCACCCCGGAGAGCAGGTCGGCGAGCCCGCCGTCGCCCTGGTCCCGCAGCCGCGCGACCGTCTCGTCCTTGCTGACACCCCCCGGCGTCTGACGACCGACGACCCCCGCGAAGATCAGGTCGGTCGCCGAGCCGAGAATCTTCGGGCCGACCACCGAGGCCGCCACGCTCAGCACACCCGCGGCGAGCATCCACCACAGGGTGACCTTCTCGCGCGCCAGCCGTCGCAGCAGCCGCTTGCTCGACCCCTTGAAATCCATCGACCGCTGCGAAGGAGCCCCCGCGCCGGCCGCCATCATGCGTCCACCAGGACCGCTCATCAGGCCGCCTCCGCCTCGGTCAGCTGGGAGAGCACGATCTCCCGGTACGTCTCGTTCTCCGCCATCAGCTCGTGATGACGCCCCTCGCCGACCACCCGGCCCTCGTCCATGACGATGATCCGGTCGGCGTCACGGATGGTCGACACCCGCTGGGCGACGATCACCACCGTCGCCTCGGCGGTCTCACGCGCCAGGGCGGCGCGCAGTGCCGCGTCCGTCGCGTAGTCCAGCGCGGAGAACGAGTCGTCGAAGAGATAGATCTCCGGCCGCTGCACCAGCGTGCGCGCGATGGCGAGCCGCTGGCGCTGCCCGCCGGAGACGTTCGTGCCGCCTTGCGCGACAGGCGCGTCCAGCCCGCCCTCCAGCCCGGTCACGAACTCCTTGGCCTGCGCGACATCGAGCGCGTGCCACAGGTCCTCGTCGGTCGCGTCCGGATTGCCGTACCGCAGATTCGTCGCCACCGTCCCCGAGAACAGATACGGCTTCTGCGGCACCAGACTGACCGTCTTGGCCAGCAGGGCCGGATCGAGACCCCGTACGTTCTCACCGTCCACCAGCACCTCGCCGGCGGTCGCGTCGACCAGCCGGGGCACCAGCCCGAGCAGGGTCGACTTGCCGCTGCCGGTCGAGCCGATGACGGCGGTCGTCTCGCCCGGTCTCGCGGTCAGTGACACCTCGCGCAGCACCGGCTCCTCGGCACCCGGGTAGCGGAACTCGGCTCCCCGCACCTCCAGATGACCGTGCCGGCGCAGCGTCCGCACCGGGTCCTTCGGCGGGACGACACTCGACCTGGTGTCCAGCACCTCCTCGATGCGCTCGGCACACACCTCGGCGCGCGGCACCATCATGAACATGAAGGTGGCCATCATCACGGCCATCACGATCTGCATGAGATACGCGAGGAACGCGGTCAGCGCGCCGATCTGCATCCCGCCGCTGTCGATACGGTGCGCGCCGAACCAGACGACGGCGACCGACGACACGTTCACGACGGTCATCACGACCGGGAACATCAGCGCCATCAGCCGGCCGGTCGCCAGCGACATCTCCGTGAGATCGGTGTTGGCGCCCTTGAACCGCTCCTTCTCGTACTCGTCGCGCACGAAGGCCCGGATGACGCGGTTGCCGGATATCTGCTCACGCAGCACCCGGTTCACGGTGTCGAGCCGCTCCTGCATGGTGCGGAACAGCGGGCGCATCCGCTTCACGATCAGCGACACCGAGACACCGAGGACCGGCACGACGCCGAGCAGCACCCCCGACAGCGGCACGTCCTGGCCGAGCGCCATGACGATGCCGCCGACGCACATGATCGGGGCCGACACCATCAGCGTGAACGACATCAGGACCAGCATCTGTACCTGCTGGACGTCGTTGGTCGTACGCGTGATCAGCGACGGTGCGCCGAACTGGCCGACCTCGCGCGCGGAGAAGCTCTGCACCCGGTCGAATATCGCGGCCCGCACGTCACGGCCGAGGGCCGACGCGGTGCGCGCGCCGTAGTAGACCGCGCCTATCTGGCCGAGGACCTGGAGGACGCTGACGGCGATCATGAGACCGCCGAACTCCATGATGTAACCCGTGTCCCCCTTCACGACACCGTTGTCGATGATGTCGGCGTTGAGGGTGGGCAGATAGAGGGAGGCGCAGGTCTGCAGGAACTGGAAAGCCACCAGCAGACCGATGGCCGTTCTGTAGGGGGCCAGATGGGTTCTGAGTAGTCGTAGCAGCACGTACTGTCTCTCGGGCTCGGCAAGATCGGGGGTCGGACCCATCCTGCGACACGCCGCCCGCCCGGACCCAAGGGTTTTCCACAAAGGACCGGTCAAGAACGACTGTCATACCGGAGCCCCTGGCTCCACCGCCCCGCGCCAGGCCCCCGCCTTACGCCCCCGGCGCCGGTGAGAACGCGCCCGGGTGGATCTGCTCCCGGGCCGCCGTGTACTGCTGGCGCACCGCGGCACCGACCGCCGCCTCCTCGCCCGGCTCGAAGATCTGGGCCGCCGCGCCACGCCACTCGGGCGGGCTGTGCGGGGACAGCGTGTTCTTCGATACGCCCAGCGCCCAGGCGGCCTGCCGGGCCGCGCCCAGCGCCGCGTAGTCGGCCGGCTCCGGCACCACGACCTGCGCCCCGAAGATCCCCGGCGCGCACGTCTGTACGGCGGGCAGCCCGGCCGCCGCGCCCAGCAGGAAGACCCGCCGCACCTCGACGCCGCGCCCGCGCACCACGTCCATCGCGTCGGCCAGCGAGCAGAGCATGCCCTCGAACGCGGCCCGCGCCAGATGCTCCGGCTTCATCGACTCCCGCCGCAACCCGGTCAACGTGCCCGCCGTGTGCGGAAGTTGGGGTGTCTTCTCGCCCTCCAGATAGGGCAGGAACACCAGCCCGGACGCGCCCGGCGTGGACTTGAGCGCCAGCGCGGACAGTTCCTCCAGGTCCTCGGTCCCGAGCAGCTCCGCCGTACCGCGCAGGGCCCGCACGGCGTTGAGCGTGTGGACGACCGGCAGATGCATCCCCGTCGCGTCGGCGAACGAGGTGATCATCCCGGAGGGATCCGCCAGCGCCTCGTGGTGCACGGTCATCACCGACCCGGAGGCGCCCAGCGAGACGACCGCGTCGCCGATCCCGACGCCGAGCCCGAAGGCGGCGGCCATGGTCTCGCCGGTACCCGCGGAGATCAGCAGCCCCTCGGGCGTGGTCCCGGCGGCCTCGGCGGGGCCGAGCACCTCCGGCAGCGCCGCCTGGTGACCGAGCGCGAGCTCCATCAGATCCGGCCGGTAGGCACCGGTGCGGGCGGACCAGAAACCGGAACCGGACGCCGCCCCCCGGTCCGTCGTCCGCCGCGCGGGCCGGCCGAGCAACTGCCACACCAGCCAGTCGTGCGGCTGGAGGATCATCACCGTACGCCGCGCCGCTTCCGGTTCGTTCCGCGCCAGCCAGCGGAGCTTCGCCAGCGGCTGACCGGACTGCGGCACCGACCCGACGGCCTCGGCCCAGGCCTGCCGCCCGCCGAGCGCGTCGATCAGATCCGCGGCGGCGACCTGCGCGCGCTTGTCGTTGCCGAGCATCGCGGGACGTACGAGATTGCCGCTCTGGTCCAGTGGCACGAGCCCGTGCTGCTGCGCGGAGACGCCGATGGCCTCAACACCCTCCAGCAGCCCGCCCCCCGCGGCCTCGCCGAGCGACAGCAGCCAGGCCTGCGGATCGACCTCGGTGGCCTTGGCCTCGACGGGATGCATCGCGTATCCCTGCCGCAGCACGGCACCCGTGTCCGCGTCACACACGATGATGCGCGTGGAACCCGACGAACTGTCCAACCCGGCGACTATTCCCATGGCACGATTCTGCCGCACGCGCGAGGCCGCGGCGGCGCCCGGGACCGACCGGGTGCGGGAGCCCGGGTGCCGCGGGTCAGGTGTTGGTGGTTCCCCAGTCGTCCTCACCGTTGTGGTTGCGTGAGCGCAGGGACCGGACGCGGTCGGCGACGGACTCGGGGACCTTCTCGCTCACCGAGTGGTACGCCTTGCCCGCGTACTCGCGCCCGGACAGGGCCGCGGTCTCAGCGGCGTTGCGCACGGCCGGGTTCTGCGAGATCCGGGTGGCGGACTTCTTGAGCTGCTCGTAGCGCTCGCGTCCGGCCTTCGTTCCGAGTACGTACCCGACAGCCAGTCCCGCGATGAACGTGAGGCGCCGCATGGCCTGCCACCCTTCGTTAGTTCGTTGGCATCGGACCTTGAGCCGTGACGTCCGCCTACCCCCCAGGCCCGAGATCACCCAGTGTGACCCGGCGGGATACCGATTGGCGGAGCACCCCCCTGCTTGCGCTAATGTATGTGTCGCAGCGGACGTCCGCCGCCCGGCAGAGCCGGAGCGGGTACGTTCGGTGCAAACGCAGCAATCCCCTGTAGCTCAATTGGCAGAGCAGCCGGCTGTTAACCGGCAGGTTACTGGTTCGAGTCCAGTCGGGGGAGCGCGATCTCCTGTAGCTCAATTGGCAGAGCATTCGGCTGTTAACCGGAGGGTTGCTGGTTCGAGTCCAGCCGGGAGAGCAAACGGGAAAGAGGACCCCTCGGGGTCCTCTTTCTTGTGCCCGCGGACTGCTCGCCGACGGTCCGGGGGCGGCTCGGCGAGGGCGCGTCGGTCAACTTCCGGGTGATCTTCGGGCTTCCTGGAACCGGTCGAGGCACGCTGAAGTCCTCATGGTCAGGCGTTGCCGACCATCCGAAGCAGGAGATCGTATGAGCGGCTATGCTGCGGCAGACGGCGCGCACAAATGTGCGCGACGCGCCGTTAGGGGCGGTAGCTCAGCCGGTTAGAGCAGCGGACTCATAATCCGTCGGCCGTGGGTTCGAGTCCCACCCGCCCCACCAGGCCGCCCTACGGCAGGTTCGTTCTCACCCGCGAGAAACAGGATGCATGTACCGGGGCCCTGAGCGTGGAGGACACGCCGGGCCCTTCCCGCTGCCCCCCTGTCGGCCCGAGGGGCGGCGGATCGTGGCGCCTTCTGTACGCCGGGCCCCGAGGTCCACTCGGACGTCGACGTCCTCCACCATGGTCACGCCGCCCGTTCTTCCTGGCTCGATGGCGGGATCACACGGGTACGGAGCACTGTCCGCAGCATCGCCGCTCCCGCCAGTACGGCGCAGAGGTGCGGCACCAGCGCGGCGGCGGGGTGTTCGGGCGGAAGGGCGCCGGCCGGGTCCGACAGTGCCAGGTACAGGGAGACGGGCGCCTTCCAGCCGCTCCACGCGAAGAGTGAGCCCGAGCCGATCCAGCAGATGACCAGGGCCGGCCGGCGGGGGAGCCGGGCGGGGCGGGCGCGGGCGAGCATCGTGGTGGCGGCCGCGGCGGCGAGCGCCCAGCCGCCCGAAAGACCGACCAGCACGTGCCAGTCGGTGTTCCGCTCGGCCGGGTGCGCGATTCCGGCCGTGCCGCCCAACGCCCAGTAGAGCCAGACCAGTCCGACCGCGCCGGCCACCACGGCGGCCCATGGAACCGCCGCGCGCGGGCTGTCGCCGAGCCTGCCGGTGAACGCGTCCGGCCAGCGGCGCCGCAGATACGCGGGGACCGCGAGGGTCAGCCCCAGCCCCATTCCCAGAAAGCTGAACTGGACCAGCGCGCCCTCCCAGACCGGCATCTCCGGGTCCTCACCGCCAGCGCCCCCGCGGAGCGCCCCGAACACGGCGAAGGGCAGGATCGAGACGAGGAAACCCGAGCCGACCCAGGCGCAGAACACGACCGGCGGCCCCGGGATCCGCATGCCCCACGGCCGTACCAGGGCAAGCGCCAGCGTGATCCCGATCGCGGCCATGCCGACGGTGACGGTGTTGAGGACCACCCACTCCGCCATGCCGAACCCGTCGCCGACGGGCAGCACCCCCGCGAGTGAGCCGACCACCCACGAGACCTTGATCAGCGCGTACGGCACCAGTGCCAGGGCCGCCCCGTAGGCCGCTCCCCGTCCGACCCGATCCCAGCGTTCCACCGGAGTTCCCCTTCCACCTGAATTCCCCTTGTGCCTGCGGGAATCCATCGTCGAAGGCCACCCGGACCGGCCACATCCGCCGCCGGCCCCATCCGTCTCCCCCGTCCGGCGGGGTCAGCCGGACTTCGCCTGGGCCGAGATGCCGCCGTCGACCGGCATCGCGGTCCCGGTGACGAAGGACGCGCGGTCGCTGCACAGCCACGCCGCCGCTTCGGCGATCTCGGCGGGATCCGCCATCCGCTTCTGGATCTGCGGAGCGATGAACGCCTGTTCCAGGACGGGCATTTGGCGTACCGCTTCCTCGATCATCTCGCTCCGGGTCGTGCCGACCACCAGCGCGTTGACCCGTATGCCCTGCTCGCCGTATTCGGACGCCGCGGCGCGGGTCATCCCCAGCACCGCGTGCTTGGCCGCCACGTACGGCACGGACGCGCCGGTCGCATAACGGCCCGCCGTACTGCTCGTGTTGACGATCGAGCCGCCCCTGCCGGAGGCGAGCATCACCGGCAACTGGTGCTTGAGACAGTTCCAGGTGCCCCGGACGTTCACGTCCATCGTGCGTTCGTAGACCTCGTCGGCCGTCTCGTGCAGCGAGGACTCCAGGGTCGCGTAACCGGCGTTGTTGAACGCGCAGTCCAGCCCTCCGAAGTGCTCGACCGCCGACTCGACCACGCGGCGTACGTCGTCGGAGACGGCCACATCGCCCGGTACGGCCAGTGCCCGCCCGCCCCGCTCGGTGATCTCCTCGACGACCGCCTTCAGCTTCTCCGTACGACGCGCCATCAGTACGACCGCGGCTCCCTCGGCCGCGAACAGCCTTGCCGCCGCCGCGCCTATGCCGCTCGACGCACCCGTGATCATCGCGACTCGCCCCGCCAGCAGACCCTGCCGGTCGCCGGCCCCCGTGTTCTCTCGGCTCATCCCGCGATCCTAGGCAGCGTGTCCGATCAGCGAAATGTCTTCACCATCACCTGCTCCCTGGTGACACCGTCCGACAGCACGTCACCGCGCTCCTCGGTGAGGACGAAGCCGTTGCGCAGATACAGGGAGACGGCGGCGGAGTTGCCCGGAATCACCGCGAGCCTCAGCGCCCTCGCACCCGACCGCCGGGCCCACGTCCCGACCGCCTCGATCAGTTGGTCGGAGACACCCAGGCCCCGTGCCCCGGGACCGACCCACACCGACCTCAGCTCGTACACGTCGTCGCCCCCGGGCAGGCCGCTCGCCATCCCCACGGTCCGGCCGTCCAGCGACGCGAGGACGTTGTACGCGCCGGGAGTCTCCAGCCGCGCCCGCCACCGCTCCTCCCCGCCCCGGTGCCAGTCACCGACGCGGGACTTGAAGGCGTGGGGCGCCTCGGTCAGAGCGGCGAGACGGGCCTCGCGCCACAGAGCCCAGTCGTTGGTCGTAAGCACTTGAAGACGCACCATGTCCTCCAGTCTGCCGAACCCGCTCCTGAAGTGACCATCGTCAGCGCATTCGCGGTGCGACAGAGGCTCCTGTGCCAGCAAAAGCAAGGCAAAGAGTCGGAAAACCTCGCAGATATGATTCCACGGCACGTCCGGGGGCATCACTCCGTCGCAGTCGCCGCACGTGCGCCGCTCGAAGGGGGAAATTCGATGGGCCGACTCAAGACGCCACCCGACGGCCCTCCCTCCGTATGTACGGCGGCGTTCGCCGTGCACGGTGAGGTCGGGCGCCCTGCCACACTGACCGTCGCCGATCTCCGGCAGGGGTGGGAGCAGCACCGCGCCGACGTGGTCTTCGAATGCGCGAGCAGCGGGCCGCGGCATCACACCTTCGAAGGGACCCTGCTGCGCGAGGTGGTCGCCGACGCGGCGCCGGACTTCGACGTGCGGCGCCGGCGGGACCGTTCCCGTTTCCTGCTGGCCGTCACTGGCGGGGACGGGCATCACACGGTGCTGTCCTGGGGCGAGATCGACCCCGACTTCGGTGCCGTGCCCGCCCTGCTCGCCACCACCCTCGACGGCGTGGCGCTGGATCTGGTGGCAGTCAGCTCGTCGTGCCGACCGACCGCTGCGGCGCGCGCTACATCAGCGCGATCACGAGCGTGTGGGTCGGGGCGCGCCTCGCCTCCGGGCTCGGCCGAGCATGACCGCCGCCCTTGGTTGTTCCTCCGACGCGCACCGCATCTGCCATGGCTAATCGCCTCAAACATTGCAAATGCGAGGCCATCGGCCTATCTTTCCGCGCATGCAGTCCTACACAATCGGTCAGGCGGCGCGCCTTCTCGGCGTCAGCACCGACACCGCCCGGCGGTGGGCCGACGCCGGCCGGGTCGCCACCCACCGCGACGACAGCGGCCGACGGCTCATCGACGGCCGCGACCTGGCCGCGTTCTCGATCGAGGTCGGCCAGGGCGGCGGCAACGGCGAGGAGGAGGTGCCGTACAGCTCGGCACGCAACGCCTTCCCCGGCATCGTCACCGCGGTCAAACTCGGCGACGTCGCGGCCCAGGTCGAGATCCAGGCCGGCCCGCACCGGCTCGTGTCACTCCTGACCAGGGAGGCCGTCGAGGAGTTGGGCCTGGAGGTCGGGATGCAGGCCACCGCCCGCGTGAAGTCGACCAGCGTGCACATCGACCGCGTCTGAGCCGCTCAGCACGTCCAGCGCAGCATCTGGGCCCAGCCTTCGAGCCCAGTCTCCGAGCACGCCCCGAGTCCAGTCACCGCGTCAGCCTTCGCGTTCAGCCTTCACCAGGGAGTCTTGAACCCTCATGTCCCTCAGCTCCAGAACCGCCGCCGTACGCCGTACCGCGGCCGCCGCGCTCGCGGCGGCCCTGCTCGCCACGCTGGCCGCGTGCGGCGACAGCGACAGCGACGGTGACGACAGCGACACCGGTGCCAAGTCCACCGAGTCGGCCACCGGCGCGCCGAAGGCCGACCTGACCGTTCTCGCCGCGTCCTCGCTCACCGACGTCTTCAAGACGGCGGGCGCCGCGTACGAGAAGGAGAACCCCGGCACCAAGGTGACGTTCTCCTTCGCCGGCTCGCAGGAACTCGCCGCACAGGTCCAACAGGGCGCCCCCGCCGACGCGTTGGTCACCGCGGACACCAAGACGATGGACGGTCTGAAGGCCGACACCGGAACGCCGACCGTCATCGCCAAGAACCGTCTCGTCATCGCCACCGGGGAGGGCAACCCGGAGAAGATCGAGAATCTCAAGGACCTCGCGGACACCAACCTCAAGGTCGTCCTCGCGGCGCCCGAGGTCCCCGTCGGCCGGTACGGCGAACAGGTTCTGGACGCGCAGAAGATCGAGGTCAAGCCGGTCTCCGAGGAGCCGAACGTCCGCGCCGTCCTCAGCAAGGTCGAGCTCGGCGAGGCCGACGCCGGGATCGTCTACAAGACGGACGCCGCCACCGCCACGGACAAGGTGGACGCGATCGAGATCCCCGACGCGCAGAACGCCGTCGCCGAATACCCGGCCGCCACACTCAAGACGTCCGAACACGCCGAAGCGGCGGCCGCGTTCGTCGCATGGCTCAGCACCCCCGAGGCGCAGAAGCTCCTCCAGGACGCGGGCTTCCAGCAGCCGTAACCGTCAACTCGCGTGCGAGCGGGCGGTCCAGCGCGGGCGCCGGCCATGGAGCCCGCCGGTCCGGACCGCCGACTCGCACGCCAACTCGCCCGTGGCCCAGGCCATTTCCCCCTCGCGCGGCAGATGCCACGAACCGCAGGAGACCGCGAAGGACCCGCAGGAGCCCGATGAGCCGCCTCAGCATTCCCCGCCGGGCCCCGGGCCGCACCCGTATCCCCGTCGCGCTCGCCGTCCCCGCGCTGCTCGCCGTCGCCTTCCTGCTCCTGCCGCTCATCGGTATCCTCGCCCGCACCTCCTGGGGCGAGGTAGGTACCCATCTGACCAGCCCCGGAGTCGTCGAGGCGCTGGAACTCTCCCTTCTCGCCTCCGGCTGGGCACTCGTGCTCTCCCTCGTCCTCGGGGTGCCGCTCGCCTGGCTGCTGGCGCGCGTGGACTTCCCCGGCAAGGTGCTGGTGCGTTCCCTGGTACTGCTGCCTATGGTGCTGCCGCCCACCGTGGGCGGCGTCGCGCTGCTCCTCGGGTTCGGGCGGCGCGGGCTCCTCGGCCCCTGGCTGGAGGACACGTTCGGCATCACCCTGCCGTTCCACACCTCGGGCGCCGTCCTGGCGGCGACGTTCGTCGCCATGCCGTTCCTCGTCATCAGCCTCGAAGGCGCGCTGGGCGGACTGCGCCCCAGCTACGAGGAGACCGCCGCGTCCCTCGGAGCCTCGCCGGTACGGGTGTTCGCCACCGTCACCCTGCCGATGGTCGCACCGGGGCTGCTCGCCGGGGCGGCGCTGACCTGGGCGCGGGCGCTCGGCGAGTTCGGCGCGACCATCACCTTCGCGGGGAATCTGCCGGGTACCACACAGACGCTGCCGCTCCAGGTGTATCTGCTGCTCCAGAGTTCGCCGGAGGCGGCGACATCCGTCTCCCTGCTGCTGCTCGTCATCGCGATGGCCGTGCTGATCGCGTTGCGCGGACGGTGGACGGGCACCCCGCAGGACACCAAGGACGCCACCAACAGACTCCGGAAGCACGCCACTTCGGCGGACCACGAGACGGCATCGGAGGTCCCCCCGGGGGCGGAGGTGCCGGCCGTCGGTCCCGCGAAAGGAGACGGCGAGCGGCTGGCCGTCGACGAGCGGTGGGCGCTGCACGCCGACGTCACCGGCTTCACCCGCCTCACGCTCGACGCCGAACCGGGCACCACCATCGCCGTCGTCGGTCCCAACGGCGCGGGCAAGACCACCCTCCTGCGCGCCCTCCTCGGACTGACCCCGCGCGCCCACGCCGAACTGCGCCTCGGCGCGCTCGACGTGACCGCGCTCCCGCCGCACCGCAGGGGCGTCGCCTGGGTGCCCCAGGACGGCGCGCTCTTCCCGCACCTGAGCGCCCTGAGCAACACGGCGTACGGGCTCCGCGCCCACGGCGCCACCCGCGCCGAGGCCCGCCGGACCGCCCAACTCTGGCTCGACCGGCTGGGCGTGGGCCATCTCGCCCACCGCAGGCCCGCCCAGGTCTCCGGCGGCCAGGCCCAACGGGTCGCACTGGCAAGGGCGTTGGCGACGAGCCCGCGCCTGCTGCTGCTCGACGAGCCGCTGGCCGCGCTCGACCAGACGACCCGCGCGCGGGTACGGCACACCTTGCGCAGCCACCTCGAAGGCTTCGGCGGAGTCTGTCTGATGGTCACTCACGACCCGGTGGAAGCGGTGTCGTTGGCCGACCGGGTGCTCGTCCTGGACGAAGGCCGTGTCGTCCAGGACGCACCTCCCGCCGACGTCACCCGCCACCCCCGTTCGCCGTGGGTGGCCCGGATGCTCGGCCGGAACGCCTGGCCCGGCACCGCGACCGCCGACGGGCTCGCACTCACCGGCGGCGGCCTCCTGGTCGTCGCGGATCCGCTGCCCCCCGGGACGCGCGCGCTGGCGATCATCGCGCCCGAGGCGGTGTCCGTGCACCGCGACCGGCCCAGCGGCAGCGCGCGTAACGTCTGGCCCGGCACCGTGCGCGAGATCACCTCCAGCGGCAGCCGGCTGCGCGTGCTGATCACGTCGGAAGAGGCCCCGGACCTGGTGGCCGAGATCACCCCGGGGGCCGCCGTCGAGCTCGGGCTGGCCGACGGGGTGCCGGTCTGGACGAGTGTGAAGGCGACGGAGGCCACGGTCGTGGCTCTCTGACACCGCTTCCCCGCCTCGCGGAGCCGTGCCGCGCGCTCCCGGCACCGGCCCGTCGGCCGCCCGGAGGCGCGGCGTAATCTGCGGGCACGTCCTCAGGGTCTGTCGTCTGGATCGGACCCTCACTCTCAGGAGCACGATGTCCGCCGCCGTACCTCCCCGCGTCCTCTATGTCACCGACCTCGCCTACGAGGCCAAGGGCCGCCGCTACTGCGACGAGGACATCCTGTTCTCCTCCCGGCTGCGGCGGGACTTCACCGTCGCCACGTGCCATCAGGCGGACGCCGCCCGCCTGATGGGCGAGTTCGACGGGGTCGTCGTACGCAACAGCGGGCCGGTGATCCGCTACCGGAAGCAGTACGACGACTTCCGGGACCGGGCGCTGGCCGAGGGCGTGCGCGTCTACAACCCGCTGACCGGGCGCGGCGACATGGCGGGCAAGCAGTATCTGGTGGAGCTGAGCGCCGCCGGGCTGCCGGTCATCCCCACCGTCGACCGGGCCCAGGACCTGGGCCGGCTGCCGGACGCGGACGAGTACGTCGTCAAGCCGAAGGACGGGGCCGACTCGATAGGCATGCGGTTCGTGCCGCGCGACCGGCTCGCCGGACTCGGCGGTCCGGGCGGGCCCGGCGGCGGTCTCGGGGACGTCCTCGTACAGCCGCGTATCCCCTTCTCGTACGAGGTCTCCTTCTACTTCGTCGATCACGACTTCCAGTACGCGCTCCACGCACCCGACCCGGACCGGCGGTGGGAGCTCGTGCCGTACGAGGCCAGGGCCGTCGATCTCGACTTCGCGCGGAAGTTCATCGACTGGAACACCCTCGACCACGGCATACAGCGGGTCGACGCGTGCCGGGCGCCGGACGGGGAGCTGCTGCTCGTGGAGCTGGAGGACCTCAATCCGTTCCTGTCGCTGGAACTGCTGGACGAGACGACCCGCGACGCGTTCATCGCACGGACGGTGGTCTCGCTGCGCGCGCTGCTGAGCTGAGCCGAGGCGACCCGACCCGACCCGACCCGACCCGACCCGGGCCGAGCCGACCCGGGCCGACCCGAGCGGGCCGGGCGGCGCTCAGCCCTTCACGGCTTCCGTACGGGCCTCAGCCGCCAGAGCGACGTGACCTCCGCCGCCCGCGCCGCGTGCAGCGGGTCGGCGGAGTCGGCCGCGCGTGGATGGCGCGGCTTCGTGTCGGCCCTGTCCACGACGCGCAGGCCCGCGGCCCCGATTCCCGACAGCAGTTCGTCCCGCGTCCGCAGACCGAGGTGTTCGGCGAGGTCGGACAGGACGAGCCAGCCCTCCCCGCCGGGTTCGAGATGGCTCGCGAGCCCGTCCAGGAACTCGCAAAGCATGCTGCCGTCCGGGTCGTAGACGCCCTGCTCGATCGCCGAGGTCGGTCGCGCGGGAATCCACGGCGGGTTGCAGACGATCAGGTCGGCGCGGCCCTCCGGGTACAGGCGCGGGCCGACGATCTCGACCTTCTCCGCGAAGCCCAGCGCACGGACGTTCTCCTCGGCGCAGACGAGGGCGCGGGGGTTGATGTCGGTGGCCACGACACGGTCGAGTCCGCGTCCGGCCAGGACGGCGGCGAGCACACCGGTGCCCGTTCCGAGGTCGAAGGCGACAAGGGGTCTCGCCGACGGGTGCCGGCTCAGGGGCACCTGTGCGACGAGGTCGACGTACTCCCCTCTGACCGGGGAGAACACACCGTAGTGAGGATGGACGCGAGCGCCGAGAGCCGGCACCTCCACACCCTTGTCGCGCCACTGCCGCGCGCCGATCACGCCCAGCAGTTCGCTGAGCGCGACCACACGGCGGCCGGACGGCGGGCCGTACGCCTGCGCGCACGCGAGGCGGACGTCGGGAGCCCTGCGCAGCGCCAGGGAGTGGTCGTCCTCAAGAGTGACGAGCAGCGTGCCGAGCAGGCCGGCGCGACGGCCGCGCGCCCGGCGGTGCAGACGGAACGACTCGGCCGGGCCGGCGCCCGGCCGGGCGGTCTCGCGTTCGACGCGGCGGCTCATCGCCGACAGCAGTTGTCTCGCGTTGTGGAAGTCGCCCCGCCAGAGCAGGGCGGTGCCCTCGCGGGCCAGCCGGCAGGCGGTGGCGGCCTTCATCCGGTCGTCGGCGACGACGATCCGTTCCGGTGCCGGGGCCCCGCTCTCGGAGTGCCACTCGGCGGTGTGAACGGTCTGGACGGCGGGGACGGCGAGGACGGCGGGGACGGTGTCGACCGTGCGTCGGGCGCGGTCGCCTTCGGTCCAGCGGATCGTGGGCATCAGGGACTCCTCGTGATCGAACGTGCGGAGGCACGAAGAGCACTTCGACGAGGAGCGTGAGAAACGGCCCGTACCGCGGGTGACGGCGCGGGCGCGAGTGAGAGGCAGTCGGTGGGGCCGGTCTACCGCTCCCGCTTCGAAGCGCGGGAGGAGATGTCGCCGAGAACCATGCCGAGGGTCATGATCAGGCCTTTCCGATAGATGCCACCGGAGAGTCGCACAGTCTCTCCCCGCCCGGCAAACGGCGGCGGTCCGCACCCGGGAGCAGGGGGAGCCCGGGACCGGGGCCCTCGGCGTCGGCTGCGCGTTACGACGGCGTTTCCCGTAATCCCCGCGAATTTGTTCAGTCACACAACACTGTCCGAAAGGTGGGCAGTTGCCGGTGCCGTACCCCGCAAGATCGTGCATGGAACGGGGCAGGCCAAGGCCGGTCTACGCGGGGCGAGTTCGCTCTCGCGCGCATACGAGGGCTTCCGTCAGGATGGCCAAATCCAATTTTGACACGACCTTGACAAATTAAATCGGCGTTGCCAGCATGCAACTCGCTCGGACTACGGACATGGCCTCCGGGCCAACACACGGCTCCCCCCCAACCCCCCCCCGCACCGCACCATCCGCCCAGCAGCAAAGCGCGACGGCGCGCGCCTTGCCTGACATACCCCACCTCTGGTCAGGAAGGAAATTTCATGTCACGACGCCCACCAGCGTGGTCCAGAATTTTCACGGCGCTCGCCCTCGTGCTGTCGGCCGGTCTCACCGCCGCCCCCGCGGCCGTCGCCCACCCCGGTCACCCGGGCCACGAGGCCGCCGAGATCCCGGCATCGGACTACCAGCAGGTGCAACTCGCCCTCGGTGGCTCCGAACTGGGCGAGGCCATGTCGCTGGCCGTCCTGCCCGACCGCTCGGTCGTGCACACCTCGCGGGACGGCACGGTCCGCCTGACGGACGCCGAGGGCAACACCAAGACGTCGGGGAAGCTCGACGTCTACACGCACGACGAGGAAGGTCTCCAGGGAGTCGCGGCCGACCCGGACTTCCAGACCAACCGGTATCTGTACCTGTACTACTCGCCCAAGCTCAACACCCCGGGCGGCGACGCCCCGGTGACCGGCAGCGCGGCCGACTTCGAGGCGTGGAAGGGGCATCTGAACCTCTCCCGCTTCACGCTCAAGGCCGACGGCACCCTCGACGCCGCGAGCGAGAAGGTCGTACTCGAAGTCCCCAACGACCGTGGCCAGTGCTGCCACGTCGGCGGTGACATCGACTTCGACGCGCAGGGCAACCTCTACCTCACGACGGGCGACGACACGAACCCGTTCGAGTCCGCCGGCTACTCGCCGATCGACGAACGCGCCAACCGCAACCCGCAGTTCGACGCCCAGCGCTCCTCGGGCAACACCAACGACCTGCGTGGCAAGGTGCTCCGGATCAAGCCCACGGCCGACGGCGGCTACACCGTCCCGTCCGGCAACCTCTTCGCCCCGGGCACCGCGCAGACGCGTCCCGAGATCTACGCGATGGGCTTCCGCAACCCCTTCCGGATGTCCGTCGACAAGGCCACCGGCATCGTCTACCTCGGTGACTACGGCCCCGACTCCGGCTCCACGAGCGCCGACCGAGGCCCCAGCGGCCAGGTCGAGTTCAACCGCATCACCGAGGCCGGCAACTTCGGCTGGCCGTACTGCACCGGCACCAACACCGCCACCGAGACCTACGGCGAGTGGGCGTTCCCGGACGGCCCCTCCGCCGGCAAGTACGACTGCGCGGGCGGCGCCACCAACAACTCCCTCCACAACACCGGCCAGAGCAAGCTCCCCCCGGCCAAGGCCGCGTGGATCCGCTACTCCGGTGACGCGGGCTCCCCGCCCGAGTTCGGCGGCGGCTCCGAGTCGCCCATGGGCGGCCCCGTCTACAACTACGACGCGGGCCTCGACTCCGCCGTGAAGTTCCCCGAGTCGCTCGACGGCCGCTTCTTCGCCGGTGAGTACGGCCGTAAGTGGATCAAGGCCATCGAGGTCAAGGCCGACGGTACGCCCGGCGTCATCGAGGCCTTCCCGTGGACCGGCACCCAGGTGATGGACCAGGCATTCGGCCCGGACGGCGCGCTGTACGTCCTCGACTACGGCACCGGCTCCAACAACCAGGCCCTGTACCGCATCGAGTACCTCGCCGGCAGCAACCGCAACCCGGTCGCCAAGGCCGCGGCCGACAGGACGTCCGGCCCGACGCCGCTCGAAGTCGCCTTCTCCTCCGCGGGAAGCGCCGACCCCGAGGGCGGAGCACTCAGCTACGCCTGGGACTTCGGCGACGGCACCACGTCCACGGCCGCCAACCCGAGCCACACCTACACCGAGGCCGGCACCTACCGGCCGACCCTCACCGTCACCGACCCGGAGGGCCTGACGGGCTCCGCCAGCCTCGTGGTCACGGCGGGCAACACCGCGCCCACCGTCACCCTGAACACACCCACCGACGGGGAGCTGTTCTCCTGGGGCGACAGCGTCCCGTTCACCGTGACGGCCAGTGACCCCGAGGACGGCGAGATCGACTGCGCCAAGGTCAAGGTGACCTATCTCCTCGGCCACGACGAGCACCAGCACCAGATCACCTCGGAGAACGGCTGCACCGGCACCATCGACGTCCCCGTCGACGGTGAGCACGACACCGCCGCCAACATCTACGGGGTCTTCGACGCCGAGTACACCGACGAGGGCGGCCTGACCACGCACAAGCAGAGCGTCCTCCAGCCCCGGCACCGGCAGGGCGAGCACTTCTCCGCCATGTCCGGCATCGAGGAGGCGGCCCACGGCAACGCCGAGGGCGGCGCGACGGTCGGCTTCACCGACAACGGCGACTGGGTCTCCTTCAAGCCGTACGCACTCGACAACGCGACCAGTGTCTCGGCGCGCGTCGCGTCCGGCGGCGTCGGCGGCAGCCTCGAAATACGCGCGGGCTCCGCGACCGGCACCCTGCTGGGCACGCTGAACGTGGCGCCGACGGGCGGCTGGGAGAACTTCGTCGACGTCACAGGGGACATCTCCAACGCCCCTGGTGGGACGACCGAGTTGTTCCTCGTCTTCAAGGGCGCGACGGGTCAGGGCAACCTGTTCGACCTGGACGCCTTCACCTTCGCCACCGGTTCGGCGGCCAAGGGGGCCGAGCGATGAGACGTCAGATCGCCCGGCGCATGCGGCACTTGTCCTGCGTGCTGGCCGTCGCGCTCGGGGCCGCGTTCCTCGCGCCCACCGGCGCCTCGGCGCAGGCGGCGGCGGACCCGTACGAGGTGCTGGTCTTCTCCAAGACGGCCGGTTTCAGGCACGATTCGATCCCGGTCGGCATCCAGACGATCCAAGACCTCGGCGCCGACAACGAGTTCACCGTCACGGCGACCGAGGACAGCGGAGTCTTCACCACGGACAACCTCGCCGACTACGAGGCGGTGGTCTTCCTCAGCACCACCGGCGACGTGCTCAACGACGCGCAGCAGTCCGCGCTCAAGTCGTACGTCGACGGGGGCGGCGGCTACGTCGGTGTCCACGCCGCGGCCGACACCGAGTACGGCTGGCCCGAGTACGAGGGCCTGGTCGGCGCCTGGTTCAAGAGCCACCCGGCGATCCAGCAGGCCACGATCGAGAACGAGGACCGGACCCACCCGGCCACCTCGCATCTGGCCCCGACCTGGTCCAGGACCGACGAGTGGTACAACTACCGCACCAACCCGCGTGAGAGCGTCCATGTGCTCCAGAGCCTGGACGAATCCACGTACAGCGGTGGGGAGATGGGCGACGACCACCCGATCACCTGGTGCGACGAGCAGGCCGCGGGCCGGTCGTTCTACACCGGGCTGGGCCACACCCAGGAGTCGTACGCCGATCCCGCCTTCCGGCAGGTACTGCTCGGCGGCATCCAGTACGCGGCCGGCGCGGTCGACGCCGACTGCTCGTCCGGCGGCGAGGACCCGGGCGACCCGGACCCGCAGCCGGAGACGGTGGAGGGCGAGGCGTACACCTCGGGCTCGGGCGTGGAGCGCGCGAACCACGGCTCGGCCAGCGGCGGCCAGACCCTCGGTCACATCGAGAACGGTGACTGGGCCGGGTACTCGCAGGTCGACACCGCCGGCGCCACCACGTTCACCGCCGACGTCTCGTCGGCGGGCGCGGGCGGCACGGTCGAGATCCGCTCCGGCTCGGCCACCGGCACGCTGCTCGGCTCGGTCGGCATCGCCCCGACGGGCAGCTGGGACACCTTCACCGAGGTCTCCACGACGCTGACCGCCGCCGGGACGGGCGCGCTGTTCCTGCGCTTCACCGGGGGAGCGGGCGCGCTCTTCGACATCGACAGCTTCAGCCTGTCGGGCGCGGCCGAGGACCCCAAGGCCGCGAGCTCGTCAAACGTGCACCTCTTCTACTACCCCTGGTACGGCAACCCCGAGGTCAACGGCAGCTGGCGGCACTGGCAGCAGGGCGGCCAGAACCCGCCCGAGGACGTCGGCGCCGACCTCTACCCCAAGCTCGGGGCGTACGACTCCGGTGACTTCACCGGCGCCGTCGAACAGCACATGAAGTGGATCAAGCAGTCCGGCGCGAACGTCCTGGTCTACAGCTGGTGGGGCCAGGGCAGTTACGAGGACGGTCTGGTCGACGGTGTGATGGACGCGGCCCAGCGCCACGGCATCAAGGTCGCCTGGCATCTGGAGCCGTACAGCGGCCGGACCGGTGCGTCCACGGTGGACGACATCAACTACATCAACGATCAGTACGGCGACCACCCGGCGTACTTCCGGGACGCCGAGCGCAACAACAGCAACGCGTTCTACGTCTTCCAGAGCCTGGACGTGCCCGACTGGTCGGCCCTGGACCAGGTGACGGAGAACAACATCGTCCTGGCCCAGACCACCGACACGTCGAAGATCGCGCACTTCAACGGGATCTACACGTACGACGGCATCGCCGGGGCCACCGCCCCCGGCTGGAAGAACGCCGGAGACTACGCGGCGGCCAACGACCTGGTCTGGGCGCCCTCGGTGGCCCCCGGCTACATCGACGACCGTGCCGTACCCGGCAACACGACGCCCACCCTGGGCAGGGACAACGGCGCCGCGTACGACAAGCAGTGGAACAACGCGCTGGACCCGGCCATCGGCGGATCGCCCACCTGGGTCTCCGTCACCTCCTTCAACGAGTGGCACGAGGGAAGCTCGATCGAACCCGCGTCGAGCAACCCGCCGGCCGGGCACGGCTACCAGACCTTCTCGGGCGCGTACGGGAAGACCGGGGCGGACGCCGAGACGGCGTATCTGGACCGGACGCAGTACTGGGTGAACCAGTTCGAGGCGGCGCGAGCGGCCAAGCTGCGGTGAGAGCGGCCCGTGCCGGGTGAGGGTCAACCCCGGTCCGGGCGATGAAGCAGCGGGCCCGGTACGGCGAACTCGCCGTACCGGGCCTCCTGTTGTGGCCATACGGGCGTATGCGTACGGGCTACCGCTCCGCCTCCCAGGTCACCGTCGTACCGCCCTCGCCCCCGTCGTCGCGCTCCCCGTCGTCCGAGACGACGAGGCGCACCCCGTCCCGGCCGTTGGGCAGTCGCGCCACCGCGTCGACGGCCACCTCGATCGACGTCACCCCCTCCCGCCGGTGCGCGGCGGCCAGCGCGCCACGCAGCGCGGTCAGCAGCCCCGCGTGCAGCGGATCCCCCACAAGGGTGTCGACCGCCCCGTTGAAGTGCACGGACGGCTGGAAACCCAGCAGGACGGCCGCGCCCGCCGTCTCGCGCAGCACCTTGCCGCGCAGGCCCGTCGGGGCGTCGGCGGGCGGCTGCTGGAGGGCGAAGATCGTGGTCCGTACCTCCTGGATCGTGGAGTCCAGCTCGTCCACGGCGTGGCCGAGCAGGTCGGACAGCTCCGCGCCGTCCGTGCGCCGGCGGGTCGACTCCAGCATCATCTCGGTGGCGAACAGCCGCTGTACGACGAGGTCGTGCAGGTCGCGGGCGATCCGGTCGCGGTCCTCGTAGACCGCCAGCCGCTCGCGGTTGTGCTGCGCGTCGGCCAGCAGCAGCGCGAGGGCGGCCTGGGAGGCGAACTGCGTGGCCAGCATTCGGTCCACGGGGGTGTACGGGCGTCCGCCGCGCCTGCGCGGGAGGGCGAGTGTGCCGATGAGGCGCCCGCCGCTCTGGAGGGGCAGCATCATGCTGGGGCCGAAGCGGGTCCGTACATGGGTGGTCATCCGGGGGTCGGTCGCCGAGTCGTCGATGTAGACCGGTTCGCCGCCGAGGAGTTGGGTCAGTACGGGCGAGCCGGGCGCGATGGTCGTACCCACGAAGTCGCCGGGGTCGTCCAGCGCGGAGGCGGCGACGATCTCCATACCGCCGTCGTCGGTGGGCTGGAGAATCACTCCGGCGGCTGCGCCGGCCAGGATCCGCGCGGAGTTCGCGAGCGTCGTCAGCGCGTCCGCCGCGCTCTCGCCGCCGAGCAGCGCGGTCGTGACGGCTGCGGCGCCCTCGATCCACCGGGCGCGCTGGCGGGCGGTCCCGTACAGGCGCGCGTTGCCGATCGCGATGCCTGCCTGCGAGGCGAGCACCCGGAGCAGGGCGAGATCCTCCTCGGTGAAGGGGCCGTGCTGCTTGCGGGCCAGACAGAGATACCCGAGTACGTCGTTGTGCACCCGCACGGGGACGCCGAGGCTGAGGGTGCTGCCGGGGTTGCCGAGCAGTCCGGTGTGTCCGGTGGGGAGCCGGGTGATGCGACGGCGCTCGTCCTCGCTGAGCCCGTAGGAGAACAGCTCGGCGATCCGGCTCCGTCCGCGCTCGGGGCCCCGGCCGTGGGCGGGCCCGGCGAGAGCGAGCGCGCCGTAACGCGCGGCGGTGAGATCGGCGGCGCTGTCGACGACGTGCTGAAGGGTGGAGGCGAGTTCCCCCTCGCTCCCGACGTCGAGAACGGCGTCCAGCAGCATGGGCAACCGCGGCGCGACCCGCGACGCCCGGTCACCTGCCTGCCGCTCCTGCGACCCGTCGCCGACGTCCCGGCGCTCCCCCTCCGACGGGCCGTCGTCCGTCGTCACGTCACTCGGCGTGGACCAGCGGGTTCAGGATCAGGGGCTGGATCTTGCCGTCCAGCATCGCGCCGAGGCCGAGGATCGCGCAGACGTCCGGGCGCTCGGCGATGTGCACCGGCATGCCCGTCGCGTCGCGCAGCATCTGGTCGAGGCCCGGGAGCAGTGCGCTGCCGCCGACCATCATGATCCCCGTGTCGGCGAGGTCGGCGACCAGGTCCGGCGGGCAGTCGCGCAGCACCTTGCCGATGCCGTCGAGCACGGCGGTCAGCGGTGTGTGGATGGCCTGCCGTACGGCGGCGGTGTCCACCACGACCGACCGGGCGAGCCCCGTCGCCACGTCGCGGCCGTGGATCTCCGTCGACGTGGGCCCGTCCGAGGTGATGCCGTTGCCGCGCAGCGCCAGCTGGAGCGGCCGGACGGACTGGCTCGGCAGCATCAACTCGTGCTGGTGGCGCAGGTGCTGGATGACCGCGTGGTCGATCGCGTTGCCGCCGACCGGGATCCGCTGGGCCGTCACGATCGAACCGAGCGACAACACCGCGACCTGCGTCGTCGCCGCCCCGCACACCATGATCATGGTGGCGGTCGGCTTCTCCACGGGCAGCCCGCAGCCGACGGCCGCCGCGATGAGCGTGTCGACCAGCTCGACCCGGCGGGCACCGAGACCGACCAGCGTCTCGACCGCCGCGCGCTGGGCGAGGGGGTCGCTGTCGTGCGGGGTGCACGCCGCCGCCCGCAGCCGGGGCTTGCGGCGCAGCTGGCGGCGGAGCTTCTCGCCGAGGAGATGGCGGAGCATCCGCTGGGCCATGTCGATGTCCACGACGGTGCCGCCGGTCACGGGGCGGACGACACGGATGTAGTCCGGCGTACGGCCCGTCATCTGTTCGGCCAGCGCGCCGACGGCGATGAGCGCGCCGCTCCGGGTGTTCACCGCGGCGACACTCGGCTCGTCCACGACCAGCCCGGATCCCTTCACAAAGACGCGGGTCCTGGCGGCCCCGAGGTCGACGGCGACATGGCAACGGCGCAACTGCTCAAGGCTGACGGTCACGGCGGGTTCTTCTCCCGGGAGCGCTGAGGTGTATCACCGGCAGGCCGCCGGTCCTCTTCGCATCGTGGCCGCGGGAGAGGCGGTGCGCGCGCTGGGCTGCGCCGGTCGGGCGTACCGGGGCGCCGGTGCAGACCCTAGGGCCTGTCGTTTGGATCTTGCCGGGCTCGCGGTCCCTGGCACGCGCGCTCGCCGCGTTGTCGTCGGTCGGCATGGCTCCGCCATGCCTCCCTCCTCCGCCTTGCGATCGCACGCACCAGACCCCGCTCCCTGATCCGGCCTGATCCAAACGACAGACCCTAGGCGTCCCGCGCCGCCGGCAACCAGCGCTGGAGCAGGCCCCAGGTGAACTCAGCCACGCACGGCCCGGTCCCCGGCACGTCGAACGCGAGCCCCCAGCGGGTCGGCGCAGTCCCCTCCATCGGCCTGGCCGGGGCGAACGCGCGGGCGACCTCGTCGACCGTGCAGGACCAGGGGCGCAGGTCCTCCGCCGTACGCAGCTCAGGACCCGGCTCGCCCGGCGCCCGGACCAGCCACTCGTTCCACACGCCGCCACCCGGCGCCGCCGTCACCTCGAAGCGGAGCGCGGGCCAGAGCGGCACGGGCCACAGCAGCACCTCGCACGTCAGATCGCCGATCTGCCGGGGGAACACCGTCTCCGGCATGCCCAGCACCGAGCGGTAGCGCGACAGCGTGCCACGGGCGCGCGGCGAGCGGACCATCGCCTGCCAGCGGCGGTTGGCCTCCCGCATCTCGGAGAGCGAGGCGCCCAGTTCGCGACGCGCGTCCTCGACCAGTTCTGGCTGGTGGTCGGCCATCCGGCGCAGCAGTACGAGCTGGAAGTCGCGCGGCCCGAACGGTCGGGAGCGACCGCCGGCTCCGGCTGATGTCGTGGCATTCATAGCGACATCGTGTCCCTTCGGGGCAGGTCGGGCGGCAAAATCACAGAACGGCCAACTCCACACAAGATCTTCACATGAGAGGTGCCCGAGTTCGGTTCCGTAGGATTATCTTCAGGGCGCCATGGACTACTGCCATCACTGCCGGCGGCACCTCAACGGCGCCCTGGCGTGCGCCGGGTGCGGTACGCCCGCCGAGGAGCTGCGGCTCCACGATCCCGCCCCGCACGAGGCCGAGGTGGTCCTTGCCGCGCCCGATCACAGCGACGAGTCCGTCGTCGGATCACGCCGCCAGCGCGGCTCCCGCAAGCGCAAGGTCTCCCGGCGTGAGCGCCGGGAGCTACGCGCGGAGCGCGGCGCCCACCGGCGCAAAGGCCGCACCGTGCTGCTCGTCGTCATGGGCCTGGTCCTCGCCGTCGGCGCGCTGAGTCTGGCCGAACTGGCGCTGGAATCGTCCGGCGACAACGGGGACGCCACCTCCGTGGAGGAGGACAGGGCCATCGACCTCGACGGCGGCCGGCCGCCGTCCGGTTCGCCGAAACCCGAGGATCCGGGCCCCGTGGAGGGCACGCCCTCCACGTCCTCCGGCTCCGCGAGCCCCGGCGACGGGGACGGATCGCCCGACCCGTCGGCGTCGGGCACCGGGACCGGCGCGCCGGACGGGGAGTCCCCCTCGGCGACGGATTCGCCCGACCCGAGCGACACGCCGGACAGCCCCGGCGACCCGGGCGACCCCACGGGCTCCACCGACCCCACGGACGGGTCGAGCACGCCGGGAGACCCGGATCAGCCCTCCACGCCGCGGCCGTCCACCAGCACGTCACCGCCTGAGGAAGATGATGACGACGACGACTGTGTCCTCTGGTTCATCTGCGTCTGACGCGTCCGATGCGTCCGATGCGGCGCCCCGGCGCACGCCCGCCTTCCGTCCCTGACCGCCGGCCGTCCCCGATCCACCGCGCCGCCGGAGTGACCGAGGCCCCTCGGTCACTCCTCGGCGTCGTCGCCCAGCATCCGCCGCAGCAGATCGCGCAGCACCGTCCGCTCCTCCACCGAAAGGTCCGCCAGCGGTTCGCGCGCGAAGTTCAGACCGTCCCGCAGCTGCCGCGCCGTCTGCCGCCCCTTCTCGGTCGGGGCGGCGAGCTTCACCCGCCGGTCCGAGGGGTCCGGCCGCCGCTCCACCAGGCCGCGCGTCTCCAGCCGGTCCACGATCCCCGTGACGTTCGACGGCTCGCACTTCAGCTTCTGCGCGATCCGGCGCATCGGCATGGGCCGGATGGAGAGCAGCGCCAGCACGCGTGCCTGCGCGCCCGTGAGCGAGTGCTCGGCGGCGGCGTGGTCGTACTCCTCGTAGTACCGGGCCACGACCGTGCCGATGAGTCCGACGACTTCGAGGGTCAGGGGGTCCGAGTGCTCAGTGGCCATAGTCACCAGGCTACCCGTTTGCTTGACAACGTGAAATATTGAAGAGCATGGTTGTTTCAGGCAATGAAGCTTTATTCGAGGAGGCACCGCATCCATGACCGCTCTTCCCGCGTCCGGCCGCGAATGGCATCTCGTCGCCCGCCCGCACGGCTGGCCGAAGTCCACGGACTTCGCCCTGCGCGAGGCCCCGGTGACGGAGCCGGACGAGGGCGGCGTCCTCGTCCGTAACAAGCACTTCTCGGTCGATCCGTACATGCGCGGGCGGATGAACGACGTGAAGTCGTACACCCCGCCGTACCAGCTCGACCACCCCATGGACGGCGCGGCCGTCGGCGAGGTCATCGCCTCGAACGCCGAGGGCTTCGCGGTCGGCGACCATGTGGTGCACGGTCTCGGCTGGCGGGAGTACGCGCGGGTGCCGGCCAGGTACGCCACGAAGGTCGACGCCTCGCTCGCGCCGCTGAGCGCCTTCCTCGGTGTCCTCGGCATGACGGGCCTCACCGCCTACGCGGGGCTCTTCGAGACCGCCTCCTTCAAAGAGGGCGACGCCGTCTTCGTCTCCGGCGCCGCGGGCGCCGTCGGCAATCAGGTGGGCCAGCTGGCCCGGATCAAGGGCGCGTCGCGCGTCATAGGCTCGGCGGGATCCGACGACAAGGTCAGGCTTCTTGTGGAGGAGTACGGCTTCGACGCCGCCTTCAACTACAAGAACGGCTCCGTCAAGCGGCAGCTCAAGGAGGCCGCGCCCGACGGCATCGACGTGTACTTCGAGAACGTCGGGGGAGAGCACCTCGAAGCCGCGCTGTCCTCGTTCAACCTCCACGGCCGCGCCACCATCTGCGGAATGATCTCGCAGTACAACAGCACCGAGGCGACCCCCGCGCCGCACAACCTCGCGCTGGTCATCAGCAAGCGGCTGCGCCTCCAGGGCATGCTCGTCAACGATCACCGCGCTCTCATGCCGCGGTTCGTCAAGGACGTGTCCGGCTGGCTGGCGTCGGGCGAGCTCAAGTACCAGGAGACGGCCGTCGAGGGGATCGAGAAAGGCTTCGACGCCTTCCTCGGGCTTCTCCGCGGTGAGAACACCGGAAAAATGATCGTCACACTCAACTGACCCGTAGCCGCTAGGCTCTCAGCAGGCCGTCGTGGTCCGTGGGCGCGAGCCGCGGCGTACAGAGAAGAAGGAACCCGAATGACCATCCAGCAGATAGCCCCCCTCTACACCGCCGTCGCCACCGCGGAGAACGGCCGTGACGGCCGCGTCTCCACCGACGACGGGAAGCTCGACGTCGTCGTCAACCCGCCCAAGGAGATGGGCGGCAGCGGCGCCGGTACGAACCCGGAGCAGCTCTTCGCCGCCGGCTACAGCGCGTGCTTCCAGGGCGCGCTCGGCGTCGTCGCGCGCCGGGAGAAGGCCGACATCTCCGGCTCGACCGTGACCGCCAAGGTCAGCATCGGCAAGACCGACGGCGGCGGCTTCGGCCTCGCGGTCGAACTGACCGCCTCCATCCCGAACGTGGACGCGGCCACCGCGCAGGACCTCCTGGAGAAGGCGCACCAGGTGTGCCCGTACTCCAACGCCACCCGCGGCAACATCAAGGTCGAGCTGTCGGTCGTCTGACCGGCGGCACGACCAACCCGTACGTACGGCAGGGCCGCACCCCGAGAGAGGGGTGCGGCCCTTCGCGTACGGCGCCTCGCCGCATGTGCGGGGCGCCGACGCGCCTCCTACGGAAGGCGGTTCAGCAGCGCCCTGCCCACCTGGGCGAACGAGCCCTTCGGGTGGTCACGGAAGAGCGGCTCGGTGCCGAACAGCGTGACCGGCGCGCCCGCCGCCGACCTGCCGCTCACGATCGCCGCCTGTCCGGCCGCCGCCTGGGGACCGCCGGCGCCCTCCTCGTCCGCGCGCCAGTGGCCCGAGACGAGCGGGTTGCCGCCGCCGTACGACTGCTCCGTACGCACGCCACTGCCGAGCCCGGTGAACCAGATCGGCGAGTAGACGAACGAGTGGGGCTGCGTGCCGCCGGTGACCGGGCCCGGGGTGTTGACCACCCGCACCACGCCGTTGGCGTTCCCGTTGCCGCGTACCGCCGTGGCCGTCAGCAGCGCGGCCTCGGCGTTGAACGCGGCGCCGCCGGAGCCGAGCGCCACCACGGGCGCACCGCCGGCGAGGAACTCACCGAGCGCCGCGCGGGCGGTCTCGTTGAGCGCCGCGTGACTGAGCCCCGTCGACACGTACAGCGCGTCGGCCTTCGACCAGTCGAAGCCCGCGTTCGCCGTCGCCGTCGAGACGGGCAGCACCTCGAAGCCCATCTCACGCAGCGCGAACAGCTCGCCCGAGTTCACGGCCGCGGCGACCGTCGTACGGCGCAGCGCCGCCACGCCCTTGTCCTTGGTGGCCGTGAAGACGACGCCGTACCGGTCGGCCAGGATCTCGGCCTTCTTGCGGGCCGACGACGGCACGATCGCCGCGCCGTCCGCCGTCCTGCGCACCTTCACACCCTGCGCGAGCAGGGAGTTGACGGCGGCGAACTCCTTCGGGTCGTCCAGCCGCAGCTTCAGGTCGCCGCTCCGGGCCACCGAACCGACCGGAGAGGCCGCGTTCACGGTCCGCCCGGAGAAGTCCAGGCCGCCCCGCTGGACCTTGGTGACGTTCGCGCCCCACAGCAGCCCGAGGCTCCAGCCCGAGATGTCGTACATCGACGACACGTCGGCGCTGATGTCGCGGCCCTCGTCCAGGATGACGTTGGCGATACCGCGCTTGGCCTGCTCCATGTCGACCACGTACGAACCGGCCGGGTAGCTGCGCCCGGCCACCTTGAAGCTCTTGCGCGCCTGTTCGACCAACACGTCGTTGGCGATGAGGTGGTCGACGAGCCGGGCGGCGGCCGACGCCGACCGCTGGCCGTCGCCCGCCGGGATCACGTACGCGCGCGGGAAGTCGGTCGTGTAGATGTCCTCCGGACCGATGCCGGGCACGCCGGGCACCGTCTCCTCGGAGATGACCCGCTGCTTCTCGCCCGCGACACCGCGCCGGAACGTCTCGATCTGGTCGGCGATCAGCGTCTCGCGGTTCTCCCGCGCGAAGTCGAGCGTGGAGCGCATCGCGGCGCCCGCGACATCCGTGTTGATCTTGGACCTGCGGCGCAGCTCCTCGACGGGGAGGTTGTTGTAGTCGTTGTTGTTGACCCGCATCGGTATCTCGATGGTGTGCGAGGCGACCGCGCCCTGGAACGCCATGTACTGCGGCGTGAAGATCGGCGGCCAGTCGTCCCAGCCCTCCTCCTGGTCCCGGAAGGGGATGACGGGCGGCTGGACACCGTCCTTCTCGGCCGTGTAGCCGAGGTCGTTGACCGCCTCCTCCATACCGAGGGCGTTGGCGTAGGAGTTCTTGAGGAACAGGTCGTACTCGTAGTTCTCGCCGTGCGGCGGCGTCGTCGGCTCGATGAGCGTGCCGTTGACGTACCCGTGCAGGTCGAGCATGACCGCGGGCTGCTTGTCGACGGCTATCTGCCGGATCGCGCGCGCCTCCGGCTGCGAGGCGGTGATGAAGTCCCGGTTGAGGTCGATGCCGTTGCCGTTGGCGCGGGTTCCCGCTATTCGGCCGTCCGGGTTGGCCGTGACGTTGAGATGGATCCGGCTGGTGGCGAGCAGCTTCTTCGTACGGCTGTCCCTGGCCTTCGCCAGCTCCTCGATGAGCTTCAGGGCGGCGTCGGTGCCCTCCCACTCATTGCCGTGGATGTTGTTGTTGATGAAGACGGGAGTCTTGTAACTCTCCTTGATGCGCCGGTCCTTGGCGGCCGACGCGGGGGAGTTCTCGATGCGCTCGCGCATCCGCTCCTGCTCGGCGGCCTCCTTCGCGCTCTCCGGCGCGGTGACCGTGACCAGATACAGGTCGTGGCCGCCGGCCGACCGGCCGGTGACCTCGACGCTCACCCGATTGCCGAGCTCCTGAAGGGCGTTGAGGCGCGGCGCGAGCGAGTGGTACGGCGCCAGGCCCAGCTTGATGGCCTTGTCGGCCGGGTTCTCGGGCAGCGTGTCGAGGACGGTGCGGCGCGGGTAGCCGCCGTCCTTGCGCAGCCCGAGGGACGTCGTGCCCACCGAGGAGAGAGCGGCGGCACCGGCCGACGGCAGTGCGGGCGACGCTACGCGGCTGTCCGTCGTGCCGCCGTCCCGCACCGGGTGCGACGACCGGTCGCCGTCGGTGCCGGGAGCGGCGGTCGCGGGAAGGGGCGAGAGCATCAGGGCCGCGGTGGCGGTGGCGGTGGCGAGCAGGACGGGTCTGGGCATCCCCATGCGGATGTACCTCCGGGTCGTGCGGCGGCGATCGTTCGGTTCAATAGGCAGGTCATACCGGTTGAACGTGTCAACAACAAGGGGTGCTCGCCGCCTCGTTCGTCCCACACACCTCGTGGAACCCGTCGGGAACCACTCCGAAACAGCCCCGGAACAAGGCCGATAGGGTGGCTGTATGCGTGATCTCGGTGTGGGCTTCGGCTATTTGGTGAAAGGCCAGCGCTGGGTCGGCGCGCACGGCAGATGGCTGGGCTTCGGGCTGCTGCCCGGCCTGGTGACCCTGGTGCTGTACGCGGCCGCGCTCGTCGGCCTGCTCTACGGAGCCGACGATCTGACGGCCTGGGCGACGCCGTTCGCGGACGACTGGTCCTCACCGTGGCAGGGGCTGTTCCGCGGTTTCCTCACCGTGCTGTTCTTCGCGCTCGCGCTGTTCCTGGCCGTGATCACCTTCACGGCCGTGACACTGCTGGTCGGGCAGCCCTTCTACGAATCGCTCTCCGAGGCCGTGGACCGCTCGGAAGGCGGCGACGTACCCGAGTCCGGTCTGCCGCTCTGGCGGGAGCTGCGGGTCTCCGCGCGGGACAGCCTGCGGATCCTGGTACGGGTGGTGCTGTACGGCGTCCTGCTCTTCGCCCTCGGCTTCATCCCCGTCGTCGGACAGACCGTCGTCCCCGTACTCGGCTTCTGCGTCTCCGGCTTCTTCCTCTGCGAGGAACTCACCGCCGTAGCGATGCAGCGGCGCGGCATCGAACTGAAGCAGCGGCTCCCGCTGCTGCGGAGCCGCCGGCTGCTCACGCTGGGCTTCGGCGTCCCGCTGACGCTCGCCTTCCTGGTCCCGTTCGTCGCGGTGTTCCTGATGCCGGGCGCGGTGGCGGGAGCGACGCTGATGGCCCGCGAACTGACGGGCGAGGGCGCCGAGGGCGGGCCGCTTCCCGGCGCTCCGGAGGCAAAGCGTCTCAACCCGCCCCCGCCGCACCCTGGTTCACCACCGGCGCCCCGCCGCACCGGACCGGCGGCGGACGTCCCACGCGAGTGGTGACGGGCCGGCTCACCGGGCGTACCCGGTGGGCCGGCCCCGAGAGCCCTACGACTCCTCCACCGCCACGCGCACGATCGTCCGCAGCTGCGCCGTGATGTCCAGCCTGTTCTGTACGAAGACCGGGTCGGACACGGTCCCGGTCGCCGGATCGGTGTTTCCCGGGCCGAATTCCAGCACCGGTGTATGGACATGGCCGCCCGGGATCTCCAGTCCGAGCCGGTCGCGCAGCAGCGTCGCCCGGTAGGCGATCTCGTTCGACAGATAGTCCCCGCCGCCGCCCGCGCGGGCCGCCGAGCCGGGCGTCGGTCCGTCCGGCCGTACGACCGGGGCCGTGCCACCCGCCGGGATCTCGGTGACCGACGTGTTGTCGTACACCGGGAAGCGCCCTGTGTCGGCCGCCACGATGCCCGCGTAGGGGAGCGTGGTCCGCGTCCACTGCGGCTGCGTCGCCGGGTCCTTCACCGGTACGAGCCCGGTCTCGGACAGGTTCTCGTTGTCCCCGAAGCCGCCGCGCCAGGCGCCGTTGTACCGCTCGACGTCGATACGCCCCACCCGGCCCTGGCTGACCGTCACGAAGAGGTCGGCGCGCGGCAGCGTACGGCGCAGGGCGCGCTCGACCGTACCGTCGGCGAAGTCCCCCCAGCGGACCGGGAAGACGGCGGTCTCGACGCGCGCCGGCCCGTCGGCCGTACGGATCACCGTGCCGTCCAGCGCGAGCGCGACCGCTCCGGACGGATTGCTGATGCGGATGTCCCTGTCCAGCGTGAACGGGTCGAAGCCGGTCACCACGATCCGCTTGACGCCTTTCGCCCGGTCGCTCTCCCGCGCCCGGTCGCCGCCGCCGAAGGCCATCGACTCCTGGCCGCGCGACGCGCTCTCCAGCCGCTCCAGGAGACGCACACCCGCCGCCTCCGAGAGCCCCGACTCCGCGTGCCACGCGCGCAGTTCACGGGTCATGGCCAGCCGCGCCCAGTACAGCGGCCGGTCGTCGTCCCGGCTCAGCTCACCGCCCGCCGGGCCCCGCCCCTGCGCGCGGTCCACCGCGCGCTGCCAGAGCCGTTCGCCATGTCGTACGGCGGCGCGCTCGGCCTGCGCGTACGAGCCGGCGCCGCGCAGTGACTTCGCGAAGTCCGGCGCGACCTTGTCGAAGCCGCTGTCGTCGAGTATCTGGCGCGGTACGGCACCGTCGAGCCGCCGTTCCTCGACGGTGACCGCCGGAGCGGCGGCGGCCGGCCCGGCGGCGGTGGCACCTGACGGAGGCGCCACGGCGACCAGAGCGGCCGATGCGAGCAGGACGAGACCCAGGGTCTGTCGGACACGGGTCCGGTCCGCCATGTTGCTGTTGGTGCGCACGAGTCTCACGGGAGTCCTTCCTTCGGGTGGCGGAAGTATCACCTCCGCACCCCGCGCATGGCTACGGCGCCCGAACACCCGCGCCCGAACACCCGCGCCGGAACTACCGCTCCGGCCCCTCCGCGCCGCCCCGCAGCAGCGTCACGAACGCCCGGAACGCCGCCGGCATGTCCACCTCCTCCGGCGCGAGCAGCCACTGGTACTGGAGCCCGTCCATCACGGCCACCAGCAACGGGGCCGTCTGTTCGGGCGTGAGGCCGCTCGGCAGCCGGTCGCCGAACTCGTCGCGCAGCACGCCCGCCATATTGCGCCGCACCTCGACGTAGCGGCGGGTGAAGAACTCCCCGGCCGGATGATCCTCCGTCACACTCTCGCCGAGCAGAGCCGAGAAGGTCTGCACGATGCCGGGCCGCATCGCGTTGTAGTCGACCATCGACGTCAGCAGCTCAAGACGCCAGCCGTCCGCGCCGCGGCTGCCGCCCCCGGTGTCCCACTGGTCGCGCTCGTCCATGACGGCGAGGAGGAGCGCGTCCTTCGTGGGGAAGTAGTGGAGCAGCCCCTGCTGGGTGAGGCCCACCCGCTCCGCCACCGCGCCCAACGTCGTTCCCCGGTAGCCGCGTTCGGCGATCACCTCGATGGTGGCGCGGAGAATCTCCGCCCGCCGCTCCGTGCTTCTGGCTCTCGCCATCCCACCGGTCCTCTCGCCTCGTGCCTGTCCGCTCACCGGTCGTCGTCTCCGGACCGTACATGAGTAACAAAAAGATAACGAAGCCTACCCGGCTACAGAATTGCGGGTCACCATGTAACCGTCCGCACGAACGCAGGGCACTGACGAGGAGGTACCGCCGTGACCGGCGCACCCATCACTCCGGCCGACCAGACACGCGAAGCGGCCGTCGACGCCGCGCTCGGCAAGCTGGATCTGGACGACAAGGCGCGGCTGCTGGCAGGGCAGGACAACTGGTCGCTGCCGGCGCTCCCGCAGATCGGCCTGGCCTCCCTCGTCATGTCCGACGGCCCGATCGGTGTCCGGGGTGTGCGCTGGACCGCCGACGACCCGTCGGTCGCGCTCCCGTCGCCGACCGCGCTCGCCGCCACCTGGGACCCCGAACTGGCCCGCAGGGCAGGCCGGTTGCTCGCCCAGGAGGCCCGCCGCAAGGGCGTGCACGTCCTCCTCGCCCCGACCGTCAACCTGCACCGCTCGCCGCTCGGCGGACGCCACTTCGAGGCGTACAGCGAAGACCCGTACCTCACCGGCGAGATCGGCACCGGCTATGTGCTGGGCGTCCAGGACGGCGGCGTCGGCACGACCGTCAAGCACTTCGTCGCGAACGACGCCGAGACCGACCGCTTCACCGTCGACAACGTCGTCGCCCCGCGCCCGCTGCGCGAGCTCTACCTCGCCCCGTTCGAGGCCATCGTCAAGAACGCCCACCCCTGGGGCATCATGGCCGCCTACAACCAGGTCAACGGCTACTCGATGACCGAGCACCGCCATCTCCAGAAGGAAGTCCTGCGCGGCGAGTGGGGATTCGACGGCTACATCGTCTCCGACTGGCTGGCCGCCCGCTCCACCACCGGCGCGATCCTCGGCGGCCTCGACGTCGCCATGCCGGGCCCCAAGACCGTGTACGGCCCCGCGCTCGCCGCCGCCGTCCGGGCCGGCGAGGTGGAGGAGTCCCTCGTCGACGACGCCGTACGCAACGTGCTGAGGCTCGCCGCCCGAGTCGGCGCCCTCGACGACGCGCCCGCCGTCGTCGCGGCGTCCGCACTGCCCGCACCCGTCGACGGAGACGCGCTGGCCCGCGAGGTCGCGCGCCGCTCCTTCGTCCTTCTGCGCAACGAGGTACGCGACGGGCGGCCCGCCCTGCCGCTCGACCCCGCCAGGACCCGCACGGTGGCCCTCAGCGGCGCCGCCGCCCGCGACGCCCGGATCCTCGGCGGCGGCTCGGCCCACGTCTTCCCGCCGCACACCGTCTCACCGCTCGACGGCCTCACCGCCGCCCTGCCCGACGGCGCCCTCAGCTACAGCGTCGGCGCCGACCCCAGCGACCAACTCGCCGTCGCCGGCAAGGGATTCACCCTGCGAGCGGTTTGCCGCGCCGCCGACGGACGCGAGCTGGGCACCACCGATCTCCCCTCCGGCATGGTCCAGTGGGTCGGCGTCGACCTGCCCGACGGCGTCGTGTACGACGAGCTGCACACCGTCGAGTTCACCGGCACCTTCACCCCGCGCGAGAGCGGCGACCACACCTTCGGCACCCGGGGGATCGGCCCCCTCGTCCTCACCGTGGACGGGGAGAAGATCTGGGAGGGCGAGGAAGGGCTCGGCGACAGCACCGACCCGTTCAACGCGTTCTTCGGCGAGCGCCTGGAGCGCGCCCGCGTCCCCCTCGTCGAGGGCCGGACCGTGGACGTCTCGCTGCACCTGACCGTGCCCCGGCTGCCTGGGGCCCCGATGGACGCCGTCGCGTTCTCGCTGCTCCACCTCGGCCCGCGCCGCGACCCGGACGACCTGATCGCCGAGGCCGTCGAGGCCGCCAGGGCGGCGGACACCGCCGTTGTCGTGGTGGCCACCACCACGGCCGTCGAGTCGGAGGGCTTCGACCGTACGAGCCTGGAACTGCCCGGCCACCAGAACGCGCTCGTCGCGGCCGTCGCCGCCGTCAACCCGAACACCGTCGTGGTCGTCAACACCGGCTCACCGGTCGAGATGCCGTGGCGCGACGACGTGGCCGCCGTACTGCTCAGCTGGTTCCCCGGCCAGGAGGGCGGCGCCGCGCTCGCCGACGTCCTCACCGGCGCCGAGGAGCCCGGTGGCCGGCTCACCACGACCTGGCCGGTCGCGCTGGCCGACGTCCCCGTCACGGACACCACCCCCGACGCGGGTCAACTGCACTACACCGAAGGCGTGTTCATCGGCTACCGCGCCTGGGAGCGGTCCGGCGCGACGCCCTCCTACCCCTTCGGCCACGGGCTCGGCTACACCGACTGGGAGTACGAGACCCTGGACGCCACCACCGAACGGGCCACCGTGAGGCTGCGCAACACCGGTGCGCGGTCCGGCCGCGAGACCGTCCAGATCTATCTCGCGCCCGTCCCCGGCGGTGCGCCCGACGCGCCCGAGCGCCCGGTCCGCTGGCTGGCCGGATTCGCCTCGGTGGAGGCGGGTCCCGGCGAGAGCGTCGAGGTGACGGTCCCGCTCAGGGCCCGCGCCTTCGAGGTGTGGGACGAGGCGGAGAGCGGCTGGACGGCCGTCCCCGGGGCGTACGAGATCCAGGCGGGCCGCTCGCTCACCGACCGCAGGCTGAGCGCCACCGTCCAGCGCTGAGCGCCGCCGGGCGCCTCCTCGCGCCGGTTCTCAAGAGCCGGACGGGCCCATGGCCCGTCCGGCCGAGAACCCGTACGTCGTGGCCGAGGTGAACACCTCGCCCGGCCGCAGCACGGTGCTCGGGAAGTCGGGCCGGTTCGGCGAGTCCGGGAAGTGCTGCGTCTCCAGCGCGATGCCCTCGCCGGGCCGGAAGGGCCCCGCGTCGAAGTGGTCACCGGTGTACAGCTGCATGCCCGGTTCGGTCGTCGTCACCGTCAACACCCGCCCCGACGCGGGGTCGTACAGTTCAGCCGCGACCGAAGCCCCGGAACTCCCCTGATCCAGCACGAAGTTGTCGTCGTAACCCGACCCCACCTTGCGCGGTTCACGGAAGTCGAAACGGGTCCCGGCGACCGGCGCGGGCAGCCCCGTCGGCACCGAGTCGCCGTCCAGCGGGGTGATGTGACCTGCCGCGATCCGCAGCACATGCCCACCGGCGCCGCCGCTTCCCGCGCCGCTCAGATTCCAGTACGAGTGATTCGTCGGATTGACCACGGTCGGCGCGTCCGTCACCGCCCGGTAGTGGATCCGCAGCGCCCCGTCCGCCTGAAGCGTGTACGTCGCGGAGATCTCCAGCCGGCCGGGGAAACCCTCCTCGCCGTCCGGGCTCACCAGCGACAGCCGTACACCGTGCCCGTCCGCCGCCGGCTCCGCGTCCCACACGCGCTTGTCGAAGCCTCGCTCACCGCCGTGCAGACAGTTGGGCCCGTTGTTGCGGGGCAGCCGGTAGGTCCGCCCGTCGAGCGTGAACGTCCCGCGCGCGATCCGGTTCGCGTACCGGCCGATCAGCGCCCCGAAATACGGCGACGGGCAGCCGACGTAGCCCGCGACATCGTCGAAACCGAGCACCACGTTCGCGAGGGCGCCCTCGCTGTCCGGCACCTCGACGGACTGGAGGATCCCCCCGTAGGTGAGCACCTTCACCCGTACACCGGCCCGCTCCAGGACCCAGCGGTGGACCGGGGTCCCGTCGGGCGCCGTGCCGAAGCGCTCGGGCGTCCGGCCGGAGGCCGACGGCTCGGTCACGGTGGTGTCGTTCGAGGTCGTGTCTTTCGCGGTCACATCGGTCACGGTCGGCTCCTCCACGGTCGCCGACCCTACGCCGGTGGGTTGGCCGCGACGACGTTGCGGTAGGCGATGTCCGCCAGCTTGCCCTGGCCGTTCTTGCTCGGATGGAACCAGTCCCAGGCGCTCAGCTGATCACCCGTGAACCGGTAGTCGAAGACCGCCCCGCCGTCGTAACGGCAGCGCAGGTCCTTCGCGCACACGTCCTTGAGCACCGTGTTGTACGCCACCACCCGCGCCTGCACCGTGGAGCGCCGCTTCTGCGCCGCGGCGTCCATGTCCTGCGAGTCGCCCAGCATCGACGAGCAGATCCCCAGCTTCCATATCTGCCGCCCCAGCGGATTTTCCCGGCCCTCGGACCAGAGCCGCTTGAGATCGGGCACGCTCGCCACGTACACCTGCGTCTTGGGCGCCTGCGCGCGCAGGCGCCGCATCGAATCCTCGAACGACGCGCGGAACTCGTCCACCGGCGTCATCAGCGCGACCTCGTCCTTGCACGCGTCGTTGGCGCCCATCATGACCGTGACCAGATCCGGTTTGTGCGTGGCCGCCTTCGACATCTGCCGGCCCAGATCGCCGACGGTGGCGCCCGTGCGCGCGTAGTTCCAGCTGTTCTCCGCGACGGCCGGCTTGCCGAGCAGCCGCACCGCGAGGCTGCGCACCTGGTCGTCGGAGCCGGTCGACCAGGAGACCTCGGGGCAGTCGCTCAGCACCCCGCAGGCGTCGAAGCCGCGTGTGATGGAGTCGCCGACCGCCGCGATCGAGGTGGGACTGCGGTCCCAGACCGGCTTCGGCGGCGGCTGGCTCGTCTTCGCCTTCGTCCAGTCCGGGTCGGTGCCGTCGGAGGACGTGCACCCCGCCAGCGCGACGACGCCGACCAGCAGCCCGGCACAGGAGGCCGCGACACTCGCGTACGGTTTCCGGCGGCGCGGGCCGTGACCGCCCGGGCGCCGCCCGGCACGGTCCTGAGGGCTCTCCTGCATGCTGTGAACCCTCCGCGTGGGCGTCGTCATGCGTACGGCGGCGTCCTGGCGAGTGAAAGCTTCGCGTATATCGCGCCTGGGACCGACAGTACGGCACCCCCGTGCCTCCCGCGCAAGGTAGCTTTCAGGCGTCGAACCGGAGTCAACCGCGCCCCCACGACTCCGGTAAGTTACATCCCGTCACATGTTGCCCGTTTTGCGGGGTTTCACTCTCGATGCTGTTTACTGAGGCCGTTGGGAAAGGCGAACCTCGTCCCACACTGGAGGTCCCGGTGACCACACGTGGCGTTCTGTACGTGCACTCCGCGCCCCGCGCGATGTGCCCCCACGTCGAATGGGCGGTGGCGGGCGTCCTCGGCGCGCGCGTCCAGCTCGACTGGATCAGGCAGCCCGCATCGCCCGGCACCTGGCGGTCCGAGTTCTCCTGGCGGGGCGAGGCCGGCACCGCGTCCAAGCTCGCCTCCGCGCTGCGCGGCTGGCGGATGCTGCGCTTCGAGGTGACCGCCGAGCCCAGCCCCACCGCCGAGGGCGAGCGTTACAGCGCCACGCCCGAGCTGGGCATCTTCCACGCCGTCACCGGTATGCACGGCGACATCCTGGTCCCCGAGGACCGGCTGCGCGCCGCCCTCGCCCGGTCGCTGAGCGGTGAGACCCAGCTGGAGGCCGAGGTCGCGAAGCTGCTCGGCAAGCCGTGGGACGACGAGCTGGAGCCCTTCCGGTACGCGGGTGAGGGCGCCCCCGTGCGCTGGCTGCACCAGGTCGTCTGAGCCGGGACCGCACACGGGCGTACCCCTGGGGACGGACGCCGCCGCCGCCTTCTACGGTGGGCGCATGGCTGATCAACTCGAAGTAGCAGTTCTCGGTACCGGCATCATGGGCGCGGCGATGGCCCGCAATCTCTGCCGGACCGGACACGCGGTACGGGTCTGGAACCGTACGCGCGCGAAGGCGGAGCCGCTCGCGGCCGACGGGGCGCGGATCGCGGACACCCCGGCGGACGCCGTACGCGGCGCGGACATCGTCCTCACGATCCTGTACGACGGCGCCGCCGCCCTGGAGACGATGGCGGAGGCGGCCCCGGAGCTGCGGCCCGGCATGGTCTGGCTCCAGGCGACGACGGCGGGCCTGGACGGACTCGTCCCGCTCGCCGAACTGGCCGCGGCCCACGGACTGGTCTTCTTCGACTCGCCCGTACTGGGCACCAGGGCCCCCGCCGAGCAGGGGAAGCTCGTCGTCCTCGCCGCGGGCCCCGAGGACGCCCGCGGCACCGTCACGTCCGTTCTGGACGCGGTCGGCGGCCGCACCCTCTGGGTGGGCGAAGACGGCGCGTCCGGGGCGGCGACCCGGCTCAAGCTCGTCTGCAACAGCTGGGCCCTGACCCTCACCCACGCGACGGCGGAGGCACTGGCCCTCGCGAAGGCGCTCGACGTCGACCCGCGGGACTTCCTGGCCGCCACCGAGGGCGGCGCCCTCGACTCCGGCTACCTCCGGGCGAAGTCGGCGGCGATCCTGGACGACGACTACACCCCGAGCTTCGGGCTCACCACGGCCGTCAAGGACGCACGTCTCGTCGTCGAGGCCGCCGAGGCGGCAGGCGTCCGGCTGGACGTCGCCGAGGCGGGCGTACGGCGATTCACCCGGGCGCAGGACCAGGGGCACGGCGAGAAGGACATGGCCGCGACGTACTTCGCCAGCTTCGGGGACTGAGGGACCGGAAGGCCCGGCGACCCGTAGGACGGACAGGACCGACAACGCCGGAGGCCCGGCTCCCGTCGAGGACGGGAGCCGGGCCTCCGGCGTTGTCGGTCCCGGTGTACCGGGGGCCCGGTCAGACCGAGCGGAACGCCAGCACCACGTTGTGGCCGCCGAAGCCGAACGAGTTGTTGATCGCCGAGATCGTGCCCTCGGGCAGCGCCCGTGCCTCGCCGCGCACGACGTCCGCGTCGACCTCCTCGTCCAGTTCGTCGAGGTTGATCGTCGGCGGGGCCAGCCGGTGGTGCAGCGCGAGCACCGTCGCCACGGTCTCGATACCGCCGGCGCCGCCCAGCAGATGGCCGGTCATCGACTTCGTACCGGAGACGGCGACATGGTCGAGGTCTTCGCCCAGGACCCGGCGCAGCGCCTTGATCTCCGCCACGTCACCCTGCGGCGTCGATGTGGCGTGCGCGTTCAGGTGCACGATCTCCGACGGCTTCACGCCGGTGTTGTCGAGCAGGTTCCGCATCGCCGCCGCGACCCCGCGACCGGTCGGCTCCGGCTGCGCGATGTGGTGGCTGTCGGCGGACAGCCCCTGGCCCAGCACCTCGCAGTAGACGCGCGCGCCGCGCGCCTCCGCGTGCTCGGCGGACTCCAGGACCACGACCCCCGCGCCCTCGCCGAGGACGAAGCCGTCACGGCCCTTGTCGTAGGGGCGGGACGCCTTCGTGGGCTCGTCGTTGTTCTTCGACATCGCCATCATGTTGGCGAACGCGGCGACCGGCAGTGGGTGGATCGCCGCCTCCGTGCCGCCCGCCACCACGACGTCGGCGCGGCCGGTGCGGATCATCTCCACGGCGTAGCCGATGGCCTCGGCGCCCGACGCGCACGCGGAGACCGGAGTGTGCACACCCGCCTGGGCGTTCACCTCGAGACCGACGTTGGCGGACGGCCCGTTCGGCATCAGCATGGGCACGGTGTGCGGGGAGACGCGGCGTGCGCCCTTCTCCTTCAGCACGTCGTACTGGTCGAGAAGGGTGGTCACGCCGCCGATGCCGGAGGCGATGACGGTGCCGAGACGTTCGGGGGCGATGTTCTCGTCCTCGCCCGCCTTGGCCTTGTAGCCCGCGTCGGCCCACGCCTCACGCGCCGCGATCAGTGCGAACTGCGCGGAGCGGTCGAGCTTGCGGGCGAGCGGGCGGGGCAGCACGTCGGCCGGATCGACCGCGGCGAGCGCGGCGATCCGGACGGGCAGTTCGGCGAAGCGCTCGCTTTCGAGGGGCTTGACGCCCGAGCGGCCGGCGAGCAGGCCCTCCCAGGTCGATGCGCTGTCGCCACCCAGCGGTGTGGTTGCGCCGATACCGGTGACGACCACGGTGCGATTGGTCGGGCTCACTGGAATTCTTTCTCCACGTGTAGAGGGTGCGGAATTTGTACGGCGCCACCACCGGGTGGCGTCAGCCGCGCGACCTGGATCAGACCTGGTGCTTCGCGATGTAGTCGGCGGCGTCGCCGACGGTCTTCAGGTTCTTGACGTCGTCGTCCGGGATCTTCACGTCGAAGCGCTCCTCGGCGGCGACGACGACCTCGACCATGGACAGCGAGTCGACGTCCAGGTCGTCGGTGAAGGACTTGTCCAGCTGGACGTCCTCGACCGGGATGCCGGCGATCTCGTTCACGATCTCCGCGAGACCGTTGACGATCTCTTCCTGAGTGGCGGCCATGTGGGCGCTCCTTCGATATTCAGCGTGAGCAGAGGGATTTGTACAAGCACGGTCCGGAAAGCTCCGGTGTGCCTAGGGGAGGGTAACGACCGTCGCGGCGTACACGAGACCCGCCCCGAAGCCGATGACGAGCGCCGTGTCGCCGCTCTTCGCCTGACCGGTCGCCAGAAGCCGCTCCATCGCGAGCGGGATCGAGGCGGCCGACGTGTTGCCGGTGGTCTCCACGTCGCGGGCGACCGTGACGTGTTCAGGCAGCTTCAGAGTCTTCACCATCGAGTCGATGATCCGCATGTTGGCCTGGTGCGGAATGAAGACGTCCAGGTCCGCGGAGGTGATCCCGGCCGCGTCGAGGGCCTGTTGGGCGATCTTCGCCATCTCGAAGACCGCCCAGCGGAAGACCGCCTGGCCCTCCTGGGTGAGGGCGGGGAACCGCTCGACCGGTCCCTTGCGGTAGTCGTCCCAAGGTACGGTCTGCGTGATCGTGTTCGACTTGTCACCTTCGGAACCCCAGACCGTCGGACCGATCTGCGGGTCCTGCGAGGGGCCGACGACGACCGCGCCCGCGCCGTCGCCGAACAGGAAGGCCGTGGCGCGGTCTTCGAGGTCGGTGAGGTCCGACAGCCGCTCCACGCCGATGACCAGGACGTACTCCGCCGAGCCCTCGACGACCATGCCCTTGGCGAGCGTCAGCCCGTAACCGAAGCCCGCGCAGCCCGCCGAGATGTCGAACGCGGCCGGTTTGCCCGCGCCGATCCGGTCGGCGATCTCCGTCGCGACGGCCGGCGTCTGCTTGAAGTGCGAGACGGTCGACACGATCACGCCGCCGATCTGCTCCGGCGTGATCCCGGCGTCGGCGATGGCCTTGCCGGACGCCTCGATCGACATCATGGCGACGGTCTCCTCGTCGGAGGCCCAGTGCCGGGTCGCGATGCCGGAGCGGGAGCGGATCCACTCGTCGGACGAGTCGATCGTCTCCAGGATCACCTCGTTGGGCACCACGCGCGTCGGACGGTAACCGCCGACACCCATGATGCGGGCGTACGGGGCGCCCTGGCTGGGCCTGATCTTCGCCATGCTCTCTCGGGCTCCTTAGGCAGCGTGCTCGGCGACGATCTCGCGAGCCGCGTCGAGGTCGGCGGGGGTCTTGAGCGCGAGGGTCTTCACACCGGGCATGGCGCGCTTGGCGATACCGGTCAGCGTGCCGCCCGGGCACAGCTCGATCAACGCCGTCACACCCTGCTCCGTGAACGTCTCCATGCACAGGTCCCAGCGGACCGGGTTGGCGACCTGGCCCACGAGTCGTGCGACGACCTCGGCCCCCGTGCGCACAGTCTGCCCGTCCTTGTTGGACACATACGGCAAGGCGGGGTCTGACACGTCGAGCTTTCCGGCCGCTTCCGCCAGTTTGGCGACCGCGGGGGCCATGTGCTCGGTGTGGAAGGCGCCCGCGACCTTGAGGGGCACCACACGGCGTACGCCCTCGGGCTTGTCCGCCGCCAGGGCCTCGATCTGCTCCAGGGTGCCCGCGGCCACGATCTGGCCGGCACCGTTCACGTTCGCCGGGGTCAGACCGAGCTTCTCCAGATGGGGCAGGGTCACCTCCGGGTCGCCGCCGAGCAGCGCCGCCATACCGGTCGGCGTGATGGCGGCCGCCTCGGCCATGGCCAGACCGCGCGTACGGACGAAGCCGAGCGCGGCCTCCTCGCTCAGCACACCCGCGTACACGGCGGCGGTGATCTCGCCGACACTGTGTCCCGCGACCGCGCCCGCGCCGGCGGTGCCCGCCAGCAGGCCGCGCACGGCGTCGCCGGAGAGCAGACCCGCGGCGACCAGCAGCGGCTGGGCCACGGCGGTGTCACGGATCTCGTCCGCGTCGGCCTTCGTGCCGTAGTGGACCAGATCGAGGTCGATGGCGGCCGACCACGCCCGCAGCCGGTCTTCGGCGCCGGGCAGATCGAGCCAGGGAGTCAGGAAGCCGGGCGTCTGAGCGCCTTGGCCGGGAGCGACGAGTACGAGCACTCTCACACTCTCTCGTGGGGACGGCCTCCGCCGCCCGTGGGGACAAGGACGAAGAACCGTCGGGGTAATTGTTGGTGTCCAACAAAAGGCTAGGAAGGCGATTCCCCGTCGGCCAACCTCCCCAAGATCAACGCGATTCGCAGAGTGAAGGCGGAACGGACATCGGACGGTGACCATCCGGTGACGTCGGTCACACGTCGAAGCCGGTAGCGCACGGTGTTGGGGTGCACGAACAGCATCCGGGCGGCCCCTTCGAGACTGCTCGCCTGCTCCAGATAAACACTCAGAGTCTCCAGCAGCGCCGAGCCCGCTTCTTCAAGCGGTCTGTAGATCTCCTCCACCAACTGCTCACGAGCGGCAGGATCCGAGGCGATCGCGCGCTCCGGCAGGAGATCGTCGGACAGTACGGGACGCGGCGCGTCCTGCCAGGCCGAACACGCCTTGAGACCGGCCGCCGCCGCCTGCGCCGACCGCGTGGCCGCCAGCAGGTCGGGCACCACGGGGCCCGCCACCACCGGCCCGGCCGCGTACGGTCCGATCAGGGCTTTCGCGACCTGGAGCGGGTTGTCGCTGCCGCCCGCGATGACGACCAGCCGGTCACCGAGCACCCCGGTGAGGACCTGGAGCTTGGCGTGCCGCGCTGCCCGGCGGATCGCCTCGACGGTCAGCTCGCTGTCGCCGTCGGGCGCGGTGCCCAGCAGTACGCACACATGCTCGGGCGAGTTCCAGCCCAGGGCGGAGGCCCGCGACACGGCGCCCTCGTCGGCCTCGCCGGAGAGCACGGCGTTCACCACCAGCGACTCCAGCCGCGCGTCCCAGGCGCCCCGCGCCTCGGCGGCCTGCGCGTACACCTGGGCCGTCGCGAAGGCGATCTCCCGCGCGTACACGAGCAGCGCCTCGCGCAGCACCGACACATCGCCGGGCGCCGCGACCTCCTCGATCGCCGACTCCATGACCTCGATGGTGGTGCGCACCATCTCGACGGTCTGGCGCAGCGTGATCGCCCGGGTCAGCTCGCGCGGGGCCGTACCGAACACATCGGTGGAGATGGCCTGCGGCGTCTCGGGGTGCCGGAACCACTCGGTGAAGGCGGCGATACCGGCCTGGGCGACCAGACCGATCCATGAACGGTTCTCCGGCGGCATCGCCCGGTACCACGGCAGCTTCTCGTCCATACGGGCGATCGCGTTCGCGGCCAGCCTGCCTGCCGACTTCTCCAGTCGGCGCAGGGTCGCGGGATGCGGATGGGCTTCGTTCGAGGGTTCAGGCACGGGACAAGACTGCCTTATCAGGACGGCCGCGCGCCGGGCAGGCCCTAACGTGGGCACCGTGATTTCCGTCCGGTACGCCGACGACCGCTATCCCGGCGGTGACCTGTCCGCCGGGATCGAGTCCTTCCACGCCTTCTCCTTCGGGGAGTTCTACGATCCCGACAACCTCCGCTTCGGCGCGGTGCTGGCCTGCAACGAGGAACGGCTCGCGCCCGGCGCCGGGTTCGGTGAACACCCGCACAGCCACACGGAGATCGTCACCTGGGTCGTCGAGGGGGAACTCACCCACCGCGACTCCGCCGGGAACGCCACGGTGGTCCGGCCCGGAGACGTACAGCGGCTCAGCGCGGGCGGCGGCGTACGGCATGTGGAGCGCAACGACGGCGGACAGCCGCTGGTGTTCGTCCAGATGTGGCTCGCCCCGCTCGCGCCCGGCGGCGCCCCCCGCTACGAGATCGTGCACGGCATCGCAGACTCCACGCCGTACGCGCTCCCCGAGGCGGGCGCGATGCTGCATGTGCGCCGGCTCCAGGACGGCGAGCGGACCGCGATCCCCGACGCGGTGTACGCGTATCTGCACGTCGTGCGGGGCCTGGTGGTCCTGGCGGGCGTGGAGTTGGGCCCCGGTGACTCGGCGCGGATCACGGACTCCGCGGGCCTGGAGGTCGCCGCGGACGAACCGGCCGAGGTGCTGATCTGGGAACTGGGCCCGGACAGACCCTAGTTCTCGGGCCGCAGCTCCGCCAGCACCGCGTCCGTGAACGCCGGCCAGGCCTCGACCGCCCACGGGCCGAAGTCCCGGTCGGTCAGCGCCACGCACGCCGCGCCCGCGTCCGGGTCGACCCACAGGAACGTGCCCGACTGCCCGAAATGGCCGAAAGTGCGCGGTGACGACGAACTTCCCGTCCAGTGCGGCGACTTGGAGTCCCTGATCTCGAAGCCCAGACCCCAGTCGTTGGGCTTCTGATGCCCGTAGCCCGGCAGGATCCCCGACAGCCCGGGGTGGACCACCGTCATCGCCTCAAGGACCGTACGGGGGTCGAGCAGCCGAGGCGCCTGGAGTTCGGCGGCGAACCGGATCAGGTCGTCCACCGTCGAGACACCGTTCTTCGCGGGTGAGCCGTCCAGCGCGGTCGAGGTCATGCCCAGAGGTTCGAGGACCGCCTGGCGCAGATACTCGGGGAACGGGATGTCCGTCGCCTTCGCGACGTGCTCGCCCAATGCCTCGAAACCCGCGTTCGAGTACAGCCGCCGGGTGCCGGGCGGGGCCGTCACGCGGTGCTCGTCATAGGCCAGCCCGCTGGTGTGCGAGAGGAGATGGCGGACGGTCGAGCCCTCGGGCCCGGCCGGCTCGTCCAGCTCGACCGCCCCCTCCTCGTACGCCACGAGCACCGCGTACGCGGCGAGCGGCTTGGTCACCGACGCCAGCGGGAAACGGTGCGACGTGGGGCCGTACGACCCGCTCACCGTGCCGTCCGCGCGTACCACGGCCGCGGCGGCCGTCGGCACCGGCCAGTTCTCGATCATCGCCAGGCTCTGCATGGCCACGAGCGTAGACGGGACCCTTCCGCCGCCCGACCCCGGTACGGGAGCCGGCGAAGAACATCGCCCGGTCCCCCTTGCTTGGAGTGCACTCCAAGGTCCTACGTTGAAGCCATGACGCTGATCGAAAGCACCCCCGTCACGGCGGAGGCCGAGGACATCTGTGTGAGAGCCCCGTCGACCCATCCGCGCCCCGACGGCGACGACCGGTACACGATCAGCGAAGTAGCAGCCTTCACCGGCCTCACCGCGCACACCCTGCGCTGGTACGAGCGGATCGGACTCATGCCGCACGTCGACCGGTCGCATACCGGGCAGCGGCGCTTCACCAACCAGGACCTCGACTGGCTCGCCCTCGTCGGCAAACTGCGCCTCACCGGCATGCCGGTCGCCGACATGGTCCGCTACGCGGAACTGGTCCGGGAGGGCGAGCACACCTTCGAAGAGCGGCAGGAACTGCTCCAGCAGACCAGGCGCGACGTGCGGTCGCGGATAACCGAACTCCAGGACACCCTCGCCGTACTCGACCACAAGATCGACTTCTACGCCGGTGCGCACCGCGCGTCCGAAAGGGCATCATGAGCACAGAGAAGATCACCACCGTGACGCTCGGCACCGCCGGACCCACGGTCGGTGTCCAGGGCTTCGGCGCCATGGGCATAAGCGAGTTCTACGGCGACACGGACGAGGCGGCCGCCCGGGACACCCTCGAAGCCACGGTCGAGGCGGGCGTCACCCTCATCGACACGGCCAACGTGTACGGGCTCGGCGCCAACGAGACATTCCTCGCGCCGTTCGTCGCCGCCCACCGCGACGAGATAACCCTCGCCACCAAGTTCGGCATCGAGCGCCGCACCGACGACCCGAAGTACCGGGGTGTACGCAACGAGCCCGGGTACATCAAACAGGCCGTCGAAGACTCCCTGCGGCGCCTCGGCGTCGACGTCATCGACCTCTACTACATGCACCGCCACGACCCCGGCGTACCGTTCGCCGAGTCCGTCGGCGCGATGGCCGAACTCGTCGCCGAGGGCAAGGTCAAACACCTCGGCCTGAGCGAGGTCACCGGCGCCGAACTGCGCGAGGCGCACTCCGTGCACCCCATCGCCGCGCTCCAGTCCGAGTGGTCGCTGTTCTCCCGCGACGTCGAGACGAGCGCCGCGGCCGCCGCCGCCGAACTGGGCGTCGCCCTCGTGCCGTACTCACCGCTCGGACGCGGCTTCCTGACCGGCTCGTTCACCCAGGCCGACACGGAGCTCCAGAGCGAGGACTTCCGGCGCGGCATGCCGCGCTTCACCGGCGAGAACGCGGGCCGCAACGCCGCGCTCCTCGAACCCGTCCGCGCCGTCGCGGCGGCCCACGGCGCGACCGCCGGGCAGATCGCGCTCGCCTGGGTGCAGCAGCGCGCCCAGGTGCACGGTCTGACCGTCGTACCGATCCCCGGCACACGCAAGCGCTCGCGGCTGCTGGAGAACGCCGCCGCCACCCGCATCACCCTCACCCCCGGGGACCTGGCGCTCCTGGAGCCGATCGCCGGACAGGTCACCGGCGACCGCTACGCCGACATGTCCGCGACGTCCGCCGCCCGCGAGTAGCCCCCGCCGCACCACCTCACAGCGCCAGCGCGTACACCGCGAAGCCCGCCGCGAGCAGCCCCGCCGCTGCCCGGCGGGCGTTCGCGGCGCGCGTGCCCGACTCCCACGGCGCCTCGAACGCCCGCGCGTACCGGGCGATCACCACCAGCAGCACCGCGAACAGCGGCATCCACAGCACCCGGCCGAGAATCCAGCCGTACGAATCCGGAGCGGTCGTCAGCCCCGGCACCGCACCCAGATACGAACCCGGCACCGCCGCCGCGAGCATCGCCGTCTGGTGCCAGCACAGGATCGTCATCGCGGACAGGTTGATCACCACGACCGGCGCCCACAGCGCGGGCCTGCTCAGCACCCGCGCGATCCGGTCCCGCAGCAGGATCGCCGCGCCGCTCTGCACCGCGGCCAGCGCCAGCACCAGCAGCGACGGCGGATGCGAATTGGTCCGCGCCTCACCGGGCACCCCGACCATCGACGCCGGGTAGTGGAAGACCACCAGCAGTACGGCGAAGAGCACCCCGCCGCCCACCAGCAGCACCCGCGCGCCGCGCCGGCTGATCCGGCCCTCGCCCCACGACACGCCGAGCTGATACGCGAAGAGCCAGCCCGGCAGGATGTTCACCACGCTCAGCCACCCGGGCATCGCGTCGCCGTACGGGCCGTAGCGCAGCACATCCACGACGGCCACCACCCCCAGCAACGGCGCCGCCGCCCACGCGCCCAGGTACCGCGCGGCCCGCACGCAGTACGGCGTCAGCGCCGTCACCACGACGTACACGCCCACGAACCACAGCGGCTGCACCACCAGCGTCGAGCCCGTACGCAGTGTCGTCCCGGGCACACCGGCCGCGTACAGCACCGGGATCAGCACCGCCCACACCGCCGTCACGCCCAGCACCGGGCGCCCCAGCCGGGTCACGCGCTGCCGGAGCCAGTCCGCGGTGGAGCCCTTCCGGCGCCGGTAGGAGAGCACCGACGCGTAACCGCCGACCAGGAAGAAGATGCCCAGCATCTGGAGCACCCAGCTCACCGGCGCGAAGAGGCCGAACGTGCTCAGCGGGCTCGCGTTGCGCAACGCCCCCTCGTCCAGCGTGAATCCGCCCAGCAGCCAGTGCCCCGTCGGCACCGCGAGCAGCGCGAGCGCGCGCAGACCGTCGATCGCGCGGTCACGGGACGCGGGCGTCCGCGCCTCGATCTTCTCGACGAGCCTCATCGCACGTCACCCCCCGTGGCGATCGCGGCGAAGGCGCGGAGCGAGTCCGTGCCGGGGGCGAAGTAGCCGGTGTGACCGTGCGCGGTGCCGGCGGGGACCCGGCGGGCCCCGAAGTCCTCCGCCGCCGGATCCGTGCCGTGGCCCAGGCCAAGGAACTCGACGTTCGGCACCTTGGAGATCCAGTCCGACGGGTCCTTCGCCGCCCACACCCGGGCGTCCGTCCGCAGCGCGGCCACGTTCGCGGCGCGCATGCCGGGGGAGCCGAGGACCACGATGTCGCTCGCAGCCGCCTCGCTCGCGGCGATGCCGCACACCACGGAGCCGTAGCTGTGGCAGAACAGCTTCGGTGTCTTGACCCCGGCGGCGGTCAGGCCCCCGGTGAACCGGGCCAGCCGCCCGGCGCCCGCTTCGGCGAGCCCGCCCGTCGCGGCGTCCAGCCCGAGGCCGAGGGGCGTGGTGTAGCCGGCCCACGCCACCACGGCGATACGGCCGTTGGTCGCGGTCCGCAGCGAGCCGGCCATCCCGGCGGGGGTGCCGTACGGGTCCCTCTTCCGGTCGTACGTCCTGGCGTCGATGTCCGAACCCGGCACCACGACGGCGACATGACGTGCCGTCAGCAGGTTTCCGTACACCTCGGCTACGGTGCCGCGACCGCGCGGATCGAAGGCGATGATCTGCCGACCGTTCTCGGCGAGGCGGGCGTAACGGGGGTCCTCGGCGATGGCCAGCCTGTTGGCCCGGTACCGGAGTTGGACGGGGGCGCCGTCGAGGTTCCCCACGACGGAGGGGTGCCGCGCGGCGAGCTCACGTTGCTGGGCGGGGCTCAACGCACCGAAGAACGCGGCGACTTGGGCGGGGCTTGCCTTCCCCGGGTCCGGCAGGGAGCGTCCGAGCGACGTGTCGTCCAGCCAGGCCGCGGTGCCGGGCGGGGGGCCGGTGACGGGGCTCTGCCCGCTCCCGGCGGCCCAGCCGGCGGTGCCGGACACCAGGGTGGCCATCAGCGCGGCGGCGACCAGGGTTCTCTTGTAGCGGCGCATTCGCGTCTCCCTCGTAGTGGCCACGGTGTGTGGCGGGAGGAAGGTAGGAAGACGACGGGTTCGGGGGCGTCACACCGGGGAGCCAAGTCGCGGGTGCTACTGGGGTACGGGGTGTCTTGGTTGCTGTGTCGTTGCCGGGGGTGGGGTTCGGGGTCTCCGGAGGGGTATGTCCGGACGGTGTGATTTACGGCGCGTGCACCGCTCGTTGGACCCGAGGGGACGTTCTTGTTCCCGCGCCACAAATCAGCCCGAGTGTCCGAACACACCCCTCCTGCGACCCCGCCCCCCTCACGCCGGTGGGGGATCCGTACCCGCATCCCCGGGTGCTGCCGGTCCGCGGGTTGGAAGGGGGACGTGACCCCGGAGCGGCACCCGGACGCGGCGGCGTCCACCTTCAGCCCGTCCGGCGCTTGAGGACACCCCGACCACCGACCACCGGCCCGCGGGCGCGGGCTGCCGGTCAACTGCCAGGGGCAACAAGCCCGGACTCGTACGCGAAGATCACCGCCTGCGCCCTGTCCCGCAGCTGAAGCTTCGCCAGCACCCGCCCGATGTGCGTCTTCACCGTCTGCTCCGCCAGGACCAGCCGCCCGGCGATCTCCTGGTTCGACAGCCCTCGTGCGATCAGCTCCAGAACCTCCGTCTCGCGCGGTGTCAGCCCCTTCAGCCGCAGCGAGCGGTTCCTGCGCGGTGCCGGCCGCTGCTGCGCGAAGTCCGCGATCAGCCGGCGCGTCACGGAGGGGGCCAGCAGCGCCTCGCCCGCCGCGACCACGCGGACCGCCGAGATCAGGTCCGCCGGCGGCGCGTCCTTCAGCAGGAACCCGGAGGCTCCCGCGCGCAGCGCCTCGTACACGTAGTCGTCCACGTCGAACGTGGTCAGCATCAGTACCTTCGGCCGGTGCACCACCCCCACCGGCGGGTCCAGCAGCGCCCGCGCCGCCGCCAGGCCGTCCATCTCCGGCATCCGGACGTCCATCAGGACCACGTCGGGATGGGTCCTGCGGCTGACCTCGATGCCCAGGGCACCGTCCGGCGCCTCGCCGACCACGTCGATGTCGGCCTGCGCCGAGAGCAGTGCGGCGAACCCGGCGCGCACCATGGCCTGGTCGTCGACGATGATCACGCGAATGGTCACGACGGATCCTCCGTGGTCGGGTCGGGGGCGGCCGGTGCCAGCGGAAGCCGCGCGGCGACCCGGAACCCGCCGTCCGGCAGCGGTCCGGTGTCCAGCGTGCCGCCGGTCAACCGTACGCGTTCGCGCATACCGATCAGCCCGTGGCCGGTGCCGGAGCTCTCCAGCGGTGAAGTGCGGGCCGTCGCGGGCCCGTTGACGACCAGGACGGTCAGCAGGTCGGCGTCCGAGGTCACCGAGACACGGGTCGGCGCGTCGGGCGCGTGCCGTACGACGTTGGACAGGGCCTCCTGGACGATGCGGTACGCGGAGAGGTCCACCGACGGCGGGACGGCACCGAGATCCGCCGCGAGGGACAGCTCGGCCGGTACCCCGGCCCGTACCGTCGCCTCGACGAGCTGCTGCACCCGGCCGAGCCCGGGCTGCGGCGCCCGTTCGCCCGCCGACCCGTCGCTGCGCAGCACCGCCAGCAGCCGGCGCATCTCGGTCAGCGACTCCCGCGCTCCGGCGGCGATCGTGGAGAACTCCTCGCGTGCCGCGTCGGACAGCCCCTCGATCCGGTACGGCGCCGAGTCGGCCTGGACCGTGATGACGGACATGTGGTGGGCGACGACGTCGTGCAACTCGCGTGCGATCCGGGCGCGTTCCTCCAGCAGTGTGCGCTGGGCGCGTTCGACCTCGCTGATTGACTCCTGCTCCACCAGTCTGCGCTGGGCGTCACCGCGCTCGCGCAGGGCGGCGGTGACGAGCAGGACCACGCCCGTGAGTACGAACAACAGGAGATGGACCCCGTCGCTGTGTTTCTGCGAGATCAGCTCGAAGACCAGCCCCGCCGCTCCTGTCATGAGCCAGACGGCGAGCAGCGTGCGGCGGGGCCCGCGCAGCCCGAGGCACGCCATCAGCAGGAGGTAGCCGACGACGACCGTCGGCGGCCACGGCCAGGACCGGCCGTCGAGATCCGCCGCCGAGGTCAGGAGCAGCACCGCGCCGACGATGTCGGCGACGAAGATGATCCACCACGCCTGGAGCGGCCGGGTCACGGCGAGCAGCAGCGGTGCGGCCTGCGCGGTGGCGAGCGCCCCCGCCCAGCCGCCCTCCAGCTGGTAGTCCTGGACGAGCACGGTGACGGTGGTGGACAGCAGCGCGACAGCGAAGCCGAAGGCGACGACGTACGGGGCGTGCCGCTGCCACCGCTTGGACGCGCCGGCCAGCAGTGGTTCGGTGGACGCGGTCGAAGTGCGCAGGGCGCCGCCGAGCGAGAGCAGTGACCGGAGGGCGGCGCGGGGCAGGGGTGGCGGTTCTTGGGGGCTCATGGCCGGTTCAGCGTATGCAGCGCCCGTACCGCTCGGCGTCATACCCAGGAGCCACACCTGGGCTCATACCCCCGTAGGGGGTCGTCGCTACGCGCGTCACAACTCGGCCAGCAGCTCCGCTTTCTTCGCGCTGAACTCGTCGTCCGTCACCAGCCCCGCGTCGTGCAGCTCGCCGAGATGCCGGATCCGTTCGGCGATGTCCGCCGGATCGCGCCGGCCGGCGGCCACCGGTACGGGGACGGATCCGGGGTGCACGGCGGAGCCCGACGTCCGTACGGCCGCCAGCACCGCCGCCGCGAACGGCAGGGATTCGTGGACCGGCCCGTAGCCGAGGCCGAAGACCACGGCCGCCGGGTCGTGGTCGGCCTGGGCCGGCTGCTGGTGGTCACCGCGGCGCAGGAGACGCAGGTAGCCCTCGAAGGCCTCGGGGGAGCGCCACTCGACCCCGCTCAGCTCCGAGACGGTGAAGCGCTGGTCGCCCGCCTTCCACTTCGCCGACGACGCGCCCGTCCAGAACCAGCGGAAGGACACCTTGGACCCGTCGAAGGACGCCCTGCCGTCGTACGCCTTGAAGTTCAGCGGCGCCGGGGGAGGGTCCACGAGATAGCGGTCGGCGGGGTCGTCGCCGGGCGGCCCGGTCGTGGAGAGGGCGGTGCTCAGCTCGTCCGCGTAGTACTCGGCGAGCGTCTCGCGCTCCGCGGGCAGCACCAGCCGGTACGGATCGCCGGAGTCCTTGAGCTGACCGGCCGCCGCCTCCATCAGCGGGTCGGCGCCGGGTCTGGGCACGGCGTGCAGCACCACCGTCCCGCGCTTGCCCGGGGAGAGCGTCACCGACGCCAACGCCTCGTGCGGTACGCGCCGTTCGCGCAGTGCCTGGAAGAGCTTTGGCGTGCGTATCCCCCGTTCGAAGCGGATGAGCACGGAGTCGCTTTCGAACTCCCAGGTGGCATGAATTCCGGCCAGCACATCACCCATGTGCCTCATCGTATGCGTCGTACGGCCGCACGTCGCCCCTCGGCGACGACCCCGACGGACCCAGGGTCTGTCGTTTGGATCTTGCCGGGCTCGCGGTCCCTGGCACGCGCGCTCGCCGCGTTGTCGTCGGTCGGCATGGCTCCGCCATGCCTCCCTCCTCCGCCTTGCGATCGCACGCACCAGACCCCGCTCCCTGATCCGGCCTGATCCAAGACAGACCCTAGTTCTACGCGCGTCAGATCACTTCGCCGCCGGAGATTCCCCTCCGGCACCCGTCGCCGTCGTCCGCACAACTGGTGTTCCGGTACGAACCGACCCCGATGTCCGCGAAGTTCCGCAGGCTCTCCGTGCCCGGCTCGAAATAGCCGGTGTGGCCGGCCGCGCCCTCCGCGGACAGCACCCGTGCGCCGAAGTCCGGCGTCACCGGGTCGGCGCCGTGGCCGAGCCCGCCGACCTCCAGATACGGCACGACCTGGATCCAGTCGTCGTGGTCCCGCATCGCCCAGATCCGGGCACGGGAGTCCAGCTGACCTGCCGACTCCGCCCGCATCCCGGGACTGCCCGCGACCGCCACGTCCGTGACCCGGGCGGGCAGCCGGCGCGCGGCGATGCCGCACACCACGGAACCGTAGCTGTGGCAGATCAGCGAGACGCGCGAGGTGCCCGGCAGCGCGGAGGTGAGCGCGTTGAGCCGTACGGCGCCCGCCGACGCCAGTCTCCCGGTCACGGCGTCCACGCCGAGACCCGAGGGCGCGGTGTAGTCGGCCCACGCGATGACGGCGGTACGGGTACGGGGCGAGGCCGCCCGCTCCGCGCCGTACAGCGAGCTGGCCATGCCGACCGGTGCGGCGTAGCGGCGCTTGGTGCGCTCGAACGTCAGGAGGTTCGTGTCGGCGCCCGGGACGACCACGGACACGCGCGTCGCGCTGCCGAGTTCGCCGAAGACCTCGGCGGCGCGGCCGTCGCCCGACGGGTCGAAGGCGAGGATCTGGCGGCCGTCGCCCGCCATCGACTCGAAGCGGTGCATCCGGCGGCTCGCCTGTTGCCGCCCCCCGACGGAGAGTCTGCTGTCGTGCGTCCGTTCCCGCTCGTCGTCGCGCGCCTGGATCACGGCCAGCCGGTTGGCGCGGTAGCGGAGTGGCAGGGGAGCGCCGTTGAGATTGCCCACCACGAGGGGGTACCGGTCGGCGAGCCCGACTTGGCGCGCGGCGCTGAGCGAGGCGAAGAACGCGGCCAGCCGCTTCGGCGGCGCACCGGGGTCGGGCAGATCGACGCGGCCGACGCGGCCCCTCTCCCAGGCGGAGAGCGCCCTCGTCCGTGCGGTGCCGTCCTCGCCGTCCCGCTGGAGGGCGGTCCATCCGCCGGAGGCCAGCATCACGAAGACCACGGCGAGTGCCAGCAGGGTGCGCCGTGCGGTGAGGGACGGGGAGGAGTCGGAGGAAGTCACTGCGCGACACACTAGGAGAAGCTCGGCGGCGCCCGAGGTGAGCGTGAGGCAGATCACTCCCTGAGGAGGGGTGAACTGGCGTTTGCTCACCCTCCGTCGGGGTAACGCGCACGCACTGAAGCTCAGATGTGGCGTACGTAACAGGACGCAAGGTGCGAATCGCCCTCGCACGGAGGGCCGCTGAGCCTCGCTCAGGACCCGCGCGTGCGCGGCCAGTCACCCGCGAGCGTGGGTACGAGCTGGTCCAGATACGACTCCGTCAGCTCCAGCAGCCCGTCCAGACCCGTCTCGCGCTGCCCCCACAGCCTGCCCGTCACCCGCATCACCCCGGAGAACGCGGCGACGGCCACACGCGGACGGGGATCCGTCTCCACATCGAGCCCCTCGCGCTCGGCGATCACCAGCGCGACCCGCTCCTCCAGCTCCGTGGCGCGCCGCAGATGCGCGGCCAGCAGCGAGGGCGTGGATTCGATCAGCCGGTAGGTGCGCAGATGCAGTTCGACCGGGACCAGGGCCTCGATCGCCTCGTTGATGGAGTTCCAGGCGTCCAGCACCGCGTTGTGCATCGCCTCGAACGGGGTCTCCCGGGCCGGACGCCGACGCAGCTCCGCCACGAAGTACGACTCCACCATGGACTGGATGGTGAAGGCCGCCTCCTCCTTGCTGGCGAAGTAGCGGAAGAAGGTGCGCTGGGAGACGTCGACCACCTCGGCGATCTCGTCGACGGTCGTCTCCTCGTACCCCCGCGTCGTGAACAGCTCAAGAGCCGCCCGCAGGAGGGCGTCCCGCGTGCGCTGCTTCTTCAGCTCCCGCAGTCCGGCCGGATGCCGTGCCGCCCGCTGGCCGTCCATCGCTCTCCGGTCCTCTTTTCCGTCACTTCTCGTCCACTTCCAACGCCGCTGTCGGCCCGAGGTGAGATGTGAGCCACGTGACAGTTACAGACTAGTGAAATGGTTGGTCAACTGTCAGACGCTGTCATTAGCCTCGGGACATGACTAGTCAGACCACCGTCAAATCGGCGCCGAACGATCCGCGGGACGCGGCTCCGGGAGCCACGAAGGGCCTCCGAGGCCACCCCTGGCTGACACTCTTCTCCGTCGCCATCGGCGTGATGATGGTCGCGCTCGACGGCACGATCGTCGCCATCGCCAACCCGGTGATCAAGGAAGACCTGGGCGCCACCTTCGCTCAGGTCCAGTGGATAACCAACGGCTATCTCCTCGCGCTCGCCGTCGCTCTCATCACCGCGGGCAAGCTCGGTGACCGCTTCGGCCACCGCCAGACCTTTCTGATCGGTATCGCGGGCTTCGCCGCGGCCTCCGCCATCATCGGGTTCTCCGACAGCGTGGCGTTCGTCGTCGCCTTCCGCGTACTCCAGGGCGTCTTCGGCGCCCTCCTGATGCCGGCCGCGCTCGGCCTGCTCCGCGCCACCTTCCCCGCCGAGAAGCTGAACATGGCCATCGGCATCTGGGGCATGGTCATCGGCGCCTCCACCGCGGGCGGCCCGATCGTCGGCGGTCTGCTCGTCGAACACGTCAGCTGGCAGTCGGTGTTCTTCATCAACGTGCCCGTGGGTGTCGTCGCCCTGGCGCTCGGCCTGGTGATCCTCAAGGACCACCGCGCGGTGAACGCCCCGAGGTCCTTCGACGTCGTCGGCATCCTGCTGCTCTCGGCCGCGATGTTCTCCCTGATCTGGGCGATCATCAAGGCGGGTGAGTCCTGGGGCTGGACGTCGGGCGGCACCTGGGTGTTCCTGGGTGCGGCGGTCCTGTGCTTCGTCCTGTTCGCGGTCTGGGAGACGAAGGTCAAGGAACCCCTCGTACCGCTGAGCATGTTCCGGTCCGTCCCGCTCAGCGCCGGCACGATCCTGATGGTGCTGATGGCCTTCGCCTTCATGGGCGGACTCTTCTTCGTGACGTTCTACCTCCAGGGCGTCCACGGCATGAGCCCCGTCGACAGCGGTCTGCACCTGCTGCCGCTGACCCTCATGATGATCGTCGCCTCGCCCGCCGCGGGCATGCTGATCACCAAGTTCGGACCACGGGTCCCGCTGGTCGGCGGCATGGTCGCCACGGCCGTCGCGATGTTCGGCATGTCCACCCTGTCGCCCGGGTCCGGCACGTTCGTGATGTCGGTCTGGTTCGCGCTGCTCGGCATGGGTCTGGCCCCGGTCATGGTCGGCGCCACCGAGGTCATCGTCGGAAACGCGCCGCTGGAACTCTCCGGCGTCGCGGGCGGACTCCAGCAGGCCGCGATGCAGGTCGGCGGCGCGCTCGGTACGGCGGTGCTCGGCGCCGTCATGTCGGCCAAGGTCAGCGCCGACCTGGAGGGCAACTGGCAGGACGCCGGCATCCAGCTGCCGCTGGACCCGTCGCTGGAACAGGCGGCCGAGATCGGCGTCGCCCCGCCCGCGCTGGCCGAGGCGCCCGGCGTGACGCCGGACATCTTCGCCAGGATCACCGGGGTCATGCAGGACACCTTCGTGTCCGGCATGAGTCTGGCGTTCCTGGTCGCCGGTGCGGTCGCGGTGGTCGCGGCGTTCGTCGCCACCCGGACCAAGCGCGGCGACAACGCGGACGCGGCAGGAGGCGGCGTACACATCTGACGCGACGCCACGCATGAGTCGACCCGAATCGAGCCGAGCCGAATCGATCGACCCGAATCGAGCCGGCGTCAACACGGCGCGATTTCGCGCGACGGCCCCGCCCGGACATCCCGGCGGGGCCGTCGCCTGTTCGGGTGGAGTCGGGCAGGATCCCCTTCCCGTGGCGCGGGCCGCCGGGTCAGAGTGCGGACAACTGATCGGCACCACACGGGGGTTCACCATCATGCGTACAGCCATGCGTACGACCATGCGTACGACCACACGCGCCACCCTGCTCACCGCGGCCACCCTGGCCGCCGCCACGGCCCTGCTGCCGGCCGCCGCCCCGGCCGCCGAAGCCGCCGCCGCACGACGCGACGCGTGCGGACCCGGCGAGCTCTGTCTGTGGGGAAAGCCGGATTTCCGCGGCCCCCGCCAGACCCATGAGCTCTTCCGCACCGAGATCCAGAACTGTGTCCCGCTGCCGCCGGGCACCGACGCGCAGTCCCTGGTCAACCGCACCGGACGGCCCGTCACCACCTACCAGTCGCACGAGTGCGAGGAGACCGGGGAGTTCGAGACGTACCCCGGAAACGGCACCTGGGTTCCGCGGTCGCCCTACCGAGTACGGGCCTTCAAGGTCTGGGAGCGCTGAGCGGGGGTACGCGACTTTCCAGACAGCCCACATCCACCGACACAGGGAGTGATGATGACGGGCTTCGGAAACACCCGGACACGCAAGCACCCTCGTTCACGCGGCCGGATGGGGTCGCGGAACGGGACGGACCGCGTGACCATCGGAATTGTCGGCCTGGTCTTCGCAGTCGCGGGCCTGTTCGTCCTGTCGATCGTGCTCGGACCGCTGGCCATCGTGCTCGGCTGGCTGGGTATGGGCCGGCGCTGGAGCACCGCGTACATCCCCGCGGTGATCGCCTTCACGCTCGGTATCGTCGACACCGTACTGGCGCTCATGTGGCTGCTCTGACCGGCCGATCGGGTAGCCACCGGACGACCGGACAGCGGAATCAGGCCGGTGCGCGGCCGGCTGTCGTACCGTCGCTCTCCCGCTCCTGAGCGGGCAGGGCGGCACCCGACAGCCGGCCCACTTCCGCGCGCAGCGCCCGCACCTCCTCGGTCAGCAGCTCGATCGCGGCCGTCTGGCGCTTCTCGCCCGCGCTCTCCTGCTCGAAGCGGGAGATGAACCAGGTGGCGATGTTCGCCGTGATCAGCCCGAGCAGGGCGATCCCGCTCAGCATCAGACCGATGGCAAGCAGCCGTCCGAGCCCGGTCGTCGGCGAGAGATCGCCGTACCCCACCGTGGTCATCGTCGTGAACGACCACCACACCGCGTCGCCCAGGGTCTTGATGTTCCCGTCGGGGGAGTCCCGTTCGACCTCCAGGACGGCCAGTGAACCGAACATCATCAGCCCGGCGACCGACCCCACCACATACGTCGTGAGCCTGATCTGGCTCGCGATCCTCGCCCGCTGACCTACCAGCAGCAGCGTCGCGACGACGCGCAGCAGCCGCAGCGGCGCCACCATCGGCAGCAGTACGGCGAGCAGATCCAGCGGATGAGTGCGTACGAACTGCCAACGGGCGCGGGCCAGGACGAGCCGCACCGCGTAGTCGGCGGCGAACAGACCCCACACCACCCACTCGACGAGCGTGCAGGCGCGGGTGAGCGCGCCGTTCGCGTCCGTCATGACGATGGGCAGGGCGTACGCGACGCCGAAGAGCAGCGCGAGCGCCAGCAACGGCCGCTGCGTGCGGAGTTCCCAGCGGACACGCGCGGGTATTTCCTTCATGGCCGAAAAGAGTAGGCAACGCGGCGCCGAGCCGGAACGGCGATGCGCCCCCTCGACGAGCGGTGGCCGGTCCCGTACCTCACGGGACCGGCCACCTGCCGCCTGCTTCTCGCTACGGGACGCCTACGCGTCGCCGCCCGCGGCGCCCGGGTCCGCCGCCGCCACGTCCAGCAGCTGGTAGCGGTCCACCGCCTGCTTCAGCACCGAGCGGTCCACCTTGCCCTCCCTGGCGAGCTCCGTGAGCACCGTCAGAGCGATCGACTCCGCGTCGATGTGGAAGAACCGGCGGGCCGCGCCACGCGTGTCCGCGAAACCGAAACCGTCCGCGCCCAGCGACTGGTACGTCCCCGGCACCCAGCGCGAGATCTGGTCCGGCACGGACCGCATCCAGTCCGAGACCGCGACGAACGGGCCCTCGGCGCCCGAGAGTTTGCTCGTCACGTACGGGACGCGCTGCTCCTCCTCGGGGTGGAGCAGGTTGTAGCGCTCCACCTCCACGGCCTCCCGGCGCAGCTCGTTCCACGACGTCGCCGACCACACGTCCGCGCGCACGTCCCAGTGCTCGGCCAGGATCCGCTGCGCCTCGACGGCCCACGGCACGGCCACGCCGGACGCCATGATCTGCGCCGGGATCGAGCCCCGCTCACCCTGCTTGAAGCGGTAGACGCCCTTGAGGATGCCCTCGACGTCCACGTTCTCGGGCTCGGCCGGGTGCTGGATCGGCTCGTTGTAGACGGTCAGGTAGTAGAAGACGTTCGGGTCCTCGCCCGGGTGCGGCTGCCCGTACATCCGGCGCAGCCCGTCCTCCATGATGTGCGCGATCTCGTAGCCGAACGCCGGGTCGTAGCTGACACAGCCCGGGTTGGTCGAGGCGAGCAACTGCGAGTGGCCGTCGGCGTGCTGGAGACCCTCACCGGTCAGGGTCGTACGCCCGGCGGTCGCGCCCAGTACGAAACCGCGCGCGAGCTGGTCGGCCATCTGCCAGAACTGGTCGCCGGTCCGCTGGAAGCCGAACATCGAGTAGAAGACGTACACCGGGATCAGCGGCTCGCCGTGCGTCGCGTACGCCGAACCCGCCGCGATCAGCGACGCCGTACAGCCCGCCTCCGAGATGCCGTCGTGCAGCATCTGCCCGGTCGGCGACTCCTTGTAGGCGAGAAGCAGCTCACGGTCGACCGACTCGTACTGCTGGCCGAGCGGGTTGTAGATCTTCGCGCTCGGGAAGAACGCGTCCATACCGAAGGTGCGGTACTCGTCGGGCGCGATCAGCACGAAACGCTTGCCGATCTCCTTGTCCCGCATGAGGTCCTTCAGCACCCGCACGAACGCCATGGTCGTGGCGATCGACTGCTGGCCGGACCCCTTCTTCGCAGCCGCGTAGGCCTTGTCGCCCGGCAGCCGGAGCGCCTCCGAGCGCACCACACGGGTCGGTACATAGCCGTCCAGGCTCTTGCGCCGGTCGTGCATGTACTGGATCTCTTCCGAGTCCCTGCCCGGGTGGTAGTACGGCGGCTGCCCGTCCTCCAACTGGCTGTCGGTGATCGGCAGGTGCAGCCGGTCGCGGAAGCCCTTCAGGTCGGCGACGGTCAGTTTCTTCATCTGGTGCGTCGCGTTGCGGCCCTCGAAGTTCGGACCCAGCGTCCAGCCCTTCACGGTCTGCGCGAGGATCACCGTCGGCTGGCCCTTGTGCGCCTTGGCCGCCGCGTACGCCGCGTACACCTTCTTGTGGTCGTGACCGCCGCGCCCCAGATGCAGGATCTGCTCGTCCGACATGTTCTCGACCATGGCGCGCAGCCGCTGGTCGTCACCGAAGAAGTGCTCGCGGATGTACGCGCCGGTCTCCGTGGCGTACGTCTGGAACTGCCCGTCCGGCGTCGTGTTCAGCCGGTTGACGAGCACACCGTCACGGTCCTGCGCGAGCAGCGGGTCCCAGGAGCGGTCCCAGACCAGCTTGATCACATTCCAGCCGGCGCCCCGGAACTGGGACTCCAGCTCCTGGATGATCTTGCCGTTTCCGCGCACCGGGCCGTCGAGCCGCTGAAGGTTGCAGTTGACGACGAACGTCAGATTGTCCAGACCCTCACGGGCCGCGATCGACAGCTGCCCCAGCGACTCCGGCTCGTCCATCTCGCCGTCGCCCAGATACGCCCACACATGCGACCGGGAGGTGTCGGCGATGCCGCGGGCCTCCATGTAGCGGTTCATCCGCGCCTGGTAGATCGCACCGAGCGGGCCCAGACCCATCGAGACGGTCGGGAACTCCCAGAAGTCCGGCATCAGCCGCGGGTGCGGGTAGCTGGACAGACCGTCGGGGAACTTCGACTTCTCCTGACGGAAGGCGTCGAGCTGCGCCTCGCTGAGCCGGTCGAGCAGGAAGGCACGGGCGTAGATGCCCGGCGACGCGTGGCCCTGGAAGAAGATCTGGTCGCCGCCGTCACCGCCGTCCTTGCCCCGGAAGAAGTGGTTGAAGCCCACGTCGTAGAGGGAGGCGGAGGACGCGAAGGTGGCGATATGGCCGCCGACGCCGATCCCCGGACGCTGCGCGCGGGAGACCATCACCGCGGCGTTCCAGCGGGTCGCGTTGAGGATCTTCCGCTCGATCTCCTCGTTGCCGGGGAAGAACGGCTCGTCCTTGGTGGCGATCGTGTTGACGTAGTCGGTGCTGCGCATCTCGGGCACGGCCACGCGCTTCTCGCGCGCGCGCTCGATCAGGCGGAGCATCAGATAGCGGGCGCGCTCACGCCCCCGCTCGTCGACGGCGGCGTCGAGCGAGTCGAGCCACTCCTGGGTCTCCTCGGGATCAAAGTCCGGGACCTGGCTGGGAAGGCCGCCAATGATGATCGGGTTGCGATCGGATCCGGAAGCCACACTTTTCCTTCGCTGTTCGGGTCGTGTCGCGCCTCGCATCCGGGCCGGTCGTCCGACCGGCCACACCATCCATGCGGGGCACGCCTGTGGGTCCTGCGGGTACTGCGCTGGTGCTTGGGGGAGCTTGCCTCTTCTGCCGCCAGGGAACAGGCACGAAAGCGGGCCGTACGGCGATATCCATCGTGTACCGCGGCGACGGAAACGTCACCTCTACCGAGGGGTAACCCGCACACTGCGACAAATTCCGCGTGACAACATCGCCCGCTTGGCCGTCCGCCGTGTTCCGGGCTCCGGCCAAACCGGAATCTTACGCCCAAGGCGGCTATGCGTTTCGTTCGGTCGTTCGGACCTGATTGGCCTACCGAAGCCGCGTAGGATGACAAAAAGGGAAGAAACTCTCCCGGGCCATCACGGGCCGTGTTAGTGGGGTGTCAGGAGATGCGGTGAAGCGGCCCGGAACGTACCCGTTTCGGCGGTCTCGGCCGTCGGGTACTTGCGCGATCCGCCCGGCCCGTGTGGACTACGGCCAGCGCCCCGCGTACGCGCGTGGCTGAAGCATTTTCCAAAACATGATCAGGAGGCAATCCGTGAGCGCGACCGCGGACCACGCGGAGGAACGAACCAACGTTGCCGCGAGGCTTGGGTTCGAACCCGGACAGGTGGTCCAGGAGATCGGCTACGACGAGGACGTCGAGCAGGAGCTCCGTGAGTCCATCGAGGCCGTCATCGGCCAGGAGCTCGTCGACGAGGACTACGAGGACGTGGCCGACGCCGTCGTTCTCTGGTTCCGCGACGACGACGGCGACCTGACGGACGCGCTGGTGGACGCCATCGGTCTGATCGACGAAGGCGGGGCGGTCTGGCTGCTGACGCCCAAGACCGGCCGTGACAACTACGTCGAGCCCAGCGACATCAACGAGGCCGCACAGACCGCCGGCCTGGCGCAGACCAAGAGCATCAACGCCGGCAAGGACTGGACCGGCAGCCGACTGGTCACGCCCAAGGCGGCGAAGTCCAAGCGCTGAGAACCGGCGCCGCATCCGAGCGCGAAAGCCGAAGCGGCGGCCGGGCAGACATGCCTCGCAAGCCTCGCACGCACTGACGGCCCCCGCCGGCATCCGCCGCCGGGGGCCCTTGCGTAGGGTGTCCGGTGCGGCACGGCCGGGGGCCGGGGATCGCGGGCGAGGGGGAGCAGGGCCGATGACGGAGAGAGTGGCGGGGATGGTGACTGGGCAAGCGGCGGGTACGGGACCGTCCGGTACGGCGCCGACCGGGATCGAGGTCGGCGCGCAGGCGCCGGACTTCACCCTGAAGGACAACCACGGGCGGACCGTACGGCTCTCCGACTTCCGGGCCGGCCCCGACGACGACGGCAGGAACGTGGTGCTGATCTTCTACCCGTTCGCGTTCACCGGCGTCTGCACCGGTGAGCTCCGCGCACTCCGCGACGAGCTGCCCACCTTCGTCAACGACGACACCCAGCTGCTCGCGGTGTCCACCGACTCCATCCACACCCTGCGGATCTTCGCCGATCAGGAGGGGCTGGAGTACCCGCTGCTCTCGGACTTCTGGCCGCACGGGCAGACCTCGCGGGCGTACGGGATCTTCGACGAGGACAAGGGCTGCGCGCTGCGCGGCACCTTCGTCATCGACAGGGCGGGCGTGGTGCGCTGGACGGTCGTCAACGCCATCTCGGACGCACGTGACGTCGACGAGTACGTCAAGGCCCTTGCCGCTCTGTGACGACAACTCGCCATCTGTGATCGCGGTATCTCGGGAAAAGCCTTGTGGGAGCGGGCTAGTCCGCTGTAAACCGCACAAGGGGTGGGAACCGGTCACTAGGATCCAGTCGTTGTTCCGATGCCAATTGCACCAGGGGGCGCGCTACGCGCGGTGACGGCCGCCGAAACGGCCGGTGCCGGGGCGGCGCCCCTGTGAAACTCATCAAGGGAGGACTCGTGGGAGTCAGCCTCAGCAAGGGCGGCAACGTCTCGCTGACCAAGGCCGCGCCCAACCTGACCGCGGTCACTGTGGGTCTGGGCTGGGACGTCCGCACGACCACCGGTAACGACTTCGACCTCGACGCCAGCGCTCTGCTGACGAACGCCGAGGGCAAGGTCACGAGTGACGGAAACTTCGTCTTCTTCAACAACCTCAAGAGCCCGGACGGCTCGGTCGAGCACACCGGCGACAACCTCACCGGTGAGGGCGAGGGCGACGACGAGGCGATCAAGGTCAACCTCGCGGCGGTCCCCGCGGAAGTCGACAAGATCGTGTTCCCGGTCTCGATCTACGAGGCGGAGAACCGCCAGCAGTCCTTCGGCCAGGTGCGCAACGCGTTCATCCGCGTCGTCAACCAGGCGGACAACAACGAACTGGCTCGGTACGACCTGACCGAGGACGCGTCGACGGAGACGGCGATGGTCTTCGGAGAGCTTTACCGAAATGGCGCCGAGTGGAAGTTCCGCGCCATCGGACAGGGGTATGCCTCTGGCCTGCGTGGCATCGCGCAGGACTTCGGCGTCAACGTCTGAGCCGCTGATCCGTCGTCCGGCGCCGCACATCCGAGTGCGGCGCCGGACGCGCCTCATCGTGCGGGGTTCGCACCCGCACACGCACCACGAGCACGGCGTCAGGCGCGCCGTGCCCGGCACCACGTACCCTCGGGGAGGACTCACCAATCATGGGCGTCACACTCGCCAAGGGGGGCAATGTCTCCCTCTCCAAAGCCGCACCGAACCTCACCCAGGTGTTGATCGGTCTCGGCTGGGACGCTCGCTCCACCACCGGAGCGGACTTCGACCTCGACGCCAGTGCCCTGCTCTGCCAGTCAGGGCGCGTGCTCGGCGACGACTGGTTCATCTTCTACAACAACCTCACCAGCCCCGACGGTTCCGTCGAGCACACGGGCGACAACCTGACCGGTGAGGGCGACGGCGACGACGAGTCCCTGCTGGTCAACCTCCCCGCCGTGCCCGCCAATGTGGACAAGATCATCTTCCCGGTGTCGATCCATGACGCCGACACCCGGGGACAGACCTTCGGCCAGGTCAGCAACGCGTTCATCCGCGTCGTCAACCAGGCGGACGGTCAGGAACTGGCGCGGTACGACCTGACCGAGGACGCCTCGACGGAGACCGCGATGATCTTCGGCGAGCTCTACCGCTACGGGGGCGAGTGGAAGTTCCGTGCGGTGGGACAGGGGTACGCGTCGGGGCTGCGTGGCATCGCTCTAGACTTCGGGGTCAACGTTTCGTAAAGCAGTGCTCTGCGCGGGGGAAAACCCGTTAGATACCAGATGGGGTAGCCAGTGATCCTGAAAACCTTCGGCTGGTCGTTCGCCATCACGGCGCTCGGCCTTGCCTTCGCGGCCTGGCAGTGGGGGTGGGAGGCGTTCGGGATCGTACTGATCCTGTCGATCCTTGAGATCTCCCTGTCGTTCGACAACGCCGTTGTCAATGCAGGGATCTTGAAGAAGATGAATGCCTTCTGGCAGAAGATCTTCCTCACGATCGGCATCTTGATCGCCGTGTTCGGTATGCGGCTGGTGTTCCCTGTCGCCATTGTGGCGATCAGTGCCAAGGTCGGCCCCATCGAGGCCGTACAGCTGGCGCTGGACAATCCGGAGAAGTACGAGTCGCTCGTCACCGACGCGCACCCGGCGATCGCCGCCTTCGGCGGTATGTTCCTTTTGATGATCTTCCTGGACTTCATCCTCGAAGAGCGTGACATCAAGTGGCTCAGCTGGCTGGAGCGTCCGCTGGCGAAGCTCGGCAAGGTCGACATGCTGTCGGTCTGCGTCGCTTTGATCATTCTGCTCATCACCGCGATGACGTTCGCGACGCACGCGCACACCAGCACCGGGTACGCGGATAAATCGGCGACCGTCCTGCTCTCCGGTGTCGCGGGTCTGGTCACTTATCTCGCTGTCAACGGGCTCTCCAGCTTCTTCGAGAACAAACTCGAAGAAGAGGAGGAACGCGAACACGAGGAGGAGGAGAGGGCCAAGGCCGAAGGGAAGCAGGTCTCGGCGGTCGGTCTCGCCGGCAAGGCCGCGTTCTTCCTCTTCCTCTACCTCGAAGTCCTCGACGCCTCCTTCTCGTTCGACGGCGTCATCGGCGCCTTCGCCATCACGAACCACATCTTCTGGATGGCGCTCGGCCTCGGTATCGGCGCGATGTACGTCAGGTCGCTCACCGTCTACCTCGTCCGCCAGGGCACGCTCGACGACTACGTCTACCTGGAGCACGGCGCCCACTACGCGATCGGCGCGCTCGCCGCGATCCTGCTCATCACCATCGAGCACGAGATCAGCGAGATCATCACCGGCCTCGTCGGTGTGATCCTGATCGCCGCCTCGTTCTGGTCATCGGTGGTCCGCAACAAGCGAGTCGCGGCCGAAGGTGACGAGGATTCGGAGGACAAGAAAACAGTCACTGTCTGAGCCCCCTCCGGGGTGTGACCAGGAGGGGATAGCGGGAACGCTCTGAGCGGGGCGGCCTGAGGCGGAAGCCTTCCGGCCGTCCCGCTGTTCATGTTCTGTACGGCAACGGATGGTGGGGGTGGGGTGGGGATGGCCTTCTGGGACAATCTATGGCGAGGCAAGGCATCGCAATTCGATTCGGGCAGCGCCTCGACGAACTCGATCGAGCTGACCAAGCGCAATCCGTCGGTCTCGCTCACCAAGCAGGGCGCGGCCACGGGGAATCTACGGGTCAACCTGTCGTGGCGGATGCGTACTTCGGACATCGAGGGACGGTCGAGGCAGGGGAGCGGGCTGCTGCGGCACCCCTTCAAGCTCTTCAAGCCCGATGTGGTGCAGGCGCACACCCTGGGCGTGGTGAACGTCGACCTCGACATCGGCTGCATGTACGAACTGGCCGACGGCACCAAGGGAGTTGTGCAGCCGCTGGGCGGGTTCTTCGGCAGCCTGAACGAGGCGCCGTACATCAAGCTCAGCGGTGACGACCGCTTCGGCGCCCCCTCCGGCGAGACGATATTCATCAACCTCGACCACCGGGAGGAGATCAAGCGGCTGCTCGTCTTCGTCTACATCTACGACCGCACCCCGGCCTTCGACCGGACACACGCCAACGTCACGCTCTACCCGAGCAACGGCCCGCGCGTCGAGATCGAACTGGACGAGCGGGCCCCGCAGGCCCGGTCCTGCGCGGTCTTCTCGATGGAGACCGTCAAGGGTGAGCTGGTGGTGCGGCGCGAGGTGAAATTCGTGTACGGCTTCCAGGCGGAGCTTGACCGGCTGTACGGCTGGGGCCTGCAGTGGGGACGGGGCTACAAGACGAAGACCTGAGCCGCCGGACAGGATCTACGGCTGGGGCCTCACGAACTGCGGCCCCATCGGCGGCAGCCGGAAGTTGGGGTCGGGCGCGGGAGCCGCCGCCGCGGCCGGCTGCGGATAGCCGTACGCGGGAGCCCCCTGCGGCAACGGCGGCGCCTGCGGCGGCTGGGGTCCCGGGGCCGGCGCGTGCGGATAGCCGTAACCGGGCTGTGCCGCCGCCGGCTGCGGATACCCGTAGGCCGGCCGGCCCGACGCGGGCTGCGGATACCCGTAGCCGGGCTGCCCCTGCGGCTGCACTGGGAACCGCGGCTGCCGCGCCGGCGGCACGGGCGGTGCCTGCGGGCCCGCGTGCGCGGCGGCGTGGTGATTGGGCGGGCCGGGAAGCTGGGCGGTCGCCCCTTCCGGGCCAGGCGCCGCCCGGCCCGCCCCGTCGGCCCCTTCCGTCTCGTCGACCGAGATCCCGAAGGCCGTGGCCAGCCCGATCAGGCCGGTCGGATACCCCTGGCCCACGGCCCGGAACTTCCACCGGTTCCCGCGCCGGTACAGCTCGCCGCAGATGATCGCGGTCTCCTCGCCCGTCTCCGGGCGCACATCGAAGACGGCCAGCGGGTCGCCGTCGGCCTGACCCGCGTCGTACAGCAGAACCTGCAGGTCGCGCACGTGCTGGAAGCTCGCTCCGTCGGACGACGCCGCGAGCACCACTTGGTCTACGCTCGGATCGAGGGCCGCCAGATCGGCCTCGACGGTGTCGGTGAGGCCCTCGGGCACCTGCTTCTTGGGCAGCCGCCGCACCAGGCCCGACGGGTGACGGGGCTGGTTGTAGAAGACGAAGTCCTCGTCGGAGCGCACTCGACCCTCGGGGCCCAGCAGGAGCGCGGACGCGTCCACGTCGGGAATCCCCGCCCCCGGGCTCCAGCGCAGCACGGCCCTCACGGCCATGGCGTCGAGGGGAACGTTCGAGCCCTTCACCATCGCGTGCGTCATGCCCGTCATCCTGCCTCCCCGCAGGCCGCGCGGACAACGTGGGGGCATGGTGGAAAGGAGCGAGGCGGGTACAGGACAGGGGCGAGAAGTGGACGAGTTACCTGAAATTCATGCACGGGAGGAACTCATGACTACCGTCCGTACGTACTATTACCGGCCACATGTCAACGCGACCACCGTGGCAGTACGGGGGAAGTAAATGCGTCACTTCGGGCATATTCCGCCCACTGCTCGGCAAGCGTTGTTCCACCGGGAGCCCGGCGAGTTCTCCTCGGCGTCCCCGGCTCAGATGCTGTCGACAGCCCTCGGAGCCACCCTGTACAGCCCCGCGACCAGGCGACAGCTGGCCGACGACGTGGTCAAACTGGCGGGGCGGGGGGTCGTGTCCATGGTGCTGTGCCTGGAGGATTCCATCGACGACTCCGAGGTCGAGTGGGCCGAGGAGAACCTGGTCAGGCAGCTCGCCGACCTCGACGGGCGCGGTACGGAGCTGCCGCTTCTCTTTGTCCGGGTCCGTGAACCGGACCAGATTCCCGACCTCGTACGCCGGCTCGGCCCGGCCGCTCAGATCCTGTCCGGATTCGTACTGCCGAAGTTCACGGATGAGCGGGGGGTGCCCTTCCTTGAGGCGCTGATTTCAGCCGAACATGAGAGCGGGCTCCGGTTCTTCGCCATGCCCGTGCTGGAGTCGCCCGAGCTGCTGCATCTGGAGACGCGGACCGACACGCTCACCGGTATCGCCCACACGGTCGACAAATACCGGGACCGGGTACTGGCGCTGCGGCTCGGCGTCACGGACTTCTGCTCCGCGTACGGGCTCCGCCGCTCGCCCGATATGACGGCGTACGACGTACGCATCATCTCCGCCGTCATCGCCGACGTGGTGAACGTCTTCGGCCGCTCCGACGGCACCGGCTTCACGATCACCGGCCCGGTCTGGGAGTACTTCCGGCTCCATGAGCGGATGTTCAAGCCGCAGCTGCGCCAGAGCCCCTTCCTCGCGGGACGGGCCGAGGAACTGCGTACCGCGCTGATCGAGCACGACCTCGACGGACTGCTGCGCGAGATCCAGCTCGACCAGGCCAACGGTCTGCTGGGCAAGACCTGCATCCATCCCTCGCACGTCATGCCGGTGCACGCGCTGTCGGTGGTCAGTCACGAGGAGTTCAGCGACGCCCAGGACATCCTGCGGCCGGAACGGGGCGGCGGAGGCGTGCTGCGCTCCTCGTACACGAACAAGATGAATGAGGTGAAGCCCCACCGCGCGTGGGCAGAACGCACCATGCGGCGCGCCGAGGTCTTCGGCGTGGCCAAGGAGGACATCGGTTTCGTGGAACTGCTGGCCGCCGGGCTGGTGGCGTGAGCGTGCCGGACACGGTGCCCCGCGACCACGGGTCGGATGAGACCAAGACCAAGACCGAGAACGCAGAGGAGAACGGCAACGTGACGTGGTCGGGGTCGTGGGTCGCCGAACGGCTGGGCGTACAGCTCGTCGGCGGGGACGAACTGCGCGAGCTGCTGGGCCTTGCCCTGCGGCGCAACCCCAAGCGCGCCCACCTCCTCGTCTCGAACGTCCTCGGCAAACACGTCCCCCAGCGGCCCTCCGTCGTCCACGGCGCCGGTGTCGCCCTCGGCGAACGCGTAAGGGACCTGCTGGGCGACGCCGTCGAGCGGACCGTGATCCTCGGCTACGCGGAGACCGCCACCGGCCTCGGCCACTCGGTGGCCGACGGTGTGGCGGACGCCCCGTATCTGCACTCCACCCGCCGCCCGGTGCCGGGCGTGGCGTCCGCGGGCGGCTTCGAGGAGTCCCACTCGCACGCCACCTCGCATCTCCTGCTGCCGGAGCGGCCCGATCTGCTGGCGGGCGACGGCCCGCTGGTCCTCGTGGACGACGAGTTCTCCACGGGGAACACCGTTCTCAACACGATTCGGGCTCTGCACGCCCGCTACCCGCGCCGGTGGTACGTGATCGTTGCCCTCGTCGACATGCGCTCCGACGCCGACCAGGGCCGCCTCGCGGAGTTCGCCCAGGAGATCGGGGCCCGGGTCGACCTGGTGGCGATGGCCTCGGGCACGGTGATCCTCCCGGAGGGCGTACTGGCACGGGGCCAGGAACTGGTCGCGGAGCACGACTCCGCTCCGGGTGAGGCCGCCGGGGTCCCCGCCCCCACGGCGGGCGGCGACATCGTCCGCGTACCGCTCGGCTGGCCGGCGGGGCTGCCCGACGGCGGGCGGCACGGCTTCACGCCCGCCCACCGGGCCCGCCTGGAGGCCGCCGTGCCCGGCATGGCCGCCGAGCTCGCCCGTCACCTCGGCGACGCCCGTCGCGTGCTCGTCCTCGGCTTCGAGGAGCTGATGTACGCGCCCCTGCGCTTCGCACTGGAGCTGGAGCGGTCCGTCCCCGGCATCGAGGTCCGCTACTCGACCACGACCCGCTCGCCCGTTCTCGCCGTGGACGACCCCGGCTACGCGATACGCAGCCGCCTCGTCTTCCCGGCGCACGACACAGCGGCCTTCCCGGCCGGAGAGGCGGCCGGCGGCGGCGACCGGTACGCGTACAACGTGGCCGGTGGCGGTTTCGACGCCGTCGTCGCGGTCGTCGACTCGCCGGCTGACTCCCCGGAGCTGCGTGCCCCCGGCGGCCTGCTCGCCCGGCTCGCCGCCCACGTTCCGCGGGTCCTGCTCGCCGTCGTTCCCTCGTACCTCCCCGCTCTCCCGCACGTGCCCGCCTTCCCGCACGTCCCCGACCGGCAGGAATCGCCCATGCTGCCCGACCCCCTGCGTGGCCCCGCCTTCTCCTCGTACGCCGCCGAGGACGTCGGCTGGCTCCTCCAGGACCTCTCCGACGTGGAACTGGAAGCCCCGACGGAGGAGCGCGAAGAGGCGATCCAGAGCGGCGGCGCCCACTACGCGGAGTCACTGCCGGTGGAGTACCAGCCGAGCCCCGAGTACCAGGAACTCTTCCGCTCCGCACTCGGCGCCTCCGCCGCCCGAATAGCCCGCGCCGTCGGCACCGTCACCGAGACCGTGCTGGCCGAGCACCCGCAGCGCTACGCCGACCCCGCCTCGCCGGAAGCCACCCACGCCCTGCCCGTCCTGGTCTCCCTCGCCCGCGCCGGCACACCCGTGGGTGTTCTGATGCGCCGCTGGGCCCAGCACCGGCACGGCCTGGATCTGCCGCACTACGCCATCTCCATCGTGCGCGGCCGCGGCATCGACACGAACGCCATCCGCTGGCTCGCGGCCCACCACAACCCGGCCGACATCGTCTTCGTCGACGGCTGGACCGGAAAGGGCGCCATCACCCGCGAACTGGCGGACGCGCTGGCCGAGTTCGGCGACTTCCACCCCGAGATCGCGGTACTCGCCGACCCCGGCGGCTGCGTACGGACCTACGGCACCCGCGAGGACTTCCTCATCCCCTCCGCCTGCCTCAACTCCACCGTCTCCGGCCTCATCTCCCGCACCGTCCTGCGTGCCGACCTCGTCGGCCCGCACGACTTCCACGGCGCGAAGCACTACCGCGAACTCGCGGGCGCCGATGTGTCCGGCTTCTTCCTGGACACCGTCGCCGCCCGCTTCGACGACGTCGCGGACGCGGTGGACACCGAGGCCAAGGAGCTCCTCGCCACGGACCGCGCACCCACCTGGGAAGGCTGGGCCGCTGTCGAGCGGATCAGCGAGGAGTACGGCATCCACGACGTGAACCTCGTCAAACCAGGCGTCGGCGAGACCACCCGCGTCCTGCTGCGCCGCGTCCCCTGGAAGATCCTCGCCAAGCGCGGCGCGGGAGCCGACCTCGATCATGTCCGGCTGCTCGCCGAGCAGCGCGGCGTACCGGTGGAAGAGGTCGACGGACTTCCCTACACCTGCGTCGGGTTGATCCACCCCCGCTACACCCGTGGCGCCACCGGCGCGGACGGTACGGCGGTGGCCACCCCGTGAACGCGCCCGCCCCCGCACCGGCGCTGGTCGCCAGCGACCTCGACCGCACCCTCATCTACTCGGCCGCCGCGCTCCAGCTCCCCATGCCCGACGCCGAGGCCCCCCGCCTGCTCTGCGTCGAGATCTACGAGAGCCGGCCCCTCTCCTACCTGACGGAGACGGCCGCCGGGCTGCTCGAAGACCTCGCCGCCACCTCGGTCTTCGTACCCACCACGACCCGCACCCGCGAGCAGTACTTCCGGATCCATCTGCCGGGCCCCGCCCCCCGGTTCGCGATCTGCGCCAACGGTGGGCATCTGCTCGTCGACGGCGAGTCCGACCCCGGCTGGCAGACCCGGGTGAAGGAGCGCCTCGCCGCGAGCTGCGCCCCGCTGAGGGAAGTCAGGGAGCACCTTCTCGCCGCCGCCGACCCCGCCTGGCTGCTCAAGGAGCGCATCGCCGAGGACCTCTTCGCGTATCTCGTGGTCGACCGCGCGCTGCTGCCCGACGGCTGGGTGAAGGAACTCTCCGAGTGGGCGGACGGCCGCGGCTGGACGGTCTCGCTCCAGGGCCGGAAGATCTACGCCGTACCGCGTCCGCTGACCAAGTCCGCCGCCGTGCGCGAGGTCGCCCGGCGGACCGGCGCCGACCTGACCCTCGCCGCCGGGGACTCCCTCCTCGACGCCGATCTGCTGCTGGCCGCCGACCGCGGCTGGCGCCCCGGCCACGGCGAGCTGGCCGACACCGGCTGGGGCGCCCCGCACGTGGAGACACTGGCCGAGACCGGGGTGGCCGCGGGGGAGGAGATCCTGCGGCGGCTCACTCGCGCCGCCGCTCGTTACGGGACCTGATCACCCGCCTGGTCACGAACGCCGCGAACACCAGCAGAAGGACGCCCAGCACCAGCTTCGAGTACGTCGCGACATGGCCGCTCACCTCTTTCCAGTTCTCCCCGAGCGCGTAGCCGGCCATGATGAACGCGGTGTTCCAGATCGCGCTGCCGAGTGTGGTCAGACCGACGAAGGCGGGCAGCGGCATTCTCTCCACGCCCGCCGGTACGGAGATCAGGCTGCGGAAGACGGGCACCATCCGCCCGAAGAAGACAGCTTTCTTGCCGTGCCGGGCGAACCAGTCCTCGGCCTTCTCTATGTCCTTCGCCTTCACCAGCGGCACCTTGGACGCGAGCGCGATGGTTCTGTCCCGGCCGAGCCACGCCCCCAGCCAGTACAGGACGAGCGCGCCCACGACCGAGCCCGCCGTCGTCCACAGCACCGTCGCCGTCAGATTCAGCTTGCCGGTGCTGGCCGAGAAGCCCGCCAGCGGCAGGATCACCTCGCTGGGCAGGGGAGGGAACACGTTCTCCAGGGCGATCGCTATGCCCGCGCCCGGTGCACCGAGCGTGTCCATCAAGGTGTTGACCCATTGCTCGGGGCTGCTTGTGATCATGACTCCCACACTGGATGCCTGTTCAGACTGGTCAGGCATGCTGATCGAGGCGGCCTCGCCGGGTGGCGGACCGTAGGAACTTATGAGGTTTCCCGCAGTGTGCGCGTCCATGTCCGGCCGTTAGCGTTGCTGATCGTGAACACAGCGGTGCGTCGTAGGGCGCGGCTCACGGTCGGACTAGGCGCCGGCGGCGGTACGGCGGTGCTGGAACTGGTTTTCTCGGTGCTCGCCGGTCTGGCCCTGCTGCTCGTACGGGCGTGGCCGCGTGGGGAACGCGCGGTCATGCGGCCGGTGACGGCCTGCGCACGGAGACTGATCGATCTGGTGCGTCACCGGCTCCGGGCACTGCTCGACGAGCGGGTGTCCGCGAGCTACGAGCCGGCCGGAGCACTGCGCTATCTCGCGACGCGCTGGGCGCTCGGACTGGTCGGTGCCGTCGTGGTGGTGTCCGCTCTGGTCGGCCTCGGCTACGGCACCTTCTTCCTCTACGGCTGGGCGATCATCGACATCGACCATGTGGACTCGCTCGTGCTCTCCTCCTTCGGCGGCCTGTTCCTGATCTTCCTCTGTCTCCAGGGGGCCGTCGGAATCGCTCATCTCGAAGGGCAGTTGGCCAGGCACTATCTCGGGCCCGGCCAGCAGGAGGCGCTGGAGCGGCGTATCGAACAGCTCGCGGTCAGCCGGGCGGGAGTCGTGGACGTGGTGCACGAGGAGCGCCGCCGTATCGAGCGTGACCTGCACGACGGAGTGCAGCAGGGGCTCGTCGCCCTCGGGATACTGCTCGGCCCGCGCCCGGCGCAGCGGCGACCCGGAGCATGTGGACGATCTGCTGCGCCAGGCGCACGAACAGAGCGGACAGGCACTGAACGAGCAACGTGAGGTCGCCTGGCGCGTCTACCCGAAGTTCCTGGACGCGTTGGAGCGGGTGGCGGCGGGGCGGGCGGCCTTCGACCCGGAGGTCGTACGGCAGTTGCTGGCCCGCTCCAACCGTACGGATCCGCTGTCCCGGCTCACCGAGCGTGAGCGGGAGGTGCTCGCGGAGATGGCCCAGGGGCATACGAACACGGCGGTCGTGCGGCGGCTGCACATCTCGGTGAGCGCGGTCGAGAAGCACTGCAACGCGATCTTCGACAAGCTGGAGATCAGGGGGACGGTCGGCTACAGCCGCCGTGTGCTGGCCGTGCTGCGCTATCTCAACTAGGAGGCGGGGCCCGGCGTGTTTCTACGAGCAGCAGCCGCCACCGCAGCAGCCGCCGCCGCCTCCGGCCGAGGGGCCCGGCGCGGCAGCCGGTGAGCCCTTCGCCGAGCCGCCCACGGCGACGGTGGAGAGCAGTTTCACCGTGTCCTGGTGGCCGGCGGGGCAGGTGGCCGACGCCGAGGACTCCGCCATGGGGCGGCTGAGTTCGAACGTGGTGTCGCAGGGGCGGCAGCGGTACTCGTAGCGAGGCATGGGGCCAGGCTATCGGGATGCCCGGTGTCCGCCGTGCCGGTGGGAGGTCACGGCCCGGTGGGCGTGGGCCGCGCGCTTCCCGGCGGCTTCGCGGTTGCGCCACTCGTGCTCCACCTGGGTCGGGTGGCGGGCCCGCCAGTAGGGGTTGTTGTGCGGCAGGCCGCCGCTGACTCTCCCGAACATGCCGAAGAACATGAGCAGCACGCCCACCACAAAGCTGAACAGCACGTTCTGGATGCGGAAGGCGAGGGGGTTGAATCCGGTGTTGATCAGCGCGAGATTCACGAAGCCGCTGAGGATGAACAGCACGCCGAGGATCATGTTCAGCGTCGAGGCGAAATTCTTGCCGATCAGCATGCCGGCGAAGAGCAGGACGCCGACGCAGATGGACAGGATGCTCAGCGCGCTGTTGGTGTTCAGACCGGCGGTGGTGTGGCTGCCGGTGCCGAAGACACCGATCTGATCGACCAGTCCGAGGATGCCGAACACGAGCAGTACCAGACCGATCAGCCCCGCCCCGATCCGGTACACCATGCTCAGGCGGTGGTCGACCGGCAGATGTTCGTCGAGCCTCACCCGCCGCTTCGGTTGCCCTCTGGGCGGGCGGGAAAGGGTCCCTTGACCGGACATGTTCGGCCCCCTTCAGCCATGCGTGCCGGTGTCCTGTCGTGTTTCAAGGATCCGTCCGGCGGGACGAGGGGACAAATCGGGCGACTGGGTGGTGCCGGCCGGGCGGGCGTCAGGCGCCGGCGCCCCGCTCGTCCCGGATCTCCCCGACAACGCGGGCAGCCGTGCTGCGTACCGCCTCCGTCTCCGTCAGGAAGTGCCACCAGTCGGGATGCCGGCCCTCCAGCCCGGCCACGGCCCGGTCCAGCCGCACCACGGCGTCGTCCAGCGGGCGCGCGTGCCGGGGATCGGGCGTGTTGCGGCCCGCCATCGCGAGCCGCTGAGCGTCCCGTACGGCGAACCGCGTCCGGTCGATCTCATGCTGCGGGTCCTTCGAGACGGCGTTGAGCCGCTGCAGACGGTCACCGGCGGCCGACACGGCCTCGTCCGTGGAATTCAGCAGCGCCCGGACCGTGCTGAGCAGGGCCGTCGCATCAGGCCACCGCTGCTCCTCGCGGGCCTTGGCGGCCTCCTTCAGCTTCTCCTCCGCCTGGTGCACGGAGGTCCCGGCCTGCCCGGGCACGGACTGGAGGTCCTGCCAGCAGGCGGCGCTGAAACGGCGCCTCAGCTCGCTCAGAACGGGCTCCACCGTGCCCGCGCGCGTCGTCAGGGCCTGTGCGCGCGTACGCAGCGACACCAGCCGCCGGTCGATCTCCGCCGCGCGCTCGGGCAGCCGCTCGGCCTCGGCCCGTACGGCCTCGGCATCCCGCAGCACCCTGTCGGCGCGCTGAATGGTTTCGGCCACGCCGTGCTGGCCGGCGCCCTGGTTGAGCTTGGTCAGCTCCGGACCGAGTGTGGCGAGCCGCGCCGCCAGGTCGTCGGCCCGCAGACCGGAGCCGCGTACGGCGTCGAGGGCGTTGCTCGCGGCGAGCAGCGTCTGCCGCGCCCGCTCCACGGCGGGTGCCAGCCGCGCGAGCTGCGTCTCCGCCTTGTCGAGCAGGGGACCGAGCCCGCGCTCGAACCGGTCGAGCTCGCCCTTGACCCGTACGAGCTCGTCCTTGGCCCTGGTCAGCTCCGTACGGGCGGTCGAGGCGACGGACGGTTCCAGATCATCCCGGTCCAGGTCGTGGGCGTCGACGGCGTTGATGTAGCCGCTGCTGGCCTCGTCGATCCGCTGCCCCAGCGCCGCGAACTCCTCCGCGACCCGCCGGGCGCCCGGCGAGGTGTCCACCGCGGTGATCGTCTCTATGGAGATGCGCAGGTCACGCTGGGCCGTGTCCAGCTCGTAGAAAGCGGCGGCGGCGGCGTCCTTCGCGGCCTGCGCGCCGGCCCGCTGATTCTCGCCCCGCCCGCCGAACCAGCGCCGCGTCCCCCCGCCGGCGAAGGCTCCCGGCAGGGCCGCGACCAGCAACGGCATCGGCAGCAGCATCAGGGTGAGGACATCACGGACGCCACCCGCCCTCGCTCGTGCGTGCGGCTGCGCCTGTGTCGTCGCCGTCACATCCCTCTCCCGTGCCGATTACGCGCCCTGCCCAGTTCATTCTCCCACCAGGAAGGGACGAACACACGGGTCGGTTAGTTCGCGCTTCGGACTGTGACTTTGCCGTTGTCGCTCTCGGCCTTCACCCTGTGTGCGCTGTCGTCGTCCGTCGGCACGTCCACGTCGACGCGCCCGTTGTCGCTCTTCGCGGTCACGGCGTACGCGGTGTCGGACTCCGGCAGGTCGATGGTGACGGACCCGTTGTCACTGGCGGTGTCCACCGTGTCCGGTACGGAGGTGAGCTCCAGCCGCACCGCCCCGTTGTCCGACCTGGCGCGCACCGACCTGGACGAGACCCCCTCGGCCGTCACCCTGCCGTTGTCGCTGGACAGGTCCAGCCTGCCGCTGGAGTTCCGCACCTCGACCGAGCCGTTGTCGGAACGGAGGTTGAGCTCGGTGTCGAACCCGTCGGCGCGAACCCCGCCGTTGTCGTTCCGCACCTGCACGGCCATACCGCGCGGCACCTTCACCGTGTGCCGCGACTCGCAGTTGTTCACCACGGCCCGGCACTTCAGCTTGAGCGTGAGGGTCCCGTCCTCCAGCTTCCACACGGGGTCGGGCCCCGATCCGAGAAACACCCAGCCGTCGACCTGCCGGGTCACCTCGATGTCCTTCACATCGGCGGGCACCAGATCGAGCGAGGAGTTGTCCGCGGAGATGGTCAGCGTCTTCCCGCTGTAGGCGAACGACCGCTTCTCAACAGGCGCCTCACCGGCATCGGCGCTCCCGCACCCACTGACGACAACCGCGGCGAGCACGGCGCCCCCGGTGACACCGAGCGTGCGACGACGGCGGGCAGGGCGGGTGTCGGACGTACGAGCTGTGTCCACGGTGATTGGTCCCCCAAGACGTTCCTGCGAATGTGCCTCCACGGTACGAATCCCCCCGCCCCCGAACGATCCGGTCGGCCACCGTCTCGTTGGTGGGGGTATCCCCCCGCCCCACCCCCCGGCCTGCGAAGCAGTTGGGAGCGGGGGCCCTGCGCCATGTACGCTGTTGCCTCATCCAGGGTGCGTAGCTCAGGGGTAGAGCGCTGCTCTTACAAAGCAGATGTCGGCGGTTCGAAACCGTCCGCGCCCACCAGCACGAAGGCCCCCGACCGATCATGGTCGGGGGCCTTCGGAGTCCACATGGCATCAACAGCTGACATCAACGGGTGTGGTCGTCCGCGGCCGGGACACGCCGACTTTCAGTCGGCCGAGCCGTCCCCACGGCCAACACCCCCTCCGGACGCACCTCCAGAGGCTGATCTCCCGAAGGTTCAACAGCTCCAGGGGGTTGGTCGCTCCGGCGGCCGGGGCGGCGGGGGAACCCTTCGATCGGATGTGCGGCGCGGTGGGGCCGGTCCAGTGCGCGGCGGTGAGTCTGGCCGCGTCGTCGTCCCGTCACCCCCGTTGGCCTTGTCGGCGGGTGGGTTGCCGATGGCAGGATGAGGTGGGAATAGGTCGAGTTAGGCGTTGTGTGGAGTTGATTCCGCTGGGAGTGCCACGTGTGCGGACAGACGTCGGGCCGGTCGTTGGTCATGCCGTTCCCGGTGGTGGGGGCGAGGGGCGTGGTCGGGGGCGTGGGGGCCTCGCTGTTGTGTGTGTGGGGTTTGTCGTTCTTGTCGGGGTGCTCGTGCCGTTCGGGCTGCCTCTGGGGTGGGACGAGATCGTCTATGCCAGCAGGTTCGGTCCTTACGGGCCCGGCGTTGCGTTCAGCGCGCCCCGTACGCGCGGAGTGCCGGTGCTGCTCGCGCCCGTCGCCTCGTGGACCGATCCGGTCGTCCTTCTGCGGTTCTGGATGACCGGGCTCGCGGGCGGCGCGCTCTATCTCGGCTTTCGGCCGTGGGTGGAGGTGCTGCGGCGGCCCGTGGGGGCGGCCCTGGGCGCGGGGATGTACGGGAGTCTGTGGTTCGCGCTCTTCTACGCCAACTCCGCCATGCCCAACCACTACACCGCGATGGGCGCCCTCGCCGCGACCGGATGTGTTCTGCGGCGGGACCCCGGCCGTGGCGCGTACGCCGGGATCGTCGGCGGGCTGGGCGTCGTCACGCTGATGCGGCCCAACGACGGCGCCGCCGTGGCCCTTCCGCTGTTCGCCGCCGTGCTGCTGGTGCCCGCGTGGCGGGGCCGGGGGCGGCTGCTGGCCGTGGCGGCCGGTGTCGCGGTCGGGGCACTGCCGTGGGTGGTCGAGGCGTGGCTGCGGTTCGGTGGAGTGGCGCGGCGGCTCGCCGAGGCCAGTGACACCCAGGGCGGTATGCGCCCCGTCCTCTCGGTGGAGGCTCATCTCACCGCCCTGGACGGCCCGTTGCTCTGCCGGCCCTGCACCGACGACACCATGGCCCCCGGCGCCGCCGCGTGGTGGCTGCTGCTCCCGCTGCTGGTCGCCCTCGGGCTGTGGACCACACACCGCGCCGGACGCCCGACCGCGCCGCTCTGGCTCGCGGTCGCCGTCGGGGCGTGCGCCTCGCTGCCGTACCTCTTCCTCGTCCCGTACGCGGCGCCCCGTTTCCTCCTGCCCGGGTACGCCCTCCTGGTGCTGCCCGCCGCCGTCGGCCTGCTGGCCCTGGCCGACCGGGCGGGCCGCTCGCGTCCGGTCGCGGTCGCGCTCGCCGTCGTAGTGCTGGGGCACACCGTCGTACAGATCATGCACGTACGTACGCACGTGAGCGTCCAGGAACGGGCGCGGGCCGACTGGCAGCGGATCGGTGCCGTCCTGCGCGAGGGCGGCGTACGGCCGCCGTGCCTGATCAAGGGGAACAGCCTGGCGATCCCCGTCGCGTACACGGCGGGCTGCGCGTCGGCCGCCATGGGCGACCCGGCCCCCGCCACGGCGGTGATCCTGCGGCGCGCGGACCCGCCGCACTGGGCACGGGAGTGGCTGCGCCGGCCGGTGCCCGGGACGTACAACCCGGGCTGGTCCGTCGCCGTACGCCCCCGGCGCGGCTCCTACACTCGGGCGTATGCGGTGGAACGAGATCGGTGAGGTCGACTGTTCGGTCGCGCGCGCTCTGTCGGTGGTGGGGGACCGGTGGACGCTGCTCGTGCTGCGCGACGCGTTCGTCGGCGTACGGCGGTTCGAGGACTTCCGGGCCAACACGGGTGCCTCGCGGCCCCTGTTGACCGAGCGGCTCGCCACGCTCGTCGAGCACGGGGTGCTGCGGCGGGTGCGGTACCAGGAGCGGCCCGAGCGGTACGAGTACCGGCTCACCGAGAAGGGCGTCGGCCTCTACCCCGTGATCGTCTCGCTGCTCGCCTGGGGCGACCGGTGGATGACCGGTGACGACGGTCCGCCCGTACGCCTCCACCACGAGACCTGCGGGCACACGATGACGCCCGAACTCGCCTGCCCCGGCTGCGGCGGGACGATCGACCCCCGGGACGTACGGCCGACGCTCAGGGACACCCCCTAGGCGGCGGGGCCCGCCTCGGGCCGGAGGATCATGCATGTCGTCGTCGCGTGGGCGATCAGCTTGCCGCGCTCGTCCGTGACCCTGCCCTCCGCCGTCGCCGTACGCCGGCCCACGTGGATCGTCGTGCCGACCGCCGTGAGGCGTCCCGCGTCCACGCCGACCGTACGGATGTAGTTCACCTTCAGCTCCAGCGTGGTGAAACCGACGCCCGCCGGGAGCGTCGTGTGCACGGCGCAGCCCAGGGCGGAGTCGAGCAGCGTGGCCGCGATGCCGCCGTGGACCGTGCCCAGCGGGTTGGCGAAGTCGGGGTTGGTGCTGAGCGACAGGACGACGCGGCCCTCGTCGAGCTCGTCGAAGGTCATGCCGAGGAGCCGTCCGATGGAGGGGCGGTCGGTGGGCTGCTTCGCCGCCCAGCGGAGCAGTTCGAGGCCGGTCATCGCGGTGTGGTCGACAGTCGTCATGCGGCCGAAGTTATCAGTTCTGATTCTGAACCCACCACGGTCGGTGATCGGTCACACTGGAGGTATGTGCCGCAGTATCAAGACTCTCCGTCCGCCCGTCATTCCCGAAGAGGCCACCGAGGAGGAGATCAGGGCCGCCGCCCTCCAGTACGTGCGCAAGGTCTCCGGATTCCGCGCGCCCGCGGCCCACAACCGTGAGGTGTTCGACCGCGCCGTCGACGAGATCGCCGCCTCGACGATGCGGCTGCTCGACGGCATCGAGGTACGAGGGACACCGGCCCGTAGCTAGGGTCTGTCGTCTGGATCAGGCCGACGCCGGGACCTGCGCCCGCGTGCCGTCGCGCCGGCCCGCCGGGCGCCGCACGATGTACGCGGCCACCGTCCCCGCCACGAACAGCGCCAGCACGGACACCGCGACGCCGAACCAGCCGGAGCCCAGCCACTGGCCGCCGAAGTAGCCGAGGCTCACGCTGTACCCCGTCCACGCCACGGCCGCCAGCGCCGACCAGGGCAGGAACTCCTTCATCTTGCGGTGCGCGGCGCCCGCGCTCAGCGAGACGACCGAGCGGCCCGCCGGTACGAAGCGCGCGATCACGACGAGGATCCCGCCACCGGTGAGGGACGCGCCGAGCCGTTCCTGCGCGGTGGTCAGCCGACGGGAGCGCGCGATCGCGCGGGCCAGCCGGTCCCCGCCGCGCCAGGCGAGTCGGTACATGACGAAGTCGCCGATCACGGAGGCGACGGCCGCGCACACCATCAGTACGAGCAGCGAGGGCACTTCCTGCGGCACGTGCGCCACGTGCGACACCTTGCCGGCCGCGTCGGCGACGGCCGACGAGCCCGCCGCGGCCGTGGCCGTCGTGATCACCAGTACGCCGCTGGGCAGGACGGGCAGGAACACGTCCAGAAGCACGGAGAGCGCCACAACGGCGTAGATCCATGGGCTGCCGGTCAGCGCGCCCAGACTCTCCAGCACTTTTACATTCCCCGTTTCCGTAACGAGGCCGAAATCTCCCGGCCTCGCAAACCCCCTGAACCCCCTGACCGCTGATTCCCCTACGCCTGGGCGAAATGGGAGTAGCTGTCAGCCATACAGCGTACGCCGCTGTGGTGGACCACCTTCCCACGGGGCGGGTGTTGTCCACCTCCTGTTTGTGGGTTGGCCGAGATCGGGAAATGGCCGAATGTGTGTGTCGGGCCGAGTCTGCCGGACGCGAGGGCGCCCGGACCCCGTTGAAACGGGATCCGGGCGCCTGTGTCGCGTGCCGGCCGAGCGGCGGTCCAGCTGGTCCGGTCGTCCGGCTGTCGGGCCGAGCGGCCGTCCGTCAGGCCGGCACCGCCGTCGGCTGGTCCCGGCGCTCCGGCTCGCGTGTGCCGCGCGTGCCGATGAGCCGGTCCAGCGAGAGCGCGCCGGGGCCGACGAAGACGATCAGCAGGAAGGCCCAGCAGAAGATCGCCGAGGCCTCGCCGCCGTTCTCCATGGGAAACAGCCCGTCGGGCTGGTGGACGTTGAAGTACGCGTACGCCATGGAACCGGAGGCCACGAACGCGGCGATCCTGGTTCCCAGGCCGAGGAGGACCAGGCTGCCTCCCACGAGCTGGATGACGGCGGCGTACCAGCCGGGCCAGGTGCCGGCGTCGACGGTGTCCTTGCCGAGGACGCCGAAGAGTGTCGCGGCGCCGTGGCAGGCGAAGAGCAGTCCGATCACCATGCGGAAGAGTCCGAGGGCGTACGGCTGCGCGTGATTGAGACGTGTGGACATGGGGGGTGAAGCTCCTTCGGTTCGGGACGTAACCGACGAGAGCCTTCAGGTTAGGGAGACCTAAGGAATGCTTGCAAGTTCAACATCCGTGTGGCGGACGCTTCTCAGCCCGATGCCCGTTCTCCGTGGCGAACTCCAGTCGTACCGTCTGACCTGCTTCTTCCTGTCACGTTGTCGCGACTGCGACGGAGGTCCCATTAGGTATGGCATGTGCAGACCAATGATCGGTACGGAGGAACCGGGCAGACTGGAGCGAGGTGGGTGAAAGAACTTCGAAGCGGGACGTAAGTACGGCTCCGAAGCCACCCCCGGCGTCACCCTGAGGTCAGCTCCCGTTCGTCCACGGTCACCAGTCGCGCGGGCGCGTTCCGCCCGTCCTGCTCGCTCTCCCGCGCCTGCGCCTGTTCCAGGCTCAGACGCGCCGCGCGTCCCCGCAACGTCAGCGTCATCAGCTGATTACCGAACCAGGGGCCGCCGGTCCTCCCCCATGTGACGGACGGGGCGGCCACCCGGCCGTGCCGGGCGAACGCACGGCCCAGACGCCGGCCGGTCCCGCTCCAGCCGAACCGGAAACCGAGGCGGATGTAGAGCGGGATGGAGTTGTGCACGGGGGAGCAGGTGAGCTGGACGACCCGCGACCGCGGCTGCGACTGCGCCTCGCGCCAGGCCGGTTCGGCGACGTACGCGTGGTGCACGTCGCCCGAGAGTACGCAGACGGTCGCCGGGGCGTCGGCGTCGCTGCCCACCTCGGCGATCAGCCGCGCGAGCTTCTCGAACGATGTCGGGAACGCCGCCCAGTGCTCCAGGTCGGCCATCCGGCGCAGCTTCTCACCGAAGCGCGCCCACCTCTTGCCGCGCTCGCCCCCGGCCAGCGCGGCGTTCCAGCTCTCCGCGTCGTGGATCAGCGGCGGCAGGAGCCAGGGCAGGGAGGTGCCGATGAGGAGATGGTCGCGGGCGCCCGGGTCGGTCAGTGCCTCCTCGCGCAGCCACCGCGCCTCTTCCGTGTCGAGCATCTCCCGGTGCCCCTCCTCCAGGACACGGGCCGCCCTGGAGTCGACCATCAGCAGTCTCGTCCGGCCGAAGTCGCGGCGGTAGCTCCACCGCACACAGGCCGGATCGGCGTCGGCCCGGGCGGCGAACTCCCGCAGCCGGGCGGTGCCGTCCCGCTCGGCCCGTACGTCGGCGTACAGCTTGTCCGAGGCCAGTTCGGCGGGGGAGAGATTGCCGAGGTGCTGATAGACCCAGTACGACATCAGCCCGCTCAGGATGCGCTCGCGCCACCACGGCTCGGTGCGCATCTCCGCCACCCACGACGCGCTGGTGTTCCAGTCGTCTATGACGTCGTGGTCGTCGAAGATCATGCAGCTCGGGACGGTGGAGAGCAGCCAGCGGACCTGGGGGTCGCTCCACGACTCGTTGTAGAGGTGGGTGTACTCCTCGTAGTCGGCGACCTCCGCGCCGGGCGGCGCTTCGAGATCGCGGCGCTCGGCGAGCCAGCGGCGGGTGGCCTTCGACGTCTCGTCGGCGTACACCTGATCGCCGAGCAGGAGCAGGACGTCCGGGCGTACGGCTCCGGGGTCGGCCGTCAGGCTCGCGGCGAGGGTGTGGAGGGCGTCGGGTCCGACGGGGTCGGGCTCACCGACGGGGGCCGAGGCCCAGCGGCAGGAGCCGAAGGAGACGCGCAGTTCGGCCGCGGCGGGCCCTTCGGCGGCCGGGACACGGATCACACTCGGGGGGAACGTGGAGTCCTCGGGCGGCCAGACCCGTACGTCGTCCAGCAGCACCTCGTACGCGGCCTCGGTGCCGGGGGTCAGCCCGGTCACGGGGATCAGGGCGTAGTGGTGCCCGGCGATCAGGAACGTACGCGACGAGCCGTACGCGCCGCCGTCGCAGCGGACCTCCGCCGTGCACGGCCGGTCCGTCTCGACCCAGATCGTGGCTGTGCCGGCCGACTCCCCGTCGACATAGCGCAGCAGTGGTCCCAGGCGCAGCCCGGTCATGGTGCCTCCTCCGTCGCCCCGTACGGTACGGAACGTCGGAGGGGGCGGACCAGGTTCCGGCCTGTGACAGGCAGCACGACCGGTCGCGCGGAGCGGTCGCGCGACCGGTCACCGGTGGCTGTCGCCAGCCGTCACGCAGCCTCGGGGGCTGTTCAGCAGCCGTTGAGGACGCCCTGCAGCGCGCTCTTCTCGGCCGAGTCGACGGACAGGTTGTAGGCGTGCTTCACGTCCACCCACATGCGGGCGTACATGCAGTGGTACGCGGCGCGCGGCGGCATCCACTCGGCGGGGTCGCGGTCGCTCTTGGACTGGTTGACGTTGTCCGTGACCGCGATCAGCTGCGGGTTGCCGAGGTCGTTGGCGAAGCTCTGACGCTGCGCGGTCGACCAGCCGCTGGCGCCGGAGGTCCATGCCTCGGCGAGCGGCACCATGTGGTCGATGTCCACGTCACCGGCGGCGCTCCAGGTGGCGCCGTCGTACTCGGAGTACCAACTGCCGCTGGTCGCGGCGCAGCTGGAGTTCGTCGCGACGTTCGAGCCGTCACGCTTGAGAACGGTCTCGCGGGTGTCGCAGGCGCCCGACTGCGTGATCCAGTGCGGGAACAGGTCGCGGCTGTAGCCGCTGGTGGAGCCCTCGGCCCTGACGGTCAGCTGACCGAGGTAAGTACGCGCGGTGGAGGCGGCGATGGGGGTGGGCGGGGATGCCTGGGCGGGCGTGGGCGCGACGAGCAGCGCGGTGGCCGAGACGAGTGCGGCGGATGCGGCGATGACGGCTATTCGCCCGACGGGCCGGCCGCCTTGACGCGCGTAGATACCTGACATGCGAACTCCCTTGTTGTGGGGGGAAACTGACCGCTCGGATTCGTTTTGGGGGGTCGGACCCGAACGCCATGCTGTCGGCGCCGGATTGCTGCGAGGTGGGCACCAGGTAACAGGGTGACGACATGGGCACGTCACATCAAGGGGCGTGGGGCGGCTGTTGCCGGGGGCGCGTGGGCATCAACTCCGCGCGGGCGGGCGGGATCTGACGTATGGGGGGAAATGTCGCGGACGGGGGCGCGGCGGGCCCGTACCCGGACGCCGGGGCCGCGCGGCTCGGCCGCCCGGGCCCCGGGGGTACAGGCGGCCCACGGCCCACCGCTACACACATGGGAGCCGGGCGCCGGCCCGTGCTCGGGGCCGCCGGTGGCGGTCCGCAGCATCGCCCGGTGTGGCATCGCGAGGGGCCCTTCGCCGAAGGCGAGTGCGGGGTGCGGCACTGTCCGTAGCGGGGGGCCGGAGCCGGGGCCCTTGGCGCCGCGGGCCCGGGCGCGCGGCGCCTGCGGCGCGGCGCGCCCCCGGGGGCGGGGACCAGGCGGCCAGGCCGGGTGGTGCGCACGGGCGCGGGCCCGTGAACCGCTGGGGCGGTGTGCTCGGTGCTCAGCTACTGGGGCGTCAGGAGGCGCGGGCCCGGGTGTGGGTGGCACGGGGCCGACGGATGCGCCGGTGTACCTGCGAGACGGGCGAGGGCCCGTGCCCGGAGGTCCGGGCAGTTTCGCCAAGGGTGTGCGGGTACCCCGAGCGGCCGGCGCGGGCCGGGTTCACGCCGGCCGCCGTGGCTGCGCACTGCGGGGACGGCGCCCTGCCGCGCGGGGCGCGTTCCGGTGGGCGGCGACCGGTGCCCGGCCCCGGCTGTGGGCTTCGTCCCTCCCGCCCCTCAAGGGGGTCCGGGGGTCCGGGGGGTCTCCCCCGGTTTCGGGAAGGGGCGGGGTGGGGGAGAGTTACGCCCCCACCCGGACCTCGATCGTGCCGTCCCCCCGCCCCGTCACCCTCACATCCGTCAAGTCCTCCGTATGCGCCGTCGGCGACAGCGACGCCGCCCGCGGGCCCACCCCCAGCACCCGCATCCCCGCCGCCCGCGCTGCCGCGATGCCCGCCTCGGAGTCCTCCAGCGCCAGGCAGTCCGCCGGGGACACGCCCAGTTCCGCCGCGGCCTTCAGGAAGCCCTCCGGGTCGGGCTTGCTCGCGGAGACGTGTTCCGCCGTGATCCGGAGCGCGGGCATCGGGAGACCCGACGCCGTCATGCGTGCCGTCGCGAGCGCTTCGTCCGCCGACGTCACCAGCGCGTGCGGCAGCGAGGCGATCGCGGCCATGAACGCGGGCGCGCCCGCGACCGGGACCACCCCGTCCAGGTCCGCCGTCTCCTGCGCCAGCAGCTCACGGTTGTCCGCGTGGTTCTGTTCCATCGGCCGGTCCGGCAGCAGTACCGACATCGTCAGATAGCCCTGGCGGCCGTGAACGACCTTCAGGACCTCCTCCGGGTCCAGGCCGTGCTCGGTCGCCCAGCCGCGCCAGCAGCGTTCCACGACGGCGTCGGAGTTGACGAGGGTCCCGTCCATGTCCAGCAGCAGCGCGCGGGCGGTCAGGACGGATGTCGTCGTGGTCGGGACGTTGGCCGGCATCGGCGGACTCCAGGCAGGGGGAGCGGGGAAGCGCAGGCAAGAGCGGCTCCCGCCCGCCGGTCAGGGAAACGGACGGGAACCGCTTTGTTCAACGACTATACAAAGTGGGTGCGGGATCACGCCACCCCGGCCCCGCCCAGCCGGTCCGTCAGTCCCGGCCCCAGCCGTCCCCCCGGCCCGGCCGACCGCCGCCGTCACCGTCACCGTCACCGTCACCGTCACCGTCACCCTGTTCCCGGCCCCGCCCACTCGTCTCCGCCTCCAGCGCGCGCCGCGTGTTCTCGCCGTACACCCCGCTCGGATCACCCTCGATGTTCTTGTACGACTGGTAGATGCGGACCGCCGACTCCACCCGTTCGCCGAACCGGCCGTCGTACCCGTCGTTGTAGAGCCAGATCTCCGACAGCCTGCGCTGGAGCTCCTCCACCTCCGGCCCGCTGTCCCCGCGCCGCAGACCCGCCCCGGCGTTCGAACCCTGCGTTCTCGTCTCGTCCGGCTGCGGCGGATTCGCCGGGGCCCGGCTCGGCGCCACGGGCTTCTCGCTCGGTGACGGCTGCCCTCCCGCGGCGGACTCCGACGCGCTCGCCGAAGGCGATGCAGAGGCGGACCCGGACGCCGACTTCGAGGGGGAGGCCGACGCGGACTCCGACTCCGACGGATCCGGTCGCGCGCTCGCCGTCGACAGCCCCGAATTCAGGTCGGACGTCGCCTCGTCACCGCCGTCGTCCCCGGTGAAGAGGCCCCCGGCGAACGACGCCGTACCGATCACCGCCACGGCCGCGGCCGTCAGCGCGACCATCGCGAACGTTCTGCGCCCGCCCTTCCGCTCCGGATCATCCGCCGGACGCGGCCCCGTCGTACGAAGGCCCGGCAGCACCAGCCGCATCGTCTCGGCCGGGTCGGTGCCCTCCGAGAGGTCGCCGGCGTGCGGCGGCGGTGGCGGCGGGATGGACGCTACGACCGCCTCCGGGTCCTGCAGTGGTACGTACGGCCGTATCCGCAGCGGGTCGAAGTCCTCGGCCGCGGCTATCGCCGCCCGTTCGGAGCAGTCGCAGCCTGCGCCCGGTCGGCCGTACGCGTCCCGCGGCGTACCGCATTCGGGACAGTGCTTTCCGGTCAATGTGGGTCCCCTCCCTTGGGCTGTCAGCGATTATGCAGCCCGCTCCCGCGCCGTCGTGTGTCAAGTCCTCCTCCAGGCCGCCGAACGGTAGGTGAACGACCTCCGTGCGACCTCCGTGCGACGGCCGCGCGACCGGCGGCCGACCACCGGGCAATCGGCGAAGGACCGGCGACCGACCCGCCCTCCCACCGCTTTTGGTACGACATAACAGGCCATAAATGATCGGAACAATCAGGATGGGGGCAGGCCGCAGACCCGAGGAGATGCCGATGGCCCAGGAAGCGAGCCCGCAGCCGACGACTCCCCAACCCGGTGAGGGCCAGAGCCGGCGCACGATCCTCGTGTCCATCAGTGCCCTGCTGCTCGGTCTGCTGCTCGCCGCACTCGACCAGACCATCGTCTCCACCGCGCTGCCCACCATCGCCAGCGACCTCGGCGGCCTCGACCATCTCTCCTGGGTCGTCACCGCCTACCTGCTCGCCTCGACCGCCGCCACCCCCCTGTGGGGGAAACTCGGCGACCAGTACGGCCGCAAGAAGCTCTACCAGACCGCGATCGTCATCTTCCTCATCGGCTCGGCCCTCTGCGGCGTCTCCCAGAACCTGCTTCAGCTCATCATCTTCCGTGCCCTCCAGGGCCTCGGCGGCGGCGGGCTCATCGTGCTGTCCATGGCGATCGTCGGCGACATCGTCTCGCCGCGTGAGCGAGGGAAGTACCAGGGCCTGTTCGGCGGCGTCTTCGGCGCGACGAGTGTCCTCGGTCCGCTGCTCGGCGGGGTGTTCACCCAGCACCTGAGCTGGCGCTGGGTCTTCTACATCAACCTGCCGATCGGCGTCGTCGCGCTGGCCGTCATCGCCACCGTCCTGCACATCCCGGTGCGCTCCACCAAGCACACCATCGACTACCTCGGCACCTTCCTCATCGCCTCCGTCGCCACTTGCCTGGTCCTCGTCGCCTCGCTCGGCGGCACCACCTGGGCCTGGGGCTCGGGCCAGACCATCGGCCTCGCGGCCCTCGCCGTGATCCTGCTGGTCTTCTTCATCCGGGCCGAGCGGCGGGCCGAGGAGCCCGTACTGCCCCTCCGGCTCTTCACCATCAGGACCTTCTCGCTCGTCTCCGTCATCAGCTTCATCGTCGGCTTCGCCATGTTCGGCGCACTGACCTATCTGCCGACGTTCCTCCAGGTCGTGCAGGGCGTGTCCCCCACCCTGTCCGGTGTGCACATGCTGCCGCTGGTGTTCGGACTGCTGATCACCTCCACGGTGTCCGGCCAGATCGTCAGCCGCACCGGCCGCTGGAGGGTCTTCCCGATCGCCGGCACGGGTGTCACCGCGGTCGGACTGCTCCTGCTCCACCAGCTCGAAGTGAACAGCGGCGCCTGGGAGATGAGCGCGTACTTCTTCGTCTTCGGCGCGGGTCTGGGCCTCGTCATGCAGGTGCTCGTACTGGTCGTGCAGAACTCCGTCGGTTACGAGGACCTGGGCGTCGCCACTTCCGGCGCGACCTTCTTCCGCTCCATCGGCGCGTCCTTCGGCGTCGCCATCTTCGGCACGATCTTCACCAACCTGCTGAGGAACAAGCTCACCGACGCCCTCGCCGGACAGCCGCTCCCGCCCGGCGTCAGCCCGTCGGAACTCGCCGCCGACCCGCGCGCCGTGGGCACTCTGCCGCCCGCGCTCCGCTCCGGGGTGCTCGACTCGTACTCGACGTCCATCACCGACGTCTTCCTCTTCGCCGTGCCCGTCGTCCTCCTGGCCTTCGTCGTGTCCTGGTTCCTCAAGGAGGACAAGCTGCGCGGCTCGGTGACCGCCCCCGAGGCCACCGAGACCCTAGCCAGCAACCCGGTCGAACGCTCCTCCCACGAGGAGGTCGCCCGCGCGCTGTCGGTGCTCGGCAGCCGCGACGGGCGCCGGCGGATCTACGAGGAGATCACCGAACGGGCGGGTTACGACCTGCTCCCGGCGGCCAGCTGGATGGTGCTGCGCATCCGGCGCCACGGGGTGGTCGAACCGGCGCGCCTTGCCGAGGCCGCGCCCGTACCGCTGACGGTCATCAACGACGCGTCCCGGCAGATCGAGGAGCGCGGACTGGCCCGCCGCGACGGCCTGGGGCTGGTCCTCACCGAGCACGGCGCGGAGGTGGCGGAGGTGCTGGCGAAGTCCCGGGAGGAGTCGCTGGCGAAGATGCTGGGTGACTGGTGGGGGCCGGACCGGCCGACCGATCTGGTGCAGCTGGTACGGGAGTTGAGCGACGAGTTGTGCGGATCGAAGTCCGAACGGCCCAAGAGCCCGGAGCCGCGCGGCGATCACTCGGTCTGAGCGGCAGGTCACTGTCCTCGTCGTTTTCGCTCCCGTCTCCGGGACCGCCGCCCTCATCTCGCGGGGTGGTTCCGCGCGGGTGTCGCGGTGGTGCGCCGCGCCGTGCTGTTTGGCGGCCCGATTCCGGGCAACCCGACTTCCTGAGGAGCCCGTTCGCCGGATACGAGTCGAATCCAGGAAGGCAACCATGTCCACTGTCCTGATCGTCGTCGCTGTGATCGTGGTGATCGCCGTCGCTGTCGGCGCCGTTCTGTACGCGACCGGGAGGGGTGGTGGACGCGCCGGACTGAAGCGGCGGTTCGGCCCCGAATACGATCGCACCGTCAATCGTCACAACGGTGATGTGAAAGCCGCCGAGAACGAGCTGACCGAGCGGGTCAAGCGCCACGGCGACTTCCGTCCGCGCCCCCTGCCCGCCGAAGCGCGCGACCAGTACGTCGCCCACTGGGCCGGCCTCCAGGAGCGGTTCGTCGACTCGCCGCGACAGGCCGTCACCGAGGCCGAGAAGCTGATTTCCAGGCTGGCCACCGACCGGGGATTCCCGGACGTCGGACAGCGCTCGGACCACCTCGACGCCCTCTCCGTGCACCACGCGCACCAGGTGGACGGCTATCGCAGGGTGCACCACGCGGCATCGGAGGAGGGCCGGGACGCGAGTACCGAGGAACTGCGCGAGGCGATGGTCGAGGCGCGGCAGCTCTTCGAGCGGCTGGTCCTCGATTCCAAGGAGGACACCGCGCGCGAGCGTCGCGCCATCCCCGGCCGGAATCCGGCACTGAGGCAAGGAAGTGACGTGTAATGACGTACGACCCGTATGACACCGAGCAGAAGCGCGAGCAGCAGGGACCGGACGACAAGGGGGAGCGGGCGCTCAGGAGTGAGCGCGGGAGCAGGCCCGCGACACCCGTCGTGCCGCTGTCCGAGTCGGAGAGCGTCGCCGCCACCGGTGCTGGTGGAGCGGCGACGGACCGGCCCGCACGGCCTACGGTCCCGCCCAAGACGCCGCCGGCCCCGCCGATGACGCCGGCGGCCCCGCCCGCGACGCCGCCCCGGACCGCGCACGGCGCGGAGAAGGACCCGCTGGCGGGCCCGGTCCAGGATCCGGTGCACCCGGTGTCCCCGCCGGGCACGGCGCCCAAGAGCGCGGCGACGTCCGCGGCGAAGTCCGCACCGGCCCGGGAGACCGCGCCGACGTCCGCGAAGTCCGCACCGGCCCGGGAGACCGCACCTGCCCGGGAGACCGCGCCCGGTCGGACGCCGGAGGCCACCCCCGCGCAGACACCCCGGCTGATCCCCCAGGACCAGTGCGACAAGCTGAACCTGCGCCTCCAGGAAGCGCTGACCACCTTCATCGACGGGCCCAGGCACTCGGTCGAGGAAGCGGCGGGTGTACTGGAGGAGGCGGTCGAGCGTCTCACCGCGGCCCTGGCCGAACGGCCCCGCACCCTGCGCGACAGCTGGGACGGGAACGGCGACGGACGCGGTAAGGCGGCCGCCGACACGGAGGACCTGCGCCTCGCGCTGCGCAGCTACCGCGAAGTCACGGAGCGGCTGCTCCGGATCTGAGTACCGAGGACGAGACCGAGCGCCGGACGGGCCATCTGCCCGTCCGGCGCTCGGCGTTCACGTCCGTCCGCCGGCCGGACAGACCCTGGGGTCCGTCGCGACAGGCCCTAGTTGGCGATCTCGATGTTGTCGATGAACGCCTGATATCCGCCGGTCGCCGAACGGTCGTAGCCGACGAGGATCTTGGTGATCGTTCTTCCGTTGAGCCATGTTCCGATGTTGCTCTGGATCCGGCTCCAGCTGCCCACGGTCCCCTTCGCCGTGCCGGGGTGCATGTCCTGGCCGGTCGTGGACGTCGCCGCGCTGTCCCTGAGCGTGGTGCCGTCGCTCAGCACCAGATCGACGGAGACGTTGCGCCCGCCCGCGTCCTTCGGCAGGAAGCCGTAACTCAGCTTGGTCGCGGCCGTGATCGGGATGCTGACCTCGAACGCCTGCATGTACGCGTAGCTGTGCCCCGCGGCGGGGGTGCTGCCCTGCGCGCGGATCGCCGACCGGCCGAGCTGGTGGTCGGCGCCCGTCACGGTGCCGAGTGTCGGACCTGTGACGTTCAGCGTGCCGCCGGGACCGGGGGAGTTGGTCCATGTCAGCCGCGCGTCGGTCTCCTGTTCCACGCTCGTACGGAAGAAGACCGGACCGGTCGAGAGCGGGATGGGCACCGTGTTGCTGAGCGGATCCTGGTTGGTGATCATTCGCGTCGCCTTGCCGGCCAGCCGCAGATAGAAGTCCGACGAGGTGAACTTGCCGTCGGCGCTGGTCGTCTGGAAGTACTGGTCGGTCGGGATCATCGAGGAGTCGGTCGCCGACGGCGCGATGTTCGTGGCCTCGTCGTACTCGTCGAACATGGCGATGAACGCCTGTGGGATCCCCGCCTTGCGCACGTTGGCGGCCTGCGTCCACATGAAGTCGCCAGCCCTGCGCGGGATCTGGTTACGGGCTCCGCCGTTCCAGTTGGCCCAGGAGAAGCCCGGATAGATCACCGGCAGATAGTCCTGGCCGTTGGCGCGCGTGGCGGCGAGGTCGGCCGCGAGCTGCGGCGCGGTGTCGCCGGTGGAGCCGACCATCCACGGCGAGATCATGTTGAACGCCTTGTAGACGGGGCCGAAGCCGGGCTTGGCCGCTGAGTCGTCGCGCCAGCCGCGCGGGACGCCGCCGATCACGTAAAGCCCCTGGCTCTTGAACCAGTTGACGACACGTACGGCCGTCTCGGCGGTGCCGGGCCGGTCGGTGAAGCCGAGTCCCCAGATCTCTACGACGGGCTTGCCGCCCTCGCGTGCGTACGCGGGAGAGTCGGTGAGCTTCAGCGTGCCGATGATCTGCTTGGTCCAGTCGTCCTTGAGGACCTGTTCCACATTGGCGTCGTTGAGACCGCTGACGTCGTACTCGACGTAGAAGCCGCGGCCGTACTTCTGTGCGGCGTCCCGCGCCTTGGTGGTGACCTGGTCGCGCCAGAGCGCGCGCGGCGCGGTGGGGTTGGCGATGTCGCTGCCGAAGCGCTGGAGCGCGGCGCCGTCGATGCCGTACTGCTGCATCCACTGGAAGTGCTTGTCCACGACGGTGGTCTGGTGCGAGGAGAAGAGGGTGGACGGGCTGCCGTTGCCGAGCGCGGCGTACCCGGTCCGGAACTGGGCGGAGGCCGGATAGCCGGTCATCTCGGGATACATCTCGAAGGTCTGGTCACCGGGGGACGGGGGCCTTCCCGCCGCCCAGTGGACCCAGTTGTCGACCGGCGAGCCGTCGCCGGGGGCGGCGAACCAGCCCTGGTATCCGGCGTACACCTTGCCCTTGACGGTGGGCGCGGCGGCGATGGTCTCCGTCGCGGCCGTGGCGACGTTGTCGGCAGCCGCCGACGGTCCGGTGCCGGTGCCGGTCAGCAGGAGCCCCGAGAGGAGCGAGAGGGAGAGTGCGGTGAGTGTGGTGCGGAGGAGGTTTCTCCGGGGTCTTGGCACGATGCACCCTTGTTCGGGAGTGGGGGACAGGTGTACGTGTTCGTGATTTGTTCATGACACTTACGAATGCGCGGTGAGGTGTCAACAGTTTTCGCACCGATGGTGCAAGCGCTTTCTTCCCCACGGGTCATGGGCTTCGCGCCGTACGCTCGCCGCATGGGACAGGTGACAGGACTGACGACATATGCCGGGCCGATGCAGGAACTCGCCGAGCGGTGGCTGCGGGTGCGGGGCGAGGGTGAACACGGGGGCGTGGACGGTGACTTCGTCTGTTCGCCCGCCGGGCTGTGGCTGGCCCTCGGCGCGGTGACCGCCGGCGCGCGCGGCCAGACAGCCGGTGAGCTGGAGACGCTGCTGGGGCTCGTCGGTACGGGGTCAGGCACCGCCGGGGCCGTGACCGACACCGCCCGCGCACTCGCCCGGACCGATCAACTCGGCGTCGCCACACGGGTCTGGAGCCGCGTCCCGGTCTACCGCGCCTACCGCGAAGCTCTTCCCGACATCGGCTTCGGGCACATGGATCCCGCCGAGATCGACGCCTGGGTACGGGAGGCGACCGGCGGGCTGATCGAGAAGCTGCCTGCGGAGGTCAACGAGAAGACCCTGCTCGCGCTTGTCAACGTCCTTGCCCTGAAGGCGCGTTGGCAGATGCCGTTCGAGGCGAGGGACACCGCGGATCTGCCGTTCACGGACGCCGGCGGTACCGTCCACGCCGTACGGACCATGAGGCAGCAACTCGGAGCGGCCTCCGGGTGGACGGTGGACGGCACGCACGTGGTCGAACTGCGCTGCGAGGGGGGTGAGTCCGCGTTGCGCGTGCGGTTCGTACTCGGCGCGGAGGGGGCGAGGGCGGCGGACGTCCTGCCGGCCGCGTGGGCGCCCGAGTCGCGCCGCGCCCCGATCGACACCGAGCGGATCAGTGTCTTCCTGCCGCGGCTGGAGCTCCGTACGACGATCGAGATCACGCCCCAACTGGCCGCGCTCGGGGTGACGTACGCGACCAGCGACCTCGCCGACTTCTCCGGGCTCTCGCCGGAACGGCTCAAGATCGAGAAGGTCGTGCAGGAGGCGGTGGTGAAAGTCGCCGAACTGGGCGTCGAAGCGGCGGCGGTGACGGCGATCATGATGCGGGCGGCGGGGATGGCCCGGCCGCCGCGCGTGGTGCCGATCGCCTTCGACCGGCCGTTCGGCGTGGTGGTCCTGGACGCCACGGGCGAGGTGCCCCTGTTCACGGGCTGGCAGGCGAGTGCCCCTCGGGGGCCCGAGATCGGGACCGGGACCGGGCAGTAGGGGTGCATGCCTCGTGGGGGCCCGCATGCCCCCACGAGGCGGACCCGGGGAGACCGGGTTCCGCCCGGTTCCCACCGTCCGCCGGCGTACCCGGAACACCGCCGCGCCCACCACCAGCAGGATCAGCGCCAGGAACACCGCGCCCACCGTCGCCTGCCGGGCCGGCACCATGGCGCCGCAGCCGCACGCGTACGCCGGTGCGATCAGCGACCCGAGCTGTGCCGGCAGCAGCGCGCACACCACGAGCAACGCCCGCCGGGCGTTCCGTATCCGGCCGGACCGGCGGGACCCGGGACATCCGGCCCCGTGTCCCCCGTACCCGTCGCATCCCCCGTACCCCCGCTTCCTCGCGCCGTCCGCCCGTCGCGGCGCCCCAACGCCTCAGACGGCCCGGTCCCGGGTCCGGTTCCTGGCGCGCCGTCCCGATGGCCCTGCTCCAGGCCCCTCTCCGGAGGTTCCGGCATTGCGGTCGGCCGACGGCGGCGTCATCGGTGCTTTCATCGGCATTTGGACAAAACAGGGATGACACTCAGGCGAAGAGGGGGTTGCCTGAGTCTCCTCAGTGGGGGAATGCGAGGCTCATGACCCAGGGTCGAGGGTTGGAAACGGAGGGTCGGCGCGGCGTGGCGAATGCGGAGCAGGGTGTGCGAGGCAGTACGGCGGCAGGCAGCGGATTCGGGACCGCACGAGCGGTGCTGTGGGCCCTCGCGGCCGGTCTCGCGGTACGGCAGGCGGTGGCCGTCCTACGGCTGCCCCCCGGCGAGCGGCTGCTCGATCTCGGGACCTGGACCGGGGAGAACGGCGTACTGCATGTGTCGGGCTCGCTGTACGAGAGCGGGAAGTTCACCGGCACACCCTTCGCCGGCCTGGTGCTGAAGCCGCTGGGCAGGGCCGCCGAACAGTCCCTCGGTGTCGCCTGGACGCTCGGCACCCTGCTGCTCGTCGTGGCCCTCGGCCTGGTCGCGGCGCGCGCCCTGCCCGGCACGGTGTCGCGTCGTACGCGACTGCTCGCCGCGCCCGTCGCGATCAGCCTGCTCATGCTGTCACTGCCGGTCCGCAACAGCTTTCATCTCGGCCAGACCAGCATAATCCCGGTCCTTCTGGTGCTGGTCGCCTTCTTCGTCGTACCCGGCAAACGGGGCGAACCAGGCCCCGGCATCCTCATCGGTCTCGGCGCCGCGCTCCAGCCCGCCGTGCTGCTGTTCGCCCCGCTGCTCTGGCTGACCGGCCGCAGACGCCAGGCACTCACCACCGTCGGCACGTTCGCGGTCTGTACGGCACTGGCATGGGTGGCGCTGCCGAGCGATACGTGGACGTACGCCACGCGCCATCTCGCGGGCGCGGGCCTCGGGGAGAACGCGGACAGCATCGCCAACCAGTCCCTGCACGGCGCCCTGCTGCGCTTCGGTCTCGAAGGGCCGCTGGAGATCGCGCTGTTCGTGGTGCTGGCCGCGGCCGTCTGCTTCTTCGGCCTGCGCCGCGCGGCGCGCTACGCCCTCGACGGGCAACTGCTCCTGGCCGTCGCGATCACGGGCTGCGTGGTCATCGCCGTATCGCCCACCGCCTGGCAGCACCAACTGCTGTGGCTGCTGCTCGCCCTCGTCGGCCGGGTCGGCAGACGGGCGAGCGACCGGCCGGTGTGGCCGGCGGTCGTGGTGATAGTGATGACGCTGCCGGGCAAGATGATGCTGCCGAACATGACGGTCCTGCACCCCGTAAGGGACAACGTGCTGCTGATCGCGGCCCTTGCCGCGGCCTGCCTCCTCCCCTTCCTGACCCGAACGTCGCCGTACTTCGACCGGCCGATCCAGACCGTGTACGCGAGACCCGTCGCGGCGCGGTGGAGACGTGTCCCGCTCGCGCCGTTCTGGCGGCGGCTCGTCAGCCGGCCCAACCTGCTGCTCGAACTGCTCGCCATCCGCGTCGGCTACTCCGTCTACCAGCAGATCCGCGCGGCCGCCGACGGCGGACGCGAGGCGGCCGTGGCGCACGCGGAACAGATCCTCTCCATCGAGAAGGCGCTCGGCATCGACATCGAGCGGTGGGCCAACCACGCCGTGGTGAAGGTGAGTTGGGCGGAGGACTTCCTCAACTTCTACTACACGTCCTTCCACTTCCTCGTACCGCTCTCCATCCTCGCCGTCCTGTATGTGCGCCGGCCCGCCGACTACCGCTGGGTGCGCGCCTCGCTCGCGTTCGCCACGCTCCTCGCGCTGGTCGGCTTCTGGTTCTACCCGCTGGCGCCGCCACGGCTCATGCAGGGCCTCGACTACATCGACACGGTGCACGGCCCGCAGGACTTCGCGAACCCGGACTACGGCGCGTTGACGAGCGTCACCAACCAGTACGCGGCGATGCCGTCGCTGCACTTCGGCTGGTCGCTGTGGTGCGGTGTCGTGATCGTGATGCTCGCGCCCAAGCTGTGGATGAAGCTGCTGGGGCTGGTCCACCCGCTGATCACGGTCTCCGCGATCGTCGCCACCGCCAACCACTGGGTCCTGGACGCGGCGGGCGGGGCACTGGTCGTGAGCGTCGGCTTCGGGCTGACGTACGTCCTGTCGGGGCCGCGGAAGCTCCGGAGGGCGGAGTCGATGCTGGAGCTGAGGCCGGGGGTCGAGCTGGGAGCGAAGCCGGAGGACGAGAAGGAACCGGGCGACGACGGACCGGGCGGGAAGGGCCCCGCGGGGAAAGGCTCCGGCGGGAAGGGTTCCGGGAAGGGCTCGGGCGCGATGACCGCGCCGGGGGTGCGGGGCGGGGACACGAAATCGGCCGCCCGGTAAACCACTTGATCCGGAGTCCTATCGTTTTCGTATGACGACGACGCTGCGGCTGGAGAAGATCACCCCCGGCAACTTCGACGCCGCGATCGGCGTACGGGTCCGCCCCGACCAGGAACATCTGGTCGCCCCGGTCGTGAAGTCCCTCGCCGAGGCGTACGTCCATCCCAAGACGGCCTGGCCCCGTCTCATCCTCGACGGGGACCGGGCCGTGGGCTTCCTGATGGCCTTCTTCGACGCGGACTTCGCGGGGGACGGCGCGGGCAAGGACCTCCGGTCGGGACTGTGGCGACTGAACATCGCGGCCGGTGAACAGGGGCGCGGCTACGGCCGCTTCGCGGTCGATGCCGTCGCGGCCGAGATCCGCCGCCGCGGTGGCACCCGTCTGACCGTCACCTGGCATCCCGGCGACGACGGTCCCGAAGGCTTCTACGCGGGACTCGGGTTCCGGCCGACGGGGGAGACCAGCGGGGACCAGACGGTGGGAGAGCTCGAGCTGGAACCGTGCCCGACTTCCTGACGTCTCGTCGATGGGACTTGTACACCGTCAGCCCTGGGGGACAGGACGATGAGTAGTGGCGGGAACTGGGGCCGGCCGCCGGCGCCCCGGATGACGTTCTTCGGCCTGTTCAACCCGTTCGGCGTCGGGCGCCGGGTGTTCAAGCCGTCCCGGCCGGACCGGGTCCAGGACCCGGTGGTCCGGAGGATCCAGGTCATCCGGACGGTGGTCGGACTGGCCGTCGTGACCTGGACACTGCTGTCCTACGACGTGGTGGCGGACGCGGACGCCGTGATCGACGACCGCATGGGCCAGGCGCAGACGACGTTCATCCTGCTGCTGGCGAGTTTCCCGTTGGTCGTCGCGGGATTCGTGGCGGCGGCCCGTCCGCCCAACCGGCGCGTTCTGCTGGGCCGTGTCGGCAAGCCGGCGGCGGCGCTCGTGGTGATGCTCGCCATTTTCACCGTGCCCAGGCTGCTCACGGCGAACGGCTACGACCCCAACGATCACCTGAAGGCGGACCTGACCGGGCTCCTGACGGTACTCATGGCCTTCTGGTTCCTCCTCTGGCTCTGTCCCTTCGTGCTGTACGGGCTCGTCCAGTCGCTCGTCCACGTGTTCCGGACCGCGGACATCCACGAGACCGTCCCGCCCGTGATGACGATCCTGCTGGTGTGGGAGCTCGCCCTTGTCGACGCGGTCAGGGGCGCGTACGAGAGTGCGCCGTTCGGGGCCCGGCTGGCGCTCACTCTCGGCGCACCGCTGGCCGTGACCGCTGTGGCGATGTGGGAGCTCCGGCGGCTGCGCACCCGGCACGGCGTTACGGTGCGCGGGGCCCTGCACCGCTGACGGAGTCGCCCGCCGGCTCCTCGAACGTGGCCGCCGCGTCGAACGCCGCCCGCCGCGTCGCCCGGCGCAGCGCCTTGAGGACCGTGGCGCCGATCGTCAGCGTCAGGACGACGGTGAGCGCCGCCCGCCCCAGGTCCCAGCCGAAGGACGTCGCCGCGCAGTACGCGAGGAAGCGCACCAGGTTGTCGTGGACCGGGTCGCCCGGCCGGAACGAGATCCCGGAGGAGAGCCCGCCGATATAGGTCCAGCCCTGGAGATTCATGATCGTGCCGTACGCGAAGGCGGCGACGGCCCCGTACGCGGCGAGCATCAGGGGCTCCCCGCGCCCGCGCAGCCGGTCCGGGCCCGGCAGCAGCCCCGCGCCCATCGTGAACCAGCCCATCGCCAGCATCTGGAACGGCATCCACGGCCCGACGCCGCCGGTCAGCAGCGCGGAAGCGAACATCGTGACCGAGCCGAGGACGAAGCCGAAGCCGGGGCCCAGCACCCGGCCGCTCAGGACCATCAGGAAGAACATCGGCTCCAGACCGGCCGTGCCCGCGCCCAGCGGACGCAGCGCGGCCCCGACGGCCGCGAGCACGCCGAGCATCGCGACGGCCTTGGCGTCCAGACCGGAGTCGGCGATCGTCGCCACGACGACGGCCACCAGCAGCGGGAGGAGCACGGCGAAGAGCCACGGCGCGTCCTGTGAGTGGGCGAGCCCGGAGGCGGAGTCGGCGAGCAGCGGCCAGCCGAAGGCGATCACCCCGGTCGCGCTGACGAGGGCGAGCGCGGCGACGGAACGGGGGCCGAGGCGTACGGCGCGGGCCTGGCGGTCCAGGAGGTCCCGGCGCGTGCCGCTCATGCCGGATCCTCCGCCGCCGCGCCTGCGGCGAGGGCGTCGCGGATCTGAGAGACCGTCAGCCATTCCCGCGGGGCCATGATCTTCGCGACCTGCGGGGCGAACGCCGGTGAGGAGACGACCACTTGGTGCGTCGGGCCGTCCTCGACGATCTCGCCGTCGGCCAGGATCACCACCCGGCGGGCGAGTTCGGCGGCGAGTTCCACGTCGTGGGTGGCCAGCACGGTCGCGTGCCCCTCGGCCGCGAGCGCGCGCAGTATCTCCACCAGGCGGGCCTTGGCCGCGTAGTCCAGACCGCGCGTCGGCTCGTCCAGGAGCAGCAGTGGCGGCCGGCCCGTCAGGACGATCGCCAGCGCCAGGGCGAGCCGCTGCCCCTCCGACAGGTCGCGCGGGTGCGTCCGGTCGGACACGTGCGGCAGCAGTTCGTCCACCAGCGCGCGGCAACTGCCGGGCGGGGCGCCCGCGTCGTCGTCCGCCGCCGCGCACTCGGCGGCGACCGTGTCCGCGTACAGCAGGTCGCGCGGCTCCTGCGGGACGAGCCCGACCTGGCGGATCAGCTCGCGCGGATGCGTACGGTGCGGGGTGCGCCCGCCGACGGTGACGGAGCCGGAGGAGGGCTCGACCATGCCGACGAGGGTGGCGAGCAGGGTGGACTTGCCCGCGCCGTTACGGCCCATGAGCGCGACGGTCTCGCCAGGGGTGACAGTGAGGTCGATGCCCCGCAGCGCCTCGATCCGTCCGCGAAGGACGGATAGGTGGGTGACGGCCGTGACGTCGGTGGCCGGCGTGGGTTGCGGACGGCGGCGCAGCAGGCGGGTGAGCGCGGTACGGGGAGCGGCGGGGCGGTCCACCGGCGGGGCGGGTGGGAGCGCCGGGGTGGCGGCCAACGGGGGCACCGTTGTCGCGAGTCGGGCGCGCAGGTCGCCCGCGCGGCGGCGGGCGTCGCGTACCGACAGCGGAAGCGGATCCCAGCCGGCGAGCCTGCCGAGCGCCACCACCGGCGGGAAGACGGGGGAGACGGCCATGATGTCCTCGGGCCGGCCGACGACCGGCGCCTCGCCGGGCCCGGGGAGGAGGACGACCTGGTCCGCGTAGTGCACGACCCGCTCCAGCCGGTGCTCGGCCATCAGCACCGTCGTCCCCAGGTCGTGCACGAGCCGTTGCAGCACGGCCAGTACCTCCTCGGCCGCCGCCGGGTCGAGCGCGGACGTCGGTTCGTCCAGGACCAGCACCTTGGGGTGCGGCGTGAGCACCGAGCCGATCGCGACGCGCTGCCGCTGGCCGCCGGAGAGGGTGGCGATCGGGCGGTCGCGCAGCTCGGCCAGCCCGAGCAGGTCCAGGGTCTCCTCGACGCGGCGCCGCATCACGTCCGGGGACAGGCCCAACGACTCCATGCCGTAGGCCAGTTCGTCCTCGACCGTGTCGGTGACGAAGTGGGCGAGCGGGTCCTGGCCCACCGTGCCGACGAGATCGGCCAGTTCGCGCGGCTTGTGGGTGCGGGTGTCCCGGCCGTCGACGGTGACCCGGCCGCGCAGTCTGCCGCCGGTGAAGTGCGGGACGAGCCCGGACACCGCGCCGAGCAGGGTGGACTTGCCGACACCGGAAGGGCCGACGAGCAGCACCAACTCGCCCTCGGGGACGGTGAGATCGACCCCCCGGAGGGCGGGGGCCGGGGCATCGGCGTAGGTCACCGACACCTGCTCGAACCGGATCACCGGGTCTTCTCCTTGTTCGTGGGGGCGGGCCGGGTATTCGTGAGGGCGGGCCGGGGCGCGACGAAGGCCGGCAGCAGGCCGAGCAGGATGCCCGCGGCGGGCCAGAGCGGCAGACCGGGGGCCACGAGCGGTACGACGCCGGGGTGCAGGCTCTCCGGGTCGTACACGCTCGCCCGGATCATCAGCAGGGCGACGGCCGCGCCGGACCCCGCGACCAGCCAGGCCCGGACGCCCCACAGGTCGGGGCGGTAGCGCGTACGGACCGAACGGCGCCCGCCGAGCCGCAGCCCGGCGACGGCCGCGAGGACCCCGATCCCGAGGAGCGGCAGGCCGTTGGCGGCGCCTTCGGCGGCGAGGAGCCCGTACGTGCCGGCGCAGACGCCCAGCAGACCGCCGATGGTCAGGACGGTGGTGGTGTGCCGGACGGCGGGCGGTACGGCGGCCGTCCGGCCGTAACCCCGCGCGTCCATCGAGGCGGCGACGGCGACGGACCGCTCCAACGCGCCCTCCAGGACGGGCAGTCCGATCTGGAGGACGGCCTTGACGCCGCCGGTGGAACGGCCGCGCAGCCTGCGGGCGGTACGCAGACGCAGCACGTCGGCGACCATGTTCGGCGCGAAGGTCATGGCGACGACGACGGCGACGCCCGCCTCGTACAGCGCGCCCGGCAGGGACTTGAGCAGCCTGGCCGGGTTCGCGAGGGCGTTCGCGGCGCCGACGCAGATCAGGAGCGTGGCGAGCTTGGCCCCGTCGTACATTGCGAACACCAGCTGCTCGGCCGTCACCCGCCCCCCGATCCGGATGCCCTTCGCCCAGCCGGGCAGGGGCAGTTCGGGCAGGGTGACGATCAGATGCGAGCCGGGGATCGGCGAGCCGAGGAAGGCGGAGAAGACGAGCCGGACGAGGATGACGGCGAGCCCGAGCTTGACGAAGGCCCCGTACGACCGTGCCCACGGCGCGTCGGTCCGCCGCGCGGCGACGACGTACCCGGCAACGCCGACGAGAAGCCCGAGCACCAGTGGATTGCTGGTCCGCGACGCCGCCACCCCGAGCCCCAGGGCCCACACCCACCACGCCCCGGCATGCAGGGCGTTGGAGCGGGTCGCCTGTGGCGCCCGGAGGGGGAGACGCACCCGGGCTGCGCGCCCGGCGCCCACGCCGCGCGCAGGGGTGTCCCTGTCCCAACTGGCTTGCCCGTTTCCCGCGTTCGCGCGCCGGCCGGGGTTTCGACCCGTGCCGGTCGTCGCCCGGTTCGCGCGGTCGCCGCGGTCGCGCTCCGCGTCGACCGGCGCCTCGCTCGTGCGGGGACCGATGTCCGGGCTTGGCGTGCGGGTGCCCCGGTTCGGCCCCGCCGGTGCCCCGTTCGCGCGGTCGTCACCGTGGCGACTCGCGTCGGCGGGCGGCTCGAATCTGGCGTCGTTGGTGTCCGGGCCTGGAGTTTCGGTGCCAGGGCCCGGGGTCGCGCGGTCGTCACCGTCGCGACTCGCGTCGGCGGGCGCCACCTCCGCGTCGCCGTCCCTGTCCCGGCCCGTCGGGGCCGTGTCCCCGTTCGCGGACTCCTCGGGACGGGCCGCGTTCGACGGCGCGTCGCCCGTGCGCTCGTCGTCGGAACGGCTCCCGCGGGGGCGGCCGTCAGGCGCGGCGACGGCGGGCCTGCCAGGTGGCGGCTGCCGCCAGGGCCAGGACCGCCGCGGCTCCGGCCAGGATGCCGAGCGTCGGAGTGCCCTCGTCGTCCGCGGGCTTCTGGAGCGCGCCCGTGGCGCGGGAGGCCGTCGGGGTCGCGGCGGGTGAGATCTGCTCGCCGCAGCCCGACTCGGGGTAGCCGGTGATCCCGCACAGCAGCGCGTCGCTGTTGTAGCGCAGCGGCTTCGCCACCGCCGCCAGCGCGTCCGCGCTCGTCGCGTCGGCGTCCACCCGCGCACACTCGGCCAGTGGTGCCGGCGGCGTCTCGCCGTCAGGGGCGTCCGCCGCCGTGCCCGGGTCGACGACCACCGCGACGCGCTTGCTGCCGGGCTTCGCGGGCGTGGACCCGCACACCGACGCGAAGTCCGGCCTCTCGCGAGGCTTCGCCGCGTCCTGGCTGTTTGCGCTGACCGCGAAGCGGAAACCGTTGACCGCGCCGTCCGCCGGGCGCGAGACGGCCGGGCCCTGGGTGGCGTACGCCCATGTCGCGCCGTCGTTCTCCCAGAACGACCAGTAGCGGTAGCCCGCCGCGTGCGCCGTACCCGGCACCGCCAACGCTCCGGCGAACGCCAGCAGGACCGCCGCCAGCGTTCCGGATATCCCGCCGCCCCTCATGACCGGCGCCGCCTCGCCCGGACGACGAGCAGCACCCAGATCGCCAGTGCGGCGACCAGCCCGACGGCGATCGTCCACAGATTCCCCGACATGCTGCTCCTCTCCGCCTTCTGGTCCGCCAGCACCTTCTGCTGCTCGGCCGTCGTCAGCGGCTTGGGCCCGATCCACTTGGGCGCGGGCCCCGTCGCGTTGAGGGCCTTCACCAGGTCGGTGCCGCCGAACTCGCGCGGGTCGGTGCTCGTCGTATGCGCGGCGAAGATCAACTGGGCGTACGCGGCAGGGCCGTTCTCCTTCGCCCACGCCGCCGAGTTCTTCTCCAGCCACGTCATCGCGCCCGCCGCCTGCTTGCCGTACCCGGCGGTCGTCAGCGCGACGACGGCGTCCGCCGTATTGCCGTAGTCCGGCAGCGGCGCCGAGTCCGCGGCGCCCGGCATCGGCGGCTGGTCCAGGTGGCCCGTCTTCGCGAGGGCCTTCGCCAGATACGCCGCACCGTTGCGCGCCACGCGCTCCGGCGTGACCGGGTGCAGGTCCTGGCAGACCGGCGCGGCGCCGGGCTCGACGCCCGTCGTGACCATCCGCTTCCCGACCCCGCCGAGCAGACCGGCGGCGGTGGCGTCGGCGTTGGGGAGCAGTTCGCCGGACTTGTCCGGCTGGTACGCGAACGCGCCGGCACCCTCCTTCGCGTCGCAGGGGATCGCGAAGCTCATCAGCGCCTGGTACGGGGACCTGCCCTCCGTCGACAGCCTCTTGCCCACGGGTGCTCCGCCCGACGCCAGTGCTCCTATCACCAGTGCCGTGGAGTTGGCGTCGCTGGGGGCGCCCGCGCTGTAGCCCCAGCCGCCGTCCTTGTTCTGCGCGGAGGCGAGCCAGCTGATGCCGTTGTTCATGGCGTCGGGGTACGTGGTGAGCGCGGCCAGTATCTGCACGGCGGCGGCGGTGGAGTTGGTGTCGACGACCGTCGTCGCGTCGCACGGCTTCGCGGGGTCGGGCCGGTACGCCGGGAAAGCGCCGCTGTCGCACTGCTGGCCCAGCAGCCAGTTGACGGCGGAGTCGGCGGGCATGACGTTCACGGCGCGCTGCGCCAGCATGGCGAGCGACTGCCGCCAGACGCCGTCGTACGTCGGGTCCGTGGTGCCGTACATCCCGGCGGGCAGCTCGGCCGGCGGCGCGGCGGGAGCCCGCCCGCCGTGTGAAGGGGCGGAGGAAGCCGCGCCGAAGGCCGTGGAGGGGGCGGCGGCCACGCACAGGACGGCGGCTGCGGCGAACGCTGCCGCGTTGCGCGCCGCTCGGCGGCGAACGGTGTTCATGACGGGTGGAGCCTCTCCTGCGGAACGCGGGAACGCGGGAACCGGGCAGGCACGCTGAGGCACCAGGCTCCGGCTCCGTATGCCTCGACGGTGCCGGCCACCGGGGGTTTCCGGTGGCACGAGCCGGTCACGTCCGCGTCCGGGGTGTTCCGACTCGCCGCCGGTGAGGGCGGCTCACGGTTGCGGGTCAGTGCCGGATTCGCACCGGCTTCCCCCCGTACGGGCATGATGACGACCCGCTCACTCTACCGGCCCCTTTTCGGACGGCCCGGACCCCGTAGCGGCCTCTCCCCGGCCTCTCCCTCCCTCTCCCGGTGCCACCCGGTCGCCGGTTTCGTCCCCAAATCGCCGTACGGACCGGACAGTCCCGGTCGACGACGGCTCCACGAAAGCTCCCTGACGGGCCGTCAGCGGCCGGGCGGCCCCTTCGGTCCCCTCCGCACCGCCCGCCCCTGTCGTGGTGCGAATCACCCCTTGCCGCCCCTCTTCGGGGCCCCGCCTGCCGGTAGATTCGAGCCTCGCGATGCCCTTTCCGTCCACCCGGCGGGAACTTGTTCCGGATTGACACGAGCGGTTACGCTCCGGCGAAGGTGAAGTGAGAAGTGAGGGCCGAGAGTGACCGCTGAGGCCGTAGAGGCGGGTGCCCCCGCGGGGCCCGCAGGCACCTCCGGCGCGGCGGACGGGGACCGGCCGCTGCGTATAGCGCTCCTCACCTACAAGGGCAACCCCTTCTGCGGCGGCCAGGGCGTCTACGTACGACACCTCTCCCGTGAGCTCGCCCGTCTCGGGCATCACGTCGAGGTCATCGGCGCCCAGCCCTACCCCGTACTCGACGCGGGCGTCCCGCTCACCGAACTCGGCAGTCTCGACCTCTACCGGCAGCCCGACCCCTTCCGGACCCCCGGGCGCGGCGAGTACCGCGACTGGATCGACGCTCTCGAAGTCGCCACCATGTGGACCGGCGGCTTTCCCGAGCCACTGACCTTCTCGCTGCGGGCCCGCCGCCATCTGGCCGCCCGCCGGGGCGAGTTCGACGTCGTGCACGACAACCAGACCCTCGGCTACGGGCTTCTCGGCGACCTCGGCGCGCCCCTGGTCACCACCATCCACCACCCCATCACCGTCGACCGGCAGTTGGAGATCGACGCCGCCGGCGGGCGGCTCGCCCGCGCCTCCGTACGCCGCTGGTACGCCTTCACCCGTATGCAGAAGCGCGTCGCGCGCCGGCTGCCGTCGGTCGTCACCGTCTCGGGGAGTTCGAAGCAGGAGATCACCGACCATCTGGGCGTGCGGCGCGACCGTATAAAGGTCGTGCACATAGGCGCCGACACGGAGCTGTTCTCGCCGGACCCCGCCGTCCCCGAGATCCCGGGCCGGATCGTCACCACCTCCAGCGCCGACGTCCCGCTCAAGGGCCTCGTCCACCTCGTCGAGGCGCTGGCCAAACTCCGTACGGAGAACCCTCGGGCGCATCTCGTCGTCGTCGGTAAGCGCGCCGAGGACGGCCCCGTCCACCAGGCCATCGAGACGTACGGGCTCGGCGACGCCGTCCGGTTCGTCAAGGGCATCTCCGACGCCGAACTGGTCGACCTCGTACGCGGCGCGCAGATCGCGTGCGTGCCGTCGCTGTACGAGGGGTTCTCCCTGCCCGCCGCCGAGGCCATGGCCACCGGCACCCCGCTGGTCGCCACCACCGGCGGCGCGATCCCCGAGGTCGCGGGGGCCGACGGTGAGACCTGTCTGGCCGTGCCGCCCGGCGACGCGGAGGCGCTGGCCGGTGCGCTCAACAGGCTGCTGAACGACCGGGAGTTGCGCGAGCGGCTCGGCGCCGCGGGGCGCGAGCGGGTGCTGCGCCGGTTCACCTGGGCGCGCGCCGCCGAGGGCACCGCCGAGCTGTACCGCGCGGCCGTCGCCGCCCGCGCGGGGGCGCCCCGCTGATCCCGTAACCCCCTTCCACCCCCCATCCCCGACCGCGAAAGCAGGAACTCGTGCTGACCGTGGACTTCTCCCGTTTCCCGCTCGCCGCCGGCGACCGGGTGCTCGATCTGGGGTGCGGCGCGGGCCGGCACGCCTTCGAGTGCTACCGGCGCGGCGCCCAGGTCGTGGCCCTCGACCGGAACGGTGCGGAGATCCGCGAGGTCGCCACCTGGTTCGCCGCGATGAAGGAGGCCGGTGAGGCGCCGCCCGGCGCCACCGCCACCGCGATGGAGGGGGACGCGCTGAATCTCCCCTTCCCGGACGAGTCCTTCGACGTCGTGATCATCTCCGAGGTCATGGAGCACATCCCCGACGACAAGGGCGTGCTCGCCGAGATGGTCCGCGTCCTGCGGCCCGGCGGCCGGATCGCCGTGACGGTGCCCCGGTACGGCCCCGAGAAGGTCTGCTGGACGCTCTCCGACGCGTACCACGAGGTCGAGGGCGGCCATATCCGTATCTACAAGGCCGACGAACTCCTCGGCCGGATACGGGAGGCCGGGCTCCGGCCGTACGGCACCCATCACGCGCACGCCCTGCACTCGCCCTACTGGTGGCTCAAGTGCGCGTTCGGCGTGGACAACGACCAGGTGCTGCCCGTGCGGGCGTACCACAAGCTGCTCGTCTGGGACATCATGAAGAAGCCGTTCGCGACCCGCTTCGCCGAGCAGCTGCTCAACCCGGTCGTCGGCAAGAGCTTCGTCGCCTACGCCACCAAGCCGCACCTGCCGACGGCGGAGGGCAAGTGACCTTGCCCGGTCGCGGCCCCGACCGCACCGAACACCTCGTCCTGCCAGGGGTCCTGACGGCGGATCAGGCGGCCGAGACCGTCGCGGGCATCCTCGCGATCCAGCGCCCCGACGGTGCCATCCCCTGGTTTCGCGGCCACCATCTCGACCCGTGGGACCACACCGAGGCCGCCATGGCGCTCGACGCGTCCGGCGAGCACGAGGCGGCGGCGCGCGCGTACGAGTGGCTGGCCCGGCATCAGAACGAGGACGGGTCCTGGTACGCCGCCTACCACGACGGCGACGCCACCCGGCCGACCGACCTGAGCCGCGAGACCAACTTCTGCGCCTATCCCGCCGTCGGGGTCTGGCACCACTATCTGGCCACCGGAGACGAGTCGTTCCTCGACCGGATGTGGCCCGTCGTGCACTCCGCCGTCGAGTTCGTCCTGGAACTCCAGCGGCCCGGCGGGCAGATCGGCTGGAAGCGGGAGGCCGACGGCACCGCCGTGGACGACGCGCTGCTCACCGGCAGTTCCTCCGTGCACCAGGCGCTGCGCTGCGCGCTCGCCATCGCCGAGGAACGTGAAGAGGCCCAGCCCGACTGGGAGCTGGCGGCAGGCTCGCTCGCGCACGCGATCCGTGAGCACCCCGAGCGGTTCCTCGACAAGAGCCGCTACTCGATGGACTGGTACTACCCGGTCCTCGGCGGCGCGATGACCGGGACACAGGCGAAGGCCCGTATCGAGGAGGGCTGGGACCGGTTCGTCGTCCCCGGACTCGGGGTGCGCTGCGTCCTGCCCAACCCGTGGGTCACCGGCGGCGAGAGCTGTGAACTCGCCATGGCGCTCTGGGTGGTGGGTGAGTCCGACCGCGCGCTCGACGTACTCCAGTCGATCAGGCATCTGCGTGCGGACGACGGAATGTACTGGACGGGCTATGTCTTCGAGGGCAAGAAGGCCGTCTGGCCGGAGGAGCTGACCAGCTGGACGGCGGCCTCCCTGCTGCTGGCCGTGGCCGCGCTCGGGGGCGACGAGGCGACCACGGCGGTCTTCAGCGGTGAGAGGCTGCCGTCCGGACTTGAGCCGGACTGCTGCGAGCGGGTCGGCTGAGGCCGAACACCCCTGCCCGGGATGGTTCCTGACGTTGCGTCAGTCAAGAAAGTCACTGACGTCCCGTCAGATGCGGCGCAGGCGGCCGGCCAGCCCGTGGCCGATGAGCAGGTACACCACGGCCGCGAGACCGTAACCGCACACCACCCGTGCCCATGCCTCGTCGAAGGTGAACAGGTCGTAGGACCAGCCGGCGAGCCAGCGTGCCGCGTCCTGGATGAAGTTCACCAGGTCGTTGGCGCGGTTGGCGTCCAGCAGGTACATGAGAATCCAGAGGCCCAAGATGAAGGCCATGACATCCGCGATCACTATGAGGACCGTGGCTGCTGCGCTGCTTCCACTGCGTTGACGTGAGGCCATGACGACCGTGTTGCCGCTGAACGGCGGGTAAAACCCCCACCGGATCCATCCGCTCCGTCAGGTGCACGCCGACGGCCCCCCGCCCCGAAGGGCGAGGGGCCGTGACTGTGCGTTCCAGCGGATGTGCCGCTGCTCAGCCGCGCTGGATGCCGGACGTGTCCTGGAGCAGACCGCGACGGCCGTCCTGCGTCTGGGCGATAAGACCGGGACCGCGCTGCTCGACGGCCAAGTACCAGGTACCGGGCGCGAGTTCGGCGATCGGGGACGGCGAGCCGTCCTCCCCGTACAGGGGACGGGCCACCGGCACGGCGAACCAGAACGGCTCGAAGTTACCGCCGCCCGAACCGTCCTGCTTCGGGCCCGGCGCCCCGGGCTGCCCACCCTGCGAGGGCTGGCCCGGACCGGGCTGACCCGGCTGGGCACCGCCGAACGCGGGCTGCGGCTGACCCGGCTGGCCACCGTACGGCTGCTGCTGGGCACCCGGGTAGCCGTAACCCTGGCCGGGGTGGCCCGGCTGGCCGTACGGCGACGCGACCTGCGGCGGCTTCGGGGCCCCGACGAGCGGCGCCTTGAGGGCGGGAACGAGCGGAGTGGCGACGGCGCCCGCGGCGAGCACGATCGTCGCGAGCAGGCCGAGGATCATGCCGGCGCCCGCGTTGTCCGCGTCGATGATGGTCCAGAACGCGGTCCACAGTGCGAAGACGGTCAGTGCCACACCGAACTGGCCGAGGTCGAGACCGGCCACCTTGCGGCCCGGCATGCCACGGCCGACGACGATCAGACCGGCGCCGATGATGCCGGTGACGAACATGCTCATCAGCAGGCCGAGCAGGTCCCAGGCATTCGGGCTGTCGATGCCCGAACAGTCGACACCTTGCGGGCAGTCGATGCTGGACAGGCCGAGGAACGAGGCGATGAACAGCACCACCGCTGCTCCGATCACCACGCCATCGCCTCGTGTGAGGGAGCGGATGTTCACGTGAAAAGTCCTTCGTAGATCGTCTCGTCGGGGCGGTCGCCACCGGCGCGAGGGCGACGGTGCGGAGTGCGAAGCTCGGGGGCGGCTCCCTATCGTACGGATGAATCTATCGTCTGCCCGAGCGGGTCGTCTTCTCGGTTCCGGGCCACCTCATGAGGGGACCACAACAAGCCCTCCAACGGTTGCGGGAGAGCGCGCCGAAGAATCGACAGTGGTCTTTTCGTTGTGAATCCGTTGCCGTTTCCGGCTGTTCGGGCTGCGTTCCCCGGACGGTGGGGCCTACTGTTCCTGGCGTACGGCTATCGCTTGAGGAAACCGCTGATGCCGTCCGCCATTCCCTGCGCGGCCTTCTGGCGCCACTCGGCGCTCGTCAACAGGGCGATGTCCTTGGAGTCGCGCATGTTGCCGCACTCGATGAACACCTTCGGCACGGTCGACAGATTGAGTCCGCCGAGGTCGTCGCGGACATCGAGTCCCGTGTCGTCGCCGAGGTAATTGGAGGGAGCGCTTCCGGTCGTGCGTACGAAATTGCCCGCGACGCGTTCGCCGAGATCGCGCGAGGGGGCCACGATCTTTGTGGTGTCCGCTCCGCCCGACTTCACCAGTGCGGGAAGGATGACATGGAAGCCCCGGTTGCCGACGGCCGAGCCGTCCGCGTGGATGGAGATGACGGCATCGGCCTTGGCCTTGTTGCCGATTTCCGCGCGCTCGTCGACACACGGTCCCCACGCGCGGTCGTTCTCGTGAGTGAGTTTCACCGTCGCGCCCTCTTTACGGAGGAGAGTGCGGAGGCGCTGTGAAACATCGGCGGTGAATTCGGCCTCCGTGTAACCGGAGTTGCCCGCGGTGCCCGTGGTGTCGCATTCCTTGCGGTTGGTTCCGATGTCCACGAGCTTGTTGATCTCGGCGGTGTGCTTGAAGTTGCCCGGGTTGTGCCCGGGGTCGATGACGACGACGCGCCCCGCGAGCGGCCCCTCGCCCGGAGCGGGCCGAGCGTCCCCCGGAGCGCCGTCGTCGCCCGGCGCCGGCTTTGACGGGGACGGCGAGTCCGAAGGGGCGGGCCTCGGCTCGGGGCCGGGGGAGCCGAGGCCCTCGCCCGAGCCGGCGGAGGGGGAGGACGCGCTCGTGTTCCGCGCCGGGCCCCCGTCGTCGGACCCGCCCGTGGCCTGCCAGATCAGCCACCCGGCGAAGGCGCCGGGCACCAGGGCCGCGATCGCGATGGTCAGAGTGGTCCGCGAGGTCCGGCGGGGGGCGGGGGAGGGGCTTTCGTCGTACGACACGCGGCGATGCTAGTCCGTGGGGGACGGAGCGTCAGGTTCCTGCGCCGGTACGTCGCAGAACACGAAGCGACTCACACGTCCGGACCTCGGCGAACGCTCCGGACGCCAGCGCCCGCAGCCAGATCCGGTACGGTGCCTGGCCGCCGTCCGCCGGGTCCGGGAACACGTCGTGGACCACCAGCAGCCCGCCCTCGGCGAGATGCGGCGCCCAGCCCTCGTAGTCGCCGTTGGCGTGCTCGTCGGTGTGCCCGCCGTCGATGAAGACCAGGCCAAGCGGCCCGCCCCAGACGGCGGCCACCTGCGGGGAGCGGCCGATGATCGCCACGACATGGTCTTCGAGACCGGCCGCGTGGAGCGTGCGGCGGAAGGACAGCAGGGTGTCCATCCGGCCGACCACGGGGTCGACGACCGCCGGGTCGTGGTACTCCCAGCCGGGCTGCTGCTCCTCGCTGCCGCGGTGGTGGTCGACGGTGAGGGCCGTGACACCGGCGGCGCGGGCTGCGTCGGCGAGCAGGATCGTGGAACGGCCGCAGTACGTGCCGACCTCCAGCAGCGGCAGCCCCAGCGCGGCGGCCTCGGTGGCGGCGGCGTACAGCGCGAGCCCCTCACCGGTCGGCATGAAGCCCTTGGCGCCCTCGAAGGCCGCGAGGACGTCGGGGGACGGGGCGGGGGCTGGGGCGGTCCCGGCGGTCATGCGGTTCCTCCTGCGTGGGCGTGCGGCGGCGTGGCGTGCGCGCCGTAGGCGTACGGGGCACGGTCGCCCATGCTGCCGTACGCCCTCCCGCGCGCCGACACGCCCTACGACCGGACCGCCGCCCGGGGCGACGCGGCCTGGCCGGCGTCCGCCTCGGCGTCGCCCTCGCTGCTGGCCAGCAACTCCGTGCGGGCCGAGGCCTTGTGGGACGGCAGCAACGTCGCCAGGGCCAGACCGCCGAGCACGGCGGCCGTGGCGATCACGAACGAGATACGGAAGCCGTGCAGGCTGGGCACCGCCGCGGGACCCGTACCAATCGCCGTACGCGCCAGGACCATGCCGATGACGGCGCTGGAGACGGACGTACCGATCGAACGCGCCAGCGTGTTCAGCCCGTTGGCCGCGCCGGTCTCCGACGGGTCGACGGCGCCGACGATCAGGGCGGGCAGCGAGGAGTACGCGAGACCGATGCCCGCGCCGAGGACCATCGAGATGACGACGGTCTGCCAGGCGGCGCTCATCATGACCAGCCCGGCGCCGTAGCCGATCGCGATGACGGCCATACCGACCATCAGCGAGACCTTCGGACCGCTCCGCGCCGAGATCCGGGCGTACACCGGGGCCACGAGCATCATCGTCAGTCCGAGCGGGGCGACGCACAGGCCCGCGACGACCATCGACTGACCGAGTCCGTAGCCGGTCGACGTCGGGAGCTGGAGCAGCTGCGGGAGGATCAGCGACACCGCGTAGAACGCGACGCCGACCATGACCGAGACGAGGTTGGTGACCAGCACCTCACGGCGTGCGCTGGTGCGGAGGTCGACGAGCGGGGCCTTGAGCCGCAGCTCCATGAAGCCCCACAGTCCGAGGACCACGACGGCCACGCCGAAGAGCCCGAGCGTGGTGGGCGAGGTCCAGCCCCAGGTGCTGCCCTTGGTGACCGGCAGCAGCAGGGCGACGAGGCCCGCGGAGAGTCCGAGCGCGCCGAACCAGTCGAACTTGCCGCCGGCCCGTACGGAGCTCTCCGGGACGGTGAGGACGGTCAGCAGCATCGACAGCACGCCGAGGCCGGCGGCGCCGAAGAAGAGTGTGTGCCAGTCGGCGTGCTGGGCGACGAGCGCGGCGCCGGGCAGGGCGAGACCGCCGCCGACCCCGATCGACGAACTCATCAGGGCCATCGCCGAGGGGAGCTTCTCGCGGGGCAGCTCGTCACGCATGATGCCGATACCCAGCGGTATCGCGCCCATCGCGAAGCCCTGGAGGGCGCGGCCGACGATCATCACCGTCAGCTCGTCGGTGAACGCGCAGATCAGCGAGCCGAGGACCATGACGGCCAGACTCGCGAGCAGCATCCGGCGCTTGCCGTAGAGATCGCCGAGCCGCCCCATGATCGGGGTGGCCACGGCGCCGGCGAGGAGGGTCGCTGTGATGACCCACGTCGCGTTGTCGGGCGAGGTGCGGAGCAGTGCCGGCAGGTCCTTGATGATCGGGACGAGCAGCGTCTGCATGACGGCGACGGTGATGCCGGCGAAGGCGAGTACGGGGACGACGCCGCCGGTTCCCCGCTTACGCGAAGCGGCCCCGGGAAGGGGGCCGGTGCCGGTGTGGTGGTCGGGCGTCGCTTGTGGCATAGGTGGGGCCTCCAGGCAGGCGAAGAGTGGATAAGGCCAGCAAAAAGGATGCTTGAGGCCACTAAGTAGATGGAGGTTGAACGCTTCCCGGTCGCCCCGGTATTCCTGGCCCTGACAGGATCCTGATCCCGCCCCCGTCCGCCCCCCCCGCCCACCAGCCGCCGCGGGCCCCTCCCTGCGGGCGGACGGCGCTACTTTGAAGACGCCCTAGGTCCTGTGGCCCGGCGCCCGTACGTCGATATCCCGATGTACGGGGAAGGGCAGGGCTGCGACTATTACCGCCATGGCCCATGTCCCGTCAGGCACCGAAACCGAGTCCGACCCCCAGCCCCCGTTCGAGCGAGGGCGCGGGCCCGGCACCGACGGCGCGCGGTCGACGCGCACCTGGGCCGTCATCCTCGCCGCGTGCGCCGGGCAGTTCCTCGTCGTACTCGACGTCTCCGTCGTGAACGTCGCGCTGCCTTCGATGCGCACCGACCTGGGCCTCAGCACCACCGGTCTCCAGTGGGTGCTCAACGCCTACTCGATCGCCTTCGCCGGCTTCATGCTCCTCGGCGGCCGCGCCGCCGACATCTTCGGGCGCAAGCTGATGTTCCTCACCGGGCTCGGTGTCTTCACCGCCGCGTCCCTGGCCGGCGGTCTCGCGCAGGAGGGCTGGCAACTGCTCGCCGCCCGCGCCGTGCAGGGCCTCGGCGCCGCCGTACTGGCTCCCGCGACCCTCACCATCCTGACCGCCGCCGTCCCGGCCGGACCGGCGCGGACGCGCGCCATAGCCACCTGGGCGGCCGTCGGCGCCGGCGGTGGCGCTGCGGGCGGGCTCGTCGGCGGTGTGCTCACCGATCTGCTGTCCTGGCGCTGGGTGCTGCTGATCAACGTGCCCGCCGGAGCGCTGGTCCTGGTCGCCGCCGTCGTGTGGCTGACGGAGAGCCGGGCGAAGGAGGCGCGGCGCAGGCTGGACCTGCCGGGCGCCGTCCTGGTCACCGGCGGTCTCGCCGTCCTCGCCTACGGCATCGTGCAGACCGAGCAGTCGGGCTGGGGAGCCGCCGTGACACTCGTGCCGCTGCTGGGCGGACTGCTGCTGCTCGGGGCCTTCCTGGCGGTGGAGGCGCGCACGAGGGAACCGCTGATGCCGCTGAGACTCTTCCGCGTACGGGCGGTCTCGGGGGCCAATGCGGGGATGCTGGTGACCGGTTCGGCGTCGTTCGCGATGTGGTTCTTCATGACCGTCTACGCCCAGAACGTCCTCGGCTACACGCCCCTGGAAGCGGGCCTCGCGCTGATACCGAGTTCGCTCAGTGTCGTCCTCGGCTCGAAGCTGGCGCCCCTGCTGATGCGGCGTATCGGTGCCCGGCATGTCGCCGTCCTCGGCGCGTTCGTGGGATCGGTCGGATTCGGCTGGCAGTCGATGATGACCGCCGACGGCACCTTCCTCAGGACGATCCTGGGACCCGGCATCCTGATGATGGCCGGCGCCGGCCTGGCCATGACCCCGCTCGCCGCCCTCGCCACGGGCAGCGCGGCACCCGGCGAAGCCGGTCTCGTCTCCGGCCTGGTGAACACCTCGCGGACCATGGGCGGGGCCATCGGCCTCGCGATCCTCTCGACGGTCGCGGCGGCGCGGACGTCCCACGGGACGGGTGCGACGGCGCTGACCGAGGGGTACGCGCTGGCCTTCCGGACCGGCTCGGGGCTGCTGCTCGTCGCGGCGGTGCTGATGGCCTTCTGGCTGCCGCGCCACTCGGACACGTAACGCGGCGGGAGCCGGTCCCGACGGTCAGAGCCAGCCCTGCCGGCGGGCCGCGCGTACGGCCTCCATGCGGTTACGGGTGTGGGTCTTGCCGATGGCCGACGAGAGATAGTTCCGCACCGTCGACTCGGACAGCCGCAGCTTCTGCGCGATGTCGGCGACGGTCGCCCCGTCCACGGAGGCGTTCAGCGCGTCCCGCTCGCGCGCGGTCAGCGGGCTCGGTCCCGCGCTCAGCGCGGCGGCGGCCAGCGCCGGATCGATCACGGTCTCACCGGCGAGCACCCGCCGGATCGCCTCGGCCAGCTCCTCCACGGGCCCGTCCTTGACCAGGAAACCGGCGGCTCCCGCCTCCATGGCCCGGCGCAGATAGCCGGGTCTGCCGAAGGTGGTGAGGATCAGTACCCGGCAGTCGGGCACCTCCTCGCGCAGGTCGGCGGCGGCGTCGAGACCGCTGAGGCCGGGGAGTTCGATGTCGAGCAGCGCCACGTCGGGGCGGGTGGTGAGCGCGGTGGCGACGATGGTGTCCCCGGTGGACACCTGGGCGACCACTTCGATGTCCCTCTCCATGCCGAGCAGCAGCGCGAGGGCGCCGCGCATCATGCCCTGGTCCTCGGCGAGAAGGACTCTGATCATGCCGGCTGCCCCGATTCCGTCGGTGAATATGTCGCTGTCGCTGTCGCCGGCACGTCCGCCCCGGGATCCACCGGAAGCACGGCCGTCACCCGGAAGCCGCGCCCCGCCGGACCCGCGGGCCCCGCTTCGAGCGAACCGCCCGCCACCGCCAGCCGTTCGGTGAGCCCCTTCAGCCCCGTGCCCGTGCCACGCGTACCGCCGCCCACGTCGTCGGCCGGTCCAGAGCGTACGCCGCGGCCGTTGTCCGTGATCACCAGCCGGACCTGTTCGGGCGCGCCGTCCACCGTGATCTCGCACTGGCTCGCCCCGCTGTGCCGTACGGCGTTGGTGACGGCCTCCCGTACGACCCAGCCCAGCAGCGCCTCCGTACGCGGCCCCAGCGGCGGCCCCGACTGCCGTACGACGGGCTCGATCCCGGCGGCGGTCAGACCCGAGCGCGCCCGGTCCAGCTCGGTCGAGAGGCTGCTGTCGCGGTAGCCGGTGACGGCCTCGCGGATCTCGGTCAGCGCCTGCCGGCCGACGGACTCGATGTCGGTGATCTGCGCCAGCGCACCGTCCATGTCGCGCGGCGCGAGCCGGCGCGCGGCCTCCGACTTCACCACGATCACCGACAGGGTGTGGCCGAGCAGGTCGTGCAGGTCGCGCGAGAACCGCAGCCGCTCCTCCTCGACCGCCGAGCGCGCCAGCTCCTGCCGGGTGGCGCGCAGCTCCATGATCGTCTCGGTCAGGGCCAGGATCGCGGCCGTGACCAGCATCGACATGATCGTGGCGTACGCGATGGCGATCGCGCCCCAGCCGTCGTGGACCGCCGCGACGACCGCGACCACCAGCGTCAGCGGTACGCCGACCACGGCGAGGGAGCGCCCGCGCAGCACGGTGCCGCAGGCGAGCCCGAACAGCGGGAAGAACAGCAGCCAGCTGCCGCCGTACGCGCCGCCGAGGCCGAACGTCATCACGGCCATCCCCCCGAGCGACCACCAGGTGCCCGGACCGCGTCGCCGCACCGGGTCGAACGCCCGGAACACCACCTGGATGTAGAGGGTGTTGAAGACCAGCAGACCCGCGCCGCCGAGCCAGGGGCTCGGGGTGTCGCCCTGCACGAGGTTGGAGAGGGAGCCGAGGCCCAGCAGCAGCCACGGCAGCATGGCGAAGCCGGAGGCCGGTCCCGGCCGGTGGCGCCCGCAACCAGTTCTCTTCGGTTTGTCGCTCATACCGTCCTCGCGGATTTCCGGTAGGACATCACAGCGTACGAACCGAACGCCGCCAGCCACCCCAGGATTACGGCGACGGTCGCCGTCCCTGGCGCGTGGCCCTCGGTGGTGGCCCAGCCGAGTTCGGCGAAGCCATGGGCGGGTGTGTACTCGGCGAGGGTCCGCAGCCACTCGGGGAACGCCTCGATGGGGAACCAGAGCCCGCCGATGACCGCCAGGCCCATCAGGGCCCCCGTGTTGACCACTCCGGCGCTCTGCGCGGAGAGGCGGTAGCCGTTGCCGATCCCCAGCAGCGTGAACGGCAGTGTGCCCGCCCACAGGACCAGGACCAGGACCGCCCACTGCCAGGCGTGGAGCCGTACGCCGTTGGACACCGCGCCGGCCGTCAGTACCGCCAGGATCGCGGGCAGGACGGTCACCGAGCTGGTAACCGCGCGGCCGAGTACGACCTGGCGGGGCCGCATGGGTGTGATGCGGAGCTGGCGCAGCCAGCCGAGCGAACGGTCCTCGGCGATGCCGCTGCCGACACTGACGGCCGCGCCGAGCGCGCCGTAGGCGGCCATGCCGACCATGGCGGTCGTCTTCCAGGCGTTGCCGCCGTCGTCGGCGGCGCCGAGGTTGGTGAACAGCAGATACATCAGCACGGGCATCCCGGCGCTGAAGATCACGAATCCGGGGTCGCGCAGTGTCCGGCGGACTTCGAGTCGGACGTACTCCAGCATCACACCGTCTCCTTCGTCGCGTTCGTCACGTTGGTCGTGGTCCTGGCTGCCGCCTCTGCCGGCTCCGCGGCCGTCGAATCGGTGCCGGTCAGCGCGAGGAAGGCGTCCTCCAGCGTGGCGTGGGCGACTTCCAGATTCCTGACCATGCCGAGGCCGACCAGCGCCATGACGGTCGCGTCGGAGTCGTCCGTACGAAGCCGGGCCCGGTCGCCCCGTATCTCCACCGAGACGACACCCGGCAGCGTCCCGAGTCCTTCCGTGCCACGGCCCGCCAGGTCGAAGGCGACGAGATGCCCGCCGACCGCGCGCTTGACGCGCTCACCGCTGCCGTCGGCGACGATCCGGCCGTGGTCGATGACGACGATCCGGTCGGCGTTGTCGTCGGCCTCCTCCATGTGGTGCGTGGAGAACAGGACGGTGTTGCCCCGCCGGGCGTAGGCGCGCATGGAGGTCCAGAACGCGCGCCTGGCCTCCACGTCGAGGGCCGCCGTCGGTTCGTCGAGGACGATCAGCTCGGGGTTGCCCGCGAGGGCGACGGCGAAGCGGACGCGCTGCCACTGCCCGCCGGAGAGCTTGTCGACGCGGCGGGCGGCGAGTTCGGTGAGCCCGGCGAGGTGCAGGGCCTCGGAGACGGGCAGCGGGCGCGGATAGGTGCTCGCGACGAACGAGACGAGCTCGCGCACCGTCGTACGGCGGACCGGCCCCCCGTCCTGGAGCATCGCGCCCACCCGGCCCGATCCGACCGCGCGCTCGGGGGTCTCGCCGAAGAGACGGACGTGTCCGCTGTCGGGCTCGTCGAGGCCGAGCAGCAGGTTGAGGGTGGTGGACTTGCCCGCGCCGTTGCGTCCGAGGAGTGCGAGGGTCTCGCCGCGTGCGATGCCGAGGTCGAGGCCGGCCACCGCGCGTACGGCGCCGAAGGACTTGACCGCCCCTTCGATGCTCACCGCGGGTGCGGTCCCGCTCGCGGGATCCGCCGGCGTGACTGGTGCTGTTGCCATGGGCTGTCTCATGCCGATGACGCTACGGAGAGGGGGCGGTCCTCCGGCAGATGCGCATGTACGGACTCGGCCGGGACAAATGTCCTGCCCCTACCGGAGGTTCCGCTTCCAACACCGAACGGGCCGCCCAACGCGGGGCGGCCCGTTCGGTGTTCGAAGAGAGCTAGGCAGTGTCTTCAAATGATCACCGCTGGTGGATCATGGTGTCGTGATACGTCGCCATGAACTGTC